>JAGRDS010000017.1:94850-158891 GCA_020446945.1 Parvularculaceae bacterium
GCCGCGCCAATCACCGCATGGATGAGCCGTCCGCCGCGCTTCTTGTTCCGGGAAACCGGTTTGAAGTTCTGGAATGCATAGCCGCGAAAGAGGCGATTGACGAGGGCGCTCTTGACGGAGATGAGGAGGGCGCCGGCGCGCTCGATATTCTCGCGCAACACATACTTTGCCGCGCTTCCTCTGCGCCGTTCGCGCCGGACGATTTATTTGCTGAAGTGACGGACGCCGCACCCTATCGAAATCTCTCGCGCGCCGATTTCGATCAGGCGGTGGAGTTCGCCGCGACCGGCGGCTACGCGCTCAAATCCTATGAACGCTTTCGGCGCATCGTGAAAACGCCAGATGGTCGTTACCGCATCCGCAATGCGCAGGTCGCGCAACAACACCGATTGAATGCGGGCGCGATCGTCGATGCGCCGAATTACAACATCCGCCTGGTTGGAAAATCAGGACGGCGCGCCATGGGACGAAAACTCGGAACGATGGAGGAATGGTTCATCGAAGGCCTGACGCCCGGCGACACATTCGTATTCGCCGGCGAAATCGTTCGATTTGAAGGCGCCGAGGGCATGGAGGCTTTCGTTACGCGCGCGCCGAATGAGGAACCGCGCGTGCCGACATGGAATGGCGGCAAGTTTCCGTTGACGACGTATCTCGCCGCTCGCGTGCGCCGCCTGATCCACGACGAGGCGAACTGGCGCCATTTGCCGGATCAGTTGCGCGAATGGCTGGAGGCGCAGCGCGAGATTTCACTGATCCCGGATCTCGACGAGATGTTGCTGGAGACTTTTCCGCACAATGACCGATATTTCCTCGTCTGTTATCCGTTCGATGGACGCCTTGCGCATCAAACGCTCGGCACGCTGTTGACGCGACGCCTCGAACGGGCTGGCGCGCAGCCGCTCGGATTCGTACCGACGGAATACTCACTTTCGATCTGGGGACGGCGCGACATGAGCGGGCTCGACATGAACGCGCTGTTTGATGAAGACATGCTCGGCGACGATCTTGAGAACTGGCTTTCGCAATCGGTCCTGATGAAACGCACGTTTCGCGATTGCGCTGTCATCTCCGGTCTGATCGACCGGCGCCATCCGGGAATACAGAAAACCGGGCGCCAGGTCGCCTTTTCATCTGACCTTATCTACGACGTTCTTAAAGAACATGAGCCGGATCACCTGCTGATCAAGGCGGCGTGGGCGGATGCGGCGCGCGGCTATCTCGACCTTGCGCGGCTTCAAGCGCTGCTGACGCGCGTAAGGGGACGGCTGCGCCATGCGCGGCTCGCTCGCGTTTCTCCGCTTGCGGTTCCGGTCATGCTCGAAATAAACAAGGAAACTATAGTCGGTGAAGCGCAGGAGGCGATGCTGAAGGAAGCCTCTGACTCTCTTATTGAGGAGGCGATGCGACGGTGACGCCGCAAACGGAAATTACCGTCAATCTTGAACGTTTGATCGCGCTGGCGAACGGCGCGCTGTACTGGCCGGCGCGCGAAATGCTGATCGTCGCTGACCTTCATTTCGAAAAGGGTTCGCATTTCGCGATGAAAGGCGTCCTGTTGCCGCCTTATGATACGCGCGTAACGCTGACGCGCCTTGCGGCGACGATCCGCGAGATTAAACCCGCATCGGTGGTATCGCTCGGCGACGCCTTTCATGACGGCGGATCGGAAGCGCGCATCGGCGCGGCGGACGCAGCGCTTCTGGAACAGATCGTATCGTCGGTTCGCTGGACGTGGATACTCGGCAATCACGACCCGGCGCCGCCTTCGCGTTTCGGCGGCGCGGTCGAAGGCGCGCTGCTGTGCGGCCGGCTATTATTCCGGCACGAGGCCGCCGCCTGGTTCGAGCGCGGTGAAATCTCCGGGCATTTTCATCCTGTTGCGCGCGTTCGCGCCGAAACCCGTCTGATCCGCCGGCGCTGTTTCGCGACCGACGGGGAGCGGCTTGTCATGCCCGCCTTCGGCGCTTACGCCGGCGGCCTCAATATTCTGGATGCGGCCTTTGACGGCGTATTTCGAAACGACCTCACGGCATGGATGATCGGTCGGTCGGGGATTTACCCATTCGCCGCCGATCGGCTGCTAGGCGATAGCCGGTCTTCGCGCCGAAAAACGGGCTGACGTTTCACGGCGTGAACAGCGACAGGATTCCTGTTTGCGCGCCGCCCGGATTGGGCGCGCTCGATCCGCCGGCGCTGAGCGGAAAGTTCGACGATTGCGTGTTGACGGCGACGCCGACGGCGCCGTCGTCGGCGATGTCGAGCGCCCTGGCGAAATCATCGCCCGACCCACCCAAATAGGAAAGGTAAGGCGCGCCCTTTAACGAAGGGAGGAGCGCGATGAGGATCGCGTCAACCCCGCCCGCCCGGCTTTTTTGAACCGCGTTTGAGGTCGTCCTTAACGACGCGGATGAAGACTCCCCCGAAACGTAGAGCAGGCCGTCCGGGCCGAATTTCACTCCCTGTGTGTTTTCATTCCCTGTCCCGCCGATATAGGTTGAACCCGCGAGCGACGTTCCGTCTGCGGATAATATCGAAACGACCGCGTCGCTCGATCCGCCGCCGAAATTCGGCTGATAGGAATCGAACCTGGTCGGATAATCGGTTGACGCTGACGAGCCTGTTATCGCCAGGCGTCCGGCGGCGTCGACGGCGATGTTATGGGTTTCGATATCTTCAACGCCTGATCCGCCGAGATAGGTTGCATAAACCAGATTGTCGGTCGGGCCGAAACGCGCAAGCAGGAAATCCGCCGCGCCGGCGCTGTTCCTTTGAAAGGCGTTCGGCGTCGTCGGCGCGCCGTCGCCGCTTTCAGGGACGGCGAGATAGACGTTCCTGTCTGCGGTGACGATTATCGACGGCGGGCCTGCCATTTTTCCCGCGCCCTCGTCGCCGCCGAGATATGTCGCGTATTCGACGGCCGCGCCGTCCGCGCTGAGCCGGGCGTAAACGAGATCGCTGTTTCCGTTCGGCGCGGATTGAACCGCGCCGGCGGTGATATGCGCCAACCCGCCGTAAAAGGGGCCGGCGATATAAACCTTGTTGGCGGAATCGACGCCGACATCGCGAATGAACCCGCGCCGCGCCTCGCCGAAATAGGTCGACCATAAAAGCGTCGATCCGTCCGCCGACAATTTTGAGATGAACCCGTCCTGCTTGCCGTAGAGATTATTGGGATTGGCGTCGCCCGCGAATGCGGGCTGAGCGACGCCCGGCGTCGTTGGATATCCTTCGCCCGCGCGTCCCGCGACAATGACGCCGCCGTCCGGCGCGATTTCGACGCCGTAAGCGCGATCATAGTTGGGGCCGCCGATCAGCGTCGACCAGACCAGCGCGCCGGACCGGTTGAACTTCATCACAAACACATCGGAAGCGCCGGCCGATCCGGTGCTTGCGCCGCCCGTTGCGAAAGTGCGGTCGTAAGCGCCGGGCGTCGTCGGAAAATCCGCAGAAAAGGCGCCGCCCGTCAGGTAAATGTTTCCCGCAGCGTCGAACGCGATGTCGCGAACCAGCATCGCGCTGCGCATCGCGGGATCAAGTAGGGTCGACAACGAATGCGAGAGCATGTTCGGCGTCGTCACGTTTACCGCGTTGCTGGCCCCGGACAGGCCGCCCGACATCTCGCCGCGGACATAGTAGCGGTAGGCGGTGACCGCCGTCAGACCGGTATCGGTGAATGTGAGGGCCGTCGTCGTCCCGATTTCCACGTCATTTCGGTAGATGCGATAAAGCGAAAACTGCGACCCGCCGGTCCAGGTGAGCGTCACCGAACTGGCGGTCGGCGCGGCGCCTGTCAGCCCTGTCGGCGTATTCGCCTGGGGCGGCGGCTGGGGACCGCCAGACGGCGGGGCGGAAGATCCATCCGAGCATCCAAACAAAAAGGCCGCCGCAAAGGCGGCGAGCATCCACACGGGAAAGACGCGCATAAACTTTGGTGACTCCGGCCGGTTGGGCGATCTAGTTCGCTTGAATAGAGAAAAACACTCAAAAAATGGATAAGTTGCGGCGATCGTCGTGATCGGCCGGTTGACAGGCCGGGTCGGCCGGACTATCCCGCGCGCTCCGAATTCAAGCCTGTTGGACGCCCGCCATGAAAGTCAGAAGCTCTCTCAAGTCTTTGAAATCACGTCACAAGGACTGCCGCGTCGTCCGCCGCAAGGGCCGGGTCTATGTCATCAACAAGACCCAGAAGCGCTTCAAGGCGCGCCAGGGCTGAGCCGGAATAAACCTTCTCCGGCGGCGATTTTCCGCTATCTCCAAGATTTCATTGGCATAATCGCCGCGCCGGCGTATGATCGCGCCGATGCGGATTGTGTTTGTTATCGCCCTTTCAGCGGCCTGTGCGGTCGCAGCGCCGGCCCTGGCCGACCAGACCGATTCGCGTCTCGACCAGCTATTTGAGGAATTGAGGGCGGGAAACGGCGACAATGCCGGCGCGACCGTCGAACGGATCGAGGAAATCTGGCGCGACAGCCAGTCAGATACGGTCGATGTCCTTTACGCAAGGGCCGAAGCGGCCGCCGATGCGGGCGCTTATGATGTCGCTTCGGCGCTCCTTGATCATGCGATCGGCCTCGGACCCAGCTTCGCGCAAGCCTATGCGCTTCGCGGGGCTGTGCGACTTCGAGAAGACGATCAGGTCGGCTCGATCAGCGATTTCTCTCGCGCGATCGAGCTTGAGCCGCGCCAGTTCGAGGCGAAGATCGCGCTTGCCGAAATCATGCTCGCCGGCGGCGACAAGCGCGGCGCGTATGACATGTTCCAGCTGGCCCTGGAATGGAACCCGCACGAGCCGCATGCGCGCGAGCGGGCGAAAAAACTGCGCAGGGAACTGAGCGGGCAAGAGATCTGAGGGTTCGCTTTATGGCGAGCCTGCGCGCCAATTCGCTTTTCTGGCGAATTGCGTTTTGAAAATACATTTTTTGAGCAGCTTGCGGCCTCGCCGGCGCCAACCCATGTGTGAGCGCGCACGGGCGGACGCCCGCGCATGGCTCTTTGACAAGTGAACAATTCGCGCGCCGTCGATCGCTGATGACGATTGCGGCGATAGCCTGTCGAGGCGGCGTGAAGCCGCCGCGCGCAGCGAATATTTCTCCAATATGTGGAAACTCGCGCCGGACGGTCCGCCGGTTTCCGTCAAATCCGGCAGCATTTTTCCCGCACGTTTGTGGAAAAACTGTGGATGGACGCGGAAGGGCGCGCGCGCACGCGATCATCTTTCCCCATGTGGATGAATCGGACTTGGAGCCGCGCGCCGACGCAGGCTTTTCTGGCGCGCTAATAGTGGAGGCGCGTAATGGCGGACGGATCAGCGAATGTGACATCGGCGACGGAGCTTGCTCCCGGCGCGACGACGGTGGCGGCCGAGCGCCTGCGCGCATTTCTGGAGCGCGTCGAACGCCTGGAAGAAGAAAAAGCGACGATCGCCGGCGACATCAAGGAAGTCTTCGCCGAGGCGAAAGGCGAGGGCTACGACGTCAAGACGCTGCGCAAGATCGTCCGGTTGAGAAAGATGGATCGGGCCAAGCGCGACGAGGAAGAGGCCCTTCTCGACCTCTATCTCTCGGCGCTTGGCGAATAGCGCCTAGCTCGCGCGCTTCACCTCTAGCCCGTGATCGCGGATTTTCCGGTAAAGCGTCGAGCGGCCCATGCCGAGGCGGCGCGCCACTTCCGACATGCGCCCCTCATAGGTGTCGATCGCCAGCTTTATCAGATCGCATTCGATCTCTTCGAGCGTTCTCAAGTGTCCATCCCGATCGAATACGTCGACATTTTCGAACGTGCTTGCCGAATTCCCGGCGAGGGGGCGCGCGGCGGCGGGCGCGGCGGCGGCCGCGCTATCCCCGCCGTCATCGCCCGAAAGCGCCTCGTCGAGAACGGGCGGGCCCATATCCACGCCGGCGGCTTCGAATTCGCCGGCGAGGAGCGGAAAATCGCGCGCTGAAAGATACGGCGCCTCGGCGAGGACGACCGCGCGAAAGATCGCGTTTTCAAGCTGGCGGACATTGCCGGGCCATGGCTGGCGCATCAGCACTTCGCAGACTTCGTGCTGGATGCCGCGCACGTCGCGGCGTTCTTCGGCGTTGTAACGCTGGACGAAATGGTCGACGAGCGCGGGAATGTCTTCCGCGCGTTCGCGCAATGGCGGAATATGAACTGGAAAGACGTTGAGGCGATAATAAAGGTCTTCGCGGAAACTTCCCGCCTTGACTTCGCGAGCGAGGTCGCGGTTCGTCGCTGAAATGACGCGCACATCGACCTTGACCGGCCGTTTGGCGCCGATCGGATCGACTTCGCCTTCCTGTAAAACGCGCAAAAGTTTGACCTGCATGTCCGCCGGCAGCTCGCCGATCTCATCGAGAAAGATCGTGCCGCCGTCAGATTCCTGAAACTTTCCGATATGCTTTTGATGCGCCCCGGTGAACGACCCTTTCTCATGACCGAAGAGGATGCTTTCAACGAGGTTTTCGGGAATGGCGCCGCAATTGACGGTAATGAACGGCCGGCCGGCGCGCTCGGACGAGCCCTGAATGGCCCGCGCGATCATTTCCTTGCCGACGCCGGACTCTCCGGTAATCAGTATAGGAATGTTTGACGCTGCGGCGCGTTCGCCGACGCGAACAACGTTTTTCAGGGCGGCGCTTTCGCCGACCAGATCCTTGAACGCCAATTCGCCGTCGCGTTTGCGTTTCAGGCGCGAGACTTCGCCCTTGAGCGTCGTCAGGTTCAGCGCGTTTTTGATAGAGACGATAACCCGCTCCGGACTTGCCGGTTTTACGAAGAAATCGGCCGCGCCGTTCTGCATCGCCTCTACAACTGTTTCGATGCCGCCTTGCGCCGTCAAAACGATTACGGGCAGATCCTCGCGGATCGCCTTTGAGCGCTTCAGCGTTTCCATGCCGCCAAGCCCCGGCATGCGCAGGTCAAGCATCATCAGGCTGACGCCCGGCCCCTGATCGCTGTGAATGATCGAAATCGCCGCCTCTCCGGAATCGGCCTGTAAGACAGGATAGCCGGCTTTTTCGCAGACGGCGCGCATCAGGCGGCGCTGCGTCGGATCGTCGTCGACAATCAAAATGGTATTGGCGGTCATTGCAGGAATTTCCCCTGGCGCTTTGAATTTATCCCGCGATCTCTATCGCGGCGGGCTAAATATCGCGTTAAAATGTTTCATTCCGGGGCATCGCCGCGAATAGGCGTTTAGAGTTCATTCATTATTTCGCGTGCGGCGCCTTGCGCCGTTCCGATCGCCGGCCGCCTGGGGTAAGAGCGGCGTTGCGACGACATCGACTGGAATGGAGAAGATGGCCGATAAAAAAGAAGATTACATAAGGCCGATCGAACATTTGAAGGGCGTCAAGCCGCCGGCGCCGGCCTGGTTCGAAAAAGCGATCGCCGCGCCCTGCGAAGAAGGCGAGGTCGATGTCGCCGGCGCGAAAATCCGTTTCTCGGCATGGGGCGCGCGCGGACAGCGCGGCCTGATATTCATTCATGGCGGGCGCGCGCATCGCAACTGGTGGCGACCCTTCGCGCCGTATTTCACCGATCACTACCGCGTGGTCGCCTATGACATGGCGGGCATGGGCGACAGCGACTGGCGCCCGAATTATTCGATAAACCTGTCAATCGACGACCTTTTCGCCGTAATCGAAGCGTCCGGCGCGGGCGAGGGCGGCCGGCCTATCGTTGTCGGTCATTCCTTCGGCGGGTGGGTGACGCTCGCGGCCGTTGAAAAACGCGGCGAGGCGCTGCTCGGTGCGGTCGTGATCGACAGCCCGATCGGCAAACCGGACCCGGATGAAGGGTATACCGTCCTCAGAAAACAGGAGCCGGACAGCGCCGTGCGCCCGAACCGGGTCTACGACTCGATTGAAGAGCCGATCGCGCGCTTTCGCTTCCTTCCCAACCAGCCGGCGGCGGAAAGCTATCTCGTCGACTATATCGCCCGCGAAGGACTGCAAAAGGCGCCGAGGCCGGAAGGCGGCGCGGGCTGGACCTGGAAATTCGATCCCTCGCACGGGCGGAATTTCGAAATCCACTACGACCGCGATCTGTTTCTGGCCGCGCGTTGTCCGCTGGCTTTCATCTATGGCGAGGATTCCGCTTTTGCGGCCGGCGACGGGTTTGAGCATCTGAAAGCCCAGACCAAAGGCCGCTCTCCTTTCGTCGTCATGCCAAGCGTCCATCATCATTTGATGATGGAAGAGCCGATCGCCTTTGCGACGTCGTTGCGGACCCTCTTGACCTGCTGGCCGGTCAGGGTGGGCAACTAGCCGCTGCGGGCGCCGTCCCCCTTGCCCATCCCCATGAATTCGGCCAGAAAAAGCCGTGATTTCAAGTGGAGAGCGAGATATGGCGACAGCCGATGATACCGCCCAGCGCGTGGCGGACGCCGAGGAGCATCAAAAAATCTACAAGGGAATCATGCGGGCCTCAGCGCATGTCGGCGTACCGTTCGGCCTGGGCCTCGCCATGTTCTTCACCCAGCTCGTTCTGGCGAACGGCATCGGCGTCGCGCTGGCGTCCTTTGTCGTCGTCTTCGCGCTCGTTTGGTGGGTCGCCAAGACATTTTTCATGCACTGACGAACTTTCGGCTGGATTCGCAGCGGCCGTTCAGCGGCGCTTCCAATCGCGCCCAAGTCTCCGACATGCGGTCCGCTTCGTTGTCTGCGTAACAGGAGAGGTTTCATGAAGATCGCCGTCCTTAGGGAAACGAAGGCCGGGGAATCGCGTGTCGCGGCGTCGCCGGAAACCGTGAAAAAATTCGTCGCGCTCGGCGCCGATGTCGCGATTGAAACCGGCGCCGGCGATGGCGCCAACTTCGCGGACGACGCTTTCGCGCAAGCCGGGGCCAGGATCGCGCCGACATTCGTCGAAGCGATTTCAGGCGCCGACATGGTTCTCGGAGTACGCGCGCCGGGCGCCGCCGATATCGGACGGTTCGCACGCGGACAGCGCATCGCAGCGATCGTCTCGCCGCACGCCGGCGGCCAAATTCTGGACGCGGCGGCGAAAGCCGGCGTCGATCTGTTTGCGATGGATTTGATGCCGCGCATTACGCGCGCGCAATCAATGGACGTTCTTTCGTCGCAATCGAACCTTGCAGGCTACAAAGCTGTTATTGACGCGGCGGCGTATTACGGGCGGGCGATCCCGATGATGATGACTGCGGCGGGCACGATTGCGCCGGCGAAAGCGTTCGTTATGGGCGCCGGCGTCGCCGGGCTTCAGGCGATTGCGACCGCGCGCAGGCTCGGCGCCGTCGTTTCTGCGACAGATGTCAGATGGGCGGCGAAGGAACAGGTTGAAAGTCTCGGCGCATCGTTTGTCACAGTCGATGAAGAGGCGATGAAAAACGCCGAAACGGCAGGCGGATACGCCAAGGAGATGTCAGCCGATTTCCAGCAACGCCAGACGGAGTTCGTCGGCAAGCATATCGCCAGGCAGAATATCGTCGTCACAACGGCGTTGATACCGGGGCGTCCGGCGCCGCGCCTTGTCTCTGAGGATATGGTGCGTTCCATGGCGCCCGGTTCCGTTATCGTCGATCTCGCGGTGGAGCAGGGGGGCAATGTCGCCCATTCCCGCGCCGGCGAAGTCATAGATGTCGGCGGCGTCATCATTATCGGATTTGAAAACGTACCGGGACGACTCGCGACGGACGCATCCAGCCTCTATGCGAAAAATCTTTTCAATTTCGTATCGGCGTTCATCGACGCGGAAACGAAAGAACTCGCAATCGACTGGAACGACGAGATCATCAAAGGCGTCGGACTGACCCGCGCCGGCGAGATTGTTCATCCGAATTTCGCACCAGCGCAGGATGACCCGGCGCCGGGCGAACCGGCGCCCATTGATCAAGCGCCTGTCGATCAAGCGGATGGCGCGCCCGGGAATTCATCGCCGTCCGGAAGCATGGAGTAAGTGATGGCAGAACAAGCGAGCGAGACATCGGCCGTAGAAGCGGCGAAAAATGTTGAAGACGCGGCGCAGGCGCTGAAACAGGCCGCCGACTCGGCTGAAGCCTCGGCGCAAAATCTCGCCGAAGCGAGCGAGCAGGCCAATTCTCTCATCGGACAGATAAATTCAATCGCAGAAGCCGTCGCCGGCGGCCCTTCGGATTTCGTCTATCTGCTGGCGATTTTCATTCTTGCGATATTCGTCGGCTATTATGTCGTGTGGTCGGTGACGCCGGCGCTGCACACGCCGTTGATGTCCGTGACCAACGCGATTTCCTCGGTCGTCATTGTCGGCGCGCTAATCGCTGTCGGCGCCGATTTCGTTACGGCGGCCGGCGGCGCGTCCAAGCTGTTCGGCTTTCTCGCCGTAACGCTCGCCAGCGTGAATATCTTCGGCGGCTTCCTCGTCACGCAAAGAATGCTGGCCATGTACAAGAAGAAGGAGGCGTAAAGCGCTATGGGGCACGATCTTCCGCCGCTTCTTTACGTTGCGTCCGGCGTACTCTTCATCCTTGCGCTGAGAGGACTTTCTTCTCCCGAGACGGCGAGGCGGGGAAACCGTTTCGGCATGATCGGCATGGCGCTGGCGATCGGGACGACGCTGTTCCTTTTGCAAGACAAAGGTTTCATGACCTGGGCCTACATTCTTGCAGCTGTCGGCATCGGCGGCGGGGCGGGCGCCGTCGTGGCGCAGCGCGTGAAGATGACGCAGATGCCAGAGCTTGTCGCTTTCTTTCACAGCCTGGTCGGTCTCGCGGCCGTATTTATCGCGTGGGCGGCCTTCCTCGCGCCGAAAGCGTTCGGCGTCGGCGAGCCGGGCGCCATCCATCTGCAATCGGCTCTTGAAATGTCGCTGGGCGTCGCCATCGGCGCCATAACGTTTTCAGGCTCCGTCATCGCCTACGCCAAACTCTCCGGCAAAATGTCAGGCAAGCCGATCATGTTGCCGGCGCGCCATGTCATCAACCTCGCGCTCGCCGCATTCATAGTGCTGGCGATCGGTACGCTGATGACCGGCTACCAGAGCTGGACCGTTTTCGCCGCGCTGACGATCGCCGCTTTTATTCTCGGCCTCCTGCTCATTATTCCGATTGGCGGCGCCGATATGCCGGTCGTCGTATCCATGCTGAATTCGTATTCGGGCTGGGCCGCCGCAGGCATCGGTTTCACGCTTGAAAACATGGCGCTTATTATCACCGGCGCGCTCGTCGGTTCGTCGGGCGCCATTCTTTCCTACATTATGTGCAAGGGGATGGGCCGCTCATTTATTTCCGTCATTCTCGGCGGTTTCGGCGGCGAGGACGCGGCGGGCGGCGCCGGCGCGGGTGAGGAGACGCGGCCGGTCAAACAGGGCTCGGCCGACGACGCCGCATTCGTCATGAAGAACGCCGGCAAGGTCATTATCATTCCCGGATACGGAATGGCGGTCGCGCAGGCGCAGCACGCGCTGAAAGAAATGGCGGACGGGCTGAAAGAAGCGGGGGTCGAGGTGAAATACGCGATCCATCCGGTTGCAGGCCGAATGCCCGGCCATATGAATGTTCTGCTCGCAGAAGCGCAGGTGCCGTACGATGAAGTTTTCGAACTGGAAGACATCAACGCCGAATTCAGATCGACGGATGTCGCATTCGTTATCGGCGCAAATGACGTGACTAATCCGGCCGCAAAGACAGACAAGACTTCGCCGATTTACGGAATGCCGGTTCTTGACGTTGAAAACGCCAGAACCGTACTTTTTGTGAAACGATCGATGGCTTCCGGATATGCCGGCGTTCAAAACGAACTTTTTTTCCGCGACAATACGATGATGCTGTTCGGAGACGCCAAGAAAGTCTGCGAGTCGATTGTTAAAGCCTTGCACTAAACGCCTGATCGGCGGACGCTGACAGGATTAAAAAGGAGGGGTGCTTATGATGAGACTATTTATCGCCGCAGGGGCGGCGCTTATAATCGGGGCGTGCGCGACCGGCGGCGGATCGGATGCGCCGGGATCGAGCGTTGCCGGTTTCGACGGCGCGCGGCTCGACGCTGTTCTCGCCGCCCAACCGGACGAAGACAAGGCGAGGTATCAATACCGCCATCCGAAGGAAACGCTCGAATTCTTCGGCGTCGCGCCGGGCATGACGGTCGTCGATACGCTTCCCGGCAATGTCTGGTATTCCGGGATCCTCGCATCCTATCTCGGCGCGCAGGGTGAGGTGATCGGCGCCGACTACGCTTACGACATGTGGCCGCTGTTCACAGATTTCGCGGATGAGAAATTTCTCACCAAGCGCAAGACCTGGGTTCAAGACTGGCTCGATGGCGCCGCCGAATGGGCGCCGGCGGACGGGGCGAAAATAAGCGCCGTCACCTATGCAGGCGCGCCGGACGAAATGAAAGGAACGGCTGACATCGTCCTGATGGTCCGTGCGTTTCATCACTTCAACCGCTTCGAGGACAAGGGCGGTTACAGAACGTCAGCGCTGAAATTCGCCATGGATGTTCTCAAACCCGGCGGCGTCGTCGGGGTCGTCCAGCATCGCGCGCCCGAAACCAATTCCGATAAATGGTCGAATGGCGACGCCGGCTACGTAAAGCAATCCGAAGTTATCGCGGCTTTCACAGCGGCCGGGTTTGAGTTTCTCGGATCGAGTGAAATCAATGCGAATCCGAACGATCAACCGAGCGAGTCTGATTTTGTTTGGCGCTTGCCGCCGACACTTGCGACAAGTCGCGACGATCCGGAGATGAAAGCCCGGATGGAGGCGATCGGCGAATCCGATCGGATGACGCTCAAATTCAAAAAGCCGTCCTAGGGTTCGAAATCCGGACTTCAAAAGCCGGATTCGCGGTGAGATAAGCCGCGAAAAACAAGGTCAGGGCCGTGAATCGAACCCGCGCTTCACGGCCCCCTTTTTGACCTATATTTATCGCACAATTGGTATTGTCGCAAATTTGATCAAAGGTGAAATGGGACTTCCATCCCGTCAAACGCCGGCTCTACGCCGCTCGGCAGGATTTTAAGAAGCGCCCGGTAATCCATGGTCACGTGAAGATTGGTGAGAATTGCGCGCTGCGGTTTCACAATCTCGATCCATCGCAATGTTGTTTCGAGATTGGCGTGCGTCCCGTGCGGTTCAATCTGCAATGCATCGACGATCCATGTTTTGACGCCTTCAAGGATCTCAAAACTGCGCGGCGGCAATCCGTTGACGTCGCTTGAATACGCCAGATCGCCGATGCGGAACCCGAGCGAATTCACCGGCCCATGTTCCTGAATGAACGACGTGAATGAAATCTCGCCGCCGGCGCCGGAAACGACAAACGGTTCGCCGCATGGCGGGATCGCACGCTCCTCCAGAATTGCCGGATACCAGCTTCCTTCCGCCTGTTCGAAACAATACCGGAAGCGGTTTACCGCGCCCCCTGACGTCGCACGATCGAGCCAGACCGGAACACGCTTCCTTTTTCTGATTGCAAACGCCCGCAGATCATCGATTCCATGCGTTTGATCTGCATGATCATGGGTCAACACGACGCCATCGACGTGCGCGACATGTGCGTCAAGCATCTGCGCACGGAAATCCGGCGACGTGTCGATCACCGCCGTCGTTTTGTCAGGTGCTGGTCGGCCCGAAACCACGGCAACGCGCTCAACAAGCAACGAACAGCGCGTACGGCGGTTTTTCGGCTCGCTTGGATCGCAATTCCCCCAATCGCCTCGACCGTCAATCCCGCCGACGCGCGGGACGCCGCCTGAGGAACCGCATCCGAGAATCACCGCCCTCAACTTCGTCTCGTCGTTCGCAATAATCACTTTTCAATTCCCTGGCGATTCCGCCCGATATTCTGATCCACAATATGCTCGCCATTCCCTTCGAACCCCGCCCTTTGGAACAAGCGGAAAAAATTCGACGTCGTAACTTCCGCAATTTCCTCGTGCGAAACGCCAAGTGTTTCGGCGAGACTCGCCGCCACGTGAACGACATGTTCCGGATCGCATCGCCGCCCGCGGAATGGAACGGGCGCAAGATACGGACAGTCTGTTTCGACAATTATTCGATCGATCGGCATTCTCCGCGCAATCGCACGAACATCGTCGGCGTTCTTAAAAGAGATGATGCCTGAAAACGAAATATATCCCCCCATCTCCATTACGGCCTCGGCGAGTTTGAGACCGCCGGTGTAACAATGAAGCAAAGGCGTGAAATTTCGTTTATTGCAAGCGCGCTTCAACGTCGAGAGCATGAGTTCATCAGCCTCGCGCGTATGAATAATAAGAGGCAAGCCGGTTTCCTGCGCGGCTTCTATATGCGCTGCAAATACCTTTTCCTGATCGACCCGCGGCGAAAAACCGTAATAGAAATCGAGGCCGCATTCGCCGATGCCGACAACGTCTTCCTCGGCCGCCATTTCGATCAGCGTTTGCGCCGTCAGGTCACGATGTTCGCCCGCATAATGCGGATGCGCGCCGACCGATCGCCAGATAAAATCATATCGGGCGGAAATCTCCCTGATCGCCGATGTCGAACCAATCTTGTCGGAAATCGACAGCATCGCGCCGACGCCGGCGCGCCGTGCAGATTCAATTACCGCATCAACCTCGCCGGTGAATTTCTCGTGATGGAGATTTACGTGACTGTCGACAAGCATAGTGTTTCAAACCGCAGCGTACACGCGGCTAAAGGCCCTTCCCGCCGCCAAAACCAGTTGCGCCCGATCGACATTCACGGCCTCGCCGCGCGTAAACAGCAAATCGACTTCTTCCCGCAGATCGGCGAACCGGCCGGCGAACTCGCCGCCCGTGAGCGCTTCCCGCCTCGCCTCGTCAGCCATCCGCGACACCAGCATCGCGTGAAAGTGCGGCCAGATCCCGTCACCCGTTTTACCCGCAAGGCGCTGGGCGACGGTCGAAATGTCGCCGCCTGCGCAGGCGGAAGTCCAGAACGCCTCCACCGTATTGACCGCTTCGGCGCCGTCGCCGAGCGCCAATGACAGCGCGAAACCGGGCCGCCCGCCTGCTGCGCGCGCGATGCGAATTGCATCCTCTCCCGTCGCGGCGCCCTCACGAGCAAGGAAATCTGCAATTGCGTTATCCGCAAGCGGTCTTAACTCGATACGCCTGCATCGCGATCGAATAGTCGCAAGCAATCTTCCGGGTGCGGCGCTTAAAACGAATATCGCCGTTCTGGGGGGCGGCTCTTCGAGAGCCTTCAGCAATGCGTTGGCCGAACTTCGATTTAGATCGTCAGCCGTATCGATGATCGCGACACGCCAGCCGCCCATCGAAGCGGTATGGCTCAGGAAATGGGTTAGCTCTCGAATCGTATCCACTGTGATTTCAGTGGCGTAGCGTTCTTTCTTTTCATCATAGATACGCGCCGCAGTGAAAAGATCGGGGTGCCCGCCTGAAGCGACCAGCGAAAAAGCGCGGCTCGATTGCGGAAGATCCAGACTATCGCATCCTGGCGGCCGTTCGCTCCAAAGCAGGGCGCGCGCAAGGCGATAGGCGAATGTCGCCTTTCCGATCCCCTCGCCGCCGACAATCAGCCATCCGTTAGCGAGCGCGCCCGCATTCAAAGTTTTTACGGCCTGCCGCTCAATCCCTTCGCCAAGAAGAATGTCGGCGCGCGCCGCCGGTCTGATTGCGCTTTCCAAATCCGTCATCGCGCAGCCCTAATCGCCATTTCTACCGCGCGCCGGACGCAGCTGAATACTTTTTCAATATCGGCGGATGCATCGATCACCACGCATCGCGTCGCATTCTCGCTGGCGATTTTCAAAAACGCTTGCCGCACTTTTTCCTGATAATCCTCGCCTTTACTCTCGAAGCGGTTTTCGGCGTCGCCGCGCCCGCCCGCGCGCGCAAGCCCGACCTTCGGCGGCACATCGAGAATGAGCGTGATATCCGGCTGATGCGCGCCGACGACAAGATCGCTCAGGCGCGCCGCCGCGTCGTCGCCAAGCCCGCCGGCGATTCCCTGATAGGCCATCGTCGAATCTGCAAAACGGTCAGAGATTACTATCTCCCCGCGCGCCAGCGCTGGCTTAATGACGCGGTCCAGATGGTCTGCGCGCGCGGCGTACATCAACAGCGCTTCACTCATCGCACCCCATCGGTCGGCGGCGCCTTCGACAAGGAGCTTGCGGATCGCTTCAGCGCCGGCGGAACCGCCGGGTTCGCGCGTCAGGGTCACGGTTTCCCCTTGCGCGCGCAAATGCTCTGCAAGCCGGGTTATCTGGCTCGACTTGCCGGCGCCGTCTCCGCCTTCGAAGCTGATAAAAAAGCCGCGGCGCGCGTTCGACATCTATTGCGCCGAAACAGCAGCTGCGCCCGCCGTTTTCGGCGGACCGCCGATCAAATACCTGACGGCGAGACCGATACGGCCCAACAGTCCGACCGCTTTCACGTTTGCGCCCGCGTAAAGCGGGAATTCCCGCGCCTCGCCCTCGCCTGCGGAAATTTTCAGATAACCGATCTGCTGACCTTCGGAAACAGGCGCCTGGACCGGTCCTTCATAAACGACCTTCGCGTTTATCGAATTCGCGTCGGCCCGGTGCAGAATCATCGAGATTTGTTCATTGGTCACCAGCGGCACGCTCGTCGCGCGGCCGGCGAACACCTGCGCATCGCCTGCGATATCGCCCGGCTTGTAAAGCGTGCGTTTTGTAAACTCATTGAACGCCGCGCGCATCAACCGCTCGCTTTCGACCGCTCGTTCACGGTCGGAGCTGAGGCCGTTTACAACAATAATGCGTCTTTCGCCGTTGACGATTGCAGACCCGACAAGGCCGTACCCGTTATCTTCGGTGTGACCCGTTTTAAGTCCGTCAGCGCCCTTGAAATTCGAAAGGAGCGGATTGCGGTTTGGCTGGCGGATTTTCTCCCAGGTAAATTCGCGCTCGGCGAACAGTTTATAGAGGTCGGGATAATCCCTGATGATCTTTCGCGCGATTATCGCGAGGTCGCGCGTACTCATTTTCTGGTTTTCGTCCGGAAGCCCGGTCGAATTGACGAATTTTGAATTCTTCAACCCCCATTCGCGCGCCTTCTTCGTCATCAGGTCTGCGAACGCTTCTTCGGTCCCGGAGATATTTTCTGCGACCACGATACAGGCGTCATTGCCGGATTGAACGATTATGCCGCGCAGCAGATCCTGAAGCGGAATTTTTGTGTCGACGCGCACCCACATCGACGACCCCTGCTTCTCGCGCCAGGCTTTCTCCGACACCGAGAATTCATCAGTTAGTTTCAGCTCGCCTGTTTTCAGTTTTTCAAAAACGATCGCCACCGTCATCAACTTGCTCATCGACGATGGGCCGACCGGCTTATCGGCGTCTTTCTCAAATAAAACGGCGCCCGTGTCGAAATCCATGATTACTGCGTATGGCGCGATTGTCGTAACCGCCGCGCGCGCGGGCGTCGCCGCAATTGCCAATGCGGCGGAAAGCGCAAACAGTAACCGGCCTAAACGTTTCATTCCAAATTCCTTCAATTCAACAATCATAATCAACCACCGGCGCCGCGAACGATGCGCGCGCCGCTGAACCCCGCAGCCTGTACGCGGGACAAGGACGCAATCGCTATCGCTTCATCCATAAACGGTCCAATTCGCAACGACCGGAAAACGCGTCCGCCGCGATCATCCGAGCGCACCGTCACCGGCCCGAGATCTGGCAGGTCGAGGCGCATCCGCTCCATCGCGTTCAAATCGTCTAGCGAAGCGATCTCAACCCATAAATCCGATGAAACTGCGGCGGCGGTTTGGCCCGCCTGCGGCGAAGGTCCGGTCGATGCGGCGATCAGGTCTCCAATTGCGTCGCCTTCGTCGTCTGCGTCGACGTCCGCTATATTGGCGGAAGGCGCCGGCGGAGTAATCCTCGCCGCAATGCGCGTGCGCGCTCCCGCCTTCTCGCCCGGAAGCGCCGCAAGTTCATTCAGCGCCGCATCGCCGCGATAGCGCACGCGAACCCTCGCCAGCCCTTTGGCGGCGAATCCGAGTTCCTCGGCCGCCGCATGCGAGAGGTCTATGACCCTGTCATCGACAAACGGTCCGCGATCATTCACTCGAACCAGAATTCTCCTGCCGTTCTCAAGGTTCTCGACCTCGACGATCGTCGGCAGCGGAAGCGTTTTATGCGCCGCCGATAGCCGCCGCTTGTCAAAAACCTCCCCATTCGCAGTGAGGCGGCCGTGAAACGCATCGCCGTACCAGGACGCAATCCCGGTATTGTCATATGACGTGTCGACCTTCGGGACGTACCATTTTCCGTCGATTTTGTAGGGCGCGCCTACCTTGTAATGGGCCTTGCCGGACGCCTCGACGGATTTGGGCGCATCAGGGAGATCAACGGTTGCGCAGGATGCGAGCGCCGCCAAGGCGAGCGTTACGACCAATCGACCCGCCATTGCGGCGGCTAATGTGCGTGAACTCATAGATAGGCTTTCCAATTTTTCGCTCATTTTCGCAACCAAAACCCGCGTCAAACCGCCCTTCCCGCTCCGCATTTCTTCGGCTTGCCATTTATTCCGGCCCGATTATGGTCCGTCGCCCTGGATGGGTGGCCGAGTGGTTGAAGGCACCGGTCTTGAAAACCGGCAGGCTCGCAAGGGTCTCGTGGGTTCGAATCCCACCCCATCCGCCACAAAAACATGCCAAGCTTTTGATATATTTTGGCATTTTCGCCGGAACCTCATATTTTGCCCCGCAGTTCGACTTTCTGTGTAACACGGCGATCATGGGCGACAGTGAAACTGTAAATTGAGTTGAGCATGACTGCGCCGGCGATCGCCCCGTTCAAAATCCGATCGTGCTGAAGCGGCCCATAATTCCAACGTCGCAATTCCGGCATATCCTGGCGGGCCCGCCGGGACAGGCAGCTTGTGCGCGCGCCAAATCAGGGAAAGACCGGTTCAATTCGTCAGCTCCCGCGGCGCGCTTGCAGGCATCTGCGCAAAAGCTTCAGCGTTCCATCGCTCCTTTTCCGGCGATGATCTTGTCGCGAAACTTCTCAATCCTGCCTATGCGGGTTTCGGGCTTTTTCGCCTGGTTCAGGTTAAATACATAACTTTTCCGCCGACCTGGCGTGAGCGCATGAAATGCCTCCGCGAGTTCGCTGTCCGCATCCAGCGCTTCCACAAGCTCGGCCGGAAGTTCCGGCGCGTTTTGAACCTGTGGCGGTTTCAGTCCGCATTCTGCGTAGCCCTTCGCCTCGTCAAGATAGGAAAGGATCGTCCTTTTTAACTTATTCGGCCCGTCATTCGACGTGAAACAAATCATGTTCGGATTCTGTGTGTTCGGTCCGGGTTTTTCAAGAACGCCGTCCGCGTCCTTTAATAACGCTGCATTGAAAAAGCTCAGACGAAAATTGTTCTGGAACGCGCCGATGAGCGCGATGTTCCGATCCGCGTGCATGTAGCAGGGGTGGCCCCACTTCACTTTTTCTTCAAGACCGGCGGACAGGCATATCGCCCGAAGCCGGGCGAGGCCGTCGCGCCATTTCCTTGTCGAGCAAGCGTCGGTGTCAAAGCGCGGGCATCGCCCGCATCCCTTGGCGAAAAAGTCCTCAATCTCGGTAATCATGCACGGCGCTCCACTATACGTTGCGCAAATCCTAGTCTCGGACCGCCCACGGTCAACACGTTGAACATAGGCGGCGCCGGAATATCGTGCGATGCCGGCCGTTTCAGACGCCGATGAAAATATCGCCAATCCAAAATCCTGTATGCGGCGCCTCAACGAATTCGAAGATGACGGGCTGTCGGCGGGGCCGGCGGCGAAAACCAATCCGATTTCCGGCGCGCGCGCCTGGCCCTCAACTGCTCCGGACGAATTAACGTTTCGTTTACGAACATTAACAGCAGGTAAAAATGTGAAAATCGTTAACGCACTTTCGGATTGACGGGCAGCGTCCAGAGGTTTTCAATTGTTCGCGTCAGATCATTTCCTCCGTGAGCTGACAACAACTGATGAAGCGAGAGTATCGGCGTTATTGTCAACCTGCGCATCGGTTCCCCTCCCGAATGCGCGTCCCTGATGGAGACTATCTGGAGACTGCATCCTGCTCCGCACGACGCTTCAATACGCGGAAAGGGCAAAGGCTGTCAGTCGGAATTCAGGATGCCAAGCGGGCGTGGGCGAAATGTCTGCGCCCGCATTCTTTGAGGCGGCGCTGCGCGTGCGCGCCTCGGCGCTAGTACTCGTTGAAATCAGAAATCGGCGTCGCCGACCCGGACTTTATCAGCTCTTGCGATAGCTCTGCGCCTTCATCCGTGAAACATCGCGCGCTCACGCGCCCTTTCTCGTCAACGCCAAGATTTTCACAGGAAAGCATTCGGTCCGCGACGAGAGCGGCCAGCGCGGCGCTCGCCGCGCCTGAACCTGATACGCCTTCGGCCGGGACTTCGATCCCCCAGAGCGCCATCACCTTCGGCACGCCTTCCAGATAAAAACTGTCGCCCGAAACGACGCTCGCGGCCTGCGCGATATAATAAGCGGCTGGGACGGAATTATTGTCATCAGTTCCAAACGCCGCCAACTCTGGCAGGAGGGACTTTTCCGCCTCGGCAATTACCGGGGATTGGGCGGCTGTCCGGGGTTGATCGGTCGGGCCAATAGTTAACGCCGGTTGGGCGAGAATGGCATTCACAGGTCCGTTCGCTTCGCCGTAGAGCCAGCCGCCGACGATTGCGCCCCCGAAGATCATTGAGAGGATTGCGATTTTCCACTCGCCGAAAGTAAGCATCGAACGACCGCGCCCGGCGAAAACACGCCGCGCCGGTTTAAACTCCTCAAACCTGCCACCGCTACGAAACATCGGACCAGCCTAGCGCGCTACGCCTAATATCTCATTTTATCGAACGCTCGATTTATCTCTTTAGGAGAAAGTTTCGTCGATTTACTGGAAAGTAATGCCGATTTCCGTGATCGCAGGATTTCCGCATCACTTGCGGAAGAATTGGCCGCAGTGAAAACTAGGCGCGTTCCATCAATCTGGTCATTGACGCCTTATACGCCCTGACGATTGCGTCGCGGGCGATATGGCGCCCGCCCCGGACCATATGCCGCCCAGCCGACCATAGATCGGTTACGATGTCGTCGCCGGCGGCGAAACAAACGCCGTCCAAAACCTGCCGGTCGTTCAATGCGAACAATGACGGCGCCGCCGTGTTTATCGCCACAAGATCGGCAAGTGCGCCGATGCTTACTGCGCCCGCTTGCCTTCCAAGCGCTTTCGCACCGCCAAACGCCGCACGTTCGTAGATTGTCTCGCCGACGCTCTTGCCGCCGGCGCAAAGAACATTTCTGGTTCCATCGCGAAGACGCTGGGAATACTCAAGCAGCCGCAATTCCTCGACCATGGAAATGCGCACATTGCTGTCCGTTCCGATACCGAATTCGCCGCCCGCTTCAAGGAAAGCTTCACCATTAAACGGGCCGTCGCCGAGATTGGCTTCCGTTATCGGACAAAGGCCGGCGACAGCGCCGCTTTGCGCCAGCGCCCTCGTCTCACTTTGCGTCATATGCGTCGCATGCACTGCGCACCAATGTTCGTTCACACCGATCTCGCGCAGCAGCCATTCGACCGGTCGCGCGCCAAGCCAGGCGCATATGTCTTCAACTTCCTTCGGTTGCTCGGCGATATGAATATGCACAGGCCGGTCAGAATAAATATCCAGCAATCGCCTCAAACCATCGGGCGAAGTCGCACGAAGCGAATGCGGCGCCGCGCCGATGCGCGCATCAAAATCGGGAAGTTTGGCGGCGGCCGCTTCCACCAGACGCACATATTGATCGAGGTTATTTCCAAAACGCAGTTGCTCGTCGGCGAGCGGTTTTTCCCCTGCGCCGCCGAAAGCATAAAACACCGGCAAATGCGTAAGGCCTATTCCTGTGCGCTGCGCCGCAGCGAAGACGCGCTGGGAGAGTTCGTCGATCGACGAATATTGCGCGCCGCCCTTCTGGTGATGAAGGTAGTGGAACTCGCCAACCGCGGCGAAGCCAGCCTCAAGCATCTCCATAAAAGCGAGGGCGGCGATCGCTTCGACTTCTTCGGGCGCAATTTCCTGCGCGAACCGGTACATCAATTCGCGCCAGGTCCAGAAAGAATCGCGACCGGCGGTCCGGTATTCGGTCATCCCCGCCATGGCCCGCTGAAATGAATGGCTGTGCAGGTTTGAAAGCGCGGGAAGCAACGTATCGACGGATATCGTCTGGTCGCCCGCTTCGGCGCCGGATTCGATAGATGCGATACGCCCTTCCTTGACTTCGACGAGGACGTCATGCGCCCAGGCGTCGGCGAGCTTTGCGCGTCTGGCGAAAATGCGCGTCACGCCGGGCCGCCTTGCGCCAGCTTCATCGCAGCGCTTTCCATCTCACCCAGCAAGCCGCGAAGCACGGTTCGGAGGATTTTCGCGCGCTCAGCGTCATATTCGAATGGCGGCGTTTCGGTCGCAAGATAGCGCCCTTGCGAAAGCTCCATCTGTATCGCGTGAACGCCGGCGGACGGGTTTCCGTATCGCCGCGTCGTCCATCCGCCTTTAAACCGGCCGTTTACAACGCTTGAAAATCCTGACGCTTCGGCGATCCGCCGCGCCGTTTTTTCGAATTCTCCTGCGCACGACGCGCCGTCATTCGTACCGATATTGAGATCGGGCAGGACGCCTTCAAACAAATGCGGAATGTGCGATCGAATGGAATGGCAGTCATAGAGGATCGCTACGCCGTGTTCTTTTCGAACGCGCGCCGCCTGCTCGCCAAGCGCGTAATGATAAGGCGCATGAAACTCCTTAAGTCGGCGCTCAACCTCCTTGTCGCCAGGCGGCTCGTTCCAGATATTTTCGCCGTCGAAATTCGTCAAAGGGATCAATCCCGTAGTGTTCTGTCCGGGATAGAGAGATGCGCCCGTTGGATCCCTGTTGGCGTCAATGACATAGCGATGAAAAGTTGCGCGAACGACTGTCGCATTCGGCGCCAGCCCCTCATAAAGCTGCTCCACTCGCCAATCCGTGTCGCGAAGCAAGCGCCCTTCCGCGTTCAAAAGTTCAAAAATCCTGCCGGGAACGTGCGTTCCGGTATGCGGCATGGCGAGGATAAGCGGGCCGCAGCCTTCTGTGACCTCAACGGGGGACGATGCGCTGCCGCTTGCAGGATCCATTTCTCAGCGGGCCGAAATTCTGGTTGACGAAAGTCGATATCTGGACGTTTTTCGACGCAAAAACAATGGCGAATTGGCCCCGGATTTCGGCGCGTCGGCAAATCCGCGACGTCTCAACTCCGGTCGCGAACGCGCCCGCCGGATCGGGCGTCCAAAAATTCGGCCGCGTCCCCCGTCACAAGGCGCCGTCCAGTTCGACTTTCAATCCTTCAACCCTGGCGCGAACACCGTACACGGATTGAAGGCGCTCCACGCTCAGCGTTTCCGCCGGCGAGCCGGAAGCCAGGATGCGTCCGTCCTTCATCCAGATTAATTTTGATGCGTATCGCAGCGCGAGTTGTATGTCGTGCAGGACGACGAGCGCCCCGTCGCCGCTTTCCACATATGACTTTATGAGTTCCATAATGCGGAACTGGTGACGTGGATCGAGCGCCGCCGTCGGCTCGTCGGCGATCAGCAACGGCGCCTCGGCGGCGAACGCGCGCGCGCAGTGGACACGTCCCAATTCACCGCCTGAAAGCGTCGTCGTGCGTCGCTGCGCCAGGTGAACGAGATCGCACGCTTCTATTGCGCGATCGACGGCCAGCGCATCAAGCGAACTGAGGCGACCCGGCGCGGCGCCGTGACTGTATCGGCCGAGCGCCACGACATCGCGAACGATATTCGGCCAGGCTAGCGGGCGAATTTGCGGCAGATAAGCGATACGCCGCGCGCGTTCCATCGGCGAAAGCCCTTTAATATCCTCGCCGAAAAGCCTCGCCTCTCCCGAATACTTTTTCTCCAAACCCAATGCGGTGCGAATGAGGCTTGTCTTGCCCGCTCCGTTCGGCCCCAGAAGCGCGACAAACTCGCCCCGCTCAAGGGAAAACGATGCATCCTCGACTAGCGTTTTATCGCCGGCGGTCAAGGTCAGCGACGATCCCCTCAACTCACTCATGGATCACCCGCCTTTGCATCGCGATCCAGATAAAAATCGGAGCGCCGATCAGCGCCGCCACCACGCCGAGCTTCAGCTCATTCTCAGTCGGCGCCAGTCGAACGGCGATATCAGCCAGCACCAATAGCGCCCCGCCGAGCAGCGCGGACGGAACGAGCGTGCGACCTGAATCGAAATTGACGAAAGGGCGCACAATATGCGGCGCGATTATTCCGACAAAGCCAATGGCGCCGGCGAGCGCGACGGCGCCGCCGGTCGCAAGCCCCGCGCCGAATACGGTCAATATTCTCTGCCGGCGAAGATCGAGGCCGACGCCGCTCGCCGCCTCTTCGCCGAGCGATAAAGCGGACAATCCCCTGCGTGTCGTCAACAAGATTGCAGAGCCCGAAACAATAAACGGGGCGG
This sequence comes from Parvularculaceae bacterium, assembly GCA_020446945.1. GTDB lineage: Bacteria > Pseudomonadota > Alphaproteobacteria > Caulobacterales > Parvularculaceae > Amphiplicatus. The sequence goes on from JAGRDS010000017.1 coordinate 119,292, forward strand.
AGAGCGAAATTTCTTCAAAACTTCGGTTGGCGACGGTTCCAAGCGTCCAGTTTATCATATCCGAAAGCGTGAACGGGTTCGGCGCGAGGTTCATCAACAGGCTCATCGCTGCGCCGGCGAAACTCGAAACGCCGACGCCGACAAGGATCAGCGTTATCACCGATCTTGTATGGATCGCCGTGAACGCGATAAGCGCTGTCGCAATCAGCGCGCCGATAATCGCAGAGATCGGCATCGCCCACGGGCTTGCGGTCGCAATCCCGTAATAGACGACGAACGTCGCTGTCAGCGAGGCTGACGAAGAAACGCCGAGAATTCCCGGCTCCGCCAGAGGATTGCGCAGCAGCCCCTGCATGGCGGCGCCGCTGACGCCGAGTGCGGCGCCGACAAGATATGCGGCGAGCGCGCGCGGCAGGCGGATAGACCAAATGACAATTTCATCGCCGGCGCCGCCGTCGCCGATAAGAGCGGCGTAAACGCGCGGGGCTGTCATCGGCGTTGATCCGAGAAGGCAGGCGGCGAAAATCGCCGCGACGCCTGCCGCGATCAGATAAAGGGAAATCCGGCCCTTCAATTTCATTTGCGCGCTCCATCGGCGAGCGCCTCAACGGCGTCCACCAGGAACCAGCCGCCGCACGAAGTCCACGCGCCCTCAAGCGGCACGACGATTTTGCTTTTAAGTTGGCGCCGGGCGAGCGGATGCCTCATCGCACTCCATGAGTTCGCGTACTCGCCGCCGTCGCCGAATGTCGCCGCGGCGATCAGATCCGGCTGCCTGTAGGCGAGGCTTTCCAGCGGTATCGCGCGCCACCCCGATTCACGCTGGTAATTATCCAGCCCCGCGACACGCAGCATCTCATCAATCAGCGTACCCGGTCCCGTCGTTACGCCAGAAGGGGTCAAGTAAAGCGCAGACTTCCCGGCGGCGCCGTCCGCCACATCCGCAAGGCGCGCTCGCATGTCGTCGGCGACATGACGCCCGAGTTCGCTTGACCCAAGACCGGACGCCATGCGCTCGACATTTGCGATCACCGCCTCGATATCGCCCGCCCATCCGACTTCCAGCACCGGCACGCCTGCGCGCGCGAAGAACTTCGCCGCATTCGGTCCGCCGCCGTAAGAGCGTACAACGAGATCCGGCTTCAGCAGAATCACGTCTTCGGCGAGCGGGCGCACCGTGCGAATACCGGATGCGGCGGCGCGCATATAGGAAAACTGCTTTCCGGCGTCCGGCGATAGCGCGAGTATGCGGTCCTTTTCAGCGAACTTCAGAACGAACTGATCGGCGCAATAGTCAAGGCTTACGATACGGCGCGCCCGATCGCCGGTTGCAGCGGGAATGGCGCCCGTCTCACCGCAGGCGCATAGAATCATCAGAGACAGGATTGACGCCAGCCGCTTCATCGACCCTTCCTAATATCGCAGGCGAATACCCGCCGAACCCGAAACGCCCGGCGTTCCGTATCCCAGCACCTGCTGATAATGAGCATCAAACAGATTTTCGATCCGGCCATACAGCTCAAGCGCGTTCGAAATCCGGTAACGTCCGGTCAAATCGACCCTCACCCAATCGCCGAGTATCGTCCCATCGGCATTCGTCTCGTCGCCGTTATATCGCAACAAGACAGAACCGCTGAGCGGGCCCGCGGGATCGAACGCGAAAATAACATCGCCCGTATGTTCCGGAACGCGCGGCCGCATCGCGCCGGCGCCGTCTTTGGCGCGAATCCAGGCGTAGTTCGCCGAGATATTCAGCCACGGCGCGAGTTGATAAGCGCCGCTCGCTTCAACGCCGCGCGAGTCGACAAAAGCGATATTGGCGTAACCGGCGGTAAAATCGAAATCGATCAGATTGGTGGATTCCTGATCGAAATAAGTAACGCTGAATTGCGCGCGACCATCATCTGTATGCAAGTCGGCGCCGATATCGAACGCCTTTGATCGCTCCGGCTGCAAATTCGCATTCGGTTCCGTCTGACCGCAAAAGCCGCAGACAAAGGTCGACTGGAAAATCGTCGGCGCTTTAAATCCTTCGCCCCATGACGCGCGCAGGGTGATGTTCTCGTTCGCCCGATAGGCGAGCGCGACGCGCCCCGTCGTTTCCGATCCGAAGCGATCATGATCGTCAACGCGCAGACCGCCCGTCAGCGTCAGCGCGTCAACCGGCTTATACTCATACAACAGGAAATATCCGTTTATCGATGAGTCGGCGCCATTGGCATTTGCTTCCTCACGCTCGGCGCCGAACGAGAACGTGTTTCGATGGTTGACCGCGAGCGTTCCCTGATAGCGGAAAATCGTACGCTCGCCTTTCGCGCTGAAACCCGGAGCGCCGCCCGAAAAATTCCGCCGGTCGATTTCGGAATAGCCGACAAGCAGCAGGTTCTGGAGTTTTCCGTCGAACAACGGGGCTTTCAACGCGATATGCGCCGTCAGTTCCTCGCTCTCCACGTTTTCGTCGCCATCGGCGACGTTGCCTTGCGCGCTGAACGAAAAACTGTCGAAATCCGCATCCGAGTCGGTCCATAAAACGGCGCCTTCCAGCCGCACATCGCGGCCGAGATTAACGCCGCCCTTTCCGTTCAGCGTGACCGCGTCATATCCGTCTTTTTCGGTATTTCCGTTGGCTTTGTCGGCTTTCGATATGCCTTTTGAGGCGACGCCGAGCGCCGCGATCCGGAAATCGCCGATATGGCCCGCCTGTTCCAGCGATGCGCCGCCGCGGAAAGTGGAAAATGAGCCTCCTTCGACGAAGGCGGCGCCGCCCAGTCCAGGCTCCGGGCGCTTGGTGGTGATGGAAATTACGCCGCCGATGGCGTCGGTTCCCCAAAATGTCGATTGCGGCCCCTTGAGAACTTCTATGCGTTCGATACTTTCCGTGTCGAGCGTCGCGAAGTTAAAACCGCCGCCCACTGACGATGCATCGTTGACAGGTACGCCGTCGATCAGGACAAGCGTTTGTTCGCCCGATGCGCCGCGAATTCTAACCGTGCCGACGCCGCCGAACGCGCCGTTCTGGTTGACGCTGACGCCGGGCGCATTGGCGATCGCATCGATTGCGAAATCGAAATCCAGCAATTCGAGATCATCAGCGGTTAAAATGGAAACGCTCGTGCCGGATTCGGCTGCGGTTTGCCCAAGGCGAGTTCCTTCGACGATAATCGTATCTCTCGTCGCGCTGCGTTCTTCGCCATCCTGCGCCAAAGCAGGCGCAAAAGGTCCGATTAGGGCGGTCGTCAAAACGGTCAGTCTAAAGATCATCCGTACTCTCCCGCACCCCGCCGCCCGCCGACGGATGCGCCAAATTGCAACTTCCTGGCCGATAGCGTTCGCTATCCGGGCGGCCAGCCGGGCGTATTCGGTGTCGTTGCAAAGGAGAGCTGACGCTCGTCCCGCCCGCAAAGGCTGATCCCGGCCTTCGGACGAACGACGCGATGGCAGGTCTCCTGGCTCGCCATTCATCGTCTTGGGCCGCCTTCCCGGGAGTGTCGCGCTTTCGCGTTCGTCCCAGTGGACTTCTGGCCGTCGACTCGCGGCTTACAGTTGCGGGTACAGCCCCGGTTTCGCACCGGGTTCCCTCACCATCTGTCCGCCTAATTGCGTGAGGCGGGCGCCAGTGTCAATGCGCGCCAGGTCAATCGCATTTTTGCGGGGAAAGAAGAAAGTGGTGAGCCCGGATGGGATCGAACCATCGACCACCTGATTAAAAGTCAGATGCTCTACCGCTGAGCTACGGGCCCACTTCCCTTGATCGTCATCGCCGGATTGCGGAAAAGCCGGCTCCTCAAGACGATTAAGCCGCCCTTTTGGGGGGCGGCCGCCGCCTTGAAGCGCGCGGACCATAATGTTGTCGCATCCACCGGTCAACCGGGAAAACAAGCGGTGATTCAGCCGGTTTTTCACAAGCGTTCCTCACCGGTCTGAGCCTTGAATCCGGCGATGAATTCACCGAGGCGCCCCGCCGATATCGCCTCGCGAAGGCCGGCCATAAGCTGCTGGTAATAATCGAGATTGTGCCAGGTGAGCAGCATCGCGCCGAGATATTCCCCGGCCTTGAAGAGGTGGTGGAGATAAGCCTTTGAATAGTCGCGGCTCGCCGGGCAGGCGCTGTGCGGATCGAGCGGCGTCTCGTCATCTGCAAAGCGCGCGTTAGTGATGTTGATGGCGCCCACCCGCGTCCACGCCTGCCCGTGCCGTCCCGCGCGCGTGGGAAGAACGCAGTCGAACATATCGACGCCGCGCGCCACGGCGCCCACAATATCGGCCGGCTTGCCGACGCCCATCAGGTATCGCGGCTTGTCCGCCGCCATATGAGGCGTCGTAAAATCGAGAACGCGGAACATCTCCTCGCGCCCTTCGCCGACGGCGAGGCCGCCGATCGAATAACCGTCAAAACCGGTCTCCATCAGGCTGTCGAGACTTTCGCGGCGCAGATCCTCGAAATTCGCGCCCTGCACGATGCCGAAAAGCGCCATGCCGGGATGCGCCTTTTCCTCGAAAGCGCGTTTTGAACGCGCCGCCCAGCGCAGCGACAGGCGCATCGAATCGGCGGCCCTGTCATGGGCGATCGGAATTGCGGGACATTCATCGAGCTGCATCTGTATGTCGGCGCCGAGCAGGCTCTGGATTTCTATCGAGCGCTCCGGCGTCAGCATGTGGCGCGAGCCGTCGATATGCGATGCGAAGGAAACGCCCTCTTCCGTCAGCTTTCGCAGCGAGGACAAGGACATCACCTGATAGCCGCCGGAATCGGTGAGAATCGGACGCGGCCAGTTCATGAATTCATGCAGCCCGCCGAGCGCGGCGACACGCTCAGCGCCGGGGCGCAGCATCAAATGATAGGTGTTGCCGAGAATGACATCCGCGCCGGTCGCGCGCACATCCTCCGGGAACATCGCTTTTACGGTTCCCGCCGTGCCGACGGGCATGAAAGCGGGCGTGCGGATTTCCCCGCGCGGCGTTTCGATGACGCCGGTCCGCGCCGCGCCGTCGCGCGCCTTCACTTCAAACGAGAAACCGCTCAATGCATCCTCCCGCCATCGGGCACTTTGCGTTCGGGCTCGATGAGGACGACGGCGCCCTGCGCGTCCGGAAATCCGAGGACCAGGACTTCGGACATGAAGTCTGCGATCTGGCGCGGCGGAAAGTTTACAACGGCGGCGATTTGCCGGCCGACGAGATCTTCCGGCGAATAATGCACCCTCACCTGCGCCGATGATTTTTTGACGCCGATATCCGGCCCGAAATTGATCCGCATTTTTATCGCTGGCTTTCGCGCCTTTTCGAATACTTCGGCCTCGACAATCGTTCCGACGCGAATATCGACCTTCAGGAATTCGTCAAAACCGATCGTTTCGCTCATTTCGCGCGCTCCAGCAGGCATGCGTCGCCATAGGAGAAAAACCGGTAATTGCGTTCGATCGCTTCGCCATAGGCGCGCTTCATCCGCTCCGTTCCGGCGAATGCGCATACGAGCATGAAAAGCGTCGAACGCGGCAAATGGAAATTCGTCAGCAGCGCATCGACGACGCGAAAGCGATAGCCGGGCGTAATGAAAATGTCGGTCTCGTCTGAAAACGGCTGGACATCGCCGAATTCATCCGCCGCACTTTCCAGAAGGCGCAGGCTCGTCGTTCCGACCGCGACGATGCGCCGGCCCTCCTTGCGCGCCTGATTAATCTGATCCGCCTGCCCGGCGGTGATTTCGCCCCATTCCGAATGCATCTGATGCGCGTCGGTGTCATCGACCGTCACGGGAAGGAATGTCCCCGCGCCGACATGCAGCGTGATCGTCTGTGCGCCGATACCCGCCTCGCGCAGTTTGTCGAAAAGGCGCTGCGTGAAATGCAGCCCCGCGGTCGGCGCGGCGACCGAGCCCTCCTCCTTTGCGAAAACGGTCTGATAATCGGCGATATCGTCCGCCGTCGCGCGCCGTTTGCGCGCGATATAGGGCGGCAAGGGCGGTGCGCCGGTTTCGATCAGCAATCTGTCGAACGCCGAACCATTGCAGTTAAAGCGCAGGATCGCTTCGGGTCCGTGGCGGCTTTCAACCTGCGCGCGCAAGCGTTCGCCGAAGGCGAGGATATCGTTCTCGCGGATACGTTTGGCCGGCCGCGCAAACGCCTTCCATCGCGCGCCCATCTCCGGATCGCCCATAAGCCGCTTTATAAGCGTGACATCGACCGCCACATCGCCGTCGCCGCCGCGCGCCGCGCGCCGCCCGGTTAGTTGCGCCGGGATTACTTTCGTATCGTTGAGGACAAGCAGATCGCCCTTCTTCAGCAACCGGGGCAGGTCCGCAACGGTGAAATCGCCGGACGCTTCGCGTTCGACATGCAGCAGCCGCGCACAATCGCGCGGGTTCGCGGGTTTCAGCGCGATCCGGTTTTCAGGCAGATCAAAATCGAATTCAGCGACAAGCATGCGCGCCGTCTCTAGCGCTTCGTTCAATGCGACGGCAACCGGCGCCGCGCGCAAAGGCGCGCGCCGCGCCAAGATCCGCTTTTTTTTCGCCGCACCCGCTTTCATCGCGCGCAACCTCCTTTCCTAACGCTCGCATGATAAGGCCGCCGGGAGGGAGGGGGATAAGTAGGGGGATAACTCTGCTTCGCCTTTAAAATCAAAGCGTTACATGGTTAATTTCGATGGCGCCGCGTCCGGTGCGACAATTGGTTCACGTCCAGGGGCCGAATTTCTTGCTCGCCGGAAAGCCCTTCGGCGCGAGACGGCCGGCCTGCGCGCGCTTGGCCGCGAACGATTTCCAGTCGTCGATCGTCTGCACGCGCCCGGCGCGGTCAATCCAGGTCAATCCCTCTTTCTTTGAAAACACTTTCGCGTCGCAGAGCCCGCCGGAATTGAATTTCTGTATGGCGACGCCCTTGCCGCGCGACATTTCCGGAAGCTCCGAAAGCGGGAAAACGATGAATTTCTTGTTGTCGCCGACGCTTGCGACCATGTCGCCGTCCGCCGGACGGCACACGCACGCCTCAGCGCTCGCCGGCACGTTAAGCACCTGTTTGCCCTTGCGCGTGGACGACAGGCAATCGTCCTCCTTGACGACGAACCCGTGGCCCGTAGTCGAGGCGACAAGAAAGCGCCGGTCGCCCTTGTGAAGAAAAGCGGCCGTCACCGTCTGGTCATTGCCGAGATCGACAATCAGGCGGATCGGCTCTCCATGCCCTCGCCCGCCCGGAAGGTTCGCCACATCGAGCGTGTAGAATTTTCCGTCGGTGCCGAACAGCATCAGCCTGTCATTCGTCATCGCGCGAATGACGAAGCCTTCGCTGTCGCCGTCCTTGTATTTTATGTCGCCGGCTTTCTCGACATGTCCGCGCATCGTCCTGATCCAGCCCTTGTCCGAAAGGATGACCGTAACGGGTTCCTTTTCAACAAGCTGGTCCAGATCGATCTCTTCAGCCGCCGGGGCGTCCTCGACGCTTGTGCGGCGCCGGCCCGCCTGCGATTTCGGATCGAACAGCTTGCGCACTTCGCGCAGCTCGTCGGCGATTTTCTTCCATTGCGCATCGTCGGATTTCAACAGCGCCTGAAGCTCTTTTTGTTCCTTCCTGAGATCGGCGTGTTCGCCCTTAATCTCCATCTCTTCAAGCTTGCGCAGATTGCGCAGCCGCATGTTGAGGATCGCCTCGGCCTGCACGTCCGACAATTTGAACTTGCTGATAAGTTTCGCCTTGGGATCATCCTCGAAACGGATGATGCGGATCACCTCATCGAGATTGAGATAAGCGACGAGAAGGCCGTCGAGGATTTCAAGGCGTTCGGCGATCTTGCCAAGCCGGAACCGCGTGCGGCGCACGAGGACATCCTTGCGGTGTTCGTTATAGGCGACGAGCGCATCGCGCAGGCCCATGACGCGCGGCGCGCCCGATGCATCGAGAACGTTAAGGTTCAGCGCAAAGCGGCTTTCGAGATCGGTCTGCCGAAAAAGCGTTTCCATCAACGCCGCGTCGTCTATCGACCCTGCGCGCGGTTCGATGACGAGGCGGATATCTTCCGCGCTTTCGTCGCGAATGTCGGCGACAGCCTGGAGTTTCTTGGACTGTATGAGCTCCGCGACGCGCTCGATCAGTTTCGACTTTTGAACCTGGTAGGGAATTTCAGTGACGACGATCTGATAGCGCCCGCGCCCGATATCCTCCCGCGACCATCGCGCACGCACGCGAAAACCGCCGCGCCCCGTCGCATAAGCCTCGATCATCGACTCATGAGGCTCGATCAATACGCCGCCGGTCGGGAAATCCGGCCCCTTTACATAGGTCAGCAGCGTTTCGGTGCGCGCGTTCGGCGATTTGACAAGGTGGAGGCAAGCGTCGATCAACTCGGCCGGATTGTGCGGTGGAATGGACGTCGCCATGCCGACGGCGATGCCGCTCGCGCCGTTCGCCAGCATGTTCGGGAACGCGGCCGGCAGGACGACCGGTTCTTTTCCCTCGCCGTCATAGGTGTCGCGAAAATCGACGGCGTCCTCGTCGATCCCTTCAAGCAACAGCGCCGCCGCTTCGGTGAGCCGGCTTTCGGTGTAGCGCATCGCCGCCGCGTTATCGCCGTCGATATTGCCGAAATTCCCCTGCCCGTCGATCAATGGCGCGCGAACGGAAAAATCCTGAACGAGACGCACCATGGCGTCATAAATCGCCTGGTCGCCATGGGGATGGAAATTGCCCATCACTTCGCCGACGACCTTCGCCGACTTCTTGAACGAGCCTTTCGGATTTAGCCGCATCTGGCGCATCGCATAAAGAATGCGCCGGTGAACGGGCTTTAGTCCGTCGCGGACATCGGGCAGCGCGCGCGCGGTGATCGTCGACAGCGCATAGGCGAGATAACGCCGCGACAGCGCTTCGTCGAACGGTTCGAGAAAAATCTCTTCGGGGCGCGGCGGCTCGTTTGCGCCGCCCTTGCGGGTTTTCGTTTTGGCCATAGGCGGGAAATAGCAGAATCGCCCGGTCGCGCCAGCCCGCAGCGCGCGGGAATTTTCAGGACGCGGCGCCTGCGGGACGCGCGCGCGTCATTCGGGCCGGCCGGGCCGGCTGTCAGACCCCGGCGGGGAAATTGAAATCGGCGAGCTTCGGCGCGGCGCCCGGTTTGGCGAGATGAAATTCCGCAAAATATTCGCCGTCCGCTTCAAGCCCGTCCGGGTCGAGCCCGAGCGCTTCGACCGCTGCGACGGCGCCCGCCTTTTCATCCGCATCCATAAAGCGCCGCTGTGGAAAAAAGCGTCCTTCGAGTTTTTCCGTTTCTAGACCGTACCGGGTCAACTCCTCGGCAATGGCATCGAACGGAAACTGCCGCAACGTGAACGCCGCGACCCAGGGCGCAGGCCCCTCCACCGCGTCGATCAGTCGTGAGAACGTTTTTTCGGTCACATATCCGACCGCGCCGGTCGTGATTATCAGATCGGCCTGCGCAATCGCTGCGCGCCCCTTTCGCGACAAGGGGGCCGTTTCAAGGTCTTCGACAATCGCCTCGTCGATCAGGCCGATCGCGCGCGCATATCCGGCCGCTTCCCCTGCGACATCTATTCCGGTGAAATTCGCATTCGACGCGGTCTGCCTGTCGGCGAAATAGGCCGCATCGTCCAGAATGGCCTCGGCGACGGATTCTTCGCGCATTTCCTGCCGCCGATAACGTGCGACGAGATCGCCGAATTCGAGATCGTAGCGGATCATCGCGGCGTTCACGCCGTAAGAGCAGCCGATGTCGAGTACGTTGATGGATTTCCTGTCCATCGCTTTCATGACGCTGCGAAATATCGGGCTCGCTTCGGTCGGGATGCGATAATCAAGCGCGCCGAGCGTTCGGTAATACAGGCGCGGGTCAGGTAAATTGTATATATTGTCGAAATTCGCTTTCGCCTCATTGGCGCAATCGTAGATGTCGTCTTTTGGCGCCATTGTTACGGGCCGCTCCGTTCCTCTTGTCGATTTCAGCTTGCGGCGATTTCTATAGAGCATCGAAACGTGAGATGCAAAAACGCCGATTCACCCTGTTTGCGCCAGCATTTCCGCGACACGCCGCCGCGCCGTCGGCAATTCCTTGCCGGTGAGATGAAGAATGCGCGTTTCGATGAAATGTCCGGTCGTGCGCAGCCCGTCCAGCGCGTCCGCGATCGTCGCGCCCGCGCTCGCGTCGCATAGGAACGCCGGCAACGCCAGCAGGCGATCCTTGTATGGCTCGCCCGCCTGCGCGCTTACGGCGGACGCCGATCTGGGCGAAACGTATATCAGGTTTTCGCGCGCGCCCGTCGCCGCGCACCGATCGAGCGTCAGGCCGAAACCGAGATCGGCGAGCAGCCCAAGCTCCCATCGCGCCATCAGCGCGGGCCAGATTTCAATATCGTCGAGATGATTAAGAAGTATGCGCATCGTGTGATAGGCGCGCGGATGCGCCTGGCGCTCCGGCAATGTCGCCGCAGCGACGGCGCACGCCGCCGTCAGTCCTGCAAGCGACAGACGATCCTGCATCAATTCGCCGGCGCGCGCATGGGTGAGTTCCATCGTAAAATGCCCGAGGCTTTCGGCGAGGCGTCCCTTCCATGTCGCGCGGACTGAATTGCCGGGTTGCAGGACGGGACGCTGCGTCTTGCCCTGCCCGCCGTAAACAAGCCCCGCCCATTTGCCGTGATGGGGCGTAAAAATTTCGGCGACCGCAGAGGTCTCGCCATGCGCGCGGGCAGATAAAATTATTCCGTCATCTGAGAATTCCATGGCGCGATCAGGAAAATTCGACCGTCATGGCGTCGATATGGCGAATGGCCGCCGTTCCCCTTATCTTCGGCGGCGCGCCGATCATCTTCGTGTTTGGGGCCATGCGCGCGATCGTTGCAATCGACTCTTCCATCTCCGCGCGCGCCAGCGCCTCGCCGAGGCAGCGATGCGCGCCGCCGCCAAAAGCGATATTCCATTTCGGAAGACCTTCGCGGCGAATGTCGAATCTGTCCGGTTCGGGATAAACATCCGGGTCGCGCAGGCCCGAAAGCACGGACATGGAGACGACGCGCCCTTCGGGTATCGTAACGCCTCCGAATTCAAGATCGCGCAAGGTGAAACGCGGCACGGAGCCGACCGGCGGATCGAAACGCAGCCCCTCCTCCACCGCCGCCTTTTTCCAGCGGTCCGGGTCTTCGCAGACAAGCGCCCACTGGTCCGGGTGTTGAAGCAGCTGCGACAGAACCGCGGCCGCGCCCGTGCGCGTCGTATCGGACCCGGCGAGGATGACGCCCGCCATCTGCATGCGGATTTCCTCCTCCGTCAATTCGCCGGCGGCCGCTGTGGCGCGCGCATAGGAAGTCAGGAAATCCTCGCGCGGGTATTGGCGCCGGTCCTCAAGCAGGTCTTTCACATAATTGTCGAGCGCGGCGACGCCGGCGTCGATCTCGGCCAGTTCTTCATTCTGGAAAAACCCTATACCGCGCGCCGCGTCGGCGACCCAGCCGGAAAACTTCGGCCAGTCCTCCGGCGGCGCGCCGATAATTTCAGCGATGACGCGCGCCGGGATGGCGCGGGCGAAGTCGTCGAGAAAATTGACCGGCCCCGCGCCGCGATGCGCCTCAATCACTTCGCTTGCGATTTCCCGCACGCGCGGACGCATGCCGTCCATAAGCTTGTAGGCGAAAGTGCGCGCCATCGGCGCGCGGCGGCGACGGTGCGTCGCGCCGTTCGCGAACAGCATCGCATTCTTATAAAGATCGAATAGCGGGCCGGAAGAAATCCCCCGCAGCATCATTCCCTCAAGCTCGAACTGGCGCGTGTTCGAATTGTCGAGAAGCGCGTCCATATATTTGTGTCTCAGGACGACGAAGATCCCGATATCGGTGATTGCGACATCTGTTTCTTCACGCAGCGCGCGGTAATATTCGTGCGGCTCCTCATAGGCGCGCGCTGAATCGATGAGTATCGGCTCTTTCGCGATGTCCTGGCTGTCTGCGGGCATTTTCGTCCCTCTCGCCGAAGCTTGGCACAGCCGGGCGACGACCTCAATCGACGATATCCAGTCCCATCTCGCGGTAGCGCGCCGCCTCGTCCGCCCAGCCCTCGCGCACAGTCACATTAAGGAACAGATGAACCGGCTCGCCGAATATTTCGGAAAGCTCCTTTCGGGACGCCTCGCCGATCGCTTTCAGCGTCTGCCCGCCTTTTCCGAGAACGATAGGGCGATGGCTTTCGCGGCTGACGAATATTGTCTGCTCGATGCGCAACTCACCCTTCCCGGTTCGCGTCCAGGCCGTTGTTTCAACGGTCGATTGATAGGGAAGCTCCTGGTGGAGCCTTGTGAAAACCTTCTCGCGCGTTACCTCCGCCGCCATAAGGCGGTCCGAAATATCCGATAGCTGATCTTCCGGGTACATCCATTCGCCCGCCGGGGCTTTTCCGACAATGTAGCCTTTAAGGTCCGCGACGCCGTCGCCGTTTTCAGCCGAAACCAGGAACGTATTTTCGAATACGTCATGCACGCTCAGTTCAGCGATAAGCTTTAAAAGTTTCGGCCGCGCGAGCCTGTCGATCTTGTTGAGAACGAGGATCGCTTTTGCGCCGCGCCTTTTCAGTTCATCAAGAATGCGGTCCGTGTCTTCGGTCGATTTTGACGGCCCCGCAAGCATCGACTGGGCGTCGACGACCAGAAGGATGAAATCGACGTCCTCGATTCCCTCCCAGGCGGCCGCCACCATCGAGCGGTCCAGCCGGCGGCGCGGCGCGAAAATTCCCGGAGTATCTATAAAAACAAGCTGCGCATCGCCCTCTATGGCGACGCCGCGAATGCGCGCGCGCGTCGTTTGCACTTTCCGGGTGACGATCGAAACCTTGGCGCCGACCAGCCTGTTGACGAGCGTCGATTTCCCGGCGTTCGGCGCACCGATCACGGCGATGAAAGCAGAGCGCCTACTCATTTTCCACCCACACTTTTTCGCGCACGAGGAACGCCGCCGCAGCCTCCATCTGGGCCGCGCGCTTCGACTGACCGGAGGCGCGGACCGCGTCAAAACCCTTGACGTAGACGTCGATCGTGAAAGCCGGCGCATGCGCCGGGCCTTCGGCGTTTACGACTTCGTATTTCGGCGCGCCGAGACCGCGCTCCTGGCTCCATTCCTGGAGCGTCGTCTTTGCGTCGCGATGACGTTTCGACAATGTTTCGAGATTGGGCGTCCAGTAAAGGTCAAACGCCTTTCGCGCCGCATCCAGCCCGCCGTCGATATACAACGCGCCCAAGAACGCCTCGCACACATCGCCGAGGATCGCTTTCTTCTTGCGGCCGCCGGATTCTTCCTCCTGGGCGGACATCTTGATGAGCGTATCGAGCCCAAACGCCAGCGCCGCCTTCGCGCATGTCTCTTTGCGCACCAGCGCATTGAAGCGCGGCGCCAGATCGCCTTCGCGCATTTTGGGAAATTTCCGCCACAGCGCCTCAGCCGTCAAAATGCCGAGAACGCGGTCGCCCAGAAATTCCAGCCGCTCAAGATCGCCGATCTTCGACGAGGCGGCGAGACTTGAATGGGTCAGCGCGCGCTTCAACAGCGTCTGGTCGGCGAACTTGTGGCCGATCGTTTCTTGCAGGGCGGCAAGACGTTTCGCGCTCATCTTACGGGATCAAAAATTCGTCCGTAACGGATAGCGAACGGCCATTTCCAGATCTGCCAGATCTGCGTGTTTTCTCCGTCAACGGAGAAAAATATGCGTTCCGCGCGGCCGACAATATCCTCGGCGGGAACATAAAGCACCTGCGGCGTACGGCTGTCCTGGCTTCGGTCCCTGTTATCGCCCATCATGAAATAGTGGCCGGCGGGCACGTGATATGTCCCTGTACTATCCAGATTGCCTTCATCGCCCGCACATTCCTGGACGATATAGCTTACGCCGTTCGGCAGCGTTTCGCGATATTGCGGCGCCTGAACCTGGCGAAACTGGTCGCAATCATCATCGACCATTCCGATGAATTCTTTTTTCACCGGCTCGCCGTTTATGTGCAAAACGCCGTTGACCATATCGATCCGGTCGCCCGGCATGCCGATAACGCGCTTGATGTAATCCTTGTTGCCGTCCTTGCGCGCCTTGAAGACCACGACGTCGCCGCGCTTCGGGCCGCTTGACGATAAAATTCGCCCATGCACGTCCATCCGGGTCAGCGGATAAACAAGCGAGGCGCGCGAATAACCGTAGGTCGGCTTGGATACGAACAGGAAATCGCCGACCTGAAGCGTCGGCTTCATGGAACCGGATGGAATGTTGAAGGGCTGGAAAATAACGATCCGCAGCACGAGCGCGATCGCAACGGCGTAAAACACCGTTTTGGCGAGATCCCACGCCTCCTCCGCCGCCGTCATGGGCGCCTGCTCGCTCGCCGCCGGCTTCGCCTTTTCGCCCCCGAATTTGAGATCGCTCAGCTTGAAGTCAAACGCCATTACCGCCCGGTCCCTGCTTTTCGCCCAAAAGCCCATTTACCGGGCCCGCCGCCGGCTGAGCGTAGATGATCACGATCGCCTGGGCCAAGGGGAACTCGTCCGTTATGGTCAGGTGAATGTCCGCGATGTGGCCCGGCGGGGTGATTTCTTCAAGCCTTTTCAGGGCCCCGCCGTCGAGTTTGAGGGTCGGTTTGCCGCCCGGCAGGTTCACAACCCCCATATCGCGCCAGAAAACGCCCTTTGACAGCCCGGTTCCAAGAGCCTTGGCGCAAGCCTCCTTGGCCGCGAACCGCTTGGCGTAGGACGCCGCCCGCTCGGCCCGGCGGTCGGATTTCGCCCGCTCGACCTCGGTGAAGATGCGATGGGTGAACCGCTCCCCGTGCCGCGAAAGCGTTTTTTCGATTCGTCTGATATCGATCAGATCGTTTCCAATGCCGACAATCATCGCCTTATCCGATCGGGGTCATCGGCCCCTTGCGGGCCTCGTCGCGCGAATAGGACGCAGGCGAAATCCTCATTCCGGCCGCGCCGAGTTTTTCGCGATGTTCGCTGCGCGGCGTGCGCGCAATCGCGTCCGCCCATGCGTTCGGCGCGCTCATCGCCGGATGCGCATCGACGCGCGCGAGCCATCGCACGACTTTCGGCCAGCGCGCGCCATCGGGCGTCCAGCGGGCGTAAGCCATATTGCGGAACATGACGGCGACGGAAAAATCGGCGATGGAAAACGCGCCGCATAAAAATCCCTCGGCGGGCGTCTGGCTTTCAAGGTAATCCATCACCTCGACAACTTCCGTGTCCAGAATTTTCCGGTTCGCCTCAAGATCGCGTTCGGTTCCGAAAAAAGCCGGAGAGATGACCATCCGTCCGAAAACTTTCCAGATGAATACATCGCCCATGCGCGTATCGGCGTATTCCTCAAACCAGCGCGCGCGGGCGCGCGCCGCCGCGGTCGCGGGAAATATCGTTGGGAAGGGGTGTTTTTCCTCCAGATATTGAGCGATCACGGATGAATCGTTAACGACGAGACCGTCATCGACAAGGACCGGTATCCGCCTTAACGGCGACAATTTCGTAAATTCGTCATCGCCGAAAAATCCGACGGTCGGATCGATTTCGAAATCGATCTCCTTCATCTTCAAAATGACGAGGATTTTCCGCACATAGGGCGAGACCGGATTGCCGATAATCGTCAGCATATCAATAAAGCCCTCCCGTGCGGGCGTCATCCATAAGCCGGCGCATTTCCTTTACGCTTTCGGCAAGGCCCATGAAAATCGATTCCCCGATGAGGAAATGTCCGATATTCAATTCGACCAGTTCGCCGATCGCCGCGACGGGCTGGACGTTGTGAAAAGTAAGGCCATGGCCGGCGTGGACTTCAAGGCCCAGAGAATGAGCGAAAGCGGCGGCCTTTCGGATCAGCTCCAGCTCCGCCTTAATTCTGGAATTCGTCGTCGACAGGCAAGCCTCGTGATAGGCGCCGGTGTGGATCTCCACAATTTCGGCGCCGGCGCGTTTGGCCGCTTCGATCTGCCTGAAATCAGGATCGACAAAAAGCGAGACGCGAACGCCCATACCCTTGATCGACTGCACGAAAGGGCGGATGAAATTATCCTGTCCGGCGACGTCCAGTCCGCCTTCCGTCGTTTTTTCCTCGCGATTTTCCGGAACGATGCAGCAGGCGTGCGGCCTGATTTCCGAAACAAGCATGTGCATTTCCGCCGTCGCCGCCATTTCGAAATTGAGCGGCAGCGGAATCTCATTCCTCAACCGGCGCATGTCGTCGTCGCGTATATGGCGCCGGTCGCCGCGCAGATGCGCGGTGACGCCATCGGCGCCGGCGCTCATCGCAAGCTCCGCCGCCCGGACCGGATCGGGATGCTCGCCGCCGCGCGCATTCCTGATCGTCGCGACGTGATCGATATTGACGCCGAGGCGCAGTGGTTTTTTCCCGCTCATGCCGATTGACTGACGCCCCTGCTGCCGGGTTTGACCGCCGGAATATCGGCCAGATGCGCCGGCAGCTTGTCGGCCGGCCAGGCCTCGACATTCAGCTCCGCAAGCGCGACCAGCGGCGCATCGAACTTCGCCGCGCCGCCGGAGCGGTCGATGAAGCATGCGAGCGCGACGACCTCCCCGCCGGCCTTGCGGACGGCGGCGATCGCCTCCCGCGCTGAAAGCCCGGTTGAAACGATATCTTCCACGACAAGAACCTTCGCGCCCTTCGGGACGGAAAATCCGCGGCGCAACTGAAATTCCCCGTCGACGCGCTCAACGAACATGAACGGCGCGCCAAGCCAGCGCGCGGTTTCATAACCGTAGATGATCGCGCCCATCGCCGGCGAGATGACATATTCGATTTCGCCGCCGGTTTCAGCGCGCGCCTTTTCCGCAAGCGCCTTGCAAAGCTTCGCTGTTCGATCCGGATACATCGAGACGATCGACTTGTTGAGATAGGTGTCGCTGTGCAGGCCGGACGAAAGAATGAAATGACCGCGCATCAATGCGCCCGCCTCCTCGAATTCTTTCAAAACGTCAGCGGTGTTCATTGCCTGGCCTTTCGTTTCGTTCGGCGGAAAGCACATGGGCCGAAGCGCGGATGCCGGCCAGCATTTGCTCAAGCTGGCGTACGTCCTTCACCACAATATCGACGAACAGCTCGACGAAGTCAGGCGATTTATTCTCAAGACGTATATTGGCGATTGAAACGCCGTAGCGCGCGATAATTCCGGCGATTTCGGACAGGACGCCGATTTCGTTCCTGACCGTCACCACGACCTTCGCATAGGCGATGTGATTTTCCTTTTCGCGCCATTTCAGGTCGATCCATTGCCCCTGCTTTACGCTTTCCGCCTCTAGCTTTTCACAATCGATCGCGTGAACCGTGACGACGCCTTCTTCGCGAACGCCGATAATGCGCTCGCCCGGTATCGCCGAGCAGCATCGCCCCATCAGGACCGTCGATTTCGCCGGCAGCCCCTCGATCGCCAATCGCGGCCGGAATGCGTACATGCCCGCCGCCCGGATTTCTCCCTCCGCTTCGCGCGAGACGCCCGGATAAACCGCTTCAACGAGCTGGTTGACGGAGAGATCGCCGCGCCCGACCTTCGCGAAAACGCCGTCCACGGTTTTCTCACCGAGCTTTTTCAACGCGGCGGTGATCGCCTTCGCCGACAGTTCTAGCTGCGCGCCCTGAAAAACGTTCTCCGCCATCTGCCGTCCGAGATCGACATGTTCGGCGTGCCGCATTTTCTTGACGCGCCGGCGGATCGCCGAACGCGCGCGCCCGGTTATGGCCATTGTTTCCCATTCGGGCGGCACGGTTGCGTTTTCCGAACGAAGCACCAGGACGACATCGCCGTTTTTCAGCGGCGTGCGGAGCGGGCGCGAAACCCCGTTCACCTTGACCCCGATGCAGCTGTCGCCGACATCGGTGTGAACCGCATAAGCGAAATCGAGCGCCGTTGCGCCCTTTGGAAGCGCGATGACCCGGCCCTTCGGCGTGAAACAGAACACCTGGTCCTGAAACAGTTCAAGCTTGGCGTAGCGAAGCGCCTCCTCGGGGTCTTCGCCTTGCTGGAACATTTCGACAAGGCGTCGCGGCGTTTCATAAGGATCATACTGGCCGGGCGCGACAATCTCGACCGACGGGCGTTTTTCGCCTTTCGCCGGCGCCTTGTCCTTGTACTGCCAATGGGCCGCGACGCCGCGTTCGGCCGTTTCATGCATTTCCCGCGTCCTGATCTGGATCTCGATCCTCTGGCGTCCGCCGTCCGGGCGCGGCGGGCCGATCACGGCGGTATGGATCGAGCGGTAATTATTGGGTTTGGACGCTGAAATGTAATCGTCGAATTCTGTCGGAATCATGCGCCAGGTCGTGTGAATGACGCCGAGCGCGCGATAGCATTCCTCAATGGTTTCGACGATCACGCGGAAGGCGTAGATATCCGCCAGTTCGTCGAAGGAAACGTTTTTCGTCGCCATCTTGCGCCAGATCGAATAGGGCCGCTTTTCGCGGCTATGCACCTCTGCCTCGATGCCGGCCGAGGCGAGATTATCGCGCAGCGTCTGCGCAAGCGAAACGACGCTGGCGACGATGTTGCGCTGCAGGTCATTGAGGCGCTTGGTGATCGACTCATACGCCTGCGGGCTCAATTCCATGAAGGCGATGTCTTCAAGCTCATCGCGAAAACGCTGCACGCCGATCCTGCCGGCGAGCGGCGCGTAGATTTCCATCGTCTCCAGCGCCACCTTGCGGCGCTTTTCGGCATCGGGAACGAAGTGGAGCGTGCGCATATTGTGCAGGCGGTCGGCGAGCTTGACGAGAAGGACGCGCACATCGTCCGCCATTGCGACGACGAGTTTGCGGAAATTTTCCGCCTGTTTCGATGCTTCCGATTTCAGTTCGATCTTGGAAAGCTTGGTCACGCCGTCGACAAGCCCGGCGATTTCCGCACCGAATTTTTTCGAAATTTCTTCGACCGTTACGTCCGTGTCCTCGACGACATCGTGTAAAAGCGCGGTGGCGACGGTCGCCGGGTCGGCTTTGAGATCGGTGAGGATGGACGCGACCGCGAGCGGATGAATGAAATAAGGATCGCCCGATTTCCGCGTTTGCCCGCCATGCGCCTTCATCGAGAAAACATAGGCGCGGTTAAGGACGTGTTCATTCACATGCGGGTCGTAGGCGCGGACCTTGTCGACCAGCTCATGCTGGCGGATCAGGTGCGCGGTCGCCGCCTTCGCCGTTTCTTTTGCGTTAGAAGCAGGCGGAACGTTTTTCGTTTCGCTTTTCGATCCGCGAGATTTAGCCTTCGGCGCGCCGAGGCTCTGCGTCGAAGACTTCTTCGGAGCGCTCCTGTCCGCGTTTTTCGCATTCGCCCTGCCGCGCGCTTTTACAGAGCGCCCTTCGACAACTTCCCTGACGGTTGTACGCTCGCGTTCCTCATCGGCCATCTGAGTTCCACGCGCCTCCTCGCGCGCGTTTTCGAACGGCCAGGCGTCAGCCCTTCGGCAGGGATTGAGGCGTGGTCATGCCAGCCGCCTTGATCTGCTGCAGGAAATCGTCCTGGTTGGTGCGGTCGAATACCGGCGCGTCGGCTTTTTCAATCGTCGCTTCGCCGGATTCGTCTTCCTCGACATTGAACTGTTTTTGCAGCGAGGTCACGAGATCTTCGCGCAATTGTTCGGGCTCAAGACCGGCGTCTGCGATTTCGCGCAAGGCGACGACCGGGTTCTTGTCCTTGTCGCGATCGACGAGAAGCGGCGCGCCGGACGACAGGACGCGCGCGCGGTGGGCGGCGAGCAAAACGAGGTTGAAACGGTTCGGCACCTTTTCAACGCAATCTTCGACGGTGACGCGCGCCATGAAATTCTCCTGACAGGATTATATAGCAGCGCCGCCCTTTCGGGCCGCGCGCGGAGTCGAGGCAGATACTAGTCTTGGCGGCCGAAGACAACCGTTGCAGCGCAAAAAAGCTAGGAAATCCGCCTCGCAGTCCGCGTGGGCAGCGCGGCGAGAAGCGCCGCGGCCGTCTCGCCCAACCCCGGAAGGCGCCAGCCCGGCGCGATCTCGGCGACCGGCGCCAGAACGAAATCGCGCTTCGAAAGGCCGGGATGCGGAAGGACCGGCCTGCCGCCCTCGCCGTCCTGCACGATCCCGCCAAAGGAAAGCAGGTCGAGGTCAAGGGTTCTCGGCGCGTTCTTCTTGCCGCGCGTGCGCCCGAACGCGGCTTCGATCTCATGCAGGGTTCTGAGAAGTTCGACCGGCGCCAGCCCCGTGCGGACCGCAATCGCCGCATTGACGAAGGGCGGATCCGCCGGATCCGGCCAGGCGGGCGAAGCGTAAAATGACGAAGCGGCTTCGATCTCTACAACCCTCGCGATCGCCCGGATCGCGGCGCGCACCACCACTTGCGGTTGTGCGCCGCAGAATGGCAGGCTCGATCCTATTCCGATAAGAATCATGTCTTTAGCTGACGATCATAAGGCGTCGCGGCGCTGGAGCCTTGCGCTGTTAACATACATAGAGGACTTGATGACGAATTTTCTCGGCATGCGCGATTCGGAAAAGACAGCGCTCTTTATTGACGGCGCAAATTTATACAAGGCCGCAAGAGCGCTCGGTTTTGATATGGATTACAAGAGCTTGCTCGCCAAAGCGCGCTCTTCAAGCAAACTGTTGCGCGCTTATTACTTCACCGCCATCCAGGAAGACAAGGAACAGGATTATTCGCCCCTGCGCCCGCTCGTCGACTGGCTCGACTACAACGGCTACTCGATGGTTACGAAAATGGCGCGCGAATTCACCGACGCGACCGGCAAAAAGCGCTTCAAGGGTTCGACAGATATAGAACTCGCCGTCGAAATGCTCGCGCTCGCGCCGCATCTCGATCACGTCATCCTGTTTTCCGGCAATGGCGATTTCAAACGCGCGATAGAAGAGGTTCAGTCGAATGGCGTGCGCGTCAGCGTGGTCTCGACGATCAAGTCGCAACCGCCCATGGCGTCGGACGAGCTTCGCCGGCAGGCCGACCGGTTCTTCGATCTTGCAGATCTCGAAAAAGAAATAGGCCGCACGGGCGGACCGGCGCGCAAACCGCGCCAGTCGAGCCAGGACGATTATGACGATGATTTCGAAAACGACTATGAAGACGATTTCGACGATGTCGATTGACCTGCAATAATCGACGTGACGGCGCGCGTGAAGAAATCAGGACTCGCCGGCGCGTCCGGCGGCGAACCTTTGAAAGACTGCGCGCTTTGCCCGCGGCTCGTCGATTACCGAAATCAGAATGCGCGCGCCTATCCGGAATATTTTAATGGACCGGCGCCTTCATTCGGCCCGGCGTCCGCGCGCCTTTTGATCGTCGGACTGGCGCCCGGCCTTCACGGCGCCAACAAAACGGGCCGCCCGTTCACCGGCGATTATGCGGGCGATCTTTTATACAGGACGCTCGGCAAATTCGGATTTGCGACCGGCGTTTATGACGCGCGAATTGATGACGGGCTCGAACTCGACGACGCGATGATCTCGAACGCGGTGCGATGCGCGCCGCCGGCCAACAAACCGACAACGCAGGAGATCAGGACCTGCCGGTCCTTTCTGACGAAGCGAATCAATTCCCTGCCGAAGCTGAACTCGATCCTGTGTCTCGGCCGGATCGCCCATGATTCAACGCTTGCGGCCCTCGGGGTAAAGCCGAAAGCTGCGGCGTTTTCCCATGGAGCCGCGCACGAGGTCGCATCGGGCCTTGTTTTATTCGACAGCTACCATTGCTCGCGATACAACACGAACACTCGCCGGCTGACCGACGCGATGTTTGAAACGGTTTTTGAAGCGGTCCGCCGGCGCCTTGAAGGAGCAGGCGCTTGACGCGCAATTGGGGCATACCGCCGAAAGACGGCTTTCAGCGCGCCCGGCATTCAAAGCCGGTGATGACGCTTTTGGTGGCCGCCGTCTATGGAATGATCGGGGCGGCGCTCGCGGCGATCAGCTTCACCGAAGCGCGCTCGATCCTGACCGGGCTGTTCCACGGCCTCTCGCTCGGCGTCGCCATTATCGCCGCCGGCTTTGGATGCTGGAGCTATGTCTATATCGCCTGGCCGCGTTTCGCCGCGCAGTTTCACGGCGGCGATACGTTCAGCGACCTGATAAGGTTTTACGCGCGCGCCGCAATCGCATTGATCCTTGTCTTCTTTATAGCGAAATTTCCGAATGTCCTGGAAATGGAGCGGATCTCGGGCCTTCTGCTGTGCGTTTCAGGCGGCGCGGCGGCGGCGGCGGCGTTCCAGACCGTGTTGACTTTCGTTCCGCCCGGCGCCTCAAACAAGGGCGCGCCGAAAGCCTGATCATGACAGAAGACGCCAAACGCGACGCGCTCGCAGACAAGGATCGCGGATCATCCTTCGCGAGCGAAATCGCGCGCGATTCAAAACAGCGTGAGAAAGCGCGAACGCTAAAGCCCCTTGCGCGCCTTGCTCCGTTCCTGTTGCGCTATAAGGGGCTCCTCGCCGCTTTCACGATTTTCCTGATCCTTGCGGCGTCGCTCACCCTGCTGTTGCCCGCCTCGTTCCGGCTCGTCGTCGATTGCGGTTTCGCCGGCGCGGCGGATGCCGAGATCTGCCGCAAGATGGAATTCGGCGATGATCTGACAGGATATTTCCTGGCCGGGTTTCTTGTCGCCATCGGCCTCGGCGTTGCGAGCGCGGGCCGTTTTTATTTCGTCAGCCGCCTCGGCGAACGGGTGGTCGCCGATATTCGACAGGCCGTTTACGCGCATTTGCTGACGCTCAGCCCCTCCTTCTTCGTCAATGTGCGCACGGGCGAGGTTCTGTCGCGCCTGACGACGGATACGACCCTTATTGAAACCCTGATCGGAACCTCGATCTCCGTCGCCCTTCGCACGGTGGCGACGACGATCGGCGCGCTGGTCCTCATGTTTTTCGTAAGCTGGAAGCTCGCCCTCATGATGTTCGCGGTCGGCCCCTTGATGCTCGGCCCGATCATTCTTTTCGGTCGCCGCGTCCAGCGCCTGTCACGCGCCAGCCAGGACAGCCTCGCCAACGCATCGGCGCGCGCATCGGAAAGCCTCGGCGCGATCGAAACCGTACAGGCATTCACGCGCGAACCCGAAGAAGACCGCAATTTCCGCGGCGCCGTTGAGGCGACGTTCGACGTCGCACTCAAACGCATAACGGTGCGCGCTATCATGACCGGCGTCATATTCAGCGCCGTTCTGGGCGGGCTCATCGCCGTTCTCTGGTTCGGCGCCAATCAGGTCCAGTCCGGCGCGATTACGCCCGGCGCGATGACGCAATTCGTCATGTACGCTTTTGTCGCCGTTTCCGGCATCGGCATGCTCACGGAAACCTATGCGGAAGTGATGCGCGCTTCGGGCGCGACCGAACGACTGATGGAGCTGCTGGCCGCCCGATCGGACATCGCCGCCGTCGCACCCGTCGCCGCATTGCCGGCGCCGCTTCAGGCCGAAATTGTTTTTCGCGATGTCACTTTCGCCTATCCTGCGCGCCCCGGCCAGCAGGCGCTGAAATCCGTCAGCGCGATCTTTGAAAGCGGAAAGACGACGGCGCTGGTCGGCCCGTCGGGCGCCGGCAAGTCGACGATATTCCAGTTGCTGCTGCGCTTTTACGATCCGCAGAACGGCGCCGTTTCGATTGACGGGACCGATATCCGCAATCTCGATCCGACCGCGCTTCGTTCGGCGATTTCAATCGTCCAGCAAAATGCGCCGCTGTTCGCCGGCTCCGCCGCCGACAATATCCGCTTTGGACGCCCGCAAGCCGGCGAGGATGAAGTGATCGCAGCGGCGAAGGCGGCGAATGCGCATGAATTCATCACGGCCCTGCCGGACGGGTATTCAACGCCTCTCGGACAGGGCGCGACGACGCTTTCCGGCGGCCAGCGCCAGCGCCTGGCGATCGCGCGCGCAATCTTGCGCAATGCGCCGATCGTATTACTGGATGAGGCGACAAGCGCGCTCGATTCAGAAAGCGAACGGCTGATCCAAAGCGCGTTCGAACGCATCTCCAAAGGGCGCACCTCAATCGTAATCGCGCACCGGCTGGCGACTGTGCTAAAAGCCGACAGCATTATCGTCATGGATGAAGGGCGCATCGTCGATCAGGGCGCCCATCACGAACTGATGGCCCGCGGCGGTCTTTACGCGCGCCTCGCCGAATTGCAGTTTTCCCCCGCGCAGGACGCGGCGGAGTAATCCGCCGCCGCCGTTCGACGGGGTGAGGCTTCGCCGTTCGTCCCGCCTTATAAATCGGGCTGCGATGTCGCCCTTGCGCGATCGGCGCGGGATCTCATCCGGGCGCATGAACAAGCCTCGATCGGGATGCAAATAGGAGCCTTCCGGGCGGACCTTCCGGCCATTCGAGCAGCGCGTGAAATTCCTGCGGCGCTTTCCGCGTCCGGGCGCGTTTTGAGGGGCGGTTTCGGCGATCACAGCGCCGCGACCGGCGCGAGAACCATAACTGATTGTTATCATTGTGTCTTTTTTTTCCACAATTCGCATATTGTATATTACTGACTGGTCAGTTATATAGAACGCATGACAACAGGTTCAAAGTTTCCGGTAAAACGTCCGCGCGCCAAATCCGGATCGACATCGGGTCGGCCGAAATTCCGCCGACGGGCGGATGCGAGGCCGGACGAAATCCTCGACGCCGCCCTCGCCGTTTTCACCGAGAAGGGATTCGACGCCGCGCGCGTCGATGATATCGCCATGCGCGCCGGCATCTCCAAAGGCGCCGTCTATCTCTATTTCAACAGCAAGGACGCCCTGCTTCGGGGCCTCATAGAGCGCGAAGTCGCCCCGGCGGCCCATCGCCTGCGCGCGCTCGCGGAAGCCGGCGGCGACGATCCGAAATCGACATTGACGCTTCTCGTTACTGCGGCGACGCAGCTTCTGAGCGATCCGCGCATGTTCGCAACGCCGAAACTCGTGCTTTCCGTCGCGCCGCGCTTCAAGGAGATTGCGCAGTTTTACCGCGAGCGCGTCATCGACGAGACAATCGGCGCCATCGCATCGCTGCATCGGCGCGGCGTTGAAAACGGCGCGTTCAGGGATATCGATTCCGACGCCGTTGCGCGCATGGTGATCGGCCCGATCCTCGTTCATGCGATGCGAAAACACGTTCTCGGCGCAAAGGACGCCGCTCCGCCGGACTTGCGCGCGAAAGCGCATCTTCAAATTCTTTTTGAAGGGATCGCCGCATGACGAAGCGCGCACTGGCCGCACTGGCGCTGATCGCCGTTTCAGCATGCGCTGAAAAAAGCGACGACACGCTCGCCGGTTATGTGGAAGCCGACCTTGTTTATCTCGCGCCGCAGGACGCCGGCGTCATCAAATCGCTCGCGGTAAAGGAAGGCGACGCTGTCGCCGAGGGCGAAATATTGTTCACGCTGGACCCGGCGCGCCTTTCCTACGCCGCCGCGCAGGCGAGCGCCGCAGCCGACAGCGCCGCCGCGCGGGCCGCCGATGACGGCTCGATGACGAAGCGCATTGAAGAAGCGCAAGCGGCGCTCGAACTCGCCGATCGGACCTATCAGCGCTCGCGCGCGCTCGTGAAAGACGGCGCCGTCTCGCGGGAGAAATTTGACAGCGACGCGGCGAACCTGAAAGCGGCGCGCGCGCGGCTTGGTCAATTGCAAGGCGAGCGCGACGCGATGTTGCGCGACTGGGACGCGGCGTCCGCCCTCGCCAGCCTCGCCGAACGCCGTGTTGCGGACCTTGCGACCGCCGCGCCGAGCGCAGGCCGGATAGAACGCATCTACCGTCGTCCGGGTGAAATCGCGGCGGCGGGCGAGCCGGTCCTGTCGCTGCTGGCGCCTGCGAACATAAAACTCAAATTTTTTGCGCCGGAAGGAAAACTTTCAACTCTAGCGCTCGGCGATGCGGTTCGTTTCACCTGCGACGGATGCGATGCGCCGAAAACCGCAAAAATTTCCTACATCGCGCGCGAGCCGCAATTCACGCCGCCCATAATCTATTCCCTGAAGGAGCGCGCCAAGCTGGTTTTTCTTGTCGAAGCGCGTCCGGACGATCCCGAAACGCTCCGCCCCGGTCTTCCAGTTACGATTGAACTCGAATGAAAAACGGGCTTGTCATAGACGTCAGCGGGCTGACGAAAAAATTCGGCGGAAGAACCGTCGTCAATAATTTTGATCTCGCCGTGCCGCGCGGCGCGATATACGGATTTCTCGGCCCCAACGGGTCCGGCAAGACGACGACGATACGCATGGTGTGCGGACTTTTGAAGCCCGATGACGGCGCCGGAAAAGTCCTCGGATTCGATGTGCGCACCGAAGCCAGCGCGATCAAGGAGCGCGTCGGCTACATGACGCAGCGCTTTTCACTCTATGAAGACCTGTCGATCCGCGAAAATCTTGAATTCATCGCACGCCTTTATTCGCTCGATCATCTGCGCGACCGTGTCGAGGCGTCGTTGAAGTCGCTCGGCCTTACGGATCGCGCAAAACAACTTGCGGGAAAGCTTTCCGGCGGCTGGAAACAGCGCCTCGCCCTCGCCGCCTGCATGATTCACGAGCCGGAGCTTTTGCTTCTCGATGAGCCGACGGCGGGCGTCGACCCGAAAGCGCGGCGCGATTTCTGGGATGCGATCCGCGACTATTCCGCCGAAGGCGTGACGACGCTCGTCTCGACGCATTACATGGACGAGGCCGTTCAATGCGACCGCATCGCTTTCATCGCTTATGGCGAAAAGCTGATTGACGCGCCGACCGCCGACATTCCCGATCTTGTCGGGCTTTCCGCCTGGCGGATCGAAGCGGGCGATCTTGATGCGGCGACGAAGCGATTGAAAACCGCCGGCGGCTATGACGTGCTTGCGCGCTTCGGCGCGGCCATTCATCTGGCGGGCCGCGACGGCGCCGCGCTTAAACGCGCGCTCGATACGCTGGAAGGGCTCGACAGGCTCAGCGCGACGCCGATCGCAGCCGGACTTGAAGAGGCGTTCATTTACCTGATGGCCGGCGCGGCCGACAATTTCGCTGCCGACAATTTCGCAGCCGGCGATTTAAAGACCGGAAACTTCACGCCCGGCGATCCGGCGAACGCGGCGCAAGCGCGAGGCGTAACATGATTTCCCTTTCCCGCGTCCTGGCCGTGTTCATGAAGGAACTCGTACAGATGCGCCGCGACCGGCCGACTTTCGCCATCATGATCCTGGTTCCGATCATGCAGTTGACGCTTTTCGGTTTTGCAATCGACACCGATCCGCGCAACCTGCCGACGGCGGTCGAGCTGCGCGATGACGGCCCCCTGACGCGCAGCCTGCTCGCTTCGATGCGCCAATCGGGCTATTTCAAAATCGTCGCGCAGGTTTCAACCGATGAAGAGGGTGAAAGCCTCCTGCGTTCGGGCGCGGTTTCATTCCTGATCGTCATTCCGGAAAATTTCGAAAAGGAATTCGTGCGCGGCGAACGCCCGCAACTTCTTATCGCGGCGGATGCGAGCGACCCGGTCGCCGCCGCCGGCCCCGTCGCGGCTG
Organism: Parvularculaceae bacterium; assembly: GCA_020446945.1. Lineage (GTDB taxonomy): Bacteria > Pseudomonadota > Alphaproteobacteria > Caulobacterales > Parvularculaceae > Amphiplicatus. The sequence continues at coordinate 146,746 of JAGRDS010000017.1, forward strand.
TGAACGAGATTGCGCGCCGCGCTTTCGCCCCGGAGCTGGAGCGCTTGCCGAAGACCCTTCGCGGCGGCGCGCCGCCATTCGAGGCCGTCATTCACCGCCAGTACAATCCCGCCGGCGAAACCTCGATGAATATCGTGCCGGGTCTTTTGGGCATTATCCTGACCATGACCCTCATCATGGTGACATCGATCGCGCTGACGCGCGAAGTCGAGCGCGGAACGATTGAGGCGCTGCTTTCAACGCCGGTGCGCGCCGGCGAAATCATGATCGGCAAGACGACGCCCTATATCCTGATCGGCGTCGTTCAAACGGCGATCGTGCTTGTCGCCGCGCGCCTTGTATTCAGCGTTCCCTTTATGGGAGATCCTGCGCCGTTCCTTCTCGCGCTGCTTTTGTTCATCTTCACGAATCTGATGCTGGGGTATCTCATTTCCACACTCGCCAGGACGCAGATGCAGGCGATGCAGATGACCTTCTTCATATTCCTGCCGTCGATCCTGCTTTCCGGCTTCATGTTTCCTTTCGCCGCCATGCCGAAATGGGCGCAGGCGATCGGCGAGGCGCTGCCGATCACCCATTTTCTAAGGGTCGTGCGCGAAGTGATGCTGAAAGGCGCCGGGTTCGCCGAGATACGCGACGATGTCTGGCCAATCGGAATAATTCTCACCGTCCTCGCTTTCGCCGCGCTGGCGCGGTTCCGCAGGACGCTCGACTAGCGATCGGTCAGATCCAGCGCCTGACGCGCGCCTTATACGCCGCATATTCGTCGCCGAATCGACGGGCGAGATAGCGTTCCTCGGGAAGGATCACGAAAAAATGAAAGATGGCGCCGAGGATCGCCGTTGTCGCGATGATCCAGACATTCGATGTCGCAACGCCGAAACCTGCGCCGAATACGACCATCGCCAGATAAATCGGATTGCGCGAGAATTTATACGGGCCTTTCTGGAACAACTGGCTCGCCGGCGTCGCCGGGCGAAGCCCCTGCCCCTTTTCGGCGAAAATCTGGACCGACGACAAAACAAGGCCGAGCGCGACGATGATCATCAACCCGCCGAGACCTTCGGAGAGCGCGCGCGGCGCCGGCAATCGTCCGCCGGCGAACAGCCGAATGACGTAGCCGGCGATCAATGCGAAAAAAAGAGCGGTCGGCGGATGCAGGGTAACGTTCGGACGATCTTCGGCGGACGCGGCGTCATCCATCGGATCGGGCGCGAATTCATCGACCATATTCATCCCCTGTCGCGGAGCAGCCTCTGCTTTTCACGCTGCCAGTCGCGTTTCTTTTCCGTCGCGCGTTTATCGGGCGCTTTCTTGCCGATCGCCAGCCCGATTTCCAGTTTTGCGATGCCGCGATCGTTAAAGTAAAGCTTCAGCGGCGCGATCGTATAGCCTTTGCGTTCAACGGCTTGCGTCAGTTTTGCAACCTCGCGCGCGTGCAGCAGCAGCTTTCGCGGCCTTTTGGGTTCGTGATTTTCGCGATTGCCGCGCGAGTATTCTGGGATATTCGCATTGATGAGCCAGATCGCCCCGCCTTCGGGCGAGGCGTAGGATTCCCTGATCGTCGCCTTGCCTTCGCGCAACGCCTTGACCTCGGTGCCGGTCAGCACGATGCCGGCTTCGAGCGTATCCTCGATGTGATAATCGTAACGCGCGCGCTTGTTATCGGCGACGAGCCTTGATGCACCGTCTTTTTTCGCCGTCATCAATCGAGCAGTCCGAGCCGGGCGAGAACGGATTTTATCCGCGCCTTCGTCGCATCGCCCGGCGCGACGAGCGGCAGGCGCAATTCCTCAGAACACAAACCCATCAGGCTGAGCGCGTATTTCACCGGCCCCGGCGAGGTTTCCGCAAACAGGACATCGTGCAGGGGCGCGAGGCGGTCCTGTATTGCGAGGGCGGATTGATAGTCGCCGGCGATCGATGCGTTCTGCATCTGCGCGCACAGTTCGGGAACGACATTCGACGTAACCGAAATGCAGCCCTTTCCGCCCATGGCGTTAAAGCCGACAGCCGTCATGTCCTCGCCCGACAGCTGCGTGAAGTCGGGCGCGCAGGCGAGACGCTGCAGCGCGACGCGCGCGAGATCGCCGGTCGCGTCCTTTACGCCGACAATGCGCGGCAGTTTCGACAGCGCGGCGATCGTTTCGACCGACAGATTGGCGACCGTGCGCCCTGGAACATTGTACAGAATAATCGGCAGGCCGGTCGCATCGTGAAGCGCGGTGAAATGCGCGATCAGCCCCGCCTGCGTCGGCTTGTTGTAATAACCGGTCACCGTCAGCAGCGCGTCGGCCCCCGCCTTCTCGGCGAATTGCGCAATCTCAATCGCCTCGACCGTCGAATTGGAGCCGGCGCCGGCGATCACCGTCGAGCGTCCCGCCGCCGTTTCCACCGCGACCGATATGAGCCGGCGATGTTCCTCATGGCTCACCGTCGCCGATTCGCCGGTCGTTCCCACGGGCACGATGGCGTGCGTTCCGGCCGCAAGCTGACGCTCGATCAGGCGCACGAAAGCGGGCTCATCGACCGCGCCGTCGCGAAACGGCGTTATCAGGGCCGTCATGGAACCTTGAAGGTTTTTCATGGGTGTTCAGATCCTCGGCAGGGCGCCCGGATACATCTATATGCGCAAACCGGCAAGATTTGGGTCGAATAAAGGGAAAAGCATGCATTTTGCGGCAAATCGGATACGATAGGACCGTTGATTGAGGGTTCGTTTGTTGAGGGCCCGGTTGTTGGGGGCCCGGTTGTTGAGGGCCCGGTTGTTGAGGGGATGCGTCGCCGCCCGATGAGTCGAATGAGAAAAATCCGCGCCTTCGCCCTGGCCGGGCTGGCTGCGGCCGCAGGCGCGTATGCGGCGGCTTTCGCCGCAACGCCGGCTGCGCCGCGCCTGAAACCTCCGGCCCCCGGCCCCGCCTACATGTCCGTCGACGATCTTTCGCGGGTTCGGGAAGTGAAATCCGCACTCGACCGCCGCGATTTCGCCAGCGCAAAATCGCTGGGCGCCCTCGTCGCCGATCCAACGGCCCGCAGCCTTGCGCAATGGTACTATTTCGACGCCGAAGACCCGCAGGTCTCGATTGAGGACACGCGCGCCTATCTCGACGCCAATCCCGACTGGCCCTCGCAAAACAAAATTCAGGGTCACGCCGAAGAGCGAATGCTGTGGACGACGCCGCCGCAGACGATCCTCGAATTTTTCGATCATCGCGATCCGCTCACCGGCGCCGGAAAGCTTCAACTCGCGCGCGCGCAATTTGCGACCGGCGCGCGCGAGGCGGGACTCGCGCATCTTCGCGACGCATGGATTAACGAAAACTTCGATCTCGCCGATGAACAGCGCCTGATCGCGAATTATTCGGGCCGCCTGACGAATGAAGATCACGCCGCGCGCACCGACCGCCTGTTATGGGCGCGTCAGGTGACGAGCGCCCGGCGCGTATTTTCGCGGCTGGACGCCGGCGAACGGCGCAAGGCCGAGGCGCGCGCCGCGCTTTTGACCGCCGCCAGAAACGCCGAGCGGCTTTACAATCATCTCAGCGAAGCGGACCGCGAAGACGCCGGCGTCGCCCTCGCCGCGGTTCGATATTTCCGCCGCAAGCATGAGGAGCCGCGCGCGGTTTCGATCGTTCGAAACGCGCCGGACGACGCCGAAACGCTGCGCGCGCCCGACCGCTGGTGGTACGAGCAGAATTTGCTGATGCGCTGGGCGATGAAAAACGGCCAATACGCTGACGCATACGCCATGGCTTCGCATCATGCGCTCACGCCCGGGACTTCGGATTTTGCAGAGGCCGAGTTCGCCGCCGGATGGATCGCGCTACGCTTTTTGAACGAGCCGGCGCGCGCCGAACAGCATTTCGCCGCGCTCACCGCCAATGTGGGCGCGCCGATTTCGCTCGCGCGCGGATGGTACTGGCTCGCGCGCGCGGCCGAGGCGATGGGCGAAACCGAAAAGGCGACGGCGCGCTACGAAAAGGCCGCCGAACATATCTACACGTTTTACGGACAGCTCGCGGCTGAAAAAATCGGCGGCGAAGCGCTGATGCGCCACTTCGAACCGCCGGCGCCGGCGACGCCGGAAGAAAAGGCGCGCTTCGCCGCGCGCCCTGCTTCCGCCGCGCTCCGCATGCTGACGGATATCAGGGACGAACGGGCTTTTTTGATTTTCGCCTATCACATCGACGACATGCTCGGCTCGCGCGGCGAGTTTCGCGAACTTGCAGATCTCGCCATCGCCATGAACGCCCCGCATGTCGCAGTGCGCGCCGGCAAGGTCGCAGTCAGGAACGACGCCTTTTCCGCAGACATCGCCTATCCGGATGTCGCGGTGCCGAATTCGGCGGCGCGCTTTGCGCCGGCGGAAATCATTCTCGGGCTGTCGCGCCAGGAAAGCGAGTTCAATCCGCGCGCCTATTCGCGCGCCGGCGCACGCGGCGTGATGCAGCTTATCCCTTCAACTGCGCTCGCGACCGCGCGCAAGGAAGGGCTGAAATACAGCCGCTCGGCGCTTCTCGACGATCCCCATTATAATATGACGCTCGGCTCGGCGCATCTTTCGCATTTGATCGCACGCTTCGACGGGTCATGGATTATGACCTTCGCCGCCTATAACGCGGGCGCAAACCGGGTCGATCAATGGGTTGACGCCTATGGCGATCCGCGCAGCGCCGGGATCGATCCGCTTGACTGGATCGAGCAGATCCCCTTCGAGGAAACGCGCAACTACGTGCAGCGCGTGCTTGAAAACAGCCAGATTTATCGAAGCCGCCTCACCGGAAAGGCGATCGCCGGCGCGCTCTCCGGCGATATTGAGCGCGGCGGCGCTTCCTCGCGCATCGGCGCCGTTGCGCCCCTGGAGGCGGCGGGCGTTTTGCCGGAAATCCAGCCCCGCATCGCCGACATGGCGGCGCCGATATTAAATCCCCCGATCGCGCAAGCGGACGCGCAAGCCCCGCACGCGCAAACCGAGCCCGCAGTTCCGGATTCAAAAGCGCGCAATTCGCGTTCCGACCGGCGCAGGAAATCCGCAACGCCTGCGCGGCGCCAGTCGATCCGCCTTGAACAACCCGCTGCGCCGACCGGCGCGCCGGCTCATGACGAATCGGCGACGCAGAGCGCGCAACAGCCGCAAGCGCCTGCGCCCCAGCCAACGCCCGCACCGGTAAATACGCCCGCAAATACGGCCGAACCGATTTCCGCAAATGCGGCGGCGCCGGTTTTTGAAACCGCGCCCCGCAATGAAGTCGATCCGGACGCCGGCGCGGCTGAGCCGGAATATTTCGGCGGGGCCGACGCACCGGCCGGGTTTGACGATATGGCCGATATCGGCGCGGACGCCGCGTTTGCCGAAGACGACATCGCCGCCGCCGGCGAGGAATGCCTCGCCTATGGCGATTATATCGCCCGGACCGCCAGGGAAGAGGCGACGGCCGCCGACCTCAACGCCGGCGCGCTCGCAGAACTGATCGGCGGCGGATCGGCCTGCGACGCGCAAAACCCGTGAAACTCGTCAAACTCGTAAAATTCGCGAAATGATGCGCCGCCGGGCCGCGTTTTGCCTTGCATCCGGCGCTGAATGCCGACATTTTCCGCCCCTCCGGAGAGGTGGCCGAGCGGTTGAAGGCGCTCCCCTGCTAAGGGAGTATACCCGTTAAACGGTATCGAGGGTTCGAATCCCTTCCTCTCCGCCAGTTTATCCTTTTGAGCGAAATTCCCTAAAATCCGAAACGGAACAGCAACTTGCGGGGTTCGAAACCCCTCATTCCGGCAATAGGCCAGCTTGTCGGTAAAAGCGAGTTTGAGAAGAACCGAACAGCGAGTTCGAAAACATCCTCGAAAGCGCCGAGCGGTTTGCCGTTGGAGGCTTGCAGTTTTTCTTCCAACACAAGACGTTCTTACACTTCTCATCGGCAGAGATAACGGTGTTAACCTGAGCCGCGCTTGGTCTCTCATTTGAAAAGTACGTCCGCCAACCGGAAGAAGACGACGGACAATTCCGCCGAAATCGAACCGCAAGATCGCGATCCGATACAACAAGCGCCTCTACCGTCAGCGCAACTGCATCGAGCGCGTATTCGGCCATCTCAAAATCAATCGCGCCGTCGCCACCTGTTACGATCGGCTCGCAGAGCCGGTCCGGCAATTGTTGGGACAATGCGACGATGGAGAGCTTCTTCTCCTCGCTGAAGACCGAACGGGTGTCGCGCACAACCTACCGGACGCGCGACGATGCGAAGGCCGACGTGTTCGATTACATCGAGCGTTTCTACAATCCGAAGCGCCGCCACTCGACCATCGGCTATCTAAGCCCGATTGCTTTCGAGGAAAAGATGGCGTTAGCTTAACTGCGTGTCCACGAAACCGGGGGCAGGCCAGAGCTTGTCTTCGTAGCCGATGGGGTCGGTTGAGTAGAACCGGCCGATGAGGGGGTCGTAATAGCGCGCCTGCATGTAGACGAGGCCGGAAGCCGAGTCCTTCAAATGGCCGGTATAGGCGGTATCGTCCCGGTTGCCGGCGGGGTTTAATCGCGTGCGGCCGAAGGGCTCGTATCGCTCCCGCCACAAGATCGCGCCGGCTGCGACTCCCGATTCATCGAACGATCACTACGGCTCCGCAAAAATCCTGCACCAAACTTGCGCCAGAACGGCGCTTCGGCATAGAGCGATGACGCCACTCCGCATACGGATGGGCCATCAAAACCCGCATAAAACCTGACGTGCAAACCCGCAATGCACCATTGCTTTCATCTTTCAGTCGTCAGCCTTTCAACAACCGCCCATAGAAGGCGGAGCACCGAGATTAAAAGATAAGCGATTAAGAAGCCGCCGGGAATCGAAATGGCCGCGAACACGGGATTCCAATTTGGCAACTGAACGATCGCTGCAGGAAATAACAATGCAAACCAAGCCGCGAACGTGAGTTTGTTCGCGAATTTCGGCACACGTTCGCTCTTTGAAAATCCAATCAGCGCGACTAGCTGCGCGCCCGCTCCGAGCAGCAATCCAGCGGTTGCCATTTCAAAAACGGTTTGATTCTTACCGTCAATCCCAAAAAGGCCTGCCCCCCCGATCACGATTAAGGCGATTATATGGAAAAAATAGGTGATCTTGGACATCATAGATCCTTTTCGTCGAAGAGAGGTTTCAACGAAATACTCGCGCCTACGGATACGTCAACGCTCGCGCTCACGCCGCCATCGACGCCAACGCTTACCGAGACGCTATCGCTGTCTACAGTGAACGGCCCGACACTGCCTTCTGCGATGGCTTCGGGCCTAAACGCGTCGCCCTGCAGGCCATTTTCCGTAGAGGCCGATCCTTCGACTATGGTCAGTCCACCCCCAGCTTCGCCGCCCACAGGCGCGGGGTTCAGTTCAAGTGCGCCGCTCGCTTCCACGCTGACTTTTCCGCTTACACTTGTCCCGTCTGTGCGGCTTTCCTCAACAAACCCACCCGCTTCCAGCCCGAGCCTCGCGCCGACTCCAACGCCAGCCGAAAAATCGACACGGATCTCCTTACTCTCTGTGTCCACCGAAATTTCCGCACGAACTTGGCCACCAAGAATTCTGAAGAATTTTGCTTCACCAAAGAGGCCGTAGCGCGCCTCACCAGTTGGATCGAAGTTATTAACCGGATCATTTGCGACATACGCATAGAGGTTGAGCTGATCTTCGTAGCCGATGGGGTCGGTTGAGTAGAACCGGCCGATGAGGGGGTCGTAATAGCGCGCCTGCATGTAGACGAGGCCGGAGGCCGAGTCCTTCAAATGGCCGGTATAGGCGGTATCGTCCCGGTTGCCGGCGGGGTTTAATCGCGTGCGGCCGAAGGGCTCGTATCGCTCCCGCCACAAGATCGCGCCGGCTGCGTCGCTGGCGGCGAGCACATTCCCCTGGATGTCGGCATGCGTGTATTCCGCCGTCAGCGCGCCTCCCTTGCTTGCAGCCAATACCGGCGTTTTCCGCACGAGAATACGACGCAATCAGGCATTTTGGGAAGTCGTCATAGCCATGGCTGCTCCTCCTCGTTTCCGTCGCTTGGGGCGCACACGCGACCCCGTTTCCACGACGCTAGAGTGAGGGGCAGCCGCCCCGTTCGCAAACACGCCCCAGTCTTCACGAATTACCGGCGCACTTACACCCAAAATCCCTCGCGCGCGATATTTCACGCGTCATTCGTCCGCGCCCGCTGATCATTTGTTTTCGGGAAAGAAGATGAATCCCCTGTTCGGAATGCGCCGCGTGACACTCGAAAGCCCTTTAAGCTCAGTCACGGTATCGACCCGTAAGCGTGGCATCTCCCCCAAATTCTCTCGCTGAAATCCGTCCGCCTGCCACTCCTTCAAAATGGATTTTTTTGCATTCAATACGGCTTCCGATTCATCTCGCGCCCACACTTTTCTCGTCGCAAAAAATCCCACCGCCGGCTCTGGCTCACTCTTCAGAAAAATGCCCTCGCCACGCAAAACAATTGCGAACGCTTTCATCAAAACAGACCTTCCACTGGCGGAAGCCCACTCTTGTTATCTATTCCTTCGTTATTCTCGCTCCTGCGCATCGCGCTTCATATCTTCGATTCTGCTTCCGCTGCCACGAAATACGCCTTGAAACGTTGGGTTAGGCCGATCTTCGGACGTGCCTGACGTTTCTTGTCCCGCCGGACTCTGCGCTGCCGTTGACCAAGATGCCGAGGCTGCCTGCCGCTCTTCTGCCGAACCGCACTCGAACGCGGGACAGGCCGTTGAACCTATGTATAGCGGATCGAGTTGTTCGAGCACCTCAAGCGCCACTATGGCTCCCCCGACAACAGACCAGAAAATATGCTGCCCAGGATAATTTTCCAGCTGGAAGTGAGGGCGGCCGATCATTCCGCTTCCATCTCGCAGCTCGTGCCCCTGGTGCTTTAAAATCTGCTCGGGATTGTCGGTCAATGCGCGCGCCAACGCGCCTGCTGATTGTTCCGTTGAGGCTTGGACATTAGCACCTTGACGAAAGGCTCTCGCGGCATCGGCCTTGTCATTAAGCTTTGCGACCTGCTTTAGCCCGCCTTTTACTAATTGAACCGCCGTTCCCCAAACTCCGGCCTCGCCATTTGGGTCAATCGCATTCACCGGATCGTTTGCGACATACGCATAGAGGTTGAGCTGGTCTTCGTAGCCGATGGGGTCGGTTGAGTAGAACCGCCCCGTGACCGGGTGGTAAAAGCGCGCCTGCATATAGACGAGGCCGGAGCGCAGATCGAGCAAATGGCCGGTGAAGCCCGTGTTGTTCACATTCTCCGCCGGCTCGGTCCTGATGTCGCCGAACGGGGCGATACCCTTCGCGCCATTGTACGACGCCGGAGCCGTCCGCCGATGTCACCCGTTTAAACTCCGCATCGTAAGCAATTTCGCCGCGCGTTCACTGTCCAAAATGGCGCCCGAAATGGTCGAAGCCGGTCTGGCCGGTTTCGATCGCGGCGCCCTGCGCATCGAGAAATTGAACGCCGGCGCCTTTCGACACGGTTCCGATGCGCGCAATCGGCGTTTTCGTCACCTGCGAGGCCATTTCGATTGAACGTCGCCGCGCGGCGGGCGCGGTGAACAAAATTTCGTAATCATCGCCGCCGCCTGCAAGGCGCGCCAATCCTTCGTTTCGATCCTGCCGGTCGAGCCAGGTGAGCGCGGCCTCGGACAATGGAATCTTGTCCGCAATGATTTCAATCGCGACTTTCGATTGCTTGGCGATATGGCCCGCGTCAGCGAGCAAACCATCCGAAACATCGATCGCGGCGGACGCGTGGCCGGCCAGCGCGCCGCCAAGCGCCACGCGCGGGCTCGGCAGAAGATACCGGCCGGCGAGAAACGCCTTATGCGCCGGCGCAACCCTTATTTCGCTTTTGGAAACGCCAAACCCGAGACAGGCGTCGCCGATCGTGCCAGAAACATAAACGTCATCGCCGGGCCTCGCGCTGGAGCGCCGGATCATCCCGGCCGACCCGCGCGCGCCGATCATCGTAACGGAAACGACGAGCAAGCCGCCCTTTTGTCCGTGAACGGTCGTATCGCCGCCCATCAGCGAAATCTTGTAGGCGTCCTGATCTTCGCCAAGGCCCGCCGCGAATTCAGCGATTGCGTCCTCCTTGACGTTTTGCGGCCAGACGCATCCGAGAAAATAGCCGATCGGGCGCGCGCCCTTGGCCGCGAGATCGGAAAGGTTGACGCGCAGCGCCTTCATCGCGACGTCCCTTCGCGGATCGCGCGCACGGAAATGCACGCCTTCGACCAGCACGTCCTTGGTGATGACGATGTCGGTCGCATCGAGGCTCGCCGCGTCGTCGCCCAATGCGAAGGCGCCGGCGAAACCTGACGAAAGCGGCGCGAAATACCGCGCGATGATATCGAATTCGCCGCTCATTCGCGCCCGGTCTGCGGCGGCGCGCCGTCTTTCAGATCGCGGGCGAGACCGTCGAGTACGGCGTTTATGAAGCGCGGGTCATCTTCGCCGAAAAACGCTTTTGCAATCTCGACATATTCATTGATGACGGCGCCCGAGGGGATGTCGGCGCGGTTGAGGAATTCATACGCGGCCGAACGCAGGATTGCGCGCGCCGTCGCATCAAGGCGCGCAAGCGTCCATCCCCGCGCCAGTCGTTTTTCGATCAGCGGATCGATTTTCGGCTGGAGGCGAACGACGCCGCGCAGCAACTCGCCGAAGAAATCCTCATCGGCCTCGTGCAGAAGGTTTCCTTCGATATCGCCGCCAAGGCGGTGCGTCCGAAATTCGCGGATGACGGTTTCGACCCCCGTTCCGCTCGTTTCCATCTGGTAAAGCGCCTGCACGCCGGCGAGGCGCGCATTCGTGCGCGCCTGCATGGGATCGACCGGGGAATCGACGGGTCTCGTCACAAATCGAACGGACAACGATCAGGCGCCGTCCTCTCCTTCCTGATCTTCCAGCTCGCAGATGAATTCGCCGAAATCGCGAGCCTCGCGAAAGTCCTTGTAAACCGACGCATACCGAACATAGGCGACGTCATCTAGACCGGCCAGCCCGTCCATCACAAGCTCGCCGATCGTTTTGGACGCAATTTCCGTTTCGCCGAGCGCTTCGAGCCGGCGGATGACGCCGCTCACCATTTGCTCTACGCGCTCGGTATCGACATTTCGCTTGCGCAAGGAAATCTGGACCGAGCGCATCAGCTTGTCGCGATCGAAAATCTCCTTGCGGCCGGCGCTTTTTACAACGACGAGTTCGCGAAGCTGTACGCGCTCGAAAGTCGTGAATCGCCCGCTGCACGCAGCGCACTGGCGCCGGCGGCGTATCGACGAGCCATCCTCAGCCGAACGTGAGTCCTTCACCTGGGTGTCTTCACAACCGCAAAAAGGACAGCGCATGGGTTTAACGCTCGCTCAGTTTCAGGCGTAAATCGGGAAGCGGTCCGTCAGCGACCTGACTTTGCGCTTTACGATTTCTTCCGTCGCGGCGCTGTCGCCGCCTTCGGCGAGCGTATCGAGAACTTCCGCCATCATCAGCCCGATCTCGCGGAATTCCGCCTCGCCGAAACCGCGGGTCGTCCCCGCCGGCGAGCCGACGCGAATTCCCGACGTCACGGTCGGCTTTTCCGGATCGAACGGCACGCCGTTCTTGTTGCAGGTGATGCCCGCCCGTTCGAGGCTTTGTTCGGCCGCATTTCCCTTAACGCCCTTCGGGCGCAGATCGATGAGCGCGAGATGCGTGTCGGTGCCGCCCGAAACAACGGCGTAGCCCGACTCGACCAGCGTTGAGGCGAGAACCTTGGCGTTCACCACCACCCGGCGCGCATACTCCCTGAACTCCGGTTGCAGCGCTTCGCCGAACGCCACGGCTTTCGCAGCGACGACATGCATGAGCGGCCCGCCCTGGATGCCCGGAAAGAGCGCCGAACGGACCTTCTTCGCGATGTCGGCGTCATTGGTGAGAACCATGCCCCCTCGCGGTCCGCGCAGGGTCTTGTGCGTCGTCGTCGTGACGACATCTGCGATTCCGATCGGCGTCGGGTAAACGCCCGCCGCAACGAGGCCGGCGAAATGCGCCATGTCCACCATCAGCTTCGCGCCGACACTATCGGCAATCTCCCTGAATTTGGAGAAATCGATAAACCGCGAATAGGCGCTGCCGCCGGCGA
>JAGRDS010000001.1:0-292795 GCA_020446945.1 Parvularculaceae bacterium
CCGACGCCGACGAACATCTCGACAAAATCGGAACCTGAAATGGTGAAGAACGGCACATTCGCCTCGCCCGCGATGGCGCGCGCAAGAAGCGTTTTACCGGTGCCCGGCGGGCCGACAAGCAGCGCGCCTTTCGGAATTTTACCGCCGAGGCGCTGGAACTTCATCGGGTCTTTCAGATACTCGACGATTTCTTCAAGCTCTTCCTTGGCCTCGTCGATGCCTGCGACATCGTCGAAAGTGACTCGCCCCTGACGCTCGGTCAGCAGCTTGGCGCGGCTCTTGCCGAAACCCATCGCCTTGCCGCCCGCGCCTTGCATCTGGCGGATGACGAAAAAGAAAAACGCCAGGAAAATGACGAACGGCAAGATATTGAACAGCACGGAAAGCAGCAGCGGCAGTTGCTCCTCCGGCTTGATTTCGGTCTGCACGCCCGCCCCGTTGAGGCGATCGGCGATGGCGACGCCCGAACCTTCGGGAATGGCGGTGACGAAATGCCGGTCGTCGCTGAGGACGCCCTTGACGACTTCCTTGTCGATCGCGGCCGATTTGATTTCGCCGCTGTCGATGCGCGAAATGAACTCGGAATAATTCAGCTCTTCCGGCTGCGGCCCGGGACGCGAAATCTCAAAGCGCTGCAAAGCGACGATGAAAAATACGAAAACGAGGCCCCAGATGAGGAGATTGCGTCCGTTCATTCACGATTTCCTTTCAGGCCGATGCCCGCAGGCTAACAGATAGGTGTTAAGGAAGCCCGGCGCCACGGTCGATATTCACTTTTATGTAATTTCGGCAAACCGGTTAACCCGGCGGAAAAACCGCTCGTCGGCGAGCGGCGTCGAATGGCCGAATTCCCACGCGGGACCAATGAGTTCGCCGCCCCGCCACAGGACCGGCGCGCCGGCGGCGAGATCGCGATCCTCGTCGGGAAAAAGCCCCGCCGCCGCGCCCGCGCCCGCAGGCGCGACGCGCAATCGCGCGTGCGATCGGTTCGACACAATGAAGCGCGCGTCCCAGAGCGCGCTTTGGCCGGGCGCGATTTCCAGCATTGCGGGCGGAGCGGCGCCGGCCCGTCCAAGGACCGCCGCCGGTTCGCGGAAAATCGAAATTTCGTCCCCGCGCCGCTTCACCATCGCGCCGCCGAGCGTCGCCCTGCATCCCGAAAGCGCCGTCTTGAGCGCCTTTAAGGCTTGCGCGCCGGAAAGCGGATAATCGCCGCCGGCGACCGCCTGAACGACACGGGCGATCAGCGCCGCGTCGCGCTCGCCGAGATCTGCGCCGAGATGCGCCGCGCCGTGTTCGTCAAAACGCCCGTTCAGGCTCGCAAAGCGGTTATTCTCAGCCGTCTCGATCGAAAACGCCGCCTCGCGCGCCGCGCGCGCATTCTCGCACAGGCGCTCGACCGGAAATTCGCCGCCCGCTTCCCTTTGCGCGATTTCGCGCCGCACGCGCACCCGTTCATAGGCGGCGTCCTCATTGCTTGGATCGTCCGCAAAGGGGGCGCCCGCGCGCGTCAGAAAGTTCCGCAGATCGCGCCGGCGCACTTGTAATAGCGGGCGCAGCAATCTGATCGCCGCCCCCGCATCCGCCGCGACGAACGAAGCGGGCGCCATGGCGGCGAGACCGCGAACGCCCGAACGTCGCGCCGCGCGCATCAGCGCCGTTTCCGCCTGATCGTCGGCGTTGTGCGCGGTAACGATCGCCCCGGCCCCGCTGGCGCAGGCGTGATTGATCAGCAAACGATACCGCGCCGCGCGCGCCGCCGCCTGAACGCCGCTTTGCGGCCGTGCGCCGGTCCGTTCCAGGATCGCATGATCGAAGCCGAGACGGCGCGCTTCGTTCGCGGCGAGTTCGGCCTCTGCCCGCGCGCCCGCGCGCAACCGGTGATCGACGCTAGCGACGGCGAATTCGAACCGGTCGCGCAGCGGCGCGCAAAGGCGCATCATCGCCATGGAATCGGCGCCGCCCGAGACCGCCAGCAAAAGGCGGCGCGGCGGATCGAGACGCATCAGCGCCTCGTAAAACCCCGCCGCGTCGAGCAGCGGAGCCTTAAGAGGCGCCGGACCGCCCACGGATTATTTGCAGTTGATGCGCGCCATCTCGACATCGGTGCGCTGAAGGACAGCCGAAGGCGCGGTCGGATATTTCGACTTCAGCGTCCGGAAGACCTTGCACGCCTCGCTCGACTGATCGAGTCGCGAAAAAGCGGTGCCGAGTTTCAGATAAGCCTCGGCGCCGCGCGCGCTGTTCGGATAGGCGCGAATGAAGGCGATAAACGTATCGGCCGCTTCCGCATTTTTGGACGCGGCGAGTTGAACTTCGCCGAGACGAAAACGCGCATCGGCCGCGCGCGGATGACTCGGATGGGCCTGGAGGAAGGCCGAAAAAGCCTTTTCGGCATTGGCGTAATCGCTCGTCAAAAGAAAGTTCGACGCATAGGCGTAAGCGGCTTCAGGGTCGGCGGGCAAAGAAACGCCGCCCATTGCGCCAACCGTCGCGCCGCCGGCCGGGCCCGCTGACGCCGCGCCGCCGGTTCTGGCGATCTGATCGGCGATCGGATCGGATGAAGCCGACGGGCCGGTCAGATTGACCGGTCCGGAATCCGGCGAGACCGGCGCGCCGCCCGCGAGCGCGGCGCTGACGGAATCGAGGCGCGCGCGCGTTTGTTCAAGTTCGTGCGTCAATTCTTCGACGCGGCCGGTGAGCGAGCGGACTTCCGCATCGAGCCGGTCGATCCTGGCGTTTGAATTCAGCGCGGCGGGAGACGCCGCCTGCAATTGCGCGACCGCCGCTTCAAGCGCTTCAACCCGGTCTTTCGTGCCGGCGAAAGCCGGCGCGCTCATCGCGAGGAGACCGGCGGCGAGCGCCGCAACCGATGTGTTGACTGTCCGCATACGAATTAACCCTTGTTGATCCACTTGCGCCGACCGGGCGCCGAAGTCAGCAATAACGAAATTTCGCGACCAAATTGGGGCGAAAACGGCAAAGGCGCGCCGGCGTTGCGACGGCGCGCCTTCCTGAAAATACGCCTTTTGGGCGTCGATTACGCGCCGGCCGAGGTGATCGTCGTTGTCGCGTTGCGATTCAGCGACCACGCATCTTCCGTCGAGCGCGGATCGAGCGGACGTTCCTTGCCGTAGGAGACCGTCGAGATGCGCGATGAATCAACGCCCATGCTGACGAGATAGGCGCGCGCGGCCTCGGCGCGGCGGGCGCCGAGCGCCAGGTTGTATTCGCGCGTTCCGCGTTCGTCGCAATTGCCGGCGAGCTGGATGCTCACATTCGTATGCTGCTTCAGGAAATCAGCCTGGCGTTGCAGCGTCGACTGCGCCTGCGGCGACAGCGAATACTGATCATAGCCGAAGAAGACGCGGTGGCCGACATTCTGCTCCAGATCTTCCTGGCTGCCGGCGACGATCGAGCTGACCGGCGCATTGGCGTTGTCGGTCGCGGCGACGTCGGGTCCGGTCGAGCTTGTGCTCGAACACGCGGCAGCAAGCGCCATAACTGCGACGGCGCCGATCGACTTCATCGAGATATTCACGTTCATGGTCCTTTGTGCTCCACACAATTGCGGGCTTTTTGCGAGCGCGCCCCCGCCAGCCCCGTTAGATTCCGTTCGCACGCCGCAGGGTTTTTCTTGCGCCCACTAACCCTATCGCCGTTTTGCCGGAACGCTGTACCAAAATCATTAAGGATTAACTGACAGCGCCCCGCTTGTTCGACCGTAGAGAGGTCCGGATCGGCGATCAAGCGGGGCCGATCCGGGGCCAAAATGAAAAAAGCGTTACACGGGTGCAAAACCGCGCTCCACAACTAAGGCAGCGGCGGCGACCAGGCGGGGTCGGAGGAGTCGCCCGGCGTTCTGACGCGGCGCAGGTTGCGCCCGGTGAGGTCCACCGACCAAAGGCTCGGCCCCGCGCCCGGCGAGGCTTCGCGGAAGAACATCAACACGCGCCCGTTCGGCGCCCAGGTCGGCCCCTCGTCGAGATAGCTTTCAGTGAGAAGGCGCTCGCCCGATCCGTCGGGGCGTATGACGCCGATATAAAAGCGCCCCTGATAGAGCCGGGTGAAGGCGATGAGATCGCCGCGCGGCGACCAGACCGGCGTTTGATAGCGCCCTTCGCCGAAACTGATTCGTTTCTGGCCGGAGCCGTCGGCGTTCATGACGTAGATCTGTTCCGCGCCGCCGCGATCGGACGTAAAGGCGATACGCCGCCCGTCAGGCGACATGGTCGGCGAAACGTCGATGCCGGGATTGTCAGTAAGGCGCGTCAGCCGCCTGGTCGCAAGCTCCATCTGGAAAACATCGGAATTTCCGGCCCTTTCCATCGACATCAGAACGCGCGTGCCGTCCGGCGTGAAACGCGGCGCGAAGGTCATGCCGCGAAAGGCGCCGAGCTGCTCCTGCTCGCCGGTTTCAATGTTGAAGAGATAAACCTGGCCCGGCCTGTTGTCGAAAAGGGCCATATAGGTGATTTGCTGCTGCGTCGGCGAGAAGCGCGGGGTCAGGGCCTGGTAATTGACGCCATCGGTCAGCAGCACCGGGTTGGCGCCGTCCTGATCCATGATCATCAACCGTTTGTTGCGCTTTTCCTTCGGCCCCGTCTCGTGGACGAACACGATGCGCGTATCGAAATAACCATCCTCGCCGGTCAGCGATTTATAGACGAAATCGGCGACCTTGTGCGCGGCGCGGCGCCAATTGTCAGACGGCGTTTTGAAGGAAACGGCGCCCAGCTGTTCGTTCGAATAAACATCCCAGACGCGCGTCGCCACTTCAATGCGTCCGTCCGGCGTCGGACGAACCTCGCCGGAGACAAGCACCTGCGCGTTGATGATCCGCCAGTCGGCGAAGCGCGGGCGCACATCGACGCTTGAAAGTTTTTCGACATAGGCGCGCTGGTCGATAACGCTGAACAGCCCCGAACGATCGAGATCGGCCATGACGACGCCGGTGATATCGCGCCCAAGCCCCGTCAGATCGCTTTGCGCGCCGATAAAATCGGGTACGGCGATCGGCATCGGTTCGATGTTCGCCTGCGTGATGTCGATCTTTACGCGCGCGCCGGCGGGCGTCGCGACGAACCCGATCGCCATCGCCAGAATTGCAAAAACAGCCTGTCTGATCATGTCGCTTTCCGTTTCGTCCTTCCTCGAGAACAGCGCCTTTGTCCGCAAACCCTAGACGCTTCGCTCATCAGAATTAAGGCGCCTCTCCCGATATCTAACTTAAAATCCCGCCATGACGCTCGGATCGAAATTGAGCGTGAAGGCTTTCCAGTCGTCATATCGGCGCTGGTCGAAAAAGTCGTATGGCTGACACGCCTGCACCGCCCGGACGGCGTTTTGCTCGGCGACTTTCCAGAACCGGTTGCCGGAGAGATTGATCTGCAGCGCGTTCACGACCCGAGGCGCGCCGGCGAGCGTGCCGTCGCGGTTGAGGTCGATATCAATCTCGACGACGAGTTTTTCCGGTTCAGGCGCGCCGATAATGGCGCTTGCGTTCCAGCAGCGCGAGACGGCCGCGCGCATCTTGTCGATATCGCTCGCCGTCAGCCTGTCGCCCGCCCCGATCGCCGCGCGCGCGCGTTCTGCTTCAAGCGCGGCGTCCGCATCTGCGTCCGACGCCGGCTCCGGCTTGCGCGATTTATCGACAAGGGCCGAGAGCGCGTCGAGATCGAGATCCTGCGGCTTGGGCTTGGGTTTCGGCTTGGGTTTGGGTTTTTCTTCCGGTTTCGGTTCCGGAGGTTCGGGTTTTGGTTCCGGTTCTACGTTTTCCGGTTTCGGCGCCGGCTCGGGTTCAGCCTTGGGCGCCGGTTTGGGTTCTTCCGGTTCGGGCTTTGGAAGGTCTTCGGGCTCTTCCTTTTTCGGTTCCGGCTTCGGCGCGGCGGCGGGAACGCTCGTCTTTTCCGACAGTTCCGCCTCGCGGATCAGTTCGACCGGAATGACCGGCGCCTCCACGACTTTCGTGCGCAGGAATTCAGGCAGCGAGACAAACGCCAGCCCGACCGCGCAAACGTGAAGCAGAACAGATGCGATAACGCCGAAACGCATGGGGCCTCGTCACACTCCCCGCGTCACTCGAATTCCCGATCGGTGACAAGACCGATGTGACGAAAGCCGGCCGCGTTGATCTTGCCCATCACGCGAACGACCTCGCCATAGCTGCGCGCCTGGTCGCCGCGAATATAGATGCGCTGGTCGTATCCGGCCGATGCGATCGCTTCCAGTTGCGGCACGAGGCTGTCGATTTCGACCGCCGTCTCCTGAACGTAGATCGTCCCGTCGGAGGTGATCGTTACCGTCAGCGGTTCGCCCTGATCGGGGATCGGCTGCGACGCCGTTTCGGGCAGGTCGACCGCGACGCCGACCGTCAGCAAAGGCGCCGCCACCATGAATACGATCAACAGGACGAGCATGACGTCGACGAGCGGCGTCACGTTGATTTCAGACATCGCGCGCGTTTGGCCCGGCCTGTGGCGGTGCGCGCCGCCGTTTCCGATCGACGCGCCCATCAGCGCGACCTTTCGTCAAGCTGGCGCGACAGGATGGCGGAAAACTCGTCTGCGAAACCCTGAAGGCGAACCGCATAGGAGTTCAGCGCCGCAGAATACCGGTTATAGCCGACAACGGCGGGGATCGCCGCGAGAAGTCCGAGCGCCGTCGCAAACAGCGCTTCGGCGATACCGGGCGCGACGACGGCGAGGTTCGTATCCTTCGTCGCCGCGATCGCCTGGAACGCGGTCATGATGCCCCAGACCGTGCCGAGAAGGCCGACGAAAGGCGCCGCCGAACCGATTGTCGCGAGAATGCCGAGATTCCTTTCCGCAGCTTCAAGCTCGCGGCTGACGACGACATTCATCACCTTGTCGATGCGATCCTTGGCGCCGGCCACCAGCCCCTCGGCGCGCCCGAGATCCTTGGCGCGCTGCCATTCGCTCATGCCGGCGGCGAAGACCCGCGCCATCGGATGATCGGTTTTGTCGCCGATCTTGCGATGCAGCTCATCGAGCGGGCGCCCGGACCAGAAAGCGTCTTCAAAACGCCCCGACTTCGATTTCAGCCGTCCGAACAGCAGCGATTTGTCGATAATCACCGCCCACGACCAGACCGAGGCGAAAATGAGTATGCCCATGACGATCTTGACGACGAGCCCCGCCGACAGAAAAAGACTTAGCAGGCTGAACTCCCCGCCGAGTGTCGTGCCCGCGGCCGCCGCGACTTCTGCTTCCATGGTCTTCAAATCCCCTGCGTGTTGTCCTGCGTGTTGAGCGTCGCGAACGGTCCCTACCGTCCGCATGGTTACCGGTCGGTTGCGCCTTTTTTGCGGCGCCGGCCGATTTTCAGCGGACGCAAGGAAGGCGCGGGCGGCCCGCCCGCCGGGCGAAACCGCCGTTTACCGTTATTTTCTAACCTGATAGCGGCTTCCGCGCGGGCCGGCAAAGACTTTGGCGCGGGGGATTGGAGATTTCGGAAGTTTAATCCGGACGCCTGACAAGGCCGGGCGCGGACGCGCCGGTGCGCCGCCGGCCCGTCCGGGTTTCAAAGGGCAGAAAACGGGAAGCGAAAGCCGTCTACCCGGAATTTTCGCCGAACCGGGCTGTCAATTCCGCCGGCAGGCGGCGCGGCCTGCCATCCAGGTTCATGCAGGCCGCCTCGACGTCGGCGCGCGCGATCAGCCTGCCGGCGCGCCGCATTTCCTGGTCGATCAGAATTCGCGCGCCCCTGACTTGGCGAAAGCGCGTCGCAACCTCCAGTTCGTCGTCAATGCGCGCCGGCGAATCCCAATGCGTCGTCATTTTGCGCACCGCAAAGACCAGCGGTTCGGCGCGCGCCAGCAGATTCGCATGCGAAACGCCGAGCGACCTCAACGCTTCCGTGCGGCCGCGTTCGAAAAAATGAAGGTGGCGCGCATGATAGACGACGCCCGAAAAATCGGTGTCCTCGTAGTAAACGCGCACGGATATCCTGAAGACGGATTCTTTCACGGCGCGTATCGGAACAGAATTCGCGCGCGCCGTCCATGCGTCGATCAGATACGGCTAATGCGCGAGCAGCAGCGGATAAACCGATTGCTTCAGCATCTTTCGCGTAAAGCCGCCAAGTACGAGTTCGCGCCAGCGCGAATGCGAATAGGCGCCCATGACGATCAGATCGGCGCTCCACTCATCCGCCGCTTTCAACAACTCGTCTTCAGCCGTTTGCGCGCCACTGTGCGCGCGCCGCTCGGCTTTTGATTTGACGCCGTGCAGGCGCAAAAGCTCGGCGGCTTTTTCCGGCCCTTCAAGATCTGGCGGAATATCGCCGATCGACAGGACGAGCGTCGCATCCGATTCCTCAAAAAGCGGCATAGCGGCGGCGAGCGCGCGCGCCGCTTCGCGCCCGCCATTCCATGCGACGAGTATGCGTCGCGGCGTCCGCTCGAATGTGTCGGGCGGCGCGACGATTACCGGCCGTCCGGACTGAAAGATCGCCTCTTCGATGAGGTTTGCGTCGGGATAGCCGAGGTCGGACGCGGCGCGCGCGAAAACGGTTATGTCGGCGACACGCGCGGCGGCGGACAGATCGAACGGCAAAACGCCCTGACGGTCGCACCAGGACGCGGTCGCGCCCGCATCGTCGCGATGCGCGCCGGAATCGACGATGGAGACGCCTTCATCCTTCATAACGCGATCGAATGTTTCCTTGATCGCCGCCGCCTCCGCCGCGAGCGCTTTCGTCAGCTCTGCGATGTGATCATCGACGAAAACGACGCCGACGGGATAATAACCGCCCGCCGGCACGTTTGGGCGCTGGCGGATATGCAACGCCTCTATATGCGCCTTGTGCCGGCGTGCGAGAGCGATGGCGGCCCTGAGCGCCGTTTGCGCGACGTCGACATTCTGCAGGGGAACAAAAATCTTTTTGACGGCCATTGCGTCCTCCCTTGACGAACGCTTTCATTGCGACGCCCCTATCGTGACACAGGGGGCGTTTTGGCGATTGACGCGGATCAAAAACCGCACACGGAAAAACCGCAAAAGAAATTCGGCGCCGCGCCCCTCCTGTTGATGTCGGCGCCGCCGGGGCGCGTTTCAATGAAAACCGCCGATGACTGAATGTCGCGGCGGTCAAAGAAAAATCCTTCGCAGCGTCCCCCGCACGCGAGGCGAAAGCGCGGGGCGGCGGCTCCGGACCGGCGGCGGATCTGTCGCGGCGTTTGCGGGGCGGCGACTGTGGGGCGGCGACTGTTGGGCGGCGGGCGGATTTTCGGCCCGCCCGTCCGCGATTTTCCGCTTGACCCGCAGGAGGTTCGGTCGTATGTAAGTGAACGCTCACTTACATACGGAGGCGGGCATGGCGGCGCGCGGCGCGGCGAAAAAGAATACGGACGGCGGGCTTTCGACCCGCGAGCGGATCGAGGCGGCGGCGCTGGCGCTATTTGTCGAGAACGGCGTCGATGCGGCGACGACCCGCGAAATCGCCAAAGCGGCCGGCGTTTCCGAAGGGGCGATCTACCGCCATTTCGATTCGAAAGACCAACTCGCCGCCGAGTTGTATTTCCGCATTCACGCGCGGCTTGCGGCGCTGATCCGCGAGGCGGCGAAATCAGGACGCGCGATCGCCGACCAGACCGGCGCCGTCATCGAGGCGTATTGCGCGACGGCGGATGAAAACTTCGCGCTGTTCACCTTTCATCTTCTGTATACGCATCGTTTTCTTCCTTCGCCTGAAGATGTCGATAATCCCGTAGCGGCGGTGGAGGATATTATCAGCGCGGCCATGAAGCGGCGTGAGATTGCGCGCGGCGATGCGGCCTTCGCCGCAGGCCTTGCTCTCGGTCTCGTCCTGCAAACGGCGCTGCAAATCCATTACGGCCGGCTCAAAGGACCGCTGTCGAGATATTCGGACGATCTCGCCGCCGCCGCGCTCGACGTTTTGCGCCCGGCGCCCCGTTAAGCGAAAACAGCGATGCGCAACATACTCTTTCAAATCGCCTATTGGCTGACCTCCGTCTTTTTCGCAGCGACGGCCGCGCCGCTCATACTCATCCCGAGCCGCAAACCGGTCATGATCTGGATCCTCGCCTATACGCGGGTGATGCAATTCTGGATGCGCGTCATCGCCGGCGTAAGGGTTCGCGTGATCGGCAGGGAGCGCCTTCCCGACGGGCCGTGCATCATCGCCGCCAAGCATCAAAGCTGGGGCGACGGCATCATCATGTTCTCGCAGTTTTACGATCTCGCTTTCGTCACCGGCGATCATCTTGAGAAGTTTCCGCTGCTCGGCGGCATATTGAAGAAAATGGGCGCGATCGTCGTTGACAATTGCGGCGGCGCGTACGCCCGCGCGCGCCTTGTCGATGAGGAACTGAAACAGGCCGCGCGCGACAATCGGCGCATTCTCATCTATCCCGAAGGCCATCTGGCGCCGGTCGGCGAGCGCTACCGTTACAAAAAGGGCGTCTTTCACATGTATTCGGCCTATGGCTGCCCGGCTGTTCCTGTGGCGACGAATCTCGGCCGCCATTGGCCGCAGCAGGACTGGCGGCTGAAACCCGGCGAGGCCGTTATTGAATTCCTCGACCCGATCGAGCCCGGGCTCGACAAGGAAACCTTCATGGCGCGGCTTGAAGAATCGATCGAACGCCGGTCACTGGAACTGATCGGGCGCGCGGCGACGGCGGAACTATCCGCGCCGCTGCCGGATCCGCGACCGAAGAAGAAGACGGCGGAAAGGGCGCGCTGACAGTGACAAGGCATTCGCCGCCGCTTTTCGTCCAGCGCCGGTTCTGGCCGATGTGGATCGCGCTTTCCTTCGGCGCGTTTTCCGACAATGTGCTTCGGCAATCCCTGCTGATCGGCATTCCCTACGGCGTCATCGATACGCCGGCGACGGAAAATCCCGACAATGCGATGCCGTTTATCGGCGCATTGCTGCCGGTTGCGATCATGTTGTTCTCACCCTTGTCAGGGCAACTCGCCGACAAATACGAAACCTCGCAGATGTTCCGGCGGACGAAGTTCGTCGAAATCATTTTGATGGTCACCGCCGCGATCGCCTTTTTGAGCGGCGCCGGCCTGCTCGCTATTGCAATGCTTTTCGCCATGGGCGCGCAATCGGCGTTCTTTTCGCCTGTCAGGACGGGCGCAATGCCGAAATATCTCGCGCCCGATGAACTGGTGCGCGGCAATGCGCTTTGCAATGCAGGCCTCTATTCCTTCATTCTTCTCGGCTACATGGTCGGCGGCGCGCTGATCGTGCGCGAAGACGGACGCCTACTCGTCGGCGCCGTGCTTGTCTCGGCCTCGACAATCGGCTGGCTTGCTTCACTTCGTACGTTGCGCGCGGCCGCGAACGATCCCGGTCTCAAAATCACATTCGACTGGTTCGGCCAGATCGCCCGCATGACCGGTTATGTCGCCTCCTCGCGCGGCGTCGCGCCGCCGCTTCTGGGCGTCGCTATTTTTTTCTTCCTGTCCACCGCCGTCACCGTGATAACCCCGCTCTACGCGCGCGATACGCTGAACGCCGACGCCTATGTGGCCACAGCGCTGAACGGACTTTTCGCGATCGGCGCCGGCGTCGGCGCGCTGTGCGCGGCGGGCCTTGCGCGCGGGCGGTCGGGGCTTGGCTATTCCGCCGCCGCCGTCGGCGCGGCCGGCGTTTTCTCTCTCCTAATTGGAATATTCTCACCCATTGCGGCGGGCGACGCCGGAGAGATATTCACCATCGGCGATCTGTTCCTGACGGCGCCCGGCCTGGCTCTCACCTTTTTGTTTCTCGCAACGGCGGCGCTGATGGGCGTTTACCTCGCGCCCCTTCAGGCGGCGGTCCAGCGGCGCGCGCCGGCGCCCATTCGCGCCCGGATAATGGCCGCCGTCGTTTTTGCGAACGCGGTATTCGCAATTCCGGGATCGTTATCGACCTTTCTCATAACGAATACCGGCGCCGACCCGGCTTTGGCCTTTTTTGCGGTCGCCGTCGCGATGCTGGCGATTTCGGCGCTGATGTTGCATAGACGCCGGACGCTTCCCGACGGACTGTATGACGAAATATTAAGAAATCCTTCCGCCGAATAGCGGGATATCAAAAACCGGGCTGACGGTTACTTATGCGAATATTGATCACCGGGGCGGCTGGCTTCATCGGCGCGGCGACAAGCGCGGCGCTGCTCGATCGCGGCGACGAGGTCGTCGGCGTCGATAATCTGAATGACTATTATTCTGTCTCGCTGAAACAAGCGCGCCTTGCGCGGCTGAATGGGCGAAAGGGTTTCGCCTTTTCGCAAATCGATATCGCCGATACCAAAGCGCTCGACAGCGCGGCGCGCGGCGAGTTCGACGCGATCATTCACCTCGCGGCGCAGGCCGGCGTTCGCTATTCAATCGAGAATCCGTTCGCGTACGAGCATTCCAATCTCCAGGGACACTTGTCGGTGCTGGAACTCGCCCGTCGCCGGAAGATCGCTCATCTCGTTTATGCTTCATCTTCGTCTGTTTACGGCGCAAACGAAAAGACGCCTTTCGCCGAGAGCGACCGCACCGACGCGCCGGTTTCGTTTTACGGCGCGACCAAAAAAGCCAACGAGGCCATGTCTTGCGCCTATGCGCGACTTTATTCGACGCCGACGACGGGCTTGCGGTTCTTCACGGTTTACGGACCGTGGGGCCGGCCCGACATGGCCTATCTCATTTTCACCGAGAAGATGCTGAAGGGCGAGGCGATCGACATTTTCAATGAAGGCCGCATGGGGCGCGATTTCACCTATATCGACGATATCGTCGCCGGCGTTCTCGCCGCGCTTGCGCACCCGCCCGGCCCGTCCGACAATTTCCACCGCGTCTACAATCTCGGCAACGACAAGCCGGAGGAGCTGATGCGCCTCGTTTCGCTTCTCGAAACGGAACTCGGGATCGAGGCGAAGAAGAATTTCATCGGCATGCAAAAAGGCGATGTCGAACGCACCTGGGCCGATATTTCAAAAGCGCGGACCGACCTCGGTTACGATCCGAAAACAAGCCTTGCAGAGGGGATCGAGGCGACGATCGCCTGGCGCAAGGGCCTTAAAACGCCGTTATACTGACCGCGCGGGGGTGCGGCGCGGCGTCAAATCTTCCCATTATTACAACAGCTTGCCTTATTCTCGCCCGGCTGTGGGAATTTCGTTAACGCGCTGTCAACGACGATTGGCTAGCTTTGGCGCATGGGGTTGACGCTGCTCATTCTGGCGACCTGCCTGATTTTCGGCGCGATTGCGTATTTCGCCGCGCGCGGTCCCCTGCCCCTGCCCGATTTTCGCGAAGAGTTCCGCAAGACCGAACCCAAGCGTTTCTCACCGCGCAATACGCTTTTCATCATCGGACCGACCGCCAATCATAACGCATGCCGCTTGCAGCGGCGCCTTTTGAAACCGGCGATCGCGGCGCTGATCAGCGAAGATGTTTCGGTGATCGAAGTTTACGGGCTGACCCAGCCCACCAAAAACGGCGAGCCGATCGACTGGCTCGACGCATCGCTGATGCGCCATGCGATGGACGCCGAAGACGGCTTTTACGTCATCTATGTCGATGATGACGGCAAGACGATCTTTCGCTCCGAAGCGCCGATGCTGGCGCGCGACATTATCGAACGCGCGCGCCTTGGCGGCGATATCGGCCCCGGCGGGGGGCCGAAAAAATCGCTGGTCCTCAAAAAACTTCGCGCGGCCTGACGTCTATTTCGCGTCCTTCCTGAGCGCGGCGGCGGTTTTTTCGACGTCCGTGAGAACGCGCAGCAGATTGCCGCCCCAGATTTTCGCGATGTCCTGTTCCGAATAGCCGCGTTTGACGAGTTCGCGCGTGACGTTCAGCGTTTCGGTTGCGTCATTCCATCCCACGACGCCGCCGCCGCCGTCGAAATCTGAGGCGATTCCGACATGATCGACACCGGCGATTTTGACGGCGTGGTCGATATGATCGACGAAATCGGCGACATCGGCGCGCGGTTCGATGTCCCAGACGCCTTTCGAACGCTCTTCGAATTCGGCGAGTTTTTCCGGACCCGCGGCGGCGAGCTGCACGATCGAGTCAAAACCTAGCTCATGCAGGAGATTGTCGCGAAAGGCGTTCTGCGCCTCATTGAGCGGCTTCACGTAAACGCCGAGCGCAACCATCTGCGCGACGCCGCCATTCGCTGCGATCGCGCGCAATTGTTCGTCATCGAGGTTGCGCGCCGTATCGGCGACAGCCTTCACGCCGGAATGAGAGGCGATGATCGGCGCTTTCGACAACTCAAGCGCCTGCATCATCGTTTTGCGTCCCGAATGGCTGACATCGACCATAATGCCGGCGCGGTTGAGCATTGCGATATAGTCGCGGCCGAGCGGTGAAAGGCCGCCCCATTTTTCTTCCGGATCGCCGGCTTCGGTGTCCGGATTTGAGGAATCGCCGAACTGGTTATGACCGAAATGCGTGATGCCGGCGTAACGGATGCCGGCGGCGGCGAGCGCATCGACGTCGGCCTGCGTCGGCGAGGGGCCGAGCGGATAGGCGTTTTCCATGCCGATAAAGGCGATCTTGCGCCCGGCGCGTGAAATCCTGCGCACATCCGCAGCGCTCGTCGCAAGGGAAATCTGATCGGGATAGGCGTTGATGAACCGATGGATCGCTTCAAGTTTGGCGGCGGCTTCGGCGTAACCCTTTTTGTATCCTTCGTCCGTCAGCGGGCCATGTCCGGTGTAGACGATGAAGAAAGCCGCATCGAGGCCGCCGGCGCGCATCTTAGGCAGGTCGACCTGGCTTTTTGTGAAACCGCCGGGATCCGTTCCGTAGGTGGCGAAATCATCCGCGATGTCGACATGGGTGTCGAGCGTGACGACTTTCTCATGAATGGCGCGCGCCTTCGCCTCCATCGCCGGATCGGCGAGCGGTGCGGCGAGCGCGGACGACATCATAAACGGCAGCATGAACAAGGCGGATCGCATTCAAAGTCTCCCTCTGTGAATTTCAATCTTTCGCCCGTCCGGGCGTATTGCGCAAATATGGGTGGGGCCGCTTGGCGGATCGCGAACCGCGCGGGCGACGCAGATCCCGGCGGGCGCCGGAACGGGCGATATTGACCCTATTCCGTTTTCTTTTCCAGAACACGTTTCACTTCTGCGACAAGATCGCCGCGCGCGACGCTTTTTTGCGCCGGCTGCGCCTCGCGCCATTCGGCGTTGTCTGCGATCGTTCTTGAAAGCTCGGCGCCGAGTACGAGATCCTTGATCGTCACCTCGCCTTTCGCGCGTTCGTCCTCGCCGCAGATGACCGCAACGGGCGCTGCGCGCTTGTCGGCGTATTTCATCTGCTTGGCGAAATTCGCACCGCCGAGATAGACTTCCGCCCTGACGCCAATTTTCCGCAAATCCGGATCGGCGCGCAGTTCCGCCGCCATCGCCTGGTAGTCCGCCATCCGGTCTTTTTCGAGCGCAAGTATGACGACCGGCCCGTTCACGCGCGCGCCGGCGCCGCGTTTGAGTTCAAGCGCGGCGAGAAGGCGCGACACGCCGACCGATATGCCGACGGCCGGAACTTCAACGCCTTTAAAGCGTTTGACGAGCCCGTCATAGCGTCCGCCGCCGCCGACCGAGCCGACGCTGACGGGCCGGCCTTTTTCGTCTCGCAGGTCGAATGTCAGATCGACCTCGAAAACCGGGCCGGTGTAATATTCAAGCCCGCGTATGATCGAAAGATCGACGATCACGGATTTTCGGCGCCCGTCCGGAATTTGCCGGTTGATTGAAGACAGTTCCTCTATGCCGGCCGCGCCGCTCGGCGTGTCGCCGAGAACTGCGGCGATTTGTTCAAGCGTCGCCGAATTGTCCCGATCAAGGCCGGAAGACAAAAAGGCGATGACCGAATCGATCCTGGCGTCGGAGAGCCCGGCGCCTTTCGTAAAATCGCCGCTATCGTCCTTTCGCCCCGGACCGAGCAGCAGGCGCACGCCGGCTTCGCCGAGCCGGTCGAATTTGTCCATCGAACGCATGACGTCGAGGCGCGTTTCAGCCGCGCTCCCTGCATCCAGCCCGATCTTCTCAAAAAGTCCGTCTACGATCTTTCTGTTGGACAGGCGAACGACATATTCGCCGGCGCCGAGCCCCGCCGCCTCGATCACTTCGGTGTAAAGCACGCACATTTCCGCATCTGCGTGCGGCGCGGCGGCCCCGACCGTATCGGCGTCGCATTGCGTGAACTGGCGGTACCGGCCAGGGCCCGGTTTTTCATTGCGCCAGACGGAGCCGACGGCGTAGCGACGGAACGGTTTCGCCAGCGCGTCATAGTTTTCTGCGACATAGCGCGCGAGCGGCGCCGTCAGATCGTATCTGAGGCTCATCCATTGTTCGTCATCGTCCTGGAGCGAGAATACGCCCTGGTTCGGACGGTCGACATCGGGAAGGAATTTGCCGAGCGCATCCGTATATTCGAACGCCGGCGTTTCGAGCGGGTCGAAGCCGAAGGATTCATAAACGGCGGACATGCGTCCCAGCATGTCGCGCTCTGCGACAAGCTCGGCGCCGAGCCGGTCGCGAAATCCGCGCGGAATTCGCGCCTTCGGTTTATTCGATTTTTCTTTTTTCGCCATTGCGGCGGGATAGCCGAAGGCGCCGCGACGCGCAACGCCGCCCGCTCAATCTTCGATTATATCGATACGGCTGATTGTGACGGTTTCGACCGGAACCTCGGCCGGAAATGGTCCGCCCGCGCCGGTTCTGAGCGAACCTATCGCGTCGGCGACATCCATGCCGTCGACAACCCGTCCGAATACGGCGTAGCCGTAACGCGGTCCCAGATCGTTGACGAAGTGATCGAGCTGGTCGTTATTGTCCCTCAGATTGATGTACCATTGGGCGCTGGCGCTGTTCGGATCGAGCGTGCGCGCCATGGCGAGCGTCGTGCGGTAATTGCCAAGGCCGTTATCGCCTTCATACGGCACGGGATCGTGCGTCGCCCGCTCGTTCCAGTATTTGTTGTATCCCCCGCCCTGAATGACAAAGCCGGCGACGACGCGGTGAATGATGAGCCGGTCGTAATGACCCTCACGCGCGTAGCGAACGAAATTGGCGACGGTTTTAGGCGCCTGTTCGGGATAAAGATCGACAAGCATATCGCCTTTGGACGTGACGATTTTCGCATGCATGTTCGAGACCGGCCAATCGATATCGTCAGCCTTTGTTTCTATCGGCGCGGCGGCGATGTCCTGCGCCTGCGCCGGTTCGGCGTCCGCCTCGCCCGCTTGCGCCGCCGTCGCGCTTGCGACGATCTCCTCCCCCTGGGGCGGCGCGACTGGCTTGGGGCGTTTTCTCTCCTCACATGAGGTGAGCGCGAGCGAAGCGGCGGCGAACGCGACTGCGACTGCGGCGATAAAAGCTTTCTTCAACATATCCCTCTCCCTACCGTGCGCGCAGACTGTTGATCTTTTCAATCAACCGGCGCGTCGAGGCGTCATGGTTTTTGCGCGGCGGGTCCGATCGGCCTGCGCCGGCGATTTCCGGCAGAATCTCCTTTGCAAGCGCCTTTCCAAGCTCTACGCCCCATTGATCGAAGGAATTTACGCCCCATAGAACGCCCTGACAAAAGACCTTGTGCTCGTATAGCGCGACAAGCGCGCCGAGCGTTTGCGGCGTCAAACGCTCCATAAGGATCGAATTCGTCGGCCTGTCGCCGGCGAACGTCCTGTGCGGCGCGAGCGCGTCGATCGCACCTGCATCCGCACCGCCGGCCGCCAGCTCGGCGCGCACGTCAGCCTCGCTCTTGCCGAGCATCAACGCTTCGGTCTGCGCCAGGAAATTCGCGAGCAGTTTTTCATGGTGGTCGCCGACGGGCGCGGCGGAATTCGCCGCGGCGATGAAATCCGACGAGACAATATCCGTTCCCTGATGAATAAGCTGGTAGAACGCATGCTGGCCGTTCGTTCCGGGTTCGCCGAAAATGACGGGACCCGTTGCGCAGTTAACGCGCGCGCCGTTTTTCATCACAGACTTGCCGTTAGATTCCATATCGAGCTGCTGGAGGTAGGCGGGCAGACGGTGAAGGTGTTGATCATAGGGCAGGACGGCATGCGCGGCGGCGCCTTCGAAGTTGCGATTCCACAGACCGACAAGCGCGAGCATGGCCGGCATGTTCTCGCCGATCGGCGCCGATGCGAAATGCGCGTCCATCGCGTGCGCGCCTTTCAACATCGCCTCGAATGCATCCCAGCCGCATTGAAGCGCAATCGAAAGGCCAATCGCAGACCACATCGAATAGCGCCCGCCAACCCAGTCCCAGAACCCGAACATGTTTTCGGGCGCGACGCCGAATTCGCGTACGGCCGCTTCATTCGTTGAAAGCGCGACGAAATGCCCGGCTATATCCTTTTGCGTCCCGCCATTTTCAAGGAACCAGCGACGTGCGCTTTCGGCATTCGTCATCGTCTCCTGCGTTGTGAATGTTTTCGACGCGATGATGAAAAGCGTTCTCGCCGGATCGGCCTTTTCCAGCGTATCAGCGAGATGCTGGCCGTCGACATTCGAAACGAAATGCGCGGTTTTTCCGTCGAGCCAGTAAGGGCGCAGCGCCTCAACCGCCATCAACGGCCCGAGATCGGACCCGCCGATGCCGATATTGACGAGCGTATCGAGCGGGGCGCCGGAAAATCCCGTTAAGGCGCGCGCCTCGTATTTCTGCGCAAAGGCTTTCATTTTCGCCCGTTCGCCCGCAACGAGCGGGGCGACGTCGGCGCCGCCGACCTTGTAGGCGCGTGAGGAAAAATCCCTCAGCGCGACATGAAGGACGGCGCGCCCCTCGGTCGAATTGATTTTTTCGCCCGCGAACATGGCGCCGATCGCGCCGGCGAGATCAGCCGCGACGGCGAGGTCCGCAAGCCCCGCGCGGGCGTCGGCGCAAATCCGGTTTTTCGAATAATCGAGATAAAGCCCCGCCGCTTCGATCGAGAAATCTTCCGCGCGCGAAGGCGCCGCATCGAACAGGTTGATGGTCCGCTGTTTGCGAAGGCGGGCGTGCGCCGTTTCAAGACGGGTCCACGCCGCGCTTTTGGTGATGTCGCTCATCGCCTCATTAACCTTAAGCGTTCCTGTCGTCCGTGCGAAAGCGCGAAGTGATATGGATTTTAGGCATGAGCCTCAACGGATTTTAAGGATGGCAGGGTAAAGCGTGTCGCCATGATCTCAAATGTTCGCTCAACCGAAATTCTCAGCCGGCTCGCGCGCAACCTGATTGTCGTGCTGGCGGTTACGGCGATTTTCGCCCTGAAGGCCGCCGAACCGCGCGCCGCGCATGGCGCAAGCGGCGTCGTCGCGCTCGCCGCGCATTAGTCCGAACTTTTTTTCATGATTGCCGGGGCGGGCGACCCGTCGGCCGGGACAGCGCCCGCGGCGGCGTTCAGCGCGCGGCGGACAGCGCCTCCAATATCCGGCGTTCGCTCAAGGGTTGGTCCAGAACGATCGCCTCCCCGCCCGGCGGATAAAAAACGTAAAGCGGCACGCCATTGGCGCCGAATTCGGCGAGGGCGCGTTCAATAACGGGATCGCGATTGGTCCAGTCCGCCGTCACAAAGGCGACGCCGGCGTCGGCGAACGCTTTCCTGACGGGCGCGGCTGAAAGCACGGTCAGCTTGTTCACCTGACAGGTGACGCACCAGGCGGCGGTGAAATCGACAAAAACCGGCTCGCCCGCCGCCCGCCGCAAGGCGATATCGGCCGGATCGAAGGCGATTGCGCCGGCTTTCGGCGCGGAGGCGGCGACCGGCCTTAACATCGCGACCGGAACAAGCGCCAGCGCGAGAACGACGAGCGCCGCGATTTTAAGTAGCCTTCCCGAGCGGCCCCATTCCCAGAGCCGCGCCGCGAATGCGACAGTGATCAGGCCGGCGATCGCGAGCGCAAGCCCGCGCGATCCGGTCTGCGCGGCGAGCACCCAGATGAAAAATCCCGCCGCTGCGAAAACCGGAAATGCGAGCGCCTGACGGAACCGGTCCATCCAGGGGCCGGGTTTGGGCAGCGCCCGCGCTGCGCCCGGCGCAAAGGATATAAGGACGTAAGGCGCTGCGAGCCCGAGCGCCATGGCGATGAAAATCGAAAACCCCTGAAACGCCGGCAGGACCGCCGCGGCGCCGACCGGCGCGGTCAGCAACGGACCGACGCAGGGCGCTGCGACAATGACGGCGAGGACGCCCGTCATGAAGGCTGAAAAATCCCCGCCCCGCCCCGCAACAAGGCCGGAGCCGAGATTTTGAACGCTCGACCCGACATGAAAGGCCCCGGCGAGATTAAGCCCGACCGCAAACAGGACATAGGCGGAGACCGCCACCACGCCCGGCGATTGAAGGTGGAAGCCCCAGCCGATTTCCTCGCCGCCCGCGCGCAGCGCCAGCAGCAATCCGCCAAGCGCGGCGAAGCTCGCCACTACCCCGGCGGCGTAAAGCGCCCCGTGCCGGCGCATCATCGGCGCATCCCCGCTCGCCGCTTTCGCCATCGAGGCGGCTTTGACGAACAGGATCGGAAAGACGCATGGCATGAGATTGAGAATGGCGCCGCCGAAAAACGCCGCGAGGAGGAGCGCTGCCAGCGAGCCGGCGCGCGACGGCCCCTGCGACAACCCGCCTGCGCCCGCCGCAGCGGGTTCGGCGCGCAACGCAAAAGAGCGCGCGCCATCGCCCTCGCCATACTGGATGACCCCCGCAAGCGGACCGGACAGGGCGCCGAGTTCCGCGCCGCCGGCGATCTCAAGCGTCAACCGGTCGCCTTTCACGCGCGCGCGCTGTTCGCCGGCCGGTTCGCTCAGGCCGGGTGTATCCGGAAAAAAATATGCTGGCGCCCCCAGCGCGGGCGCATCTAGCCTCAGCCTGGCGCCGCGAACGGCGTAATGCGCCTCCCCCTTAAGGCGCGCCGGCGCCGCCGCGCGCGCATTGGA
Organism: Parvularculaceae bacterium; assembly: GCA_020446945.1. Taxonomy (GTDB): domain Bacteria; phylum Pseudomonadota; class Alphaproteobacteria; order Caulobacterales; family Parvularculaceae; genus Amphiplicatus. The sequence continues at coordinate 20,913 of JAGRDS010000001.1, forward strand.
AAAGAGGCCGGCTTTTTCGGGATCGCGAACGGCGTGTTCGACCACCGGAACGGAGAGAGAAAATTCGCCCGTTTCCGGAACGCAGATATCGGCGCAGATCAGCCATGTCGCCTTGAGTGCGATATCGATCGTCGAACCGATGGCCGCATCATCGCCCGCTTTAAGGCTCGTCAAAAAAACCGGCGCGCCTTCATGGCCGAAATTGACAAGCGGCCCGACCGGTATGCGATGCGGCGCGGGATACTCGATCTCACCGGCTTCGACGCCGGGCGGCAGGGTCCATTGAAAATCGAGCGGCAGGCCGGAATCGCCCGGATTTTTCCAGTAGACATGCCATCCGCGTTCGAGTTCCTGCGCAAAGCCTAACGTAACGGCGCCGCCCGGTTCGACGCCGTTCGATTCAAGGACGAGTTGCGATCGGGCGTGATCGGTGATGACGGACGAAGCCGCCTGGACCGGAGCGGTCAACGCGAACAAGACCGCAAAATGGGCTAAAAACCGCATCGCCCTTCCTTACGCGGGCCCGCCCGCGCGACCAATATCGCCGGCGGGCGGAAATTCGGCGCTCGCCTGGATTTGATGTTTCCGGGACCGGTTTTCCTAGGACGGGCGCTGGCCGGTTACGGCTTCAATTTCGGAAACGCCGAGACGCTGCATGCGGCGCCCGATAAGCGAGCGCCAGTTATTCAACGAAACGAGATGGGCGTAAATCGCAGCGAGAACATTCATCTTGCGAAGTTCAAGAAACTGTTCGTCGGTCAGGTTGTTGATCGCCTGCTCGTCAATGCCGAAATATTGCGCAAAGGTGCGCGGCGCGGTTTCGCCGGCGGGCGTATATTGCGCGGTCTGCGATTGAATGATGTTGTATTTTTTAAGCTCTTTCATGATCCGCTCGGTCAGGCGGCGATCGGCTTCGTAAGTCGTGGTGAACTCCATCGCGCTCTTGGCGAAATCGCTAAGCTCTCCCTTGTCGAACAGTTTGCGCTCTGCGTTCGCCGACACGCCTTCATAGGCGGCGTCGAACACCAGCGCATAACGCTCGCCGCCTGTTTCGCCGGCGAGCGCGAAAGGATAGCGGCGCAGATAGCCGGGGATGTAGGCGTGTTCTTCCCAGTTGCCGTTTTCATCGACGAACAGGTTCACATCCGAGTTGAAGCCGAGAATGGCGACGGGCAGCGGCTCTTCCTGCGAATAAAAAACGACCGGGTAATGTTTCGCTGCTTCGACGACTTCCGAAATCGTCAAGGGGATCGCACGGACATGGGCGCAAAAGCTGAACGGCTTGGCCGCGGCGTCGAGGCCGAGATCGCCGTGGCGTTCGCGATTGAGCAGTTCCGGCTTTTCAAACAGGTACATTTTGCCGTTGATCTGCGGCGCGGCGGGCGTCTGGCTCATCGATTTTTCCCTAATTCTTTGAAATGTCGGCGCCCCGTGCGGGACAGCGCGCCGGCGTCAGATCGGCTACTTGCGCGTCGCCATAGCAAAAAGAACGCCGCCCTCCAAGGCCGGCCGGCTATTCGCCAAGCAGGAAACGCGCGGCGAGAGCTGCATTCTCGAACGGGGCGAGGTGGGTCAACCCTTCGGCGATCTCGACCCGCGCGCCGGATTTTCGAAAACGCCGTATCGCGAAAGGTCGCACCGTCGTCGTCGGGTGGCGCACGGCGAGGACGCGGATCGGCGCGGGCGCCTTTTTCACGGCCGACCAGATATCCTGCGCCTGCCCGGCGAAGGTGGCCGCCTCCCACGCGGGCGCGCAGGAAAGGGCGACGCCGCCCTGCGTCTCGTAGAGGCCGTCCGTCAGATAATCGTCGAGGACGCCGTCGGCCCATCCCGCGAACAGGGATTTCGTCGAATAGCGCGCCTTGACGGCGGCGCGATCGGCGAAATGGCCGCGCCGGCCGCGCGCGCCCTTCACGAGCGGCGTATTCGGCGCGATGAACCGCCAGAGCGGCGTTCGCGCCAGAGCGGAATACCAGCGCGGCGTCGCGACCGGTTCGATCAGGCGCAACGCCGCGACATCGCCGCGTCCGACAGCGGCGAGCGTGACCGATACGGCCCCGAGCGAATGGCCGGCGAGGGTCCACGCGCCTTCCCCGTCATCGCCGAGCGCGTCGAGCAATTGCGCAACGTCCTTTCCATAAGCGGCCATGCTGCGGTGGGTTAACGGGTCGGCGGGCAGGCGCGATCGTCCGTGCCCGCGCAAATCGACCGCATATATGTCGAAGCGATCGCCCATCGCCGCAAAAACCTGACGATAGGCCGAAGCGCAAAACCCGTTGGCGTGCGCGAACAGGAAACGCGGCGCGCCGCGGCGGCCATATCGCCTGATTGCGATCTCGCCGTCCCGGAGCGCAATGAAAATTCGATCGGGCGCGTCGATGTCGATGGACGAATTCATCCGCCCGCTTCGAGATTGCGCGACAGGCGATAGAGCGCGACGAGATGCAGGGCGTCTTCGCCGGCGCGGTGACGGCGCGGCGCCTGACGATCGGCTTGCGAAAGCAGATCGGATTTGCGGGCCTGCGACAGGGGCGGCATCAAACTGGAAAATTCGAGAATGCGAATGGGGCATTTGCGTCCGGCCGCATCGAACAAACGCATCATCCAGAACGAATCCCAGTCCGGCGCGTCGGAATAAACCGCGCAATCGGCGAGCGCGGCGACGGCGCGATTGCACGCGCTTTGCGCGCTGACGCCGAGATCGCTCAGCATTTTGGGCGAAATGCCGTGAAGCTTTTCCGCTCGCCGATCCCAGTCATCCATGGACCAGTCCGGAGCCGGGCTCACCAGCAGCGATTCGCCCGCGCCGTCTTCAAACGCCCAGCCGATCTCGATCGGCCATGAGCGCGCGCCCAGTCCGGAGGCTTCGAAATCGATGAAGGCGATTGTGTCAGGCATGATCCGTTCCGCGCGCAGACTTGCCTTAACCGCGAAACATTTCAATTGCGATGCCGGTCAAGCGGCCTGCAATTCAGCCGCGCGGGCGAAAGACGCCGGTGTTCGGGTCTTTTTCAAAATCGAGGATTGCGCCGGCGCCGGAACGATCGCCCCGCAATTCATCGATGGCGGCGCGAAATTCATCCGCCTTGCGCCGTGCGAAACGAAACGCCGTCACCGCCGCCCCGGCGACGAGAAGTCCTGCAACAATGCCGGCGGTCGTGTTCATCGCCATCCTCTTGCCGGCGCGCCTTAACCGAAACGGCGCGCGCATTCAACGATCCGGGGCAGTTTACGGGCGATTGCGCGGGCGATCAATCGATCGCGGGCCGACCGGGAACGGCCCGGCGCGCCGTGCGAACGTTCCGGCCCGCCGATCAATCGCATGTGATTAATCCCTACGAGAGGTCTTCGCCTGCGAACGCGGCAATCGCGCGCCTTGACCCGGCGATCCGCGAAGCCCAATCTTGGACGCGAATGTCAACATTTTTCGGTACGCCGTGGATCTAGCCGTCACATCCCTTTCGCCCGCCCGCCTCGCCAGGGCCAATCCCGAAGGCGACCTGCGCGCGTTTTCGGATTCCGTCGAAGCGTTGAAAACGCTGTGCGCCGGCGATCTCAAGGACGTCAATGCGACGATCCTGATGGCGCTCAAATCGCAGAGCCCGATGATCGCGGAAATCGGCGGACACCTTATCAATGCGGGCGGCAAGCGCCTGCGCCCGCTTTTGACCTTGTCGGCGGCGCGCATGTTCGACTGCCCGGACGATCGCCATATCGGCCTCGCCGCCGCAGTCGAACTCATTCATGGCGCGACATTGCTTCACGATGATGTCGTCGACGATTCCGCGCTGAGACGCGGCGCTTCGACGGCGAACGTCCTCTGGGGGAACAAGGAAAGCGTCCTTGTCGGCGACTTCCTGTTTTCACAGGCGTTCGAGTTGATGGTCGCGGCCGGCGATCTCAACGTTCTGCAAATTCTCTCGCGCGCGGCCGGCGTGATCGCCGAAGGCGAGGTTTTGCAGCTGGCGACGCAAAAAAACCTTGAAGCCACATTTGAGATGTATCTCGCCGTGGTGGAATCGAAAACTGCGGCGCTCTTCGCCGCCGCCGCCCAGGCCGGCGCGGTAATAGCGGGCGCCTGTTCAAAACAGGAAGACGCCCTGCGTTCCTTCGGCCGCAATCTCGGCATCGCCTATCAGCTTATCGATGACGCGCTCGATTATTCGGGTCGTGAAAAAGAGATCGGCAAAAGCGTCGGCGACGATTTTCGCGAAGGGAAAATGACGCTTCCCGTTGTTTACGCCTTCGATCGCGCAACGCCGGACGCGCGCAAATTCTGGCGCCGGACGATCGCCGACGCGATTCAGGTCGACGGCGATTTCGAGGAAGCGCGCGAACTGATCGTTTCTACAAGAGCGCTCGACGATACGATCGCCTGCGCAAAGCGTTACGCCGCGCGGGCCCTCGATGATCTCGCGATCGCGCCTCAAAACTCGTTCACGAGCGCGCTCGCCGACCTTGCAATCAGCTCTGCGGCGCGCATTTCCTAGCCAAACCGGTTATTCCGCAGCGGTGCGAAAGGCGCCGTCCTCGACCGACGGTTCCTTGCGCGCAATTTCCGCGCCGCCGGAATAAAGGCCGGCTTTTCTTGCGCGCGCTTTGATCGCCAGCGCGGCCGGCAGGAAGGCGCAGACCAGGCCGGCGGCGAGCGCGTATTGAACGCCGGCGCCGAACGAATTGGCGACAAGCGCGATTGTCGTCGTGACCACGACCAGCGTCAGATAGAGCGTCGTCACCGCTTCGTGCGATCCGCCGAGGCGAACGAGCAGCTGGTAAAGATGTTCATTATGCGCGGCGAAAATATTGCGGCGGCGCGCGGCGCGGTGGATGAGCGTGAATGCGACATCGAAAATGAACGGCAGAAAGGCGATGGGAACGAACATCGCGGACACGCCGCTATCGCCGTTCCTTACCGTCAATACTGCGAGCGCGGCGATTGAAAACCCGGCAAACTGGCTGCCGCTGTCGCCCATGAATATGCGCCCCTGCGAAAGGTTCAACGGTAAAAACCCGAACAAGGCGCATGCGAGAAACAAAGCCTGCGGCGCAAAGACGGCCGCGGAGCCGGCGGCGGACACGGCGAGCGCAGCGAGAACGAACAGCGCGCAGGACGCCGCGATGCCGTTGATCCCGTCCATGAAATTGAAAACATTCATGAAAGCGACGATCCACAAAACCGTCAGTGCGAAAGCGGCGCCGCCGAGATCAAGCTCTCCGACAAACGGCGCGGGAATTTGCTCGACCGCGCCCGCAAGCGCGACAAATCCGCAGGCGATCAATATCTGGGTCAGCAGTTTAAGGCGGGCGCCGAGGGCGCGCGCGTCATCAAGCGCGCCGAACAGGAATGCGAAAAACGCAAACAGGAAAAAGATGAGATAGGCGCCCGCGTCCTGATGGCTGAAAACGGTCAGAAAGGCGATGAAAAGCGCCGTCGCCGCCGCAAACCCCGCGAAGATGGCGATGCCGCCGGAGCGCGGCGTCATCGCCCGATGGGCCGAACGCCCGTTCGGTCGGTCCTGAAGGAAAGTCCGCGCGGCGAAAAACCTGGATGCGCCGAACGCGATCGCGCCTGCGCTCGCGGCCGCCAACAGGATCATGATCGCCAAAGCTGTCAGCATTCAACACACCGCCGCGCCGGGGCGGCTGCGCAAATGCGCGCAGCCATCGACCACCAGCCTGTCCCTTTCATATACTGCGCGGCGCGCCGGGCGGCGCTCGCCGAGGTGAAAAGACCGAACGCCGTAGCGCCGCTGCCGGACATGCGCGCGCCGAGCGCGCCGGGCAGCCCCGCAAGGCGTCCTAAAACCGTTTGGATCACAGGTTCGCCGGCTATGGCAATCTCTTGAAGGTCATTCCGGGAATTTTCCAACAACGATCGAACGCTGCGATACCCGCCCCCCTCTATCTGCGGTCGTTCCGGGCGGCCCGGCGCTGGATTGGCGGCGTCGAAAGCGCGGAAGATCGGCCCGGTCCGCGTGGCGACCCCGGGATTGGCGAGGCAGACCCACAAGGGCGGCAGGAGCGGGCCGGCCGTCACGGTCTCGCCGGCCCCGCCGACCCAGACGGGCGCCCGCGAGAGGCAGGCGGGAACATCAGCGCCGAGACGAAAGGCGAGCGCGCGCAGATCGTCAGGCGAAATATCGACGCGCCACAGACGGACAAGCGCGCGAAGCGCGGCTGCGGCGTCCGCCGAGCCGCCGCCGATTCCGGCCGCGACGGGAAGACGCTTGTCGAGCGTAACGGCGGCGCCGCGCCTGATCCCGGTTTCCCTTTGAAGGAGCCGTGCGGCGCGCATGACGAGATTGCTCTCAATCGGTTCGGCGCGCAGCGCCCCGGCGAACTGACCGGAAATTTCGAGCGTCAGATCATCCGATGCGGACGCCTCAAGCATGTCGCCCGCATCCGCGAATACGAAAAGGCTTTCCAGATCGTGCAACCTGTCAGCGCGCAATGCGCCGACATGCAGAAAAAGATTGATCTTGGCGGGCGCGGTTTCGCGGATCATTTCTTTTCAATCGGGTCGAGACCCGATTTCAGTTTCTTTTCAAGCCCGGCGCGCGCGCGTTCGCCGGGTTCGAGTTCAAGCGCGCGCTCCCACTGGAAGCGGGCTTCTGTTTCGCGCCCGACACGCCAGTAAACATCGCCGAGATGCTCGGTTACGGTCGGGTCCGCCGGCTCCAGCGCGGCGGCCTGTTCAAGATGGATCAGCGCTTCATCATAGTCGCCGCGCTGAAAATGCGCCCAGCCGAGGCTGTCGACAATCGCGCCTGATTGCGGCCTTAACGCGACGGCTTTTTCAATGAGCGCGAATGCTTCTTCCAGATTAACGCCGCGCTCGGCCCAGCTATAGCCGAGATAGTTGAGCGCGATGGGTTCTTCGGGCGCAATCTCGACCGCCTTTTTCAGATCGCGTTCCGCGTCGGCGAAACGATCGAGTGAGATCAGCGCGTCGGCGCGCGTGATGTAATGGCGCCAGGCGTCGGCGGGCGGCGGAACCTCCAGGCGGTCGATCGCGCGGCTCGCCTCTTTCACCGCCTCTTCAAAGCGGTTCGCCGCCGCGTAATAGCCGGCGAGCGTGAGACGCGCGTCTTCAGCTCGCGGATCGCGCTTGATCGCGGATTTCAGCGTTTTGATCGCCTCCTCATCCCGCTTTTCAGCGGCGAGGCTGTTGGCGATCTCGATCTGCGCCTGCTCAAATTCGGGCGACGCCGGCGAAATCGCTGCGAACGCTTCACGCGCCGCGTCGAAATTACCGTAAATATTCTGGATCGATCCGATCAGGCGGCGCGCTTCGGCGAGATCGGGATCGAGATAGACGGCAAGCTCGCTAAGCGCGAGCGGCAGATTGAAGGGACGCTCGCTGACCCGAAAACCGGCGTCCGCCGCGCGCTGCATCTCCTCGGCCGATTGCTGGATAAGATTGCCGGCGAACAGATAGAGCGCCATCGCGACGCCCTGGCGCGCCGATACATTTTCATAGGCTTTCGACGCCCGGCCCTTTTCCAGCCGGCCGAGACCCGCATTCGCAAGACGGCGCGACGCGCCGCCTTCCTTTTTCAATTGAGCATAGTAATCGCGCGCGGCGCCGGTTTCGCCATGACGTTCGAGAAAAGCGCCGTAAGCAGCGCGCCCGATCGGCCCGCCGAATGAAGCGACGGAAATCTGGTGCGCCGCGCTCGCCGCATCGAAATCTCCTTTCCGCTCGAAAAGCATCGCCTTGAATGTCGGGTTGAAGCCGGTGAACACTTCCTCGCCGAGATCGAAGGCGGAAAGGCCCGCAGCCGGTCCGGCTATTTCTGATTCGATCCAGGCGCCGGCGATGAATGCGATCGACTGCGCGAGCGGTTCGGAGAATTCTCCCCTCGCCTGATCGCGCGCGCTATCAAGCTCGCCATGTTTCAAATCGATCAGGGTGAGCGTCAGCGCTGCAAGGCCGCGATCCTCGTCCTGGGCGACCAGCTTGCGCGCATAAGGCGCCGATCCCTCGACGTCGCCGGCGGCGACGTGAAACAGAAAAGCGCTCCGGACGATGTCGATATCGTCGGGATTGAGGGCGACGGCCGCGCCATAGCGCCTGGCGGCCGCATCGACATCATTCAGCCCGGCCGCAAGGCGCCCTGTAAGATAATCGCCGGCGCTCGTGCGGGGGGTTTCAATCGTCGCACACGAGGCGAGCGCCATCGCCGCGCCGATCGCCGAAATGGAAAGCCGGAAAGTCAAAACGCCGCTCCTCGCACTACGCTTACATATTCGGATAATTCGGGCCGCCGCCGCCTTCAGGCGTCGTCCACACGATATTCTGCGAGGGATCCTTGATGTCGCAGGTTTTGCAATGAACGCAGTTTTGCGCATTGATCTGAAACTTCGGATCGGCTCCGCCTTCTTCCCTCACAATCTCATAAACGCCGGCCGGACAATAGCGCTGCGCCGGCTCGTCATACCGCGGCAGGTTTACCGCAATCGGGATTGACGGGTCCTTAAGCTTTAGATGAGCGGGCTGGTTTTCTTCGTGATTGACGGCCGAAAATGAAACATTCGTGAGGCGGTCGAATGTAAGCGCACCGTCGGGGCGCGGATAATCTATCGGTTTGAATTTCGCCGCCGGCTCCGTCGCTTCGGCGTCCGACTTGCCGTGCCTGAGCGTGCCGAAAATTGAAAACCCCGGGGCGATCGTATTGGTCCACAGATCAAGGCCGGAAAGCGCGATTCCGCCGACAAGCGTGCCGTATTTCGACCAGAGCGGTTTAGCGTTGCGCGCATGTTTCAATTCGCGCCTGACCGGCGAGGCGTCATAGGCGGCTTCATATTCGGCAAGGACATCGCCCTCGCGGCCGGCCGCAATCGCATCAAACGCAGCGTCGGCCGCCATAATTCCCGTCAACATGGCGTTATGATTACCTTTTATCCGCGGCACGTTGACGAAGCCCGCCGAGCAGCCGATCAGCGCGCCGCCGGGAAAGGCGAGCTTCGGCACCGACTGGTAACCGCCTTCGGTGATGGCGCGCGCGCCGTAAGCAAGCCGCTTGCCGCCCTCAAGCAAATCGGCGATTTCCGGATGCGTCTTGAATTTTTGAAACTCTGCATACGGATATATATACGGGTTTTTATAATTCAGATGAACGACGAAACCGAGCGCAATCGTGTTGTCATCGTAATGATATAGGAACGAGCCTCCGCCCGTTTCATTGTCGAGCGGCCAGCCGAATGTATGCTGGATGTGGCCGGGGCGCGATTTTTCAGGCGCGATCTCCCATAATTCCTTCAGGCCGATGCCGAATTTCTGCGGATCGCGACCTTCATTCAGATTGAACTTTTCAATCAGGTTTCCGGCGAGAGACCCGCGTGCGCCTTCTGCGATCAGGACGTATTTTCCGCACAGCTCCATACCCGGCTCGTAATGATCCGTTCGCTGACCGTCCTTGCCGATCCCGACCTCGCCGACGACGACGCCCCTTATTGATCCGTCGCTGCGGAAAAGCGGCTTCGACGCGGCCATGCCCGGATAGATTTCTACGCCGAGATCTTCAGCCTGCCCGGCGAGCCACCGGCAGATATTTCCCATCGAGACGATGTAGTTGCCGTGGTTTTTCACCATCGGCGGCATTGCGAACACCGGCAATGGAAAAGAGCCCGACGGCCCCAGAAGCTTGAAGCTTTCCGAAACGACCTCGATCGTCGCCGGCGCGCCCTTGTCGCGCCAATCGGGAATGAGGGCGTCCAGCCCGCAAGGATCGAGCACCGCGCCTGACAGGATATGCGCGCCGACTTCCGAGCCTTTTTCCACGATGACGACGGAAAGATCGTTTTCGGTTTCGCCCGCGCGCTGTTTCAGGCGGATAGCCGCCGAAAGTCCCGCCGGACCCGCGCCGACGATTACAACGTCGAATTCCATGCTTTCGCGTTCGCGCGCGTCGTCTGCCATGCGTTAAAGATCCTCGTTGAATGCGCGGCGTGCGCCGCGTCCGGCGGGGTCGGAAGTTTGCTTTTGGCAAAATTCATGGCCAAATGCCACGCCGCTTCGCCGCCGAATGTCGCGAGAGGGCGCGCCGCACCGAAATAAACCGATGAACCCTGCCTTTTTTGTCATCCTGTGCGCCGGAGCCGTTTTGGGGCTGTTGAACGCCGAGCGTTCAGAAGATCAGCCGCAAAAACGCTTTTTCAAACCGCTCGCCTCGCTCGCATTCATTTTGACGGCGCTCGCGGCGGGGGCGCTGAATACGACATTCGGCGCCCTCATTCTGGCGGGCCTGGTTTTATGCGCGATCGGCGATGTCTTGTTGCTGTCGCGCGCGGCGCCGGGCTTTCTCGCCGGAATGGGCGCGTTCGCCGCCGGTCACGGCGCTTATATTCTCGCTTTCGCCCATGGCGGCGCCGTTATCGGACCTGCCGCGATTTCAAGCGCGATCGCCTGTGCGTCGCTGTCTGCGATTGCGCTCAAACCGCTCTGGGCCGGCCTCGGGTCGTTCCGCGCGCCGGTGATCGGCTATTGCCTCGTCATAACGGCGATGGTCGCGGCCGGCGCGGCCTATTGGGCGGCGAGCCCCGGCGACGCGAGCCTGCAACTCGTCGGCGCGGCGGCGGCGTTCGCCATATCCGACATTTCGGTCGCACGCGATCGCTTCGGGCCGGGCGATTTTCTCAACCGCCTCTGGGGATTGCCGCTTTATTACGCCGCCCAGTGCCTTTTCGCGCTCGGCGTTTGACCTTGGCGCGCGCCTGTGATGGCTATAGGCGATGCAAGATGTTGATCGGCTGGACGCGGCGCGGGCCTTGTTGCGCTGGTATGCGGACGCCGGCGTCGACGAAGCCGTCGCCGCCGAGCCGGTCGACCGTTTCCGGAATGACCAGCCGGCGGCGGCGCCTGCAAGGTCGGCGTCGGCGAGCGTTACCCGGATTGCGCGTCCTTCGCAGCCGAGCGCCGACGAGGCGGCGAGCCTTGCCGCAGCAATCGCCGCCGCCTGCGACAGCCATGAAGACCTCGCCGCCGCGGTCGCCGCATTCGATGGCTGCCCGCTGAAAGCCGGGGCGCGCAACACCGTCTTTTCCGACGGGATACCCGGCGCGGCGCTTTTGATTATCGGCGAGGCGCCCGGACGCGATGAAGACGCGGCCGGCAAGCCCTTTGTCGGACGGGCCGGCGGCCTGCTCGACAGGATGCTCGCCGCGATCGGCCGCTCCAGAATGAGCGATGCGCTTATCACCAACGTCGTTTATTGGCGCCCGCCCGGCAATCGCGCCCCGACCCAGGCCGAAATCGCCGTTTGCCGGCCGTTTGTCGACAGGCTGATCGAATTGACCACGCCGAAGGCGATCATGCTGGCCGGCGGCGTACCGCTTCAGGCGATGACCGGCGTCGCCGGCATCACCCGCGCACGCGGCGTCTGGCGTGACGTCACCCTGCCCTCAGGGAAAACCTATCCGGTCCTTCCCGTTTTCCACCCGGCGTTCCTGCTGCGACAGCCGGCGCACAAGCGTCTGGCGTGGAAGGATCTTCAAACCCTCGCCGCGGGGTTAAGAGATGCTTAACGCGGCGCTTTCTATGCTGGCGCTGAGCGCGTCAAATCTTGTCATCGGGGGTCGTCTCTTGCTTCGCCACTTGCTGCCGGTCCTTGCCCTCGCCTTCGCCGCCGCGCCGGCTTTCGCCTTTTCGCCTTCCGTTCTCAGCGAGGAAGACAAGGCGCTTTACCGCGAAATTTTCGAACTGCAGGAAGATGCGCGCTGGAGCGAGGCCGACAGGAAAATCACCGCGCTGAGCGACGAAGTGCTGCTCGGCTATGTCAGGTTGGAGCGCTATATGCATCCGACTGCATACCGCTCGAGCTACGGCGAATTGAAACAATGGATGGCGTATTACGCCGATCTTCCCGACGCAAACCGGATTTACGCGCTTGCGCGCCGCAAACACAAGCGCGGCGACGGGGCGACGCTCACCCCTATTGCGCGCAAATGGCGGGCCGAACCATCGGCGCCGCTTCATCCGGATCTCGTCGCCGATTACGCGCGCACAGGCAAATCGCGCCTCAACCAGATCGAGGGGCGCGTGCGATACCTTGTCCGCCGGGAGCAGGCGACGAACGCGCTGAAAGAAATCGAACGCCATTTCGCGCGCGGCGCCGTCACCGAACGCCAGTTCGATCGGATGCGGTCATGGATTGCGGCGAGTTTTTATTATCAGGGCTATGTCGCAAGGGCCGAAGAAATTGCGGAGGAGGTTGTCGCCCGCAACGGCGATGTCGCCGTTCTCGCATACTGGATTTCAGGGCTCATCCAGTTCCGTAACGGCGATGTCGCGCAGGCCCATGAACGCTTCGCCGCAATGGCGCGCGTGGAGGAGCAGGAAGATTCGCTGCGCGCCGCCGCAGGCTTTTGGGCTGCGCGCACGGCGCTTGCAGACGGTCATGTCGCAGACGTCGCGCCGCTGCTCGAGATCGCGGCGTCCTTTCCGTTCACCTTCTACGGCCAGCTCGCCCTCGCCCAGCTTGGGCGCGATTATGAATACCGCTGGACGGCGCCGGCGCTCACCGGCGCGGCGTTTGAGAACCTCGCCCAATTCGATCCGGCCGTGAAACGCGCCGTCGCCCTGTATGAAGTCGGGCGAATCAACGAAGCCGATCTTGAGTTCCGCTGGATCAACGGGCGCGTCGATGATGCGCATGCGGTCGATCTTATGGCGCTTGAATCGGCGCTCGACCTCCCTGCGGCGCAGCTTGATCTCGCGCTTTATCATAAGGGCGCAGCGTTTGAGGCCGGGTTGTTCCCTATTCCTCCCTATGCGCCGGCGGACGGATTCGCGACAGATCGCGCGCTTCTTTATGCGTTGATGCGTCAGGAATCGAAGTTCAAGGTCGAAGCCACGAGCCGCGTCGGCGCGCGCGGCCTTATGCAGTTGATGCCGCGCACGGCGAGTTTCGTCGCCAGGGATCGCACGCTCCAGCGCGGCAAGGGGCGCGACAAGCTTTACGATCCGGCGCTTAATCTGGCGATAGGCCAGGATTATGTGAACTACCTTATCAATACGAGCGCTGAAGGCGACCTGTTCAATATGGCGCTCGCCTATAATGGCGGGCCGGGAAATCTTCGCCGCTGGAAACGCGATCTTCCTGTCGAAGATCCATTGCTCTTTATAGAATCCATTCCCAATCCGGAGAGCCGGGATTTTGTCGAACATGTGCTGACGAATTTCTGGATCTACCGTCAACGGCTCGGCCAGAAGCCGCACAGTCGCGACCGCGTCGCCGCAGGATTGCTGCCCCTGCACGAGGCGCTCGATGAAATCGTCGACAGCCAAAGCCGGTAACGCGAATGGATTATCGGATGCGGCGCAGTTAATATGGGCGCTGAGGCGCCGATGTCCTGCAAAAATGAAATCGAACTTAAATCGCTCGCCGCCGGCGGATGCCTGTGCGGCGCGATACGTTACCGGATCGCCCCCGGTCCGGTTCGAGAGTCGGGCTATTGCCATTGTCGGACCTGCCAGCGTCAGTCTGGCGCGCCGGCCGTCGCTTTTTTCGCCGTCGCGCCCGGCCGATTCGACTATCTTAAAGGCTCGCCTGCGGGCTTGCGCGCATCAGACCATGCGACGCGCGAATTTTGTTCAAGCTGCGGAACCTATCTCGTCTTTCGCGAGGACGATGCGGCCGCGACAATCGCCATCAACACGGCGACGCTGGACGAGCCGGCGCTGATCCCGCCGCTTTATCACATCTATCATGATAGTCGGATCGGCTGGTTTGAGACCGCAGACGATCTGCCGCGCCATGCGCGCGGCCTTTGATAGGCGACGATTATTGTTCGATGCCCATAACGCCCATGATGGCGGGGCCGAGGATGACGGCGAAAAGCACCGGCAGGAAGAAGCCGATCATCGGCACGGTGAGCTTCGGCGGCAGGGCGGCGGCTTTGCGCTCGGCCTCCTGCATGCGGTGTTCGCGATTTTCCTGCGCCATGACGCGCAAGCTCTGGCCGAGCGGGGTGCCGTATTTTTCCGACTGGATAAGCGCCGTCGTCACGCCCTTGACGCCGTCAAGACCGGTGCGTTCGGCGAGATTGATGTACGCTGACTTGCGCTCCTGGAGATAGGAAAGTTCGGCGACGGTCAGGCCCAGCTCTTCGGCGAGCTCAGGCGAGGCGCCCGCAACTTCCTGGCTGACCTTCTGAAGCGCCACCTCGATCGACATACCCGCCTCGACGCATATCAAGAGCAGGTCAAGCGCATCGGGCCAGGCGATCTGAATCTTAGATTGACGCTTTGAAACCGCGTTGTTGATATGCAGGTTCGGTATATAGAAACCTGCGAAGAACGCCATAACGACGGCGCAAAGCTTGCCGAAACTGTCAAGCTCGACGCCCTTTAGAATATAGACATAGATCCAGCAGGCGAACGCCGCGACAAACGGCATGCCGATGCGCGCCGCCATGAAGATGAAGACGGGCCGCTGCCCGCGATAGCCTGCCATCATCAATTGCTTGCGCGCTTCGTTGGCGTCGAACGCTTCAAGAAGCTTCAGGTTTTCGACGATGTCCTTGAGATAACCCTGCGCCGAAGCGGCGCGAAGCGATCCGCCTTTCTTGGCGAAAGATTCACGCTGCGCGGCGCGCAGGCGATCGCGATACTCGACGACGGATTTCATTCGTTCGGCCGAGCGATCGCGAATGAGGAACGGCTCGATTATCGTGTAGACAGTCGCAATGGCGGCCAGCGCCACGAGCAGCGAAATCTGGAATTGCCTGTCCGTAACGGTGTTGATCAGCGCATCCATCGGCCTTAGACCTTGATTTTCATCATTGATTTCATCACGAAAATTCCCATCGCCATCCAAAGCCCCGCGCCCAGCAGGATGAAATTACCGGTCGGCGTGTTGAAAAGCGGGTCGAGATAGTCGGGCGAGGAAAGTTTAACCGCGCCCATAACGAGAAACGGCAGCGCGCCGATAATCATCGCCGACGCTTTCGCTTCCGATGAGAGCGCCTTGATTTTACCTTCCATCAGCTTGCGGCCCCGCAAAACGCCGGCGAGGTTTGTCAACGCTTCGGCGAGGTTGCCGCCCGTCTTCTGCTGGATCATCAAAACGATGCCGAAGAAGGAAACCTCCTGCAGCGGCATGCGTTCATACATGCGCATCATGCCCTGTTCGAGCGAAAGTCCGACGCGAAACCCTTCGACGAGCTGTTCGAACTCTTCGTTTACAGGCTTGGGCGCCTCGGAGGCGATGATTTTCAGACATTCGTTGACCGGAAGGCCGGATTTGACGCCGCGCACAATGACGTCGATGGCGTTAGAAAATTCGTCGGCGAATTTTTTCTGGCGCCGGGCGATCTGGTATCCCACGAACCAGTTCGGCAGTCCGAGCCCGCCGATAAAAAACAGACCGGCCGTCACCGCGATTTTCTGGCCAGAGATCAGTCCGATAAACGCCAGAATGAGCGCGCAAACGACGGATCCGATATAAAACTGGCGCGGTCCGAAGGCGAGGCCCGCCTGCTCGAGCTTTTTCTCAAGCGTGACGCGCTTCTTCGCCTTCTGCGCTTCCTTGTTCCTGTTGTCGATCTTCGTCAGCGCCTCGGTAACCTTGCGCCGGCGATCCTTGTTTTCCTTGTCGTTCGCCGCCGCCGCGCTGGCGCGGCGCGCGTTCTTTTTCGTTTCGAGCGCGGACAGGCGTTTTTTTGTTTTGTCGTTGTTCGTCGGCGCCAACAGGACGAAGGCGAGCGCGCCAAACCCGACAAGCCCCAAAACGGCGATAATGATCAACTGCCGATCCATAGCGCCAACTACTCCGCCGCCGCGTCAAGAGCCTCGGCGAGTTCCTGCTCCATGCCGTAATATTTTGCGCGGTCCCAGAACGCCGGACGCGCAATGCCGGTTGAGCGATGCCTGCCCGCGAGTTTTCCGTTTTCGTCTTCTCCGTTCACTTCGTAGACGAAGAGATCCTGCGTGATGATCGTATCGCCTTCCGTGCCCAGCACCTCGGTGACATGGGTGATGCGGCGCGAACCATCGCGCAGGCGCGCAGCCTGAATGATAACGTCGATCGAACCGACGATCATTTCGCGAATCGTCTTGGACGGAAGATTGTATCCTCCCATGGTGATCATCGACTCGACCCTTTGCAGCGCTTCACGCGGGGAGTTGGCGTGGAGCGTGCCCATCGAACCGTCGTGACCGGTGTTCATGGCCTGCAACAGATCGAACGCTTCCGGACCGCGAACCTCGCCGACGATGATGCNNGGACGCATACGCAGACAGTTCTTGACAAGATCGCGCATGGTCACTTCGCCCTGGCCCTCAAGGTTCGGCGGGCGTGTTTCAAGGCGGACGACGTGCGGCTGCTGAAGCTGAAGTTCCGCCGCGTCCTCGCAGGTGATGACGCGCTCATCATGCTCGATGAAGCCTGTCATGCAGTTCAGGAGAGTCGTTTTACCGGAGCCCGTACCGCCGGAAATAAGCGTGTTGATACGGCACGCGCCGACAACCTCAAGAACCTTTGCGCCCTCGGGCGAAATCGACCCGAAATTGACAAGATCTGAAATGCGCAGCTTGTCTTTTTTAAACTTACGAATCGTCAGCGCGCAGCCGTCGATCGACAATGGCGGCGCGATAACGTTGACGCGCGAACCGTCCGGCAGGCGCGCGTCGCATATCGGCGAGGCTTCGTCGACCCGGCGGCCGACCTGACTGACGATGCGCTGACAGATATTCATCAACTGCGCATTGTCGCGGAAACGCACATTGGTGAGCTGGATCTTGCCGCCGACTTCGATAAAGGTTCGATTGGCGCCGTTGACCATGATATCGGCGATGTCGTCGCGAGCGAGAAGCGGTTCCAGCGGTCCGTAACCAAGAACGTCGTTGCAAATGTCCTGGAGCAGGGATTCCTGTTCCGCGATCGACATCTGGACATTCTTGATCGAGATGATTTCGTTGACGATATCGCGAATTTCTTCCGCCGCCGATTCCGTGTCGAGCTGCGCGAGCTGCGACAGGTCGATCGTATCGATCAGCGCGTTGAAGATCGTCGTCTTAGTATGAAAATACTCGTCCGTGCGCCCGCCGATTTCAACAGGCTGCTGTTTGGCGACGGCCGCGACGCGCGGCGGCGCGGCGGGCGAAGGCTTTTTCGCCGGTGCGGCGGGTTTGGGCGCCGCCGGCGATGCGGCCGGCTTCGGCGCAGCCGCCTTCGGCTTCGCCGCCGCGGCCGGGGCCGCCTGCGTGGGCTTTTCTACTTCTGCCGTTCTGCGTCCGAACATCGGTTATCCTACTTTTTCTTGAGCAGACCTGCGATGCTGAAGCGCGACTTTTTCGCCGCGCTTTGCGTTCTTCCAAGAACCATCGAGGAAAGTTCGCGGATCGCCTGGGCGGTTTTCGTTTTGGCGCCGACTTCGACGATCGGCGATGCGTTCGTCGCCGCCGTATGGAAAAGCTGCGGCTCCCAGTTGAATACGACCGAGGGTTTCAGCCCGACATGTTCGGCGTATTGCGCCGGCTGAACTGAAGAAAGTTTCGGATCGAACTGGTTGATGACAAGCAGCGGCGGCGCGTCATTGGGGCGCGCGCCCGATATGATGTCGACAAGGTTCTTCGTGTTGCGGAACGCCGCTAGATCGGCGGTCGCCGTTATTACAATCTGATCAGCGGTCTGCAACAGACGTTTCGACCATCCCGTCCAGACGTGCGGCACGTCGATGATAATCGTCGGCGCGGCGCCGCGAACGACATCGATCACCGTCTCATAGGCCTGATCGTCAACGTCATAGTCCCGATCGAGAAGGTTCGGCGCGGTAAACAGGCTCAAATGATCCGTGTGCTTTTGCAGCAGGCGATCGAGAAGAACGTCATCGAGACGCTCGGGCGAGCCGAGTGCTTCGATCAGGCCCGAAGTCGGGTCCTGCTCGAAATCGAGGCTGGCCGTTCCAAAAGGAAGGTCGAGGTCTAGAATAACCGTGTCGCTCTGCAATTCCTCCGCCGCGCACCAGGCGACGTTATGCGCAAGGGTCGAAGACCCTGCGCCGCCGCGTGCGCCGACAAACGCGATCGTGCGTCCGATCGGCGGCGCAGACGGATCGACATAAAGCGTGGCGATCGACTTGATGATCTGCAACGGCGAGCGCGGGCGGACGATATAGTCGCTGATCCCCTGGCGCATCAGCTCCCGGTAAAGGCCGATATCGTTGGCGCGCCCGATAATGATGACCTTGGTCGAGGGATCGCAAACCTCGGCGAGTTCGCCGAGCTGGGCGAAGAGTTCATCGCCGCTGTCGAGCGTTTCGATAATGACGAGGTTCGGCGTCGCTGCATTCTGGAAATGATCGACGGCCTTGGCGAGGCCGCCCATATGAACCGTCAAATGGGTTTTCGCGAGACGGCGATCGACTGCGGCGCGCTCAAGCAGCACGGTCGTGTCGGGCGTTTCGCAGAAGGCGTGAATGGCGATGCGCGGCACGGGCCGGTGGTCGTCTTCGCCCTCGCTGAAATCCGCAACGTCGAAAGAAGCGTCGTCGGCGAGCGCAAGCGCCTGGCCGGACGATTCGTTCGCAGCGGAAGATCGTTCAGATTTGAGTTCATCCCTGGCGGACCTTGCCGGCTCGCTTTCTTTTTCGTTTGCGGCCGGCGCGGCGACATCTTCCGGTTCGAAGCTGAAATCCTCGGTGTCGGCGAGGTCTTCATCATCGATTTCAAGCGCTTCGGCCAGCAGTTCGTCGTCGAAATCTTCCTCGCCGAGCGCGGCCAGCTCTTCATCCGAAAGCTCATCTTCCAGCCACGCATCATCTTCGTCGATTTCAGACGCAGACTTGGCGTAGCGGACCTTCTCCGCCATCAGCGGGCCGCCGTCAGGGCCAAGGCTGGCGGCCGCATGCGCGGCGCCTTCCTCATCGTTTCCGACCTCGAATGCTTCGTTTGAGGACTTCCTCATTTCAAACTCCCTCCAGGCGCGGCGCCTGACCCCGATCTTTCGCTTTTACTTGGATACTTGCGTTTCAATTTCGCTGTCTGTTTCGGTCGATGTCACCTCGCCCTTACGGAATTTGGTGACCTTAAGGATGCGGGTCGCCGCGTCCGGATCCGTCATATCGGCGGGCGCTATCAGATCATGCGGATCGCCGATCATCGCGGCGAGATTGTTCTGGGTCGCACAGCCGAAATTCGGCGTGCGCATGTTGCGATAGTCGCGCTCGCGCATTCCTTCCCATACGCCGCATGCGCTCGGCGTTGCGACATATCGCGTATAGGAAAGAATTACATCGCTCGCCGAAGCGCCGTTTCCGCGATAGTCGGCGAGAGCGATCGCCTCGACGGGAACGCCGACGCTGTCAAGCTCGGCGCGAACCGCATCAGCCGCGCCTTGCGCATCAGACGGCGCCGTGACGGTCAACGCCCCATGTCCGTTCTGCATATAGGACGAGGCGAATGCGCGCAGGCGCGCCTTGTCTAGCGCGGTGGCGCCGCCGGCGATCTTTCCCGCGCTGATCGTCATCGTCACCGTCTGGCTGTCGACGGAGATCGGATGCTCTTCCTGGATGGTGAGCGCTTCGTTCTGGCCGTTAAATCCTGCGGCGCAGCCTGAAAGTGCGGCGAGCGCCGACATCAGGAGAAGCGATTTGAGCGAATTTGTCATTTGTTGCGTCTCCTTAGTCGAGAATGAAGCCCATCGGTCCCTGCAGCGTCTTTTCTTCGACGCCGGCTCCTGAGAGACCGTAGGTTGCTGCGAGATTTCCCATCAGGATCGTTTGCGTATCGCTGGCGGCGACAAAGCCTTTAAGCGGGTCGGTCAATTTCGACTCATGCGTCGGATCGACAAGATAGGGCGTGATGATGATGACGAGTTCGGTTTCCGAGTTCTCGTAATCGCGGCTTCTGAAAAGCTGGCCGAGGACGGCGATATCCTTGAGATAAGGAATTCCCTGTATCGTCTGGCGCATGTTCTCCTGAAGAAGACCCGCCATGACGAGGCTGCCGCCCGAAGGAAGCTCGACCGTCGTTTTTGCGCGGCGAACCGTCAGCGACGGAATAGTGAGGCCGGACGTTGCAAAGACTGTCGGCGCGGTGCCCTGAGGGCGGGCCGCCGGCGTGCCGACGAAAGTCGTTCCCGACGCTTCGCCCGCTGCGATAGAAGTTTCGTTGACGACCTGATCGGGAACGCCGTCGCCATCCGTATCGACAAGGCGGACCGTGTCCGGCGGCGGCGGCGTACCGGGAATGGTCGTCGACGAGCCGCCGAGCGAGAAGTTGTTGAGCGAAGAAATCTCGCTGACTTCCGTCGACACCTTGATATTGATCCGGCCCTTGCTCAGCACGAGCGGCGTAAACCCGAGACCGACGCCGAATTCCTTGAATTCGAGCGAGATAACGCCGTCGCGTTGACCGATCGGGATCGGAAATTCTCCGCCGGCGAGGAAACTCGCGGTCTCGCCCGATACGGCGGTCAGCGTCGGCTCGGCCAGCGTTTTGACGAGCCCAACCCGCTCAAGCGCCTGGAAAGATACGTTGAAGCCGGAATCGCCGCCGCCGAAGAAGCGTTCAAACGTTCCGGTGATGCCGGCGCTGGCGCCGGAGGCTATGGTCGAGGCTGTCGCCTCGAATGCTGTGTTCGAAATCGATGTGAAGCCCGACGGATCGACGCCGAGCTGCTTGATGAGCGAGCGCTGCATTTCGACGACGCGCACTTTCAGCATCACCTGCTCGCGGTCGCGGATCGACACCATGGTGATGACCTTTTCCGGATCGCCGATAAAGCGACCGGCGATGTCGGCTGCATCCGTCGCCTGAACGCCCGTCGGCACCGTTCCGCGAAGGACTATATTATCATTCACCGCTTCGGCCGTTATGCGCGCATCCGGCATCAACCGGTTGATGAGATCGGTAAGCGCGTCGAGATCGCGTTCAACCTGGATTTCCAGATTGAGAATCTGCCGGCCGCCGGCGTCGAAGAAAAAGGCGTTCGTCTGACCGACCTTGAGGCCGAGCAGGTAAACGCGCTTCGGCGAGCGAATGACCGCATCGACGACCGAGGGCTGCGAGACGAGGACGTCGGAAGCGGCGTTAGGCAATTCGACGATGGCCGCTTTGTCGAGCGGCAGCACGATGGACCTCGACGCCGGGCCGGAGCCGCCGAAATTGATCTTCGCATCCGATGCTCGTTGCGCAAACGCAGCGGAAGGCGCGATTGAGGCGAGCGCGAAGGCGAACGCCGCCGCCGCTTTCAAAATCGCCATCCGTTTGGTGTCTGTTTCAAAACGCATTGTTCTTACCCCTGAACGATCGGCTATGAGCGGCCGTAACGAATGACTTTTACGCTCTGGTCGCGGCGCTGTTTGACCGCGCCGGCTTCATCGTTGAAGACGCTTCTTAAGGCGAAACTCATCTGCCCGCGCGATGCGCGCGTGTTGATGAAGAATTCGGCATCTTCCGGCGACAATTCGACTGTCGCGTTCGCGCCCTCAATCACCGGCGATTCCGGATTTTCCGAATAGACCGTGTTGATCGCGAGGATGCGCACATCCTCGAAAAGGATATCCGTCGCCGTGCGGTTGGCGGCGTTGGCTTCCGAATAGTAAATATCGACGCGATCGCCCGGCAAAACGAAACCCGAAACGCCGGTTTCAGGCGTGATGCGCATGGTCACGGCGCGCATTCCAGGTTCCAGCACGGCCGCCAGCAGGCCCGATGACCCAGCGCGAACGATCTTCGCCTCGACGATAGGTTCGTTGGCGACGATAGACGAGCGGGCGACTGCTTTTTCCAGTTCGGCAGGATCTCCGCCGGCGGCTTCCGTGATGTAGGCCTCCGACATCGCCTTTTCCGGCCACTCTTCCCAGCGCACGGCGTCAGCCGTCAATCTCTCGCCGCGTTGAAAGTCGCGGTCAGCAACAAGTATGCGAACGGTCTTTTCGCGTTCGGGCTGGACGACCTGAACAGGCTGATTGCTATTCCCGTTCATCATCATGAGAAAGGCGCCGGCGCCGGCAACAAGCGCTACGCCGAGAACCGCAATTCGCGTTACATTCATGGTTTCACTCGCCCTTTCAAAGGCCTTTTACGCCTGGAAACTCAGTAAATTCTTGTAAGGAGAAGTCCTCAAAACTCTGTTAACTGATCTCATTAACCGCCAAAGGCCAATTGGAAGAACGGTGTTTGCGAAAAGCTAAGAAGTCCGCCGATCGCGATTGCGACCGCATACGGAATATCTTTGGGACGCTGATGAAGGCGCAGTAACCATGGCGCATGCGCATAGACGGGCAGCGCCGGGGTTTTGCGGAACATGATAAGAACGATCGCGAACGCGCCGCCAGCGAAAGCCGTATTAACGAGAAAAGGTGCGAGCGCCGACGGCCCTATCCAGGGCGCGCATGCGGCGATCAGCTTGGCGTCGCCGCCGCCAAGGATTTTGCCGGCGAACAAAGCGAATCCAACGACAAGCGCCGCGCATGCGAACAGAAAACCTTCAAGCATCTGCGCCGGCGACGCGCCAAGTCCGAAGCCGGCGATGAAATAGGAGCAGAACAGGACGATCGAAACCCAGTTCGGGATTTTGTATTCGTATAAATCGTTCATTGCGGCGATGATCAAAGCCGCAGGAAATGCTGAAAGGAAAACCAGTGGTATCACGCTCGCCCGCTCCAGAGTGCTGAATATCGCAAAGCTAGGCGGCGGCGCTTAACATTCAGTTAGACATAAGTTCGGTTTGAATCATATCGGCCGACGGCCGGGTCATAAAAGGATTGAGACGCAAAAAGAAAAGGAGGCCGAAGCCTCCTTTTCCAAGTCCCGCTTGCAGAACCCTGTTAGCGGTTCTTCAATTCGCTTTCGACATCCGAGAACGTCGCGGAAAGCTCGCCGCCGACAGCACGAACCGCCGTGATGATGGCGACCGCGATAAGCGCCGCGATGAGGCCGTATTCAATGGCCGTCGCGCCGTCTTCGTCTTTGATGAACTTGTTGATAAGAGCTTTCATGAGTCAACTCCTGCTTTTTACTCTCACGCTTGCACCGCTGATTGGGCGTTACCCCCCTCAGACTGTCTGTATGATGCCGCTCACGAATTAATTTTCAGTGAAATTTGAAGACGGAACAAGAATATTGTTCGTTTACGGATAATTAGTGTTAACAGATCGTGAATTTATCGCGCAAGCCGGTTGAGCTGCGCCATGTCGTCGATGATCAGCCCCGGATAATCCCGGCGCGCGACCCCCGACTGGATAAGCTTGGCGACCGCGCTCGCCGCGATCGCTTCTTCGGCGTCGGCCTGATCGGCGAGTTCGCGGTGCTTGGGCATTTTATTTATGCGCCATTGCGCGCTCACCGCATCGCGTTCGACGTAACCGCAAAGCGCCGCATACACGCGCCGCTCGGGCGAGCTTTCCTCTTCGCTTCGCATGCCGCCGACGATGCGGGCGGCGAAATGCAACATCAAAACGCGGGTCAGTTTCGGCCGATGCGCGGCGAGCTCGCGCAGTGCGTCGGCGTCGACCGCGATAATTTCGCTATTGCGCTCAGCGAGGACGGTGACGGTTTGCGCGCCTTCGGCGTCGTCGCCAAGAATGGCCTGGGCTAGACCGAATATCTGCCCTGCGCCGACCTCTTCAAAGATCATCGACCCCGACGCGGGATCGACATGCGAGGCTTTGATCTTTCCCGATCGAACGATAAGAAATTCCGAACCGTCATACTGGCCCATGGCGAATATGGTTTCCCCTGCGGCGTATCGGCGATCGCTCGCCGCAACTGCGAGAGCGTCGAGCGAATTTCGCGGCAGGTCTGAGAACGGCGCTGTCGAGATTATAGATTCAACGAGCGCATCACCCGGATCATAATTTGACGAAGTCTGATTGGCAGGCATTTATTTCTCCTGCAGCGATATTCGTCGTCTACTCTTTAAAGCGTGGTAAAAAATAAAATTTTCACGAAATCGAATGAATGCTGGCGCCATTGCATTAAAACCCGCTTAAGCCTTTTTTGACTCATGCGCGTTATCTGGATTGAAAGCATGCAAGGAAAGCGTTCGCAATGCGTTTATTTTCACTTTCCCTTTCAGTCGCCTGCCTGTTCGCGTCGGCCGCTTCCGCCGAACAGGTCTGGGTGACGATGGATCAGGTCCAGCCCTATACGTTCAAACAGGAAGTCGACCAGATCGTCATAGGCAATCCCGGGATCGCCGACATCACGGTGCGTGACAAATCGCGTGTGCTTCTGTTCGGCAAGGCGCCTGGCCTGACAAACATGTTTTTGTTCGACGCCGAAGGCAACGAGATTGACAATCTCATCGTCCGGGTGCGCGCTACGAATTCGGATTTGCTCACGCTTCAACGCGGCGGCCAGCGCTACACCTACAACTGCACCAGCGTTTGCGAGCAAACGCTGACGATCGGCGACGCGCAGGAAGCTTTCGGCGCCATTTCGGCGCAAACGGCCGGAAAGTTCCAGCAGGCGTCAAGCGCCGGCGCGCCTTCTGAATAAGATTCAGTCGCATCGACGACGATAATGGCCCTCTCGCGAGGGCCTTTATTTTTCGCCGCGCGTGGCCGCGTAATTATAAATTCGCGGGCGTTCGTATGGGCGCAGCCTTGAGCGCACCCAGACATCTATCGAGCGCGCAACCGATTCCGAAGGCGCAGCGCCCGAACGGAGCGTGATAACGGCGACGAGGCGCTCGCCGCCCGTTGAATCAAGCGAAACTGAAACATCGCATTCAGCGACATCGGGATGCTCGCGAATGCGCTGGGCGATCCGGTCGGGAAAAACATTTATGGCGCCGATCTGCACCGCGCCGTCGCGCCGTCCTCCCAGCCTGAACCTTCGTTCCCCCTCCCAGGCGAAAATATCCATTGCAATCACGTCGACCAATTCGCCGGACGGGGTTTCGCGCCGCAAACCGTCGCCTTTGCGCGCCCATTGATCGAAAAGGGCGAAAGGATCGCTCGGCGAATCCCGCCACCCGATCAGCCCGTGTTCCGTTGTTCCATAGATTTCGCGTTGCGCGCCAAAGCCGGCCTTTCGGATCATGGCGGCAAGCTCTACCGTCATCGGCTCTCCGAAGGCGACCGCCATCGCATTATCCGGGGCGCGAACGCCTTGCGCCAAAATATAGCGCCACAGGCTCGGCGTTGCGATGAGCGCGTCTCCAAACACGAGCGACGCATTCAATTCGTCGGGCGTCATGCGGCGCGCATCGACCGCCGGCGCAAGTAATAGATTTGGCGCCAGCACGCCGAGAACGAAACCAATCATGCTGTGCGGGGCGACGAGCGACAGAACACGCCGGCGTCCATACAAAAGGTTCGCGGCCGACGCTGCGTCGGCGTAGATCGCATCCGCCGCATGGGTGAACGGCCTGCGCTCATCCGAGGCGGCTGCAAAAGAGAATTCGGTGAGCCGGTCTTCTACCGCCTCAGCGAGGACTTTCACCCAGTCGCCGAAATGTTCAGCCTTCAAATCTTTCGGAACAGCGTCAAGACGTCCGAAAAATGCGAACAATCGGTGAAGGCAGGCCGCCGCTTCTTTTGACGACAGCCCGGCCCCCTCTCCGCCGAGGCGTGTCGAAGCCGACCAGCCTGACGATGTCAGCGTATCGACATGCCTGGAAAAGCGCGCGCCCAGCTCGTCGACGGTGAGCGCCGCCGCGATTGCGGCGAGCTGGTCTTCGGAAAATGTAAAGCCCTTCACGCAGCCCCCTCCGGCGCGGCGGCCGAAAACTCGCTCGCCAGGCGATCTTCGTAGGCCTTCATCAGTTTATCCGCCAATTTCGATTCCGCAGCGACGTCGGCGCCATCAAAAACGCTTCGCACCGCACCGGCAATGGAGTTTGTCGCCAGCAACGCCGCGCCGGAGAGATCTTCCGGCGCGATCTGCGTTTCACGGGGACTGAGCCCGAGCCGCACGGCTTCTTCAAGCAGAACGCCCCTGACGACGCCGGGCAAAGCGCCCTCGCTTTCAGCGGGTGTTTCAATTCGCCCCTCCCGAATGACGAAAATATTCGCCGCGCTCAAACAGGCGACGCGGCTGAACTCATTCAACATCACCGCCTCATGTGCGCCGGCGGCCGCAGCTTCGGCGCGCGCCAGCATGTTTTCCGCATACGCGCCCGCGCATTTAAACGCATTCGTGGCGGCGCCCGTCCATCTGCGCCGTGTTGAAACGATGAGCCGCATCGGCCGTTCCGCTGGCGCGGCGCTCGGCGCGATTGAAACGACAATCTGCGCCTTCGCCGCCGGGGACGGCGCAAGGCCGCGCGCCCCGCCGACACGGCTCAGCGTTATGCGGCACGCGGCGCGCCCTGCAATTTCATTTTTCCGCGCAACCTCCGCGACGGCGGCCTTGAGCGTTAGAAGCTCGATCTCGGCGTTGATATCCAGGATCCGGGCGGCGCGCCGAAGCCGTGCGAGATGGCGGCCGAGAAAAGCCGCGCGCCCGCTTTCCACAAGAATTGTCTCAAATGCGGCGTCGCCGATGAGCCAGCCGCGATCGCTTGTTGCAATCGCACTGTCGGCTTCGACAAATTCGCTGTCCCGCCAAACAATCACGCCGCCGCCTGCTTCTTTATCTCGCGAAGAAAATTACCGATCAATTTCCGCCCTTCCGGCGTTAACAGCGATTCCGGGTGAAACTGAACGCCGTTCCACGGCGCCGTGCGGTGTCGAACCGCCATAATCTCGCCGGACGCACTGCGGGCGCTGACGTCGAGCGGCCCGTCCTCTGCGAGTTCGCCGACCAGCGAATGATATCGCCCCGCCCGCAAAGGAGACTCGATTCCGGCGAATATTCCGCGCCCGTCATGATGAATGTCGCTCGCTTCGCCATGGAGAGGCTCGACCGAGCGGACCGTCCGCCCGCCGAAAGCTTCAATCAGGCACTGATGACCAAGGCAGACGCCAAGCAGCGGCACTTCGCGCGGAAGGCGGCGAACCAGTTCAAGAGAAACTCCCGCCTGCACCGGCGCTTTAGGGCCGGGAGAGATTATGACGGCGGCGGGTTCGAGGCGCAGGATTTCATCCGCCGACGCCGTATCGTTGCGCACGACCAGGGTCTGGAATGACGCCTCGCGCACATAGCGCGCAAGGTTGTGAACGAAAGAATCGTAGTTATCGACAATCAAAATCATGCGATCGCCATGTCACCCGTTCCTGTCGCGGCCAGCCAGCCGCGCGCCTTCGTCAGCGTTTCCTGATATTCCTTTTCCGGATCGCTGCGCAGCGTCACGCCGCCGCCTACAGGTATGACGATAGTGTTTTCCTGCACAACGGCGATTCGGATCGCGACCGAGAAATCGGCGCCGCCGCGATCGTCGATATAACCGATCGCGCCGCAATAGGGTCCGCGCCCGGCGCCCTCCAGCTCCGCAATCGCCTTCATCGCCTGCACTTTTGGCGCGCCGGTGATCGATCCGCACGGGAACAACGCCTCAAGCGCATCGATAGCGCCGTTTTCAGGGCGCAGAACGCCGCTGATTCTGGAAACGAGATGGTGCACGCCTTCATGGCTGACGGGCTCGCAAATGGACGTTTCCTCGATACTGCAATCGGCGCAGATTCGCGAAAGATCGTTCCGCGTCAGGTCGGCGATCATTATATTTTCTGCGCGATCCTTCGGATCGTTGATGAGTTCTTCGAGGAGGCGGCGATCCGTGTCCTGCGTATCGCCGCGCGGGCGCGTGCCTTTTATCGGTTCGGCGGCGATCGCGCGGCGCTCCCCTTCTGTTGTTCGCACCGAGAAGAAACGTTCCGGGGACAGAGACAGAATTTGTCCCGTTCCCAGTTGCACAAATGCGCCGTATTCCGCGCTGCTCAATCGCGATGCGGCGATGAAAAGGTCGAAAGCGTTGAACGGCGCGCACGCGATGCTTTCGATCCGGTGCGATAGATTCGCCTGAAAAAATTCGCCGCCGCGAATGCGTTCAATCGCCTCTGCAACTGCGCGTCGATACCGATCGCGCGGCGTCGATGCGTGCGGCGCGCCGAAGGCAAAAGGCGCGGGCGCCCGCTCCGGGGCGCAGCGCCCCAGCGCCTCTTCCAGCCGGTCGGCCGCGCGCCGCGACCGGTAGGCGATATACGCGCGCCGGCATGAATGGTCGAACAGCGCGCAGGCGTCGTAAACGCCGAGCGAAAAATCGGGAAGGTCATAGGGCGATGCCGGAAGTTCGACGCAAGGCTCCGCCAGCACGGCGCACTCATATCCGACATAACCGACCAATCCGGTCGCGAAAGGCGCATTTACGGCGCCGTTCTCGCTCCTGCGCCGTTCCTTGTGCAGCGCGCGGGCCGCCTCAAACGGCGAAACGCCGCTTGAGGCGCCTCCGACGCGCGTGGAACCGTTTCGATATTCGATAACCGTTTCAGGAAATGCGGCGATAAACGACCAGCCGGGCGCCGCGGCGCGCGCGCCGGGGTGGAGCAACACGGCGTTCTTTCGCCCTGCGATCGGCGCGAAAGCATCCGCGGGAGACCGCCAATCGATTTCGCGCGCTCCATTCAATTGCGTCACCTATCGCGTTCTGGCTTGCGCGTCCAAATCAGCCTAGTCGGGGCCGACAAACGCCAGCGGGAAATCCAGATATGAGCGAGGCCGATCAGTTGCAAGCGCGCCACGGGGCTACGGCGGACTCGCCGGTCCGCCTTCAAAGCACGGCGCAGGTGTTTTTCGCCCTCGCCCTGGCGACGCTGATCGCCGCCATCGCCTATTTCGGAAGGTCCATTTTCATCCCGGTCGTCGTCGCCGGTTTTTTGAGTTTCCTGATGTTCACGCTAAAGGAGACGATCAGGAAGGGACCGCTTATCGGCCGGTTCCTGCCGAATTCCTTTTGCTATATGCTCGCTTTCGCCCTCATCATCTCGATATTTCTGCTCTTTATCGAAATTATCCGTGAAAACGTCGAAGCGTTGATCAGAACGGCGCCGCTCTACGAAGAACGGCTACGCAAATTCACGCAGGACGGCATTCATTTTCTCGATCAGGCGGGCATCCTGCCGAAAGACGTCATTGGCGGCGTCGACCAGCTGCGGTCTGCGGCGCTCTCGATGATTAATCCGGTTCTGTCTGAAATCGGCTCCGCCGTTCGCTCGCTGACCGCCAATTCGGTTACGATTTTTCTCTATACGGTGTTCATGCTGCTTGAGCGCGGGCGCATTTTCAAAAAAATAAACCTTTTAAGCGTCGATGATGGAAGCCGCGCGGCCGTGAACGAAACCATTGGCGATATCGCCACACTCGTTCGGCAATACATCACGGTCAAGACGGTCACCAACCTTATCACCGCGGCGATCAGCTTCGCGATCATGCACTTCGTCGGCATCGATTTCGCCGGCTTCTGGGCGTTGTTGATCTTTGCACTGAATTTTATTCCGATTGTCGGCGCCGTAAGTGCGATTTCTCTTCCCGTGATCCTCGCGCTCGTCCAGCCGGAGGGCGGCGGCGTTCAAACCGCCGCGCTCGCGCTCGCTCTCCTTGTCGGCGCGGAACAGACGATGAGCTCGGGTATCGAGCCGCGCCTGATCGGGAAAAGCCTCAATCTTAGCCCGCTTGTCATCCTGCTTTCCCTCGCCGTCTGGGGGACGCTTTGGGGATTTGCGGGGATGCTGCTCGCCGTACCGATCACCGTGACGATCATGATCATCCTGACGCAATTCGCCTCGACGCGGCCGATTGCAATCCTGCTGTCCGACAGCGGCGAGATCGCGCCATTGCGTCATGCGCCGATCGGCGCGTCCGGCTAACGCGCCGCCGCTTTTTTCGATGCGGCGTTCATGGATTGCGTGAAGTGATCGGCGAGCAGTTCACAGTCCTCGCGCCGTCCCGAGCCCTTGCGCCAGGCGAGACCGATTATCCGCGCCGGCGCCGGGTCCGCCAAAGGTGACACGATCAATCCGTTATTCGCCGCCAACCCGGCATCGACGGCCATTTTCGGCAGCAAAGTCGCGCCGAGCCCGGCGCGCACCATCTGCGTCAGAGTGAAAAGGCTGGTCGCGCCGAACGCGCCCGAAACATCGTCTCGCCGCATCTTGCAGGCGTCAAGCGCATGATCTCTCATACAGTGGCCGTCTTCGAGCAGGAGGAGGCGCGATTCTTTTAAATCCGCAGACCGGAGCGGTTTGCCGGATGCGACCGGATCGCCCGCCGGCGCGGCGTAAAAGAACGGATCCTCTCCGATCTTTATCCACTCGATTCCCGGCAGATCGTACGGAAACGCCATCAAAGCGGCGTCAATTGATCCGTCCGCCAATCGTTCGGCGAGCGCCGCCGTCAAATCCTCGCGAAGAAACAGTTCAAGTTTCGGGAATTTCGACGCGAGCTTCTTCGTTGCAATCGGCAAAAGAAACGGCGCGATCGTCGGAATGACGCCGAGCGTGAACGGCCCTTCCAGCGGGCGTCGATCGGCGGCGGCGCGCGCCAGTTCCTCCGTTTCGGCCAGAATCTTCGTCGCGCGCTCGGCGACGTCCTTGCCCGCCGGCGTCAGCGAAAAATGACGGGTCGAACGATCGACAAGCTGGCTGTCGAGAATAGTCTCAAGCTCCTTGATCGCCGAGGAAAGCGTCGATTGCGACACGAGACAATCGCTGGCGGCACGCGAAAAAGACTCCCGGCGAACAAGCGCGAGAAAGAATTGGAGCTGGCGTATCGTCGGAAGGGGGGGTGTCATTTTTTTAATCGAGAAAATAGATCGTCATCTTAGATATTATCTATTTGATAAATTCTCAAGCCCGCCCTATCTACCGGTCTCAAGTCGCGGCCGCCAAGGGCGCGGCGATCGAATTCGCACCAGAAACAGGAGAAATTCATGCTCGGAGTGGGCGATCGTCTTCCCGATTTCAAAGTCGTCGGCGTCAAGCCGAAATTCAACAGCCACGAAGAAAACGGGGCGTCAGCCTTCGAAGACGTCACGCAGGACAGCTTTTCCGGCAAATGGAAAGTGATCTACTTTTATCCGAAAGACTTCACTTTCGTCTGCCCGACGGAAATCGCTGAATTCGGGCGCCTCGCCAAGGAATTCGAAGACCGCGACGCCGTTGTTCTCGGCGGCTCGTCGGACAACGAGTTTTGCAAACTCGCCTGGCGGCGCGACCATCCGGACCTGAACGCCCACCCCGCATGGCAATTCGCCGATACGACGGGTTCCCTGATCGACGGTCTCGGCATCCGCTCGGAAGCGGGCGTTGCGCTGCGCGCCACCTTCATCGTCGATCCGCATAACGTCATTCAGCACGTTTACGTCAACAATCTGAATGTCGGCCGCAATCCGCAGGATACTTTGCGCGTCCTCGACGCCTTGCAGACGGACGAGCTTTGCCCCTGCAACCGCCCGCTCGGCGGCGACACGCTTTAAAAGACGATTGAATTAACGGCAGGGCGCGCCTCGCCGAGCGCGGGACGCGCCCTTTTTGCGCCCGAAAACACGAACGAGCACAGGAGAAAATCATGAGCCTCGACACGCTGCGCGACGCCATTCCCGATTTCGCCAAGGATATTCGGCTCAATCTGGGTACGCTCGCATCGGAATCGCTGCTGACGGATCAGCAAAAATACGGAACGTTTCTCGCTGCGGCCTATGGCGCGCGCAACCCGCGCGTCATTTCCGATATCGCTCAGTGGACGGAGGATAAACTGTCGCCGGAAGCGGTCAATGCGGCGAAGGCGGCGGCCGCCATCATGGCGATGAACAATGTCTATTACCGCGCGACGCACCTTATGTCGTCGGATGAGTATCAAAAGATGCCGGCGCGCCTGCGCATGAATGTTATCGCCGCCCCAGGGGTCGAAAAGGCGGACTTCGAACTATGGGCGCTCGCCGTTTCGGCGATCAACGGTTGCGGAATGTGCCTCGACAGCCACGAAAAAGTCGTCCGCAAGGCGGGCCTTTCGGCGGACCAGGTGCAGGCCGCGCTGCGCATCGCATCCGCCGTCAGCGCAGCAGCCGCTGTCCTGGACGCGGAAGCCGCCTAAGACCCGATACCGGCTTTTTCGAGTTCTACGACAATCGGCGCAATATGCGCCGCGTAATTGCGCCGCCGGCCCGAGGAGTCCCGGTAAAGCGGGCGGCGCACCTGCCAGTAACTCGCCGTTTTCACTTTGTTCTCGACCTCGTGGAAGGACAGGCATTTCTCGCTCCAGGAAAGCCCGAGAAACGCCAGCAATCGCTCCATGCTCGCGCGCGGTTCAGCGACGAAGCGGTCGTAATCGAAATCGAAAATATCGCCGGCGAAAACGGATTTCCAATGCGTCATCATGCGCCGGTACTCGCCGAAATAATGTCCCGCATCGCCGAGATCGCTCGCATAGCCGACGCGCTTTTGGTCTATATGCTGGAAATAAACCGAAAGGCATGTGTCGATCGGGTTGCGCACCGTGTGAACGATTTTCGCGTCAGGAAAGAGGCGTTTTATCAGTCCGATCCGAAGGAAATTATCTGGCCGCTTGTCTGTAACGACGGCGCCGTCGCGCCGCGCCTCGGGGAACATGCGGACGATATCGGAGCGATAGCGCGCGGCGAGCCGCATCGCGTTCTCATCGCTCAGCGTCCTGATCGATTGCGGATAAGGCGCAAGATCGATATCGGCGATGCGGTTCAAAAGATCCAGCTCGCCGCCAGCGATAATATCCGGATGTGCGGCGAGCGCCTGCTCGACAAGCGTCGATCCCGATCGAAACATGCCGCAGACAAAGACGAGACGCGGCGGTTGCGATTGCGGTTTCTCCTGCAAAACCCCGGCGCCGAACGCTTCGATCAGCGAGTCGACCGTCTGCGCGATTGTGCGCCGGTCATAGGCCGGTCCGGCCTGGCGCACCTGTCTGTTGGCTGCGTGGAAGGCGCTCATGGCCTCGTCATAGGCGCCGAGCGCGTCGAATGAGCGGCCGAGCGCGTAATTGAGATTGGCCCGCGTTTCCGGATTGATCGCACCCTTGCCGGCGGCGGCCGTTTCCAGCCGGGCGAGCAGCCCCGATTGCAGCGATTGAGGCGGCGTCAGATGCGCAAGGCGCGCCAACGCCTCCAAACGCAGATCCTGATAGGGACCGGGCGAACCGTCATCGGACGGCATGATCTTCTCGTATTCCGCGATCGCCTCATCGCGCGCGCCGCGCTCTTCGAGCAGGTTGCCGAGATTGAGGATCGCCGGCGCGAACGCAGGATTGAGGCGGACGGCGCGGCGCAGTTCCTGCTCCGCCTCGTCCTCGCGCCGCAAATAGTCGGCGAGGATGACGGCCCGGTTGAGGTGCGCCTCTTCAGCGCCCGCGAGGCCGCGCTTTATCGCCTCGCCATAAGCGCCGAGCGCCGCCTCATACTGCGCGCCGGCCCGCAATTGCAGGCCGAGATTGTACCAGAGATCGGGCTGGTCGGGATAATCGGCGAGAACCTGACGATAAAGCTGAACCGCCCGCCCCGGCTGGCCGGCGCGCGCGGCCGCGCCGGCTTGCTCCAAAATCCGGTTGGCCTGTTGCAGATCCATTTTCACCGATCGGAGCGGTTTTCGCGCGCCATTTGCGGTTCATGCCGCATCGAAACACGGCGGGGCTCATTATTTATCTTATAATACAACACGTTAGAAGCAAGATCGCCGCAAATTCGCCGCCGGAGGCGCGCGATCGCCGCAACGGCGCCCCCTGCGCGGGATTTCGGCCTCAATTGTTGCGGCGCCGACACCGGATCCAACCGCCTGACACGCTGATTTTAACCATGTTTTAAGGCCTGTGGCAGGAATTGCGACATTATCGCAACACCTCAGTCCCGATCCGATAAACCGGTCTTTCCTTTCGTTGACGTGTGGCTGCCCGCGAAGCCAAAGTCCCGGCACGGACGGAGGGGCGGGCAACGTACCGCACGTGCGCCGTAAAAAAAACGCCGTCTCAAAATGGGCGGCGAAAATCCAAAACTGGAGGTCTACCTTGTCACAACGTACATCCAGGTCAGCGCTTCTGGCGTCGACCATGCTGCTGGGTGTCGGCCTGCCTTCGCTGGCCGTCGCTCAAGAGGCTGATGACGAAATCATCGTCACCGGTTCTCGCATTCCTTCGGCGAACGCCGTTTCATCGAGCCCGGTCACCACGATCGGCAACGTCGAATTCGACATTCGCGGCACGACGCGCGTTGAAGATCTCGTCAACACGCTGCCGCAGGCCTTCGCGGCCCAGGGCGCGAACACTTCGAACGGCGCCACCGGCACCGCGCAGGTTTCGCTCCGCGGTCTCGGCGCCAACCGTACGCTGGTCCTCATCAACGGCCGGCGCATGCAGTACGGTTCGCCGATCTCGTCCGCGCCTGACCTTAACCAGATCCCGGGCGCCCTTGTTGAGCGCGTCGACGTTCTGACCGGCGGCGCCTCGGCCGTTTACGGTTCGGACGCCATCGCCGGCGTCGTCAACTTCATCATGATGCAGGATTTCGAAGGCGTCCGCATCGACGCCCAGCTGTCCGGCTATCAGCACGGCAACAACAACCAGGCCGCGCAGGACCGCCTTATCGCGGCTCAGCCGCCGGCATTCGGTTCGGACCTCTCGATCCCGGAATCGGGCGTGTTCGACGGCAAGGGCCAGGAAATCACCCTGATCGTCGGCGCGAACACCGAAGACGGCCGCGGCAACGTGACGGCTTACGCGGGCTATCGCAACAACGACGCGATCCTGCAGGCCGACCGCGACTATTCAAAATGCGCCTATGCGGGCGGCGACCCGGATTTCGGTTGCGCGGGTTCCTCGACCACGCCGGCGGGCCGTTTCTTCACGGGCGTCGGCTCGGGCGACTATACGCTCGACGAAAATGTCCCG
This sequence comes from Parvularculaceae bacterium, assembly GCA_020446945.1. Classification (GTDB taxonomy): domain Bacteria; phylum Pseudomonadota; class Alphaproteobacteria; order Caulobacterales; family Parvularculaceae; genus Amphiplicatus. Next base: position 55,651 of record JAGRDS010000001.1, read on the forward strand.
GGCACGTTCCGTCCCCGCACCGGCTCGGATACGTTCAACTACAACCCGACGAACTTCTATCAGCGCCCGGACGAGCGCTACACGCTCGGCGCCTTCGCGCATTATGAAGCGAACCGTCACCTCGACTTCTATCTTGAGGCGATGTTCTATGACTATACGTCGGATGCGCAGATCGCCTTCACCGGCACGTTCTTCACGACGAACGCCGTGAACTGCGACAACCCGCTGATCAGCAACGTGCCGAACGCGGCGGGCTTCAGCCAGCTCGACTATATTTGCGGCGTTTCGGATCCGGGCGTTGACGGCATTCTAGGCACCAACGACAACGGCACGCCGGGCGATACCTCTGACGACTTCAACGACGATCCGGGCCTGCCGATCGCCGGCTCCGGCTCGACGACTGCTGGCGACGTCACCTTCTACCCGGGCAAGCGCTTCGTCGAAGGCAACCCGCGCAACAATTCGATCCGCAACCAGAGCTACCGCATTGTCGGCGGCGTTCGCGGCGAAGCGTTCGAGGGCTGGAACTACGATACCTACTTCCAGTACGGCACGACGCGCGGTTCGAACACCTATGACAATGACGGCGTGATCCCGAACATGCAGGATGCGCTCTTCGCCGTTTCCGACGGCATGGGCGGCGTTCAGTGCCGTTCGGCCTCTGCGCGCGCGCAGGGCTGCGTTCCGCTGAACCTCTTCACGCCGGGCGGCGTCAATCAGGCCCAGCTTGATTACGTTCTGTTGCAGTCGTTCCAGCTCGGCGCGACCAAGCAGTATGTCGGCGAAGCCTCGCTGACGGGCGATCTCGGTCAGTACGGCTTCAAGACGCCGTGGGCCGAAACGGGCGTCGGCATCTCCTTCGGCGCCCAGTGGCGCAAGGACAAGCTGGAGTACAATCCGGACTCGCTGTTCGAGCTTGGCCTCCTTTCCGGCCAGGGCGGCCCGACGCCTCCGACCAGCGGCGAAATCGAAACGACTGACTTCTACGTCGAATCGAAGATCCCGCTCGCCGAAGGCATGGCGTTCGCCGAATCGCTGGTGTTCGAAGGCGGCTACCGCCATTCGGACGTTTCCACGTCGGGTTCCTATTCGACATGGAAGCTGCTCGGCGACTGGCAGATCACGCCTGAGCTGCGCGTTCGCGGCGGCTGGCAGCGTGCGGCGCGCGCGGCCAACGTCATCGAATCGTTCACGCCGCAGGCGATCGGCCTGACGCAGATCGAAGACGGATGTGCGGTTGGCGCCGCCAACCCGTACACGGCTGCGGGCTGCGCCAACACCAATGGCGGCGCGCCGCTGGCGCCGGGTTCGATTCCGAATAACCCGGCCGACCAGTACAACGCGCTGTTCGGCGGCAATCCGAACCTCGATCCTGAGGTTTCCGACACCTATACGGTCGGCGTCGTGTTGACGCCGGGCGATTACGTTCCGGGCAACCTTTTCGTGTCTGTCGATTATTTCGACATTACGGTTGAAGGTTTCGTCGGCATCGTGAACCCCCAGACAGCGCTCGATCAGTGTGCGGCGAACAACGATCCGTTCTTCTGCTCGCTCGTCAACCGTGCGCCGAACGGTTCGCTGTGGATCACGCCGCAAGGCTTCATCACAGCGACGAACGTCAATACCGGTTCGCTCTCGACGTCGGGTCTCGACATCAACGCCAACTGGTCGTTCGACTTTGCAGATGTCGGCATGGGCAGCGCGGGCGGCATCGCCTTCGACCTCGTCGGCACCTATCTGCTCGACCTCAATACGTTCGAGCTTCCTGACGGAACCGTGCCGGAATATGACTGCGCCGGCTTCTATGGTTCGCGTTGCGGAAGCCCGAACCCGGAATGGCGTCACAAGCTGCGCACGACGTGGCAGTCGCCCTTCGGCGTCGACGCCTCGGTCACGTGGCGTTATTTCTCGAGCGTCGTTCACGGCGATTCGGTCTCCGGACCGCGTTCGGCCCTTACCGACCTCGACTACAAGCTTGGAAGCCGCAACTATATCGACCTCGCGGCGTCCTATAACGTCACCGAAAAGTGGAATGTCACGGTCGGCGTCAACAACCTGCTCGACAAGGATCCGCCGCTGACCTCTCAGACGGCCGGCTTCTCGAACGGCAACACCTATCCGCAGACCTACGACGCCCAGGGACGCTATATCTTCCTCGGCACGACGATCGACTTCTAATCGTCATCTGCGAATTGGACTTTGGCGGCGGGCTTTCAGCCCGCCGCTTTTTTTTGCGCTTCTTTCAGCTTAAGGTCCGCGCCGGACCAAGGAGTTTTCCCGATGCGCATCCTGCTTATCGCCGCTTTCGCCGGCTTTGCTTTTTCACCCGCCGCCTTTGCGCAGGGGGACGACACATCGATCGCGAATGTTCTCGCCTGTCAGGCCGTCAAGGGATCGAAGGCGCGGCTGCGTTGCTTTGAAGCGGCGATGCCGGCTTTGAGCGCGGCGCATCCGGGCGCACTCGCGCTTGCGACAGAGCGCGCCGAGGCGGCGCGTCAGGCGGCGGCGGAACACGCGAAAGACGAGTTCGGCCTTTTTGAGAGCAACGATAAAGTCGCATCCAACGAGTTTGAGCGCGACAGTTTCGGCGAGAACGATTTGCGTACCAGCGGCGACGACGAAGATGAGGTCAAAAGCGTCGACGGCGTCGCCGTAGAAGTCGGGAAGAACAATCGCGGCAAGCTTTTTGTCATCCTCGATAACGGCCAGGTCTGGCGCCAGGTGAGCGGCGACCGATCGACGCCCTATATTCCGCGCAACGCCGAGGGACTGCCGGTCCGCATCAACAAGGGCGCGCTCGGCAGTTATTTCGTCAAGGTCGGAAAAGCCAGGGACGCCTTCAAGGCCGAGCGGATCAAGTAGCGGCGGCGGGCGCTGAATCGGCCGCGATCGTCAAACGGGTCGTCGGCCCTGAAAACGGCACGGTTCCGTGCCACATATAGCTCGGGAAAACGGCCATGACGCCTTTTCGCGGCTGCACGAAATGCTCCGCCTCGAGTTTCGGCGCAGTCGGGATTCCGGGTTCGCCGAAAGTCAGCCAGCCGCTTTTGTCCGATGCGTTCCTGGGTTCGGGGAAGCGCAAATGGCTCGCCGATGAGAGCCAGCCCTGAGGATGCACGTGATTGACGTGATAGCCGCTCGATGCGAGGCGGATCGACCAGATGCTGAACAGCTTGTACCCGCCGCGGTTGCGGATGCGCAGGGGATCGGAGCCGACGCCGAGCCGTTCGATATAGGACGTTACGGGCCCGCGCACGGCTTCGCCGACCGCCTTCAAAACAGGATCGTCGATTGACGTCAGCGACGGCAATTGACTGCCGTGCCGCACCGACTGACCGAACGGATGCGTCTTGAACTGATGGTGACGGTCCAGCGCATCGATCAGGTCGTCGACATAGGCTTCCGCCGATTTCCATCCCCTGGGGCAGGCGAGCGGAAACGCGGCGACAAAGCGGTCATAATCATAGACCTCGAAATAGCGATCATCGCCGAGCATGCGCCAGGCGCTCGCCTGCAACGCGATATAACCCTGGTCGAGCGGGAATTCCGCGCGTAACCGGCTGATGACGCGCAGCGCCTCCGCCGGCTCGCCCACCGCCAAAAGCGCGCGCACCAGAACGTTGCGAATCATCGGGTCTTGCGGCGCTTTTTCAAATGCGGCGCGCGCATGTCTCAAACCGGAAATGAATTCGTCGCACGCAATCGCCGAATTGGCGGCCGACATTTCAACATGCGGATGGCCCGCGCTCAGCTTCAACGCGGTCTGCATCTCCGCATACTCGCCGCGCGCATCGCCGCAATAGCCGAGCGTTTGCGCGCGCACCATACGAAGTTCGACGGAGTTTGGCGCGGCGGCGATGCTCCGGTCCAGCAACGAGACCGTCATCGCCATATCGCCGGTCATCATCCAGACCAGTTGGGCGTATTCTTTCTGCGCTTCAAAATTGAGCGGCTGGATTTCAATCGCCGCCCTGAACGCTTTTCGGGATTCTTCGGCCCGGTTTTCAGCGATGAGAGCGCGCGCGAGAACCAGCCGCGTTTCAGCCGCCTTGATGCCGGCTTTTATCGCCCGGTTCGCCCAGTCGATCGCCTCCTTATTGCGCCCCGCGTCGCCAAGGGCGCCGGCGAGATTGTGCAATACGATAGGGTTTTCCGGCGCCTGATCGACAATCGCGCGGAAAGCGGAGATCGCCTCGTCGACGCGCCCGGCCGCCTTAAGCTCATTGGCCTGACGATTAAGTTCATTGAGCGAGACCACGCTGCACCGTCTTCTTGTTCAAAATTCGCCATAGTCTAGATTGCGCGGCCGGCCGAGGAAAACCCCCGCGCCGGCGGAAGGAGCGTGACTTTGACGCATTTAACGCTTTCAGTTTTGACGCAGGACAAATTGCGTCTTGAGCTTCGGCGGACCAAAGGCGGCGGGAAAACACCCATTCTCTGCATTCCGGGGCTGACCCGCAACGCCGGCGATTTCGAGGATTTCGCCCCGCGCGCCGCAGCGACCGGCCGCGATGTCTACGCCATTTCCCTCAGGGGGCGCGGCGGCTCAGACTATGACCGCAATTACCTCAATTATTTTCCAACGACCTATGTTAGCGACGTGTCGGCCGCGCTCGATCAATTGAACATCGAAAAAGCCGTTTTCGTCGGAACCTCGCTCGGCGGCATCATCACGATGCTGGCCGCCGCCGCCGCGCCGGAGCGCGTCGCCGCAGCAATCATAAACGACGTCGGACCGGAACTCGCGCCGGAAGGTCTCGCCCGCATCGGCGGATATGTCGGCGCGCGCGCAACCGGCTCCGAGGACGCCGGGATCACTCTCGATGAGGCGGTTTTGCAAATCCGCGCGATCAACGAGGCCGCGTTCCCGGACAAGGATCCCGCTTTCTGGGAGAAATTCGCGCGGCGCACCTTTGAACAATCGTTCGAAGGAAAATGGAAACTCGCCTATGACCCGAATATCGGCCGCGCATTGATTGAAGCAGGGCCGGCGCCCGATCTTTGGCGCCCGTTTGAGGCGCTTGCGCCGATACCGACCCTTATCCTTCGCGGTGCGATCAGCGATCTCCTGACGCCGCCGATCATCGAAAAAATGCGCGCCGCGCGGCCGGGTTTTTCCTATTGCGAAGTCGCCGGCGTCGGACATGCGCCGACGCTGACCGAGCCGGACGCATGGTCCGCGATTTCGGCTTTCCTCCAGACTTTCGATTGAAATTCGGATCAGATGCGGTGAATGCCGCATTCGGTCTTGGCGAGACCGCGCCAGCGCCCGGCGCGCGCATCATCGCCCGGCGCGACTGGCGCGGTGCAGGGCCAGCAGCCGATCGAGGAAAACCCCGTTTCAACGAGAGGATGAGGCGGCAAATTATTCGCGCTCATATAGTCGGCGAACTCGGCGCCCGACCAGCGCGCGAGCGGGTTGATTTTGATATGAGGGGCGGCGGCCTCGACCAGAGGCAGATGCGCACGCGCATTTCCGTGCATGCGCTTTCTTCCGGTGAACCACGCGTCAAAACCCTCAAGCGCGCTCTTTAGCGGCCGAACCTTCCGCAATTCGCAGCAGGCGTCATTGTCGCGCCGCCACAAATCCCCTTTCGGATCAATGCGCCCAACTTCCTGCGCGCCCGGAAATATCGGCCTGACATCGCCAAGACCGAGATGCCGCGTCAGCTCCTCGCGATAGGCGTTCGTCTGTACAAAGTGTTTTCCTGTGTCGATAAACAGGATCGGCGTCGATCGATCGACTGAGGCGATGAGGTGAAGAAGCGCCGCCGATTCAGCGCCGAACGATGAAACCAGGGCGATGCGTCCGCGAAATTCCTCGATAGCCGCTGCGATCAATCTGCGCGGATCCAAATCCTGCGCCTTCCGGTCGAACGCCGCCGCGCGCTCTTCCAGCGACAAGCCGCCTTCACGAACGCTCGCCAAATTCAAAGCCGGGGCCGCCATCGGATCGCTCAAGCAGCGTCGCGGCGCCGCGAACGGCGCGCTCCGATAGGAACGCTGTTATCGCTTGCGATCTGATAATATGCCGAATATGCGCCGAGCGCTTTCGTAAAGGCGTCTTTGTCGCCATTGCCGATTTCCAACGCGTCAAATCCGCACCGGATCATGAACAGCGCCTGATCGCACAATATATCGCCGCGCGCGCGGATTTCTCCCTTGTAGCCGAGACGCTCCCGCAGAATGCGCGCCTGCGAATAGGCGCGGCCATCCGAAAAAACTGGAAAATCTAAAATGACTGCATCAAAACGGCGTATGACGTTCTCAAGCGATTCGATATCTTCCGTGTTCGGAATTGAAATCTCGAACCTTCCCGCTTCCGGCCGCACGCCTTCGCGCCAGGCCGCAAGAGAAATCTCCTGGCCTTTGCGAATGTCGCCAAACAGGGCGCTCCCGTTCTTAATGCGCAGCGTCGCCATAAAGCGTCTCCTTGAAAGGCGCCGGACCGAGGCGGCGATAAAGATCGAGAAACCGTTCGCCCACTGTGCGATTTTCCTTGTAAAAAGTGACAAGACGCTCGACCGCATCGACGACTTCAGACGAGGAAAAACTGCGGCCGGTGATTTCTCCGATGCTCGCGTCTTCGCCGCCCGATCCGCCAAGCGTGATCTGATAGAATTCCTCGCCCTTTTTATCGACGCCGAGAATGCCGATATGCCCGGCGTGATGATGCCCGCAGGCGTTGATGCAACCTGAGATCTTGATCTTGAGTTCGCCGATTCCATCTGCTTCGTCAGAATCGGCGAAGCGTTCGGCGATGCGCGCCGCAACAGGAATTGAGCGCGCATTCGCCAGGTCGCAATAATCAAGGCCGGGGCAGGCGATTATATCGCTCGCCAGGCCGATATTCGCGGTCGCCAACCTCGCCGAATCGAGTGCTCGCCAGACGTCGAACAGGTCGGCTTTCCTGACATGAGGCAGGCAGAGATTTTGTTCATGCGTGGCGCGAATCTCGTCGAACGAATAACGCTCAGCGATATCTGCGACGGTTTCCATCGCTTCCGCGCTGATATCGCCCGGCGCCTTGCCGATCGGTTTCAGCGACACGTTGACAATGGCGTACCCCGCCATTCGGTGATCGCTGACATTGTTCCGCACCCATCGGTCGAATTCATCATTTCTCGCGCGCGCCGCGTCGAGCGAATTGCAGGTTTGCGGAATATTCTCATACTTCGGCGGTTCGAAAAAACGCCGAACACGCAACAGCTCGTCCAACGGCCCGTTTAATTTTTCGCGGTCGGATTTTGCCCATTCCTCCTCAACCAGGCGGCGAAAATCATCCGGATCGCTGGAAACGAGAATCTTTATCCGCGCTTTGAATTTATTATCGCGGCGCCCATAGCGGTTATAAACCCGCATGATCGCTTCGAGATAAGACAGAAGCTGCCTTTCGGGGAGAAATTCCCGGATTCTCTCGCCGATATATGGCGTACGCCCCAGCCCGCCGCCGACAAAAACCTGAAATCCGCGCTCACCGTCTTCGTTCCTGTACAAACGAAGTCCGATATCGTGCACCTTTATCGCGGCGCGATCCTTGTCGCTCGCCGTCACGGCGATTTTGAACTTTCGCGGCAGGAACGAAAATTCCGGATGCTGGCTCGACCATTGGCGGATAACCTCCGCCCAGATTCGCGGATCATCCGTTTCATTCGCAGCGGCGCCGGCATAAGGGTCAGACGTGACGTTACGAATGCAGTTTCCGGAGGTCTGGATCGAATGCATTTCGACGTCGGCGAGATCATCCAGAATATCCGGAACGTCGATCAACGCCGGCCAGTTATACTGAATATTCTGGCGCGTCGTAAAATGCCCGTATCCCTTGTCGTATTTGCGCGCGATCATCGCAAGCTGGCGCATCTGACGCGCGCTGAGCGTTCCATAAGGAATGGCGACGCGAAGCATGTAAGCATGAAGTTGCAGGTAAACGCCGTTCATAAGCCTTAAGGGCTTGAACTGCTCCTCACTCAATTCTCCCGACAGACGCCGTGCGACCTGTCCGCGAAATTCTGCAACACGCTCGCGCACGAAAGTCTCATCGAATTCGTCGTAACGGTACATTCAAAGCGCTCCGATTCCGAGGCGCTGTTCAACGCGCGCGACCCATGTTTTGACATTTGGAAAAGCATTAAGATCGAACCCGCCTTCATGTGAAAAACGCGTATAGGCGACGAGCGAAATGTCTGCCGCCGAAAAGCCTTCCGCGGCGATCCAGCGCGCGCCGGCGAGCCGGTTTTCCATATAGGTTAGCGCAGCGACGCCGCGCTCCATCAGCTTCGGATCGATTTGCGCATCCGCCTTGCCAAGATAGGTTTTCTGAAACCGCCGGACGGCGATATAGGGCTCGTGATCATACTGCTCCCAGAACAGCCATTCATAGACTTTCGCCCGTTCATAAGGCGTCGGGGGCAATAATTCGCCGCCGTGGTTTTCGGCCAGAAACAAAATGATTGCATTGGATTGCGCAAGCGGTCGGCCCATCTTCGTAACGATGACCGGCGCCTGTCCGGCGGGATTGATCGCGAGAAATTCCGGGCGCCGCGTTTCGCCTTTCAGGATGCTCGTTTCAATCCATTCATAGTCGGCGCCCAGATAATCGAGCGTCCATTTGACTTTCAGGCAATTGCCGCTGACCGGATCGCCGTAAACCTTATACGCGCTCATCGGTAAGCTCCGCCTGTTTGCCGAGATCTCGCCTGACGGTCGGACCGCTTTTGCGAATAGTCTCCCGCAATGCGCCGCGTCCGGTCGGGCCGGCTGCGTCCGCGTCGATAAGGTAGGCCGAGGCGATTGCGCCTTTGCGTTCGAGGATGCGAACGAGCGCTTCGTCGGCTTCATCTGCATCAAACAGTTGCGCATCTCCGAAACGCTCCACAAGCGCGCCGTGCGCGTCGACATAAACTACTACGCCGTCCGACAATCTGTTTGCAGTGATTGCTTTCACGCGGCTCTCCGTTCGGATGCGGCCAGCTCAAGGAGAACCGCCCCGCTCGCCATTTGCGCCACTTCGCCGATGACAAGGACGGCCGGCCCCTCGACGCCGCCGGCCTCGATCAGCCGCTCAAGTTCTTCAAGGCGTCCCTTGAGGATTTTTTGCTGCGCCGTCGTTCCTTTTTCTACGACCGCGACAGGTGTTGCAGGCGAAGCGCCGTTTTCCAACATGGCGCGCGAGATGGCGCCGGCTTTTCCGACACCCATGTAGACGACAATCGTATGTCCCAGCGCAGCAAGTGCTTTCCAGTTGATGTCGGGTTCGCCATCGTCTTTCGCATGGCCGGTGACGAACGTAATCGCTTGCGACAGGCCGCGATGCGTCAACGCCATGCCGGCGGCGGCGGCGCAGCCGATTGCGGCGGTGACGCCCGGCGTAACAAAGACCGGAACGCCTGCGCGGCGCAAGGCGCTCAACTCCTCACCACCGCGTCCGAATATGAACGGATCGCCGCCCTTCAAGCGGATGACGGTCTTTCCTTTGCGCGCATGATGAACAAGTCTCTGCTCTATCTCCTTCTGGGGGACGGCATGCGCCGCTTTCGCTTTACCGACATAGATCCGCAGCGCATCGCGCCTTGCAAGAGACAGAATTTCAGGACTGACCAGCCGGTCATAGACAATTACGTCCGCCGCCTGCAGAAGCCGCAACGCCTTAAGCGTCAACAGATCGGGATCGCCGGGTCCGGCGCCGACCAGGTGTACGACGCCCATTCCTCTTTCCGTTTGCGGACGATTCACAGCGTCAAACATCGCTTCACGCGCGCGGCGTTCGTCGCCGGCGAGGATTTGCGCGGCTATCGGACCGTCAAAAAACCTCTCCCAGAAATCGCGTCGATTTTCCGGCGCGATACGCGCACCGACAACACGCCGGAACGAATTTGCGAAAGCGGCGAGCGCGCCCATACGCGACGGCAGCAGTTTTTCTATCGCCTCGCGAATGCGTCGGCTGAGTACGGGCGCAGCGGCGCCTGTCGAAACGCCGATGATTATATCGCCGCGCGCAATGATTGAGGGGGTGAGGAAATCGCAAAGCTCGGGGCGATCGACGACATTTACGGGAACGCCCGCAGCGCGCGCCATCGCGGCCAGACGCGCTGCGGCGTCCGCATTGTTCATCGCGATGAACGCAAGCGCCGCGCCGGCGAAAAGTTCGGGCCGCGGCGTGCGCGCATCGAATTCGGCGGCGGGCCATTCCTCCAATAGAGAGCGCGCAAGGCCGGTCGCGATAAAGGTGATTTTTGCGCCGGCAGCAGCGGCGAGGCGCGCTTTATTCGAGGCGGCCTCGCCGTCGCCGGCGATGATGACTTTTCTGGCGGTCAGGGCGTGAAAGGCTGGAAAAGTCTTCATCACTGATTAGTTTTTCTAAAAGATTTAGTTTGGTTGTTTTTCATACGCGGAGCACGAGCGTCTATTTGGCAGCGCGCCAACAAGAAAACCAAACGATTCGTGCTTAGACAAACATCAGAATTCCTATCTCAAATGAAAAATCCCAATCAATTTCGAAGGTAGAGGCCCGATTTTGCGTCTTCACGGTATCGTGTAAGCAATGCTAAAGACGAAAGGCGATCACACATCTATATCTTGATCTCTCAAAACCGTGATTTTCAGGGTAATATATGAAAAACCTTCCACCGCTCAACGCCCTTAAAGTCTTCGAAGCCGCAGCAAGACACTTAAGCTTCACTAAAGCGGCGGACGAGTTGCATGTGACGCCTGGCGCAATCAGCCAGCAGATTAAGGCGCTCGAGGATTATATCGGCAGCCGGCTGTTTCGCCGGACCAAACGCGCGCTGTTATTAACCGATGCGGCGCAGGCGAGCCTTCCGATCCTGCGCGAGGCGTTCGACAAGCTTGAGGAGGCGTCCCGGATCTTGATGGCGCGCGGCGATTCGCGGCGCATCACTGTCTCGGTCGCGCCCTCGCTCGCCTCCAAATGGCTGGTTCCGCGCCTCGACCGTTTCCATGAGCGCCATCCGGAAATCGAGGTCTGGATTTCGGCGGATATGGAAGTCGTCGATTTTGCTGTCGATGATATCGATCTCGCCATCCGGTACGGGCCCGGACGATACCCGGGCACCGAGATCGAATTGCTGATGGAGGAATCGATCCTGCCTGTTTGCAGTCCGCGTCTGTTGCAGGGCGAGCATCCATTGCGCACGCCTCACGACCTGGCGCATCACCCGCTCCTGCATGACGGGAGTCCGGATCAGGACGATCGCGCCAATACGAATTGGGCGATGTGGCTGAAAGCGGCCGGCGTTTGCGAAGTCGACGCCAAACGCGGCGCAAAGTTCAACCAGTCGAGCCTCGTCATCGAGGCCGCCGTCGCCGGAAAGGGCGTTGCGCTCGCCAAATCCGCGATTGCGCTCGCCGATCTTGAGGCGGGCCGGCTGGTCGCGCCATTCGATCTGACGACGCCGTCGAGCTTTTCTTATTACCTCGTCCATCCGGCGTCGAAAGCGCGCGTCGCTTCGGTCAAGGCGTTCAAGAAATGGCTGCACGAAGAGGCGGCGGCGACGGGCGCGGCGGCGATTGCGCGCTCCGCCGGGGCGGAGAACGCCATTTTGGAAGAAGCGGCCGAATAGTAAGCCGCCCGCGCGCCTTGGGGGGAGAAGCGAAACGCGGGCGGCCGCGCAAGCAACCCGAGGGGGGAGACGAGGATTGCCTTTGCTTCCCCCGAAATAAGCTCTCAATTCGGGAATTCAACGGTCCGGAGGCGCACGAAATCGCGCGCGCGCATCACGCTTTCGCGACGGCGCCGTTCTCGCCAGACAGGACCGCCTCGACGCAAGCGCAAGCCGCCTCGAACACCAGCAGGACGGAAGCATGACGCTGCGGGTAGTCGCGGATCGAAACGAGAGATTCAAGGTCTTTCCAGCGCGCGCCGAGCGCGGCGTCCTGGTGCGGCGGATCGCCGCCTTCCTTCAACATTGCACGCATCTTCTCGCGTAGCCGACAGACATCCTCCGCCCGCGCGCCGATAATGTTCCGCGCGACGATTGACGCCGCCGCCTGCCCGAGTGCGCAGGCCTTTGCCTCCATGCCGAAATCGACGACCGCGCCGTCCTTCAACTCCAGGTCCACCGTTACCGTCGATCCGCAAACGCGGCTCGTTTTGGTCGCACTGGCGCTCGGCGCGGCGAGGCGGCGCGCCGGCGGAATGGCGGCGGCCGCATCGAGGATTTTCTCACTGTAAAGGTCGGATAGCATCGCCCGCCTTTTACCGCCGACCACCGCCAAATCAAACAGCGCGGACCCCGCCTCCAGCGTTCGCGCGCCGCGCCTATTCGCCGTTGAAAAGCCTCATCGCACCGACGACCATCGCCTCCGTCGCCGATTTAATCGCCGGCTCCGGCTCAACCTTGAAGAATGGGGAGTGGTGCGACGGCGCGGTTTTCAAATCCTTTTCGGGCGTACCCCCGACGACGAAATAAAGGCCTTTAACGCCAGATTCCGGCGTTACGAAATAGGCGAAATCTTCAGCGCCCATTCCTTCGGGCTTCATGTCGATCAACTTGTCCGCGCCGAAATGCTCCGTAAACGTCTTTTTGAAAATCTCCACCGTCGCCGCGTCGTTTACGGTCGGCGGCGTCGTTTCGCTTGGTGAGCGTATGACTTCCGGCATCAGGTTTTTCGGAACGCCCATCGAAACGGCGACCCCCTCCGCAACGCGATCAATTCCGTCAAGAAGCTGAAGGCGAACATCGGGATCGTTCGAGCGCACCGTCAACTGCATATGAACCTTGTCGCCGATGATGTTGTGTTTCGACCCGCCATGGATTGCGCCGACGGTGATGACGCCCGGCTGCAACGGCTCGATCGACCGCGAGACGATTGACTGCAGGGAAACGACAATCTGCGAGGCGACGAGGACCGGGTCGACGCCTTTATTCGGCGCAGCGCCATGCGCGCCGACGCCATGAACGATTATGTCGACGCTGTCGGAACTTGAGCCTGCGACCAGCGGCACTTCAATCTTTCCGGAAGGATGGCTGGCCGAGACATGAAAGGCGAGTGCGTAATCAGGTTTCGGGAACCGCTTGTAAAGACCGTCCTCCATCATTGCGCGCGCGCCGGAAATCCGTTCCTCCGCCGGCTGGCCGATCAGAACGAGCGTCCCTTTCCACTGGTCCTTGCGTGCGGCGAGCGCGCGCGCCGCGCCGACCAGCGCGGTCATATGCGTGTCGTGGCCGCAAGCGTGCATGACCGGCTTCACCTCGCCGTCGATATCCTCCTGCGTCGCGAGCGATGCGTAGGAAAGCCCTGAGGCTTCCTTCACGGGCAGACCGTCCATGTCGGCGCGGATCATTATTGTCGGCCCGGCGCCATTACGCATTACGGCGACGACGCCAGTGCCGCCGACCTTTTGCGTAACGTCGAAGCCGAGCGCGCGAATTTCCGCGCCGAGGCGCTCGGATGTATTGAATTCGCGGCGCGACAATTCGGGATTGCGGTGGAAATAATCAAAAAGGGTTGCGAGATTCGCCTTGTAATCGGCGTTTATCTCGGCGCGAAGTTCGTCCTGGGCGCCGGCGGACGCAAACGGCGCGCCGACAAGGATCATGGACAATGCGAAAAGGGCGCGCGATTTCATAAAGCTCTCCATAACGCCTGCGCTTCGTTCGCGCGGCTTCGGGGGAAATCTTACCCAATTTTCAGCCGAAAACGAGGGCGCGCGACATCGGCGCGGAGAAAGAATCGCGCCATAATGCGTCGTTCCAGTTTTCCACAGGCGCTGAATATGTCCATTTCCTTAGTCGGCTCGAAAGCCAACCCTTCCAAATTCGATTGCTATGACGATCTCGCGGGGGACGAACCCTATTTCGTAATTCGCGCCGACGATCCGCTCTCCGACAGTCTAATCGAGTTGCACGCCTATATCGGCGCCGGACAGGCTGGCGCCGCGCATAACAAGCTTGCCGAGATCATGGCGCTGACCAGTCAGCGCCCGCCCCGCCCTTCCGAATCGCCGAAATACCGCGAGACGTTTGCCATATCGCAATCGATGGAAGCCTGGCGCTCGGCGAAAATGAAAAAAACGGGCTGAAGAACATTCCAGGCAATGCGGCCAGCGACGAGATTGCGCGCTTTTTACAAATTGCGCGCGCCGCAGCGGTCGGCCGGCGACGAATTGTCAATACTCCCGGCGCATGCGCGAAATTCGCGCGGCGTCATACCCACCTGTTGCTTGAACGCGCGATTGAAGGGGCCGATTGAATTGAAGCCGCAATCGAATGCGATCGCCAGTATCGATCTGCCTGTATCGTCCGGATCGGTCAGCGCCGTCTTTGCATGATCGATCCGGCGCGCGTTGATCATGTGGTTGAAATTCCTGTAGCCGAGAAATCCAGTGATGCATTGCGTGACCTTGTAGTCCTGCTCGCCGAGCGCGGCCGCGAAATCGGCGATCTTGAGGTCGGGCGTTGCAAAACACTGATTTTCCTCGAGCGCAAAAAGAATGCGCTCGGCGAGGCGCCTGTCGATCGCGGCGGCTGACGGTACGGTCTTGCGCGACTTTGCCGCGCACAGCGGATTGCGTTTGCGGAAATCGACGGCGAAGCGCGCGCCGGCGACGCCGACCATGGCGCAACCAAGAAGCGCCGCATCCGCCCATCGACCGGCCATCCCGCTTTTATCCGCATTCATCGCCCAGAGAATCGCGACGGCGACCATCGCGCCGAAAATCAGCGTAAACGCTACGCGAAACCGCTTTTCTCGTTTCGGCATCGCCGCGCCATAACCAGACAACGCCTCGACGAAAACGAGAACAAGCGCACCGATGCAGATCGAGGAAGATGCGTTGGCGGCGATGCGTTCGAATTCGCTTGCGGGCGCCGACGCGCCAACCAGATTCCAGTAACCCTCAACTGCGATGATCGCGGCGATAGCGAATAAATTCCATCGCACGATCGGTTTTTCCGCGCGGAAAAGCGTGCGCGCCAGAAGCCACAACCAGCCGCATCCCGCCGCGCCGCCGATCGCGAATACATAGGAAACAGGCGCCGGGACGTCGCCGACATAGCGCGCAGCGGTCGAAATTGAGACGGACGCCGTGAAAACCAGCCAGAGTATTTCCGAAGGACCGCGCGCATGCATCTTTGACGCCGCGCGTCGCGCCAGATGCATCGACGCCTCGGCGAATGCGCTGGCGAAACCCGTTTGTCGCAGCAACCGTTCCATGGCTCCTCCGCGTCCGTGACCGCCCTCAGCGGCTCCGTCGCCATTCGCTTCGGCGAATATTCCGCCAATATTTCCCGGAAATACTGGCCGTTTTCCAAATCGGCGAGATCGCGCCGTCGAGCGCCCTGAATATCCGATCGCGGCGAACGTCAAAAGCCCCAAGCGATGAAACGGTGCGCCGAAAGGGCGAGAAGCCCGAACCCGGAGAAGAAAAGGACTGATCATTGTGACGAGCATCGCCGCGCGTACTTCAACGACCCCGCCGCAAACAGCTTCCCAGGCGCGCAGGCGGCCCGACCGCATTCTCAGCGCCTGCGGCGTTTTATGGTTTCTGACCGCTGCGGCCGGCCAATGGATTTTCGTTTATTATGTTGCGGCCTACTACGCGCCGAGGCTGTTTCAACTCGGCCTTCCAGGTCTCGAAGATACGATACTTCCCAAGGGGTTTATCGCCGGAGACCTGATAGGCAATCTTTCAGCCGCTTTCCACGTACTGATTGCGATCTTCATCATCGGGGGCGGGCCGCTTCAGCTCGTTCCGCCGCTGCGAAATCGATTCCCCGTCCTTCATCGGATAATCGGCCGCGTTTACGTAACGGCCGCAGTCGCGACAAGCCTCGCCGGTCTTTACATGGTCTGGACGCGCGGCACGCCCGGCGGCCTGATCGGGCAGATCGCGATCAGTATAGACGGCGCGCTCATCATCGCTTTCGCCGCAATCGCTGTTCGGTTCGCAATGAAACGGCGGATAGACAAGCACCGGCGCTGGGCGATGCGCCTTTTCATGGTCGTCAGCGCCGTATGGTTTTTCCGCATCGGCCTCATGTTCTGGTTCATGACCACAGGCGGGATCGGAATCGATGCGAAAACGTTCGAGGGCCCGTTCCTGACCTTCATGTATTTCGCTCAGATGGCGCTGCCGCTGGCGGTCCTTCAGGCCTATTTCAACGCACAGGACGGCAAGGCGCCCGGCGCGAAATACGCCGCGGCGATTCTGGTTCTCTTTTGCACGGGGATAACCGCAGCGGGAATCTTCGCGGCCGCCATGGGCATGTGGCTGCCGCGCATCTAGGCGTCCGCGAGCGGGCGGGACCGCAAGACGGGTTCACGCAGGCGGCGCCGCTTCAGCCGAGCATGATCGCCGCGACAAGAACAGCGAGCAGGAACATGAGGACGCCGGCATTCACGCGCGTCGCGCGCGCGGCCGAAATTTTCTCGATCCATGTGCGCGGCTTGACGCCCTTGTAAGCGAAAACGGCGAGCGCTGCGAGATTGACGCAAACGACATTGACCGCCAGCAGCAATGCGGCGCGGAATGCATTGGCGAAATCGCCGCCGCCGAGAAAAATACCCGCCGCAGCCGAAGGCGGCAGCAGCGCCACCGCGACCATGACGCCTACAAGCGCGCTTGAAAGGCCCGACGAGATCGAAAGCGCGGCCGCCGCGCCGGACGCGAGCGCCAAGGCGACGGCGTCAAGGCCGAGCGCGGTGCGCGAGGTCAATTCCGGGCTGGTAAAATCGACGGGCGCAAATGCGCCGACGGCGAAGGCGAGGCCGAAACCGATCGCCAGACCCGCGAACGCCGATCTCGCCGCGCGAATCACCAAAGCAAGATCGCCGATCGCCGCGCCGAATGCGAAGGCGAGGACGGGCCCCAGAAGCGGCGCAATCACCATGGCGCCGATCACGACGGCGATATTGTTCGTCGAAAGTCCGATCGCCGCGACGATCGTCGACAGAACCGTGAGAACGACGAAATCGCCAGTCAGCGCGGCGCCGTCCGAAACGTCCTGCAAAATCTCCTCGCGCAGCGCCAAACGCTTTCGATTCGAACGTTCTTTCTCTTTTTCTTCCGACCGGTATATCGGCGCCGTCGCCTCGACGGGAAGCACGACGATCCGCCATTTGTCTTCTTTCTCGAAAAGACCTTGCAGCGCGTCGACAAGCTCCTGCGCGTCGCCGGCTTCGAAAATCGCGCGCAGGACGCACCGCCCCTCGCTGTCTGCGTCGCTTATGCGCGAATGGACCGGCTCAGCGAGTTCAACATATTTTGCAACCTGCTCGCAAAAGCTTTCGGGAAATTCGGCCTCGAGCAATCGCACGTCTATTTCCTGCGCCAGCTCGCGCCATGCGGTCCGTCTTCGATGACGATCCCCTGCGCGGCGAGAGCGTCGCGAATACGGTCCGATTTTGCAAAATCTTTCGCCTTTCGCGCGGCCGCGCGTTCTGCAAGCTGGCGCTCGATTTCCTCAGCGCCTGGCGAATCGCCTTGCGATTGCGGCGTCCATTTGAACCAGTCTTCCGGCTGATGCGCGAACAATCCCATCAACTCGCCGGCCGCCTTCAGGCGCGACGCGGCGCGCATGCGCGGCGCGCCCTCGAGCTGCATGGCGATATCGCGCAATTCATGCAGTCCGGCGATCGCTTCAGGCGTATTCATGTCGTCTTCAAGCGCAATAACAACACTTTCGGGAATTTCCGTCGGCTCGCCGGGACCAGTCTCCGCAAGGAGGCGGTAAAACTTGTCCAACTGCTTTTTCGATTGTTCGATCAGCGTGTCAGTCCATTCAAGCGGCTGGCGGTACTGCGCGGAAAGCAGCGCAAAGCGAAGCGTTTCGCCATGATGCTTTTTCAACAGATCGCGCGGCAACGCGACGTTGCCGAGAGACTTCGACATCTTGTCCGCGCCCATGCGCAAAAACCCGTTGTGCAGCCAATACCGCGCCAGCGGGGCGCCGGCGTGTGCGCAATTCGATTGCGCGATTTCATTTTCATGATGAGGAAAGCGCAAATCCTGTCCGCCGCCGTGTATGTCGATCGTTTCTCCGAGCGCTTTTTCGATCATCGCCGAGCATTCAAGGTGCCAGCCGGGCCGGCCGCGGCCCCACGGGCTCTCCCATCCGGGCTCGGCCTCGTTCGATGGTTTCCAGAGTACGAAATCGGCCGGGTCTTTTTTGTAAGGCGCCACTTCTACCCGCGCGCCGGCGAGGCGTTCTTCGGCATCGGCGCCGGAAAGCTTTCCGTAGCCGTCGAATTGCGCGACGGAAAACAGAACGTGCCCCTGCGCCGGATAGGCGAAGCCGAGCGATACGAGACGCTCAATAAGGGAAATCATCTCCGCAATGTGTCCGGTCGCCGCCGGCGTCAGCGTCGGCGTCAGGCAATTGAACGCGGCGAGTTCCTCGGAATAAATGCGCGCATATTTTTCCGTAATCTCGGCGATTGGCTGGCCGGATTCCTGCGATGCCTTTATGATCTTGTCGTCAATGTCAGTGAAATTGCGCGCGTAGACGACGGCGCTTTCGCCGTAACGCCGGCGCAACAGCCGAAAGAGGAGATCGAAGACGACTGCGGCGCGAAAATTGCCGATATGCGCATGATTATAGACCGTCGGTCCGCAGACATACATCGTCACGCGGGACTCATCGCCCGGTGTGAAAAGGCGCGTTTCGCGCGAAAGACTATCGTAAAGCCGGAGCATCGCATTGTGCTAGGCGGCGGCGGAGCGCCTCGCAAGTCCCCTTTAGCGCCACATCCTCGAAAATCGGCGGCCTGCGCAAAGTTTCCGGTCGTGCAGGCGGCGCGGGTATGGCGAACCGGTTTTCCCCATCAGCCCATGCCGCGCACGCCGTCGGAGCCTTTATGTTTGGCGTTGTCGAGCTGGCGCGTGCGTAGCGCGAGACTGATCCACGCAAGGTGAAACGCGACGCCGAAAATAAGGACTGCGAAGCCTGGTATCGGCCCGACAGCCATACGCGCCATCACCTCGCCAAGATCGTTTACAGGCGTTGGATGAACGAGGATCTTCCCGGAATAGGCGACCGCCTGAAAGGAAAGGATGTAGCTGTAATTGCGGCGCAGGCGCCGGCCCATCGCGCGGTAAAAGCCGATATGATATTGCGGCCTCAAATAATCCTGCGCAAGCACGTCCTGCCATTGTCCCGGATCAGGCTTGTGAGATCGCAGCAGCAGGGGCGCATAGAAATTCGTTTCGATCCAGCGGCACCGTGCGCGCCAGACATTGAAGTAACGATAGCGCCTCGCCTCAAGCACCAGGAACATCGCTATGAGGATGCCGACAAGCAATAAGGGAAGCGGCGACGCGGCCGGGCTTGCGAAACTGATTGACATTGCAAGCCCGAGCGTCACCACGGACCAGTTCGTCGTCGCATCGAGGCGCGTGCGCCAGATCGTCGAGCGGTATACTTCTCCGCGATAAAGATGCGCGAGCGCGCCGATTTCCGACGAATCGAATTCATTGCCGGTACCGCCGGGCGGCGTGCGCCATTGGCGCCAGTTCGTATCCGTTTCGCTCATGCGAGTATGAGACTAACCGCGCCCGCCGCAATTGGCGAGCGAGCGGCGGATTTTTTCCTGCAAGCGCCGGACGCCGCGCTGTCTTCCGTCGGCGGATCGGATAAAGTGCGATAAAAAGGAGCGCCCACCCCCATTCGCCGACGCAATGCCGGCGAAAGCCCTTATAAATTGCAAAAGGACTGACGATAGCACTCGCCGGCTGATTTCCGCCCGCTTTCACGCCGCGATGGTCGCAACGTTCAATTATTATCGGATCAGATGCATTTCATTTCCGCAATTCAAACCATGTTCGTCGGCGAATGGCGCATGCGCGAAGCGTTGCGACTCGCCTGGCCCGCTTCTATCGCCGCGTCGATCACGCCGCTTCTCGGATCGGCGGACGTCTGGGCGCTCGGCCGTTCAGAACGCCCGCTCGATATTGCGGCGGTCGGGCTCGCCGCCGTTATTTTCTCGCTCGTTTACTGGACCTTCGGGTTTATCCGAATGAGCGTCGCCGGATTGACTGCGCAAGCGGCGGGCGCCGGCGATGAAGAGGAGATGCGCGCAGCGCTGATGCGCGGCGTCGCGATCGCTGCGGCAATCGGCCTGGCGATCGTTCTACTGCAGCGCCCTGTCGCCGCGCTCTCCTTCCCTCTCTTGCGGCTTGGATCGGAAGCCAGCGATGCGACGATTACTTCGGCGCGGGCTTATTTCGAAATCCGCATCTGGGGTGCGCCCTTTGCGCTCGCGACTTACGCCGTTCTCGGATGGCTGACAGCGCGCGGACGCACCGATTACCTGATGGCGGCGAGTCTTTTCATCACTGGTCTCAATATCGCGCTCGATTGGCATTTCGTCCTCAATCTCGGATTCGGCGCGAAAGGGGTCGCATCCGGCACTCTGATCGCGGAAATCGCCGGCTTCGCCGTCGCCGCAGTATTCGCAGCCCGCATCATGGCCAGGGAGGGCGGATTTTCCCTGCCGGAATGGACGCGCGTGTTCGATCCGGCGCGAATCGGCGCGACGCTCGACGTCAATCGCGACATTTTTATCCGCACGCTATTGCTCGCGAGCGCTTACGCCTGGTTCGTCCAGCGTTCAGGCGCGTTCGGCGACGTCACCCTGGCGGCGAACCAGACCTTGCTCCAGCTTTTTCTGTTCACGGGCCTTGCGCTTGACGGCGCCGCCATCGCCGCCGAAACGCTGGTCGGCCGGGCGGTCGGCGCGCGCAATCTCGCCGCCTATGATATCGCATTCAAAACGACGATGGCGATCGCAGTCGCCGGCGCAATATTGTTTACGCTTCTTTATGCAGCGTTCGGAGACGCCGCCATCGCCCTTTTAACGCCGGAGGGCGCGATACGCACCGACGCGATACGATACCTGCCATGGGTTATAATCAGCCCGCTGATTGTCGCGCTCGGCTTCCAGCTTGACGGTGTTTTTATCGGCGCAACACGAGCAAGGGAAATGCGAGACGCAATGATCGTCACTGCGCTGGTCTTTTTTCCCGTCACGATCCTTCTTGCGCGCGCTTTCGACAATCACGGCCTGTGGCTGGCCTTTACGATCTATTTCGTCCTGCGCGGCGCGACGCTCGCGATTTATCTTCCGCGCATTCGGCGCAGCGTTTCAAACTCCGGACCCGACAGCCTCGGCGAGACTTGAATACCCCTCCGCATTCAAGAGCGCCGGCAGCTTCTCGATAATTTTCGGAACGAGCCCCGGACCCTCATATATGAGCGCCGTATATAGCTGGACGAGGGACGCGCCCGCCCTGATTTTTGCGAAGGCGTCTTCGGCCGAGGCGACGCCGCCGACACCGATCAGCGGAATAGTTCCCTTAAATTCTGAGTAAAACTCCGCCAGCAATTCGGTCGAGGGCAGGAAAAGCGGCTTGCCCGACAAGCCGCCTTTTTCGCCAGCATGCGTACTCGTCAACCATTCAGGACGTTCAATTGTCGTATTTGAAACGATAAGCGCGTCAATGTTTTGTTTCGTCGCGATGCTGGCGATATCCGACTTGTCGGCGTCGGCGAGATCCGGCGCAACTTTCAAAAATACCGGCGCCTTTACAGCGAGCGCGTCACGCGCCTCAAGAACGCGCGACAGGAGGTCGACAAGCGCAGTTTTGTCCTGGAGCGCGCGGAGACCCGGCGTATTCGGCGATGATATATTCACCGTGTAAAAATCGACGAGCCCCTCAAACCCTTTAACGCCCGCAATGAAGTCCCCGATTCGATCGGCGCTATCCTTGTTTGCGCCCAGGTTGACCCCGACAACGCCCGCTTTCCGGCGCCGGCGCAACCGTTCGGCGACTATTGCAAGCCCGCCATTGTTGAACCCGTAGCGGTTGACGACCGCTTCATCTTCGGCGAGTCGAAAAACTCGCGGACGCTCATTTCCTGCTTGCGCGCGCGGCGTAACGGCGCCGACTTCGACAAAACCGAATCCAAGGCGCAGCATGGCGTTCGGAACTTCGGCGTTCTTGTCAAACCCGGCGGCGAGCCCGATCGGGTTTGAAAAATCGACGCCGGCGACGCGCGTCGCCAGCATAGGGTCGACCCTTACATTGAAACGAGGTGCGAACGGCGAAGCCATCATTGCGACTGTCGCACGGTGCGCTAACTCCGGTTCGAGAAGCCGCACCGCACGTGCGCCGAGATTTGCGATCATGCGCGCCGTCATTCGACATCGCCTCCGAATTCGAACCCGCCGTCGGCCGCGACCAGCCGCCTTGCGAGCGTCGCCTTGTCCGCCCGCAACTCAGCAAACAGATGCGGAAACAGCGCGCCGCCGCGGGAGGCTTCCCATTTCAAATGGTCGCCGAAATCTTCCGCGCAAAATTCCGCCGCAACAAGATCCTCGCGGCCGGCGAAATGAAGCCGCGCCGTTTCTAACACCTGATCCTCCGCTGACAGATGAATAAATCCGTCGCGCCGGTCTA
This sequence comes from Parvularculaceae bacterium, assembly GCA_020446945.1. Lineage (GTDB taxonomy): Bacteria > Pseudomonadota > Alphaproteobacteria > Caulobacterales > Parvularculaceae > Amphiplicatus. The sequence continues at coordinate 78,068 of JAGRDS010000001.1, forward strand.
TATCGGCGGGCGGAACAAGACCGGATTCCAGCGCCCCGCGCCAGTCTGCAAGAGAAAGTATCTTATAGATAGCCGTCATGGCGTCGGACTATAGCCAAGCGAAGCGGGCCGCAAGAAGGCGTCAAGGATGCGTTTCAACGGTGGAGATCTATGCGGCTCGGCCGCAAATTTGGTCCGGTGCGACGCTGGGCGGATGCAAATCTGGACAGGCGGGGACAATCGCCTATTAATCCGCCGCCATGAGATGGGCGCGGATCACAGGCGGCGTTCTTTTCGCCGCCGCCTGCGGCGGAATTGCGGCGCATGCCGGATTTTCCGGGCAAATCGTATCGACGATCGCTATAACCGCGCTCACGGCCGCGTTCTGGATGACGGAAGCGATCCCGATTCCGGCCGCCTCCCTAATCCCCTTTGTCGCCTTTCCGCTCGCCGGGGTTCTTGATGAGAAACAGGCGGCGGCGGCGCTCGGCTCCTTCGTCATCATCCTCTTGATGGGATCGTTCATGCTTTCAAAAAGTCTTGAACGATCCGGCGCGCATGAACGCCTTGCTCTCTACATGATCCGGATCGTCGGGACTTCGGGACGGAGCCTGATATTCGGCTTCATGCTCGCATCAGCGACGCTTTCCATGTGGATATCGAATTCCGCGACAGCGCTGATGCTTTCGACGATGGCGCTTGCGATCCTCTCTCGCGACGGCGGCGACAAGCGTCTTGCCGCGCCGCTGCTTCTGGGAATCGCCTACGCATCATCGCTCGGCGGCGCGGGCACGTTGATCGGCACGCCGCCCAATCTCATCTTCGCCGACGCTTTTGAAAAAGCGACGGGCGAGGAATACTCCTTCGCGCGCTGGATGCGGACGGGTGTTCCGATTGTCATTGTCGGCGTGCCTTTGATGGGGCTGTGGCTCACACGCAACATGAAGCGCGTTCGCGCGCCCGAACTTCCCGAAACAGGTCCATGGCGAAAGGATGAGGCGCGCACGATGATGGTGTTCGCCGGCGCGATGTTTTTGTGGATCACGCGCACCGAGCCTTTCGGCGGGTGGAGCGAATTATTCAACGTTCCGGGCGCGGGCGACGCCAGCGTCGCCATTCTCGCCGTCATCGCCATGTTTCTCGTCCCAAACGGCAAGGGGGGCGCGCTGCTCGACTGGAAATCGGCTGGCGATATACCGTGGGGCATGCTGCTCTTGTTCGCCGGCGGCATCTGCATTGCGAGCGCCTTTCGCGCCAGCGGGCTTGACGCGCTCATCGGCGAAGGGCTTTCCGGCGTCGCGAACTTTCCTGTTTTCTGGATGATGCTCGGGATCTGCCTTGCAGTGACGTTCCTGACCGAGATCACATCGAATACGGCGACAGCGAATCTTCTTATGCCCGTACTCGCCGCCGTCGCCGTCGGCGCAGGGCTCGCGCCCGAACTGTTGATGATACCGGCCGTCGTTTCGTGTTCGTGCGCCTTCATGCTTCCGGTCGCGACAGCGCCGAATGCGATCATCTATGCAACTGACCGCGTAACCATCGCCCAGATGGCGCGAGAAGGCTTCATTCTAAATCTGATCGTCGCGGTCGTAGTTGCCAGCGTCAGTTACCTTGTAATCGGCTAGACATTGTCGATCGTCATATGGCGAGCGCGCGCGGCCCGTTCGATTGCGGCCGCGCCTTCATCGCCGACATTCAGCGCCGTGCGGATAAGTTCGAGAACCCTGATCTCCGTCATCTCGAGATTTTCATCCGCAGTGATCACATCGACGACCGCCGCATAGGCCGTCTCGCCAAGATGGTCGGGAAGCGCCGCCGCCGCCGCAGTGAGCACCTTGTGCAGGCCGCCCTCGGACGACATCAAAGCGCCGCAGGCTTCAGAGAATTCCACAAGCCCGGCCTCGTCTTCAGCCGAAAATAGCGGGAACGAGCGCACGACCCGGCCGATAGAGCGCAATTCGCGCTCGGACATCCGCCCGTCCGACGCTGACGCCATCACCATCAGATAGATGACCGCTTCCTGGGGCGTCAGTATTGGGGCGGCGTCGGCCATAAATGAAATCCTTCTTTTGGCGGGCGGAGCGCGCGCAACCTAGCCGCCGCCAAACGGCCCGGCAACCGCGGCGGAGCGCAGTTTTCGAGGGCGCGCCGGTTCCTTTCCCCGAAAAAAGCATTAGAGGGTTCTTTCCGTTCAAAATGAAGCGCAATGAAATGGCCGCCCGCACTTACAGCCCTGACGAAATCGCCGCCGCAAAATCCTGGCCCTTTGAGGAAGCCAGAAAGCTCGACGCGCGGCTGAAACGGATCGGCCATGAGGGCGTCGTCGTTTTTGAAACGGGATACGGCCCTTCAGGCCCGCCCCATATCGGCACGTTCGGCGAGGTTGCGCGCACAACCATGGTCCGACGCGCATTCGAATTAACAACAGGGCGAACGACGCGGCTTATTTCATTTTCCGACGATCTTGACGGCATGAGAAAAGTGCCGCCGCATCTGCCCAACCAGGAAATGCTGGCGCAATACCTCCAAAAGCCGCTGACGAGCGTTCCCGACCCCTGGGGCGGCTATGAGAGCTTCGCCCACCACAACAACGCCAAACTGCGCGCTTTCCTCGACCAGTTCGGCTTCGAATATGAATTCCTTTCAGCAAGCGAGTGTTACAAATCCGGCAAATTCGACGCGACGCTGATCCGCGTACTTGAGCGATATGATGCGCTGATGGAGATCATGCTTCCGTCGCTGGGCGAAGAGCGGCGCGAGACATATTCCCCGATCCTGCCGATTTCGCCGAAATCTGGCCGCGTTCTTTACGTTCCGCTGCTCGAACGCGACGCGGGCAAGGGCGAGATCGTTTTCGAGGATGAAGACGGCGAAAAAATCAGAATGCCGGTCGGCGGCGGCAATACTAAATTGCAGTGGAAAGCCGATTGGGCGGGACGCTGGTTTGCGCTCGGCGTCGACTATGAAATGGCGGGCGAGGATCTGACCGAATCGGTCCGCCTTTCGAACCGCATCGTGAAGATATTGGGCGGCGAACCGCCGGCCGGCTTCAATTTCCAGCTTTTCGTCGATGAGGAAGGAAAGAAGATCTCGAAAACGAAAGGCAACGGCATTTCAATTGAGGAATGGCTGAACTACGCCAGCCCGGAAAGCCTTTCGCTTTTCATGTTCCAGAATCCGAAATCGGCGCGGAAACTTTATTTCGACGTCATTCCCAAGACGCTAGACGAATACTGGGCGCATCTTGAAAAATATTCCGGGCACCAAGGCGCCAAAGCGCTCGACAACCCGGTTTGGCATATTCACGGCGGCGAACCGCCGAACTCCGCAACGCCGGTTTCTTTCGCCATGCTGCTTACGCTCGTCAACGCCGTCGGCGGCGATCCTGAAGTGCTAAAGGGTTTTATTCGCAAATATCGTCCGAACGCCGACGCCGACGCGCTTGCCGCAGCCGACGCGCTGACCGAATACGCCGCGCGTTACTACAAGGATTTCGTCGAGCCGAAAAAACGCTATCGCGCGCCGACCGCCGAAGAGCGCGCGGCGCTGGAAATGCTCGCCCGAAAGCTGAAAGAAATCGGCGACGGCGCGGACGAGGACGCCTATCAGACGGCGACATTCGACGCTGGCAAGGCCAACGGCTATGAGAAAAACCTGCGCGATTGGTTCAAGGCGATTTATGAAGTCGTTTTTGGTCAATCCGAGGGCCCGCGCATGGGGCCTTTCGCCAAAATTTACGGCGCCGAAGCGACAGCCGAATTGATCGAAGGCGCTCTTTCCAGAACCTGAATGCGCGCGCTTGCCCGACCGGCGGACATCGCAGCGCGTTAAGCTAGCCCTCCTCAATCCGCGGCTTCACCGCGCAGCGATTGGACCCGCGGCCGAAGGCGATTGACGCACCGATGAGAAGCGCAATGACCACGAAAACGGTAATGGCGATGATATCGGACATGCCTGCCAGTTTCTCGCTGATCGCGCCCGATATCAACACCGCCGTTTTATCTGGCGTCTAACGCTTCATCCCGATCATGCGCAGGGAAGTGCGTTTTTTGTCGAGAACGAGATGCTTCAGCGCGCCCGCGACATGAAGCGCGATCAGCGGCCAGAACAGATTCGGCGCGAAAGCGTGTATTTCCTCCGCCAGCTCATGCAGATCGCCATTTCGGGCGGCGAACGGCGACGGGATGGAGGCCATGCCGAACACGTCGATAGCCGCGGGCCGGGTCCAGATGACGACGGGGCCGGTGATGATCTGTATCGCAATCATCAGCAAGAACAGATGCGCTACAGCCGACGCCAGCATGTTGACGTATTTATTCTGGTCCGGTTTCGCCGGCTGGCGTTGCGCGTAATGGAGAACTATGCGCGCCAGCAGAAAGGTAAAAAACACCGCGCCGATCGCCGCATGAAACTCGACCATCTCGGAAATCGCCTCGCGCGGGGCTTTCGCCTCTTTGGCGTGCTCGATGTCCTCACCGAGGAAATATAGCCAGATGACGCCGACCGCCGAAATCCAGTGCAACAAGATCGCCGCCCAACCATAGCTCGTCGCCGTATTTTTCCAGCTCATGCCTTGCGCCGCCTCCGAAATTCCCGCCGCTCTCACCGGCGAAACTTTTAATACTTCCTGTCGGCGCCGGAAAGGTAATCCTGCACAATTGTATGAAAGGCCTGGTTGACCGGCGCCTTAGGCCGGCGAGCGGCTAATCCATCACGCCGATAAAGGGCAAGCCGCGCGCGCGACCGTTATCGTCCATGCCGTAACCGACGATAAAATCTTCCGCCGCAGTTTCAAAACCAACGAAATCGGCATCGATATCGGCGCTTCTTCCTGTCGCCTTGCGAACGAGAACGGCGATATTCGCGTCTTTTGCTCCTCGGTCGAGAACCATGTTCTTTGCAAAATGGAGGCTTCGCCCGCTATCAAGAACATCGTCGATCAAGAGGACGGAGCGTCCATCAAGCGGAACCGAAAAATCCTTCAACAGCGTGACGACGCCTGACGAGGCGCGCGCGCCGCCATAACTCGACAATTGAACGAAATCGACATTCGGATCGCACCCTATTCGATTGAGCGCACGCAAAAGGTCCGCAGCGAAGACGAAAGCGCCGGTCAAAACCGGCGCCATCAGAAAGTCGCGCGGCATCGATCTGGCGATATCGCGCGCCAGGGCGTCAATTCTTCGGCGAACGTCCTCTTCCGAATAAAGCGTACGCATCTGACGCTCTTTAACCGCAGGACCGCGAAATGCAACGAACCGGCCCGGATAGCGGGCCAAATTCAGTTTTGAGGCGTCTTAAGCAGCTGGTCGACGGAAAGCTTGACGCCTTCGGCGGGCGCAAATGAAAGCAACACTTCCGCAACGCCGTCCGGCGCCGGGGCGCGAGTCGAGAAATCAGCGAAAGCGCCGGCGCGGATTTTTTCGGCCCGCGCCGAAAACGTCCAGCGCGACAAAAGCTCGCCATCTTCGCTCAACGCCTCGGCCTGGAGCATCGGCGGCGCGACGTCGCCCTTTTCCTCGTTACGCAGGCGGCCGAGAATTTCGATCACCGGTCCCTGGGGCGACATTGCGACGCGATGCGTAACGCCCTCGATCTTCAGCCCGTATGGATTGGCCTCTATACCGACGGCTTCATAGGCGGTTTTCGCATTCGGGAACATTGCGACAATATTATTGCGATAGGAATAGGCGACGAAAGCAAAGGCGGCGATCGCGCCGATCCAGGCGGACCATCCGATGGCGCGCATCGGCGTCATGCGGTTCTTCTCGCGCGCCTCGGCGCGCCGGCGCGCCTTGCGGATGGCGCGTTCAAGTTCTTTGGGTTGCACGCGAAGCGCTGTGAAGAATTCCTCGTTGAAGATGCGTTCGGCGACGGGCTCGAGATCTTCCATCCGCGCAAGCGCGGTTGCGCGTCGGCGCTCTTCGCGCGCCTTGCGTCCGAAACCTTTTGAGACCGGGTCGTCATAATATTCGGCGCGGGAATCAGCGCGCGGCGCGGCGTCAATGTCTTCAAAATCAGCATCGACGATAGAAGGGTCTTTCGATCCGCCGCGCATTTCGCGCGCGGCGGCGATGTCATCGCGCCCATAGCGACCGCGCTCCATGCGCGCATTGCGGTCCGCTCGCGCGTCGCGCTCGAATTCATTGCTCCAGCGTGTACGCGGCGTTTCGTCCCGCTCGTCTTCGGGCCGATCTTCGCGCGCATGTCGAGCGCGATGGCGGGCGCGGCCGAAGCTGCGTTCCTCCTTCGCAGAAATTCGATCCGCTTTTTCGTCGTTCGCGGTTTCGGGAATGGGGTCGGACTTTTTCGCCTTAATGAAGCGGCCTTTTTTGTCACGCTGAAGCGGCGGCGGCTCGATCTTGCTTCCGGCGTTGTTTTCGGCGCTCGGCTCGTCGCGATCGCGCGCAAAATCTCCCGCCGCGTCATCCTCGTCGGCATATCTCCCGCTTCTTGCGGATGCCTCGCGCGTAGGCGCCGGGTCGAACAGCGGTTCCTCGACATCTTCTTCGAAGGCGTCGTCTCGCGCATCGACTCGCCAGCGAACGGGCGCGCGTTCCGTCTCACGCTCGCGGCGCGGCGCCTCATCCTCGCGAACGCGATGTTGCTTTTTCAAAGGAACGAGGTCTTCAATCGGCTGCGGCGCCGGTACGAACCAGCTTTCCTCGCATTCCGCGCAGCGCACGGAACGCCCGTCCGGCGAAAAACGCCGATCCTCGACATCATAGCGCGTAGCGCAATTCGGACATGTAATTATCATGGGCGACCAGAATCATGCCTTGACTTGCCGTCCGCTGCGGCGCGGATAGGAGAAAACACGGAAAGTTCGTCGTGATCGTCAGATTCGACAATGTCGGCCTCGCCTACGAGATCGGCGCGGAAAGCCTGAAAGACGTGAGATTCACGCTTAATGAAGGTGAATTCCGGTTTCTCACCGGCCCATCCGGCGCCGGCAAGACGACCTTTTTGAAGCTCATTTATCTCGCCCTGCGCCCGACGAGAGGCCGCATGACGCTGTTTGGGCAGGACGTGACGGACGCCGAACGCGACATGCTTCCGCCTTTGCGGCGGCGCATAGGCGTCGTGTTCCAGGAATTTCGCCTTCTCGACCATTTGACGGCCTTTGAAAATGTCGCTCTGCCCATGAAAGTCGCGGGCGTTAACCAACAGCAATACCGGGAAGACGTAAGAGAACTCTTAAATTGGGTCGGGCTTGGCTCGAGAATGGACGCCCTTCCCCAAACGCTTTCGGGGGGAGAAAAACAGCGCGTCGCGCTGGCGCGCGCGCTCGTTTCGAAACCGGATCTCATTCTGGCGGACGAACCGACAGGCAATGTCGATCCGCAAATGGGTGAAAAAATCATGAAACTGTTCGTCGAGTTGAACAAGCTCGGCGCCGCCGTCATCGTCGCCACGCACGACCTTCAACTGGTTCAGGCGCTCGGCAAGAGAACCATGCGGCTCGACGGCGGGCGCTTGTATGAAGATCCGCCGATGCGCGCCAGCGGGAGGATGAGATAAGCAGCGTATCGGGCATAGACGGCGCGATTGAAGAGGCGCCGGCGGGCGACCAGCCTGCTGATGCGCACGGAAAACCGCCGAGGAGACCGCTATTGCGCCGGTTTTCGCGCGCGCCCCTGCTTCCGGAAGCCGGACAGGGCGGCGCGCCGCTGACCGCTGTTATCGCCGTTATTTCCTCGCTCGCCTGCCTGGCGCTTGCGGCCTTCATCCTGATTGCATCGGCATCGAACGCCTGGACGGATGAACTTAAATCCTCGTTTACAATTCAGGTGAAAGGCGTCGATGCGGAAGAAATCGGCGAAAGGCTGAAAAGCGCGCAGGAGATTTTGTCTTCGACGCCGGGCGTCGAAAACATAAAGGTTGTCGAATCGAAAGACGCGGCGAAACTGCTTGAACCCTGGCTCGGCAAGGGGAACGCCGACGCGCTCAACGTGCCGGCGCTCATCGAAGTGAAACTGAACAAGGAGGCGCAGACTGATGTCGCCGCCTTGTCCGAACGCCTGCAATCGATCTCGCCCGGCGTCATTCTTGACGATCACGGCGGCTGGAACGATCGCCTCGCCGACGCGGCGCGTTCCGGCCAGGCGCTCGCTTTCGCCGTTTTCGCCCTTATTATGGGAGCGGCCTGCGCGATTTCGATTTTCGCCGCGCGCGCCGGCCTTTCCGCCAATCAGGAGGTTGTTTCGCTGCTCCATCTCGTCGGCGCCACCGACGATTTCATCGCGCGCGAAGTCCAGCGCCGCTTTACCGTGATCGGCCTGCGCGGCTCCATGCTCGGCCTGTTGGCGGCGACGTTCCTCCTGACGTTGTTTTCATTTGCGACAAGGGCGCGCGGGGGCGAGGGCTTTTTTCTGCCCGGACTGACGATTGGGCCCGAATTGCTGATTCCCCTGCTGTCGGTTCCTTTCGCAATCTGCCTCGTTACGGCGATCGCCGCGCGGCTGACGGTTCTGCGCACATTGCGAGAGACGTATTAGCGCGCGTCCGGCGCTGGACCCGACCCGCACAAAGGGGGTATCGTCCGCGCAGAGCGGGGATGTTGAGGGAAAGCGGATCGTGCGGCGCATTCTGTTTGCGTTACTGATTCTCGCCGTCGCCTGGGGCGGCGGTCTTTTTATGTTCTTATCGGAAATTCCCGCGCCGGCCGAAACGCCGCCCGCGCCGGCCGACGGCGTCGTTGTTTTCACCGGCGGGTTCGACCGCGTCTCCTCGGCGATGGCGCTGCTGAACGCCGGCGCCGGCAAGCGCCTGTTGATCTCCGGGGTCAACCCGCGCGTTTCGAGAACAGACGTCTTCGAGATGTGGAGCGGCGATCCATCGCTTTTCGAATGCTGTGTCGATCTTGGGCAAGAGGCGCGAACGACGCGCGGAAATGCAGATGAACTTGACTCATGGACGCGGCGCAACGCCTATCGCTCCCTCATTCTGGTGACATCCGATTTTCATATGCCGCGCGCTCTGCTGGAAACGCGCCAGCGTATGCCGGATGTCGTCGTAACGCCCTACCCTGTGGCGTCGGGCCTTTTGGGCGAGAACGGAAAACCGCGGAGCCTTTCGGACTGGCGGCGGATTAGCGGAGAATATACGAAGTACATCGCTGTTCGCGCCAAATCCTGTTTCACCTGATCGCCCGCCCCGAACGTCCCGTTTTCAGCCGCCGCGAAGTCTCAATGCGATGATCGCCGCCCGCACTTTCCTGTTCGACGCATTTCTCGCAGCGCTGACCGCCGTCATGGGCGTATTGATGTTGCCAGCGCTTGCAGACCGCCGCGCCGCGCGGGCGGCGACGCGCCTTTGGGCGAAGATTGCGCTGGGCGGATTGAACCTGATTTGCGGCATACGCCATCAAGTGAGCGGCGCGGCGCATATACCGACCGGACCGGCGATCGTTATCGTCAATCATCAATCCATGTGGGAGACGATCGCATTGCTGGCGCTGCTTGAGCGGCCGGCGATAGTTTTCAAGAAAGAGCTGAAGCGAATTCCGGTTTACGGCTGGTGGGCGAGCCGAACCGGGGTGCCGGTTGACCGGAGCGCCGGCGCGCGCGCCGTTAGAATGTTGCGCCGCGAGACAGAGCGCCATATCGCCCGAGGCGATCAGATCGTCGTCTTTCCCGAAGGAACCCGCGGTGCGCCTGGCGCGCTGGGACCGCTCCAGCCGGGCGTGGCGGGTATGTATCTCATCGCCGATACGCAGGCCGTTCCGGCCGTTCACAATTCGGGTACGCGCTGGCGCCATCCGGGCGGGCGTAAAACGCCCGGCAGGATCGACATCCGATTTCTTCCCCCGATAGCGCCGGGCCTTCAAAAACGCGCTTTCATGCGCAGACTCGAAGAGGCGATGCGCGACGGTCTCATGATCGAAAAAACGACATGAGAAACGTATGAAACCTGCTAGCAAATGGTTGCTTTACGGACCGTTTCTATTCGCGGCGGTCGCGCTTTGCGCCTGGTGGTTTCTGTGGCGCGCCGGTGCGCACGCCATGCGCGAGGCCCTTGACGAATTCACCGTTACACAGGCGGCAAGCGGCGCGCGCGTAAATTACGAACCGTTGCGCGCCAAAGGCTTTCCGTTTTTTCTCCGCGGGATCGCCCGGAACTTTTCAATTGAAAGCGGCGATCGGGCTTACAGTTGCGCGCAAACGAATATTGACGCCCTGCCCTACCAGCTCGATCGCATCGTTTTTTCCTGCACCGGCGCTCAGCTCATCAAATTCGGCGCAGCGCAATGGACGATATCGGCGCCGGATGCGCGCGCCAGCATTGAGCGCGACAGCGAACGCGGCTGGATTGTTCGAATTCAAACGGGCGCGGCGTACGCGGAAAGCAGCGAAATCCGCTACGCAGCTGATTCGCTCAATCTAAACCTCGCCCCGGAAAAAGGCGACCCGGCGACATTCGATATCTCCCTTCGTGCAATTGCCGCGCATGCATCGAAAGCGCCCGGCGCGCGACTTGACCGGATCGACGCCGCCATTCGCCTCGGCCCCGCCGACGCTTTTGAAACGCGCCGCATCGACATACTCGGCTTCGAAGCGCATGTCGGCGAAAGCGTACTAAAAGCGAGCGGCGCGGCTTATTCCCGCAGCGATTCGCTGAATGGACGCTTGGAGGCGAGCCTTGAAAAACCGGCGGAGATGGCGCGGGCGATCGCCGCGTTTGGATCGCCGAACGAGGATGAGGCGCGTGCGATCGAGGCGGGCCTGGCCATGCTTGCCGTCGCCTGGGGCGGAACAATCGCGGCGCCGATCATTATCGAGGATGGGGTAGTCAGTCTTGCGGGCGTGAGACTTGGCGAAATAAGCCAGACGGCTCAACCGTAAAGCGCCGCGCCGACAGCCGGACCGTTTGCGCGGTCTTCAACGATATGCGCAAATTCATCGACATAGATTGCGCCTTCCGGCGTCTTTTGAACAAGCACGATCCGGCGATCCGTATCGTCGCGCACGCGGCGCACGAAACCCAATATCGACAAGGCGTCGAGCGCGCGGCTGATCGCAGGTTTCGGCACGCTGAGATCGCGCGACAGGCCGCGAACGGTATGCGGGCCGGGATTGAGATAGACGGTAAGAAGAATAGCCCATTGCCGCATCGAAAGATCGGGACCGTCGCTCCTGACCGCGTCGGCGAGAACGTCTCTCCAAGTCGTCAAAATGCCCGGTGCTGCCATTGTTCTTCCGGCCCGATGTCCTTGCGTTGAGGAAGCGCGCCGAAAAGGCGCGCGGAGCTGGACCCTGCAACCGTTCGCGCCGGAAGGGCAAGCGTCCTATCGGAGCGGAAATGACTTGAAAGTTTCGAAAAGCGCGCGGATCGCCTGCGCTTCGCCGCCGATCGGGCGGCCCGGCGCGGCTTTCGGTCGCCAGGCGTAAATATCAAAATGTCCCCAGATGGCGTTATCGGGCGCGAACCGCTTGAGAAAAAGCGCCGCCGTCACTGACCCGGCGAATGAACCCGCGCCCGCATTGTTGATATCGGCGAGCGGCGAGGACAGCATCGCCGAGTAAGGTTTCCAGAGCGGCATGCGCCAGACTGGATCGGCAACATCGCTCGCAGCTTGCAAAACCGCCGATACGAAATTTTCGTCATCGCAATAGAACGGCGGCAGGTCCGGACCGAGCGCGACGCGCGCCGCGCCGGTCAAAGTCGCAAGCGTCAGCATGCATTGCGGATTTTCGTCCGCGCCGAGCGACATCGCGTCTGCGAGGATCAGCCTGCCTTCCGCGTCCGTGTTTCCGATTTCGACAGTAAGGCCTTTCCGGCTTTTCAGAATGTCGCCGGGTCTGAAGGCGTCGCCCGAGATCGCGTTTTCTACGGCGGGAATGAGAACGCGCAGGCGATAATCGAGTTTCTCCTCCATAATCAGCCGCGCGAGCGCGAGCGCATTCGCCGCGCCGCCCATGTCTTTCTTCATCAGCGCCATACCTTGCGCACCCTTGATGTCGAGACCGCCGGAATCGAAACACACGCCCTTGCCGACGAGTGTAAGTTTCGGCGCATCTTCACGCCCCCAGACAAAATCGATCAGGCGCGGGGCGACCGCAGCGGCGCGGCCGACCGCATGAATAAGATTGAACCCTTCGTCGAGAAGCGTGCCGCCGCGCGTTACGCTTATTCTTGCGCCAAAGGCGTCCGCGAGGCGGCGCGCTTCATTCTCAAGCGCGTCCGGATCCATATCGCCGGCGGGCGTGTTGACGAGATCGCGGGCGAACGCGACAGCGGCGGCGATTTTTCGGGCGCCGGCGACATCGGCGCCGTGAGCGGCGACGAGGCGCGCCGCGGGTCGCCTTGCCTCCTTGTAGCGATCGAAACGGTAACCCCCAAGCGCCCAGCCAAGCAGGGACAAGCCGTCCGCGCCGGTTTCGAGGCGATAATCGCCCTCGGGGAGTTTTTCCGCCGCCGCCGCGCAGATGAACGGGTCATCCGCATCGCCGACGCCGAGAAGCACGCCATTCCCGTCCGCAAGCACCGCGCCCGCTTCACCGGAAAAATTGTTTCGCCGCGCAAGGCCTGCAAGCGCGGCCGGCGCCTCATCGAGGTCGCTCGATCTTTCACGAATTGCATAGACCGGTATCGCCGTTTTCGCGCGGGCCGCGTCGAAATCGATCAAAAGATCAACAATCATGAAACGCTCCGTTAATTCCTGCGAAAGATGCGTTAGCGCAGGCTTTGCGCGCAGAGTTAAGCCTTTATTGAAGAGATTTCGCAATGATCCGGTCGAATATCCGAAGTTTTCGAGGAATTACACATGGCCGTCCGTAACCTTGCGATGTCCAAGCCCGCCACGCGATTCGCCGGCGTCGCCGTTTGCGCGCTTCTTATGTCGGCTTGCGCGTCCAGCGGCAAGAACCTTCACGCCGATGGTTCGAAAGTCGATTACAAAAGCGAAGTCGGCGTGTTTACAAATCCAGGCTCCGCCGCCGGCGATATGGATCCGATCGCCGCGGCCGCCTATTGGGGGTCTGCGTATGATCGCAACCCAAAAGACGTAAGCGCTGCAATCAATTACTCGGCCGCGCTGCGCAAAATCAGCTCTAACGAAGAAGCGGTGAAGGTGATGACGCGCGTCGCCAATGCCAATCCTGAAAACGCCGAAGCAAACCTTGAGGCCGGGAAAACGCTTGTAGAGGCGGGCCGCGCTTTCGAGGCGGTTCGTTTCCTTGAAAAGGCGAGCGATCTGGCGCCCCGCGACTGGCGGACTTTTTCAGCTTTCGGCGTCGCGCTGGACCAGATAGGCGAACACAAACTCGCCCGCACGAAATACGACATGGCGCTTGTTTTCTCGCCCGGCGCACCGATGCTTCTTAACAATAAGGGGCTTTCCTTCGCGCTCGACGGCAATCTTGAAGAAGCCAAGAAACTGTTGCGCGCCGCAGCGGCGAGCCGGGGTTCGGACGCGCGCATTCGCCAGAATCTCGCGCTCGTTCTCGCGATAAAAGGTGAAATGCGTGAAGCGGAAAGGCTGGCGCGATCCGACCTGCCGCCGCAGATCGCCGACCAGAATATCGACTATTTCCGGGCGCTGATGAATCAGCCGGCTTACTGGCAATCTCTCGCCGCAGATAATGTCGAAACGCCGTCGTTCGATGCGCCGGCGCAAGCTGCGCCCATGGCGGCGCCCAAAACTACCGCGCCGGCTCCCGCCTTGAAGGAAGAGCCCAAAGAGGAAGAGAAAAAACCTTCTGCGCCAATTGCGCTCAAGGAAAGCGCGACGACGCCGACCAACGCATCAGCCGAAGCGCCCGCACCGACCCCGTTGATCAAAGGCGCGCATGACGAGGATGCGCCTGCGCCAACGCTAAAAGATGATTAGCCGCTTGCATGAGACTATTAGAAATCAGGCCGCCTTTTGGGGCGGCCTTTTTCTTCGCACATTGCAAGGATGCAAATGCTCAGAAGCGGCGTACAGTTTAGACTGCGCGCCAGAAGGACACGTCTGATCCTTCAATAAAGCGTCTCGAACGCCGTGCGGCTGAATTCCATCAGTTCGTCAGTGCGGCCGGCGCGAATCTTCTCCGCCCATTCAGGATCTTGAAGCAGTGCGCGGCCGACGGCGATCAGATCAAAATCACCGCGCTCCATCATCTCTACGAGGCGATCGAGCGATGCCGGTTTGGAGACTTCGCCGGCGTAAGTCGCGCTAAACTCGGTGGAGAGGCCGACGGAGCCGACCGCGATCGTCGGCTTGCCCGTAAGTTTTTTCACCCAACCGGCGAAATTGAGATCCGACCCTTCGAACGCCGGCCCCCAGAATCGTCGCTGCGAGCAATGGATGGCGTCAATTCCCGCTTCGATCATCGGCGCCAGCCATTCTTCGAGTTCGCCCGGCGTCGCGGCGGCCCTAGCCTCGTAATCCTGCATCTTCCATTGGGAAATGCGAATGATAAGCGGGAAGTCCTCGCCGATTTTCGCCCGTGTCCGGCTGATGATCTGGGCGGCGAGGCGCGTGCGCCCGGCCCAGCTCCCGCCCCATTTGTCCGTTCGCCGGTTGGTTTCCGCCCAGAAAAAATTGTCGATCAGGTAGGAATGGGCGCCATGGAATTCGACGCAATCAAAACCGGCCTCTTTCGTCGCCAGCGCCGCAGCGACGAATTCGTCTATCGCTGTTTCGATCTCGGCCTCGCTCATCGGTTCCCAAAGCGGTTTGCCGGGAACCTTAAATCCGGATGCGGACCAGGAAGGAATGTCGGGATGTTCCGATTTCTCGGGATTGCGAAACGGACCTTCATGCCAGAGTTGCAGCCCCATTTTACCGTTCGCCGCCCTTACGCCCTCCGCTACGCGCTTCCATGCCGCCTTCGCATCGCCGGAGACAATATTAGGTATGTTCGGCGTCCCGGTCGCCGTCACCGCATTCGGCGATACACCTTCCGAAACGATCAGACCGACCGAGGCTTCCGCGCGGCGCCTGTAATAGGCGGCGACATCTTCCCCTGGCGTATTTCCAGGTGAAAACGACCGGGTCATCGGCGCCATCACGATACGATTTTTCAACAACATCTCGCCGATAGAAAAAGGTGTGAACAGAATGTCGGTTGCAGCAGGCATTAATCACCTCGATTGGAATTATTCAGGTCACCGTCCGGTTTCGGACACCATTAAGGAATAAAATCAGGCGAAGGCGCGATTTGCAAACTTGCGTTTAACGACCGAAGCTGTTGCATATAGCGGCACTTATCCGGCGACCGGCCAGACGGTTTCGGAGATCGTCGCCAGTCGCAAAGGAAAGCGGAAAGAACGAACATGGACCGAAGATTGCGCCAGCTTCCCTTACGCGCGTACAGCGCACTTCCCTTCCTTCCTTCGGAGCGGCGCTACAATCTTACTGTTTCGTCGGCGAAAAAATTTATCTGGTTTCGTGTCGCAAAAGTCGGTACGCGAACGATTTTGAATACTCTCAAATCGGCGAATGTACCGCTCGATCTCGAAGAGGAAAGCCGTCTCCATTATTTCCCGAATCTGAGACGCGACTATTTCAAGTTTGCGTTTGTCCGCAATCCATGGGACCGGCTCGTTTCGGGATGGATGAACAAGGTTGTCGACAGGAATTTCTTCGGCTTTGACGATAACGCACTCGCGCGCATGCGCGAGTTTCCCAATTTCATCGACTATGTCGCGAGCCTCGACATGGCGAAGTGCGACCGCCACCTGGCCCTTCAGTCGAGCCTCATCGATCTGAATAATGTCGACTTTATCGGACGAATGGAGCGTTTTGAGGAGGATTTCAGCGCCGTTCTTGGGCGGATCGGCGTCAATTCACCCGAAATCGGCCGAAAAAACGCGAGCGGAGCGCGAATGTCGTACCGTGATTATTACGACGGCGAAACCGCGAAAAAGGCGCGTGACATCTATGAGCGCGATATCAGCATATTCGGCTATGAATTTTGACGGCGCGACGCAAGGAACCGTCGCGCGGCGCTAAAAAATCGTTATATACAGGCTATGAAGTTTCTCGATCGCGCCAAGATTTACGTTGAAAGCGGCGCCGGCGGCGCCGGCTGCCTGTCCTTCAGGCGCGAGAAATTCGTCGAGTTCGGCGGCCCGAACGGCGGGGATGGCGGACGCGGCGGCCATGTTTTCGCGCAGGCGGTTGAAAACCTCAATACGCTGATCGATTTTCGCTACCAGCAGCATTATTCGGCGAAAAACGGCCGCCCCGGCGAAGGGTCGAACCGCACCGGCGCGGATGGCGGCGATCTTATCATCAAGGTTCCGGTGGGAACGCAGATTTTCGAGGAAGATGAAGAAACGCTGATCGCCGATCTCGACCGTCCGGGCGAAACGGCGATTCTCGCCAAGGGCGGTAATGGCGGCTTCGGCAACGCGCATTTCAAGTCGTCGACGAACCGCGCGCCGACACGCGCCAATCGCGGCCAGCCGAGCGAAGAGCGGACAATCTGGTTGCGCCTGAAGCTGATCGCCGATTTCGGACTCGTCGGCCTGCCGAACGCCGGCAAGTCAACGCTCCTATCGGCGGTGACGGCCGCAAAACCGAAGATCGCCGATTATCCGTTTACGACTTTGCATCCAGGACTTGGCGTCGTTCGCCTCGGCGAAGGCGAAAGTTTCGTCCTTGCCGATATTCCCGGTCTAATCGAAGGCGCGCATAAAGGCGCGGGAATCGGCGATCACTTTCTCGGCCATGTCGAGCGTTGCGCGGCGATCGTTCATCTCGTCGATGGAACATCGGAGCATATCGCCGAGGCTTATCGCACCGTGCGCGAGGAGCTCGCCGCCTACGGCGCCGGCCTTGATGAAAAGCGGGAGATCGTCTGCCTCAACAAGACAGATGCGCTCGACGAGCGAACGCTGAAAAAGCGTCTTTCCGAACTGTCGAAAGCGGCCGGGCGTCCGGCGCGCGCGATTTCCGGCGTCGCCGGCGCCGGGCTTTCCGCGCTGAAGCGCGATCTGATGACGATAAAGCTGGGCGCAGCGGCGGCGAATGCCGACGAGGCGGCGAACGAAAGCGCCTGGTCCCCGTGATTCCGCAGCGCCATGATATGTCGCGGATCGGCCTTCTCGGCGGTTCATTCAATCCAGCGCATGAGGGCCATCGCGAGATTTCACTCAAAGCGATAAGGCTTTTCGGGCTCGACGCCGTCTGGTGGCTGGTGACGCCCGGCAATCCGTTAAAAGCGCATGAGGATTATAAATACGATTCCTATGAAGTGCGCCTCGCCGCCGCGCGACAAGTCGCGAATCATCCGCGCATCGTCGTATCCAATTTCGAAGCGCGCAGGGGTCTTCAGTATACTGTCGATACGTTAGAAGCGCTGCGCGAATTATGGCCGCAGATGACTTTCATATGGCTTATGGGCGCTGACAGCCTTGCCGGTTTTCACAAATGGAAGGACTGGCGCGCCATCGCCGGCGGCGTGCCGATCGCCGTTTTCAATCGGCCGGGTTTTGAAAAAGCCGCGCTGGCGAGCGAAACGGCGAAGGAGCTTGCGCTTTTCCGCATTCCCTCGGGGCGGGCCGCCGAGCTGGCCGACGCAGAGCCGCCCGCCTGGGCGTTTATAGAGGAAACGGCGAATCCCGCGTCGGCGAGCGAGATCCGCAAGGCCCGATCGGGCCGATGAGGGCGGAATATCGCCGCCGCAGCGCTCGATTTTACGCCGGGTTACTCTCCGGTAAATCGCCCATCGATGGTTGGCTAATCCCCGGACCGCTATTACATTGAGGGTGCGGGCGGACGTTCCCGCGGTTAAATGGGAGGCAAAGTCCTGAGTTCAGAAGAACGCCCGGCGGCGCGCAGCAAAGCCGCCCTTAATATCGTTCCGCCGACCGCCATGGAGAATATGGCGACGGCGCGGTCCGCAGGTTCGACTGTCGATCTGGACGCCCTAGCGCAAGGGGAACGCGGCAAAGCCATTCTTTCTCTCATCCTCGCCGAGCTTGAGGACGACAAGGCCGAGGAGATCGTGACGATCGATCTTGGCGGCAAGACCGATATCGCGGATGCGATGGTCGTCGCGTCCGGCAGATCGGCGCGCCATGTCGGCGCGATGGCGGACAAGGTCGTAAAGCGCCTGAAGGACGCCGGCATGAATCGCGCGCGTGTTGAGGGGGCGCCGGCCTGCGACTGGGTTCTGATCGACGCCGAAGACGTCATTGTCCACCTGTTCCGCCCGGAAGTCCGCCAGTTTTACAATCTGGAACGCATCTGGTCGGAAACAGCGCGCGCGCCCGCCAGAACGGACAATTAACCCGCGCCGATGCGCCTCACCATCGCCGCTGTCGGCCGGCTCCGCGCCGGCCCCGAATTTGAACTGGTCGCTGATTACGCGGCGCGCATAAGGGCGATCGGAAAACCGCTTGGACTGACGCCGTTTGAAATAAGGGAATTCGAAGCGCCGAAAGGTCTTGGCGGCCGCAAGCGCCGGGCGCGCGAATCGGCGATGCTGGACAGCGCCGCGCCGGCCGGCGCGAAACGCATCGTCCTTGATGAGAAAGGCGTCGATATCAAAAGCGAGGTTCTCGCCGGGACAATCCGGCGCTGGCGCGATGAGGGCGCCGGCGAAACCGTATTCATGATCGGCGGGGCCGACGGGCACGACCCATCACTCGCCGCATCCGCAGACCTTTCCGTCGCATTCGGCAAGGCGACCTTTCCCCATATGCTTGTCAGGGCGATGCTGGTCGAGCAGATTTACCGCACCGCCACAATCCTTTCCGGCCACCCCTATCACCGCGGATGAAGCGCTTTTTGTTCATATTTCTGACGATTTTCCACGTTGCGGCGAGCGACGCCGGCGCGCAGGTCGAGGAGCCGGAAAACGAGCTGGCCGAGATCGAAAGAAAATTGAAAGAGCAGCGCACCGAGGAGACGAAACTCAAGGACGAAGCGCGCGCGCGCGAAAAGGAAGTCGCCGCGTTGAGGCGGCGGATGATTGAAACCGCGCAAGCCCTGCAACAGGCTGAACGACGGATCGCCGATATCAATGGCGAAGTCGAAAGACTGGAGGCCGAAAAATCAGACCTTGAATCGACGCTATTGCGCCAGCGTGAATCCCTTGGCGAAGTTCTCGCAGCGCTGCAATCGATCGAACGCTCGCGCCCGCCCGCTTTGCTCGTCTCGCCGGACGACGCATCGAAGGCAGCGCGCGCCGCAATGCTTCTCGCCGATGTGACGCCGCAGATCGAAGCGCGCGCCGCCATATTGAAAACCGCGCTCGACGATCTCGCCGCCGTGAAGGCCGACCTTGAAAAGGAGCGAGCCCGGGCTGAGAAAACTAACGATGAGATAGGTGCGCGCCGGACAGTGCTGGCCGAACTTTTGTCAAAAAAACAGGGCGAGCGCCGCGTCGCCCAACGCCTTGCAGCGGCCGCCCAGGGCGAGACCGCAGCGCTGGCGGCCCGCGCCACCAATCTGCGTGACGTCATCGGGCGGCTGGAACGGCTCGCCCGGGTGGTCGCGCCGCGCCTCAAGCCGCCTTTTTCTAGGCCGACCGCCGCGCCGGACGCGCGGCGCCCCCTGCCAAAACCGGTCCCCTTTAATCCCGTGCGCGCCTTTGCAAGCGCGAAAGGCGCGCTCAGGTCGCCGGTGGCGGGGACGCTCACAGGACGTTTCGGCGCAGACCGGCCGGAGGGCGGCAAATTCGATGGGCTTAGATTTGCGACCCCGGACCGCGCAATTGTGACCGCGCCTTTTGAGGCGCATGTTGCTTTCGCAAGGGCCTGGAACCCGATCGGGAACCTCGTCGTTCTGGACGTCGGCGGAGGCTACCATATACTGTTGATGGGCGTCGGCGGCTTTTTGGTAGAGGAAGGTCAAAGTGTTAAAGCCGGCGAGCCTGTGGCGGCGATGGCCGGGCCGGATGCGGTTCTGGACCTCGAAATCCGAAAGAACGGCGAGCCCGTTAACCCATCCTTGTGGCTCTCGGAGAATGCTAGGCCGGATCCCGCGTCCTGACACGATCTCCGGGGCGAGACTGAAATGTAGTTCGAGCGAATGTAGCAAACAGGTGTTTGGATGATGAAATCGATGAAGCACAAGAAAGCCGCAGGAGAGCGCAGCCTATTGCGCAATGCGACATCGGCGGGCGCGCTTGCAGCCGCGGCGCTGGGCGGCGCTCTTGTAACTGCGGCGATCTTGACCGCCGGTTTTGCACGATCGACCATTTCAGCGGACACGTTTCGACAACTCGATCTTTTCGGCGAAGTCTTCGAGCAGGTTCATCAAAATTACGTCGAGACGCCCGAGGATTCGAAACTCATCAAGGGCGCCATCGACGGAATGCTCGGCGGTCTCGATCCGCATTCAAGCTACATGGACGCGGAAGATTTCAACCGCATGCAGGAGCAGACGCGCGGCAGTTTTGCAGGCCTTGGCATTCAGGTCGTGATGGACAATGAGGGGGCGGACAAGGGCTATGTGAAAGTCGTAGCGCCGATTGACGATACGCCGGCGCAAAAAGCCGGCATTTTGACAAACGACCTGATCACCGAGATTGACGGCGAGAAGGTTATGGGCATGTCGATCGACGAGGCGATCGACAAACTCAAGGGCGCCAAGGGAACCCCGGTAGAAATAACCGTATTGCGCGACCGTGAAAAACCGAGCTTCAAGGTGAAGCTCGTACGCGATATCATTCGCGTGCCAGCGGTGACGCAGCGCGCCGAAGGCCAGTTCGGCTATATCCGCATCACCAATTTCAGCGAACAGACCCAAAGCGGCGTCCACAAGGCGATCAAAGCGCTCGACAAGGACATCGCCGGCGGGCCGAAGGGCTATGTTATCGATTTAAGGTCCAACCCGGGCGGCCTTCTCGATCAGGCGGTCGCGGTCTCAGACGCTTTCCTGGAGGGCGGCGAGATCGTATCGACGCGCGGGCGCAATCCTAAGGACACGCTGCGCGAAATGGGCACGCCGGGCGATCTGGCGAAAGGCAAACCCATTATCGTGCTGATTAACGGCGGGTCGGCTTCCGCGTCGGAAATCGTCGCCGGCGCCCTTCAGGATCGCAACCGAGCTCTACTTCTTGGAACGCGCTCTTTCGGCAAGGGCAGCGTACAGACTGTCATTCCGCTGCAGAACGGCCTTCAAGGCGCGCTTCGCCTGACCACTGCGCGCTATTACACCCCGTCCGGCCGCTCAATCCAGGCGCACGGCATCGACCCTGACATCGCAATGCCGGTTATCTATCCCGGCCAGGATGAGCTGACCGAACGCCCGAGCGAGGCGAGCCTGCCAGGCGCCCTGGATGTGGAAGAGGGGAACGACGAGACGGAACCGGCCGCCGCCGCGGTTGAGCCGGTCAAATGCGGCTACAAGGAAGATGGAAAGACGGTCCGGGACTGCCAGTTGGAACGGGCGATCGAAATCCTCGCGGATACGACCGCCTATCGATCCGCGCTGGCGGACGCATCTGCGAGCCGGGCGGACCGGCGCTGAACCAAATCGCCGTTCGAGGCCGAACGCCCCCTGAACCCGGGGGCGTTCGCTTTTCTGCGCATTTTCCTGTCTGCATTTTCCATCCGTTAACCCTGATCTTTCTAGGGTGTGGCGCCAATTCCGACCGCCACGGGCGGTATTTTCGCTTTTAAGGAGCCCATGCGCTCGCGCCGTTTCAAATTACCGGTTCTGAGCCGGCTGGCCTGGGCCTGGGCCGTATTCGCCGTTCTCGGCGCGATAGCGGCTGTCTACGCCGCTTACGACCACCCGCGAGCACGCGCAGCCGTTGCGATGGCGGTCGAGGGGGTTGAGCGCCTTGCGCCGCCCGCCGAACGCGCCGCGCCGGAAAAATCGGAAAACGAACCCGAAAACGCAGCATCGCTGACGGTTGCGACGGGAATATCTCTGGCGGCGGAGCGTCTTGAGCAACCACCCTCGGAAGAAGCCGAGGACGCGCTCGCCGACGCGGTCGATCCCTACCGCATCGCAGAAGATCCCGCCGCAGAAGTTGTCATCACGGTCGACGGCGCGCCGGCGCGCGCCATTGGTGCGGCGCGCGAAAAGCGCGTCATCGACACATGGACGCCCGTGAAAGCGCCGGATGAAAAACTGCTTCAAAGAACCGCCTACGGGCGCATCCCAAAAATCGGCGCTGACGGGCGGCGGGCATCCGTGGCGTACGCTCAGGAATTCAAGCCGGGCGAACGGCCGAACATTGCGTTGATCGTCGGCGGGCTCGGGATCAATCGCGCGCTCACCGAACGCGCGATCGACGAGTTGCCGCCCTATGTAACATTCGCTTTTGCGCCCTATGCGAAAGACCTTCCCTTCTGGACCAAACGCGCGCGCGACGCCGGCCACGAAATCCTTGTCGAACTGCCGCTTGAATCGCGCACAGGCGATGAAGCCGCGCTCGGCCCGGCGGCGATACTTACGACCAGAACAGCGGCGGAAAACAGGCAGCGGCTTGACTGGATCCTTTCGCGTTTCGAAGGATATTTCGGCGTAACGAATTATCTCGGCTCTAAATATTCGAGTAATCACGCCGCCATGTCGTGGCTGTTTTCGCAGATCGACGCGGCGGGCCTCGCGTTTATCGACGATACGGGCGCACTTGAAAGATTCGGCGAAAGCAAGGATTCAGCGACCGTCAACCGCCTTATCGAACCGGCATACGGCGCCGATCAAAGCGAGGTCAAAAGCGAACTTCAATCACTTGAAAAACTCGCCGACCGAAACGGCGACGCGATCGGCAAGACTTATATCAATGATCGCTCTTTCGCTGAGATCAAATCCTGGGCCGTTTCGCTTGACGAACGCGGTTACGCACTCGCCCCCGCATCGGCAGTGCTGGTATTGCGCAAGAATGATCGCTAAACGTCGCGATCTGCGTTGCGACTGCGAGAGTTCATGACAATTGAAAAAATTCTATCTCAATACCGGCCGAATGTCGGCGTCGTCCTGTTCAATCCGGGCGGTTCGGTTCTGTTCGGTCGCCGCATCGGAGATTTCGTCGACCTCGGCGAAGACAAGGATGCATTTCGCTGGCAGTTCCCGCAAGGCGGCGTCGATCAGGATGAGAATATCGCGGAAGCGGCTTTTCGGGAGTTGCAGGAAGAAACCGGCGTTTCGAGCGCGCGGCTGCTGGCGTTGACGCCCGGTTGGCTCGCCTATGATTTTCCAGCCGGATACCGGAAGAAAAAGTGGGTCGGCCAGCGCCAGAAATGGGCCGCAATGCTGTTCGAGGGCGACGAAAGCGAAATCGACATCGCCGCCGACGATCATCAGGAATTTGACGCCTGGCGCTGGGGCGAACTTGAAGAGGCGCTTGATCTCATCGTGCCGTTCAAGCGCAAAGTCTATTCGGAACTTGTCAGCTCTTTTGCGCCCCTCAGAGACTATTTGCGAAAGGCGTGATGCGGCGAGCCGCTTCGGCCCGCCGCAAGATAAAATCAAACACGCGCACGCGGCGTAACGGACAAAACCTCCCCGCGCCGCACCTTGCATTCTCCGAATGATTTTTCTCCGTCTTCAAACTTGACGCTGACCGTCACCTTAAGAACGCCGCCGTCGCGCGCCTTTACGAGGCGCGTGTTTGCGTCATCCAGCGTTCGGCCGGTTTTTTGCGCCAATGCTTCGGCGCACAGCGCCTTTGCGGCCATGAAATCGGCCGCATGCGCCGCCGGCGATAAGGTTGCTGCGACGAAGGCGATGATGGCTGTTCTGATCATTGTTTTCTCCATTGATCGTTTTTGACCCGGCTAAATTGATGTTCGGACCGAACGTCCGGGCGTCGTCCGGTCGAACACGGGCCGCAGCAAGTCGCCGAAGAATGGCGCGCGCGGCGGATTGATTTTTGTACTATCTAGTATATTTTACAAAGGTCAAGAGTTTTTTACAAAATGGTACAAAAAGAATCCGGCAAAAAAAACCGTGGACGGCCAAGGGCTTACGACCCGCAAGTCGCGCTCGATCGCGCGCTCAACATGTTTTGGCGCGCCGGATTCGCCTCTACCTCGATTGATGACATTTGCACCGCCACGGGGATGAACAGGCCAAGCGTTTATGCGGCATTCGGCGACAAGCGCGCCCTGTTCCGCGCCGCGCTCGAACGATACACGTCGATCTCCCGCGAGAAAATGAGCCGGGCGTTTTCAAACGACGAGCCGCTGCGTGAATCGTTGGCGGGCGTTTATAGCCGCGCGCTCGATTTGTATTTTGCGGAGCCTTCAGCGCCGCTCGGATGCTTTTTTGTCGGCGCCGCGCTGACGCCGGCGTTCGACGACGAGGAAATCCGTGAGCTGACGAATAGCGGGCTGCGCGAATTTGAAGCCGCTTTCAGGCGATTGATTGCTTCGGCGCAGGAAAGAGGCGAGATCGGGAATGATCGCGATGCGGACGGACTCGCCAAAATGGCGTCGGCGACGCTCTACTATCTGGCGATAAGATCGCGCGCCGGTGAAAAACGGTCGACGCTCGACTCCTATGCGAAATTCGCGGTCGGCTATATTTGCAGCTAAAGCTGTTAACGCAGGGCGCCTAAGTGCGATTACCAGCCGACATTCGTCGCTCTGATCACACAAGAGAGCCGCCAGAAGGGTTTTCGACAAGACTAGCGCGGCAAATCGATTCTTCGCTAAACTTTCGGCGGTCAGAAAATCTGGTGAACCGCGATGCCGCGCCGAAACCCGTCCATGTTGCTCGATCGCGTTCTGTTTCGGGACGGGCTTATGCTTGTGTTGAACAAGCCCGCCGGCCTTCCGGTCCATGCAAAACCCGGAACGAAAAAAGGCGAAGGAGGCGAAAGCCTTGAAGATTATTTCGACGCGCTGCGCTACGGCTTGCCCCGCCCGCCCGCTCTCGCTCACAGGCTCGATCGCGACACGACGGGGTGCCTCGTCCTTGGGCGTCATCCTAAGGCCTTGCGAAAGCTCCACAAACTTTTCCTGGAGGGAAAGATAGACAAGACCTATTGGGCGATCTGCCGCGGCGTTCCCCCCAAGTTGTCCGGAACGATCGACGCGCCGCTCAGAAAGGGAACGCAACGCAAGGGCTGGAAAATGTCCGTCGCCGCGCCGGGTGAGGATAATGCGCTACGCGCAACCACGACCTATCGCACGCTAACTTCGAAGGAGGGAATATCCTTTATCGAAGCGAAGCCGAAAACCGGCCGTACGCACCAGATTCGCGTTCATCTCGCGTCGATCGGAGCGCCGATTATCGGCGATCCGCTGTATGGCGATTTGACCGAGGATGACCGAAAGCAGCCGATGATGCTGCATGCGCGGCGCGTCATCATTCCGATTTCCAAAAACCGCGATCCGGTTGTCGTCGAGGCGCCTGCGCCCGACTGGATGGCGGCGCGCATCGAGGCGCTGGGCGGCGAAACGCGCTAAAGGGCGGACTGCAACTCCTTCATGCGGGCGAGTGTCGTTTGCGCGGCTTCGCGCGTTTCCTGCGTCACGTCGGCGTCGGCGAGGTCTTCTTCCGCATTCTTGATTCGCTGCGCGATCATGTCGGCGCTCAAATCGGCGACATTGATCGCCTCTTCGGCGAGAATTGTGAGACCGGCCGGCGAAACTTCCGCAAAGCCGCCGCGAACGAATATGCGAGATTCTTCCGAACCGTTCTTTACTTTGACAACGCCGGGCGCAAGGACCGACATCAACGGCGCATGACCGGGCAGCACGCCGAAAATTCCCTCGGCGCCCGGCGCTTCCACCATGTCGACATCGGCGGAGAGGATTTCCTTTTCCGGCGAGACGAGATTGAAATGAAGTTTCTCAGCCATGACGTGTCCTAAATGTTTGAAGCCGGATTGTGCGCCGGACAGGATTTGGTTTCAATCGTCTCGCCGGAAAGCGCGTCGTGCGTCCAGCAATCATCGAAAACCGAACAATAACAGATCCGCAAGTTAGCGCGGCCTGAACGGGTCAGGTCGCGGAACGCCCGCGTAATTTCGGATGTCGCAAACTTCGAGTCGAGCGAGACCATGACGATATCCTCGGTCGGCGCGATCACCGCGCCGCCGATATTTATATTGGAAAGCCCGAACCGTTCCTTCCCGGCGACCGTCTGAACGACTTCGAACCAGTCGACTTTTTCTTCGCCGTCCACCGTAACCGCGACCGACTTCACCACCGCCGGCCCGATCCCGCGATTGCTAACAATGATGTCGAACTTTTCCTCGCCCGGAACGCCGTGATTTATGTCTGTCACGCGAAGATGCGGCCAGACGCTCGCCTGCAACTGCTTGCGCACCGCGTCCGCTTCATTCAGCGCCGCGTAAAGCGCGATAACGCCGATGAAAAAACCCGTCACTGCAATAACGGTCTGGATGACCGATACGCGCAACGCAATTCTTTCGGCTCGCGAAAGCTTTTCTGCGCCGGCGTCAGACATTCACCGTCACCTCGCGGCGCCCTACGCCGCTTCAGCGGCGAGACGTTGAGCTTTTTCAATCGCTTCTTCGATCGTGCCGACCATGTAGAACGCAGCCTCGGGAAGGTGATCGTATTCACCATCGACGAGGCCCTTGAAGGAGCGAACCGTATCCGCGACCGGCACCTGAACGCCGGGGAAGCCGGTAAACACCTGCGCAACGTCGAAGGGCTGCGACAGGAAACGCTCGATCTTGCGGGCGCGGGCGACGACGAGCTTGTCGTCTTCTGAAAGTTCATCCATGCCGAGAATGGCGATGATGTCCTGCAGAGACTTGTAGCGCTGAAGAATATTTTGAACCGCACGCGCGACTTTGTAATGTTCTTCGCCGACGATGCGCGGATCGAGGATGCGCGACGAGGAATCGAGTGGATCGACAGCCGGATAGATGCCCTTCTCAGCGATCGAGCGGTTGAGAACAGTCGTTGCGTCGAGGTGCGAGAATGACGTCGCCGGCGCGGGATCGGTCAAGTCGTCGGCCGGCACGTAAATCGCCTGGACTGACGTGATCGATCCCTTTGTCGTCGTCGTAATGCGCTCTTGAAGCTGGCCCATATCGGTCGCAAGCGTCGGCTGATATCCGACGGCTGACGGGATACGGCCGAGAAGCGCGGACACTTCCGAGCCGGCCTGCGTAAAGCGGAAAATATTATCGACGAAGAAGAGAACGTCCTGGCCCTGATCGCGGAAGTGTTCCGCAACAGTGAGGCCGGTCAGCGCGACGCGCGCGCGCGCGCCCGGCGGCTCGTTCATCTGGCCGAAGATAAGCGCGCATTTCGAACCCGCGGATGAACCCGTTTTGTGCGGATCCTTGTTCACGCCCGATTCGATCATCTCGTGATAAAGGTCGTTGCCTTCGCGCGTGCGCTCCCCGACGCCGGCGAACACGGAATAGCCGCCATGCACTTTTGCGATATTGTTGATGAGTTCCTGGATGAGAACCGTTTTTCCAACACCCGCGCCGCCAAACAGGCCGATCTTGCCGCCTTTGGCGTAAGGGCAGAGAAGGTCGACGACCTTGATGCCGGTGACGAGAATCTCGGCTTCCGTCGACTGCTCGACGAAAGGCGGGGCTTCCTGGTGGATGGCGCGCTTGGCGGTGTGATCGACCGGACCTGCTTCATCGACCGGCTCGCCGATGACGTTCATGATGCGCCCGAGGGTTCCGTCGCCGACCGGCACGGAAATCGCCGCACCCGTATCGATGACTTTCTGACCGCGCACGAGACCTTCGGAGGAGTCCATGGCGATCGTTCTGACCGAGTTCTGTCCGAGATGCTGGGCGACCTCCAGGACAAGCCGGTTGCCGTTATTGTCGGTTTCGAGCGCGTTCAGGATCGCCGGCAGTTCGCCGTCAAACTCGACGTCGACGACAGCGCCGATAACCTGGCTGATGCGACCTTCTTTGCTCATGAGCGTTCTTCCTTCGTTTATCCCTGCCTCTAGAGCGCTTCGGCGCCCGAGATGATTTCGATGAGTTCTTTGGTGATCTGCGCCTGACGGGCGCGGTTGTATTGAAGCGTCAGCTTGTCGATCATGTCGCCTGCGTTGCGCGTTGCATTGTCCATCGCGGTCATCGAGGCGGCTTGCTCCGAGGCGACGTTTTCAAGCAATGCGCGGAACACCTGCACGGCGACATAACGCGGGAGGAGCGCTTTGAGAATCTGGTCTTCTTCCGGCTCGTATTCGTAGACAGCGCCTTTCAGATCCGGCGTCTCGACGCCCCCGTTTCCAGATGAATCCGGCGCGACGGCGGGTATAACCTGCTGGGCGGTCGGCACCTGGCTGACGACGTTCTTGAACTGACCGTAAAAAAGCGTTGCGACATCGAATTCGCCGGCGTCGAACTTTTCGAGCACTTTTTCGGCGATTTCGTGCGCCTGCGCGAAACCAATCTGGCGAACTTCCGCGAAATTCGTCTTCCAGATGATGAGATCGCCGTAAAGGCGCTTCAACTGATCGTTGCCCTTGCGGCCGATCGTTATGATCTTGACTGTTTTGCCTTCGCCCTGGAGCCTGACGATACGCTCGCGCGCCAGACGCACAATCGACGAGTTGAAAGCCCCGCAAAGCCCTTTGTCCGCCGTCGCGACGATCAGGAGATGGACCTTGTCGTCGCCCGTTCCAGCAAGCAGTTTCGGCGCGTTTGGATTGTCTTTCGCCGATGCGGAAAGATTGGCGAGAACGCCTTCCATCCGCTCCGTATAAGGACGCGCGGCTTTCGCGGCCTCTTCGGCGCGGCGCAGTTTCGCCGCGGCGACCATCTGTTTCGCCTTCGTGATCTTCTTCGTCGACTTTACCGACTCGATCCGGTTCTTGAGGGCCTTAAGGCTCGGCATCTCTGTCTCGCTTTAGGCGAAATTTTTCACGAAGGAATCGAGGATCGACACAAGTTTGTCCTCATCCGCCTTCTCGAGTTTTCCGGTTTCGCGAACCGTCTTCAAAAGATCCGCGTGATCTGCGTGAAGATGGCGAAGGAATTCCTTCTCAAATTCCTGGACACGGTCTTTCGGCATCTTATCGAGATAGCCGCGAACGCCCGCGAAGATAACGCAAACCTGCTCTTCAACCTGAAGCGGCGAATATTGGGGCTGCTTCATGAGTTCGGTCAGGCGATCGCCGCGCGCAAGAATACGCTGCGTCGTCGCGTCAAGGTCGGAACCGAACTGCGCGAAGGCCGCAAGCTCGCGATACTGCGCGAGTTCGCCTTTGATCTTGCCGGCGACCTGTTTCATCGCCTTGACCTGCGCTGAGGAGCCGACGCGCGAAACCGACAGGCCGACGTTCACGGCCGGACGGATGCCCTGGTAGAAAAGATCCGTCTCGAGGAAGATCTGCCCATCGGTGATCGAAATGACGTTTGTCGGAATGTAGGCCGACACGTCGTTCGCCTGCGTTTCGATGATCGGCAGCGCCGTCAACGAACCCGCGCCGTGACCTTCATTGAGTTTCGCGGCGCGTTCCAGCAAGCGCGAGTGGAGATAGAAGACGTCGCCGGGATAGGCTTCGCGGCCCGGCGGACGACGCAGCAGCAGCGACATCTGGCGATAGGCGACGGCCTGTTTCGAAAGATCGTCGTAAATCATCAGAGCATGCATGCCGTTGTCGCGGAAATACTCGCCCATGGCGCAACCGGCGAACGGCGCAAGGAACTGAAGCGGCGCCGGCTCCGACGCTGTCGCGGCGACAACAATCGAATATTCAAGAGCGCCGTTGTCTTCGAGCGTTTTGACAATCTGCGCGACCGTCGAACGCTTCTGGCCGATCGCAACATAGACGCAATAGAGTTTTTTGGATTCGTCGCCGCCGGCGTTGATTTCTTTCTGATTTAGAATTGTGTCGATGCAGATTGCGGTTTTGCCGGTCTGGCGATCACCGATGACAAGTTCGCGTTGCCCGCGTCCGACGGGGATCATCGCGTCGATCGCCTTGATGCCCGTCTGAACCGGTTCGTGCACCGATTTACGCGGCAGGATGCCGGGCGCCTTCACATCGACGATACGCCGCTCAGCCGCTTCGATCGGACCCTTGCCGTCGATGGGGTTGCCGAGCGGATCGACGACGCGGCCGAGAAGCCCCTTGCCGACCGGCACATCGACGATCGACTTCGTGCGGCGAACGGTATCGCCTTCCTTGATGTTGCGGTCTTCGCCGAAAATAACGACGCCGACATTATCGCTTTCAAGGTTCAGCGCCATGCCTTTCACGCCGTCCGAGAACTCGACCATCTCGCCCGCCTGGACGTTGTCGAGGCCGTAAACGCGCGCGATGCCGTCGCCGACCGACAGCACCTGTCCGATCTCCGAGACTTCGGCGTCTTTGCCGAAATCCTTGATCTGCTGCTTCAGGATGCTGGAAATTTCAGCCGCGTTAAGTTCCATGGCTTCAAGCCTCTTTCATCACGGATTTTAGTCGATTGAGTTTTGTCTTCAGGGACGAGTCGATCATTTTCGATCCAACCTTGACGACGAGGCCGCCGAGAAGGGTCGGATCGACCTTGACCGAAAGATTGACGGCCTTGCCGACAATCTGCTCGATTTCGCCGCGAAGGCGCTTTTTTTGATCGTCGCTGAGCGGCGCGGCGGAAACCGCTTCGGCGCCCACCTCGCCGCGATGGTCGGCGAGCCGGCGCGCATATCCGGCGATAACGCCGTCAAGCGCGAACAAGCGTCGGTTGGCGGCGACAACGCCGAGGAAATTGCGTGTCAGATCGGACAGGCCGGCTTTTTCAGCGACTGCGCCGATCGCGCGCGCCTTATCGTCGGCGTCGTAGACCGGACTCGTCAGAAAAGCGCGATAATCGGCCGAGGAAGCCGAAAGCGATGTGAGCGCAGCGAAGTCCATTTCAACGCGCTCGAGCGCTCCTTCCTCGAGCGCCAGATCGAATAGCGCTTCGGCGTAGCGCTGGGCGACGCCGGAGATGATCGGCGCATGTGAAGCATCCGAAGACATGAGGGCGTTTGAGCTCCCGTCCGGTCCGGGGTCCAGTTGGACACCCAAGCAATTGAATTTACAGCGAATTTCGGAGCCGACCTTGCGCGCGCAAAAGGCCCCTCGACGCGAATGGCGAGCCGATAGCACGGACCTCGCCGCGACGCAACAATCGGCGGTTCGTTCGGCATGACGATCCGCAATCGGGAGTTCCAAGTAAATTTGGCCAGAGAATGGGCCGGAAACAGACCCGGCACAGGACGCACGGACGCCTTGCGCGGCGATCGCGGGGTGGGCTTTGGCGCGCTCGAATTCGCGTCGCCGGACCCTATGGCCTCCTCGCCCGACGCGGCGGGGGGGGTATTCAGGCTGCGCATCGTAGTGCGCCCAGGACGCGCCGGCGTCATTCGTACGCCGCAGCAAAATCAGCCTGCTTTCCAAGCGTTGCCGACGCGCAAATGAGCGCCGCTCCGCCATCTCTTTGAAATGGGTGGCAAAATTTTCCCCATTCTCATTATTATTATTCGTATACGTATTTTTTTCGCGCCGCGAGCGCAACGGGATTTCAAGATTACAATATCGCTATTTATCGAAAAGTAAGGTGCGACGGCGCGCGGGCATTAACTAGACCTCTCTCCGCGGGGATTTGGTGAGTAGAGGAGTTGTTCGTGCGTATTTTCGGGCTGAAACGATTCAATTTTAATTTCGTCGCGGCTATCGCTACATCGCTAGTTTTTTTCCAGTTCAATACTGCTGCTTTCGCGGCGCCTGGCCCGCTCGCGTGCTCCGGGGTACGCCCGCCGGTGACGCCGCTTGCGTCCCACCACATGGCGGGGCTTAAAAATCTCGATGCGCTCGCGCCCGTGAATACAGGCGTCAAAGCCGTGCGGTCCGGCCCATGGTCCGATGCGAGAACATGGGGCGGCAGAATTCCGAAGGGACGCATCATTATTCCGAAAGGCGTTGATGTTGTTTTCGATCTGGCGAACAGTCCGACGATTAACTCCATCCGAATTGAAGGGTGCCTTGAACTTTCCAGCCGATCGAATTCCCGACTCAATGCTGAATTTATTTATGTTGCGCCGGGCGGTGAATTGCTCGCCGGTTCGCCCAATGCGCCGATCGCGCCATCCGTAACGGCGGAAGTCGTATTTCCGGATCTGGGGCCCCTCGATCCGAAAATTGATCCGACACTTACGGGAAAAGGATTGGTCGCCGCCTCGCGCGTGCGTCTTTACGGCGCATTGAAAACACCGCGCGCCAAGGTCGCATCGGCGCCGAAAAAAGGCGACAGCGTTATTCGCCTGTCGCAGGCGCCAAACGGCTGGCGCATAGGCGACCGGGTCGTCCTCACCGGTACGCGATTTATCCCGCAGAAGAAAAAAAGAGGCGTCGTAGTTTCAAGCAATACCGAGGATGAGGCGCGATTCATCCGTGCTATTCGCGGCGCGGACATAACGCTCGACAAACCGTTGACATTCGACCATGGCGCACCCGACCCCTCGCTTGGCGCCTACCTCGTCAACTTTTCGCGCAATATAAGATTCGCGACGCAGAACGGCGCAAATTTGCCGGCCAGCCGGCGAGCGCACTCCATGTACATGTCGACTGAGACAACCGTGCAAGGCGTTGAGTTCTTCGAAATGGGGCGTACGGACAAATCGGTGCGCGCCCTGGACGCCGACAAGCTATCTCCGCCGACACCGACATCAAACGTAAAGGGTCGATATCCGCTCCATCTTCATCAGGCGGGATTCGTCTCCGACAATGCGGCGCCGGTCGTTCGAAACGTCGCCGTATGGGGTTCGCCCGGCTGGGGGATCGCACAACATGCCGGCAATGCATTCCTTTACCAGAACAACACTTTCAACACATTCGGCGCGGCCTTCGTTTCTGAAAGCGGAAATGAAACCGGCGCCTGGGTCGGAAATACCGCGATCAAAACCGTCGGCGTTGCGCATCTTCTCAAGAACGGGGGCGATGTTCGGGCGTTCGATCTTGCGCGTACGGGCGATGCGTATTGGCTGCAAAGCCGGTCGGTGCGCCTTCACGACAACCTCGCCGCCGGATTGCCCGGCGGCGTCGGATTTGTCTATTTTCATCGCAACAACGACCTGGGAAGCCGGTTCCCGATTTCACCGTCCTTTGCGAGAGCGAATTTCTGCACGCCGGCCGCAATGCGTTTCAGGCCGCAATCGATCGACAAACCGGCGATCGCCCAATTTACGGACAATGAGGTGATAGCTGCAAAAGAAGGTTTTCATGTTGTAAAGGCATCGCCGATCGAGCCGCATGATATCAGGTCCGTAATTGACAATTTCCGCGCATGGGAAGTGAAAACAGGCGTATGGCTTACTTACACGTCGCGTTACACGGTAAAGAACAGCCTTCTGATAGGCGCATCGAGTCAATCAGGAACGCTTGGCGTGAAATTCGGAAAGAACACTTATGACCTCGCCGTCGTCAATACGACGATTGAAAATTTCAGTTTCGGCGTTGACTTGTCAAAAGTGACGACACGCACCTTCGGAAAAACGAGCGCTTATACGCTCGCCGGCGTAAATTTTCGAAATATCGCCAATGTAAAAACACTGGCTCAGGATGCGTCGGACCAGATTTTTACTCGCACGCCATCGACAAAATCCGCATCGCTGAAATTCAATTGGGGTGGCGGGCCAGCCTATCTTGGCGCAAGAGGCGTTTTTCTCCTGGTGCAGGGTGTGAAATCGGACTCTTCGGGAACTACGCCCTATCCGGTCTCGACCACTGAATTCCGACTCAACGGCGCGAATTTCAAAAACATGATCCGGGACCGCGGATGGCACACGCTGACAAACGGCCGGCGCGCGACGGTTGTCCCCGAATTTTATTCGGACAGGCTGACAGGCGAAATTTTTCAGACCTCGTTTATCGCGGTTCCTCCTGCGAGGTATCGCTGGCCTTCACAACTGGTCGATGGTTCGTCAGCCGACCAGGGGCGGCTTGATCCGAAAGCGCCGGCGCCGACAGCGAGAGACGATTCGGCGAGCGTTTCTAGAAACGGCAAGGCGACAATCGCCGTGCTATCGAATGATCGCTCAAATGACGGCGGAATGACGCCTTCCGGCTACACCTATCCGCGAAACGGGAACGTCACCCAACTGGCGAACGGCTCGTTCGTCTATGAACCGTTCCCTGATTTTTCCGGGTCAGATTCGTTCACCTATTGGGTCAGGAACCGCCAGGGCGTCGTCGCACGCGCGACGGTGAACGTTTCCGTGCGATAAATATTTGCATCACGAAACCAAACGCCGCCGTTTTCGGCGGCGTTTTTAAGCAAGGCTGTAAGGATCGATATCAATCACGCGCCGAACCGCAGCGGGTGGGCGCACACGTTCAGTCCATGACGCGATAAACGCCTGGATATTGATATCGCGGCGCGTCTTCACCAGAAAGCGGATACGCGCCTCGCCGCGAATGCGATAAATCGGTGCCGGGGCTGGACCGAATACAATTACGCCGTCGGCGTTGAAAAGCGCGCCCTTATGGGCGCTGGCGCATTCCTTAAGTCTCCTTTCGTCCTTTGACTTCAGCGTGACCGTTGCAAGCCGGCCATAAGGCGGATACGCCAGCGCGGAGCGCCCCTCTGATTCTGCTTCCAGAAATGCGTCGCGATCGCCCCGCTCCAGAGCCGAGAAAACCGCTGCATGCGGAATATAGGTCTGAAGCAATGCTTCACCCTTTCGTTCGGCGCGCCCGGCGCGCCCCGCCACCTGGCTCAACAATTGATAGGTGCGTTCAGCAGCGCGCAGGTCGCCGCCCGTCAGCCCCATATCGGCGTCTACAACGCCGACAAGCGTCAGATTCGGAAAATGGTGACCTTTCGCAACCATTTGAGTCGCGATGAGAATATCGACCTCACCCGCTTCCATCGCCTCCAGAACAGCGCGCATGTGGACGGGCGACTGGACCATGTCTGAGGAAAGGACGGCGCGGCGCGCATTCGGCCAGAGCGCTTGCGCTTCCTCCGCGACACGCTCAACGCCAGGCCCGCATGCGGCGAGCGATCCGACGGCGTTGCAATTCGGGCAGGCAGGCGGTTTCGGCATTGAAAAGCCGGTATGATGGCAGACGAGCCGATTTTCGAAACGATGCTCGACGAGCCAGGCGTCAGCATGCGGCGACTTCATTCGGTGACCGCATTTGCGGCAGAGGGTAAGCGGCGCATAACCGCGACGGTTTATAAAGAGGAGCGACTGCTCCCCGGCGGTGAGGCGCGCATTCACCGCATCGACAAGGCGCGGCGCGAGCCATCGACCGTCCTCCGGCCCGTCGCGCCGCATATCGACAAGCGCCACTTTCGGCAACGCAGCCGATCCGAAACGGGCCGTCAGCCGGACCAGTTCATAGCGCCCCTGTTCCACATTTACGACGCTTTCAAGAGAGGGTGTCGCTGACGCCAGAATTACGGGAAACCCTGCGCGCGCGCCACGCGCAACCGCCATATCGCGCGCTTGATATATTACGCCTTCCTCCTGTTTGTAGGCGGCGTCGTGTTCTTCATCGACAACGATCATGGAAAGATTTTTGTACGGAAGAAACAGCGCAGATCTTGCTCCGATAACAAGACGTGCGGATCCATCGCAGACACGCCGCCAGACGCGCCTGCGCGCCGCGCCGGTCAGGTCTGAATGCCACGCCGCCGGTTCGGCGCCGAAACGCGCCTCTACCCGTTTCAAAAATGGAAGCGTCAGGGAAATTTCCGGAAGCAGGATGAGAACCTGCGACGCCGCGTCCCGCTGAAGCGCGTCTGCAACGGCTTCAAGATAAACTTCCGTTTTCCCTGAGCCGGTTACCCCGTCCAGAAGCGTCGCACCGCCGCGCCCGGTCGCCGCTATCAAAGCCCGCGCCGCGCGCGCCTGTTCCGGCGACAGGGCGACACCCGGCTTGAGCGGATCGGGCGCGTCAAAGGGAGGGTCGGGGTCGACTGATATCGCTTTAAGCGCGCCTGATCCGACCAGACCGCGCACAACCGCCTCGCTCACGCCGGCAAGTTCGGCGATCCGGCGAACGGTGAGCGGCGCACCCGCAAACGCCGAAAGCGCGGCCTGGCGCGCTTCGGTCATACGCGCCGGCGCCTGGCCTGAGGGAATGTAAGAAGTTGCGCCCGACGGCGGGCGCAGCGCGTCGCCGGATCGCATCACGAGCCTAAGGCAGGCGCCGAGCGGGTGCATTGTGTATTCGGCGACCCATCCGACGAAATCGATCACCGCGGACGATAGCGGCGGCGCGCCGAGCCGCGTCGCAACGCTTTTCAGTTTTTCAGCCGGAACCTCGTCGAGCGCGCCCGGCCAGACGACCCCGACGGCGAGGCGCCCGCCGAAAGGCGCCTCGACCCAGTCGCCGGCGCGCAAATCTCCTCGCGCGAGATAGTCATAGGCCTTGGCCAGCGGCATTGGGAAAAGCACCTTCACCCGCTTCGCGGGCCCGGGCGTCATTGCATTCGCGCCTTCCTCGCCGCCTTCTTCGGTCAACCTTGATCCCTCGGCCGGTTTCGGCTGAATTACGCCGCGCCGCGATCAGGGCGGCGCGCAGTTTCATAAGGCGCGGGCGACGCGATGCGTAGTACCATTATTTGCTTTCTCACAGTTTTCGGCGCGAGTCTCGCCTACCCGGCCGCGGCGGACGCCAAATACAGCCTGTGCAACAAAACAAGCTACGCCCTTTCGGCGTCGATCGGCTATGTTGACGGCGACCGGCTCGCGACCCGCGGATGGTGGCGGCTTCGCCCCGGTCAATGCAAGGTCGTCCTCACGGAGCCCACCAATCCGGGCCGCTATTTCGTCTTCGCCGAAGCGATCGAAGGGCACAAAGGCCCGATGCGCACCTGGTCCGGCGAAACCGCGCTCTGCGTCGAGAACAACGGATTTTTCAATCTGCGAAATCAGGAGGTCTGCCGCGAGGATCCGACCCGTCAACGAAATTTCTTTGACGTCGAGGTCACGCAAGCGGCGGGCGGGAACTGGCAAACCGATTTTGCAGAGGCGGCGAACTATACGGTCTACAGCGCCGAAGTCGCGGGGGTTCAGCGGCTTTTGAGCGATCTGGGCCTGGCGAAAATCAGAATCGACGGCTCTCTCGGGCGGGAAACGCAGCGCCTTCTCGCGTCCTATCGCAAGGAAAAGAATATCGGCGACGGGCCCGTGATCGACGACGCGACAATCGATGCGATGATTGAGGAAGCGAATGCGCGCGAGGCGAAGCTCGGCCTTTATTTCTGCAACAAGTCGGACCAGACGGTCTGGTCCGCCCTCGCCGAGCCGGAAGGCGACAGCAATTATCAGTCGCGCGGCTGGTGGAAACTCGAACCAGGCGATTGCGCGAAGGTGATCAAGGGCGCGCTGACACTCGATCACTACTATGTCTACGGCGTCATCGAGGACCAGCGCGGCGAACGCCGGCTAACGGGCGGCGACAAGACCTTCTGCGTGAACGCCGTACGGTTTGCGGCGGAGACCGGCGTGAACTGCGCCGACCAGGAACTCGACGAAGCGGTTTTCAAAAAGGTCGAGATAGGCGGGGCGCCGTCGGCCACTTTCGACTTTACAGCCGACGCTTTTGTCGCACCGCCAAGCGAAGCGCCGACGCAATAAATATGACCGATCTTAAACATGTCGAGAGCTGGATTTTCGATCTCGACAACACGCTTTACCCCGCGAAATGCCGGCTTTTTGCGCAGATCGATGCGCGCATGGCGGAATTTATCCGCATGAGGCTCGGCGTCGATAACGCACAGGCGCGAAGACTTCAGAAAGAATATTACGTAACGCACGGCACGACACTCGCCGGCCTTATGATCGAACACGCGATCTCTCCGGACGAATTTCTCGCCTATGTGCATGATATCGATAGATCGGTCGTTCCGGAAAACGCCGATCTGGCGCGCGCCGTAAAAGCGCTGCCGGGCAAACGCTATATTTTCACGAACGGGTCGGTCTCTCACGCGGAAAAAACGCTGGCGCGCATCGGCCTTTCGGGGCTCTTCAACGATATATTCGATATTCGCGCAGCCGACTGGACGCCGAAACCGCACCTTGAAACATACAAAAAATTCGTCGCCGCGACGGGCGTCGCCGCCTCGCGTTCTGCAATGTTTGAAGATCTCGCCCACAACCTTGAAGCGCCGCACGCGCTTGGCATGACGACCGTACTCGTCTGCCAGGACGCCGATTGGTTTGACGATGAGCCCGCCGCCAAACGCCCGGCGCGCCCCGGCGACAGGCATGGCGCGCATATTCATCACGTCACCGACGACCTTGCGCGATTTCTTGCAATGGTCGAAAAAGCCGCCGCCTGAAGCGCAAGGAAAATAAAATGGACGCAAGCGCGGACCTGCAAAAGCGCATTGAAGAAGCCTGGGAAATGCGCGGCGAGCTAACAACGCAGACATCCGGCCCGGTTCGCTCCGCCGTCGAAGACGCGCTGGCGCTCCTCGATAGCGGCGCCGAGCGCGTCGCAGAGCCGGTCGCGGGCGCA
Source organism: Parvularculaceae bacterium (assembly GCA_020446945.1). Classification (GTDB taxonomy): domain Bacteria; phylum Pseudomonadota; class Alphaproteobacteria; order Caulobacterales; family Parvularculaceae; genus Amphiplicatus. The sequence continues at coordinate 116,349 of JAGRDS010000001.1, forward strand.
AGCGACGCGCGCTGGCGCGTCAATCAGTGGCTGAAAAAGGCTGTTCTGTTGTCGTTTCGCATCAATGACAATGCGATCATGGGAACGCCGCCCAATCAATATTGGGACAAGGTTCCTCTGAAATTCGGAAACTGGTCTGAGGCGGATTTCCGTAAAGCGGGATTTCGCGCCGTTCCGGGCGCTTTCGCGCGCGCGGGCGCGTATATCGCGCCGTCGGTGGTCCTGATGCCGTCTTTCGTCAATATCGGCGCATATGTCGATGAGGGGACGATGATCGACACCTGGGCGACAGTGGGCTCCTGCGCCCAGATCGGAAAGCGCTGCCATATATCCGGCGGGGCCGGCATTGGCGGCGTGCTGGAGCCTTTGCAGGCCAACCCAGTCATCATCGAGGACAATTGCTTCATCGGCGCCAGGGCCGAAGTCGCCGAAGGCGTCATCGTACGCGAGGGTTCAGTTCTTTCAATGGGCGTTTATCTTGGCGCGTCGACAAAAATTGTCGATCGCGAAACGGGAGACGTGCTTTACGGAGAAGTGCCGCCCTATTGCGTCGTCGTTTCGGGCTCAATGCCTTCGACGAAAGGCGGACCTGCGCTCTACTGCGCCGTCATCGTAAAGCGCGTCGATGAAAAGACGCGCTCGAAAACGAGCGTCAATGAATTGTTGCGAGATTGATTTCGGATTATTCGATAAATTTGTTGCGCATCAACACAAGTTCTTCCGCGCTTGTAGGATGCAACGCGATCGTGTCGTCAAAATCCTTTTTCGTGAGACCTGCTTTCACGGCGACGGCGAGGCACTGAACCATTTCTGGCGCGCCATCGCCGATGATGTGAACGCCGACGACTTTCTGCGTCTTCTCTTCGACAACGAGCTTCATAAAGGTGCGCGCCTCAGATCCGGATAGTGTATTCTTCATCGGCCGGAAATCTGATTTATAAATATCGACGCCGCCGAATTTCTTGCGCGCTTTGCCTTCCGAATAACCCACAGCGCCTACCGGCGGCTGTGAAAACACAGCCTTTGGAATGAAGTCGTAATCGACCTTTGTCGGACTATTGTTGAATTCGGTCTCGGCGAAAGCCGCGCCTTCGCGGATAGCGACGGGCGTTAACTGAACGCGGTCCGTCACGTCGCCAACAGCGAATATGTTTTCGACATTCGTGCGGTTCCATTCATCGACAATAACGCAACCGTTTTTCCCAAGCGCGACGCCCGCGTTTTCAAGGCCGAGACCGTCGGTAGCCGGTTTTCGTCCAACGGCCCAGAAAACAAGATCGGCGTCTAATCGTGCGCCGGTATCAAGATGAACGCGCCGCGCGCCGCCGCCGATATCTTCAATTTTGTCAAAGACGGCGCTCGTAATGACGCGCACGCCCATTCTGCTCATCTCACGATGAACCTGAACGGAAATGTCGCGATCGAAATGACGTAAAACGTCCTCGCCTCGATAGACGAGGCTGACCTCCGCGCCTAGCCCTTTGAAAATGCAGGCGAATTCGACCGCAATATAACCGCCGCCTGCGATAACCACACGCCTCGGAAACTCTTCAAGATGGAACGCCTCGTTCGACGTGACGGCGAGATTGTGTCCGGTTACGGACTGATCCGTCCACGGCGCGCCGCCGGTTGCGACAAGAATTTTGTCTGCCGTTACGTCGCGGTTCTCGTTGACGAGATGAATAGTGTGGGCGTCCTTTACAACTGCGCGGCTATTGATGATGTCAACGCCGGCATTGTTGAGATTGCGGATATAGACGCCGTTAAGGCGGTCGATTTCCGCATCTTTGTTCGCGATCAGCTTCGTCCAGTCGAAATGCGCCCCATTCGCGGTCCATCCATAACCCTGCGCCTCATGAAACATGTGTCCGAATTCAGAGGCGTAGACGAAAAGCTTTTTCGGAATACAGCCGCGAATGACGCAAGTGCCGCCGACCCGGTATTCTTCGGCTACGGCGACGCGCGCGCCGAAAGTCGCCGCCAGCCGCGACGCCCGGACGCCTCCCGATCCTGCGCCGATCGTAAACAGATCGTAATCATATCCAGCCATGTCAATCGCGTCCTTTCATCACTTCGTTCAATAGACAGCGATACCCCCGTGCGCCATCGCACAACCGCATGCTGACGCATTTGTGTACGGCCGGCGGACGGGCGGAAATATCAACCGGGTAAAAACCCTATTCCCGTATTGAAGCGCGCATCATGGAATTCGTTCACTTCAAGCGTGAAGGTTTCGAGAAACTCCCTGTGCACCGCTTCGAAAACAGGTTCGAGCTTTCCGTCGAAATCGATCGGCACGCGAATGACCGGCTGAGAGGCGACGAAAACATCGAAATTTTCTCCGATGATTTCCGTTGATATGACGGTGCGCAGCCACAATGCGCCGGAATCTTCCGAATTGCCGACAATAAGCGACAGGCCGAAACGGATTGGCTCAAGAATTATGACTTCGCGGTTCGAATAGGAATAGGCGGCGTCGCTGTAATCTTTTCGCGGATCGAAGGCGCCTTCCGCCGGCACGACGGAAACATTTTCGGCGGGACACCCCTCGAAAATGTGGAAGCCGCCGACAATCGCATCGCCGAGAGCACGGCATTTCAAAAGGTTCTGAAACGCCGCCTGGCCGTATTCGCGTATCGCCTCCTGCAACTCCTGGAACTTTTCGCCGGCCACTTTCACCTCGCCCCTTAACGGATGCGTTCAATTCCACCGGGCCCGGCGAGGATAATCTCGTCGGCGAGGCCGATGAAGAGACCCGTTTCGACAACGCCGGGGATCGCCCGAAGCGCCTTGTCGAGTTCGGTCGCATCGTCGATGCGCTCAAGACGGCAGTCGAGAATGTAGTTTCCGCCATCGCTAAGGAATGAAGGCCCTTCGGGGCCGGCGCGCAAACGCATATCCCTGTCAACGTATCCGAGCGCGGCGAGCGTTTCGCGCACCGACCGCACCGTGAGCGCGAAAGCGAATCTTTCTATTTCAACCGGCAATGCAAACGCGCCGAGCTGTGCGACGCGCTTTGACGCATCGGCGATCACGACGAATTTTTCCGCGGCGGCGGCGACGATTTTCTCGCGCAGCAAAGCGCCACCGCCACCTTTGATCAATTGCCTGTAGCCGTCCGCTTCATCTGCGCCGTCGACAGCAAGGTCGATTACCGTCGTCTCATCCGGTTCAATAATTTCAATGCCCGCAGCGATCGCCTTTCGCGCCGTATCCTCAGACGTAGGCACCGCTTTTATTTCAAGCCCGTTACGTACTTTTTCGCCGATCGCGGCGACAAAATGAGCCGCCGTAGAGCCGGTTCCGAGACCGAGCGTCATACCTGTCTCGACATAGTGGGCCGCCGCGCGGGCCGCAGCTTTTTTATAATCGTCGGCGCTCATGTCTTGTCCCTTTTTTTCCCGCCGGCATGGATGGACCTGAATTTCGCCGCCCAACCCTTGATATCGGACTGGCGCCCGCGCGCGACGGCGAGCGCATCGTCCTCGACGTCTTTGGTGATCACCGAGCCTGAACCGACATAGGCGCCCTTTCCGATTTTCACCGGTGCGACGAGCGCGGAATTGGATCCGATGAATGCGCCCTCGCCGATCTGCGTTCTATGTTTCAAAAATCCGTCGTAATTGCAGGTAATCGTACCCGCGCCGATATTCGCCCCCGCGCCGATTTCAGCGTCGCCGATATAGGTCAGGTGCGAGACTTTGGCGTCGACGCCGAGATCAGCGTTCTTGATTTCAACAAAATTTCCAACTTTCGCAGAAGCGCCAAGACGGGCGCCGGGGCGAAGGCGGGCGAACGGCCCAACGCTCGCGCCTTCACCGACTTGCGCACCCTCCAGATGGGAATTCGCTTTGATGCGCGCGCCGGTAGCAATCGTAACGCCCTTGCCGAAATAGACATTCGGTTCGATAACGACATCTTCGGCGATAGTCGTGTCGAACGAAAAGTACACGCTCGACGGGTCGATCAGCGTTACGCCGGCCTCGAGCGCCTCCAGACGGCGGCGATCCTGAAAAATCCCCTCAGCGACGGCGAGTTCGGCGCGGGAGTTAACCCCGACGACTTCGTCCTCATCCGCCTCGATAACCGAACAGCCAAGCCCTTGTCTGCGGGCGATCGCAACAATGTCCGTCAGGTAGAATTCGCGCTTGGCGTTTTCGTCGCTCAATTGCGGAAGCGCGCCAGCCAGAAATCCCGAATCGATCGCCATGACGCCGGAATTGACCAAATCAATCTCAAGCTCTTCCGGACTTGCGTCTTTCGCCTCGACAATCGCTTCCAGCGACCCGTCCGCGCCGAGTTTCAGCCGGCCGTAATGTGCGGGATCGCACGGCGTAAAACCGAGAACGGCGATCGTTGCGCCGTTTCGAACCTCGTCGGCCAGCGCTGCAAGCGTTTGCGCTTCAACCAGCGGCGTATCGGCGTAAAGCACGAGCGTTACGCCTTTAAATCCTTCAAGCGCGACCATCGCCTTCTTCGCCGCATCGCCGGTTCCGCGCGGCGGCGACTGGACGCATACCGCGACATCTGCGCGCGCTTTTCTCGCAGCGTCGCCGACGCCAGGCGCGTGGTCGCCGATAACGACCGCCATACGTTGCGGCGAAAGCGCGGCCGCAGTCGACATAATATGCGCGAGCATCGATCTCCCGCCGATTTCATGCAGAACTTTCGGCGTCGACGATTTCATCCGCGTGCCGTGACCGGCGGCGAGTATGATCGCCGCGAGCGCTCTTTGGTCCATCAATCCTCGCTCATCCGATAGGAGCGTCTTCAACCTTCCCGTCTTTTGGCGGGCGCCGCTGGAGAAGTAAATGCGAGGCCCGGGAGGGAAATCGACGGCGAAAACGCGCCACTATATCTGGGCGCCTGTGTCCGGGCGGCGCGTGGATTGAATTTGTCCGGGTAATTTGTTGCGGCGAAGAGCGCCGCCTCGACCGGATCGGATATCGGCCGGGCGAGCGAGATGTTTTCAAAAATCAGGTCAGACGGTTTGCTGGCGAATAGCCGCCTTTTTCCCGTTATCGCCGGGCCGGGCGGCGCATTTCACGCCGATTTCGCCCGCACTTTTCTTTAATTCGCGGCGGTCAGGCGGGGACCGGCGCCGACCGGCGCGGCATTCCATTGACCATGTCGCTTCGAACATCCGTTCGCGCCGACCGCATCGTGGAAACGAACCCTTCAGGCCTCAGGTCGACATGAACGTCGAACCCCTTCTTGCGCCAGAAATCCTCAATCTTCGCTGCAAGACGCGCTGCGCCGTCGTCCGTGCAAAGGTCTGCCATGCCTCACCTCGGTATGAGTCACTCGATTTGTCGATAATCAAAGATTATAAGCTATTCTGATTTTTTCAAGCTCCCCAAAAAAAATTCACGCATATTGTTTTACTTTTTTTCTCCCGCAAAACAAGCGATATTGTGCTGCATTGCAGCAAAGTTGAGGACGGCTCGAAAGCGGTATAGATAAGCATAACTTATATTTGGAGGGAGAATGACGGAAATAGAAAGCGGACTGGAGCCCGTTTCACTCGGTGATCGAATTCGCGACGCGCGAAAAAAGGGCGGCATAAGCCAGGTTGACCTCGCAAAACGGGTGGGCGTCACCCAACCCGCGGTCGCCAATTGGGAAAGCGGCGTTCATGACCCCAGGCGGCTGATGATCGCCAAGATCGCCGACGCGCTGGAGGTTTCGCCGGACTGGCTGGCCGGCGGCGCGCGCTCCAGCGCCGAAGCGGACAAGCATCCGGCCGCAGCCTATATTCGCCGCCCGATCCAGCACACGCCGCTAATCAGCTTCGCCGAAGCAGCCAAACTTTACGCCAATCCTGATGGCGATCCGCACGCCGTGGCGCAAGATTATATACCCGTCACCACAAGCGCCGAGAAACTCTTCGCGCTTTTCGTCGATGACGAGGCCGTCAATCTTGCGTTTCCAAAAGAAACGCTTGTCGTCATCGATTATTCGGACCGAAAGCCCGCGGACGGCGCATTCGGCCTTTTTCTGCTTGACGGGCCGCCCGTAATTCGCCGCTGGCGCGCACACCCGATGCGGCTTGAACCGGCCTCATCGAGCGCGGCCTATGGACCTATCCATCTGGAGGCCCCGGCGCCGATCATCGGCTGCGTGCGCGTTTCAATTCGGGTTCACTGATCCGTCAAGCTGCCGGCCGCGCATATTGGCGCTTGACCGATGGCGCTTCGTCGATCNNGATCGTCGCCGCGTATTCGCGGCGGACTTTCCTCAACAGATCGGGAAGCGCGCCGATTTCGTCTGAACGTTTTTCAACCGAAGCGCACGCATCGCCGAGCTGGCGGGCGCCGATATTGCGCGCCATCGATTTCAGCGCGTGGGCCGCGCTGGCGATTTCTTTCGGGTCGCGCGCCTTGGCCGCTCTCGCCAGACGAAGCATCGCCTCTTTCGAATGCGCCAGGAATAGATCGAGCGCGCGAATGACAATGTCGCCGCTCGCCTGCATCGCATTGAGCTCAGTCAGAACTTCATAGTCGAACAAGCCAGATTGCAAATCGTCTGACTGCGGAACGCCTCCCTTGGCGTGCGATTGTTCGGAACGCGAATAAAGATCGCTTGGCGCGCGCCCTTTCGCAACGCTCCTATCGCTGACGCTGTCGGCTCCTATCACCGGCGTCACATATTGTGAGATGATGGCGGCCAGTTGCGACAAGGTGAACGGCTTTGTCATGTAGTCGTCCATGCCCGCCGCGCGCCAATCATCGCTTGCGCCTTCGACGTGGGCGGTCAGAGCGACGATCGGCGTATGCCCGCCGCCTGGCTTTTCCAGTTCCCGGATTTTCTTTGTCGCCTCAAAACCATCCATGACCGGCATCGAACAATCCATCAATATCAAATCGAAATTTTTCGACCGATAGGCGTTAAGCGCCTCGACGCCGTCTTTGACGAGCGTCGCTTCGATCTTGAGCTTCTTGAGCGCCTCCTGAACGACTTCGCGATTGACCGGGCTGTCGTCCGCTGCAAGGACTTTAGCGCCCGGAAACGATGGCACTTCGCGCGCCTGGCTGACAACGCCGTCGAGCGCCGTCGCGCCGCGCATTCTGCCTTCGACGACACGTTCGATCTGGTCGAAAATATCGCGGCGGCTGATTGGGAGGACCAGCAGGTCTTCAGCGATCCCTTCCTTGAGCAGCCGGTCAGGCGCGTCATCACCGAGATCGCTGACGCAAACTCTCGCGGGCACCCAGTTCTGCGGATCACCTGAAACAACGGAGTGCAGGGCGGCCAGATATTCCGGTGCAGCGAAGATAATATTGGAATGCTTTATGTGATGCTCAAGCGGATTGTCGCTTCCGACAATTTGCGCGGAAATTCCGGACTCCTCGAGATATTTGGCGATCATGATCGGCGTCGACGTACCGCGCACAGCGACGACGGCGCGCACATCGCGCCCGGCGTCGACGGCCGGACGCGGCGGCTCAATTTCGCGCGTCGGTATGGCGATACAAAATCTCGACCCCTTCCCTTCAACGCTTTTTACGCTGATTTCACCGCCCATCGCCGAAACGAGCCGGCGCGAAATGGCGAGGCCGAGGCCGGTGCCGCCATAGCGTCGCGTCGTTGATTGATCTGCCTGCGAAAACGCCTCGAAAATGCGCGCCTGCTTTTCTCCGGCGATACCGACGCCGGTATCGGCGACGGAAAACTCGATGACGCAGTCATCCGCCGTGTTTTTAACGCGGCGCGCCGTTATCATGACGCTGCCGCGCTCCGTGAATTTTAGCGCGTTGTTGACAAGATTTGACAGGATCTGGCTGATCCGCACCGGATCGCCCTCGATCACCTCTGGAACACCCGGCCCGATATACGCCGTCAGGTCCAGCCCGGCACGCGCGGCGCGTTCCCAGAATAGACTGACTACGTCGGAAATGACATCAGCGGGGCGAACCTCGATCTTTTCAAGTTCCAGACGACCGGCCTCAATTTTCGAGAAATCGAGAATGTCGTTAATGATGGCGAGAAGGCTCTTGCCCGAACGCACAATCACATCCGCATAACGCTTCTGGCGCGGCGCGAGATCCGAATTCGAGATCAGCTCGGCCATCACCAGCATGCCATTCATTGGCGTACGGATTTCATGGCTCATCGCGGCGAGAAACTCCGATTTCGCGCGGTTTGCAGCTTCTGCAATCTCTTTCGCCTGCTTCAGTTCGCGCGTCCGCACGAGCACGGTTTTCTGGAGATTTTCCTGTTGCGCCAGCAATCGCGCGTCGCGGTCCTGGATTTTGTCGAGCATGGCGTTGAAGGCGTCAACAAGATCGCCAACCTCGTTCGAGGTGCGGCGGTCGGCGCGCACGCCGAAATCATCGCGCTCTTGTACGCTGCGCATAATGCTAGCCAGGCTGATTATCGGACTTGCGATGCTGCGCTGTATGCGCAATGCAAGCAAAAGTCCGATCGCCGACGCGAAAGCCGCCGCCGACAATGCATCCCATATGACGCGGCTGATATGCTCACCGAGATCAGACGTATCCGCGACAATAACCAGCCGGCCGACCGGCTTTCCGCCCTGAACGATCGGCGCCTGCGCCGAGAGCGTGCGGGCGCGCATCATTTGCGTAAATGACGGCGAACGATCGTTCACCGATTCGCGATCGGCGAGCGCAACGGCGTCGCCAAGCTCGACGAAAGCCTCGCCGTCCTGACGAACGACGCGAATATAATTCATCGCCGGCATCGCGTTGATCGCACGCAGGATTTCAAGCGTCTGACGCGGATTGTCAGCGGCGACGGATGACGATACGGCGGCCGCGAAAACAGTGGCGCTCATCTCGAGTTCGCGCGTGCGCTCCTCGCCATATCGCGCGACGTCGCGCGATACGTAGATCCCGGTCGCGAGCAGCACCGCGCCGAATACCGCGACAACGATCAACGACGTTAATTGTCCACGAATCGAGGTTTTGCGACCCGCCACGAGCACTCCGGAAAAAGCCCATTGAATGCCGCAAATTCCTTGCGATTTGCTTGCTCGACCATCCGGGAACGCATGTTAACAAATTGTTGCATAATTTAAGGAAATAGTCGCACCGGGCCGACGCGCTCCAGGCGCCGGGCCAAGGGGAATTCCGGTTCATGACCGCTGCGAGCGTACTCATAATCGACGACGACCCCATTATGCGGGAACTCGCGGCGACCCGGCTCGCCGAGGCGGGGTACCGCGTCGTTTCCGCCGCGAACGGCGAAGACGGTCTCGCCCGCTTCTATGAAGGGCGCTTTGATCTCGTAATCTCCGATGTCGACATGCCGAAAGTGGACGGCTTTGAGGTGACGCGCGCCATCAGAGGCGGCGGCCGGGGCGGCGATACGCCGGTGATCGTCATTACGGGCAGCGAACGCCATGACGCCGTCGAAGAAGCATTCGCCGCCGGCGCCACATCCTTCCTTTCAAAACCGATAAACTGGACGCTGTTTACGCAAGCGGTGCGTTTCGTTCTCAAAGCGGGTTCGGACCAGAAAGAGCTGCGAAGCGCGCGTGACGCGGCGGAGGCCGGCTCGCGTTTCAAAGACAGTCTTTTGTCCGTAATGAGCCACGAATTGAGGACGCCGCTTAACGCAATCATCGGATTCGGGCAAATCCTCGCAGATCAGTTTGAGCGCGAAAAAGATCACCTGCACAAAGAGTACGCCGACTATATTATCGACGGCGGAAAGCGCCTTTTGAATTCCGTTTCCGACATGCTGCTCGCGTCGGACGCCCGGTCCGGGCCTATCGCGCTTAATCGGGTCGATTGCACAATCGGAGAATTGGTAGACCTCGCACTCGCGCCTCTCGAGCGAAATATCGCAGCGTCGCAAACGACGATTCGCCGGCTGATAAAGGACAGCTCGCTGGAGATTTGCTGCGATAGAACGCTTGTTGCGCGCGCCATCGGAAAGATAGTCGAGAACGCCATCAAGTTTTCGCCTGTCGGGGTCAATATCACGATCGGCGCCGCCGCGACGAAAACCGGCGAAGTCGCCTTTCTTGTGCGAGATGACGGCCCCGGAATCGAGGCTGATCGACTTGAAGCGGCGATCCAGCCCTTCAGCCAATCGGATATGTCCCTTCGCCGGTCCAAAGAAGGACTTGGGCTCGGCCTTCCGCTCGTAAGCGCTGTCATGCAGGCCCATGGCGGCAGAATGCGGCTCGTTTCCGACATGGAAACCGGGACGAGCGCCTATCTTATCCTGCCGGCGGCCGAACGCCGGCGCGAGGCGCGCCCCGCGGAGGCGGTCGCCTGACCCGCCGGCGCTCTTTCAATCGCAAGGCTTGACCCGTCGCCATCGATGATTATTACGTCCCGACCCGCGTTTGTGCGGGGAAGCCTGGGGCGCGTAGCTCAGCGGTAGAGCACTACGTTCACACCGTAGGGGTCACTGGTTCGATCCCAGTCGCGCCCACCATAAAACAAGGGCTTAGAGGTTCTACTGCGCGCTTCTAACACGCCGCTGACGCGGCGCCGGAGTTAAACCTGTTTTCACCCAGTCCGCATTCTCGGCAAAAGCTGGTCCTGGGCCGTTCAAATTTCAGACATGAATTTAGCGTCGTAATTGGCGTAGCGCTCGATTGCTCGCCAATTCGGGATGATGTGTCTGGAAAGCCCCAAATCTGTCGCGCGATCCGAAGGAAATTGACGCACAGATTCAAAACCTGATCACCGTTGCGCCGCGCGGGCGCCATTACCGCAGGGTCCGCACATGCGAATCCGGAATTTGCTACTGACCGGCGCACCCCGACCCTCAAGCCGGTTGATGCAATTCGGCGTACGCACTGATATCGCCGTCGCATCGACGACGCCGGAATTTGCCGGCGCACGAAGCCGGTCCGGCGGCGCTGAAGAAGCTGTTTCAGCGTATACGGGGTGAAACCCATGCGCAGCGCAGCGGCGGACCTGACACGCGACAACTGGATGACAACAACCGTATAATGAGAGCTGTAGGACGTCGCCGGATTATTTTTGCTGCAACGCAGCAATAACTCGCATAGCGATCTGCGCGGTCGGCGCTTTGTCTTCCTTCGCTTGTTGCAAAATTGGCACGGTTAACGCGGACCAGCGAAATCAACAGACTCGTTTACTTTACGGCGACTCTATGGCGCGCAAATACTTGGATTAACCGCGCTACCCGTTCGTTAACGGCGCCGGTCGAAACCGCCCCTGCAAAGGGGTATCGCCAAGCCCCTTCAGGGAGGGGCTCTAGAAGGGGTTTACCATGAAAGTTTCCAAGGGCCTTGTACGCTTTTCGGGACGTCTGCTTTGCGGCGCAGCAGTCGGCGCCATTGCAGCAGGCGGCGCATCCGCGCAATCGATCGGCGACGAGATCGTCGTCACCGCCCAGCGTCAGGAACAATCGCTTCAGGATGTTCCGATCGCCGTGTCGGCTTTCGGCGGCGACGATTTACAAGCGCGCCAGCTGGAAACATTCGGCGATATTCAGTTCAATATTCCGAACTTTCAGTATTCAAGAACAAATTTCACCGGTTCGGCGGTCTCAATCCGCGGCGTCGGCAACTTCCTTGTCGCGTCAAGTTCGGAAAACGCCGTTTCCGTTCACATGAACGATTTCTTTCTGAATTCGCCGCGTCTTTTCGAAACGGAATTCTTTGACATTGAGCGTCTGGAAATCCTGCGCGGCCCGCAAGGAACGCTGTTCGGGCGCAATGCGACGGGCGGCGTTATCAACGTTATTACGAATAAAGCCTCCACTGACGGCTATAGCGGGTACGCCGACGCGGAATACGGCAACTACAATTCGGTCAAGGTCCAGGGCGCGATCAACGTTCCGCTTTCCGAAACGCTCGCGGTTCGCCTCGCCGGCACGACGATCCAGCGCGATGGATACACGACGAATGTGTTCGACGGCCGCGATATCGACGATCGCAATATTTACGCGCTTCGCGGTTCGCTTCGCTGGCTGCCGACCGAAAATACGACCATCGACATTACGACAAGCTATATGCGCGAAGACGACTCGCGCATGCGGCACCAGAAACAGGCATGCGAGGCCGGTCCGTCCCAGCCGCTGCTCGGCTGCGACCCGAACGGCCCGCGCGGCTTTGCCGCGCAAGACCCGCGCGCGACCTTCCTAGTCGATAACTCGGCGGAATCCTTTGCGGTGTTGAGCAGTCTCGGACTCTTCCCGGCGATCGCGCCGGCGTTCGGTCTTTATTCGCTTTCCGGTCCCGTTCCCTACGGACAGGCGCAGCCGCAAGACCTTCGCCAGGTCAACTGGGATACGCGCCCGCAATACAACGCCGAAGAATCCATCTTTATGATGAATCTAAAGCACGATTTTGAGAACTGGTCGGTCAAGCTGAACGGCGGCTGGGGCAATTCCAAGATTGCGACGATGGTCGATTATGACGGCGGCGTCGGCCCGGTGTTCACACCGCCTGCGGCGCTCGCCCTAATGCCCGGCGTGGCCGCACTTTACGCCGACGGGCTTTTCCCGCTGTCGAGTTTTGATATCGGCGTAACCAACACGAACGGCAATACGGGCGTCGGCGGCGGCCATATATTTGATCGTTCAGCCAATTACCGCGCAATCGACCTCTCGATCGGCGAAACCGATTACTGGTCCGTCGAAGGCATCGTCAACACCGATTTCGACAGCGCCCTGAATTTCCTCATCGGCGTCAATCATACCGAGTCGAACGGCTTCGCCAATTACGGCGTCGCCACGAGCGGGCTTGATTATTTCTCGCTGGTCGGCGGCACGCTCGCGGCGATGAACGCCGCATCCGGCGCGGTGCTTTTGGGCGGCGGGTCGATGGCGCAGGCGAACGCCGCCGCCGCGGCGGCCGGCGCCCAGGGTTTCTATTTCTACAAGCCCTATTTCTACAACGACACCAACGACAATTTCCTCGATTCAACATCGGTCTTCGGCGAGGTTTATGTCGACATTTCCGATACGCTTCGGTTCACCGGCGGCATCCGGCACAATTGGGATACGAAGGGTCTTCGCGATCGCGGCGGCCTGCTCGATTCCTTTGTCGCCGTTGCGACGCGCACGCTGACGCCGGGCGTGCCGGCGGTTGTGCCGCTTGGAACGCCGTCGGTTCGCCCGCTCCTCGATCCGGATGATTTGACGCAAGGCACGCCGGGCGCCGTGAACGACTTCCGCGTCACTGAGGCAGACTTCAACTCCACGACCGGGCGCGCCGTCATTCAATGGACGCCCAATGACAGCACGCAATGGTACGCTTCGTGGACGCGCGGCTTTAAACCGGGCGGCTTCAATCCGCGCGCTGCGACTGCGGTCAACCTGTCTCCGACTTTCCGTCCCGAAGTGATCAACTCTTTCGAACTCGGCGTTAAATCAAATATCGGCTCAACCCTGCAGGCGAATATCACCGGCTTCTATTACGATTATTCCGACCTTCAGGTTTCGCGCATCGCCAACAACACGTCATTCAACGAAAATATCGACGCCGAGATCTACGGCGTTGAAGGCGAGTTCGTGTGGGCGCCGACCGATCGCTTCACAGCGAACATGAACGTTTCCTATCTCCACTCGGAGATCGGCGCCTTCTCGACCATAGACGTACGCAATCCGACGGCCGGGCGCGCAGACGTTGAGTTGATCGCCGACGTTATCCTCGGCCAGAATTGCGTCATCACCCGCGGCGCCGGCGATGCGCCGCTGCTCCTGCAAAATGGCGGCGCGCCGACCGGGATTGCGGGCATCGACGCATTGATCGGCGGCCTCGGCGGCGCGGTCGGCGTCGGTTCCTTCTCGGCCTGCAGCGGCCTTACCGGCGCTCAAGCGGCGCTGGGCGGCCTGTCGCCGATAGAGTTCATCAATGGCGTTCTGAATGGCGGCGCGACGAGCTACGCCGTCGCCGGCGGCATCGAACAATCCCAGGAAGGCAATCGCCTGCTCGGATCGCCCAAATTCAAGATTGCGGGCGGCATTCAATATGAAATGCAGATGGGCGCCAATCATACGCTTACGCCGCGTATCGACGCCTACTATCAGAGTAATTTCTACACCAACAACTTCAATACTGAGCAGGATCTGATTGACGGATACGCTTATCTGAACGCGCAAGTGACTTTCGCGCCGACGGAGGGCAATTGGGCGTTCCGCTTCTTCATGCAGAACCTGACCAATAGCGACGCGCTTACAGGGGCCTATGATTCGGGCGAGACCTCGGGCAATTTCCAGAACCTCTATATTCTGGAACCGCGCCGTTGGGGTGTTGGCCTGAACGTGCAGTTCTAGGCCCGCATTCAATTAACACAGAAAGGCGGCCTTCGGGCCGCCTTTTTTTGCGCGCCGTTAACGATGATCCCAAACGAAAAGTTAAATAAATTCGTTCAAATTGCGCTTACCGGGCGCACCTGATCACGCGCCCTGCATCGAGCGGTGAAGGGGCCGCAGCATCATGCGTAAGGGCGGCGTCATGCATAAGGGCGGAAGGAGCCTCCGGCGATCATTTTTCAAAAACCGCGAGGGTTCTTCTGCGGTCGAATTCGCCATAGTTGCGCCTGTATTTCTGGCGCTGACATTCTCAATTCTCGAAGCGGGCTATTTCTTTTTTGTCGAAGCAGGCGTCGAAGCGGCGAACGACAAGGCCGCCCGCCTCATCCGGACGGGACAGGCGCAGTCAGGCGCGATGTCGCGCGAAGCGTTTTTCGATCAGATCTGCAACGTCGTCGAACTCTACGGCGATTGCGAGAAACAACTAACCGTCGATGTCGCGCGCTTTTCCTCGTTCGCGCAGCTCGCCGCCGACACGGCTTCTCCGATCTGCCTGAACGGCGATGCATCAGATGATGACCTGCCGCCGACATCATACCAGACCGGCGGCGCGCGCGATATAATCCGTGTTCGCGTCTGTTTCACGCACAAGAGTCTCAGCCCGGGCATCGGCATAAACCTTGAAAAGACCGGCGACGGCGCGGTGAAAATGCTTTCAACCTCCGTCTTCCGATCCGAGCCGTATGAGGATTCGTGATGCGGCGTTCATCCATGAAATTCGCTGACGCGATTTCCTCGCAGTTCGGAAAGCTGATCCGCGCGCGCGGAGGGCTGGCCGCGGTTGAGTTCGCCTTTATCGCGCCGATAATGATTTTTCTCTTCTTCGCGATCATAGAAGGATCGTCCGCTTACTCGGCGAACCGCAAGGTCATGCAGACCGCCAATATGCTCGCCGATCTCGTCGCGCAGGAAACTTCAGTGACGCAAAGCGACCTCGACGATCTGTTCGTCGGGATGGAGCGCATTATCGCCTCGCGCGGCGGCGACGTCGAATTCGCTGTGACCAGCGTTTACCTCGACAAGGCGACGAATGAGGTCAAAGTCCATTGGTCCCGCGCTTCGGGCGGGCGAACGTCCTACGCCGCCAATTCGGTTTTCCCGGGCGGAATCGACACATCGCTTCTCGACGATACTTCGTATCTCGTTGTAGCTGAATCCGGCTATGATTACGCTTCGACGCTGTCGCAAAAAATTATCGGCGCCGTCAGGATGGAGAAGCTGGCGACGCGCTGGCCGCGTTTGACTTCCAAGGTCCAGTTCTGCGTTTCCGCCGGAAACTGCTCATAAATGAAAGCCCCGCCGGGGCGGGGCTGTTCAATGGCGCCGTCTTTCAAACTTCCTGCAAGCTTATTGCGTCAAATTCGAAATCTTGTTGCGCGGCGCATTGTCAGACTGAAGAAGTTCGCGCACGAGCGCGGGCCCGGATTCGAAACTCGCCTGATGCAGCTCGGCGAGGGAGGGCGCCTTTCCTTGCGCCAGTTCGATACCCGCCGCATCGGCCGAACGCAGGTTGAGAATGGATGCGGACATATCGTCCGCATATCCGTCGGCGCTGACCGTTTTCGTATCGATTGCGCGCCGGAATTTTTCAGACAGGGAAAAGAATGCGTTGATGCTTGAGGCGACATTGCCGCGCGGGATGCCGTAATCGGCGATGTCATAGCGGCTCAAGAACGCGCTGGAGCCGCCTGAAAAAATTCCGGCGCTCGTAAAACCGTATTTCTGATTGAATGCCGAAACCGACTGCGCGTTTGCGGATCCGCCGCCGAACAGCGCAATGAAATGCGCGCCGACGCAATTGGACTTACGGTCTTCGCTAAGACAGGTGGTCGGCGTAATGACGAAATTGAGCGCCCCGCCGATCGACGCGGCGATAAAGGATTGCCCGTCGGCGAGACGGCGTTCCTGCCAGACGATGCCGAGTTCGGTGAGTACGGGGCCAAGATTGACGGCGTCGAAATTGGCGACCATCCCGCGCGGGTTCGAAATAAGGTCTTGTCCCTGCGCATTGGCGGCGCCGGCGGAAAGTGCGAGCGCGAGAGCCCCGAGCGAAATTCGAGCGATTGTCTTTTTCATGAGATCCCCAATCCTGTTCAGCCGTCGCCGCGCCCCCTTGCGCCGACGCCTGCCTGCGACGGCGCTAATCTTACGGGTCAAACAGGCGCGGCGCAAATGCCGCGTGACTTTACCGCGCGCTCATGGTTGAAGCCCGCACCATGACCGAAAAACGCCCCGACCGAGCGCGCAAAGGCGGAGCCGGCGCCCCGCCCCGCAAGCCGGCCCGAACGCCGACCCAGGACCCGACGCCGAAGCCGCCGGCCGGTTTCGAGCCGCGCCGGGCCGCCCTGGATATTCTGACGCTGGTCGCCGGCGGACGCACGCTGGATCAGGCGTTTGAAGCCTGCAGGACATTCGGCGCGCTGGAGGGGCCGGATCGCGGCCTCGCCCATGCGATCGCCGCCGCCGTTATGCGCCGGCGGGGGACGATCGATCACGTCATCGGCCCCTATCTTGATCGCCCGATCCCGAAACGCGCGGAACGGGCCATGAACGTTTTGCGTCTCGCCGCGGCCCAAAGCCTGTTTCTCAAAACTCCGGACCACGCGGTCGTTTCGACCGCCGTCGCGCTCACGAAGGAATATAGGGAAACGGCGGGGTATGCGGGGCTCGTCAACGCCATCGCCAGAAAAATGGCGGCGGCGGCGGAGAAATCGCTAAAGGGCCTGCCGGAACGCATAGATACGCCCGGCTGGATGTGGCGCGGATGGGAACGAAATTTCGGGCCGGAGACGGCGCGCGCCATCGCCCGCGCGCATCAAGGCGAAGCGGCGGTAGACCTGACCCCGCGCGATCGCGAAACGGCAAGCGAAATAGCGATGAAGACGAACGGCGCCCTCTTGCCGACGGGTTCGGTGCGGCTGCCTTCGGGCGCTAAAATCCCGATGGTCGCCGGGTTCGACGAAGGCCTGTGGTGGGTGCAGGACGCTGCGGCGGCCCTGCCGGCGAAACTGCTAGGCGAGCTGACGGGAAAGCGTATTTTCGATCTTTGCGCGGCGCCGGGCGGGAAGACGATGCAGCTTGCCGCAGCCGGCGCTGAAGTCGTCGCTGTCGATATCGAAGGCATGCGCTTGCGCCTTATCGCGGAAAATCTGGAGCGCACGAAACTCGCCGCCGAGACGGTCAAGGCGGATGTCCTCGAATGGACGCCTGACGCGCCAGCGGACGCAATCCTGCTCGATGCGCCCTGCACAGCAACCGGCACAATCCGCCGTCATCCGGATATTCTCTGGGCGAAGCGCGAGGAGGATCTGAAATCGCTCATCACCTTGCAGGCCGCAATGATCGACAAGGCGATTTCAGTGCTGAAGCCAGGCGGACTTCTTGTTTATTGCACCTGCTCGCTCCAGTCTGAGGAAGGCGAAAAACAGGCTGCGGCGGCGCTCGCCCGGCATGGCGAAATCGAACGCATACCTGTCGAAAAGGCGGAAATCGGCGGTCTTGACGCCATCACGCGGGACGGCGATCTGAGGACGCATCCAGCCATGCTGGCGGGCCAGGGCGGCCTCGACGGCTTTTTCGCCGCCCGGTTCAGGAAGCGTTAACCATCGTTTTTCCGCCCAGAACCGTTGCGCCACCCTTGTAACAGGGAGTGGAAATCCTGATATCCTGTCCTGGTTTTGGCAACCTTCGGATGAAAGGCTGATTTCTCCATGAATGATCTTCGCAGGAATTTCGGTGCGACGACTGTCCGTACAGACGGGCGCGCCATAGATGAGGGCCTGCGCCAGTACATGCTGGGCGTCTATAATTACATGGCGATCGCAGTCGCCGGCACAGGCCTTGTTTCACTCGCCGTCGCATCCAATCCCGCGCTCGTCGCCTCGATTGCGGGCACTCCGCTGAAATGGGTGCTGTTCGCCGCTATTCTTGGAATTGGCTGGTTCGCGCCGCGGGTGATTTTCACCGGATCGAAATCCGCCGCTCACGGCCTGTTCTGGATTTATGCGCTGGCATGGGGCGCGTTGATCGCGCCGATGCTTTTCGCTTTCAACGCCGCCGGCGCAGCGCAGGAAATATACAAGGCGTTTTTCATAACCGCATCCGTCTTCGGCGCTACAAGCCTTTACGGCTACACGACGAAAAAAGACCTTTCCGGCATGGCGACGTTTTTATTCATGGCCTCTATCGGGCTCTTGATCGCCATAGTCCTTAACGTCCTTATCTTTCAGTCGACGATCATGAGCCTTGTCACGTCCGGCGCCGTCGTCCTGGTTTTCTCGGCGGTTACCGCCTACGAGACGCAGATGATCAAGAACATGTATCGCGAAGGCGGCGGCGCGAATGACCGCGCGGCGATTTTCGGCGCCTTCGCGCTTTACGGCTCATTCGTAGCTCTGTTCGTGCATATTCTGAACATTCTCGGGATCATGCGCGACTAGGGCCGACCCGGCCCGGCCGAACAACTGCAAAACCCCCGCCCGCCGGCGGGGGTTTTCGTTTGCCGATTTGTGAGCGCCTGTGACATCGCCGCGGCTGGCGCTCGGCCGAATATCATGCTCAATCGCCGACATGCGCTCTGTCGACCAGCATGGCCTGCCGATAACGAACGCCTGCGCGGCGGGCGCGGCGGGCTATGACGCTTATGTCGGTGAATTCCTTTCCTATGGCGCGAACCTGCGCGATCTCTTTGCGGTCGCAGATGCGGCGCCGGGCGCCGCCCTGTTGAACGCGCACGCCGCCGCCCTGCACCTGGCGTTCGAGGGGGCGGAAGGATGGACAAACGCCGCGCCCTATCTCACGCGCATGCGGCGCGCTGAAAAAAACGCGACGGAGCGCGAGCGAATATTCGCAGCGGCGGTCGAAAAATGGGCGGCGCGCGATTACGCCCGCGCGCTCGAAGCGCTTGACGAATTGACGCTTCGGTGGCCGGCTGATCTGTGCGCGATAAAATGGGGTCAATATCACGCCTTCAATCTCGGCGATCAGGAAACGATATTGCGCTTTGCCGAACGCGCGCGGATCGTATTTGAAGATCGCCCCTACGCCCACGGCATGATCGCTTTTGCGCTGGAGCAGAACCACCGGATCGAAGAAGCCGAAGAGGAAGGCGTTCGCGCGACTGAAATCGCACTTGACGACGCATGGGCGCACCATGCGGTCGCGCATGTGATGGAAACGCAAAGGCGCGCGAAAGACGGCGTGCGCTGGCTCGATCATTGCGCGCACACATGGGAAAAGAAGGGCGTTTTTATCCGCGACCATAATTGGTGGCATGCCGCGCTATTTCGTCTGGCGCTCGGCCGCGAAGAAGACGCGCTTGCGATTTACGACGAGAAACTGTGGGGCGCATGGCCCGAATTCCCGCAAGAGCAGATCGGCGCCGTATCGATGCTCTGGCGGCTCGAAATGCGCGGCGTCGATGTCGGCGACCGATGGACGCCCGTTGTCGAACAGGTGAGACGACGCGCCGGCGAGCATATTCTCCCCTTCCACGATCTTCATTATCTTTACGCCCTGGCGCGCGCCGGCGAGCGCGGCGAGGCGGATGATTTTTTGTCTTCGCTCAAAAAACATGCGGAAAATTCGAGCGAACCCTATCACACGTTCTGGCGCGAAACAGGCATGCCGGCGGCGCAGGCTGTTCACGCATATGCGCATAGAGATTTCGCCGGCGCGGCGGAATATTTTGCGCGCGCCCTGCCGCGCCTGGAGCGTGTCGGCGGCAGCCATGCGCAGCGTCATCTTTTCATTGAAGCGTATGAAACGGCCGGCGCGGCGACGCGCGGCGGAGCGGGAAAGATCAGCGGTCCCGCCAACCGTTCGTGATCGGATAGCGCCGGTCGCGTCCGAAATTCACCTTGGTCACCTTTGGACCCGGCGGGGCCTGCCGGCGCTTGTACTCGGCGATATAAAGCAGGTGTTCAACGCGCTTTACAGTCGTCTCATCAAACCCGTCAGCGACGATTTCGCGAACGGACATCTCACGTTCGACAAGCCTTTCAAGGATGCCGTCAAGAATATCGTAAGGCGGCAGCGAATCCTGGTCGGTCTGATCGGCGCGCAATTCCGCCGAAGGCGCTTTCGTAATGATCCGTTCCGGGATCGCTTCGCCCTTCGGGCCTTTCAGGTCATGCGCATGATGCGCGTTGCGCCAGCGGCAAAGCCGGTAGACTTCCGTTTTATAAAGGTCTTTTAGCGGATTGTAGCCGCCGTTCATGTCGCCATAGAGCGTCGCATAGCCGACTGACATCTCCGACTTGTTGCCCGTTGTCAGGACCATCGAACCGAATTTGTTCGACAGGGCCATCAAGATGACGCCGCGAATGCGCGACTGGATATTTTCCTCCGTCACGTCGGCCTCGCGCCCTTTGAAAGCGGGCGCAAGCATGGCGGCGAAAGCATCGACGGCGGGTTCGATGGAGATCGACTCGTAGGCGACGCCGAGCCGTTCGGCGCAGTCTTTCGCGTCCGCAAGCGAATGCGCGCCTGTGTATCGCGACGGCATCATCACGCAATGAACGCGCGCGGCGCCGAGCGCGTCGACCGCAATTGCGGCCGCAAGCGCCGAATCGACGCCCCCCGAAAGGCCGATGACGACGCCCGGAAATCTGTTCTTTTCGATATAATCGCGCACGCCGAGAACGACCGCGCGATAAATCATTTCCTCACCCCGCACCCAGCAGGCGTCAGGGCCGCCAACACATTCCCAGCCGTTTCCGCGGTCCTCCCATTCCGACAGGAATACGCCCGGTTCAAATTGCGGAGCGCGACAGACAATCTCGCCCGCGCGGTCCATGATGAACGCCGCGCCTTCAAACAGGACTTCATCCTGTCCGGCAAGCTGGTTGACGAATAAAAGCGGCCTGCCAGTCGATTTTACGCGTTCGCGCGCGGCGGCTTCGCGTTCATCAAGCGAGGTTGCGCGGAAAGGCGAGCCATGCGGCGCTATCAGAAAATCGGCGCCGGCCTCGCAAAGCGCCTCGCCCGCGCCCGGCAGCCACATATCCTCGCAGATCATAAGGCCGAGCCTTGCGCCCTTGAAATCGACCGGCTGAGGAAATTCCGGCCCCGGCGTAAATCGGCGAGGCTCGTCAAATACGCCGTAATTGGGAAGGCGTGTTTTGTATCGAGCCGCCTTGATCTCGCCGCCGTCGAGCAGGAACGCGCCATTGTAAAGCGCCGCGCCGTCGCGCCATGGCGATCCGACAATGAGCGCCGGCCCGCCGTCGCCTGTCGCTGCGGCCAGATCTTCAACCGCCGCGCGGCAGGCGCGCTGGAAGGCCGGCTTTTGAACGAGATCTTCCGGCGGATATCCGCACACGACAAGTTCGCAGAAAACGGCGAGATCGGCGCCGGCCGTTGCCGCCTCTGCGCGGGCGGCGAGGATTTTCGCCTTGTTTCCGTCGATGTCGCCGACGAAGGGCGCAATCTGGCAGATAGCGATCTTGAGGCGCTTCATGAGCGCCGGTTTAAAAGGCGGCGGGCCACTTGCCAAGCAGGGCGCGCGACCCGCCGGTATTTTTTACTCCGCGCCGCGATAGGCCGTCGGAAGGGCGCCGCGCGACAGGTCTTTATAGCGATCGCGCAGCATGGTCTGGCGGTTTTTCAATGATGTCACGCGCCCGTCGATCAGCACCGCGATCGGCCGGGTCGACGTTTCCAGCGGATCGCCGTCCCAGATCACGACATCTGCCGCCTTGCCGAGTTCAAGCGTGCCGTAACGGCCGGCGACGCCGAGCATGCGCGCCGGATTGACGGTCAGGGCTTTCAGCGCTTCGTCATAGGGCAGTCCGTTAGCGACGGCGTTACCGGCGAGCTGCGGCAACAGGCGAAGATTGTGAGAGCCGGAAGGCGGATTGAAAAACGCAATCGTAACGCCGGCGGCGTTCAGTTTCGCTGCGTTTTTCTGCGTCGCCGCAAGGTCTTCAAACTGCGACGGCAGGTTCATCAAAGGATCGATGACGACCGGGATGTTCGCCGCAGCAAGTTCATTTGCGATAAGGTGCGCCTCGTTTCCGCCGAGAACGATGACGTTGAGGCCGTATTGAGCTTTCACCTTTATCAGCGTTCGCAGATCGACAACGCTGTTCGCCGTAACGAATAGCGGCTGGGCGCCCTGCGCCACGGGAACAAGCGCCTTGAGGTCCGATATCGACCAGTCGTCCGCACGCGGACGCATGATAAACCCGCTCGGATTGGCCGCATAGGCGCGCGCTTCATCCAGCGCCTCGCGCAGCGCCGCCCAATTGCCGAGCCGCGTTCCGCCATTATAGCCAAGTCCCGGCGCGCCCATCGCTACCGACTGAACGGCGTCGGCGCGCACAAGCGAATCCGCGCGCCCGGAAAGGTTTACGATCGCGCCCTTCCCTCCGAACATTTTCGCGCCGGGTTCGGGCGCGGCGACTGCGCGCGTCACGCCGCCGGCGCGATTGATGGCGATAAGGGTGGACGCCGGATTGAAGGCGTCTGCGGCGTTGAGGCCCGCCGAAATATCGAACCCATCCTTGGACGATGCGTCGTTCGCCTCCTCATCGAGCCCGATTTCCGCGAGCCCGATCTGGGACCAGACGGCGAAAACGCCCGGCGTCACGATTCGCCCTTCGGCGTTGATGATTGTTGCGCCCTCAGGGGCTGTCAGGTCCTGTCCGATCGCGGCGATGACGCCGTCGCGAATGATGACATCGCCATTATCGACGCGCCCTGCATTCTCACCGGCCATCGTATAAACGCGGGCGTTCTGGATGGCTATTGTTTGCGCCTGCGCCGCCGCGCCGGCCGAAGCCGAGACCGCCGCCAGCGCGACGATGATGCGGTTCAGTTTTCTTCCGATATTTCTCATTGTCCCGAACCTCCGACAAAACCGTTTCCTTGCTGACCGATCTCGAAATCCATTCGCGGAGATCGCGCCGGATCGGAGGCGTCGTATAACAGGGCGCCGTCAATGAAGACTTTTTCGGTCTTGGCGTAGATGGAGAAAGGATTGCGGTCCCAGATTACGACATCGGCCATTTTTCCCGCTTCAAGCGAACCGGTCCTGTCAGCGATACGCATCGCCTTGGCGGGATTGAGCGTTATCCACTCGATCGCGCGTTCGGGCGGAATTTCCAGGCCCATATGAGCGCCGTCGCCGACCGCCTTTCCCGCTTCCTGATTAAGACGCTGAATGCCGTATTCGTCGTCGGAATGAATTATGGTGCAGCTTCCGGGCTGCGCATCGATCATCGCAGCGTTTTCGCGGATTGCGTCATAGGCTTCGAGCTTGAAGCCCCACCAATCCGCCCAAACGGCCGCGCAAATCCCGTTCTCCGCGAGAATATCGGCGATTTTGTATGCTTCGACACCGTGGTGGAAGGTCGATACTTTATATCCGAATTCCCTGGACATATCGATGACTTGAGCCATCTCGTCCGCGCGATAGCAATGCATGTTGACCGTAATGTCGCCGGACAACGCCATCGCCAGCGTTTCAAGTTTCAGATCGCGCGTCGGCGCTTCCGGTTCTTTGGCCTCGCCGCCGTCCTTTTTATTTTTGTCGCCCGCGCCTGACTTGCTATTCCAGTCGTCAAGCTCGTCCCAGTATTTTTCCCATTTTTTCTTGTACGCTGCGGCTTCGATCCATGCTGCGCGATAGCCGGCGAAATTGCCCATCCGCGTCGAAGGCCCGCCCTTGTCGGCGTAAAAGCGTTTCGGGTTTTCGCCGCAGGCCATTTTCAATCCGTAAGGCGCACCGGGAAATTTCATTCCCTGAACCGTGCGCGAGGGCACGTTTTTCAATATCGCCGTACGCCCGCCGAACAAGTTGGCGGAGCCTGGAAGAATTTGCAGCGAGGTGACGCCGCCCGCGAGCGCGCGGGTGAAGCCGGCGTCCTGCGGCCAGACAGAATGTTCGGCCCAGACCTGCGCCGTATTCGGCGCCGTCGCCTCATTGCCGTCAGAGGTTGAAGCCGTGGACGGGGATGGATAATCGCCAAGATGCGAATGGATATCTATGACGCCGGGCGTAACCCATTTGCCGTTTGCGTCGATGACGTTCGCGCCCTCGGGCGCTGCGAGATCTGCGCCGCCGACACCCGCGATCTTGCCGTTTTCAATCAGGACCGACCCGTTGTCGATCCGCTCGCCCGCACCGGTCAGGACGGTCGCGCCGCGGATCAGCGTCGTAACAGAAGGGTAGGGTTCGTAAGTCGATGGAAAAGGATCGGCCGCCCATCGACTCGGCTTCGCCTGCGCGCCGGGCTTGTTCTCGCCGGCCGGCGCCTTATCGTCCGCTGCAGCGGCCTCACTTGACGCCTCATTCGCCGTATCGTTCGACGCCGCTTCTTTTTGACCGCACCCGGCGGCCGCAAAAATAGCAGCGAGCGTCGCCGCCGCATAAATTCGTATTCGCATTTGGATCGAAACCCCAGTTAGATTGAACCCGCATGCACCCTAGAGCATTTTCCTTCGGAGAAAAGCGCGCCGGCGCCTGCAAATTGAGACGAACGGTTCGCCTGACGCGACGAAAGGTTTGAGATGAGCAAAATTACACGCCGAAACGCCATCGCCGCATCAATTGCAGGAAGCGCTGCCGCCTGCGCACGTCCGGCGCGGCGCCGGTCCTACGAAGCGGCCGGCAGGCATGCGGATGCGCTTTTCGCGCATGGCGTGGCGAGCGGGGATCCAGGCGCCGACAGCGTCGTTCTGTGGACACGGGTTTCGACGAACGATGCGGCGCCTGTCATGGTTCGCTTTGAAGTTTCGCCCGATGAGAATTTCGCAACGATTGCGGCGACCGGAGAAATTGAAGCGCGACCCGACAACGACTTCACTGCGAAAACGCTGGCGAACGGCCTGCGGCCCGGTGAAAAATACTATTATCGTTTTCTTGCCGGCGACGCGGCGTCGCCGGTCGGGCGAACGCGCACCCTGCCCGATGCAGGCGTTGAGATGGCGAAATTCGCTGTCGTTTCCTGCACGAATTTTCCGTTCGGATATTTCAACGTGTACGATCTGATTGCGCGCGAGAATGATCTCGATGCCGTAATCCACCTTGGAGATTACATTTACGAATATGGCGGAGAGCCCGGCGAATACGGTGCGGCTGAAGGCGAAAAGATCGGCCGGCCGCACGCGCCAACGCACAAGCTGCGCTCGCTTGGCGACTATCGCACGCGCCACGCCCAGTATAAATCGGACCCGAGTTCGCAGGCCGTGCATGCGGCCCATCCTTTCATCGCGATCTGGGATGATCACGAGACGGCGAACGATTCATGGTCGGGCGGCGCGGATAATCACGATCCGGCGAAAGACGGCGATTGGGAATCGCGAAAGCGGGCGGCGCTTCAGGCCTATTATGAATGGATGCCGATACGCGAGCCGCAATGGGCGCCGGCGCGGGAGGCGATATTCAGATCGTTTTCGTTCGGCGATCTGTTGACGGTCGTCGCGCTGGAATCGCGCCTTTTCGCGCGATCAAAAAACTTCGTCTATAACGAGATTGTTCCAACACTCACATCGGCGCAAGCGGTCGCGGATTTCAAAGAGAAGGTTCTATGGTCTCCTGACCGCGAACTGTTGGGGGCGCGCCAGCTCGATTTCGTTCGCAATGCGCTGAAGGCTTCAAGCGAGGCGGGGCAGGCGTGGCGGTTGATCGCCAACCAGGTGACCATGGCGAAGGTGACCGCCCCAAATCTCGAACCTCATATGACGGAAGAAGATCTGGCCGCGCTTGAGGCGCAATGGGATCAGGCGCGCGCTTTTGTAAAATTTTCCACGCTCGGGCTCCCGATCAACCTCGACGCATGGGACGGATTTCCGGCGGCGCGCGAGCGCTTTTATGATGCCGTCAGGCAATCCGCCGATTGCGACGGCATCGTCGTCGTCACAGGCGATACGCATACATGGTGGGCGAACGACCTTGTTGCCAGCGACGGCGAGCATATCGGCGTCGAACTCGGCGGCCATTCGGTCACTTCGCCTTCGCCTTACCGGAAGGAATTTCTCGGCGGCAAAGGCGCGGAATACGCGCTGTTGACGGGTCGGGACAACAAGGACGTACGATATATCTCCGGCGAAAATCACGGCTATATCGCGCTCACCGTCACCCGCAAAAACATGGAGGCGAGTTTTGTCGCGGTGAATACGATTGAATCCCCGCATTACGAGGCGTTTGAACAATCGGCCTTTACGATCGCGAAATCGGGCGGCAAGGCGGAATTCGCGAGCGTTCGCGGCCTGAGCCTGAAGGAGCGCGCGGTATTCTGAAACAAACGGTGCGATAAATTGTCGAAGTCTGCGCTTATTGATTTTGCCCGCCGCCTGCCCAAGGCGGAGCTCCACCTTCATCTCGAAGGAAGTCTCGAGCCGGAAATGATGATCGCGCTCGCAAGGCGCAACAGAATTTCAATTCCCTTCAAGTCGGTTGAGGAGGCGCGCGCCGCTTATCGCTTCACCCGATTGCAGGATTTCCTCGATCTCTATTATGAGGGAACGAAAGTTCTGCGCACGGAAGAAGACTTCTTCGATCTCACCATGGCCTATCTGAACCGCGCGCGCGCCGATAATGTCCGCCATGCAGAGTTTTTCTTCGACCCGCAGGGCCACGCCGAACGCGGTCTTCCTTTTTCCGTGTCAATCAGCGGGATATTGACCGCGCTGAGCCTTGCTCGCGCGCAATTCGGTATGACGGCGAAAGTCATTCTCTGTTTTTTACGTCACCTTGACGAAGAACATGCGTTTCAAACGCTCACGGCGGCCGAACCGTGGCTTGATCGCATTGCGGCGGTCGGTCTCGCTTCTTCCGAACTCGGGCATCCGCCGGAGAAGTTCGCGCGCGTATTCGCGGCGTCCAAAGAACGGGGATTGAGGCTTTGCGCGCATGCAGGCGAAGAAGGCCCGCCCGCCTATGTCAGTCAGGCGCTCGATATTCTTGGCGTGGAGCGCATCGATCACGGCAATCGCGCGCTCGAAGACGCCGATCTCGTCTCACGCCTTGCGCATCAGGAAATGACCCTGACGGTTTGTCCGCTTTCCAATCTGAATTTACGCGTTATCGATAATATGCGCTCGCATCCACTAAAGCGGATGCTGGATCTCGGATTGAAAGCAACCGTCAATTCAGATGATCCCGCCTTCTTCGGCGGATATATGTCGGCGAATTTCGAAGCTGTTATTGAGGCTCTCGATCTGTCGGCGGAAAACATTCGAACGCTCGCGCGAAACAGTTTCACCGGATCATTTCTAAGCGAGGGCGAGAAACGCGCGCACCTTGCCGCAATCGATAAAACGCCCGCCTAGTCGTCGTGAATGCGGCTGATCTTCGAGCCTTCAAGCGTCAGATTATACATAAGCCCCTTGCCGTCGAATACGATCGCGACAATCGGCTGCGTTAATGTCGTCGTATCGATCGCGCCGCCCGCATCGAGCGTGATAACGGCGACAGAAGCGTCAACGCCGATTTCCCAACCGTCGCTGGCGCGAAATTTTTGAAGCGCGACCGGATCGAGAAAGCAGATGATCTGCCGGCGCGCCTGGGCGCCGAGCTGCAATCCGATTGACGCGGCGGCTGTCGAATAATAGGCGACGGTCTTTCCGCCTATCCTCAAAGCGCCCTGCCCATATTCGCCGCCGATTCCAATTCCCGCTTTTTTTACGGACGGAAAAACGAGAACGCCGGAAGATTTCGCCAACACCGAATCGGCGCCCGTTATCTTCTCGCGGAATTCCGACAGCGCTTCATCGACACGGCGATCTATTTTGGCCGGTTTGGCGGCATCCGCCGCACCTGAAAAAACGACCAGAGCGGCCGCCATCGCAACAATAAGGCGGTTGAAAGATAACGTGCGCATGATTCCTCCTGGCTGGGCCGGAGCACCGACCCCGTCCGGCTTTGCATATTCTATAACGGTTTGCGCCGGGTAAGCGAAGGCCCCAAAATCCGACCTATCTTCGGGCCATAGCGCTTTTGTGAAGGCGCGCCCGACGAATGCCCGCAGCGAAAATTCACGGATATGCGCCAACTCCGCAATCGCGGATTGGTTTACCGTCCGCCCCAACCCGCGACAATCTCCATAATATCTTCAAAACTGCGGACGCTGGCTTTTATCCATCGCTGAGACGGGCCGCGCCAGCGATGTTTTGACCAGTCGACGGCGCCGTTCTTTTTAAAGGTTACGCCTTCCTTTTTTAAAAAGCGCCTTTGTTCCTCCGCTCCCGAATGATCGGCCATCGCGCCGGAGGCTGTTATAATCCGATACCATTTAAGGTCCGAAGGCGCTGCGCGCATCGCCCTTGCAACCTGACGCGGGCCCACGCCGGGAACAAGGCTTGCAATCATGCCGTAACTTGCAACCTCGCCCTTTCGAACCTCACGTATGAGCGCGTAGATCTGATCGTAGTCGGTCGACACTCAGGCCACTTCGAAAAGACCCGCCGCGCCCATGCCGCCGCCTACGCACATGGTGCAGACCACGAATTTCGCGCCGCGCCGCTTGCCCTCGATCAGGGCGTGGCCGACCATGCGCGCACCGGACATGCCGTAAGGATGGCCGATCGAAATCGCGCCGCCATTGACGTTCAGCAATTCATCCGGAATGCCGAGCTTGTCGCGGCAATAAATCACCTGCACCGCAAACGCCTCGTTCAATTCCCAAAGGCCGATATCGTCCATTGTGAGATTGAATTTCTCCAGCAGCTTTGGAACGGCGTATACGGGGCCGATGCCCATTTCGTCGGGATGCGTACCGGCGACGGCCATGCCGCGATAAACGCCAAGCGGGGAAAGCCCGCGCCTGGACGCCGTTTTCGCCTCCATGACGACAGCCGCGGAGGCGCCGTCCGACAATTGCGATGCGTTGCCGGCGGTGATGAACCTGCCTTCCCCGACCTTTTGCCCGCCCTTGAAAACCGGCTTGAGGCCTTTGAGCCCTTCAAGCGTGGTCTCGGGACGATTGCCTTCATCCCTTTCGAGCTTGATCTCGACGTCGGAGCTTTCGCCGGTTTCCTTGTTTACAAACTTCATCACGCTCGCGAGCGGCGCGATTTCATCGTCGAACTTTCCGGCGAGTTGCGCGGCGTGCGTACGCTGCTGCGACTGCAGCGCGTATTCATCCTGCGCCTCGCGCGAGACCGCGTATCGATCGCCGACGATTTCCGCCGTTTCGATCATCTGCATATAGGTTTCGGGCAAATTCTTGAGAAGCCAGGGATCGGGCCTGACGAACATGTCTTTCGTCTGGTTTGTTGAAATCGACTCGACGCCGCCGCCGATTGCGACGTCCATATTGTCGGCGATTACCTGTTTCGCCGCGGTCGATATCGCCATCATGCCGGACGCGCATTGGCGGTCGAGCGACATGCCCGAAACGCCGATCGGAAAGCCGGCGCGCAAAGCAGACTGGCGCGCAACATTTTGAAAGGCCGTCCCCTGCTGCAAGGCGCAGCCCATAACGACGTCTTCGATCTCTTCGAGATCGACCCTGGCGCGCTCGGCGGCGCACCTGATCGCATGCGCGCCGAGGGTTGGCGCCGTCGTCGCGTTAAAGGCGCCGCGATAGGCTTTGCCGATTGGCGTTCTGGCGGTTGAAACGATGACGGCTTCACGCATGGTTCGTTCCTTTCTACCTACCGGCGTAGGCTTTCGCCTTGCCGAGAAAATTCATGTTCGGACCGCCGCTGTTCTCATAATAGGCGACGTTCGACCGGTCGGAAATTTTCTCCCATTCAGCGGCGATATTTTCCGGCGTCTGTTCGGAAGGCGGCAAATACACCCCTTCGGTTTCAGCGACGTAAGCGCGCGCATATCCGCCCGCAGCGCAAGACACGATCGCGCGAGACGGCGCGGCGTCGCTGACAAGGAAAAGGCAGGCGGCCGTGATTGCTTCGGGGGTCATCTGTTCAAGCAGGTTTTCCGGAATGCCGATATCTTCCGTCATGCGCGTACGCGCCGACGGAGATAGAAGATTGACGCGAATGTCGTACTTGCCGCCCTCAAGATGCAGCGCGTTCATGAACCCGATCATCCCGGCCTTTGCGGCGCCGTAATTCGCCTGGCCGAATATGCCGTAAAGACCGGACGGCGACGACGTGCAGACGATGCGTCCATATTGTTGCCGGCGCATGATCTCCCACACCGCCTTGGTGCAAAGCGCCGTTCCGACGAGGTGAACGTCGATAACGAGCCGGAAATCGTCCATCTCCATTTTCGCGAATGTCTTGTCACGCAGAATACCCGCATTGTTGACGAGTATATCGACGCGCCCCCATTTTTTAATGGCCGCCTCGACCATGCCGGCGACTTCCGCGTCTTTCGTCACATTGGCGCCGTCGGCGATCGCCTCGCCGCCCTTATCGATGATTTCCTTTACGACGCTTTCCGCCGCCGACCGCGAGGCGCCCGTGCCATCGCGCGCGCCGCCAAGATCGTTGACGACGACTTTTGCACCGCGCGCGGCGAGCGCGAGGGCGTGAGAGCGGCCAAGGCCGTTGCCGGCGCCCGTAACGATGGCGACTTTTCCGTCATAGCGAATAGACAATACAGGCTCCTTACTTCGAATGGACGATTACGAGAGATTTCACCGAATTGGCGATGAAACAATGCTCGTGAGCGTCGTGATGCATTTTCTTCAATGTCGCCGCGTCAACCTCGACGCCCGGCGCAAATGTGACCTTCGGGTGCAGATCGACTGACGTCACCGCCAGCTTGCCTTGCGGGTTCTTGTCCAGATGCCCGACGGCGTGGTCTTCGTAGGCGTCGACGACAAGCCTTTTCCTGGCTGCGATCGCAAGAAAGGTCAGCATGTGACAGCTTGAGAGCGAGGCGACAAACGCCTCCTCCGGATCGACGCGGTCCGTATCGCCCTTATAGGCGGGCGCCGCAGAGCCCGGCACGACGACCCCGGCGTCGAATTTCCAGTCGTGGCCGCGATTATAATGGTCATAGGCGAAACTTTCGGATTCGCGCTTCCAGCATATTTCCGCAGAATGTGTAGACATGGCCAGCCTCTTTCGATGAGGCTATATGTTACCAAAAATATTTCCGAGCCAAGAGCGATTGGCAGTCGTTTCTGCGCTAATTCAACGCCCAGTGATATTCGGCGACCTTGCGCTGAGCCGCCGACCATTGCGGCTTCAGTTCCGCCGCCTTTTGAAAGTCGTTAGCCGCATCTCGAAGCTTTCGCTGGTTTTCCTTCGATACGCCGCGCCAATAATAGGCTTCCGCAAGTCGGTTAGCGCCCAATTCAATCGCCGAGGTAAAATCATCCTCGGCGGCCGCGTCTTTACCAAGCTGGGAATTAACAACGCCCCTGAAGTAATAGGCATCGCCATCAGTCGGCTCTTCTTCGATGGCGTCATTGCAAGCTTCAAGCGCGCTTTCAAGATTATCGCCCGAGGCGGCGCCTTCGCTGCAGATAACGAGGGACGATTTCTCAATCTCAATCGCGCCGCTTATCTCAAATTCCATCTCCGAAGCCTCACCTGATTTTTGCTTTTTCGGGATTTTGTCACCAAATGTTGGCTGCTCTGGAACATCCAAGGATTGCGCAGCCGCGCAATCCCACCCAGCGAAAGCCGCAACGGTCAGAAAGATCAACTCTTTGCGCATGTCATCGCGTGCAAAAATACCTGCGTTCAATCGCCCCGATCGATCGGGCGAAGGGAATATTCAAACGAACTGCATCGACAGCCATTCGGCCATTAATGCGGGCTTCTCCTCACCTTCGATCTCGACCTTGACGGCGTATTTGAACTGCCACTGGTTCGGCGTTTTCTGGTCAGCGCTCATAAGCGTGAAATGACCGCGAACGCGCTTGCCGGATTTCACCGGCGCCATAAAACGCACTTTGTCGAAGCCGTAATTGACGCCCATCTTAACGCCTTCCATCACCAGAAGCGAATTCTTGGCGAGATGGGACAGCATTGAAAGCGTCAAAAAACCGTGCGCGACCGCGCCGCCGAAAGGCGTCTTCGCCGCCGCCTTGGGATCGACGTGAATGAATTGATGGTCCTCCGTCACATCGGCGAAAATATTGATGCGGTTCTGGTCGATCATCGACCAGTCCGAAACGCCGGTTTCCTTGCCGATCCATTCCTTGACGTTTTCCGGTCTTACGCTTTTCATCTTTTTTTCCTCAGCATTTTCGCGCGAACCGCTTGGGTTCAATATCCCCGCATTCGCGCAATCCGGTCCGCATGATAGGCGCTATCGCCGAACATTTCCTGCGCGACGCGAATGCGCTTCATGAAAAGCCCTATATCATATTCATCTGTCATGCCGATGCCGCCATGCATCTGCACCGCTTCCTGGCTCGCGAGCTTTGCGACCTCGCCGGCTTTCGCCTTGGCGAGCGAGGCGGTGACGCTCGCCATGCCGAACGCGCCATCGAGATCTTGAAGCGCTTTCAGCGTGACGGATTTCACGAGTTCCAGCTCAGTATAAAGATGAGCCGCGCGGTGCTGGAGCGCCTGGAACGATCCGATAACCTTGCCGAACTGCTTTCGTTCCTTCAGATAATCGGCGGTCATTTCAAATGACCGTTGCGCGGCTCCGGAAAGCTCCGCGGCGAGGCCTGCGCGCCCCGCGGCGAGAATCCCCTCAAGCGCAGAGTGACCATCGTCGATCTCGCCGATCGCGTCGTCGCCGGTGACGGACACATTATCGAAATCGACGCGCGCGGCGTTTCGGCTGTCGACCATAAACGTGCGCTCGCGGCTGACGCCTTTCGCTTTCGCATCGACGAGAAAAAGTGAAATTCCCGGTTCCTCGCCGGGCGCGCCGGCCGTGCGCGCCGCAACGATTATCCTGTCGGCGACATGACCATCGGCGACGAAAGTCTTCGAGCCTGAAAGCTTGTATCCATTGCCCGATTTTTCCGCTTTCATCGCCGTATTCGCCGGGCCGTGCTTGCGCCCCTCATCGACGGCGAGCGCCATGACGATATCTGCGGCGGCGATTTTCGGCAGATATTCCTGTTTCGCCGCGTCGCCGGCGAACTTGTTGAGCGCTGTCGCCGCCAGGATCGAAGTCGACAGGAACGGCGAGGCCGTCAGCGTACGGCCCATTTCCTCGGCGAGGACGCCGGCTCCGACAAACCCGAAGTCGGACCCGCCATGCGCCTCCTCAACGAGGATGCCGGACCACCCCATCGCCGCCATCTCTTTCCAAAGCGCGCGCGAGAACCCGTCTTCCGATCGTTCGTCGCGCAATTTGCGAAGCGCTGAAACCGGCGCCTTTTCGTCAAGAAATCCGCGTGCGGATTCCTTGAGCATTTCCTGTTCTTCGGTAAGGATAAGGGGCATGTTTTTCCTTTATGCGTCCGGTAATTCAAGAATGCGTTTTGAAATAATATTGAGCTGCACTTCCGACGTGCCGCCTTCTATCGAGTTCGCTTTCGTCCTGAGCCAGCCTTTGGCGAGCTTGCCGTCCTCAGAGCGTGCGCCCTCCCATTCGAGGCCGTCGGCGCCGGAGGCGTCCATGAACAGTTCAAACCGGCGCTTGTTGAATTCAGTGCCGTAATATTTCAGCATCGAGGATTTGGCGCCCATGCCCTGGCCCGCCTTCGCTTCGTCTTTCAAACGCTCCATCGTCAGGAGAAACGCCCAGCCGTCGACTTCGGCCTGCGCCACTTTCGCGCGCAACATCGGATCGCAAAGACGCCCGCGCTCATCGACGCCGACATAATTCGCCGCAACTTCGCCGATGCCGCGACCGCCGAGAAGGCCGCCGCCGCCGGCGCCGATCATTTCACGCTCATGTGTCAAAAGGTATTTCGCAACATCCCATCCGCGATTGATCGTTCCGACTATCGCGTTGACGCCGCCGCCATGTTCCTTCGGCACGACGACATCATCGAAAAAAGTCTCGCAGAAGGGCGACTTGCCCGAGATCAGCTTGATCGGTTTCGTCGACACGCCCTTTGTCGCCATGTCGATCAGGATGAATGAAATCCCGTCATGCTTCGCCGCTTTCGGATCGGTGCGGACGAGCGCGAAAATCCAGTCGGATTCGTCGGCGTAAGACGTCCAGATTTTCTGCCCGTTAACGAGCCAGTGATCGCCCTTGTCCTCGCATTTGCATTGAAGCGAGGCGAGGTCTGAGCCGGCGTTCGGCTCGGAATAACCCTGGCACCAGCGAATTTCGCCGCGCGCGATCGGCGGCAGGAATTTCGCTTTCTGCTCATGCGTTCCGTATTTGAGAAGCGCCGGCCCCAGCATCCAGATGCCGAAACTTTCAAGGGGCGAGCGCATCTTCATCTTGCGCATTTCGGCCTTGAGGACTTTCACTTCCTCTTTCTCAAGGCCGCCGCCGCCATATTCCTTCGGCCAGGCCGGAACGGTCCAACCCTTTTGCGCCATGCGTTCGAGCCACAGCTTTTGCGCGTCGGATCTGAATTTCCAGTTGCGTCCGCCCCAGCAGATATTTTCTTCGCCGCCGGCGCCGTCGCGCATTTCTTTCGGGCAATTGGCGTCGAGCCAATCCCGCACATCGTTCCGGAAGGCTTCGATATCGCTCATAAGCAAGGTTCCCTGAAATTCCGTTCGGCGCGATCAAACGCCCGCGCGCGCCGCAACGCAACATTCTTTGACAGCCGCCGCTTACGCCTTCCAGGCCGGCGCGTTCTGGAGGGCGATCCGGCGGATCGTCTGTTTGTCGAATTTTTCAGTGCCGAGCCTCGGCAGCGGCGCCGGCGAAATCCAGATGCGCTCGGGCAGCTTAAACCCTGCAAGCTCGCGCGCCATGAATTCGCGCAACCCCTGCGGCTCCACGCCTGCGCCCTCTTTCGGATAGACGACAAGCCCGACCCGCTCGCCAAGCGTTTCGTCGGGAACCGAAAAAGCGATCGCCTGCGCCACGCCGTCGTGCTGATAGGCGCGCGCCTCAACTTCGAGACAGGAAATGTTCTCGCCGCCGCGAATAATGAGATCCTTGATGCGATCAACGATATAGAGAAACCCTTCTTCGTCGAGTCGGCCGACATCGCCGGTTCGAAACCAGCCATCCGGCGTGATCGCACGCGCCGTGTCATCGGGAAGGTTCAGATAGGCGCGAAAATTCGCCGGGCTCCTGATCCAGACTTCGCCGGCCTCGCCCGTCGCGCAATCGCCGTTTTCGCCGACGATCTTGATATCCGTGACCGGCGGCAACGCACGCCCGGTAGAATCCGGCCGTTTTTGATAATCGGCCAGCGAAATGATCGAGCCGGCCGCGTTCGTTTCAGTCAATCCATAGCCAGATGACGGATTGGCGTTTGAAAATTTCTCCTTTAGACGCTTCACCTGATCCGGCGGGCGCTTGGCGCCGCCCGATCCGATATCGACAAGGCTCGGCATCGGCGTCGATCCGGCTGCGTCGATCAATTCGAAAGACTGGCTCGGCACGCCGACGAAGTTCGTCAGCCTGTACCGATTGATGAGTTCGACCGCCAGCGCGGGATCCCATCTATACATGATCGCAACGCGCCGGCCTGCTATCCATGACAGGAGAAAAATCGCGTGCGAACCGGTTACGTGAAAGAGCGGGATGCCGAGCAGAATGCCCGGATCATCGCCGAATAACGAAACGCCGCCGCGCGCATCCTTTATCGCCATCGCGATGAACGACCATGAAAACAATGTCGACAACGCGCCGCGATGGGTGAGAACGACGCCTTTCGGATTACCCGTGGAACCCGACGTATAATAGATCGCGAAATCATCGTCAGGCTCAATGTCGATTTCAGGCGCAGCAGACGAATGCGATTTTTCGACCAGTCCGGCGTAATCGAAATCGGCGCATTCCGGGCTTGCGCGCACTGAAATCAGCGTCAACCCCAATTCTTCCTTGAAAGGACGAATATATTCAAAGCGCCTGTCATCGACGAAAGCAATTCGCGCGCCGCAATCGGAAAAAGCGAATTTCAGTTCTTCGCTTTTCCACCAGGCGTTCAACGGCACCGCCACCGCGCCGAGCGAAATGATCGCCATATAGGCGGCGCACCATTCCGGATAATTGCGCATGGCGAGGGCGACCCTGTCGCCTTTTTTTACGCCGAGCGTTTCCGACAGCGCGTTCGCCACGCGACACGCCTGCGACCAGAGCCTGGCGTGCGTCCAGGTTTCTCCTTCATAGTACAAAAACTCCTTGTCGCCATAAGTCGCACCCTGAAGGAACACGCCGACAAGGCTCGGCGGGGCGTTCTCAAACACGCGGTAAACATTGCCGCGTATCGTCGCCTGGCCGACCTTGAATAGCGGGTTTTCGGCAAGCAGCTTGAAAGCGCTCGCGGCGATCTGCTCCGTCGTCGGAAACGCGCTTTGCGCCATGTCGAAACCACTCCCTGAAAAGGTTCCGTTCGTTTGTAGCCGACCCTTTGCGCCCCTCAAACCATTGAACGCATATCGATCGCGACACTCAGCGCCTGGCGGTGAGTTTCCCCGCCGCCTGCCGCATCAGGGAAAACGCCAGCCGCTCGGCGCCGTCGGGGCGGTTTTCAAGCGACCAGAGCGCGAAATGCGCGGCGGCGTAAAGGACAACGCCGATGACGACTTCGACGCTGAGGCGTGCGACGGGCGTCCACTCGGCGGCGAATCCTGCGCCGGAAAGCGCGCCGAGGCCTGCGGCCATCGCGAGCGATGATATGATCGAGCGGCGTGCGCGCCAGAGAGGTCGCCACATGCCCGCGCCGCTTATGCGCGCATAAAGGCCGAGATTGAGCGCGATGTGAATTATCCCGCACGCGGCGACGGCCCAGGCTGCGCCGGCTAATCCATATTCGAGCGCGCCCCAGATGAAAGCGGGCGTGCGGATGCAAAAGAACGCAAGCTCGCGCAGGAAGACGAAGCGCGTCGAGCCGAGCGCCATCGCGAAATACTGGGTGGCGATCAACGGCATCTGCAATCCCATGACGGGCGCGACGATCTGGATGACGGGAACGGCGGGCGCCCATTTTTCACCAAGCAGGAACGACACGAAATCGGCGGCGATAAAAGCAAAGCCGATCGCGGCCGGCGTCGCGATTGCGGCCATCGCCTCCACCCCCTTCAAAAACGCCTGATCGGCGCGTTTTGGGCTTTCCTGCAATTGCGAAAGCCCGGGATAGATGGCGCGCGTCGCCGGAAAGGCGATTTCGCGCGTCGGCAGTTCGGCGAGCTGGCACCCCATAAAAAAATGCCCGGCGCCGGTGACGCCGATTGCGCGAGCAAGGATCAGGGGATCGAGCTTGTTATTAAGCGCCGCCATCAGGCCGACGCCGGTCAGCCAGCCGGAAAAGCCGAGGATGCGCCTGAAGGACGCCATCGAAAACCGCGGCGCGTAAGGGCGCAAACGATAGGAAAGCCAGAGATGAACAAGCGCGTTGGTCGCAAGGCCGAGCAGGATCGCCCAGTAGGTTCTGAAAAGCACAGCGATCGCGATTGAAACGACGACGCCGGCGATTTTGTTGGCGACCTCGACGGCGAATTGTTTTGAAAAGTCGAGATCGCGCTCGAACTCGTAAAAGCGCGGATTGATGAAGCCGGTCACCAGCGGATAAACCGCAACGCCGAAAAAGACCCAGAAAACGCGCGCATCTGCGTAAAAATTCGCCGCGAGGGGCGCGACCGCCGCCAGAAAAAGCGCGATGCCAATTCCGCGCAGCGCCGACAGGGAGAACAGCGTGTCGAGGTCGTCGCGGTTTGCGTCCCTGAACCGGACAACCGCCTGGCTGACGCCGATATCGGTGATGTTGACGAGAATCTGCATCGTCGTAAGGCCGATCGCGACGACGCCGAAATCCTCAGGCGCAAGGATGCGCGCGACGATGATCGTATTGAGGAAGCCGAACAGGCCCATGACGAATCGTGCGCCGAGGATCCACCCGGCGCCGCGCGCAACGCGCGCCGCAAGCGGCGCGGCCGCCGGATCTGGAGGAGGGCTCAAGGTCTGCCGCAAAGCTCCCTGCGTGAAGGTTCACCTCCCCTTAGACCGAGCCGATCGCCGGCGCCAAAGGGGTCCGGTCCCGCGCCTTGCGCCCGCCCTTGCGCTCAGAGCCGGCGACGCTATGGTGCGCGGCCTTTTTCCAAAGGATGACCAATGCCGCACGCCTCGGCCCTCATGACCGTGATGATTAACGCCGCTCGCAAAGCGGCGCGCGGCCTGTCGCGCGATTTCGGCGAGCTTGAGAACCTCCAGACCTCGAAGAAGGGCGCGGCCGACTTCGTTTCGGCGGCCGATCTGAGGGCGGAGCAGATTATCTTCGAGGAACTGTCGAAGGGGCGGCCCAAATACGGCTTCGTCATGGAAGAGCGCGGCGAGATTGAAGGCGCGGACAACTCAAACCGCTGGATCGTCGATCCGCTGGACGGCACGACGAATTTCCTCCACGGCCTCGGACAATTCGCAGTTTCCATCTGCCTGGAACGCGACCGCCAGCCATACGCCGGCGTCATATACAATCCCGCCGCGAACGAGCTTTTCTGGGCCGAGAAAGGCGAAGGCGCATGGCTTAACGACAAGCGTATGCGCGTATCGGCGCGTCGATCGCTGGAGGAGTGCCTGTTCGCGACCGGCCTGCCTTTCAAGGGGATGCCGGGACGGGAACGGTCATTGAAAGAGGCCGACCGGATTTTGTCCGAAACGGCCGGCGTTCGCCGCTTCGGCTCGGCGGCGCTCGATCTCGCTTTTGTCGCCGCCGGCCGGTTCGACGCCTATTGGGAACGCGGGCTCAACGCCTGGGATGTCGGCGCCGGCGTCGTCCTTGTTCGTGAAGCCGGCGGCATCGTCACAGAAATCGAAGGCGGCGCGGGACCGTTGCACGCAGGATCGATCCTCGCCGCGAACGCTGACATCTACGCCGCCGCGCAAAAAATTCTGGCCGGCGTCAAATAAAAAACGCCCGCCCGGGAGGGGAGGGGCGGACGTTTCTTATTCGCATCGCTTGGGGCAACGATGCGTGGGGGGACTTAAGCGGCGTTCGACGCCTTCAGCACTTCGACTTTCGAACCGCTCGAGTTGATTTCGATTTTGCGCGGTTTCTTCGCCTCGGGAATTTCACGCTGAAGCTCGATGTTCAACAACCCGTTCGACAGGTTTGCGCCCACCACTTTCACGTGATCGGCGAGCTGGAAGCGGCGCTCGAAAGAGCGGCCGGCTATACCCTGATGCAAAAAGGTCCGCGCATCTTCCGCGTCGGGGCGCATGCCGACGACTTTCAACGTCGTTTCGTGAATCTCGATTTCGATATCGCTTTCGGCGAAACCGGCGACTGCAAGCGTGATGCGATAGCAGTCTTCATCGACGCGCTCGATATTGTAGGGCGGATAACCGCCCGCTTCGGATTTGCCGAGATTGTCGAGAAGATCGAACATTCGGTCGAAACCGACAGTGGTTCGATAAAGGGGGGTCAGGTCGTAACTGCGCATTCTTTCCTCCTTCGAGAAGCAAGGGACTGAGACGCCTTGCGGTCCGCAACACCGCAAATGCGCCGACCGGAGCCGAACGGCCTCCGATGAAACCTAGTTAGGAACTGGATTCGCGCGTTCAAGAGGCCGTTAGGCGGGTTTCGAGCGCGCGAAAGACCGTGCTACGGTTTCGACGGAACCAGAAGGAAACGATAAATGCGATTTATGATGGCCGGGGCGGGCGCCGCCGCGCTTGTTCTCGCTGCGTGCGGCGGGTCCGGAACAAACGCCGACGCTGCGCCGGACGAAACGCCGACGCCGGACGCAAGCGCCCTGCTTGACGGCGCGATCGCCGGAGAAAACCGGAGCGAGGAAGAGCGCGCGCGCGACGCATGGCGCCACCCCGGGGAAACGATAAGGTTTTTCGGCGTTGAACCTTCGATGACCGTCGTCGAAGTCTGGCCCGGCGGCGGCTGGTATACGAAAATCCTGGCGCCGTATCTGAAGTCCGGCGGCGGCGCGTATTACGCCGCGCATGTCGATCCGGCCGCGAATGAACGATCGGCTGCGCGGGTCGAGAGTTTCAGGACGGATTTCGCAGACGCGGATATTTATGGGGATGTGCGCGTCACCGCCCTTGGCGCCGGCGCGCTCGCGCCCGACGGTTCTGCGGACGCCGTGCTGACATTCCGCAACGTTCACAACTGGTTGATAGCCGGCAAGGCGCAGAAATATTTCGACGCATTTTATGCGGCGCTGAAACCGGGCGGCGTTCTTGGCGTCGTCGAGCATCGCGCCGATGAAAGCGCGGACGACAATGACGGCTCAAGCGGTTATGTGAAGGAATCGACGGTCAAGGCGCTGGCGGGCGCGGCGGGATTTGAGTTCGTTGAAGCGTCCGAAATCAACGCAAACCCGGCGGACACGAAAGACCACCCCTTCGGTGTCTGGACATTGCCGCCCGTGCGCCGCTCGGCGGCGTCGAACGGACTTGAAGACCCCGAATTCGACCGCGCGAAATATGACGCCATCGGCGAGAGCGATCGTATGACGCTCAAATTCGTCAAGCCGGCCGAATGAGCCTCGATCATCCTTTGGCGAGCGGCGCGGAACAAACGTTCAAGCGCGGTTTCGGCGCGATCTTGAGGATAGCGCCGGACGGACTCGCCGCATTCGATGTCGACGGGCGCGGCGCGACATGCGTTCTGCGTCCGGCGTCGGATGAAAATCCGCAATGCGTCTGGCGCGCGAGCCCCGATACGCTGAACCGGATATTCGAAGGCGGACGGGCGCTTGAAAGCGCGTATCTTTCCGGGCGGCTCAAAATCGCCGGCGACATGAGCGTTATGGCGCGCGTCATTCTGGAGAGCGCGCGATAGCGGATTTTATTCGCATTCCGTCTAACCCGACGCCGCCCCATGGCGAGGCGTTCGACTTTCGCGCCGCAGACGGCGCGGTGCTGCGCGGCGCGATTTTTTCGGCGCCGTCCGCGCGCGCGAGCGTCGTTCTCGTGTCCGGAAGGTCGGAGTTCATCGAAAAATATTTCGAGACGATCGGCGATCTGCAAAGCCGCGGCTTCGCCGTCGCGACCATGGACTGGCGCGGCCAGGGCCTTTCCGAACGCCTTTTGCCCGTGCGGGAAAAAGGCCACATCCGCGATTTCGGCGTATTCCGTTCAGATCTGAGCGTGTTCATGGACAAGGTCGTCGGCGAACGCCTTCCCGGCCCTTATGTTCTGCTCGCCCATTCGATGGGCGGCGCGCCGGCGCTGCAAATGCTCGCGGACGGCGACAACCGCTTTTGCTGCGCCGTCTTATGTTCGCCGATGACGCGCCTTTACGACAATCTGTTCAAACAGATCGGCGTGCGCGCGCTTGGCGAAGCGGCGAGCCGGATCGGATTGTCGCGCTATGCGATCGCTGGAACGAAAGAACACTCAATGGCGTTTGAAGGCAACGTCCTGACGTCGGACCGCGTCCGCCATGAGCGGTTTCGCGCCTTGCAGGCGGCGGCGCCGAATGCGACGATCCACGAGCCGACTTATGGTTGGCTGCGCGCCGCGACGCAGGCGATGGATGATATTCACAAGCCGGGTCGCTTTGAAAACCTTCACACGCCGACCCTGATCCTGTCGGCGCAGAACGATCACCTTGTGCGCGCGCGCGATCACGGCTGGATCGCCAAACAGTCTCCGCTCATCTCGCGAAAGATAATCGAAGGCTCGCTCCACGAGATCATGATGGAGCGCGACGAAATACGCGATCGGTTCTGGCGCGAATTCGACGAATTCGTCGATCCGGTCGTTTCGCGCAAGGCCGCCGCGCAATGAGGCGCGAGAGCGCGATCACTTTTTTCCTTAAATGACGCGAGCGTGAAAATTCGGCGGATTCGGCCCGTTCCTTGTCGCTAGATCGCCGCATTCGCGTTACATTGTCCAAGCGAATCAGCGGCGGTGAAATTGCGCCTCGCGGGGCGCTTAAAGCGAATCTTAAACATCGTCGCATTAACCTTGTTGCGCGCCGGCGGCCGGTGCGGCGCGCGCGAAAGCCGAACGGGCGGAAATGACCGGCGGCCGGGCGATGCGTTCAGTGGATGCGTCCGGCCAGACGACGGAGTGAATTGCGTAACGAATTCAAGGCTGAAGTAAGAGTTTAACCGGGTGCGAAATGGCAAGCGCGGCAAGCCAGGCGCCGGACCTCGAACATAGAGAGCCGGCTTGTTCTGAACGATCGCAATCCCACATAACAGATGTGCGGAAGACGATCACGGAGCGTGAGGCGAAATCGCCCGCGAGAATGAAAATGCCCGAAGACGTCGCCAAGGCGTCAACCAGACGGAAGAAAACGCAAGGCGGGGATCGCATCGATCCGCGCCTTTTTTATTTCAGGGCGCTCCTGGCGAGCGACAGGTTTTTCGGCGGCGGACGGCGTTCTTGAGGCGGGACGCGGCAATGAGGAAGTGAGCGTGAACGACATGACGGACAATCTCGACGTATTCGACCTGTTTTCGGAGAGCTATACCCGCGTGAAGCAGGAGGCGATGAGCCTGCGCGACTACCTGCTTGGATGCCGCGACGACGAGATGCTTTACGCATCGCCCGCCGAGCGGATGGTCAAGGCGATCGGCGAGCCCGAACTCGTCGACACGTCGAAAGACCCGCGCCTGTCGCGCATCTTCTTCAACCGCACGATCCGGCGCTACAAGGCGTTTGAAGGTTTCTACGGCATGGAGGACACGATCGAACGGATCGTTTCCTATTTCCGCCACGCCGCGCAGGGCCTCGAGGAAAAGCGCCAGATCATCTACCTTCTCGGACCGGTCGGCGGCGGCAAATCTTCGCTCGCCGAGCGCCTTAAAGACCTCATGGAAGTCAGCCCGATCTACGTGCTCAAGGCCGGCAAGGAAATCTCGCCCGTATTCGAAAGCCCTCTCGGCCTGTTCCAGTCGGATGACCTCAAGGCGCTGCTTGAAGACAAATACGGCGTTGAAAAGCGCCGCCTCACCGGCGTCATGAGCCCATGGGCGGTCAAGCGGCTCGATGAATTCGGCGGCGACATTTCGAAGTTCGAAGTCGTGCGGCT
The DNA here is from genome assembly GCA_020446945.1 of Parvularculaceae bacterium. GTDB lineage: Bacteria > Pseudomonadota > Alphaproteobacteria > Caulobacterales > Parvularculaceae > Amphiplicatus. The sequence goes on from JAGRDS010000001.1 coordinate 159,530, forward strand.
TTTTCCGTCGAAACTGCGCCAGATCGCGATCGCGAAAACAGAACCGGGCGATGAGAACAACCAGGACATTTCGGCGCTGACCGGCAAGGTCGATATCCGCAAACTGGAACATTTCAGCCAGTCCGACACCGACGCTTACGCTTATTCCGGCGGGCTTTGCCGCGCCAATCAGGGGCTTCTTGAATTCGTCGAGATGTTCAAGGCGCCGATCAAGGTTCTGCACCCGCTCCTCACCGCGACGCAGGAAGGCAATTATGTCGGCACCGAATCTCTTGGGCCGATCCCGTTTAACGGCGTCATCCTGGCGCACTCCAATGAAAGCGAATGGCTGCAATTCCGCAACAACCGCAACAATGAAGCGTTCCTCGACCGCATCAGCGTCATCAAGGTTCCCTATTGCCTGCGCGTTTCGGAAGAGCGGCAAATCTATCAGAAACTGCTGACGAGTTCGGAGCTTGCAAGCGCCTCCTGCGCGCCGGAGACGCTCGATCTTCTGGCGCGCTTTTCGGTGTTGTCGCGCCTTAAGGAGCATGAGAACTCAAATCTCTATTCAAAGCTTCGCGTTTATGACGGCGAGAAGCTGAAAGATTCCGATCCCAAAGCGAAAACGATGCAGGAATATCGCGACGCCGCGGGCATCGACGAAGGCATGGACGGCGTTTCGACGCGCTTCGCCTACAAGGTGCTTTCCGAAACATTCAACTTCGACACAGACGAGGTCGCCGCAGATCCGGTTCACCTGATGTATGTCCTGGAAACGGCCATCAAGCGCGAGCAGCACCCGGATGAAATCGAGAAGAAGTATCTTGAATTCATCAAGGAGGATTTGTCCAAACGTTATGCGGACTTTATCGGCAAGGAGATCCAGAAAGCCTATCTGGAAAGCTATTCCGAATACGGACAGAATCTGTTCGATCGCTATATCGCCTACGCCGACGCATGGATCGAGGATCAGGACTTTAAAGATCCGGACACGGGCCAGCTTCTCGATCGCCAGACGCTCGATTCCGAGCTTTCCAAGATCGAAAAGCCGGCCGGCATCGCCAACCCCAAGGATTTCCGTAACGAAGTCGTAAAATTCACGCTGCGCGCGCGCGCCGCGAACGCCGGAAAGAACCCCGCCTGGACGTCCTATGAAAAACTGCGCAACGTCATAGAAAAGCGGATGTTTTCACAGGTCGAAGACCTTCTTCCCGTCATCTCGTTCGACTCCAAGAAAGACAGCGAGACCGAGAAGAAGCATGAAAGCTTCGTCGAGCGCATGGTCGAACGCGGCTACACGCCGCGTCAGGTCCGCCGTCTCGTCGAGTGGTATATGCGCGTCAACAAGGCCGGGTGACGGGCCCGGCCCGAAGGGCGTTTTATGAACCACTTTCACTTCATCGACCGCCGAAAGAACCCGAAGGGGAAATCGCTCGGCAATCGCCAGCGTTTCCTCAGGCGCGCGCGGGTGCAGATCAAGGAAGCGGTGAACAAATCGATCCGCGACCGGTCGGTGAAGGATCTCGACAATGGCGAAAAAATCACCATCCCGTCCAAATCGACGGCCGAACCGCGATTTCGCCTCAACCCGGAAAGCGGCGAACGCGATTATGTCGCGCCCGGCAACAAGGAATTCGGCGTCGGCGATAAAATCAGGAAACCGCCGAAACAGGGCGGCAAGGGCGGCGGTAAAGACGCCGCCGATTCGGGCGACAGCGAAGACCAGTTTCAGTTTACGCTCAGCCAAGAAGAATTCCTCGACATCTTCTTTGAAGATCTTGAGCTTCCGAACCTCGTCAAAAGAACGCTGAAAGAAACCAAGGCGACGGCCTATAAGCGCGCCGGCATTACGGTGTCCGGCTCGCCGACCAACTTGAATCTCATTCGCACGATGCGGAACGCGCACGGGCGCCGGCTCGCCCTGAAGCGTCCGTCAACGCGCGAAGTGAACGAGTTGAAAGAGCGCCTATTCGAACTCGAACGCATAGCCTGTCCGAGCGAAAGCGAAGTCGCGGAGAAGAAAGCGCTGCTGATCAGGCTCGAAGAGATGGAAGCGCGCCGGCGCTGGGCGCCGTTCATCGACCCGCTCGATGTTCGTTACAACGCCTACGAGCCGACGCCGACGCCGACGACCGCCGCCGTCATGTTCTGCCTTATGGATGTTTCAGGCTCAATGGGCGAGCGCGAGAAGGACCTCGCCAAGCGCTTTTACATGTTGCTCTATCTATTCCTGAAACGCCGCTATGAGCGCGTCGACGTAATTTTCATCCGGCACACGCACCATGCCGAGGAAGTCGACGAGGAAACCTTTTTCTATTCGCGCCAGTCAGGCGGCACCGTCGTTTCAACGGCGCTGGAGAAGATGCTTGAAATCCAGAAAGAGCGCTATCCGGCCGGCGAATGGAACATTTATGTCGCGCAAGCCTCTGACGGCTATACGCAGTCGGGCGACGCAAAGCGCTGCGTTGAAATGCTGGATGAAGACGTGATGCCGATCAGCCAGTATTACGCCTATATCGAAATCCTCGATGAGCGTGAACTGGAGGTTTTTTCCGACAAGGATTCAGGCGCGGAGCTGTGGCGCGCCTATCGCACCTTCGCACCGAAATGGAAAACCTTCGCGCAAACGCGCATCGCCAAACCGTCCGACATTTTCTCCGTCTTCAGAGAGCTGTTCGCGAGAAACGCGCGGGAGGCGGCGTGATGTTCGCCGCAACCTCTCTCCGGCCTTTCCGTACGCCCGCAAGCCGATCCGGAATCCAGGCGCGCGTCAATGCGCACCGGTTTATGGATTCCGGGTTCGCACGTCGCGCGACCCGGAGTGACGGCATTGAGAGCAGAGTGAAATGACTGATTCCATTCCTCGCAATTCGCTCCTTTTCACCGACAGCGAATGGTCGTTTGATCGCCTGAAGGCGACATACAACGCGATCGAAGAGATTGCGCTCAACGATCTCGGGCTCGATGTCTATCCGAACCAGATCGAAATCATCGCCTCGGAACAGATGCTCGACGCCTATTCCAGCCACGGCATGCCGCTGATGTACAAGCACTGGTCGTTCGGCAAGCATTTCGCGCGCGACCAGATGATGTATCAAAAGGGCTATACCGGCCTCGCCTATGAGATCGTCATAAATTCCGATCCCTGCATCGCGTATCTGATGGAGGAAAACACGATGACGATGCAGGCGCTCGTTATGGCGCACGCATCATTCGGGCATAATCATTTCTTCAAGAACAATTATCTGTTTCAACAATGGACCGACGCCGAAGGCATTCTTCCCTATCTCGATTTCGCAAAGAAATATGTCGCGAAATGCGAGGATGAATACGGCTTTGACGAGGTTGAGAAAATTCTCGATTCCGCGCACGCGCTGATGGATCAGGGCGTTTTTCGCTACAACCGGCCGCCGCGCCTTTCCGACGCCGACAAGCTTGCGCGCGCGGTCGCGAGGGCCGAACACGAACAGCGCACATTCAATGACATCTGGCGCACCCTGCCGACGACGGAAGAACCGGACGAGGAAGCCGAGGAGCGCCAGCTTGAAGTGCGAAACATCAAGCTGCCTGAAGAAAACCTTCTTTACTTCATTGAGAAAGCCTCGCCCGTCTTGAAGCCGTGGCAGCGCGAGCTTGTCCGCATCGTTCGCAATATCTCGCAATATTTCTATCCGCAAAAGCAGACGAAAGTCATGAATGAAGGCTGCGCGACCTTCGTCCATCATTACATCATGAACGCGCTCTACGATAAGGGCCTTATCAATGAAGGTTCGATCATGGAGTTTTTGCACTCGCATTCCTCCGTCGTCTTCCAGCCCGACTTCGACGACCCGCGCTATTCCGGCATCAACCCTTATGCGCTCGGCTTTGCGATGATGGAGGATATTAGGCGCATTTCCATCGACCCGTCAGAGGAAGACCGCGAATGGTTTCCCGACTTCGCCGGAAAGGGCGACTGGCGCGATGTTCTGAAAGACGCATGGGCGAATTATCGCGACGAGAGTTTCATCCTGCAATTTCTGTCGCCGAAGGTGATGCGCGATTTCCGTCTCTTCGCGCTCCATGACGATTCGAAAGAAGCGCATTACGAGGTCGAAGCGATCCATGACGAACTCGGCTTTCGGAAACTGCGCGAAAGCCTCGCCCGTCAGTATGACCTCGGCATGCACGAGCCGAATATCCAGGTCGTCTCGGCCGACCTTGAAGGCGATCGCATGATCGCGTTGCGCCATGAAGTTCACGCCGCCCGCGATCTGGATCCAGGAACCAGCGAAGACGTTCTTTGGCACGTTCATCGCCTCTGGGGTCACAAGGTCAAGATGGACGAAGCGGCGGCCTGAAGCGTTTCCAGACGAAGTGTGAGCGGTTCGCCGTCAGGAAATAAGAAAAACAATAAATTGAAGCATCGTCCCGATTCCGATTGAAGCGGCGATGTTTCAGTCTTTCTCGTCGCGGCCGAAATTCGGCACGTCCTTTTCCTGCCCCGCCGCAACGATTGCGCGCCTTAGCGTGCGCCCGCGCGCGAATACGCTCTCCAGCGTGTCGGCGTCGCCCCAGCGGATCGCGCGCTGCAACAGCGCGAGTTCCTCGCTGAAACGGCCCAGAACCTCCAATATCGCCGCCTTGTTATTGAGAAACACGTCGCGCCACATGACAGGGTCGGAAGCGGCGATGCGCGTAAAATCCCGGAAACCGCCGGCCGAATATTTGACGATTTCCGCCTCGGTCACGCTTTCAAGATCATCGGCCGCGCCGACCAGCGTGAAGGCGATCAAATGCGGCAGATGGGACGTGATTGCGAGCGCCAGATCGTGGTGTTCATGATCCATGATCTCGACATGCGCGCCGACGGCGCGCCAAACGCCCGCCGCGCGCGCGACCGCTGCGAGATATTCCTCGTCCTGGCGCGGCAACGGCGTGATGATCGACCAGCGATCCCTGAAGAGCGCGGCGAACCCCGCTTCGGGGCCCGATTGCTCCGTGCCGGCGACGGGATGGCACGGAACGATAAAGGCGCGCGTCGAGATCGCTGCAGCGGCGTTCACGACCGCGCCCTTCACCGATCCGACATCGACGACAAGCGCGCCCGGCTCGGCTTCTTTCGCAACGCCTGCGAGAATTTCCGCCACAGCGCCGACCGGCGTTGAGACGACGATGAGATCGGCGCCGCCGAGCGCTTCTTTCAGCGTTTGAACGGCGGCATCGACGGCGCCGCAGCCGACCGCGCGCGCGCGAACGTCCGCAGACTGGTCGAAGCCGATTATGGTCTCGGCGAGACCCGCTTCTCGCAGGGCCCGCGCAAGGGATGATCCGATCAGGCCGACGCCGATGATCGCCGCTTTTGAAAATTTCTCGTTCATGTCGCTTTCGCATTTCTCGGCAAGGCCGGCCGCGCGACGGCGGGCCGGTCGGCGCGGACGAGCCCCGGCGCCGCGCGCGCCACGGGCTGGGCCATATCCTTGGCGGCCTCAACCATCAAGACGCCTGAAAGCCCGGACCACAAACGCGCGCCCGCGCGTTCCCATGCATTGGCGGCGCGAAGCAGAAAGCGCGCGCCGAGCGGCGGGAAATAAAGCGCAGCGGACCAGGCTGTCGGCCGGAACATCGAGCGCGCCAGCAGTCTTTCAAGCTGGCCTTTCAGATAGGGCCGACCATGTGCGAACGGCGTCGTATCGATCATCGACCAGAGCCCGCGCCGATGCGCGACGACGATGATGACGCGCCCATCGCTCGTCAGCACGCGCCAGATCTCGCGCATCAACCGTTTGGGATCGTCGGATTCTTCAAGGCCATGCACCACCAGCAGGCGATCGATCGAGGCGTCAGGCAGCGGCCAGGCCCATTCGCCCGCAAGCGCTGCGGCGTTCTTCGCCGCCGCCGGCCAGTGAATGACGCCCTGCGCGCCAGGCGCGATCGCGATCACCCTTTCGGCGCCGCCGAACAAATCGAGATAAGGCTCAGCGTGGCCGAAGCCGGCGACGCGCAGGCGCGCATGATCGCGCCACGCCTCCCCGATCCGCGCCGCGATAAACCCCCGCGCCGCGCCGCCAAGCGGGCTTGCGTAAAAATCATGGAGATCAAGAATGTCGGTGCGCATAAGCGCCCATCTTCTCGCCCGTTCTCCGCGGCGAGACAACCATGCGCACTGGACAGGCCGGCGTCATGGCGTAGGCTTGAACCATGCCGATTGAAATCCGCCAGTTTCCCTGCCTTTCCGACAATTACGCCTATCTGGTCCGCGATAGCGAGACCGGCGCCGTCGCCGCAATCGATACGCCTGATGCGAAGGCGATAAATGCGGCGCTGGATGCGCAGGGCTGGGCGCTCACCCATATCTTCAATACGCACTGGCATCCCGATCACACAGGCGGCAATCTGGCGCTGAAAGATCGCTGGGAATGCGCGATTATCGGGCCGAAAGACGAGGCTGCGAAAATTCCCGGCATCGACGCGCAGGCGGATGAGGGCGACCTCATTCGCCTCGGCGCTTCGACGGCGATTGTTCACGCAACGCCCGGCCATACGCTCGGCCACATCATCTATCATTTCACGGACGACGGCGCGGCGTTTGTCGGCGATACGATTTTCGCGCTCGGCTGCGGGCGTCTGTTTGAGGGAACGCCTGAACAGATGTGGGCCTCGCTGTCGAAGATCGCCGCCATGCCGCCGGAAACGAAACTTTATTGCGCACACGAATACACCGAGGCGAATGCGCGTTTCGCCGTCACGCTCGACGCCGGCAATTCGGCGCTTGCGCAGCGATATCAATCAATCATCGGAATGCGCGCGGCGGGAATGCCGACTGTCCCCTCAACTGTCGCCGACGAACTGGCGACCAACCCCTTCCTGCGCGCCGGCGCGGCGGAAATTCAAACCGCTCTCGCGCTCAAAGACCCCGATCCGGTCGCCGCATTCGCCGAAATCCGGCGCAGGAAAGACCGCTTCTAACTTTCGCCCCGTCGATGCGCCGCGACCAGCGCGCCCAGTTTCTTCGGCGCAATCGCCACATAACTCTGATCGATCCAGTCGCAGAGCATGGCGATGTCAATCCTGTCTTTCGGCGCAAAGCGCGCGGTGATCCAGCCCGATCGCCCCAGGCCGTAGCCCGCCGCCTCGACATAGGGGAGCGTTTCCTTGACGATTTCACCAGAGCGGGGAAGCTTGACCGTGATCCGCAGCTTGCCCTCGTGGAATTCGGTTCCGCTCAGAAACACGAACGCCTTTTTTCTCACTTTCAGCGCGATATGCCCCCAGGGATGATCTTCGAATGCTTCCGGCAGCGTAAGCCCGTAACGGCGAAGCTTTTCCTGAGCGGCGAGAAGACGTTTTGACGGCATCGGCTTTTCTAACGCCGGCGTTGCGAGACCGCAATTGCGCCCGTTCGCACCCGGCGACTGCATAATAGCGACGCCGCGCCGGGAAACGCGGGTCGCGCCCGCGGGGCGGGTTGCGGCGGCTTTGTCCGCACCTTTGCGAAACCGCAAGGTTGCGAAAACGCGCAATCCGCCCAGCGGAAAAATAAATCCACAACTTGTCAAAGAGCCAATCAGACCTGACTAGCTGGGGATCGCCGACGCGCATTCAAGCGGCCGAAAAATTGTATTTCAAAAACGTTTTTCGCGTGTTTGGGGCGCGCCGGCGCGCGCGGTCATTTATCGGCAGGGCGCATGATTTCCTGCCCGTACAGAGAAATCGTCGACACCGCCATTTTCGCTGAGCCTTCGATCGGCTTACGCGAATAGGCGACATAGATGAGCGTATTGTTCGGCGCATCATAAATGCGCCTTACCGCAAGCTGCTTGAAAATGAGGCTCTGCTGCTGGGAGAAAACCTCTTCGCCGCTTTTGGCGAGATTGATTTCGCCGATGGAGATCGGACCGGTCTGCCGGCAGGCGATCGACGAATTCGAAGGGTTTTCGAACCAGTCGCCCTTCGCCGCGCGGTCCCAGAAGCCGCGATCGAAATAACTGAGATGACAGGTGACGCCGGCGACCTTCGGGTCTTTCAACGCTTCGAGCTTTATTTCGTTGCCGATTAGGTCGTTCTTGAACTCGCCGACTTCTTCATGCTCGCCGCCGCGCGCACACGCGCCGGCCGCAAGAATCGAGAATGCTGTCAGAACAAGATGGCGCATTACCGGGAAATGGGGCGACGCAGGTCGAATTACAATCCGTCTGCGGTCGAATTAATCGCGCCCGCCGATTGTTGCGAGCGTCGCCGCATATCCGTTGCGGCCGGGCGATGCCCCATAGCGCAATGTCGTTCCGGAAAGGGATGGGCCAGCGCCGTCGCCGGCGCAAACGAAAGAGGAAACGATATTCGTTCGCCCGGCGCGGCATACCGTTTCAACCGCGCCCAGCGCGCCGTCGCAAGCCTCGGCGAGGCTTTCCTTCTCGGGCCATTGTTCGGCGCTGCGCCAGTCGATTGAAGCATCAATCGCCCGCCCGCAAATCTTGCTCGTATACGCCGCCTCCCGCGAGAGGGCGCGTTCTTCGGCGTCGCGCGCACGCAAATCGCGCAGGGACTGCGCGCCGGCGGAACCGGAGAGCAGAACGAGAAAAACAGAAATGGCGGCGCGCTTGCGCATCACGCCCCTCGCTTAAACAGGCATTGAGGCGTATTTTAGACGGTCAAGACCCTAAAAAATCGCAAAATCACAAAGATTCTTCGAGGAAACGGGCGATCCGGGCGGAGGAAGGCCGGCCTTCCACGTCCCGTTCCGGGTCGTAGCCGACGACGAGAGCCTTGCCCGCGAAGCGCAGGCCCGGCGGCTTTTCGATCCGGAATATGACGCGGTCGAGGCGCGCTGAAATAACCCGCGCGCCGGTCGGATCGTCTGCGACGGCGCCGACGCCTTTTGCGGCGCGCACGATCGCATCGGCGAGAACGCTCGCGTCTGTGATGGATTGCGCCGGTTCACCGGCCGGCTCGGCCTCGCCCAAACGCGCCGCGCGGGCGGTCGCGGCGATCGATGCGACGGCGCCCGCCGCGTCGGCTTGCGCCGAAAGCGCGGCGACCGCCAATGACGGCGCCGGCCCGACCTCAAAAGTAATCGGCGCGCCGACCTTGGCGCTTATGATCGCCGTCGCGCGCTGCGCGCGTGCGCGGGCGGCGTTCATGTCAGCGCGCGGCAGAACCAGAGGCGGGTCTTCGCCGAAGGATTTGGCCGCCGCCTGGCCGCGCCCTTCGCCGGGCCAGTAGACGGTTACGCCGCCATAGGCGGCGACCCGCACGAGCGTTTCACCCTGGTCGTTGCGCCAGGCGACGTCGCCGCGCGAGATCCGCAACGGGTTCAGCAGATGAATTTCCTCCGCCGGAACCTCGCGGTCTATGGCGCAGTCGATGCGGGCGTCGCCGTCGCCGCAGAGGAATTTAAGGCGCGCGGAACGCTTTCCCGTCTGGAACAGGAAAACCCGCCTGTCGCTCGCGATGACATAGCGCTCGACCGCGCCGTCGGCGCGGGCGCCAGCGGATTTTCGCTTGCCGACCAGCGCGGAAAAGGGGTCGGCGCGCAACCCGTTGGGCTCGATCGATTGAGCCGCAGCGACGGTCGTAAAGCCGGCCGCGAGGTACGCCGCCGCCGCGAACGCCGCCATCGCCCGCGCTTTGCGTTTCAAATAGGCCACGCCGGATCCCTGTCAGCGCCGGCCGAAAGGCGGGCGCATTCGCCTTCTAGCCTTTTTTTGGGGCGAAATCCGGGCAGGGCCAAGACATCGCGGCGCCCGCCCGGTTTATTTCTGCGCCTTCAGGCGGCGATATATTGCCCGCCATTGGCTGTCAGCACGGCGCCGGTGAGGAAACCGGCCCGGTCATCGGCGAGGAAAGCGACGCAGCGCGCGATCTCTTCCGCCTCGCCGAGCCGGCCGACAGGGATCTGGGCGATGATTTTCTGCAACACCGATTGATCGACGGCGGCGACCATATCCGTCGCGATATAACCGGGCGCGATCGCATTGACGGTGACGCCCTTGAACGCGCCTTCCTGCGCAAGCGCGCGCGTAAAGCCGATCATTCCCGCTTTCGCCGCGGAATAATTCGTCTGGCCCGCCTGGCCTTTCTGGCCGTTGATCGAGGCGATGTTGACGATGCGTCCGAAACCGCGTTCGCGCATGCCCGGAAATACCTGGCGGCTCATGTTGAACACGCTGTCGAGATCGGCGCGCATCACCTCGCGCCACTGCTCGGGCTTCATCTTGTGAAAGAAGCCGTCGCGCGTAATGCCGGCGTTGTTGACGAGAATATCGGTCGGACCCTGAACATTTTCTATTTCGGCGACGCCCGCGCTGCAGGCCTCGTAATCGCCGGCATCCCATTTGAAGACGTTTACGCCGGTTTCATCCCTGAACTTTTTCGCCGCATCGTCATTGCCCGCATAAGTTGCGGAGACATCGCAGCCGGCTTCCTTCAACTCAAGCGCTATCGCCCGGCCGATACCGCGCGTGCCGCCGGTGACAATCGCTTTCCTGTTCGCCATCAGCTTCCTCCTGTCGCGTCTGGTTCAGCAACTAGAGCCAGCCGGAGCGGCCTTCGTCAAGCGAGCGCAAGCCGGCCGCCTGACGTTGAGTTTTGAGGCGCCAAGATTGAGCGGCCCCGCTGGCGGATCGTCGAAAAGGCGCTCGACGCCCTTCGGCTAAAGCGATATCTTCTTACTTGTTCAGAAGAACCGTGTTGCCGGCGCCGCGCAGGCCGAGCAGGAATCGCGTTTTGTCGCGCCTTCAAGGACGCGCCCGTTTGACGGCGATTTCCGCCGCTTCAGCGATCGACGCGCGGCCCGCCAGTTCAGGCGGCGGCGAACCGGCGTCCGGCGCAATGGAATTGCGTACGAGGTCTATCGCCGAAACAATACAAGATCGCCCAAGTATAACGCGAAACGCGCTATACACAGGTAATCCCAGTCTGCTTTTCTAGACGCCCTCCACGCACATGGCGATGCCCATACCGCCGCCGATACACAGCGTCGCAAGGCCTTTTTTCGCCGAAGCGCGCCGCATTTCGTAGACAAGCGTCGTCAGAATTCGCGCGCCGGACGCGCCGATGGGGTGACCGATCGCGATCGCGCCGCCGTTCACATTGACCCTCGCGGGATCCCAGCCCAGCTCCTTGCCGACGGCGAGCGCCTGCGCCGCAAAAGCCTCGTTCGCTTCGATCAGGTCGAGATCTTCGAGTTTCCAGCCGGCCTTTTGCAACGCCTGGCGCGACGCCGGCGCCGGACCGATGCCCATAATCGACGGATCAACGCCGCAATGGGCGGCCGAGACGATGCGCGCCAGCGGCTTGACGCCTCGTTTTTGCGCTTCCGCCTCGGACATGATCACCAGCGCGGCGGCGCCGTCGTTAATGCCGGACGCATTCGCCGCCGTCACGGATCCGTCCTTCGCGAAGGCGGGACGAAGCCCGGCGATCGATTCCGCCGTCACGCCGTCGCGAATATACTCATCGACGTCGAATACGCTTTCGCCCTTGCGCGACTTGATGACGACCGGCGTGATTTCATCCTTGAACTTGCCCGCCTTGCGCGCGGCTTCCGCCTTGTTCTGGCTCGCGGCGGCGAAAACGTCCTGCTCCTCCCGGCCGATCTGGTATTTCTGCGCCAGGTTCTCGGCCGTCTGGCCCATGTGATAATTGTTGAAAACGTCCCAGAGCCCGTCCCGGATCATCGTGTCGACCTGGGAGACATCGCCCATTTTCGTACCGGCGCGCAGGAACGTCGCGTGCGGCGACAGCGACATGTTTTCCTGACCGCCCGCGACGACGATCGAATTGTCGCCGGCGCTTATCGACTGGGCGGCCATGGCGACGGCGCGAAGGCCGGAACCGCAAACCTGATTGATCGTCATGGCGGGGCGCTCGTTCGGCACGCCCGCGCCGATCGACGCCTGGCGCGCCGTGTTCTGGCCCTGGCCGGCGGTCAGCACCTGCCCCATAACTATTTCGCCGACATCCGCGCCCGAAATGTCGGCGCGCTTCAGGGCTTCCTTGATAGCGACGGTCCCGAGCGCGGCGGCGGGGGTCGTCGAAAGTCCGCCGCCGAATGAGCCGACAGCCGTCCTCGCCGCGGATGCGATAACTACGCCCTTCATGAATCCTCCTTAAAATTAACCGAAATCGCCGTCCGCCTGCGCGCAACCAATAAATATTCGCACAAAATGGCGGATTGGCACGGGATAGCTCGACTTCCTTTTCATGCTATAGCAGGATTAGCAAGCGCACAAAAATGCTGCGTCGCAACATGATTTTCATGCTGCGCAATATCGGGAGGCTGATGGATGGGCGGTTCGGAGGAAACGGTCGGAAAGGCCGGCAAGAAAGCGCGCAAGGACGGCGAGCCGATCGTCATCAAGAAATACGCAAACCGGCGCCTCTATAACACCGCCACCAGTTCCTATGTGACGCTCGATTACCTCGCCGATATGGTCAAAAACGGCCAGGAATTCGTCGTTTATGACGCGAAAACGAATGACGACATCACCCATTCCGTCCTGACACAGATTATTTTCGAGGAAGAAAACAAGGGGCAGAATTTGCTCCCCATCCAGTTTCTCAGGCAACTGATCAAATTCTACGGCGACAATCTGCAGGCGTTCGTCCCGTCCTATCTGGAAATGAGCATGGACGCTTTCGCCAACAACCAGGAAAAACTGCGCTCGCGCATGCGCGAGACCTTCGGCGCGACGCCCGGCTACCAGATGTTTGAGGAGATGGCGCGCCAGAACATGGCGCTTTTCGATCAGGCGATGAAGATGTTCACGCCGATGGGCGGCTTTTACCAGCAGCCCCAGCGCAGCGCCGGCTCGCATGGCGGCGATGATGGCGGCGTCGAAATAACGAAACTTCGCGAAGAACTCGCCGAATTGAAGCGCCAGCTTTCAAAACTCGACAAGGAATAGGCGCGCCGACCGGCGACGGGTGTCAGCCGGCTGCGCGCGAGGGCGTGCGCTGACTGACGTCGGGCGCCCCGTCCGGCAGCCATGCCGGATTGGTTTCCGGCTTGCCGATCAGAAAGCCTTGCAGGAAATCGACGCCGAGCCCCTTGAGCAACATGGCGTCCGCCTGATTGTCGACCCATTCGGCTACGGTTTTCATGCCGAAATTGCGCGCAAGGTCGAGCAGCGTTCTGACGAAAAGCTGGTTCTCGCGCGAAGATGAAACGCCGGTGACGAACGACCCGTCGATCTTCAGAATATCGATGTCGAGCGCTTTGAGGTTGCGAAACGAGGTGTAACCGGCGCCGAAATCGTCGATGCCGAAAGACGCGCCGAGCTTTTTGATTTCAGCGACAAATTCAATCGAGGCGTCGATCGCGTCGATGACCTGCGTTTCCGTGAGTTCGACCGTGATGCGGCGCGCAAGCTGCGTGTTGGCGCGCATGGCGGAAATATATCCTTCGGCCCAGACCGGATCTTTCACCGTCTCCATCGAAACGTTGACGTTGAGTTTGACGTTCGGGCAGGCCGCAAGCGTGTTCATGGCGAGTTCAAGAACGCGCCGGTCAAGAAGGTGGACAAGCCCGAGACGTTCGGCGGCCGGAATAAATTCGGGCGCCGGCACTTCGCGACCGTCTTCGGCGCGCATCCGGATCAGGCATTCGAATTTTTTCGGCGGTTCGTCGAGATCGGCGACAATCGGCTGAAAGGCGAGCCGCACGCGCCGTTCATTGAGCGCGGTCAGAATAACGTCCGACATGTGAGTGTTGCGGCGACGCATGGTCATGACGTCGGTTTTTTCACTGAAAGACGACCAGCTTGACCGGCCGAGCCGCTTCGCCTGATCGAGCGCGGCCTCGGCGCGCGCCATGGCGACATGCGCGCAATCCGCGTCGCGCGGCGCCTCGACAGCGCCGACCGAAATCGACGCGGCGACCGATCCCTTTTGCGTTTCTATGACGCGCTCGCGGATCGCATTGAGCAGGGCGACGCATACTTCCCGCACGCGCTCGCTGTCTGCGTCGCCGAGAAACACGCCGAATTTTGTCCCGGCGACGCGGCCGACGAGATCGTCATCGCGCAATTGCGCGACAAGGCGGCGCGAACATTCGACGATGACCTCGTCGGCGACGTCGAAACCGAAATCGGCGTTGATGCCGCCGACATCGTCAATGCCGACAAGAAGATAGGCGCCGGACAGATCAGCCTTTGAAAGACCGGCTATGGCCTGATCGAGCCTCACCCGCATTTGCGCGCGGTTCATAACCCCGGTGAGTTCGTCGTTTTCCGCCAGCCAGGACAGATGCGCGTCGCGCAGTTTTTGCGACTCAATTGAACGGATAACGCCGATCAGCCGTCGATTGTCTCCCTCGCCAAGCCAGCCGCCGCGTTCCTCGACCCAATGCGTTTCGCCGGCCCGGCGCGAAAGTTGGTACTGGCAGGCGTAATTTTGAACGCCGCCGTCGAGCGCCTTGTCGCGCTCGCCGATTTCACCCCCGACGACCCGCCGGGCGAATTCGTCGCGAGATACCGCCGTCACCGCGAGATCCGAACCGAGAAGGCGCGCAGCCGCGGCCGGATCGGACCATGACAGCATCCGCTCGGTCGGATTATATTCGAACAGGGCCTGCGCCGTAGGCTCCGCGCCCTGCCCCGCCCCGCCAGACGCTGAAAGCTCCTTCGAATTCGCGCCGCTCATCGTGTCGTGTCGCCCAGACAATGCCTTGCCGTTCCTTTTGCGAAAGCCCTGCGCGCACAGTTCAAATCGCGCGCGAGAGCTCCTCAGCCGCTGAACGGCTATCTAACGGGCAAGCCGTAAATAAACTTAAAACGCAAGCTTTCCGGCGGCAGGCGATTTGCGATCTTCATCGGTATGAACGCTGCGCTGCGCCTTCCCGCCCTTATTGAGCCGCCCGAAAAGCGTAAAACCGCGCTTGTCGGCGCCATTTGCGGCCGGCGCGTGTCGCGCAACGGGTTTAACCTGTCCCGAAATGAAGCGAAGGCCGCTTACGCCCGCGCCCGCGCAATCGGCGCACATGCCGCGCCGCACGCGCTCGATCGCAACGCCTAACGCAATTAACCTTTAAAAGCCCCAGGCTTGCAGCCGGCCAATCAGACCTGCGGCGCGACGGCAAGGTCGCGTCGCGCCGTAACCGTCGTGACGACCAGTCCCGCCATCGGATCGAGAAAGGTCATCATCAGGAATATGAAATAGACCGAGTTTCCAAATCCCGGCGCGAGGATGAATAGAAGCAGGGCGACGACAAAAAGAAGAAACGAAAGAAGGTGGTTCGTTATTGACGCGGCGCCCGCCTTTGTCGCCCTTACAATTTCGACAAACAAAAGCCCCATGCTGCCCGTCAGGAACAATGCGCCCCAGTCGACGCGCCAGACGTCGCCCGAATACATGGGCAGGCTGACGACGACGATGTCGTGCCAGGCGGTCCCCGCCTCACCGGCCACGCCCGTAAGCGTCAACACGGCGTAGATAACCAGGCTGATCGTCAGCAGCGGAAACATTTGCAGAGCCATCACGCCCCATCTCCTATCAACAAACGGCCCCCCGGCCGACCTCGCTTATATCGTATCATAGTCGGCGCCGGGCTCTAGTTCGGAAATCGTCGCGGGCGAGCGGGCGCGCGCTTTCAGCCACACTACGCCGAAAAGATCGCGCAAAGCGGCGCGAAGCCGCCCCAGATTGGTGTATTTCGAGCGCCCATGCGCGCGTTGGCGGTGGCCGACCGGAACAAATTCAACCTCGAACCCTTCACGCCGCATCAGCGCGGGAAGATAGCGATGCAGGTGATCGAAATATGGGAGGCGCAAAAAAGCTTCGCGATAGAAGGCTTTAAGCCCGCAGCCGGTGTCGGTCGCCCCGTCATCGAGAACCCGCCGCCGGATCGCATTGGCTAGACGGGAGGCGGTTCGTTTCGATGCCGCATCGAGCCGCATGCGGCGCTCGCCGGCGACCATGGCGAGATGAGCGGGCGCGTCGGCGCGCAGCAAATGCGCGAGAACGCCCGGAATGTCGGCCGGATCGTTCTGGCCGTCGCCGTCGAGCGTGACGATGACCGGGCCCGTCGCTGCAAGGACGCCGGTTCGGACCGCCCGGCTCTGGCCCGCATTGGCGCCGTGTTGCAATATTCGCAATTGCGGACATGACCGGCGCGCCGCCTTCAGCGCGGCGACCGTCCCGTCGCGGCTGCAATCGTCGACGGCGATAATTTCGAAATCGCGGCCGAAAAGCGCCGCAGCGATCTCGGCGACGAGCGCGCCCGCGCCGCCTTCCTCGTCATGCATCGGCACGACGACGCTGACCGGCGGCGCGCCGCGCTCCGGCGCAAATCGGTAGAGAGACGCTGGCGAGGGCGCCATGCTGGACATGCCTGTTTCGATCCCGGACGGTTGAACCGCTTGGTAAATCGCAGAAATGGCGACAAAAGCAAACGGCGTCAAAACATGCGCCGCCGGCGGCGGCTGAAATGCGCGGCGCGCCAGCCGGCGGGGACGAAGAAAGAGATGCGGCGTTGATGACTTCCGGAGAAACGATCCGGCGCGCGCGCTGGCGGGTTTGGGCGGTCGCGGCTTTCGCCCTGCTGTCATGCGCCGCTGGCGTCTTCTCCCTGCCGCCGCTCGATCGAGATGAATCGCGTTTCGCGCAGGCGACGGCGCAGATGCTCGAAAGCGGCGATTTCATCGCGATCAGGTTTCAGGCCGACGAACGCAACAAGAAACCGGTCGGCATTCACTGGCTGCAGGCGGCGAGCGTCGCCGCATTCTCGTCGGTCGATGCGCGCGAGATTTGGGCCTATCGGCTGCCCTCAATCGCCGGCGCCGTTCTGGCGGCCCTTTTCACCTATTGGATCGGCGCGCGCCTGTACGGCGCGCAAACAGGTTTTTTCGCCGCGCTTTTGCTCGCGAGCGCGCCCGCGCTTGTCGGCGAATCGACGATCGCCAAGACCGATGCGATGCTGCTCGCAACGATCGCCGGCGCGCAATGGGCGCTCGTCCACATAGTCGCGGCGATAATGGAGAAACAAAAGCCGGCCCTTATTACAGTCGCCGGCTTCTGGATCGCCGTCGGCGCCGGCCTGCTGATCAAAGGCCCGATCATTTTGATCGTCGTCGGCGCCAGCCTAGCCGCGATCGCCGCGCGCGGTTCGCGCTTTGAACTGCTGGCGGGCGTCAAGCCGCTCTTCGGCGCCGTCATTCTGATTGCGATGGCCGCGCCATGGGCGATCGCCGTCGACATGGCGACGGATGGTCGCTTTTTCGCGGAGGCCGTCGGCGGCGACATGCTGGCGAAAATCAGCGCCGCGCAGGAAAGCCACGCCGGCCCGCCCGGTTATTACCTCGCGCTGTTGTTCGCGCTGTTCTGGCCCGCCGCCGCACTCATCCCGGCCGCAGCGAGGGAGGCGTTCGCCGACCGAAACGACTGGCGATGCTGGTTCCTCATTTCCTGGATCGCACCCTCATGGATCATATTCGAACTGACGGCGACGAAACTGCCGCATTACACATTGCCGCTCTATCCGGCGATCGCGATTTTCGTTGCGCGCGCCGCGACGCGATATGACGACAGCCGGGGCGCAATGACGCGCCGCGCCGGCGCGGTGATTTACGCGCTGGTCGGCGCCGCCTTCGCTTCGCTTATCGTCATCGCGCCGCGCCTCTACCGGACCGGCTTTTCAACTTTCGACGGTGCGGCGCCGGCGGCGGGATTTGCGATCGCCGTCGCGGCTACGACGATCCTGTTCTGGCGCAGCCGCGCGCGCGCCGCATTGACCTCGGCGATCTTCGTTTCGAGCGCGATGATGTGGACGATTCTCGCCGGCGCCGCGCCGGAGCTTGACCGCCTTCACGTATCGCCCCGCCTGTCGGCTGCGGTGGAAGCCGCCGGCCTTCATCCATTGCGCAATTCGGCGCCAAGCGTCGCGCTGGCCGGATATCGCGAGCCCTCCGCCATATTTCTGCTCGGCACGCATACGATTTTGACCGACGGACGGGGCGCCGCCGAACTAGAAGACGACGCGCCGCGCGCCGTCATTGTCGAAAAGAGGGAGGAACCGATTTTTCTGCAAAGAACCGCCGAACTCGGTTCCGACGCCGAGCCGCTCGCCGTCATCGGCGGATTGAACTATTCAAACGGCGACGAGGTTCTCCTTCGCGTTTATCGCGTCGGCGCGCGAACGCAAAAGGCTGAGGCGAAATGAAACGATTCCTGTCCGCGCCCGGCCGGCTTTTCGCGTTTATCGCCGGCGCGCTATTGTTGTTGCGTATCGCGACGCTTGTCGTCAGCGACATTAATCTGGGGCCCGACGAGGGACAGTACTGGTTCTGGGCGCAATCGCTTTCCTTCGGCTATTTTTCAAAGCCGCCCCTGATCGCCTGGTCCATCGCTGCGACGACGGCGCTGTTCGGCGACAGCGAATGGGCGGTCAGGCTCGCCGCGCCATTGTACCAGACGGGCGCTGCGTGTTTCCTGTACTTTCTGGCGCGGCGGATAGCCGGGCCGCGCGAGGCGTTGTGGGCCGGGCTCGCCTGGCTGACGCTGCCCGGCGTTTTTCTGTCGTCGATGCTGATTACGACCGACGCGCCGCTGATTTTTTTCTGGTCCGGCGCGCTCTATTTCTTCTTCCGCGCCAGCGATCCGCATGAGGATGATCACCGCAGGCGCTGGACGATAATGCTCGGCGTTGCGATCGGGCTCGGCTTTTTGTCGAAATACGCCATGTCTTACTTTCTCGTCGGCGCAGGTTTCGCCCTCGCCCTTTCGGCGGAGCGCCGTCGCGCATTCGGCCCTTTAAACCCGGTTATCGCGATCGCGATCGCTGCGGCGATACTGGCGCCGAATGTCTGGTGGAATGCGCAGAACGATTTTCAAACCCTCACCCACACGGCGGCCAACGCCGATTGGGGCCGAAGTTTCGGCCATCCCGGCGAGCTCGCGGATTTCTTCGGCGACCAGTTTGCAATTGCGGGACCGATCATGCTGGCGCTGGTTTTTCTCGCCGTTCTGTTCGCGCGGCGCGACCTGGCGAGGAAAGCCGACATGCAGACATTGCTGGCGATGTCGCTGCCGCCGCTCATTATCGTCGCATTGCAGGCGTTCATATCCCGCGCGCACGGAAACTGGGCCGCGGTCGCCTATCCGTCCGCGATCATTATGACGATCGTTTGGGCGCTGAACGACAAGCGCGCTTTCCTCGCCCTCAAAGTGAGCCTTGCGATCCATATCGCAGTCGGCCTCGGCCTATTGCTCGCCTTCGCCGATTCCGGATTCGCCGGCGCGGTCGGCGCCGATGCGGCGATGAAACGCCTGCGCGGCTGGGACCGGATCGGCGCACAGATCGAAACGCAAAGCGCCAACGCCGATGCGATCATGACGGACGATCGCGAGGTCGCCGGGGAACTCGTTTACTACGCGCGCAAGGGCGAGCGCCTGGTCGCCTGGAACTCTAACGGCAAGATCGACAGTCATTTCGAAGCCTTCAACGCTTTTGATCCGAACCGCGATCGCCGCGTGCTTTACGTCACATCCTACGCGGATGCGCTTTTGATCAAGGAGCGCTTCGAAACGATTGAACCAATCGGCGAGGCCAGCGCACCGATCGGCAAGAACCGTACGCGCACGCTCTATTTATTCAGTGTCTCAGGCTTTATCGGCGAGTGACGCTCGCCCTGGCGCGGCGAACGAAAACCCGCCAGGGCACGAAGATGCGGCGCAAAATCTTGAACGCCGCCAAAACGCCGAACTGCATCCACGCCACCGCGGCGACCATCCACATAAAGGGCGCGGGATAAACCTCGGAAAAATGGGTGCGAAAATAGCGCAGCATGCTCGCCGTTTTTCTCATCTCGACGAATAGGGGGTCGACGCGGCTGGAGCTTTTATAGTGCAGCACCGAAACATGCGGATCGAAAAACACGCGCCCGCCTGCGGCGCGAAACCGGAGACAGAAATCTACATCCTCGACATGGAGGAAATAGCGCTCGTCCATCCCGCCAAGTGCGAAATAATCGTTTTTCGGCGTCATGAAACAGGCGCCGGAAATGACCGGAAGGGCGATCACATCGTCTGGGCAGGGATCGCCGTGCAGATTGAAGCGCCGGAAATAAGGGTGCTTCGGCGCGAACCGATAGAGTTTCGTCGCCTCAACGAATGCGCGCCACGGCGTTAGCGTCGCGCGGCGCGAACCGCGTTGTTCGGCGCCGTCCGGATCAACGATTTTTGCGCCGATCAGCCAGGCACCGCCTTTCGCCGCGCCGTCAGCGGCGAGCCGCGCGGCGCCGCCGGGAGGCATAACCGCATCGGGATTTACGAACAAAAGCACATCGCCGGATGCAGCGCGCGCGCCGAGATTGCACGCGGTTGCAAATCCGACATTGCCGTGGCCGCTGACAAGTTTCACCGGCGTTGGCGCGCCCGTGTCGCCGATCGCGGCTTTGACGACGCCATCGGGGTTTCCGTTATCGACAAGTATGACTTCGCATACGCCGTCCTGACGGCGAAGCGCATCGAGGCAGCGCCCCAGAACCGGCCCCGTGAAATAGGAAACGACAATTGCGGAAATTCGCGCGCGCGCGCCGCAGCGACCTGCGCCCTCGTTCAAATCGTCATTGGCCGTAACGCCGTCGATCATGTCGCCGTTGATCACAAAATCCCCCCTGTCGCCGCCGGCCGACGCAACCATACATTGCAACCTTACGCCTTGGCGCGTCCATATGCCATTGCTGCGCCGAAAGCGGCAAGACACAAAATGGAAAGGCGCCAGGCCTGCCAGATGCTCGTCTCTGTCATGAGCGAGACGAGGACCGCGACCGCCGCGCCGCAAATCGCAGCCGCCGCCGCGCCGCCCGGCCGGGCGCGGATGATCGCCAGCGCGGCGGCGCAGATCGCAGCCGATAATGTCAGAACCCCCGGAACGCCGAGTTCAAGCCAAATCTGGAGAAACGCATTGTGCGGGTGGATCGGCATCGCCGGCAGACCGAAAGCCGGGCCGGGCGCCGCGATCAGGCGCTGCTCGGCGGCGAGCGCGCGCGCATAATCCGCGCCGCATCCCAAAGGCATGCACGAGGAGAGCGCCGTCTCGCCCGCCTCTTTCCAGATGACGACGCGCTGCGCCCAGGATGCGGGCAGATCCGCGCCGTCCAGCGCCGCGCCGACGCCGGCCGCGAACACTGGCGCAAACACCAGCAACAAGATCGACAGCGCCGCTACAAAAAGCGTCGCCGTATTCGGCCGCGCAAGCGCGACAAGCGCCGCGAGAGAACCGGCGGCAATCGCGGCGTTGTTGGTGAAAATCGAAAATTGCGCCGAAGCGACAAACAGGATCGGCGCGAAAGCCGCGCCTAATACGCGAACGCGCGTGAGCCGCCAGATCAGGACCGAGGCCGGAAACACCAGCGGCGCCATCGCGGATGCGCCGCGGCCGAGTGAAACGAAATCTTTCCACCGCGCGGGAGACGTGTCGACGGGCGGCGTCACATCGCGCAGATAAGCCCCGCTCAAACCCTCGAAGAAAAGCGCCAGAACACCCGCAGCGACGGCGATGGAAAACATCGCGCCAAGTCGCGCGGCGCGGCGCGGCGACGCATTCAGCGCTTCGAATATCAAGGCGCCCGACGCCGCAAGAGCGGAGAAAACGGTGAGTGCGAGCCAGGCCGCGTCGGCCGCCGATTGCGACCAGGCGCCGGTGATCGCGATCCAGATGCAAAATGCGCCGCCCGACCAGGCGGCGATCGAAAGCGCGCGCGCGCGCAGACCGCGCGGGAAAACCAATGACGCCGCGCCCCGCCAGGTCTCGCGTCGAAGCCCGACCGCTATCGCCATGAAGGCGACGCTCGGCGCGAGTCCGCGATGGCCCATAACCGTCAGCCAGGCGACGGCGAAAAACGCGACGGCGAACATCGCGTCGATCAAACGGTCGAGGCGTGCGCTTTTCGGAGTCAAATATTGTCCCTGCGAAGGTCGGGCGGCGTCGCCTCCGCGACAAGCGCCGCGATGATCGCGTCCAGTTCCACGACTTGCTGATCGTTCGATCCGAGACGGCGTACGGAGACCTTGCGTTCCTGCGCTTCGCGCGCGCCGACGACGAGTATCGCCGGAACCTTGGCGTGCGAATGTTCGCGAACCTTATAATTGATCTTTTCGTTGCGAAGGTCGCTTTCGGCGCGGATTCCCGCCGCCGTCAATGCGCGCTCGACCTCGCGCGCATAATTATCCGCCTCGGAGGTGATCGTCGCAACGACAGCCTGTTGCGGGACGAGCCAGAAAGGAAGCCGGCCGGCGTAATGCTCGATCAATATGCCGATGAACCGCTCATAACTGCCGAAAATCGCGCGGTGCAGCATGATCGGGCGCTGTCGCGCGCCGTCTTCCGCGACATAGCTCGCATCAAGACGCGCGGGCAGCACCCTGTCGGACTGGATCGTGCCGACCTGCCAGGTCCGGCCGATCGCATCCGTCAGATGCCATTCGAGCTTCGGGGCGTAAAACGCACCCTCGCCCGGCAATTCCTCCCAGCCATACTCGTCATTGGCGAGACCGGCGGCGATAACGGCGTCGCGCAACTCCGCCTCGGCCACATCCCAGTCCTCGTCCGACCCGAAACGGTTTTCAGGCCGCAAGGCGAGCTTGATCGCATATTTTTCAAAACCGAGATCGCGATAGACGCGATCGGCGAGCTTGCAGAAACTGCGCACCTCATCGACGATCTGATCTTCCCGGCAGAAGATGTGCCCGTCATCCTGCGTGAACTGGCGCACGCGCATCAGCCCGTGTAGCGCGCCATGCGGTTCGTTGCGATGACAGCAGCCGTTTTCATAAATCCGTATCGGAAGGTCGCGATAGGATTTGACGCCCTGCTTGACGATAAGGATATGGGCCGGACAGTTCATCGGCTTTAACGCCATCAGGTCGGCCTCGCCGGACAGCACCGGCGCTTCATCCTCTGTGGACGGAATTTCATCGGGAACGACGAACATGTTCTCGCGATACTTGCCCCAATGGCCAGACTGCTCCCATTGGCGCGCATCCATCAATTGCGGCGTCTTGACTTCGCTATAGCCGACCGCGTCGATCCGCCGGCGCATATAGGCCTCAAGCTGGCGCCATATGAGATACCCTTTCGGGTGCCAGAAAACCGAGCCTTGCGCCTCGGACTGCAAATGAAACAGGTCAAGTTCGCGCCCAAGCTTTCGATGGTCGCGCTTTTCCGCCTCCTCAAGGCGGTGCAAATACGCCTTGAGGTCTTTGTCATTCGTCCATGCGGTTCCGTAAATGCGTTGCAGCATAGCGTTGCGATGATCGCCGCGCCAATAAGCGCCGGCGACCTTCATCAGCTTGAACGCCTTGCCGATATGCCTGGTCGATGGAAGATGCGGGCCGCGGCACAGATCATGCCATTCGCCGTGCCAGTACAGTTTAATATCTTCGCCGGCCGGCAGGTCGGCGATAATTTCAGCCTTGTAGTTTTCGCCGATCGATTTGAAATGATCGATCGCCTTGTTGCGGTCCCAGACTTCTTTGCGGGTCTGCCTGTCCTCATCGACGATTTGCGCCATGCGCTTTTCGATCGCCGCCAGATCATCGGTCGAGAAAGGTTCATCGCGCGCAAAATCGTAAAAGAACCCGTCCTCGATATTCGGTCCGATCGTCACCTGGGTGCCCGGAAAAAGCTCCTGCACCGCCTGCGCCATCAGATGCGCTGCGTCATGGCGAATAAGCTCAAGCGCGTCCGCGCCGTCATCGCGGGTGACGATTTCAATGCGCGCATCCTCATCGACCGTCTCGAAAAGGTCGGACAAAACGCCGTCGACGCGCATCGCGATCGCTTTTTTTGCGAGCGATTTCGAGATTGATCCCGCGATTTCGGTTCCCGTGACGGCGCCGTCAAAACGGCGAACGGATCCATCGGGGAGCGTTATGGCGACCATGGCATCACTTCAATTTTGACAGCAACGCACCGGCGAGACGCGCGGCGGCCAAGGGGCAATAGGTGAAAAAGAGTTCCGGTTCAACGAGTTCGACCTCCATCAGGATGAGGTGGCGCGCCGTCACGACGGCGTCGATCCGAGCGTATAGCGGCGCGCCGGGGCAGGATTTGAGGATTGCGCCGGCCTCTTCCGCCATCCATTGCGCCGGCTCGATCAACTGCGACGTACCCCCATATTCGGCCTGAATGCGGATGTCTCCGGCCTTCGCCCGCTTGAGTACGGCATGGGAAAACGCGCCGTCGATAAAAATGAAGGACGTTTCGCCCATCGTCTCGATTTCAGGGATGAACGCCTGCGTCAGGCCGTCTTCGCCGTCCAGCGCCACCGCTGCGCGCGCCAGCGATTCAGGCGCCTCGCGCGCGACGCGCGTCAATCCGCGCGCCGTGCCGCCGTAAACAGGCTTCACGATCGCCTCGTCCAGCCCGAGCGCATCCATCGCAGAGGCGATCGCCGCCGCATCCGGCGCGACGCGCCGCGTCGCCGGCGTCGCGATCCCCATCGAGGCAAGCTCCAGCAGGTAGAGCTTGCCCATGCTCCAGCGCAACAGGTCGGGCGCGTTGAACAAAGGCCCTTGCGCGGCGACTTTGTCGATCCAGGCGGCGAATTCGCGCGGATACGGATAATAGTCCCATGTCGAGCGTATGATCGTCGCATCGCCTTCGGCGAAGGGCGCGAAATCGCCGTTCCAGGGGGCGGCGGCGACATCGGCGCCAAGGCGTTGGAGCGCGTTGGCGAAAACGAGGTCGCTTTCGGTGAGCGATGGATCGGTGCGGCAGGTGGCGATGACGATTTTCAATTGAGCGTCCCACGCGAAGACGCCGACAAATCAAGCGCCGAAAGATTTTAATCGAATATTTCGCTGACAGACGCAATCCGCGACAAGGTTGATTTGCGTTGTCGCGCATTCATGCGCGGGACAGAAAAATTTTGGCTTCGATCGGCATAGTCGTCGGCGCTGCGCCGAATGCGCGGCCAAACGCCTCTTCGAGCGCTTTGCGGAATTCTTCCGGATCGACGCCGCCGCGCGCCCTGATTTCGTCAATCAGCGCGTTGCCGAAAACGGCGCCGCGCGCGAATGAAGCCCAATCCTCGACCCGCGCGCGACGCGGCGCAATCTCGCATGCGCTGTCGGAAAATCCGCCGGACCCAAGATCTTTCAGGATTTTGCTTCTGTCGCCATACGCGAACGGCACGCGGTAAAACTGCGGGGGGTCTTCCGGAAAGAACGCCGCACAGCAATCGCATGCGATCTGAGAGAACGGGTTTTCAGCGTTGCCCGACCAGACATTGAACAGATAGGCGCCGCCCGGTTTCAGGACGCGGCGCGCCTCGCGGAAAGCGGCCGCCTTATCTGGAAAAAACATGACGCCGAACTGGCAAACAATGAGATCGAAACTGTTATCGGCGTAATTTAGCGCCATCGCATCGGCATCCGCGAATTCGATGTTTTCGCCATTGTCGAACTTTGCGCGCGCAATCTCGATCATTGGCGGATTGAGATCGGTTGCGACGAGTTCAGCGCCTTCTGCAAGCGCATCACGCAGTTTCCGGGTGACGATGCCGGTTCCCGCCGCCAGTTCCAAAACGCGAAGCGGCTTCAACGCCGCCGCGCGGCGCGCCAGGTCGGCGGCGTAATCCGCGAAAAGAACGGGGCCGAGGCCGCGATCGTAATTGGCCGGAATATCGCCGATGAATTTCGCCGGATCATATGTCATTCGTTTCCATCCGCCTTTCTTTCACGCCATGACCAATCGCCATAGCGCCAGACGCGCCAGCCGCGATCCGGCAATTCGTCAGGGACCGGATCAAATCCGTGAGAACCGAAAGGATGACAACGCGCAAGGCGCGAAACGGTCAGCCACAGCCCCTTATGCGCGCCGAACCTCCCGAACGCATCGGCGGAATATTCAGAACAGGTCGGAAGATGCCGGCAACGCGCGCCGAACAGGTGGAAAACCGGCGACAGCGTGCGCTTGTAAATTGCAAGAGCCGCAATCGCGAGATGCGCAGGCAGGGAAGTCATAAGGACCGATCAATCTTTCAGGTTATCGCCGCCGTCGTCCATTTTCTGCGGACGGCGCCAATAGTGAAACTGCGGCGTCCATTCGTCCTGGCCGACGCCGCCAAGCGCCAGAAGGTGCCACATCGGAGAATAAAGATCGCCGGGGCCGAAAGCGGTGCGGCCGCGCCGCAT
The DNA here is from genome assembly GCA_020446945.1 of Parvularculaceae bacterium. Classification (GTDB taxonomy): domain Bacteria; phylum Pseudomonadota; class Alphaproteobacteria; order Caulobacterales; family Parvularculaceae; genus Amphiplicatus. The sequence continues at coordinate 185,627 of JAGRDS010000001.1, forward strand.
GATGCGCCCGTCGTGCAATTCATAAACAGCCGCACCCGGACAATTTTCATAGCCGGCCATTTTGCATTGCTCATCCATATAGGCGCCGCCGCCATGGCTCGCCATGCGAAAACGCCAGCCGCGATCCTGCGCGAGACGGCGCTGCGTTTCGGGCGGATCCTTTGATGCAAGAACGACGGACATCGCATCTTCAAGATGGGGAAGAATGCCGTTCAGCCCGTCCGCCCACAAGGTGCAGTAGCGACACCCCTGCCCCATATTGTGAATGACGAGCAGCTGCTCGCGACTGGCGAAAAGTCCGGAAAGGCGCGCCTTTCCGGCAAGCGTTTCAAACTCATAGTCGCCGATGGCGACCGGCGTTTGCGCCTTGCGCAGCGCGGCGAGCTTCAACGCCTTTTCCATCAATTCGATTTCGAGATTTTCGATTTCCGACATGGACCAGCGCCTTTCCGGAGAACGCCGAGCATAGCCCCTGGCGCGCGACAGGTAAAATTCCAGCTCGTCCGGCGCGATGGACTTATTTTCGTCTCGTTCCGGTATAGTTTAGCGATCGGCGGGGCCATCGCCGGCTGTGGGCATGTTCGGCGCCGGCCTCGCGCCGCGAACTTTGTGGAGACTGGGTTGAGGAAGGTATTTTTGTCGGCGGCCGCCCTTGCGGCGACGATATCGGGCGCTTTCGCGCAGGAGGAACACCCCACCGAAGGGGCTGAAACCAGCGCGCCGAGACCGGAGGAAGCCGGCGGGCTTATCGCATTCGCCCGCGATCTGCGAAAAACCAAGGGATGCGCGCAAGCCGCGCCCGCTTACCGCGTTCTCGCCGGCATGGGCGAAGGACAGGAAGGCGCGCAGCACGAGCTTGGCGAGTGTCTTTTGCTGATGGAAGGGGCGAGCGAAGCCGAAACACGGCTTTTCCGCCAGGAGGGCGCGTTCTGGCTGACGCGCGCCGCCTATGCCGGGAATGCGCGCGCGCAGCGAAAACTCGCCATGGAAATGGCCTCGCCCGCAGGCGCGCTCCACAACCCCAAGGGCTCGCTCGAATGGTCGCTCATCTACGGGAAAAACCCGAGCGCGGAACTTTACGGCTACGGGCCGCTGCCCGGAACGCTCGTGCCGGGATTGAAATCCTCGTTGAGTGAGACGGACATCGCCGAGGCCGAAAAATTCGCCGACGAATTCGTCCCCATCACCCTGCCAAAATTCGAAGGACCGGAACGCGAGGAAGGGAGTAAACGCGGCGAACGCGAAAAATCCGAACGCAGGCGCCGCGGGCGGCGCTAATACTTGACGCTGAAAGGGGCCGCCTCGTTTGCGAAGCAGCCCCTTTCGCGCGTTTCCTCCCTGAAAGGACGCGCTTTCCCGATTATTCCGCCGCCTTGAATTGCGCCGTTTCGGTCGACTCGCTCATCGCCGTCGTTGAGGACTGGCCGCCTGAAAGCGTCGTTGCAACGAGATCAAAATAGCCGGTGCCGACTTCGCGCTGGTGGCGCGTTGCTTCATAGCCGATTTTCTCGGCTGAAAACTCCGCCTGCTGAAGTTCCGAATAGGCCGCCATGCCGCGGTCTTTATAGCCGTGCGCAAGCGTATACATGCCGTAATTCAGCGCATGGAACCCGGCGAGCGTCACAAACTGGTACTTATAGCCCATTGCGCCGATTTCGCGCTGGAACTTGGCGATCGTTTCCTTGTCGAGGTTTGCTTCCCAGTTGAAAGAGGGTGAGCAATTATAAGCCATCATCTTGCCGGGAAAGGCCTTTTGAACCGCCTCGGCGAAACGCCTGGCGTCAGCGAGATTTGGATGAGACGTCTCCCACCAGATAAGATCGGCATACTGCGCATAAGCGAGCCCGCGTGCGATGCAGTGGTCGACGCCCATGCCGTCCTTCAGGCGGTAAAAGCCTTCGGGCGTGCGGCCCTGATCGAAGTCGATAAACTCGTGATCGCGCTCATCGACATCGGAGGTGATCAGCTTCGCCGATTCTGCGTCCGTGCGCGCGACGATCACCGAAGGAACGCCGCAAACGTCGGCGGCGAGACGCGCCGCATTCAGATTGCGCTCGTGCGCTTTCGTCGGAATTAGAACCTTGCCGCCCAGGTGCCCGCATTTCTTTTCAGACGCGAGCTGGTCTTCAAAGTGAACGCCCGCAGCGCCAGCTTCGATATACGCCTTCATGATCTCGAAGCAGTTTAACGGACCGCCGAAGCCGGCTTCCGCATCGGCGACGATCGGCAGGTAATAATCGCGTTTCACCGAGCCTTCGGAAAACTCGATCTGATCGGCGCGTCGAAGCGCATTGTTGATCCGGCGCGCAAGCTCGGGACCGGCGTTCGCAGGATAAAGCGACTGGTCGGGATAAACCTGGCCCGCCGTGTTCGCGTCGCCAGCCACCTGCCAGCCGGAAAGATAGATGGCCTTTAGGCCTGCTTTGGCCATCTGGATCGCCTGGTTGCCGGAAAGTGCGCCGAGCGCGTTCACGAACGGCTCAGTCTTCAGCAGATCCCACAATTTGTTGGCGCCGCGTTCGGCGAGCGTATAGGCGATATCGACCGAACCGCGCAGGCGCAGCGCCTCGTCCGCAGTGTAATTGCGCTTGACGCCGTCGAAGCGGCCTTCCGGCGCGGCGGGAACGATGTCGTCGAAACTCATGGTCATTTGAAACTCTCCTCGTCGCGACCGCAAACTCACGCCCCAATCCCGCCTCGTCGCCAGTCAGCGTGGGCTGCGCAGACAAAACCACTTTTGCGCCTGCGAATCGAGAAATGCCGCGTCGCAATGTCACTTTTTGCATATTTTTGATTGTCATTTTGTTGTTTTTGTCACTTTTTCTGCTTAACATATTTAAAGAGGCTTATTGTTTCGATAACGAAATGGCGACGAAACGGAAGTTGTATCTCGGCCCTCGCATCCGCCGCCTGCGGCGCGAGCAAGGCCATACCCAGGCGGAGATGGCGGCCGCGCTCGGTGTTTCGCCTTCGTATGTGAACCTGATCGAGCGAAATCAGCGGCCCGTTTCGGCCGACCTTCTCGTCCGGCTCGCCAGCGTTTACGGCTTCGACCTTTCGCGGCTCGACGGGACGGAAACCGATGAACTTTTCGCCAGCCTCGCCGCCGCTTTCGCCGATCCGATTTTCCAGGAGGCGGGCGTCACGCGTGAGGATGCGCTTGAGCTGGCGGCAGGCAATCCGGTTCTCGGCGATGCGGTCGCGGCGCTGTTTCGCGCCTATCGCGCCGCCGAACAGGAACTGATGGAAACGCGCGTTTCGGGCGCGCGGGCGACGGAAGACCCGGTCGAGGAAGCGCGAACGTTTCTCCAGGAAAACCGCAATCATTTTCCGGAAGTCGATGAAGCCGGGGAAGCGATCGCCGCCGACAAGGGCGCCGGCGCGCTGTTCGATGCGCTCGCCGGGCGATTCAAGCGCGACCACAGACTGCGCGTTAGAGTGCTGCCCGCCGATGTGATGATAGGCGCCTGGCGCCGGCTCAACCGGCATTCCGGCGAAATCGCGATTTCGGAATCGCTCGATCAGGCGAGCCGCGCCTTCAATCTCGCGCTGCAACTCGTATTGATCGAGCAGGGCGCGATGCTTGACCGTCTCGTCAACACATCGAAATTTTCCACCGACGCCGGGCGGCGGCTCGCGCGATCGGCTCTCGCCAATTACGCCGCTGCGGCCATCATGCTGCCTTACGGCGCGTTCCGCAGCGCGGCCGAAGACCTGTCTTACGACATTGAAGCGCTGGCGCGGCGCTTCGGCGCCAGCTTCGAGCAGGTCGCGCACCGATTGACGACGCTGCGCCGTCCGGGCGCGCAGGGCGTTCCCTTTTTCTTTCTTCGCGTCGACGCCGCAGGAAACATCTCCAAGCGGTTTTCAGGCGATATATTCCCTTTCGCCCGCTATGGCGGCTCGTGCCCGCTGTGGACTGCGCATGAAGCGTTTCGAACGCCGCGGCGCATAATCACGCAGATCATTCAGCTCCCCGATCAAAGCCGCTATTTCTCCATCGCGCGCACGGTGACCAGCGGCGCGGGCGGGTATTCGGCGCCGCATATCGAGCGCGTCGTCGTTCTCGGCTGTTCTATCGAAGACGCCGGCAAGCTCGTTTATGCAAAAGGGATCGACCCGCAGTCGGCGCCGGCGACGCCTGTCGGCGTCACCTGCCGGCTTTGCGAGCGCCCCGATTGCGCCGCGCGCGCGCACCCGCCATTGCGCCGGCGGCTGATCGTCGACGAATACCGCCGGCTGGCGGCGCCGTTTTCATTCGCGTTTGACTAGCCGCGCGTTAAGGCTCCAATAGGCGCCATGACAGCCAAGCCGCCCCTTTCCGCCTATATCCGCGCCAGGAACGAAGCGCGGATGATCGCCGATGTCGTCAAGGCCGCGCTCGCCGTCGCCGATGAAGTGGTCGTCGTCGATTCAGGCTCCAGCGACGATACGGCCCGCCTTGCGCAAGAGGCCGGCGCGCGCGTCGTCAAACAGGACTGGCTCGGCAATGGAAAGCAAAAACGCTTCGCCGAGAACCAGTGCCGTCACGACTGGCTCCTCGATCTCGACGCCGACGAAATCGTGACGGACGAACTCGCCGGCGAGATACGCGCGCTCTTTAAAACCGGCGCGCCGCCGAAAAGCATATACGAAATCGAGCTCGCCATTGCGCCGCCATTTGGAAAACCATGGCGCGGGATGGGCGACATCGTGCGCAGCAAATTATACGACCGTCGCGTCGTGCGCGCGCCGGATCATGCAGCCTGGGACCAGTTTGTCGCGCCCGCCGGCGCGGCGATCGGCGCGCTTGACGGCGCGATCATGCATCACGCATTCGCCGACACTGAACACCTGATCGACAAGCTCAACAAAAACTCATCGACCCGCGCGCGCGAGTTGACGCCCAAACCGGCGCCGATCCTCGTATTGCGCATTTTTTTCGGCCTGCCCTTTTACGTCGCCAAGCGTTATTTGCTGAACGGGCTGTTTCGCGCCGGCGTTTATGGTTTCGCCTTTTCGATGATGTCCGGGTTCGGGCGCTGGATGCGGGACGTAAAAATGTATGAGCGCGTGATGCGGGAGCGGGCGAAATGACCGATTCCTTCGGCGCGCTGTCGCCGTCGTCCTTTCAGGAGGGCGTGCGCGCGATTTCCCGCGGGCTTCCGGCCAATTACTGGGGACGGCGCTTCGCCTCCATTCTGCTCGGTCCGGCCGGCGGGCGGGCGCGTCGCGCCTATGACGTCTGTGTTTTCGGCTCGCAGAAAGCGCGGCTGCACCCATACGACAATATTTGCGAAAAGCGCGTGTTCCTGACGCCGCAATTATGGGATGGCGAGGAACGCGCCCTGCTCAGCGAATTTATTTCCGAACACGCCGGGCGTGAATTCCATTTTGTCGACGTCGGCGCAAACGCCGGCCTTTACACCCTTTTCGCGCGCGCCGAAGCGATGCGCGCCGGCGCGCGCTTTCGCGGCCTGTGCATCGAGGCCGATCCGGAAATGGCGGCGCGCCTGCGCTTCAATCTCGCCGTATCAGGTGCGTTGAGCGAAGTGCGAACGCTTGTCTGCGCCGCTTCCGACACGGAAGGCGCGCTTGGTTTTTCCCGCGACGCAACTAGTCGCGGGCTGAGCCGCGTTGATCCCGACGGCGAAATGCGCGTCAACGCGCGCCCGCTCCATCTCATGGTCAGCGCATCGGGGCTTGAGCGCATAGATGCGATGAAGATCGATATCGAAGGCCACGAATTCACCGCGCTCAGCGCATTTTTCAAATCCGCGCCGCCATGGCGGTTTCCGCGCTTTCTGATTTTGGAAACCTCGCATGAAAAAGAAGGCGCTTCCGCGCTGGGGCTCGCGCTCGGCGCCGGATATGAAACGCGCCTGCGCACCCGGAGAAACGCAGTTCTCGCCTTTGCGCGCTAAACGCCCGGATAATAGTCTTTCACCATCAAATCCTCGCCGATCTCCGGATCGTCATAGCCGACCTCCTTCGCTGTCTGGCGCGCCGGCAGCTTGATCGGCTCGAAAGCCTCTTCGTTGAATTCGTAAGGGATCGTATCGAGGATGGAGCGCATGCAGTTGAGGCGCGCCTTTTCCTTGTCGTCGCCGTCAACTGTGCGCCATGGCGCATGGTCCGTATGCGTCTGCATGAACATCGCATCGCGATATTTGGCGAACTCCACCCAGCGGCGTCGGCCCTCAAGGTCGATCGGCGACAATTTCCAACGCTTTCGCGGGTCGCATGCGCGATCTTGAAACCGATCCTCCTGCTCATCCGCAGAAACATGAATCCAGTATTTGATGAGGATCGTTCCGGAATCGACCAGCATTTTCTCAAATTGCGGAACCTCGCGCATGAAAGCTTCGTATTGGTCCTGTGTGCAAAACCCCATGACCGGTTCGACGACGGCGCGATTGTACCAGGAACGATCGAACAGCACGACCTCACCGCCGGCCGGCAATTGCCGGACATAGCGCTGGAAGTACCATTCAGTCAGTTCGCGGTCCGACGGCTTCGGCAAAGCGACAACGCGCCATATTCGCGGGTTCATGCGCTTGAGAATCGTTTTTATGACCCCGCCCTTTCCTGCGGCGTCGCGCCCTTCGAACACGATCGCGACTTTCAATCTTTTACGGGCCACAGTCTCCTGGAGTTTTGCAAATTCAAACTCGACTTCCGTAACGGCGTCGTCGAACTCTTCCCTGTTCATTGCGCGGCCTCGCGTCCTTGCGTGTCGAATAAATATGTGCGCCGGCAAAACTCGCAGTCGACGGATATGGCGCCGTCGACGGCGAGATCGGCAAGCTCTTCTTCCGAATAGCGCGCCAGCACCGCCGCAATCTTGCTCGCATTGCAGCCGCAGGCGGCGCGCACGGGCCGGGCCTCAAACACCCGCACGCCGTCCTCGTGGTAAAGCCGGTATAAGAGTTCCTCGGGCGAAAGCGCGGGGTCCAGCAACTCATCGGCCTGCGTCGAGTTCAAAAAGGCCGCCGCGCGGTCCCAGGTTTCCCGATCCTGCTGCGGAGCTGAAACAGCCTCGCCGCGCGCGCGCGTCCCACCCTCGGCCGGCATGAATTGCGCGATCACGCCGCCGGCGCGCCAAACCGCTTCCTCGCCCCGCCGCGTGATCTTGCCGACGGCGAGACGGACCGCTGTCGGTATCTGTTCAGACTGGTCGAAATATCCGATCGCCGCCTGTTCAAGCGTTTCCCCCTCGATCGGCGTCACGCCCTGATAGCGATCCATATCGGGGCCCTGATCGATCGTTAGCGCAATATGGCCCTTGCCCATCAAGGCGGCGAGACCGCGCGCATTCTCGCCGCCCCTGACGCTGGCGGTCGCGCGCAAGGCGCCGTCGGAACAATAATCGGCGACGAGCAGCCTGACATCGCCTTCGCCTTGCGCCTGAAAAATCAGCTTGCCGTCGAATTTGAGCCCGGCGCCCATCAGCGCCGTCAGCGCCGCCGCCTCGCCCAGCAGTTCCGACACGGCATCGGAAAAACCGTGCGGGCGCAATACGGCGTCGATCGCCGCGCCAAGGCGTACGATCCGTCCACGGACTGACCCGTCGCCGACCTGAAATGGAATGATGAGATCGTCACGCATGGCGATAATCAGCTTTTCAGGTTGTAACCGCTTTTGATGAGACGGAAGGAAATCCATCCAAGCGCCAAATTTATCCCCATCGTCACGGCGAAACCCGTTATCACCGGCGCTTCGGCGACATTGGTGAAACCGTAGCGGAACCCGTCAATCAGGTAAAAGACCGGATTGAACAGGCTGAAAGTCAAAAACGGCTCCGACAGATTTTTGATCGCATAGAAGGTGCCGGACAGAAACGTCAGCGGCGTAATGACAAAATTCGTAAAGGCGGCGAGCTGGTCGAATTTCTCCGCCCAAACGCCGCCGATAACGCCCAGCATCGCGAACATCAGCGCGCCCGCCGTCGCAAAATAGATAATGGCGAGTACATTCGAAAAATGCATCGGCGCGCCGGATATCGACATGAAAACGGCGCTTGTCGCGATCGTAACGATAGCGACGAGGAGCCCGCGCGAGGCGGCGCCTGCGACGAATGCGATAACAAGTTCGAACGCCGACAAGGGCGGCATCAGCACGTCGACTATCGAGCCTTGCACCTTGCCGATGATGATCGACGAAGACGAATTTGCAAAAGCGTTCGTCAGTATCGCCATCATGACGAGACCGGGCGCCAGGAATTCAATATAGGGAACGCCGTTGACGGCCGCCCGCCCGCCCATCGCCTGGATGAAAACCAGCAGGAACAAGAGCGTTGAAATAAGCGGCGCGAATATCGTCTGGAACGACACTTTAAGGTATCGGCGGACCTCTTTCGCAAAAAGCGTTTGAAGCCCGAGCCAGTTCACCGCGCCGAAACGGCGCTGTCCGAAGCCGTGCGCGGCGAGGCGCCCTTGTTCAGGGTTTTCGGGGGCGAGGAAGTCTGTACCGGTCATATCAGGGATGTCGCGCGCGCCCGGGTGACGGTCAAGCGCGCGCGGCCTGAAATCCTCTAACGTCGCCCCTAGATATTGTGTGTAAAATTCGCGAGGGGCGCCATGTTGTATTTTTACGCCGTTTGGTTACTATATTTTGCGTAGGTCGGGCGGCCGCGCCGCAACACCACAAAATGTTGTGATGAAGGCGCGTAGGCCGGCGGCGCGATCAGGCGACGACCGACCCCGGAGGGAACAGGGAGCAGCTCTATGGCGTGGAACGACGAGCGAGTTGAGCTTTTGAAAAAATACTGGGCGGAAGGGCTTTCAGCCAGCCAGATCGCCTCGAAAATGGGCGGGGTCACCCGCAACGCCGTCATCGGCAAGGTTCACCGTCTCGGCCTTTCCGGCCGCGCAACGCCCGCAAAACCGCAACGCGGCTGCGACTCCGAGATCGTCGAGGACGATCAGCCATCGGCCAGCCTCGCGCGGACGGAAATCGAGCGCCTCATCGTTGAGCCGGAATTTGTCGCGCCGGCTGTTTTGTCGTCCGGGGATATGGCGACGGTCGCGACGCTGAAAGGCAATATGTGCAAATGGCCGATCGGCGACCCGGCCAAGGACGACTTTCACTTCTGCGGGCAATCGGCGCCGACAGGAAAACCCTATTGCGCCTATCACGCGCAGATGGCCTTCCAGCCTGCGACGCAGCGACGGCCGGAGCGCACCGTCTCGCCGGCCGCGCGTATGGCCGCCGAAGCGTCGCGCAGGCGCGCGGCGAACTAGACCGTCCAGCGATAATTCGAAGCCCGCTCAATAAAAAAAACCGCCGGTGAAAACCGGCGGTTTTTCAGGTGAAATCGAGCGCGTAGCCAGCGGCGCGAACAGTGCGGATCGGATCGTCATGATCGAATTTCGTAAGCGCCTTGCGCAGGCGTCCGACATGCACGTCGACGGTCCTTACCTCAACGAAAACATCCGAACCCCAAACCGCATTCAACAATTGCTCGCGGGAGAAAACCCGGCCCGGATGCTGGATCAGATGGTCGAGCAGGCGGAATTCCGTCGGGCCGAGGCGTATTTCCTGCTCGCCGCGCCAGACGCGGTGCGCCGTTCTGTCGACCTTCAGATCGCCATGCTCGACGACATCTTCGATTAGCGCGGGGCGAATACGCCGCAACACCGCTTTCACGCGCGCGATCAATTCTGCCGTTGAAAACGGCTTCGTCAGATAATCGTCCGCGCCCGTATCAAGGCCGCGAATGCGGTCGGATTCTTCCGAACGCGCTGTCAGCATGATGATCGGCAGGTTGCGCGTGTCGGGGTTTTGCCGGATGCGCCGGCAGACCTCGATCCCCGATACTTTCGGAAGCATCCAGTCGAGAATAACGATATCGGGCTGGAATTCGTGCAGCTTCAGCAACGCCTCCTCGCCATCGACGGAAATCTTCGTTTCGAAATCCTCGCGCGAAAGATTGTAGTCGATCAGCGTCGAGATCGACTCTTCGTCTTCTACGATCAAAGCTTTGGTTTTCGCCATTTTTCTTTCCTGCGCGCGGCTTTTTCCGCCATTGGTCAGCCGACTTGCGGTTTTGACGCAATCGTCGGCGTTTCCTCGACCTTCGGTCTGCTTTCAGCGAAAAGCGATCCGGTTTCAACGAAATGCACCGCCTCTGCGATATTGGTCGCATGATCGCCGATACGTTCAAAATTCTTCACTATAAAGAGCAGATGCGAGCCGGTCGGGACGAGCGTAGGGTCGGCCATCATTGCGCTCATCAGATCGCGGTAAAGGGAATTGTAAAGCTCATCGAGATCGGTGTCGCCGCGCCATACGGCTTTCGCAGCGTTCAAATTCGCCGCCTGCAGGGCGCTCAAAATATCCGACAATTGCCGCAGGCTGGCGCGGCCCATGCGCACGACGCCGGCGAGAAGCGACTGGGCGGGACGCTCGCGACTGACGACGATCGTACGCTTTGAAACATTCTTGGCGAGATCGCCGACCCGCTCAAGCTCGCCGCCGAGCTTCATATAGCTTACCGCCTGGCGAAGCGCCCTGTCCGGCATCGGCCCCGCCTTCAGCGCGGCGAGGACCTTTTCGTCGATCGCGCGATCGAGCGCGTCAATCTTCGCGTCGCCCCTGATGACCCGCTCGGCGATCGCGATGTCGCGCCGCTCAAGCGCGGTTATCGCGTCGTTGAGCTGGTTCTCAACGAGCGCTGCGAGCTGCGCGAACTCAATTTCGATCGCGCGCGGCGCGTTTTGCGTCATATCTTTCAGGTTCGTCGCCATAAGCCTCTAACGCCGACCGGGCCGGCATCAGCGCCTTCCATGCGAAAAATGTGTGACAGATTCTTGTCGGAAACGAAAATAGTCACGCAAAAACGGCTTCGAACGCGATTTTTCGGTCTTGCCGCGACCCGCGTTCGGCCGCGTTCAGCCGCGCCGGGCGGGACCGGTCGGAAAATAGCAGGTGAAGGCGGTGCCGCCCGCCAGGCGGCTTTCAACCTGCAAACCGCCCTTGTGGCGATTGATGATGTGCTTGACGATAGCAAGGCCGAGCCCTGTGCCGCCGCTTTTTTTCGACCGCTCGATATTCACCCTGTAAAAGCGTTCGGTGAGGCGGGGCAGCTCGCTTCGCTCGATGCCGGCGCCGAAATCGCGAATCTGGATAAAGGCGAGATCTCCTATGTCGCCGCCGATCCTGCCGACGATCTGCGCCGGCGTATCGCCGCTTCGGTGCGCGACCTCGCCGTCCTGCGACATGCTTGGCGCCGCCCCCCTGCCGGCCTTTACCTTGATCATCGCCGGCTCACCGCCATATTTGACGGCGTTATCGACGAGATTCTGGATCGCCTGAAAAAGCTCGTCGCGATCGCCCGGAATGCGGATCGGCTCCCCGGCGGCGTTCTCGAAATCGACAATCGCCGATGAGCGTTCAAACACGGGCCGCAGACTTTCAAGGACATCTTCGGCGACATTCGATAAGTCGACGCTCTGGTTCGGCGGCACGTGCTCGTGCAACTCGATCCGCGACAGCGACATCAGGTCGGCGACGAGCCTTTGCATCCGTTCGGCCTGCGCCTGCATGATCGCGAGGAATTTCTCGCGCGCTTCGGGATCGTCTTTCGCGTGTCCCCTTAATGTTTCGATGAACCCGATCAGCGACGCGAGCGGGGTTCTCAATTCGTGGCTCGCCGACGCGACGAAATCCGCGCGCATCTGTTCAACGCGCCGCTCGCTCGTCAAATCGCGGACATAAACGAGAACGCGATCAGGCCGCTCTTCTTCGGCGAGCGGCGCGACGAACGCGCGGCAATGGCGTTCAATCGGGCCGATGGTTGAAAAGTCGACCGCATGCGCGGGTTCGCCTTTCGCAACCGCTTCGGCGGCTTCGAATACGTTCGGCGCCCTTAGCGCGGCGGCGAAATGGCGCCCCTCAATGTCGTTTGCGCCGAGGAACTCCTCCGCCGCGGGATTGGCGTGTTCGATGACGCCGCCCGCATCGAGAATGAACAGCGGTTCAGGCAACACAGTCGCGACGCCGCGCGCCAGGCGAAGGCTTGCAAGCTCGGCTTCCTGCGCGTTGATCTCGCTCGCGACGACACGCTCGACCGGCTTCGCCCATTCGCGCCCGGAAGACAGGCGATAACGCACGCCGATCGCCGCGAGGAATAAAATCCAGGCGGCGACCGGCGTCCATATATGAGGCGGCAGGCCGAGCAATTGCGCCTCGCCGGGGCCGTAAAAAATAACGGCGAGTCCAATGAGCGCTGCGAACGCGGCTGACCACAGAAAATCGCGCGCGCGCACCCTCGCGGCGGTCTTGCGGATCAGCGCGGCCAGATCGTCCTGCATCGAAACGCCTATTTCGATTTTTCGGCGGCTATCCATTTGTCGATTTTGCTTTCGACAAGCGTCAACGGCAAGGCGCCGTCTTCCAGCAGGGCGTCATGAAACCGGCGCAGATCGAATTTTTCGCCGAGCGCTTTTTCCGCGCGGGTTCTCAATTCGCGGATCTTCAGCTGGCCGATCTTGTAGGCGAGCGCCTGTCCCGGCCAGGCGATATAGCGATCGACCTCGGCCTCGATATTATGTTCGGAAAGCGCCGTGTTTTCCGTCATGAATTCGATCGCCTGCGCGCGCGTCCAGCCTTTCGAATGCATCCCCGTATCGACGACCAGGCGGCAGGCGCGCCACATTTCATAAGAAAGGCGTCCGAAATCCGAATAGGGATCCTGGTAAAATCCGACATCGAGACCGAGACTCTCAGCGTATAGGCCCCAGCCCTCGTTAAAGGCGGTGAAGCTGCCGAAACGGCGAAATTCGGGCAAGTCCAGTTCTTGCGAGATTGCGATCTGGAAATGGTGGCCGGGCACGGCCTCGTGAAGGGTCAGCGCCTCGATTTCATAAAGCGGGCGCGTGTCGAGCTTGGACGTGTTTACCCGATAAACGCCGGGGCGCGAGCCGTCGCCCGCAGGGCGTTCATAATAGGCGGTCGTCGTTCCCTCGGCGATATCGGCCGGGATTTCCTTTAACGTATACGGCATGCGCGGCAGGCGCGTGAAAAGCTTCGGCAATTCGCCGTCGATTTTCTTTGCGACATAGGAATTTTTCTCCATCAGCTCGCGCGGCGTCTTTGCGTAGAATTGCGGATCGGTTCTGAGGAATTGCTGAAACGCCTTGAAGTCACCCTTAAAACCGGAGCCTTTGATGACGGCGGCCATTTCGGCGCGGATGCGCGCGACTTCGGAAAGTCCGAGCGCGTGAATCTCGTCAGGGCTCATATCGGTCGTCGTATTCAGGCGCGCGCGGTAAGCGTAATATTCCTGGCCGTCCGGCAGGGACGAGGCGGCGATATTCTTACGGCAGGCGGGCGCGTAGGTCTCTTCATAGAAATCGGCGAATTTTTCGATCGCCGGGACAGCTTTGCCCGAAACGGCCTTTTCCGCATCGCTTTTCAGTTTTTTCCAGTCGCGCGCGCTGATGGTCGCCGGCTTGTCCGCAAAGGGTTTCATCAAGACGCTGTCGGACGGCTTGTCTACGACATGATGGCGTATCGTATCTTCATACCCGGCCATCGCCGCGCAAGGCTGCGTCCACCCTGCGTCAACTCCGGCCGAAAGGCGCGCAATCGCCGCATCCACGAAAGCGGGTGTCGCGTTCAGCCGTTTCACATAGCTTTCGAAATCGGCCTTGGTGAAAAAGGGAAGATCATCGGGCAGCCCCGCGATGAACGTATGCGGGCCGGCGCGATTGGTAATGATAAAATATTTGTCGCCGAATTTCGCGCCCTCGATGTCGCGTTCGAGATCAAGCCGCAGCAGATCGTAATTCATCCGGTCCGCAGCGGCGAGCGCGTCGGCGTCAATCGCATCCAGCCGGCCGAGGAACCCGCGCTCCGCCTCAATTCCCGCATCGAATGCGGCCAGCGACGGATCGCCCAGCCGGTCGTCGAAATCGCGCACGCCGAGCGATGTCGCAAAGGTCGGATTCGTCTCCAGCGTCCACGCCCAGTGATCCTTGATAATCCGATCGAGCGTGTCGCGTTCGCTATCCGCCGCAAACGCCGCAGTCGTCGCGAGCGCCATAAGCGCCGCAGCAATTGAAAGCTTCTTCATTTTCCTCTCCCGATAGGCGCTCAAACGCGCTCACCCCACAAATCATATTCATCAGCGCCCGTCACCCGCACACGAACCATGTCGCCTGTTTTGAGCGATGTTTCCCGTTCCAGGATAACGGCGCCGTCGATTTCCGGCGCATCGGCGTAACTGCGCCCGACGGCGCCTTCGTCATCGACTTCGTCGATCAGGACATCAAGATTGCGCCCGATCCAGCCCTGGAGCAGGTCTTTGGAAATATCCTGCTGCACCGCCATGAAACGGCGAAAGCGTTCGTCTTTCACCTCATCGGGAACGACGCCCGGCAGATCGTTCGCCGCAGCGCCGTTCACCGGCTCGAACCTGAAGCAGCCGACGCGATTGAGGCGCGCCTGCCGCAGCCAGTCGAGAAGCATTTCGAAATCTTCGTCCGTTTCGCCCGGAAATCCGACGATAAAAGTCGAGCGCAAAACGAGATCCGGCGCGATTTCCCGCCACCGGCGAATTTGTTCAAGCGTTTTTTCCTGATGCGCGGGGCGGCGCATCGCCTTCAGCACCGTCGGGCTCGCATGCTGGAAAGGGATGTCGAGATAGGGCAGCAACGCGCCCTCCGACATCAACGGAATCACGTCCTCGACATGCGGATAGGGATAGACATAGTGAAGCCGCGTCCAGACGCCGAGCGAGGAAAGACCGCGCGCCAGATCGTAAAATCGCGTCGGAATGGTTTCGCCGCGCCAGTCATAAGGCGCATATTTGAGATCGACGCCGTAGGCCGACGTATCCTGCGAAATAACCAGCAATTCCCTGACGCCCGCTTGTACGAGCTTCTCGGCTTCCTTCAACACCGCGTCGATGCGCCGGCTTTGCAGCTTTCCGCGCATCGACGGGATGATGCAGAAGGAACACGAATTATTACAGCCTTCGGAAATCTTGAGATAAGCGTAATGGCGCGGCGTCAGCCTGACGCCTTGCGGCGGCGTCAGGCTGAATAGCGGATCATGCGGCGCGGGCGCTGCATCATGGACCGCCGCCATCACGTCTTCATATTGGTGCGGACCTGTCACGGCGAGAACTTTCGGGTGCGCGCGCCTTATGACGCTTTCCTCGGCGCCGAGACAGCCGGTGACGATGACCCGGCCGTTTTCCGAAATCGCCTCGCCGATGGCATCGAGCGATTCCGCGCGCGCCGTATCCAGAAACCCGCATGTGTTGACGAGTACGGCGTCGGCGCCCGCATAATCCGGCGCAATCTCATAGCCTTCGGCCTTCAGCCGGGTGATGATGCGTTCAGAATCGACAAGCGCCTTCGGGCAGCCGAGGCTGACGATGCCGATCTTCGGCGTGTTGGGTGCGGCGCGAACCATGGCCGCGGCCTTTAGCGCAGAAGACGCGGACGCGAAAGTCAGCGCATCGTCGCGCCGCGGAAAACCGTATAGGCGAGACCGCCGCCCGCGCCGGCGAGCGCCTGCAGCAACAACCCCGTCGCCCCGCGCGCGCCGTAGAAGGCGCCGACCCCGCCGCCGATCATCACATTTTCAACAATCGCAAGGAGCGCCGGCACGGCCGCGGCCCCTGCGATGACGTAAGCGAATGGCGCCAGCGGCTTAAGGAGGCGCTTCAAGATCGCCGCAACTGCGAAAGCGATGGCGAAGGCGACCGCAAGGATGCCCGCAAAGGGAGAACCGGTCGCAAGCCCCTGCAAATTCAGAATGAATGTCGACCAGAAGGCGTGAAAATCGAGATCAAACCCCGGATAGCCGGCCAGCGTGTAGCCGGTCAGGCAGAGTACGGAAAGAATGAACCCGACAATGACCGCCGCCAGAAAACCGATAATCGTGCGCGCAATCTTCATCACTCGCCTCCCGGCTTCGATACCGGCGCCGCATTGACGCGCCGCCCCGTCGCTGCTTACCGAAGATGGGCCGGCAATTCCATGGAGAGACGCATGAAGGACGCGCCCGTTTTCACCCGAACCTTCGCATGCAGGCTGGTCGCGGCGTCGATTGCAGCGTCCGCACTAACCGGATGCGGCGCGCCGGATGCGGCGAAAGCCGGCGAAAGCCCGCAAACCGCAGAGCGGCAGGTCACGGGCGGCGGCGATCCCAAACTCCAGACGCATCTTGCCGCGCCCGCGCCCGAGGGCGCATTGGAGATCAATGTCGAAACGCTCGCCGACGGTCTCGTCAACCCATGGTCGATCGCGTTCCTGCCTGGCGGCGAACTTCTGGTCAGCGAACGCCCGGGCCGTATCCGGATAATCCGCGACGGCGCGCTTGTCGAAGAGCCGGTCGCCGGCGTCCCGCTGGTTCTCTCGTGGAACCAGGGCGGGCTTTTCGATATTCTTCCGCATCCCGATTTTGCGACAAACAGGATTCTTTATCTCTCTTACGCGCACGGCGCCCGGGGGGCGAACGCGACGCGCATCGCGCGTGCGCAATTCGACGGCGCCGCGCTTCGCAATCTGACGCCGATATATGACGCCGTTCCCGACAAAGACACCGGGCATCATTTCGGCGGCCGGCTCGCCTGGGGCGGCGACGGCAAGCTTTATGCAACGATCGGAGAAGGGTCGAAATACAAAGACCGCGCACAGGACATGACATCCAGCTTCGGCGCCGTCATTCGTTTAAACGAAGACGGTTCGGCGCCCGCCGACAATCCGAGATTCGGCGACGGCGAACGCCCGGAGCTGTTTTCAAAGGGCCACCGAAATCCGCAGGGCCTCGCCTATGACGAAGCGCGCGGCGTCTTCTGGGAGGAGGAACATGGACCGCGCGGCGGCGACGAGATCAACATCCTGGTCGCGGGCGGAAATTTCGGATGGCCGCTTGCAAGTTACGGCGTAGATTATTCCGGCGCGCGAATTACGCCGTTCACAGAATATCGCGATACGGAGCAGCCGTTTAAATACTGGACGCCGTCCATCGCTCCCTCCGGCCTTGCTGTTTATCACGGATCGCTCTTCCCCGCGGACTGGGACGGAGATCTTCTGGTTGGCGCGATGGCGGGCGTTGCGCTTCACCGCATCGACCTCGACGGAATGGAGATCGTCGGCGAAGAACGATACCTGCTGGGCGAGCGCGTGCGCGACGTTCGCGTCGGCCCGGACGGCGCCGTTTATGCGACGACGGAAGACCGGAACGGCGCGCCGGTCGGCAAGGTTTTGCGGATAACGCCCGCGAATTAGTCCCTGTCGAGCTGCGACTTGTCCATCATCGTCAGGCGAACAAGCGACGCCGCGCAGCCGGCGATGATGATCAGTCCGGGCGCGCCGCCGAGATTGGACAACATCCTTACGCCGTCGACGCCGTTGGTCGCCGTCATCACGAAAGCAACGGCGCCGATCAGCACGCCCCAGAAAATCTTGATGCCAAGGCCGGCTTGTTTCGGTTCGTCGCCTTGCGTGCGCCAGTCGAGGCAAACGCTTGCAATCGAATGCGTATTGGAATCCATCGCCGTGACGAACGAGATAAAAGTCGTAAACAAAAAGGCGGCGATGATGACGCCGCTCAAAGGAAGCGCGTTGAAAAGCGCATAGGCGGCCGCTTCCGGTCCCTCGCCCCTGACGGCGGCGGTGATGACGCCTCCGCCCAGATCGGTTTCAATCGCCGCGCCGCCGAAAATCGCCATCCAGACCATGCCGAAAAGCGCCGGAAGCGCCATCGTGAAAATGATGAATTCACGCACCGTATATCCAATGGCGATCCGCCCGAGAAAAAGCGCCGTTATCGGCGCCCATGCGAGCCAGTTGGCGAAATAGAACGTCGTCCAGTCGCGCTTCCATTCGCCGTCGCCGCCGCCGACGATCAGCCCGAGACTTCGCGGCGCGAACTCAACGCCGTATTCAGCCGCGCTTGTCACGCCGAGCCGTATGATCTGCAGCGTCGGCCCCGCGATAAAGACAAAGGCGACGAGCACGAAAAAAATGCGGATATTGATATCCGACAGGAATTTTATGCCGCGTTGAAGGCCGCTCACCGACGACGCGACATAGGTGGCGACGATTATCGACGTCACACCGAGACGGATAAGCGGGCCGTCATGCAGGGGCGTTCGCTCAACGACGCCGCCGACAAGCGTCATGACCCCGGCGCCGAGAGAGGCGGCGACGCCTGCGACAAGGGCGAAGAGCGCCGCCGCGTCGATAATCGCCGCCCCGGCGCCGCGCGCGAACGGCCCCATCGAAAGACCAAGCGGACCGCTGAGCGAATAGGCGCTTTTCAGATTGTGATAGCTGAGCGCGAAAGCGAGCGCGGGGACTGCGTACAGGCAATAGGGCGTAATCGCCCAGTGCATGTAAAGCGTAGAAAGCGCAAACTCGGCTGCGGCTTCGCTGCGCGGAGCGGCGCCGGCGAAATCAGGCGGCGCGTTCAGATGATAGATCGGCTCGGCCGTTCCCCAGAATAAAATGCCGGTCGCGATTGTCGTGCAAAGCGTGATGGCGAACCAGTGCCAGCGGCCCAATACGGGCTTCGCCCCGCCGCCGCCGATGCGCACGCGACCGAGGGGGGAGAAAAAAACGCCGGCGATCAACAAAACGGCGCCGAATGCGGCGACGCCGATCAGCGGGCCGAGCCGAAGCAATATCCAGTCATTGATGCGGCTGGCGAACGCCAGAAAATCACTGAAATCGACGATGCTTGCGACGAGCGCAGCGACGAGGATCGCCGCCGGCGGCCAGAATACGAGGGGGCGAATATGTCCAAGGGCTCCACGAAGGATCGGCCCGGCTCCGGATGACGGCCCGGCAGTCTTGAAGCATTACGGCGCCAATTGCAAAATCCGGCGCTCTTGCGAATTTGCCGCTTACGCTTTCTTTCTGCGTCCGCGCAGCCAAAAGCGCACAATGGCGAGCGCGATCAGGCCGAGTATGAAAAACGGCCAGCCCCGCGCGACGAAATTCACCGCATCGGCGAGCGAGCGCATCGACGTACGCCCGAATGAGCTGAACGCTTCGCTGAGCGGCTTCCACATGCTGACGGAGGTCTCGGGATCCGACGAATAGGAAATGGAAAGCGCTGACATGGCGACGCGCGCCTTCGCCGCTTCCAGCGATCCGGTCATGGAATCAATTTCGCCCTGCACCTCGCCGAGCGCGCGTTCGGCCGCCAGAACGTCGCTTAGCGTTCCCTCGCGTGTTTCCAGCAGATTCCTGATGCGATCGCGCAAGGCCTTCTTCGCTTCGAGGCGCGCGGAAACGTCGATGACATATTGGGTCAGATCCTCCGTCGAAACGGAATTCGACGTCAGTTCGCCGCCGGATTTTTCCACCCCCGACGCAACGCTGCCGCGAAAGGTTTCAAGCCATTTCGGCTCTGCGCGCAGATTGAGATAACCCGAAACGGCGTCGTCGCCATACGAATTCACAGACGCGCCGAGAACCTGACAGACGCCGGACCCGGCCTCGATACAGGCGTTTTCATGCGCGGCGACCAGCGGCGCAATCTGCCCTTTCGGCGCCTTGACGCCCATGGCGTAGGAATAAGCGAGCATGACCCCGGCGTTCGCCGCGTTCTGGCCCGGCGGCGGCGGCGCGATATCGGCGCCGCCATAGGCTTTCGAACTGCGCGCGGCGGTGACGGCGATCGCATCTTCGGCCGCGCCTTCAGGCGCGCGCATCGCCTCGCGCCCGCAAGCGGCGCAGATCAGCATCGCCGCAACCGCGATCGAAAGGAAACCGGACCGAAAAGCCATAAACCCCCCGACGGCCCCTGCGGGCCTGTTTAACACGCACCATTATATCGCGGCGGCGATGGGCGATCCAGCGGCGCAATTGCGGCGAAAACCGTTCAAACAAAAAAAGGCGCGCGGATTGCGACCCGCGCGCCTTTGAATGAATCGGGAGTTTTTACTCCGAAGCGCCCGCTGCTTCGGCCGGCGTTTCCGATCCGGCCGCTTCCTTGTCGGCGCGTTCTTTCGCGCGTTCCTGGGCTTTCGCCTTGGGCTGGGCTTTTTTCGGATTGTCGCCGTGTTTCCAGTCCGCGAGACCTTGCGCCGTCAGGAAGCGCGCCACACGATCAGTCGGCTTGGCGCCTTTCGACAGCCAGTGCCTTACGCGCTCGATGTCGAATTCCACGCGCTTTTCATCCGTCTTCGGCAGGAGCGGATTATAGACGCCGAGCTTTTCGATATAGCGCCCGTCGCGCGCGCAATGCGAATCCGCCGCGACGATATGATAGAATGGCCGCTTCTTGGCGCCGCGGCGCGCAAGGCGAAGTTTTACTGACATAGTGGTATTCCTTTCGACGAAGAGAGTTGCGTTACTTTTTATTGTTCAATCCGGGCAGGCCGGCGCCGGGCATAGGCCCGAGGCCTTTCATCGCGCGTTCAAGCGCGTCGAAATCTACATCATCGCGTTGCGGCGATTTTCCCCCGCCGAGCGCCGAAAGATCGCCCGCGCCGCCCGCCACGCCGCCGAGGCCGCCGAGGCCGCCCATTTGCGCGGCGAGACCCTTCATGCCGCCCTTGCCGAGCTTTTTCATCATATCGGCCATCTGGCGATGGGCTTTCAAAAGCTTGTTCACTTCCTGCACGCTCGTGCCGGACCCGTTGGCGACGCGAACCTTGCGCCTGGCGTTCATCAACGCGGGCTTTTTGCGTTCAGCTTTCGTCATCGACGAAATGATCGCTTCCTGGCGCTTGATTTCGCCGTCGTCCAACCCGCCGGCGGCGTCGACCATCTTCTTCATCTTGCCCATGCCAGGCAGCAGGCCGAGGATTGCGCCCATGCCGCCCATTTTACGCATCTGGCGGAACTGGTCGGCGAGATCGTTGAGATCGAACTCGCCCTTGGCCATTCGCCGGGCGGCTTTTTCAGCTTTTTCAGCGTCGATCTGCTCAGACGCTTTTTCGACAAGCGAGACGATATCGCCCATGCCGAGAATGCGCCCCGCCATGCGCGCGGGATCGAAAGTATCCACAGCGTCGAATTTCTCGCCGACGCCGATAAATTTGATCGGCTTGCCGGTGACGGCGCGCATCGACAGCGCGGCGCCGCCGCGCGCATCGCCGTCAACGCGCGTAAGGACGACGCCGGTGACATCGAGACGCGCCTTGAACTTGTCCGCCGTATTGACCGCATCCTGCCCGGTCAGCGCGTCAACGACGAGCAGGGTCTCAATCGGGTTGGCGATGCGATGAATGTCGGCGACTTCGGTCATCAACTCATCGTCGATCGAAAGCCGCCCGGCGGTGTCGAGCATGACGACGTCAAACCCGCCAAGGCGCGCCGCCTCCAGCGCCCGCGTTGCGATTTGCTGCGGCGATTGTCCGGCGACGATCGGCAGCGTCCTGACGCCTGTCTGCTCGCCAAGAACCTTCAACTGCTCCATCGCCGCAGGACGGCGCGTATCGAGCGAGGCCATGAGGACGCGCTTTTTGTCCCGCGCCTGCAACCGGTTCGCAATCTTCGCCGTCGTCGTCGTTTTGCCCGAACCTTGAAGGCCGACCATCAGGATCGGCGCCGGCGGCGCCATGGCGAGGTCGAGCGCGGCGTCGTCGGCCGCGCCGCCGAGCGTCTCGACAAGCGTGTCGTGAACGATCTTGACGACCTGCTGGCCCGGCGTCACCGAGCGCAGAACCTCGACGCCGACGGCGCGTTCGCGCACTTTCGCGATGAATTCCTTTGCGACCGGCAGCGCGACATCCGCCTCTAGGAGCGCCACGCGCACTTCGCGCAGGGCGGCGTCGACATCTTTTTCCTCCAGGGCCCCGCGTCCCCGGAGTTTTTCAAAGATACCGCCAAGCCTGTCGCTCAGACTTTCAAACATCGAACCTCACAAACGCGATCGGCCGCCGAGAGGGCGTCACCCCGTCGGCGGCGGCTTCCCGGCCCCGTCCCTTTTTCGCCCATTCAAAGGCGACAGGGGGTCGTGCCGGCAAAGCCAGGAAGACGAACTTCCGGATTTGAGGGGCGGTCTATAGGCCCGGGAAGGCGGCAAGGCAAGGGCGCCCCTAACGCCCGGGTTTCGCCCTGAACACATCCTCGTCCAGCTCGCCTTCCCATTTGGCGACAGCCGTCGCAACCGCCGCGTCGCCGGTCACATTGACGACCGTCCTCATCATGTCGAGCAGGCGGTCGAACGGGAATATGAACCCGACGATGAGCGCGACATGTTCCGGGCTCACCTCAAAAACGTCGAGTACGATCGACAACAGGAATAAGGAAGCGGACGGAACGCCCGCCGTGCCGATGGAGACGAGCGCGGCGGTGAGCGCAATAAGCGGGTAGTGTTCAGGCTGGAGCTGGTAGCCGAAAGCCTGCGCGGTGAAGAGCGCGACGATGCCGAGATAGAGCGACGTTCCGTCCATGTTGATCGTCGAACCCAACGGCAGAACCGAACCGGCGACGGACTTTTGAACGCCGAGATTTTCCGTCGTCGCGCGGATGGTCAGCGGCAAGGTCGCCGATGACGACGATGTCGAATAGGCGACCATCATCGCATCGAGAATGCCGCGGAAGAAATTGACGACAGGAAGCCCCAGAACGAAGCGGATAATGCCGCCATAGACGATCAGCATATGCAGCGCGGCGCCGATATAAACGGCGAGCGTCAGCGCAAGGATCGCAGTAAAGGTCTCAATCCCTTTCGTGCCGGCGACATAGGCGATGAGCGCGAACACGCCGAATGGCGCAAGCTCCATGACGAGATACGTCATTTTCAGGATGCCTTCAGAACAGGCCTCGAAAAACCGCCCGGCGGCCCGCCCCTCTTCACGCGCCATCAACAGGCTGACGCCCAGCAGGATCGAAAAGAAAATAATTGCAAGCATGTCGCCCTGAACCAGGGCTGCGAAAGGGTTTTCGGGAATAATCGCGATCAACCGCTCAACGAGCGGCTGCGCGTCGCCAAGCTGCTTCGGCTCGGCGCCGCCCAGATCGACGCCCTTGCCCGGCTGGAAAAGCGTTCCCATGCCGAGGCCGATCAGATTGGCGACGAAAGTCGTCAGTATATAAAGCGCAAACGCCTTGACGCCGATCGTGCCGAGCTTTTTCGGGTCGCCCATCGCATAAATGCCCGCGACGAGCGTAAAGAAAACGAGCGGCACGACGATCATTCGAATAAGGCGAATGAAAACGTCGCCGACTACCCGTATTTTCGCAAGCAGAGCCTCGGCCGCAACGGCGTCCATCAACTGTGAGACGACGAGGCCGAATATGACGCCCAGAATCAACCCGAGAAATACACGCTTCCAGAGCTTGGTCCTGAACCAGATTCCCATGCCCCCGCCTCCGCTCTTATTTTTTCGCGGGGGCGAGCATATACAGGGTGTTTACTGATTGAAAACCCTGAAGGGTTGAATTTCGGGCTAGTTCTGAATCGAATAGCCGGGGCTGTATCGGCGTTCGTCGCGGACCGTCATGATCACCGAGGTTTCGCCCATCGGCCTGTTAAGGAACGAACCGCCGCCGAAACGCCAGCCCTCGTCGGACAGCGCCATGACTACGAATTCGGGCTGCGCGGGATGAGCGACCTCATACTCGCTCCGTATCAGGAACAAAATGTATTTTACTCCCGGCCTGAAGCAGTGCCCCATCTCCGTGCAGGGAATATCTTCCGCCTGCGCGGGCGCTGCGGCTTCAACCTCGTAAGAAAGCAGCGCACCGTTGCGACGCGCCGCTTTCGTCATCCAGTCTTTCCAGCGCCTTCGGTCGTGCCAGCGCCGGATGCGCGAATCCGTCAATCGCCATTGCGCGCGATAATCACCCGCCTGAAAGGCGGATGTCCACTGGACGAGAACCTCATGCGCGGCGACAATTTCCTCGCGCGTCGCGGGTTCAGGTTCGTCGGCCCAAAGCGGCGCCGGCGCGGTCAGGACCGCCAGCGCCGCCGCAATGGTGAAAAGCGCTGTGCGCACTATTCGGCCGGACCCATCAGCATATGCGCGAAATAGGCCCATTCGAGTGCGGTTCGATAGGCGAGCTGATCCTGGTTCGCCGTACCGCCGTGGCCGCCTTCCATGTTTTCATAATAATACGGCGGGTGGCCGAATTCCGTCATGCGCGCCACTGCTTTGCGCGCATGGCCCGGATGAACGCGATCATCCTTTGTGGACGTATAGAAAAACACTTTCGGATAATCGACGCCCTTTTTTAGATTCTGGTAGGGGGAATATTTCGAAATATACTCCCATTCCTCCGGAATATCCGGATTGCCGTATTCGGCCATCCAGGATGCGCCCGCGAGCAGCTTGTTATAGCGTTTCATATCGAACAGCGGCACGCCGCAATCGATGGCCGTATATAGATCCGGGCGCTGGGTCAGCATCGCGCCCATCAACAGGCCGCCGTTCGAGCGGCCGATGGCGCCGAGCTTTTCAGGGCTCGTGACGCCTGTTTTTACGAGATCTTCGGAAACGGCGATGAAATCATCGAACGCTTTTTGCCGGTTTTCCTTGAGCGCCGCGGAATGCCATTTCGGACCGTATTCCGAACCGCCGCGAATATTGGCGATTACGAGTACGCCGCCGCGCGCAACCCACATCTTGCCGGCGAGCGCGCCGTGTTGCGGGCGCGATGGGTCTTCATAATAGACAGGGAGGATCGGGTTGAGAAAACCGCCATAGCCATATTGCACTGTCGGCGCGCCGCCGGCTTTCAAAACCGAATCTTTCGCCATGATGAAATAGGGAACCCGAGTTCCGTCTTTCGATGTCGCAAAGCGCTGTTCGACTACGACATCTTTCGCATCATAGAACGCCGGCGCCTCCATGATCTTCGTCACCTTGTTCTTTGCTGTGACGTAATAAAGCGCATTCGGCGTCGTCATGCTCTCATAGGAGAGTATGGCGTCATCGGTGCCGCCGCCGGCGGAAACGATCTTGACGACCCCGTTCGCCGGCAGGTCGATCGGGGAGAACTTCCATTCGCCTGAACGTTTGTCGCGCTTCAAACGCGCCGCCTTTCCCGACACATCGTCGAGATAGCGCACGATCATGTCCGTCTTGCCGATCTGAATGCTGTTGCCGTCGATCGCCTGGGACGCATTCGGGGCGAACGCCGTTTCCGCGTCGCCGCTCACAAGATCATAAGCGATCAACACGCCCGACGGATAATCGCTTCCGCGATAAGTCCAGTCTTCGCGAATCAGGAAAATTGCGCGCCCGTCAAGAACGCCGAACAGATCGGCCTTCGTCGGAAGCGGCAGTTTCACCGGCTCGCCTTCGCCGTTGCGGGCGTAATAAAATTCCGCGCCGAAGAAATCCACGGCGCGATTGGCGAAGACATGCGCGCCGCTTTCGTCATGGTCGGTTGCAGGGAAAACCGCCACATCGGTTTCCGCGCCTTCGAGCAGGACCGGCGCGGCCTCGACCGCCGCGCCGCGTTTCCAAACGCGCACCGCCTTCGGGTATCCCGAAGTCGTCAGCGACCCCTCGCCGAGATCGGCGCCGACCAGCAACGTATCCTCATCAATCCAGGCGAAGTTGGACTTCCCCTCGCCAAGCGCGAAACCTCCATCGACGAAGGTTTTCGATTCCGTATTGAATTCGCGCCAGTATCCCGCGTCCTTGCCGCCGTCCGACAATTCGACCATGCAATGAACATAGGCCGGGGAAAGACATGAGATGGATCCGGAAATCCAGTTGCGTCCCTCATCAGCCGCCAGCTTGTCGTAATCGATGACGGTTTCCCATTCCGGCGCGCCGGATTTGTATGATTTGACCGACGCGCGGCGCCAGACGCCCCGCACGTGGTCGGCGTCCTGCCAGAAATTGTAAACCGCGCCGGCGTGAATAGAACCGTCCGGCACGCGCGCCGTCGAATTCAGGATCGATTTCGCCTCGTCATACATGGGCTGGAAGCGCGCATCGCCCTCCAGAACGCCAAGCGATTCGGCGTTCTTTTCGCGCACCCAATCGAGCGCTTTCGCGCCCTCGACCTCTTCAAGCCAAAGATAGGGATCTTCAGCCGATTTTGCGCCGGCCGAACCAAGCATTATGGCGGCGGCCGTGCCGAGCAACGCGATCTTATTGAGCATGCGGGGAACCCTCCTGAGGCAGCGCCTCCAGGAATGGGGCGGCTACATTGTTAAAAAGGCCGGCACGATACAACGCTGTGCCGATTTCGCGCAATGAAAGCGCGCCCATCCTTGCGACGAACCGCCGCTTTCATACGATGTCCCGTTCAGGGCGGCGGATTTCCCTAACTGGAAAACTCCCGGTTTTCCGGCGGGAAAGCCGTGAAAACATAAAGTTTTATGCGTCTGTTTAGCGAAGGTTTGAGCGCCGGCACGTAGCCTGCACCGTACTGCGCCGTGGCAAAGACTGATAACAAAGATGAACTTCATTAAAGCAGACCAGCGCCGCTATCGACGTGTCCCGCTGGAACTCCCCGCGCGCATTATCGTTAACGGCATAGATGAATATGACGGACGGCTGATTAACATCTCGCCGGGCGATCTGTGCGTCATGGTGGACGCCGAAGTCGTCAAGGGCGACGCCGCCGTAATTTACGTCAGCGGCCTCGACGTCATTGAAGGGCGTATCGTGCGCACATTCCCTGACGGCTTCTCGCTTTCGTTCCTTTTATCGCGCCGGCGCCGGAACTTGCTGACTGAGCAGTTGATGCTGCGCGCCAACCCGAATTTTTCGGCCGGCCTCGCCGACCGGCGCACCGCGCCGCGCCATCGCGCCGCGGAACAGCGCATGGTTTGCCGGCTTCCAGACGGCGGATCGCTGTTTGTGCGCGTGCTTGATCAGTCGGTCGAGGGCGTTTCTGTCGAATCGCCGCGCAAGCCCGCAGTCGGCTCCGCCATTCATATCGGCCGACAGCGCGCCGTCGTTTTAAGGCATACTCCGCGCGGTTTTGTCGCCGTCT
Source organism: Parvularculaceae bacterium (assembly GCA_020446945.1). GTDB lineage: Bacteria > Pseudomonadota > Alphaproteobacteria > Caulobacterales > Parvularculaceae > Amphiplicatus. The sequence continues at coordinate 212,482 of JAGRDS010000001.1, forward strand.
ATGAACAAGCGGCAAAGGAGCGAACCTCGAACGAGGCGCCCGCGCCGAAGCTGCGCGCAGTTTAGTCCTTTACGACTGCGGCGCAGCGACAACGTAACTGCGCAGGTTTTCCGTCACCGAACGCGCGTCGAACGCCTGCGGATCTTCCGCGGGCTTTTCGCCCTTGTGCATCGTTATAAAAGCGATCGCGGTGTACCGCGTAAACTCGCGCGTCGTATAGTCATAGTGCGATCCCCATCCCCAGCCATAAGCGTAATAGGGAAAAGCGCAGCAATAAGGTCCGTATCCGTAATAATAACGGCCATAAAACGCCGGATCGGGCGAGCTTGAATAGCGCTTGTTCGCCTCCGTGTCCTGCTCCGTCACGATGAAGTAATCAAATCCGCTTTCGATCGTCAGCTCGGCCGCGCGATAAAGCAGAAATGTTTCGACCGACTCGCGCGTCGTCGAGGAGTTGCCCCTGAATACGATGCGGTAACGGTTTGTTTCGATCCGCTGCTCGGTGAAGCCGTACGGATTGTTTCCGGACGCCGGCCCATAAGGGGTCGATGTCGCGCAGGCGGCGAGAATGAGCGCTAGGCCCGCCGCTATCGCCGGTCTGATCATAATTGTCTCCCTAACCTTCTCACTAGTCCAGTCGCCGCCGCAGTCCCGCGCCGATTATACAGGATCGCGCACGGCTTACAAAACGAGGAACCGTCAAGCGCCCGGTCCCGAAGGCGGGAGGGCCTCGCGCGACCAGCTCTTGATATGGATATCGCGCTGCGGGAACGGTATTTCGATCGCCAATTCGTGAAGCCCGTCCCACACGGCCATCATCACGTCGCTCGTCACATTGGCGACGCCGTTCGCCGGATCGTTGATCCAGAAGCGCAAATCGAAATTGACGGAGTTATCTGCGAATTCAACCAGATTGCAGCGCGGCGCCGGCGATTTGAGGACGCGCGGCACGTTAAGGGCCGCCTCCTGCGCCGCCGCGGCGACGGCGCGCAGATCGCGCACATTATAGGAAACGCCGAACGCCGCATGCAGGCGCACGACGCGGTCGGAATGGGACCAGTTGATTACCCCTTCCTCGATAAAGCGGTCATTCGGCATAAGGTGCGCCTTGCCGTCGCGGGTCTTGATCGTCACGTAGCGCGCATTCATCTCGGTGACCCAACCGAACGTCGTTCCAACCTCGACGACATCCCCCGGCTTGATGGATTTGTCGGCGATAAGCGTGAAGCCGGCGAAAAAATTCGAAATGGTTCGCTGAAGGCCAAGCCCGATCCCGAGGCCTACAGCGCCGCCGAAAATCGCAAGCGCCGTAAAATTGAAACCGACCATTTGAAGCGCGATCAGGAACGCCGCCGTCGGCAGAAGAACATCAAGAATTTTGATCAGCAAAGCCTGCAACGATGGCGTCAACTCGTCGACGGTGGAGATCTGGCTTTTCAAAAACCGGTTGATGATGCTCGTCACCCAGAAAAGGGCGGAGAAAATGAAAATGACGCGAACGACATCGAGCGCTGAAAACTGCAATTTTTCGCCCGCCGCCGATTCACCGATCGGGATCGACACGCTGTTGAGGTAGCGGATCGCATCGTCGAGCAATCCGGTCGCATCGAGGGCGGCGATCGGCCAAACGAGAAAGAATGCGACTTTTGACCAGAACGCCGATCGAATAATCAGCGTGACCAGCCTGAGGACGATCCAGGCCGCGAGCAGGCTGACGCCGGCGTTGACGAGAACATTTGAAATTCCGGCCGCAGCGAGCGCGACCGACGCGCCCTGCCAGATAATGTAAAGCGCTATCGGCGTTGCAATATGAGCAAAGGCGTTCGCCGCGCGGCGCAAAACGCCGTAAGGCGCGTGCGGCGCGATCCGGGAGGCTATCAGCTTTCTGATCTGGGGACCGAATACGGCTGCGGGGGCGAGCGATACGAGAATGATCGCGAGCTGGATCAGCGTATCGACCGATGCGAGCTGGTCGCGCGACCATTCGATCATGTCATAGATGCGTTGCGAAAACCCCTCCGCGCCTATCAGTTCATCGAGCGCCGAATCGTCGGGCGCCGGTTCGTCAGGTACAGGCGCATCGGGGTTTTGCCCGCCTGGCGCGGCGACAGGCGCATCAGGCCCGGTTTGCGTTAGCAGGAACATGAGAGTGCGGATCATCGACGCGCCGATCGGGAGATTCGCGATCATCATTACCAACCGTTGCGGCTGACTTCAAACATCGCGCGCGACATTTCTTTTTCAGTACGCGGCCCTATTCCGCCGCCGCGTATGCGCGAGGCTTGGTCGGCGATTTTCGTCCCGGCAGTATCGAGCGAATGAGCGCGGCGGCGTTTTCCGGCCGCCCGCGCGCCAGCCGCACGCCAGCCTGCGCGAAAACGCCGAGATAAGCGAGCGGCGCCAGAGCGGGCCGCCATTTAAGCGCGAACGCAATGCGCGAGCGCGCCATGTGAAAATCGGCGAGCGGCGAGCGTGCGGACGCCTCGCCGGCGCCGCGTCTCGCACTTTTGGACGATGCGCCATAGCGGTGATAAACGATTGCGCCCGGCGCCCAGGCCGGGCCGTTCGCCGGTCCGCCCGCAAGGGTCCAGTCCGCCTCCTCATAATAGAGAAAATAGCGCTCATCGAGAAAACCGGCGCGCGAAAGATAATCGCGCCGGAATGCGATCGCCGCACCGAGCGGATAGGACATGCGCTCTTCAACCGACCGCCGGTCCGGCGCATCGCTGAGCCGCCCTCCCTCGCCGATATTGGCGCCGACGAGAAGCAGCGGATGCAGCGCCGCGCCGCCGAAAGCCTGGACCGGATGCGGGGCGTCGAATGCGACGACGCTTGCGCCGCAAAGGCCGGCGCGCGCATCCGCAAGCCTTTCGGCGAAGGCCGCAAGAGCGCGCCGAGATAGCAACGCATCGGGATTGAGCAAAAGCAGACGGTCGATATTTCGCATCGCCGACAAGAGTCGCAGCCCCGTATTGCATCCATAGGCGAAGCCGCCATTGCACGGCGCGCGAACGAGCCGAACGGCGCCGGGCGCGAGCGCTGAGAGTTCCGGTATCGACGGCGCATCCTTCTCGAACGGCAGCGACGGCGCCTCGCTTTCGTGAATCGCGTCACCGGCCAGCGCGCGTTCGATGTATTCGGCGGAACCGTCTGTCGAAGCGTTGTCGACGATGATCGCCGCCGCGCCGCCGGCGCCGATAAAACTCAGCGCCGCATCTAGCGCAAACGGACCGCAATTATAGTTGACGATAACAGCGCCGAACCGGCTCTCCTGATTCACGCCCCCTCCTTTGCGCCGAGAAGAAGCGCGCGCGCGTCAGGAGACAGGGCGTTGGCGAAGTCGGCAAGGAACGCCCGGTTGAGATCGAATTGAGGCGACTGCGCATTGATCGTCGATACGCGGACGAGCGCGCCGTCGAGCGGGCCTGAAAGCCCGTTCTGAAAGCGGCGAAACGCGCTTTCACCGGCGCGGCCGGTGAAAATATCGCCGTTACGAAGCCAGTAGCTCACCGCTTCGCGGCGCGCCGCGCTTTTCGTATCCAGATTGACGATGGTAATCGGCCTGCCCGCGGCGGACATTGACGCGCGCGACTTCGACAAAATGTCGTACCCCTGCGCGACGTAACATTTTTCAGGCCGGTGAAGGCGAACAGAATCGCCGAGCGGCGGCCCATAGGCGACAACAAGCGTCACCGTTCTGCCGAGGTCGTCGCGATAGGCGCGATAGGCGACCGCCTCGCCTTCGCGTAACGCTGTTTCAGCCGGCAAGACCGCGTCGGACAGCCCGATCCGTCGCCAGGCGCCGAACGCATCCGGCAACATGGCGTCGATTTCCGGCGTGACGGGCGGCCCCGATGCTGCGGGTTTCAGCGCCGCCGTCGATACGCCCGCGCAAAACAACAGCGCGGCGACGAAAAGAATGCGAAGATCGCGCGGCGTCATTTCGCACGCCTTTGCGCAAGTGCGATCGCTGACGCATCGACGGCGAAGACCAGGCCGAGCGCGATCGCAAACATCATAAGCCCCGCCCCGTCATGCATGAAGCCCTGGCCCGCATCATATCCGAGAAAATATGTGATGAGGACCAGCGCGGCGACGCGCATCACATTCGCGATGATCGCAATCGGTATCAGCGCAGCCAGGACGCCCGCATTTACGCGCCAGTCGCCATGCCTGACGGCGTAAAGATAAACCGCGCCGACCGCCGTCAGCGCGATAAGCGAATTGAGACCGGAACAAGCGTCAGCGACGAGCAATTGATACGGGCCCGCAGAGATAACGGCGCCTGAATGCGCCACCGGCAGTCCAACAGCGTACAGCCCGTCGCTTACGATGCGGGACACGAAGTTTTTTAACGGGCCTGTCAGCGCATCGAGCGCCCATCCCGGCCAGACAATCAGGTAAAAGGTCATCGCGAGCGGAAACCAGAGCCGTTTAACGCCCTGAACGCCGAGTATGGCGAGCGACGCCCCGCCGGCGACAAGGGCCTGCGACGCCGATGACAATAGATCGGCTTCACCGAGCCGTCCGGCGATCGCCATCGCCACGCCTGCGAACAGGAGCAGGCAGCCTGCGAATGTTTGCACATGCGTCGGGCGCTGGTCGAACCTTTCCGTCGACAGACGCACCCCCGCAGCGCCGATTGCGATCGCCATTACGATAATCGCATGCGAATTCTCATCCCGACGCCACGCGCCCTGGTAAAAATCGGCGTAGATCGGCATGTAAAGTACGAGTGCGGCGAGTGAAAGCGTTATGGCCGGCCAGCAGCGGATGACCGCCGCAGTGAACTCATTCCTGAATGCGAGCGCGCGCATCGCCCGCGCCCCTTACCCGGCGAGCGCGGCGCCGATAACCGACGCCTCAACCTGGCGCAGGGCGGCGTTCAGCGCTTTAAGGTCGTCCATACGGTCATGATTGCGCCGCGTGACGATGAAGGCGCCGCCGGCGGCGGCCCATACGAACTGCGCGTCGGCGACGGGACCGAATGGCGCCGTCATGACGATGACGATGTCAAATGCGCAGCGCAGATACTCGAAAGTGAGCCCGAGCGTATTGTGCGACAGCAATTCGTGCCCGGACGGACTAAGCGCGCCGGATGTAAGCACGCTGAGGTTGCTGACGACGGTCGGGCGGATCGCCTTGCGGATATCGGTTTCGCCGGCCAGCGTTTCACGAAGGCCCGGCCCCGCCTCCAGACCGAAATTGCGCGCCAGCCGGGTCGCGCGAAGGTCGGCGTCGACAAGGAGAACATTGCGTCCAAGCTGTGCGAACGACGCCGCCAAATTGACGGCGACATGATCGCTGGCGCGCGCCGATTTTCCGCCGGCGATCGCAAAAAGATTCAGCTTTTCCGCTCCGCTCGAAGTCAAAAGCCGCGTGCGCATGGCGCGAAACTGCTCGGCTTCTTTTGATTTCGGACGCCGCACGATCACCGCGTTCTGCGGAAGGCGTCCTTCGCCGTCGCCCTCGCGAATAAAACCGTTCTGGACGCCGATCGCCGTTTCAACATCTTCGCGCGTCAAAAGTCCGAGGCTCGATGCGATATGTGCGAACGGTGCATTTGTACGCCGCTGAAGTTCTTCGATGCGGCCAAGGGATTCATCGTTCAGCTTGCCGAGGCGTTTCAACGTTGCGCCGAGGCGGAATTCGCGCTCGGCCCGCTCTTTCGTCCTTGCTTTCGCCCGCGCTTTCAACAGGGCGGGCGCGCTGCGCTGCGCTGCGCCGGCGTATGCATGCTCGGGGCCATTCTGTCTGGTCTGGCTCATGACGCCCGCCTTACCCGAAAAAAGACCGGTGAAAGCAGGCGGCGCGTGCGACGTCGACGCCGCAGCGGCGTCACTTCGCAGACGAGCTGGGTGCGAAAGGCGCGCTGGACCATGTCGGGGCTGCGTATGCGCCCTTCAAGCAATTCGATGAATACCGCGAACGAGGCGCCGATCGCAGCGCCGGCGAACACGCCGAGAAGCGCTATGATCCAGAGCGGCGGCGTCGCCGGATCCGCCGGCGGCGTCGCCCGTGAAAGAAGGAATACGTCCAGAGTGTCGACGCGCGATTTCATCGATTCCTGAAGAGAGCGCGCGGTCACGAGATTGTAAGTATCCTGACTGGTCTCCACGCGATCTTCGAGATGGTCGTAGGTTTCGCGCGTTTTCTGGATCGAGGTGACGGTCGTTTTCATTTCCGCCGTCTGCTTTTCAAGCGCGGCGACGCGGCGGGCGGCGTAATCGGCGCGATCGCGAATGGACTGCAACAGGTTCGATTCAAGTGCGGCCTTCTCGTTCGCGGTTTCTATATAGTCTGGATAGCGTTCGCCATAGCGTTCGGCGATGCGCGCGAGCGTCGCCGCGACGGCGGCGAGACGCACCTGCGCCTGCCGGCCGGGCAGCGCGTCTTCCGGCAGCGGAAAATTGACAAGCATGTTGCGCGGTGTCGCCTCGGCCTGGCGCAGCAGGGATTGCGCTTCCGCGTCATCCGCGCGCGCATCGGCGAGGCGCGCGGTCAAAGTCGCAAGTTCGATCTCGACCGCCTCGACCTTCTGGGAACCCATCGGAAGAATTCCGGACCGCTCGCGATAAGCCGCAAGCGCATCCTGCGCCGCGACGACATCTTCGGCGAGTTCCCGTGTCTCGTCTGAAAAGCTTGCGGCCTTGCGTGCGTAACGAAGCTGTTTGTGATCGGCGACGGTCGACATATAGGCGTCGGCGAACGTATTCGCGATGCGCGCGGCCTGCGCCGGATCGTCGGCGCGAAACGAAAGCTCCAGCGTTGAGCCGATATCGTTCGCGGTGATCGTAAGATCGCGAAGGAGCTGGTCGGCCGCCCAGAAACGCATATCGTTTCCGGCGACCAACTCGCCGCCTGTTTCCTTGCGCCAGCGCGATTCATAGTCGCGCAATATAATGAATCCTTCATCGGCGAGCCGATTGATGACGGCGAGCGCGACGGTGCGGCTTGATGCGATCGCCGCCTGTTGGCCGAGATATTCGGCGACGCGAAGGCGCGGTTCGACAAGGCCGGTCAAATTGTTGCGTTGAATTGAATCGACCTGCACAAGCGCGCGCGAAACGTATTTTGTCGGCAGTAGGGCCGCAAGCATTACGCCGACGCAAAGCCCGACGACGATCGCCCAGAGAACGATCAGCCTGCGCGACTTTAATACGCTGAAAAGGTCGGTGACGCCCATTTCACTCCGTCTTCGCAGTCGGCGACGGCGCCGCGCTCGCCCGGTAATAGGCGATATCTGCGTCCTTCTTCAGGCGCGCGAGGAGCTTTTCGGCGCGCTCGCCCGCGCCCTTCTCCAGGAGCATGCGACGCGCGAGGACCGGCCATTCGGCCGGATCGGAGCGTTCGTCGCGCACGGCGACGATCTTCATGATCTGCGTATCCTTGTCTCCGCGCACGACGATGTTGTCGCGCGGCGCGTAGCGCGCGAGCTGTTCGCGGATCGGCGCAGGCAGAGCCGCGCCCGATTGCGTCGCCGTGGCTACGACATATCCGGCCCCCGCCTTGTCGAGAACGCGCGAAAGCCGCGAGAAATCCGCCTCCTCGTCAAATAACGGCGTTACGGCGTCTTCTTTGAAATGCTTCGTATCCAGGGTCAGAACGAGAAAATCGTAGACTTTGCGCGCTGAAAACAGGGATGGGTTTTCTGCGATGAACGCTTCGATTTCCGCGCGCGTCGGCTCTGCGGGCTGACTTGCTAGCGCCAGATAATATTCGGCGAGCGCCTCATCCTGCGCCGCATACATGCGCGCCATGGTCTCGGGCTTGCGATGAAGATTGGCCTCGCGCGCCGCCTGCGCGAGAAGGTTTCTGTTGACGAGGCTTTCCAGCGCCGCGCGCTCGGCCGCAGGATCGGCGGGCGGCAAGCCAAGGCGCGCAAGCTCCAGGCGCAATTCGCTCAGGGTGATTTCGCGCCCGGCGATTTTGGCGACGACCTGCGTCGCCCCGCTCGCCGCCGTTTTCCTTTCGGCCCGGTCCGATGCGCTTGCAGGAGAAACGGCGCCGGCCGCCAGAAAAATCGACAATAAAACAAACCGCGCCCGCATACTCTCGTCCCTCACTTCGCAAAGAGCAGCGACGCCATTCGCCGCGCGCGCCACCAGCGCAGACGCGCCAGGACACTTGCGGCTGCGGCGCGATCGCGCACCGACGCCAATTCGGCGCTTGTCGCCACCCGCAGCAGGTGCGGCGCCGTGGAAAGCGCCGTAGCCGCGGCGAGACCCAACCAGGCGGAAGCGCCGATCAAGCCTCGTCCTTCAAATCCCGCCCAGCGCTCGGCGACAATCCGCTCCCATTTGCGGACCAGCTCGCTCCAGTCCCGTCGCGCCGGATGGCTCACGATTGATTTATCGTTAAATGCTAAACGAAACCCTAGCGCGACGCCCCTGCGGCACCAGTCGACATCTTCCGATAAACCATTCGTAAACGAACCGATTGCGCGCGCCGCCTTCGATCTGGCGAACAAGTTCGCGGTGGCGGAGAATTTCTTCTTCTCTACATAATCGCGCTGGCGAAACGCGAATACGCGCTCGAACGCCTCGACCGGCGTCGGCGCGCTTTCTTTTTCGACCGTTACGATAATGCGTCCGCCGGAAAGTTCCGCATCCCTAAGCCCCTCAATTCCAGTTTCGAGCCAATCTTGCGCGGCGACGCAGTCCGAATCGATGAATGCGATCATATCGCCTGACGCGGCGGCGAGCGCTTTGTTTCGGGCCGGCGCGGCCCCGCGCTCCGCAGCTTCGACAAAACGCACATTCGGAAAGGCGCGTCTTAAATGTTCGAAGCCGCCGGGCGTGGCGTTATCGGCGACGATAATTTCATACCGCGAACGCTCAAGCGTCTGTCGTTCAAGGCTCGCAAGGCATTTTTCCAGCTGACGCAGTTGATTGAAATGCGGGATGACGACGCTGATGTCAGGAATATTGTTCATGGAAACAAAGCCGGGCGATGCGCCGCCCCGTCGGCGCGTTTTGCGGTTGGCGCGCGTTTCCTTTCATCGCATACTTTCTCAAACGCTTTCGCATAAGCGCGAAGCAGAACAGGCGCCGAGTGCGCCCAGCTGAACCGGGAGACGATGCGTTCGCGCCCGATTTCGCCCATATCGCGGCGCAATTCCGGATCGTTCAGCAAAGTGTCGATCTTCAGCGCAAAGTCGGCGACATTGTCAGGTCGCGCATAAAAGGAAGCGCCGCCGGCGGACCGTCGCCCTTCTGTCAGGTCGAATTGCACGATCGGTTTTGCGAGCGCCATATATTCGAGGATCTTGTTCATCGTCGACTTGTCGTTCATCGCGCAGCAGCGATCAGCGTTTACGCATATGTCGGATTCATTGAGTGCGGCGAGAAAAACCTCGTCGCTGACACGGCCGTAGAAAGTGAAGAAACGCAAGACGCCTTTTTCCTCCGCAAGCGCTTTCACCGCTTCGAGTTCGGGTCCGTCGCCGATGACAGCGAAATGCGTGTCGTCGCGCCCCAGATGATTGACCAGATGAGATGCAGCGCCGACTAACAGGTCCAGACCTTCCTGTTTTCCGATTACGCCGACATAACCGACAAGATACCGGCGCCCCGCCTTGATCGACGGATCGCCAGGGCCGATCCGCATGCGCTCGAGCCGCGGCCCCGAACGAACCACGAATACGCGCTCAGGCGCCATCTTTCCGCGCGTCAGCGCAATCTCGCGATATGAATCATTGGTCGCAATCGAAATGTCGGCGAGGGCGAAGGTCAATCGCTCCAGCAAAAGCAGCGCGTTATAGAATATTCCGCGCGTTTCGAATTTGGCCTCGAACAGCTCCGGACAAAGATCATGATGATCGAATATGAATCTAGCACCGAAGAATAGCTTGAAAAATGCGGCTACGACAAAAATGAGATCGGGCGGGTTGCATGCGTGGATGACGTCGAAACCACGTTCCTTGCGGACTTTCAGCGCAAGCCGCATCTGGCCATAGAGCGCGCTCCAGTATTCGCGCAGATATCCGAACCTTGACGATCCGGCCTCGCAAAGGCTGTGACGGTAAATGTGAACGCCGTCTATCAGCTCGTAATCGGCCATATAGCCCTTGAGCTTCGGCGAAATGACGCTGACCCGATATCCGGCGTCGGCGAGGGTCGTCGCCTCGGCCCATACGCGCCGGTCAAACGGCACGGGGAGATTTTCAACGATAATAAGAACTTTTCGCGGCGCGCTGTCAGTCACCAAGCGCTCCCGTATTGGTTGCATCACCATCAGGGCGAGCGCATGTGTTCCGGCGGCGCCGATAGCCGATATCTGTCAACAATGGCGCCCTCACCGCGCTTTAATCCCGATTTAATCGCGACCCCTCACAATCTGCGCAAATAGAACACGCTTTACTTTCCGTTCTCTGAACGACGGACCGAAGAAATGCGCGGGCGGCGGCGATTAACAGGGAATTCATCTTTGAAGCGCGCGTTTTGCGCCGCGCTCGCCGGCTCTGTCCTGTTTGGCGGGGCGAGCGCGCAGGCGGCGACCGCTATTTATGATTCCTCCATGCCCTATACATCCGGTCCGCTTACGGAATTATCTACCGCCGGCGATGGTCTTGGGCAGCTCGTTCCGCTCGGCGAATGGTTTTCGCTGCTTTTTTCGCAGCCCTTCGGCGTTTCAAGGTCGGACAGCGTTTCGATCTTCACGCTGGCGCCGCCGCGAGGCGCTGCGCGTGTCAGGATAAGCTTCGGCGCCTACAATAGCGGCTCACCCATATTCGTCGTCACCAGATCGGTGCGCGCCGGGCGCACGCTGACGGTTAACAATCTCTTTCAACAGGGTTGTTCCGCGCTCGGCGGGTGCGACTTCATCTTCATATCGACGATACGCCAGCGCCGCGGCGCGAACGGGGCGACGGTCGATTATGTCAGCGTCAATGGAGAAACGACGGCGGTGACTGCGCCGACGCCCGAACTTTCCGTCTGGTCTATGATGATACTCGCCTTTGGCGGACTTGCCTGGCGGATGAAGGCGCGCAAGCGCTATTCGCTCTCTTCCGCATAGGGTTCTCCGGCGATATGCAGGAGATAGAAGGAGCCGGCGATAAGCAGCAGAACCGCGCCGACACCGCCGCCATTATTGCCGAGCCAGTTTGAAACCGCACAAACGAGCGAAATCAGCATATAGGGCGCGAGCGGCGGATTTTCATTGCGGAAACGGTAAAAGAAGATGCCCGCCGTCGCGATAAACAGCGTAACTGACATCAGATCGTAGAGCGTTTCCATATTTGCCCCGCCAACGCTTCCTTGTGGCGGTGAAACGTTAACGGGGCTTTATGCTGAACGTACGATTTTTAATCGCGCATTGTCATTGGCCGGCGCGCGATGCGTCGCGAATGGCGCGGAATTCGTTATTCTCCCGCCAGTTCGGCCACCCCTCCATTTCAGCGACGCGCGCGCCGACTTCGTAAAGGATCTCCATCGTCTCGGCCATGCCGGTCAGATCCCAGTCGTCCGAATATTCGTCCGAGGGCTGATGATACCGGTTCGCCGTATAGTCGGCGCCGGCGGCGCGGCCGGCCTCCTCGCCGCCGTCGACAAGATCGATGCCCGCGTCAGCATAAAGCATCGGCACGCCGCGCTTTGCAAAACTGATGTGGTCCGAGCGATAGAAATATCCCTTTTCCGGCTCTGCGTCCGGACGCAGATAGCGCCCGTGCTCTTTCGCCGTTGCGGCCAGAATGTCCTGCAGTTCGGAGGCGTCATAGCCGACGACGATAATATCCTTCGTCGGCCCGATCGGCAGAACGCCGTCGATATTGACGCCGCCGGCGATCTGCTTCAGCGGCACGGGCGGATTTTCCGCCATATAGGCGGAGCCGAGCAGGCCGGATTCCTCCGCCGTCACCGCTGCAAACAGGATCGACCGGCGCGGGCGCGGCCCGGCCGCGAATTTTTCCGCAATCTCCAGGATCGCCGCCGTTCCCGTCGCGTTGTCGACGGCGCCGTTATAGATGTGATCTTCGCCGGCGGCCGCCGGGTTGGCGCCCAGATGATCCCAGTGCGCCATATATAACATATATTCGTCGGGCGCTTCGGCCCCTTTCAGGACGCCGATGACATTGGCGTCGCTGGAGCGCTTGATCTTCTGCACGATTTTCGCCGACGCCTTGAGATCGCCCATCGCAACCGCTTTGAAGCCGCGTGTTTTCGCCGCCTCCATTTGAGCGTCGAGGTCGAGGCCGGCGGCTGAGAGCAGTTCTCTGGCTACATCCTTCTGGATCCATCCTTCGAGCATCACGCGGCTCATGCCGTCGTCGCTGCGCTTCAGATCGATCTGCGGGCCGGTGTTCGAGCCTTCTACGACATTCCAGCCATAAGCGGCGGGCGCGGTGTCGTGAATGATGAGCGCGGCGGCGGCGCCCTGACGGGCGGCTTCCTCGAACTTATACGACCAGCGCCCGTAATAGGTCATCGCATTGCCGTTGAAGAGTTCAGGATCCTGCGTCGCGTAACCCGGATCGTTGACGAGAATGACGACCGTCTTTCCCTTGACGTCGAGACCTTCGTAATCGTTCCATTGATATTCCGGCGCGACGACGCCGTAGCCGACGAAGATCATTTCGCTGTCATCGAAGGCGACTTCCGGCGCGACGCGCTTGGTGAACCATACGCCTTCGCCGCCATAGCCGATTTCGCGCGTTTCGCCGTTTGTCGCGACGCGCAGATAGGATTGTTCCGGATCGACATTCGTTTCGACCATATCGGCCGACTGGAACCAGCTGTCGCCGATCGGCTCCAGGCCGAGGCGTTCGAATTCGCCGGCGATGTAGGCGCGTGTTTTCTCGGCGCCCGGCGTCGTCGGCGCACGACCTTCGAATTCGTCCGAGGCGAGCACCTTGATATGGCGCGCAAGGCCCTCCGGCGTAATGTCGCCTTCAAGAGTTGTAGCGGGCGCGGCCGCGGATTCAGCTGCGTTGGCGCTTTCGTCGTCCAGCGCGCCGCGCGCCGCATCGTCGACATTCGGCGAGGATGCGGGACCGCCGCAGCCTGCTAGAACGGCAAGGCCGGCGGCCGCCGCGATTGTAATCCCAAATTGGCGCATGCAATTTCTCCTGTAAGGCGAGCGTTTGTCTCGCACGAGGCGGGTTTTTGGATCAAGACCGCCAGTGATTCCGGCGTCTGGCGAAATATCGCACCGGAATCGGCGCGGCGAGGGTCGCCTCGGCCCGATTTTTGGATTAATAGCGCGGCAAACAGCGTGGGCCCCCGCCCGCAAGTAAAAAAGTGAACAGGTGTCTCGGGAGGACCCTTCAGAATGAGCGCCAGCATCAAGGCGGTTTCGACCGCCCTTTCGTCGTTTGAAGACGCAGCCCCGTCGAAATTCCGCAACCTTACCGCCGCCGGATATTACGAACTCGCCGTTCGTCGCGGCGAAGGCGAAATCGCCGCCGAGGGGCCGCTGGTCGTTAAGACCGGAGAACACACCGGTCGTTCTGCGCAGGACAAATTCACGGTCCGCCATCCGGAGATCGACGCCAAGATCTGGTGGGACAACTCCAAACCCTGCACGCCGGAACAATTCGACGCGCTGCATCGCGACATGCTCGCGCATGCGGCGGGAAAAGAACTTTTCGCGCAAGACCTGAAAGGCGGAACGGACAAGGACCATTCGATCGCCGTGCGCGTTTTCACCGAACTCGCCTGGCACTCGCTTTTCATCCAGCATCTTCTCGTGCGCCCCGAAATGGAAATGCGCGGCTTCGTCACCGGCAAGGCGCCTGATTTCACGATCGTCGATCTGCCAAGTTTTGAGGCCGACCCGGCGCGGCATGGCTGCCGCTCGAAAACCGTGATCGCCGTCGATTTCGTCCGGCGCATGGTCCTGATCGGCGGCACGTCCTACGCCGGCGAAATGAAGAAGTCTGTCTTTACGATCCTCAATTTCCTGCTGCCGGAAAAAGGCGTGATGCCGATGCATTGCTCGGTCAATGTCGGCGCGAGCGAGGACTCGGCGATTTTCTTCGGCCTTTCCGGCACCGGAAAAACGACGCTTTCGGCGGACCCGAACCGCGTTCTTATCGGCGACGACGAGCATGGCTGGTCCGAAAACGGCCTCTTCAATTTCGAAGGCGGGTGCTACGCCAAGATGATCCGCCTTTCGCCGGAAGCTGAGCCGGAGATCTACGCGACGACGAAGCGTTTCGGCACCGTCCTTGAAAACGTCGTCATGGACCCGAAATCGAGAACGCTCGACCTTGACGATGCGACGCTGGCGGAAAATTCGCGCGGCGCCTATCCGATCCACTATATTCCAAACGCTTCCGATACAGGGCGCGCGCCGCATCCGAAAAACATCATCATGTTGACGGCCGACGCTTTCGGCGTTCTGCCTCCGATTGCAAAGCTGACGCCGGATCAGGCGATGTATCACTTCCTTTCGGGCTTCACGGCGAAAGTCGCAGGCACGGAAAAAGGTCTCGGCAAGGAGCCGCAGCCGACTTTTTCGACCTGCTTCGGCGCGCCGTTCATGCCGCGTCACCCTTCCGAATACGGAAAACTTCTGGGCGAACTGATCGAAAAACACGGCGTCAATTGCTGGCTCGTCAACACCGGCTGGACGGGCGGGCCCTTTGGCGAGGGCTCGCGCATGCCGATCAAGGCGACGCGCGCGCTTCTCGCCGCCGCCCTTGACGGATCGCTTTCCGCCGCGCCGATGCGCAGGGATGAAACATTCGGATTCGAAGCGCCGACGAAAGTCGAAGGCGTCGATGACCGCATCCTGAACCCGCGCGAGACCTGGCGCGATCCGAAAGCCTATGACGAGCAGGCGAACAAACTCGCCGGCATGTTCATCGAGAATTTCGCAAAGTTCGAATCTTATGTTTCGGAAGGCGTCAGGAGGGCAGCGCCGAAGGCGTAGCGCGGCGCGTTCGCGCAACGGGATCGGGCGCCGGTTTTCACCGGCGCCTTTTTTCTTGTCCGAGGTGCAGGCGGTTATCGCAATTTGCTTTTTGCGCCCCGAAAATGCGCCGCGCGCGCGAACAAGGCCGGGGCGCGCGCCGCAAACGGATCCTTCCTGATTCGCGTTTATATTCTCTATACTGAATATTTGCGCCGGCGATGATTGCGCAAATGCGGCGCGATACGATTCTTCCATGCGCATTCCTCCTTTCTATCTGGACCCGGCCCCCATTCGATCGGGAGCCTCTTGCGGCGCTCAATTCGCCTGCCATTGTAAGGCCGCTGGAAAGGGGTGGGATAAGGTGGGGGATAAGTTTGTCCCGAAAGGCCTAGTCATTGAAATTGCTTGACTATTTTTTCGCCTTTTCGGCGAATTTCCGCCTGGCGCTCTCGCCTTGGGCCGCTTCGGCGCCTTAGAAGGACCGCCGGGCGAATAAAATGGCGCGGCCGGGCGCCGAGCGTTCGCCCGCCTGTATCGAGAAACCGCATGAGAGGAGTTGAGACGACATGAGTTTGAAAATCACCGCCATCGCGCTCGCCGGGCTCGCCGCCATGACCGGCGCCGCGGAGGCCAGGAACTCCCACGCGGATCTTGTGAAACTCTGGCGCGAATGGCGCGCCTTTGAGGCGCCGGTCGTAGAAAACTGCGCGCCCGATTATACGCCGGCGCGAATGGCGCAGAAGGCCGAGAGCCTTGCGGATTTCCAAAAACGCCTCGCCGCGATCAGGACAGACAATTGGAGTACGGATAAAAAAGCCGATCACCGCCTCGTCGAAGCGGAGATGAACGGCCTCGATTTCGATTTGCGCGTCCTGCAGCCATGGGCGCGCGATCCCTCCTTTTATGCGATCGTCTTCGCCGAGGAGAGCGACGTTCCCGAACATGAAGGACCGAATGCGCGTCCGGCGATCGACCTTTACGAATATTCCTATCCGCTTTCGAAGAGCGACCAGCGCGAACTCGCCTGCCGCATCGGCGCGGTTCCCGCGCTGCTGGAACAGGCGAAGAAAAATCTCGAAAACTCGAACGCGCGTGACCTTTGGGCCTACGCCGATCGCGCTTTCCGCTGGCAGGCGGGCGCGCTGGACGGGCTTGAGGCGGGAACGCTTGAAATGCGCACGCTGGACGGGCCCGTGAAAGGCTCTCTTGACGGGGCGAGCGATGAATTGCGCGCCGCCGTCGACGCCGCGCAGGAAGCGACCGCGCAGTTTCGCAGCTGGATCGCCGCGCAAGCGCCGTCAAAGACCGGCGTGTCCGGCGTCGGCAAGGAAAATTACGACTGGTATATGAAGAACGTCCATCTCGTCTCTTACGGCTGGGACGAGCAGGTCGCGCTGTTGCGCCGCGAACTTGAACGCGCGCGCGCATCGCTCGCGCTCGAAGAATTCAACAATCGCGATCTTCCCGCGCAAGAGCCGGTCGATGAAGAAGCGGCATGGGCCGAAATGGCGAAAGGGCGCATGAATGCGTTCGCCGATTTCCTGATCGGAAATGACCTTGTCGCCGACAAGGACTATTATCGTAAAGCGCTCGACGAACAGATCGGCGGATTCACGCCGCCTGAGGACCGCAATTTCTTCACCATCGGCGCGGCGATCGATCCGATGCCGCTCTACACGCATTTCTATCACTGGATAGAACTGGCGCGCCGCGAGCATGAGCCGCAAAAGAACCCGATCCGCGCAGCCGAACCCTTGTACGACATTTACGATTCGCGTTCGGAAGGTCTGGCGACGGCCGTCGAGGAATTGTTCATGCATGCCGGACTTTACGCGGACAGCCCGCGCAGCCGCGAAATCGTCTGGATCATGCTCGCCAATCGCGCCGCACGCGGGCTCGCCTCGCTCTATGTGCAGTCGAACGACATGACGCTTGCGGAGGCGGGGAAGTTTCACGCGCGCTGGACGCCCCGCGCATGGTCCGACCCGACAAGCGATCTCGTAGGGTTTGAGCAGCTTTTGTATCTGCGCCAGCCCGGTTATGGAACGAGTTATGTCGCCGGCAAACTCGAACTCGATCGCCTCATCAGCGATTACGCCTTCGCAAAGGAGCAAAAAGGCGAGGAATTCAGCCTGCCGACATTTTTCCGCGACATGAATGAATCCGGCGTCATTCCGTTTTCACTCATCCGTCAGGAAATCGCGCCGGCGGCAAGCGACGCCGAAAGCGCAAAAGACTGAGAGAATGTCCGCCGATCCGAACTATATTCCGCAGCTTTACGGGCGGTCGAAGGGTCACGCGCTGCGCGCGCGCCATCAGCGTTTGATGGACGAGTTGCTGCCGCGCGTATCCACGCCGGATCCGCAGGCGGGCGCGATCGATCTCGGCGCGCTGTTTCCGCAGGCGTCGCAATTCGCGCTTGAAGTCGGCTTCGGCGGCGGCGAACATCTCGCATGGCAGGCCGCACATGCGCCGGATACCGGGTTCATCGGCGCGGAACCTTTCATCAACGGCGTTGCGAAATTGCTGACGCTCATCGACGAACAGGGGCTCGGCAATATCCGCGTCCTGCATGGCGATGCGCGCCCGCTGATCGACGCGCTGCCGCCGGCGCGCCTGTCGCGCATTTTTGTTCTCCATCCAGACCCATGGCCGAAGAAACGCCATTACAAGAGACGGATGATCTCGCCCTGGTTCTTCCAGCGCGCCGCGCGGCTGCTGAAGCCCGGCGGAAGCCTGCGCGTCGCTTCGGATATTCCCGACTACGTTCGCTGGACCTTGATGCATGCAAGGCGGGCCGAAGGATTTGAGTGGACCGCCGAGCGCGCCGCCGACTGGAAGGAGCGCCCCGCCGACTGGCCGCGCACGCGCTATGAGGCCAAGGCGGTCAGGGAGGGGCGTGCGCCCGCCTATCTCGAGTTCCGGAGAATATGATGGCGCGCCGGATATTCGCAGTTCTCGCCGCGCTTGCGCTGCCGGGCTGCGTCGAGGCGACGATCGCCTGGACGAATT
This sequence comes from Parvularculaceae bacterium, assembly GCA_020446945.1. Classification (GTDB taxonomy): domain Bacteria; phylum Pseudomonadota; class Alphaproteobacteria; order Caulobacterales; family Parvularculaceae; genus Amphiplicatus. The sequence continues at coordinate 230,353 of JAGRDS010000001.1, forward strand.
TGAAGCCCGACGGGCCGGTCGCTGCGCCCGCGCTTTCCTATCAAGGCGTTGAGGACTGGGAGGCGAACGGCGCGCCGCAGGCGCGCGCGCAACTTCAGCGCCATGTCTACGGCTTCATGCCGGACCGCGCATCGAGCCGCGTCATCGGCAAAATAACGCTGAATGAAGACGCTTTCGGCGGCGCCGGCCTTGTTGAAGAATACCGCATAGGCGCAACGATGACCTATGGCGGACGAGAAGTCGAAACGGTCTCTCGCGACGGCGCCGACGGTTTTTTCATGGATGTCGTAAGCCCGAAAGGCGAAGGGCCCTTCCCCGTCATATTGATGGAGACGTTTTGTCCGCGCTGGTCGACGATACCCGATCGAGGCGTCGCCGGCGCGCCTGAAAAACCGGAAAAGCGCGGCGGCTTCTCGCTCGGAACCTATATATTCGGACGCTATATCTGTACGCCGCCGATCGAGGAGATTTTAAGCGCGGGCTATGCGGTCGCGACGATTTTCCCGAGCGAATTCATTCCCGACGAGAAAGAAGAAGGGTTGCGTGCGCTCGCGCGCCTGACCGAAGGTTACAGCGATAATGAAACGCGCCTCGGCGCGATCGGCGCCTGGGGCTGGGCCTACTCGCGCATGATCGACATTCTCGAAACCGATCCGCGCTTCGACAAAAGCGCCATGATCGCATGGGGCCATTCGCGCTACGCCAAGGCGGCGCTCGTCGCCGCCGCATTTGACGCGCGCATCGACGGGGTTATCGCGCATCAGTCGGGAACGGGCGGCGCTTCGCTCAACGCCGGCAAGAAAGGCGAAAGCATAAAAGGCATAACGGGTAACTATCCGCACTGGTTCGCACGCAGTTATGCGCAAGACGATCTTTCCGGCTTCGACCAGCACATGCTGCTCGCGCTTATTGCGCCGCGTCCGATCCTGCTCGGCAACGCCCGCCGCGACGTCTGGTCGGACCCGAACGGCGCCTTTCGCGCCGCCCGCGGCGCCGATCCCGTATACGCGCTTTACGGATCGCGCGGCCTTGATCAGCCGCGCCTGAAACCCTACGACCCGGCGGCGGATATCGCTTTCTGGATCCGCCCGGGAACGCATGGCGTCGTCAAGGAGGACTGGCCGGCGTTTCTCGATTTCCTGAACGCGCATTTTGCGCCGAAAGTCGAAACGAATGGCGGACGGGACATTTCAGCAGGACGCAAATAATCAGGACGCGACGGATAAGGCGCTGGCCGCGCTTTACGCCGGCGCTCCGGACAGCGTTTCGTTCCGCAAACTGAGAAAACGCATACTGCGACAGACGCTGGAGGCGATCCGCGCCTATTCGATGATCGACGCGAATGCGCCGCGCCCGCGCTGGCTCGTCTGCCTCTCCGGCGGCAAGGATTCCTATTCGCTGCTCGCCGCGCTTGTCGATCTCAAATGGCGCGGCGCGCTCGACGCCGAGATTCTCGCCTGCAATCTCGACCAGGGCCAGCCCGGATTTCCAAAACATGTGCTGCCGGATTTCCTGGCGCGGCTCGGCGTCGCCTACCGCATCGAAAACAGGGACACCTATTCGATCGTCACGGAAAAAATTCCGCAGGGCAAAACCTATTGCTCGCTTTGCTCGCGGCTGCGCCGCGGGCATCTTTACCGCATCGCGCGCGAGGAAGGCTGCGCGGGCGTCGTTCTCGGCCATCACCGGGACGACGCGCTGGAGACGTTTCTTCTCAATCTGTTTCACGGCGGCGCACTGAGCGCGATGGCGCCCAAACTGCTTAACGACGAAGGCGACCTTCTCGTGCTTCGCCCGCTTATCCATTGCGCCGAGAAAGACCTTGCAAAGTTCGCCGCCGATATGAAGTTTCCGATCATCCCCTGCGACCTTTGCGGAAGCCAGGACGGCCTGCAGCGTGCAATGATGAAAAAGCTCCTCGACGATTGGGAGGAAAAGGCGCCGGGGCGCCGCGCAACGATGTGGCGGGCGCTGCAAAACGTCCGACCAGGCCATCTCGCTGACGCGACGCTTAACGATTTTGCGAGTTTTTTCCCGAAGAACAGCGGCTGACGCTTGCAAGAAACAACCGAACGCGCCCTCAATTCCTCAATGGCTGACGCATACGCATCAAATGATCGGAAAAGTCGCGTTAAATGCGCGATCGGGATTGTCGTTATAAATTTCAGGACGGCGGGACTGGTGAAAGATTGCCTCACAGCGCTTGGTCCGCAACTTGAAGAGAACGACGCGCGCGTCGCCATCGTCGATAATTTCTCCAATGACGGATCGGCCGAAGAAATCGCCGACTGGCTGATGCGCGGCGAGGCGTGGAAAACCCGTGTATTTTTGATCCGCTCTCCGACGAATGAAGGATTTTCGGGCGGCAACAATATCGGCGCGCGGGCCTTTGACGCCAACTATCTGCTGCTTTTGAACTCCGATGCGCTGGTGCGGCCGGACGCCTTGCGGGCGATGCTCGCCGCTGCCTTGCGTGAGGAAAAAGCAGGTATTATCGCGCCGCGACTTGAAGACCCGGACGGAACGCCGCAAATTTCCGCCTTTCGCTTTCATTCGCCATTGTCTGAATTCCTGAGCGCGGCGCAAACCGGGCCGCTCGACAAATTATTCGCGTTCGCCGTCGTCCCGGTTCCGGTTTCGAACGCGCCGATCGCCTGCGACTGGGCGAGTTTCGCCTGCGTCCTGATCCGCCGCGAAGCGATTAACGAGACAGGGCTGATGGATGACGGCTATTTCATGTATTTCGAAGACGCCGATTACTGCCGCGCGCTGAAGAAATCCGGATGGCGGGTCGTTTACGATCCGTCGGCGCGCGTCGTTCATCTGCGCGGCGGATCTTCGCCGGTGAAGGCGTCGATGAAGGCGAAGAAGCGCCCGCCCGCCTATTATTATGCGGCGCGCACGCGCTATTTCCGCAAGGCGTACGGCCCGCTCGGGCTTTTTACGGCGAATCTGATGTGGTTCGCGGGCCGCGCCGTCGCGCGCCTGCGCGCGCTCTTCGGCAAGCCTGCGCCGCTCCTGTGTGAAAATCAGGGCTCGGATCAATGGATGAACTGGCGCAATCCCCTCGGCGACAGGAGAGCGCCGGAATGACCCTTCCCGACTTCATTATCATCGGCGCGATGAAATGCGGCACCTCGACCCTGCATGCGCAACTCGCCGCGCAACCGCAATTTTTCATGTCGGAACCCAAAGAGCCGAATTTCTTTTCCGACGACGGCGTCTACGCGAGAGGCGAAGGATGGTATCGCGCGCTTTTCAGCAACGCGCCCGCCGGCGCGATCAAAGGCGAATCCTCTACGCATTATACGAAACTTCCGACCTATCCGAAAACGATAGAACGCCTGGCCGCACTGATCCCGAACGCCAAATTCATCTATGTGTTGCGCGATCCGCTCGACCGTCTCGTCTCGCACTATATCCACGAATGGACGCAAGGGATAATTGCGTGCCCGATCGACGAGGCGATCGACAAACATCCCGAACTTGTCGCTTATTCGCGCTACGCCTATCAGCTTGAACCTTGGGTTCGCCAATTCGGCGCGGGCCGGATTCTGCCGGTCGTCTTTGAGAACATGACGAACGCGCCGGACGCTGAGCTCGAACGCATTGCCGCGTTTCTCGGCGCTGACGGCGACGTCGAATGGAAAGGCGATCTTGACGCGCAAAACGTCTCGTCCGAGCGCATCCGGAGATTTCCCGGCTACTCGCTGATTGTTGAAAATCCCGTTGCGACTTATTTGCGCCGGACGCTGGTTCCGAAATCGCTGCGTGAGCGCGTTAAATCCGGTTTCCAGATGCGTGAGCGCCCGCGCCTGTCGCAGGCGCGCATCGACGAACTGACGGAAATTTTCGACGCGGATTTGCGCGCGCTCGAAACTGTCGCCGGATTGCGCGGCGTCAGCCTTGAGTTTTTTCGCTCCGCGCGCACGCAAACCGGCGGGAAATAAGACCCTCGCCGGCGAACCGGCCGGCGCAAATCCAAACGCCCGGAAAGGCGCAACGGCTTCAGGCGTATCGCCGCCCGCCGCCGAACATCGCCCCCAAAAGCCCGAACAGGATCGACGGAACAATATAGCCGGCGAGGAAACCGCCGCCGCCATAGGCGAAACCTTCAGGCGTCGCAGGAACGGCGGGCTTGAAAGCGCTGTAGACGCTTTCGGCAATATCCTTCTTATAGGTCCGCGCGAGAACGAGCGGGCGCGTCCAGATCGAGGCCGCGTTCAACTCCGCCATATGCGCAAGCAGCGTCTCGTAGCGGTTGACTATCGTTTCGTAAGTCGAACAAAGCGCCTCCAACAATCCTGACGCCGTCGAACACTCGGCCATCGCCGCCGCCCGCGAATAATTATATTCGCCGACCTTGGCGTCAAATTCTTCTACTATAGGTTGCAATTCGTCAATTCGCCCGGTCAGGTTCTGCATATACTGATCCGAGAAAGCGGGCCCTTGAGAGGCCGCGACGGCGAGCGCTGCGCCGGCGATAAGCGCCAAAAGACGTCCGAACATGAATTCACCCCTTTAAGGCCCGCCCCCGCAGGCCCTTTGATACCCATACCCGCCGGAAGCTTCGCGCAAGGCGCGAGGAAAATCCAGCCGCCGCGGCCGGGCGCGCTATCGCGGGGCGTGACAAAGCGCTTTTGGAGGCCTATATAGCCCTCCAAACGCTATCGATCTTTTCGAAAGCGGGCCCGCCGGGCCCGCTTTTTTGTTACCGGACGGCCCCTTGTCAGTTCTTGAAGAGCGCATTGAAAAGCTTGTCGCGCCCGCGATTTCCGCGGCGGGGTTTGAGCTTGTGCGCATTCGCATGACGGGCAAGGAGACGAAAACGCTCCAGATCATGGCCGAGCGCGAAGATCACACGATGACGGCGGAAGATTGCGCAACGCTTTCGCACGCCCTGTCGCCGATCCTTGAAGATGCCGATCCGATTTCAGGTTCCTATCGCCTTGAAATATCGTCGCCCGGCATCGACCGTCCGCTAGTGCGCCTGAAGGATTTTCACGACTGGCAGGGATACGAGGCGAAGATCGAGCTTGATCGAATGATTGAGGGGCGCAAGAAATTCAAAGGCGTTCTCGCCGGCCTCGATGATGAAAATGTCTGCCTCGACATTGAAGGCGAGGAAGAAACCGCGCTCATACCCTTCGCCTGGATCATCGCCGCGCGGCTCGTCCTCACCGATGAACTCATTCGCGAAAGCCTCAAAGCCGCCAAGGACGCGGCCAGGGAGATGAAAGACAATGACCGCCAGCCTGATGTTCACGGAGATCTCACATGAACGCCGTTAGCGCGAACAAACTTGAACTGATCCAGATTGCGGACGCCGTCGCCCGCGAAAAGTCGATCGACAAGGCGCTCGTCATCGACGCGATGGAGGACGCGCTCGCAAGGGCCGCGCGCTCGCGTTACGGCCATGAAACGCTGGTGAAAGCCGAAATAAATCCGACGACCGGCGAAACGAGGCTCTGGCGCCTTCTTGAAGTTGTTGAGGAAATCGAGAACGACGCGACGGAGATCAGCCTTAAGGAAGCGCTTCAGAAAAACCCCGAAGCTGAAATCGGCGCTTTTATTTCCGAGCCCCTGCCGCCGCTAGATTTCGGCCGCGTCGCCGCCATGTCGGCGAAACAGGTGATCACGCAGAAAGTGCGCGACGCCGAACGCGATCGCCAGTTCGCCGACTACAAGGATCGTGTCGGCGAAATCGTCAATGGCATCATCAAGCGTGTCGAATACGGCCACGTCATCGTCGATCTCGGCCGCGCCGAAGCGGTCGTGCGCCGCGACCAGCAATTGCCGCGCGAGAATTACCGCAATGGCGACCGCCTGCGCGCCTATATTATGGATGTGCGCCGCGAAACGCGCGGGCCGCAGATCTTCCTTTCACGCTCGCATCCGCAATTCATGGCCAAATTGTTCGAGCAGGAAGTGCCGGAAGTCTACGACGGCGTTATCGAGATCAAGGCGGTCGCGCGCGATCCCGGCAGCCGCGCAAAGATTGGCGTCATGTCGAATGACAATTCGATCGATCCGGTCGGCGCCTGCGTCGGCATGAGAGGGTCTCGCGTTCAGGCTGTCGTCAATGAACTCGGCGGGGAAAAGATCGACATTGTTCCGTGGTCGCCGGACCCGGCGACTTTCGTCGTCAATGCGCTCGCGCCCGCGGAAGTCGCCAAGGTCGTTCTCGACGAGGATCTCGACCGCATCGAAGTCGTCGTTCCCGACGAGCAATTGTCGCTCGCGATCGGACGGCGCGGTCAGAATGTCCGCCTCGCCTCGCAGGTGACCGGGTTTGAAATCGACATCATGACGGAAGAAGAGGAATCGACGAAGCGCCAGGAGGAATTCCGTCAGCGTTCGGAACTCTTCATGGAAGCGCTTGATGTCGATGACATGATGGCCGGCCTTCTCGTTTCGGAAGGCTTCGCCAAGATCGAGGAAATCGCCTTTGTCGAGCTTGACGATCTGACCGAAATCGAAGGCATCGACGAGGAGACGGGCGCCGAATTGCAGGCGCGCGCGAAAGACTGGCTCGACGAGCAGGCGAAAAAGCTGGATGCGCGCCGTAAGGAACTCGGCGTTGAGGACGGCGTTCTGGATATCGAAGGCCTCGATCTGAAAATGATCGTCACGCTCGGCGAAAACGACATCAAGACCGTCGAGGACGTTGCGGGCTGCGTCACGGATGACCTCACCGGCTGGACTGAGCGCGTCGACGGCGAGAAGAAGCATTATGACGGCATCCTCGAAAGCTTCAAAATCAAGGCCGAGGACGCAGAAGGCATCATCATGCGCGCGCGCATCGCGGCGGGCTGGGTGACGCAGGAAGACCTGGACAAAGCTGCGGCTGAAGCGGCCGCAGCCGAGGAGGAGGCCGCTGGCGAAGCAGCGCAATGAGACTGGAGCAGGCCGTAACCGGACCTGCATAGCCGGGGGCGGCGAACAGCCGCCCGCCGGGCTCATTCGTTTCGCCTTGTCGCCGGACGGCGTCGTAACGCCTGACCTCGCCGAAAAACTCGGCGGGCGCGGCGCCTGGGTTACGGCAGATCGCGCCAGCCTTGAACGCGCCGTCGCTAAGGGGTTGTTCGCACGCGCTTTCAAATCGAAGGCGCATGCGCCCGAAGACCTCGCCGCCAATGTCGAAGCGGGACTTGCACGGCGCGCGCTTGACGCGCTCGGCCTGGCGCGCCGGACCGGCGATATCGCGCTCGGCTTCGATCAGGTCCGCGAGGCGCTCGTCAAAGGCCGGGTGAGCGTATTGCTGACCGCATCGGACGCCGCCGAGGACGGGCGCGGAAAATTGTCGAGGCTCGCCGAAGGCGTTCTTCATCATGAGGGGTTTACAAGCGCGGCGCTGTCGGCCGCGCTCGGCAGGGACGGCGTGAAGCACGCGGCCCTCAATAAAGGTGCGCCGGCGGAACGTTTCAAGCGCGAGGCTGCGCGTCTCGACAGATTCAGGCGCGAACGGCCGTAAGGCCGCCGATGAATAAAAATGGTCCGCAATGACGGTGGACCGCGGCGGGATTGGGCGGTATGTCCAAGGCCGCTTTCAGGGGGTCCGGAAAATTTTTTCCGGGCGCCGCACGAAAGTCCGCCGCGATTTGCGGCGGGAACGGAGATTGAATGACTGACGACGCCGAAAAGAATGCTGAAACAGGCGGCCGCGCGCGCCGCCCCTTGTCGCTGCGCCGCTCGGAGATGGGCGCGGTCAAGCAGAGCTTCAGCCATGGCCGCTCAAAGACTGTCGTCGTTGAGACGAAGAAGCGGCGCGTCATCGGCGTAAAGAAGTCTGAGACGCAGGACGCGCCCGAAACGGCGGCGGCGAAAAAGGCGCCCGAAAAGAAGGCGGCCGGCAAGCGCACGGAAGGCGCGGCTGAAAAAGCGGCGCAGCCGAATGTTCTGAGAACCTTGTCCGAAGAGGAAAAGCAGGCGCGCGCCGTTGCGCTCGCCCATGCACGCAAGGAAGAAGAAGTCCGCAAGAAGCGCGAGGACGAAGAGCGCAAGGAGCGCGAGGCGCGCGAGGCCGAAGAGCGGGTGAAGCTCGAAGCCGAACGCAAGCGTCTCGCCGAGGAAGAAAAGAAACGCGAGCGCGAGACGGCCGAACGCCGCAAAGCCGAGGAAGAAGCCCGCCGCACGCTCGAAGAGGAAGACGAAGAGCGCAAGCGCCGCGCCGCCGCCAAGGCGGAAGCGAAAGGCAAAGGCAGGACCGACGACCGCCAGCAGCAGCCGGCCGACGATCCCGACAATCCGCTCGCCCGCCTCGGCGGGCGCCTGAAAACCAAACGCAAGCAGGTCGCAGACAGGGGCGATCGCGACAACGCCTCAAAAGAAGCGCCGCGCCGGCGCGCCGGACGCCTGACGATCGCAAACGCGCTCGACGATGATGACCGGCAGCGCTCGCTCGCTTCGGTGAAGCGCGCGCGCGAACGCGAAAAGCTGGCGCGCCAGCAGCGCGGCGGCGCCGGGCCGGCGATTGTGCGCGAAGTTGTCGTTCCGGAAACGATCACTGTGCAGGAGCTTGCGCAGCGCATGTCGATGCGCGCCGTTGATCTTATCCGTGAGCTGATGAAACAGGGCCAGATGGTGACGGCGAACTCGACCCTGGACGCCGACACCGCCGAACTCATCGTCGCCGATCTCGGCCATCAGGTGAAGCGCGTCGCGGAAGCCGACGTTGAAGAAGGCCTCGCCGGACCCGACGACGACACGGGCGCCTTGCAGCCGCGCCCGCCGGTCGTCACCATTATGGGTCATGTCGATCACGGCAAGACGTCGCTTCTCGATGCGCTGAGACAGACAAATGTCGTCGCCGGCGAGGCGGGCGGCATCACCCANNATCGGCGCCTATCAGGTGACGACGAAGGACGGCCGCAAGATTTCGTTCCTCGACACGCCGGGCCACGCCGCATTCACGCAAATGCGCGCGCGCGGCGCGAAAGTGACGGATATCGTAATTCTCGTCGTCGCGGCGGACGATTCGATCATGCCGCAGACGGTTGAGGCGATAAATCACGCGAAGGCGGCGGGCGTTCCGATCATCGTCGCCATCAACAAGATCGACAAGCCGGCCGCCAATCCGCAAAAAGTCCGCACCGACCTTCTTCAATATGAATTGCAGGTCGAAAGCATGGGCGGCGAGGTTCAGGACGTCGAAGTGTCGGCGCTCAAAAAGACGAATCTCGACGGCCTGCTGGACGCCATTTTGCTGCAGGCGGAGATTCTCGATCTCAAGGCCAATCCCGACCGCATCGCAGAAGGATCGGTCGTTGAATCGCGCCTCGACAAGGGGCGCGGCTCGGTCGCGACCGTTCTCGTTCAGCGCGGCACGCTCAAGAAAGGCGACATTCTGGTTGTCGGCTCGGAATGGGGGCGCGTGCGTCTTTTGAACGACGACAAGGGCGATGCGTTGAGCGAGGCCGGCCCATCAATGCCTGTCGAACTGCTCGGCCTTAACGGCGTTCCCGAACCCGGCGATCAGTTCGTCGTCGTCGAATCGGAAGCGCGCGCGCGCGAGGTCGCCGATTTCCGCGCCCGCAAGAAGCGCGAGAAAGCATCGGCGCGTTCATCCGGCACATCGCTCGAACAGATGATGGCGCAGCTTCAGGACGCCGAAATCAAGGAACTGCCGCTTGTCATAAAGGGCGACGTTCAAGGCTCGGTCGAGGCGATCGTCGGCAGTCTTGAAAAACTCTCGACCACCGAAGTGCGCGTTAAAGTGCTGCACACAGGCGTCGGCGCGATTTCGGAAAGCGACGTTATTCTCGCCGGCGCGTCGGGCGCGCCCGTCATCGGCTTTAACGTCCGCGCGAATGCGCAGGCGCGTCAGGAAGCCGAGCGCTCCGGCGTAGAAATTCGCTATTATTCGATCATCTACAATCTGATCGACGACATCAAAGGCGTGCTTTCGGGCATGCTGGCGCCGGAAATTCGCGAGACTTTCCTCGGCAACGCCGAAATTCTCGAAGTCTTCAATATTTCGAAATTCGGCAAGGTCGCGGGCTGCCGCGTCGTTGAGGGCGTGGTCCGCCGCGGCGCGAAAGTGCGCCTTATCCGCGACGGCACCGTCATCCACGAGGGCGAACTTTCGCAACTCAAGCGCTTCAAGGACGATGTCCAGGAAGTGCCGATGGGCCAGGAATGCGGCATGAGCTTCGCCAAATATGAAGACCTCAAAAAGGGCGACATCATAGAATGCTTCGCGGTTGAGAAGATCACGCGCAGTCTGTAGCCGATGTTCCTGTTGCAACCGGAAATGCGCCGCCCGATAAGGGGCGGCGTTTTTCATTTGGTTTGGTCATGAACTATCAATCGCCAATCTTCCTCCGCCCCCTCGACCCCGAACGCGATGGCGAAGCGTTGCATGCGGTCTTCGGCGACGAAGAAAGCTGCGTCTACATGACCGGGCCTGCGTTCAAATCGGTCGCGGAAACAATTGAGAATCTCCAGAAATGGACGAAGGGGCTTGAGGATTCATCGTGGGCGGTGTGCGATATCGAAGATGGACCGGCGCTTGGCCGCATCGCGCTGTTTCCGGACAGAAATCCGTCGAACGCGGTGATGGAGGCCGCCTGCATGATCACGCCGGCCGCGCGCGGGAAAAATCTCGCCGCGCGCGCGCTTTCGATCGTTATCGATGAGGCGTTCGACAAGCGCGGGGTCAGGCGCATTTTCGCCGATGTCGATCCGGACAATCTTCCCTCTATCCGGACTTTCGAAAAGCTCGGTTTTGCGCGCGAAGGCGTTCTTCGCGGAAACTGGCGGACCCATATCGGCGTCCGCGACAGCGTCATATTCGGCTTGCTGCGCGACGATCCAAGGCCGTGGCGCAATTAAACCCGTAGCGACGCCTTTGCGCGGCCGGCGCCGCACGCAGCCGATATTGCGCGCCGGCGTCATTGCGCGCCGGCGGCGTCTGGGCCTAGAACACCCTCATGCCTTCCCGCTTTTCCTCTTCCAAAGGCCCCTCGCAGCGGCAATTGCGCGCCGGCGAGCTTGTGCGCCATGCGCTTGTCGAGATCCTTCAGCGCGAGGATTTGCGCGACCCGGCCCTGCACGGAGTTTCGATTACGGTCACCGAAGTCAGAATGTCGCCGGATTTGAAACAGGCGAATGTTTATTGCGCGCCCCTTGGCGCGTCGATCGACAAGGACAGGCATCCGGAAATTTTCAAAGCCCTCGACCACGCCGCACCGCATCTTCGACATTTGCTCGGCCGGAAAATCGATATGAAATTCACACCGGCGCTGAAATTCCGGTCCGATGAGAGTTTCGCCGAAGCGCGCCGCATCGATGAATTGCTGGCCAGCCCCGCTGTCGCGCGCGACCTTAAACACGATTGAGGCTTGACGCGGCGGCGCGCGCGCCCTACCCCGCGCGCCTTGAGGCTTTCGGCGCGTCCGATCCGCGCGAAGCCGCTCGCAAAACAAACGACAGGCACAATGGGTAAGCGGCGCAAAAAAGGCCGCCCGGTTTCGGGCTGGATCATTCTCGACAAGGCGTATGATTTCGGGTCGACCGAAGCGGTTTCGAAGCTGAAATGGCTGTTCCAGGCGCAAAAGGCGGGACACGCCGGCACGCTCGACCCTCTGGCGACCGGCGTATTGCCGATCGCCTTCGGGGAGGCGACGAAGACCGTCCCCTATGTCATGGACGCAACAAAGCGCTATCGCTTCACCGCGCGCTGGGGCGAGGCGACGACAACCGACGACCGCGAGGGCGACGTCATCGCGACGTCCGGGAACAGACCTGCCTGCGGAGAAATAGAGGCGATCCTTCCGGAATTCACGGGAAGTATCGAACAGGCGCCGCCGCAGTTTTCCGCCGTGAAGGTCAGCGGCGAGCGCGCCTACGACCTCGCACGGGAAGGAAAAACCGTCGCGCTCGAAACCCGCGTAATCGACATTCACGAATTGTCGCTTGTCGGTCAGCCCGATGCCGATCACGCCGAATTCGAAGCCGTAACCGGCAAGGGCGCCTATGTGCGCGCGCTCGTTCGCGATATGGCGCGCGCGCTCGGAACCGAGGGGCATGTATCAGAGCTTCGCCGAACGGCGGTGGGCCCGTTCAGGGCGGAAGACGCGATCACCATCGCCGCGCTTGAAGCGATGGAGGATGTCGAGACGCGCGACGGCGCGCTTCTTCCCATAGATGCCGCCCTGGGCGCGCTGCCCCAGGCGGCGGTCGGCGGGCCGGAGGCCGAGCGGCTGAAACGCGGCCAGCCTGCGGTTATTTCGCCCGCGACCGCGAAGGGCGTGCGCGGCGCGCAATCAGGGATGATACCCGCCGTCCTCGCGTCGCTACACGGCGAGGCGGTCGCGATATGCGAACTCGACGGGCTGAAACTGAAGCCTGTGAGGGTGTTTAACCCTTGACGCCGGCGCGGGAGCCGGGAGCGTTTGCGTGGTGACTATGAAAGGACGGGCGGCGGCGGGCGCAAATCGCCGCCGGCTTGCCTTTCCCATCGCCTTCCCTTATGGACCCGCATCCTTTCGACCTTGCTGGACGGCGTCCCGGCGGGGCCGGCACGAACAGGCGCCGCGGAGAATAGTCCCATGTCGATTACGGCTGAGCGCAAAGCCAGGCTAATCAAGGAATACGGCGTCAAATCAGGCGACACCGGCTCCCCCGAAGTTCAGATCGCGATCCTTTCCGAGCGCATTTCGAACCTGACGGAGCATTTCAAGGAACACAAGAAAGACAACCATTCGCGCCGCGGGCTTTTGCGGCTCGTCTCGCAGCGACGCCGGCTGCTTGATTACGTCAAGCGCAACGATCAGGCGCGATACCAGACGTTGATCGAGCGCCTCGGCCTGCGCCGCTAGCAGATGCAGGCGAGGGCGGTTGCTGCGACAAGCGCCCTTCCCGGGATGTTTCCCGGCCGGGACGCATTCCAACCCGGCCCGGCCGACCCTGGATGTCGTCGTCAGTTTGTGAAACGCGCGAATTCCGGGCGTTTGGGGCGCGGAATCTGCGCGCGGGCCGCGAAAGGCGCGGCCGGCCTTCACCCGGCGGCGGGTAAGGCGAATTCGCCAAAGGAGCTGATATGAATCTCACCGGAAAATCTGCGATCGTAACGGGCGGCGCGTCGGGCCTTGGCGCGGCGACGGCCGAGGCGCTGAATGCGCAGGGCGTCAAGGTTGCGCTCTGGGATATGAATGAGGAAAAGGGCGAGGCGCAGGCGAAGAAGGTCAGCGGCGTTTTCTTCAAGACCGACGTGACGCGCGAGGAAAATGTTGCGGACGCGCTCGCCGACAGCATCGCGGCGCATGGTTCGCCCTCAATACTCATCAATTGCGCCGGCATCGCGACAGGTGAGAAAACCGTCGGCAAGAACGGCCCGCATCGCCTTGACGCATTCAAACGCACAATTGAAATCAACCTTATCGGCACCTTCAACTGCATCCGGCTCGTTGCGGCCGAAATGGAAAAGAACGATCCCGACGCAGACGGCGGGCGCGGCGTCATCGTCAACACGGCGTCTGTCGCCGCGTTCGACGGCCAGATCGGTCAGGCCGCCTATGCGGCTTCGAAAGCCGGCGTCGCCGGCATGACGCTGCCGATCGCGCGCGATCTCATGAGCATCGGCGTGCGCGTCAATACGATCGCGCCGGGCATTTTCTGGACGCCGATGATGGCCGGAATGGACCAGAAAATTCAGGATGCTCTTGCGGCGATGGTTCCATTCCCCAAACGCCTCGGCCGGCCGGAAGAATACGCCTCGATGGCGATCGAAATTTGCCGCAACGCTTATATGAACGGCGAAACGATCAGGCTCGACGGCGCCATAAGAATGCAGCCTAGATAGGCTACATGATCGCCGCCTCGTTGATCGAGGCGGCGTTTTGCTATCGGGCGGTCAAGGGACCGTCCGAATGTCCGAAAGCGTTTCGGCGATACGCGCACGAAACGCCACATACGAAGAAAGAAGAAAGCAAATGTTCAACATCACCAAGAAATCGATCGAGTGGGGCGGCAGAACGCTGACGCTCGAAACGGGACGCATTGCGCGTCAGGCCGAAGGCGCCGTTCTCGCCACTTACGGCGACACGACGGTTCTCGCCGCGGTGACAGCCGCGAAAGAACCGAACCCCGCGCTCGATTTCTTTCCGCTCACCGTTCACTACATCGAGAAATATTACGCTGCGGGCCGCGTTCCGGGCGGGTATTTCAAACGCGAGGGCCGTCCGACCGAAAAGGAAACGCTTACGTCGCGCCTTATCGACCGTCCGATCCGGCCGCTTTTCGCCAAGGGATTCAAAAACGAGGTCAATGTCGTCACGCAGGTTCTGAGCCACGATCTGGAAAACGATCCGGATATCGTCGCGATGGTCGCGGCCTCCGCAGCGCTTACGATATCCGGCGTTCCGTTCCTCGGCCCAATCGGCGCGGCGCGCGTCGGCTTTGTCGACGGCGCCTATGTTCTCAACCCGCAGATCGACGCAATGGCGGATACGAAGCTCGATCTCGTTATGGCCGGCACCGCCGACGCTGTGATGATGGTCGAATCCGAAGCCAAGGAACTTTCCGAAGACGTCATGCTCGGCGCGGTCATGTTCGGACACAAGGCGGCGAAAGAAGTGATCGATCTCATTATCGATTTCGCCGAGGCGAGTGCGAAAGAGCCCTGGGCGTTCGCGCCGCCGGACCATTCCGAACATGAGGGAAAAATCCGCGCATTGGTCGAAGCCGACCTGCGCAGCGCCTACAAGACAACCGTCAAGCAGGAGCGCGTTGAAAAGATCAACGCGGCGAAAGCGAAAGCGGTCGAGACGCTTTGCGCGGAAGGCGATGAAAACGCCTTGCCGAAAAACGTCGTAAGCGGGCTTTTCAAGTCGATTGAAGCGGACATCGTGCGCGGCGGCATTCTCGACACCGGAAGCCGCATTGACGGGCGCGACACAAAAACGGTTCGTCCGATCGTCGCTGAGGCCGGCATTCTGCCGAGAACGCACGGTTCGGCGCTGTTCACGCGCGGCGAAACGCAGGCGATCGTCGTCGCCACGCTCGGCACCGGCGAAGATGAGCAATTTATCGACGCGCTTTCCGGCACCTACAAGGAAAGCTTCCTTCTCCATTACAACTTCCCGCCTTATTCGGTCGGCGAAGTCGGTCGTATGGGCGGCGCGGGACGCCGGGAAATCGGTCACGGCAAGCTGGCGTGGCGCGCCATGAAAGCGGTTATTCCGTCCCAGGAGGAATTTCCCTATGTGATCCGCCTTGTCTCGGAGATCACCGAGTCCAACGGGTCGTCCTCGATGGCGACGGTCTGCGGCTCTTCACTTGCATTGATGGACGGCGGCGTACCGATCAAACGGCCGGTTGCGGGCATCGCGATGGGCCTGATCCTGGAGGGCGATCGTTTCGCCGTCCTCTCCGACATTCTCGGCGACGAGGACCATCTCGGCGACATGGACTTTAAAGTCGCCGGCACGTCGGAAGGCGTCACGTCCCTTCAGATGGATATCAAGATCGCCGGCATCACCGAGGAGATTATGAAAGTCGCGCTCGGCCAGGCGAAAGACGGCCGCATGCATATTCTCGGTGAAATGGGCAAGGCGCTCGATCACGCGCGCGACGATCTGGGTGAGTTTGCGCCGCGCATCGAGACGATGCAGATCGCGAAAGACAAAATTCGCGACGTTATCGGATCGGGCGGCAAGGTCATTCGCCAGATCGTCGAGGAAACGGGCGCCAAGGTCGATATCAATGACGACGGCCTCATCAAGATCGCGTCAAGCGACAAGGCGAAAATCGAAGCCGCCTACAAATGGATCCATTCGATCGTCGCCGAGCCTGAAGTCGGCGAGATTTACAAGGGTAAGGTCGTCAAGACGATGGATTTCGGCGCCTTCGTCAATTTCTTCGGCGCGCGCGACGGACTCGTCCATATTTCGCAACTGTCGAACGGGCGGCCGGAAAAGACGACCGATATCGTCAAGGAAGGCGACGAGGTTTTCGTCAAGCTTCTCGGCTTCGACGATCGCGGCAAGGTTCGCCTGTCGATGAAAATCGTCGATCAGGAAACCGGGAAAGAAATCCCGCGCGAGAAAAAGGAAGACGCCGAGTAATCGGTGCGCTTTGCGAAAAAAAATGACGGGCCCTTCGGGGCCCGTTTTTTCATCCGGCCGACGGGCCGCAAACTGCGTCCCTTTAAGTCCTTGAATTCAAAGAGCCCGGCCTCGCATGACGGCGGGGCTTTTTTGCAACGTTCGCCGCCTGCGGGCTTTGCCCCCCCTCGGCGCGGGCGGCGGCTGGCGCTAAAATGACGCTGCTTAAGGCCGAATCAGCGGCGGCCGCTGACGGGAGGGAGCATGCGCGGAAAAATCAGGTCACAATTGTTGCTCGCATTGACGGCGGCGAGCCTCGCCGTTGTCGCCGCTTCATGCGGGCGCAGCGGCACGGCGTCGAACGAGGCGTCCTCAACGACGGCGGCGGCGGACGAAACCGCCCGGATCGACCCTTCATCGGCCTTTCTCGCCATGGCCGAGCGTCATGCGCGCGCTTTCCTTGCAACAGCGCCGGAAGCGGCGACGGAACTCGGCGTCAGCGAGGAAATCGCCGGCGAGGGTTATCTGGCGCGACTCGGCGGATACGGCTTCGCCGCGCACCAGGCGGCGCGCGCGCTTAACGAACAATTCCTTCAGGAACTTCGCGGATTCGATCGCGCATCGCTTAGCGGCTCGGCTGCGATCACCTACGATGTTTTGAAAAACGCCTATGACACCGCCGCCCGTCGGAACCAGTTCGATTTCGGCGGAGCGACGCCATTCGGCGCAGGTTTGCCGAATTCCGGCGACAGTTGGGCGATGACGCCGTATTTCATGACGCAGCTCACGGGTCCGCATCTCGCCCTTCCGCGCATGCTGATGACCCAGCATCCGATCGACAGCGCCGAACATGTCGAAGCCTATCTCGCCCGGCTTGGTGAGATGAGCCGAGCGCTGGATGAGGCTGGCGAGACATTTTCAACCGACGCCGGAATCGGTGACGCCCCGCCGCGCTTTGCGATTGAAGGCATCCTGACGTCGCTTCGCAGTTTCACAGCCGCGCCGGCGGGCGATCATCCGCTTGTTGCAACGCTCAGGGAAAAAATGGCGAATGTCGCCGAGCTTTCGGACGATGAACGCACGGCTTACGCCGCGCGCGCCGCGCGTCTTGTCGAAGAGGGCGTATACCCCGCTTATGAACGCCTCGCCTCGCAGGTCGAACTCACCCTGGACCAGACGAATGACGACGCTGGCGTATGGCGCCTCGGCGAAGAGGGCGAGGCCTATTACCAGCTGGCGCTCACCGCATACGGCGCGGGCTACAGAACCGGCGACGACGTTCACGAACTCGGCCTTTCCGAAGTTGCGCGCATCAGCGCCGAAATGGACGGTTTGCTAAAATCGATCGGCCTCGAAAACGGTTCCGTCGCGCAACGCATGACGGCGCTCGCTGAACGGCCAGATAATCTTTATCCGAATACGGATGAAGGTCGCGAGGCGCTTCTTACGTCGCTGCGCGGTCACGTCGCCGCAATCATGGCGCGCTCAGACAGCTGGTTCGGACGCCTTCCCGATACCAAGGTCGAAGTTCGGCGCATCCCGGTTCATGAACAGGATTCCTCGCCCGGCGGCTATTACACCGGCCCCTCGCTCGCCGGATCGCGGCCCGGCGTTTTCTGGATCAACCTGAAGAATACGGCCGACAATCCGAAACATTCGCTGAAATCCCTCACCTTTCATGAAGCCGTTCCCGGCCATCATTTCCAGACCGCCTATCAACGCTCGATCGGCGACATGCCCTTGATGCGCAACATGCTCGGCTATTCCGAATACGCCGAAGGCTGGGCGCTCTACGCCGAATCGCTCGCCAAGGAGATGGGGATGTATGAGGGCGATCCCGAAGGCGACCTTGGCCGGCTTCAGGCGGAGTTGTTCCGCGCCGCGCGTCTTGTCGTCGATACCGGCCTGCATCACAAGAAATGGACGCGCGAGCAGGCGATCGACTACATGACCGGCGTCACCGGCGACACGCGCGAGTCGGTCACGCGCGAAATCGAACGCTACGCCGTCGTCCCGGGGCAAGCCTGCGCCTACAAGCTTGGCATGCTGAAATTCCAGGAATTGCGCGCGAAAGCGGAAACCGAACTCGGCGACAGCTTCGATATTCGCGAATTTCACGACATTGTGTTGTCGATCGGCGACGCGCCGCTTCCCGTGCTCGAATCGACCGTCAACGCCTGGATCAAATCGAAATAGGCTTTGCGCGCGCCGATCGCGGCGTCATGGGCCGCTCGCCGCATTGACGCCCCACCCCGAACCGCCGGACCTTGCGCGTTTTCGGGAGTTGCAGCCATGCGCAATATAGTTTTCGTCGGCCTCGCCGCAATAATGATCGCTTCATGCGCGGCGCGCGCCGACGAGGAAAAACCCGCGCGCGCCGAGGCGTCAGCCGGCGAGCAGGCGAAAACGCCTGAACCGCGTATTTTCAAAACGCGCGCGAGCGTCAATGCGAACGGCAAAACCATCCGTTACGAGGCGACGGCCGGTGAAACCTTCATCTATGACGACAAGGGCGCGCCGACCGCTTCGATCTTTTCAACCAGCTATATCGCGGAAGGCTTCGCTGACCCCAAAACGCGGCCTGTCGCATTCATCTTCAACGGCGGGCCGGGGTCGGCTTCATTATGGCTGCATATGGGCGTATTCGGGCCGAAGCGCGTGCGCCTGCCCGCCGCATCCGAGAGCGGAGATCCGCTGGATGACGGCGCGGCGCCGTTCGACATTATCGCCAATCCCCAATCGGTTATCGACGTCGCCGATCTGGTTTTCATCGATCCGGTCGGCACCGGCTGGAGCCGCACGCTGGGCGAGGCCAAAGGCGAAGATTTCTGGGGCGTCGACGAAGACGCACGGTCGATCCGCGAGTTTATCCGCCGATGGCTCGTCGAACATAAGCGCTGGAATTCACCGAAATACCTGATGGGCGAAAGCTACGGCACGACGAGATCGGCGGCGCTGATAGACGCGCTTGAGAACGGGTGGACGGATATTTCCATGAACGGAATCGTTCTGATTTCGTCCGTCCTCAATTTCAGTCTCGACGCGACCGACCCCGGAAACGATGTCGCCTATATCGGTCTGTTCCCGAGTTATGCGGCGACCGCATGGCATCATGGCAAAATCGACCGGGCGAGATGGAATGGCGACTTCGGCGCATTTTTGGATGCGGCGCGCGCATTCGCAATCGACAAATACTTGCCGGCGTTGATGAAGGGGCAGTTGCTGCCCGCCGCGGAGCGAACGGCGATTATCGCCGATATTGCGGCTTTCACCGGTCTGAAACTGCGCTATATCGGCCAGTCGGACATGCGCATACCGCTTGGCGCGTTCATGCGCGAATTGCTGCGCGATGAAGGTCTGACGGTCGGTCGGCTCGATTCGCGCTTCACCGGCAAGGAGGCGTCAGCCATCGGCGAGACGCCGGATGACGACCCGTCCGCATACGGAATTGACGGCGCCTATACTGCGGCGATGCTCGACTATTTCGGGCGCGACCTGAAAGTCGATATCACAGACCGCTATGTAACTCTGGGCGGCGTAAGCAAATGGAACTGGAGCACGAACAGCGCGGGCGGCGAGAACTCATATGTAAATGTCGCGCCCTATGTCGAACGCGCGATGCGCCAGAACAGAGACCTTCGCGTTTTTTCCGCAAACGGGTATTACGATATGGCGACGCCGTTTTTCGGAACAGAACTTACACTCGCGCAACCGGCGTTCGATCGCGATCGCCTCACCATCGCTTATTATGACGCCGGACATATGATGTACATTCATCAGCCGTCGCTGGAAAAGCTGAGCGCTGATATTCGTGCGTTCATCGCGCCGAAAAACTAAGGCGCCGCCGCAACGCGCCAGTCGGACGTCAGGCTATTGACGCAGGAAAATCGCGCGCCGGCACGCAACCCGCGTGCAGGCGCCGAATTTCTTGTACGTACGCATCTCGCCCCATTAATTGCGGATGCGGGGCTAAAGCGCGTTTATGAAACGTCTATATCGGGATGCTGACGGTTATATGCAATTCATTGGCGCGGAAGCGGGTTAACCTGCGCGGAGCGCGCAAATCGAAACCTACTTCGCAATCTCATCAATGCTTGGCACGGCGACGGCGTGGAAGCCCGCATCGACATGCAGGGTTTCCCCGGTGCAGGACGCGCCGAGATCCGACAGCAGGTAAAGCGCCGCGCCCGCAACGCCTTCCATGGTCGTGTCTTCTTTCAGGAGCGACCAGTCCCGTCCGACCGACATCAACTGCCGCCCGCCGGTGATGCCGGCCATGGCGAGCGTTTTCATCGGCCCGGCCGAGATTGCGTTGACGCGAACGCCCTTCGGGCCAAGATCGCGCGCAACATAACGCATCGAGGCTTCAAGCGCGGCCTTGGCGACGCCCATGACATTATAATTCGGCACGACGCGTTCCGACCCGAGATAGGTGAGCGTCACCATCGAGCCGCCCGCCGGCATCAATTTCGACGCCCGGCGCGCCGCGTCCACGAAGGAGAACGCCGACACGTCCATCGTGTCCCTGAAGTTCCGCCGCGTCGTGTTTTCAACGAACGAGCCCTTCAAGGCTTCCTTGTCGGTGAATGCGATCGCATGAACGAGAAAATCGAGGCGGCCCCATTCACGTTCGATTTCGGCGAATGCGCGATCCATGTCGTCGTCGCTCATGACGTCGGCCTCGATAAAAAGCCTGACGCCGATCTGTTCGCCAAGCTGGCGCACGCGGCTTTCCATCGCCGGGATATAGGAAAAGGCGATCTCAGCCCCTTGCGCTGCGAGTTGCTGCGCGCAGCCCCAGGCGATCGAGTTCTTGTTGGCGACGCCCATGATGAGGCCGCGCTTGCCCTTCATCAGATCGCCGGACGGAAAGGCGCTATCTTCGCTCATGGAAAATCCTTTCAGGATTGACGTGTCAGACACGCGAAACGACGAGACATCCGTTCGTGCCGCCAAAGCCGAATGAGTTCGTAAGGAAGCAATCGATCTGCGCATCGTCTACGCGCGTGCGCACGATCGGCAAGTCGTCGAATTCAGGGTCGATCTCTTCTATGTGGGCGCTCGCGCACAGGAATTTGTCACGCATCATGATGAGTGAATAAATCGTTTCCTGCGCGCCGACTGCGCCGAGGGAATGTCCGGTCAGGGATTTGGTCGATGAGAAGGGCGGTATTTTTGCGCCGAACACCTCGCGCAGCGCCGCCGTCTCCTTTGAATCGCCGACCGGCGTCGAGGTGCCGTGGGTGTTGATGTAGTCGATCGGCTGTTTGACGGTCTTGATCGCCTCGCCCATGCAGCGAACAGCGCCCTCGCCCGATAATTGCACCATGTCGTAGCCGTCGGAGTTTGCGAAATAGCCGACGATCTCGCCGTATATCGTCGCGCCGCGCGCTTTCGCGCGCTCCATCTCTTCCAGAACGACGACGCCGGCGCCGCCGGCGATTACGAAGCCGTCGCGATTTTTATCATAAGCGCGGCTGGCGGTCGCCGGCGTTTCATTGAACGCCGTCGCCATCGCGCCCATTGCGTCGAACAGATTGGCCATCGTCCAGTGGAGATCTTCGCCGCCGCCGGCGAAAACGACATCCTGCTTTCCCCAAATGATTTGTTCAGCGGCCGCGCCGATGCAATGAACCGACGTCGCGCATGCCGACGAGATCGAATAATTGACGCCCAGTATCTTGAACGGTACGGCGAGCGTCGCAGAATTCGTCGACGACATCGCTTTAGGCACGACCGTCGGGCCGATGCGTTTCGTCGATTTATTCTCGCGCGTTATATCGGCGGCCTGGACAAGCGATTCCGTCGACGGGCCGCCTGAGCCCATGATGATGCCGGTCCGCGGATGCGAAATTTCATCGGGCGCAAGGCGCGCGTCAGCGATCGCTTCCTGCATCGCCATATAATTCCACGCGGCGCCTTCACCCATAAAGCGGCGCGTGCGCCGGTCCAACGCTTCTTCGACATTGACCGGAGGCTTGGCGTAAACTTGGCTTTTAAATCCGTGTTCTGCAAATTCCGGCGCGAAGGTCACGCCGGACTTCGCCTCTTTCAGCGCTTTCGTCACTTCCGCGACATTGGCGCCGATCGAGGAAACGACCCCCATTCCGGTTATGGCGACACGTCTCATAAATCTCTCGCTGACTAGATGCGGCGATCAGCCGAGCGCGCCGGCGTCAAGTTCCGCCGCCGAAAACAGCCCGACCCTCAAGTCTTTCGCTTCATAAATCTTATCGCCGTCGGCAAACAGACGTCCGTCGGCGATACCGAGTTTCAAGCGCCCTTTCATGACCCGGCGCAAATCAATTTCATAGCTGATCAACTTGACGTCCGGCGTGACCTGGCCGCGGAATTTCACTTCGCCGCAGCCAAGCGCGCGCCCTTTGCCCGGCAGTCCCGACCAGGTCAGGAAAAAGCCGACCATCTGCCAGAGCGCATCGAGGCCGAGGCAGCCCGGCATGACAGGGTCGCCCGGGAAATGACATTCAAAAAACCACAGGCCCGGGTCGATATCGAGTTCGGCGATCATGCGCCCCTTGCCGTATACGCCGCCCTCAACCGAGATGTCGGTGACGCGATCGAACATCAGCATCGGCGGCACGGGAAGCTGCGCGGTGCCGGGGCCTGCGTAGCCGTTCATGCCGCATTGCAGCAATTCGTCGCGCGTAAAACTCGATTTTTCTGTCATTTGCCCGATCTGACCCGCTTCGATCCGAGACGGTAGGTAGTAGGCGCGGGCTGGCGGGTCAATTCCGCACACATTGGTCGCATGGAGCCCAGGGGCTTCTAGCCGGGCGTTTTCCCGCCCCAGACCTGCGAGGCCGGAACCCATCCGCGCGCCGCGCCGGCCTTGACGAGTATCCAGCCCTCGCGCCGCTTCAGGATTCTGGCGAGAACGCCCGGACCGATCCGGCCCGATAGCTTTGCGTCCGGCGATGGGCGCGCAAGAAGGCGCGTTTCGTCGATGGCGAGAATATGCGTTTGCGCTTTCAGCGTCAGTTTGTGCGCCCAGCACTCATCACCCTCGGAATCGCGCAGCTTTCGCCAATTATCCACCGATTCAGCGACGATGAGCATCGGCGCGCCGGCGCGTTTGAAGACAAAGCGGACCGGATGCTGGAGGCTGGGACCGATCCGGCAATTCGTTTCCGCATTTTTGAGGCTGACGAAACGCGGCACGGGAAATCCCGAAGGCGTATCACGCCGCGCAATGTCGCCAGCTTGCGCCGTCACGCCGCTCGCGCTCAAATAGGCGAAGACGAGGGCGAAGGCGGCGGCGCGCAGTTTCATCGTGTCGCTTCGGGATTAGCGGACCGCAAGGGCGGCGCCGGATAGTGAACAGAGTGTTTATGACAGCGCATTCCTGTTAACGGGTCGTTAACCGGACGCCCAACCCACCGGACGCCGCACGCAAACAAGACGCGCAAACGAGAAAAGAAGATGACGCAACGTCGCCTTAAAGTCGGAGTGACGCGAAAACTGCCGCAAGCTGTGGAAGCCCGGCTGTCAGCGCTTTTCGACGTGACATTGAACGACGCCGATTCACCGGTTTCGCCGGAAGGGTTGATCGCGCTTGCGCGCGAGAACGACGTATTGGCGCCGACGCTCGGCGATGCGCTGAGCGCCGATTTTTTCAACGAATGCGGCGACCGGTTGAAACTGATCGCGAATTTCGGCGCCGGCGTCGACCATATCGACATCGCAGCCGCCAATGCGCACGGCGTCACCGTCACCAACACGCCATCGGTCCTCGCCGAAGACGCCGCCGATATGGCGATGGCGCTGATCCTCGCCGCGCCGCGCCGGCTGGTCGAAGGCGTGAAAGCGCTTGAAGCAGGCGATTTCAAAGGCTGGTCGCCGACATGGATGCTCGGGCGGCGCGTTCGCGGGAAAAAGCTCGGCGTGATCGGGCTTGGCCGCGTCGGCGAAGCGGTGGCGCGCCGGGCGCGCGCTTTCGGACTGTCCATCCACTATCACAACCGGCGCCCGATCAATCCGCATATCGAGGATGAACTCGGCGCGACGTTCTGGCCCTCGCTCGATGAAATGCTGCCGCGCATGGATATCGTTTCAGTCAATTGCCCGGCGACGGCGCAAACGCGCCACCTTTTGTCGCGCAAGCGGCTCGCGCTGATGCAGCCGCACGCTTATGTTGTCAACATTTCGCGCGGCGAGATTATCGACGAGGAAGCCCTCGCCGATGCGATCGAGGCGGGGAAACTGGCCGGCGCAGGACTCGACGTATTTGAAAACGAGCCCAAACCCAATCAACGCCTGCTGGCGGCGCGTAATGTCGTTCTGTTGCCGCATATGGCGTCTGCGACGATTGAAAGCCGGATCGAAATGGGCGAGCGCGTCATCATAAACATCAAGATGTTCGCCGACGGCCACAAGCCGCCTGACCGGATCATCCTCGGCCTCGACTAGCCTCGCCCATTCGCTCTCATTTTACCGGTGCGGCGGGCGATCAGCTCGCCGCGGCGCCTTCAATCAGGAGTATTTCACCGTTTTCCGCAACTTCGACGGCGATCTCCTCACCGCCGAATCGGCCTTCGATTTCATAGATGAAAACGCCCGTCGATCTTACCGATGTCTCGACGCGATTGATCTCCAGCTCCGGAAAGCGGCGGAAAACGCCGTCGCGAACAGCTGCGGGCATCCGATCGACCGGAACCTCCATCTCGATTTCATCCAGTTCGCCCGATTCCATAATGTCGATTTCAATTCGATTGCCTTCGGGATCGACACCCTGGAATTCGTAAACCCGCACGCCGCCTTCCAGTTCAATCTCGACGCGATCGAATGTGAGGCCGGGCGCCGTTCGGATTGCGGCTTCCCTGACGCTGGACGGGATTTCCTCCATTGCAATCTCGTTACCGGCGAATGCCGGCGAGAGTGTCATTGTCATTGCTGCGAAAAGCGGTTTTGCACGCATCTCAATCACCATCCTTGTTCGTCGGCTTCCTGCCGACGCGGCGCGCATAAGCGCGGCGAATGACAACGGCGCCAAAAAGAGGCGACATCTCGATAACAATGACGATGAGTGGTGCGCGCTTAAACGGCGCGTCTGCGTGCAAGCGTGCGGCGAGCCGCGGCCAGGACCGGTTTTTCGACAAGCCGCCCCTCATGCAGAAGCACGCGCCCGTCATTCGCATCGTAGGCGTCGATGATCGCCTGCGCCTTTTCGACGTCTTCGCGGCTCGGAGTGAAAACCTCGTTGATCGGCGCCACCTGATCGGGATGAATGCAGCTTCGGCCTGTAAATCCTAGCGCCTTTACGCGATGCGTTTCGGATTTCAGCCCTTCCAGATCGCGTACGTCGAGAAAGGGAACGTCGAGCGTCTGACATCCAAAGGGTGCGGCCGCCGCAACAAGCGAAGCGCGGGCGAAGTAAAGCGAGTCCCAGCTCATATCGGAGCCGAGCGCGGCGGACAGATCCGCGCCGCCGAATACGACGCCGCCCGTCTCGCCAAGGCTTTCGCAAAGGGCGCCCGCGCCTGTGAGCGCTTGCGGCGTTTCCATCAGCGCCCATATCGCGGCGCGCCCGGCGAGCAGGGCGCGTAACTGATCGACGTCGGCGCGCCCGCCGACTTTTGGCGCGAGCGCAAAAGCCGGGCTGGCGGCGCTTTCAAGCAGCGCGAGGACGTCGCGAAGTCCGTCCGCCGTATTCAGGGCGTTAACGCGCACCCCGATATCGACCGCCGCCTTTGGCGCACCGACAAGATAGCTGATCGCCGCCTCGCGCGCCGCCGCCTTGTTTCGGGGCGAAACGGCGTCCTCAAGATCGATGCATACGGCGTCGGCGCCGGATCCGGCCGCCTTGTCGAAACGCTCTGGCCGGTCGCCCGGAACAAACAGGAATGAACGATACACGATTAGCCTTTCACGCAGGCGCGGATGATCGCCGATGGCGCGACGCGGCGCAATTGCACGCCGCGCCGGTTGATGTAAAATCAGGCTATGGGCTTTTACGCCGATCATATCGAGCCCGCCCTTGTTTCATTCGCCTGCTCGATGCCGGCGATTTCCAGGGAACGGGCCCGGATCGTCCCCGAGGCGTCGGGAACCGTGCTGGAAATCGGGTTCGGCTCCGGCTGCAACGCCCCTTTTTACGATGAATGCGCCGTTACTAGGCTTTTCGCCCTCGAACCCTCACAGGCGATGCGGCGCAGGGCGGCGAAACGCATTGCGGATCTCGCTTTCCCAATTGAATGGCTCGATCTGAAGGCCGAGGAAATACCGCTCGATTCAAAATCGGTCGATACCGTTCTCGTGACCTATACGCTGTGCACGATCCCCGACGTCGCGCGCGCGCTGCTTGGCATGCGACGGGTATTAAAGCCAGGCGGGAAGCTGGTTTTCCTGGAGCATGGCGCAGCGCCCGATCCCGGCGTCCGGCGCTGGCAGGACAGGCTTAACCCTGTCTGGGGAAAACTCGGCGGCGGCTGCAATCTCAATCGCGAGCCGCTGGCCCTTATCCGCGACGCCGGCTTCGAACCCGGTCCGGTTACAACCCATTACGCCAAGGGCGCGCCGAAATTCGCCGGTTACATGTATCGGGGCGTTGCATTTGCGTAACGGCCGGCCAGGCTCGCGACAAGGTGAGCCGAAAGTGCGAAATTTTAAGTTGATTTGAACCTTTCTTTCCTAAATCTGGCTGATCGGCGCCGCGTGAGGCGGCGCAGATGCGTTGCGTAAGGTTTTGGTAAGGATAGTCCGTGGGCGGGCGAAGATATTTTTTGGGAATGGCGGCCCGCGCGCTGACGATTTTCGCGATGGCGATCGTTGCGCTGGCGATGGGCGCGTTGCCGCTTGGCGGCGGCGCGGCATTCGCCGACAGCGCCCCTATGCCCAATCCGTTTTCGAAATATTCCACCGCCGAGGGCGCCGTTCTCGCGGTTCGATCCGAATTTGCGCCGGTCGGCGGGCGCGTGCGCATCACCGTCTATGACGGGGAGGCGAACTTCCTTGAAATGGCGGCGGCCAAACTTGAAGGCGAAGTGAACGAAGACGGCGTCGCACTGGTGACGTTCTATGGCGCAAAGCCAGGCGTCTACGCCTTTGTCGCCTATTTCGACGAGAATGGCGACGGCAAGCTCAATCGCAGCTTTATCGGCAAGCCGAAAGAACCCTACGTTTTTTCAAATGATATTCGCCCGAAAATGAGAAAACCGACATTCAACGAAACCAAGGTCGCGATCGCGCCCGGCGAAGTCGTCGTTCTCACGCTCAAGGACTAGCGGCGGGCGCTTTCGGCCTCGAATTCAGTTCTGTTGTCGGCGTCGCCGCACTTTCCAGCGAATCTTCCGGCGCTGGCGATTTTTCGGCCGAATGATCCTTGTACGGAAACTATCGCCGTAACTCAATTCAGCCCGACCCGTCACGTTCGATAGCCGAGCAATCGGCGCATTCAGGATCGCGCGGCAGCTTTACGCAGCGCGCGGCGGCGCCAAGCCCGTCATAGACGAACAGGCGCCCGGCCAGCGTATCGCCGATCGATAAAATCTCCTTGAGGGTTTCGAGCGCCGCCATTGAGCCGATGACGCCGGCGAGCGGTCCGAGAACCCCCTCCTCCGCGCAATTGACCTGCTCATCGCGCGGCGGCGCCTCCGGCACGAGGCAACGATAACAGGGCAGGCCAGCGCCGGCCCACGGCTTAAAAACGGACAAGTGCCCTTCAAATCGTCCGATCGCGGCGGAAACAAGCGGCTTGCGCGCCTTGATGCAGGCCGTGTTGAGCGCAAAACGCGCGTCGAAATTATCCACGCCCTCTACGATGATATCGAATTCGGCGAGATGGTCCGCCGCGTTTTCCGCCGTCAGCTTCTCCTTTTGCGCGATGACGCGCACGCCCGGATTTAGCGCGTTTGCGAACGCGGCGGCGCGCGCGACCTTCGCTTCGCCGATATCTTTCGTTGTGAAGATCGTCTGGCGCTGAAGGTTGGACAGCGCGACGCTGTCGTCATCAATGACGCCGAGCGCGCCGACGCCGGCTGCTGCGAGATATTGCAGGATCGGCCCGCCAAGCCCGCCCGCGCCGACGATCAGAACGCGCGCGGCGCGCAATTTATGCTGCCCTTGCGCGCCGACTTCCTTCAACAGGATGTGGCGCAGATAGCGTTCGCGCGAATCGGCGTCGAGCATGTTTTCGTTCACCACCAGCCGAATAAGCGTCCAAGCGTCGCCGCGGCGATCATGAACGCGCCGACAACGACGAGAGCCATGCCTAGCCCCCGGCTGGTGACGCCGCTCTCGCGAACGAGGAGGCCGGCGAAGACGCAAGCAAAGCCGATCACAATGAACGCATTGCGAAAGCCGGTCGCAAGCTCTTCGCTCATCGTCACCGTCCTGTCGAGCCGAAGCCTCCCTCGCCGCGCGCCGTATCGTCGAGCGCCGCCGCTTCTTCAAAAACCGCCTGCCAGACAGGCGCGATCACCATCTGCGCAATGCGCTCGCCGCGGCGAATGACGAAATCCTGCGATCCGTGATTGACGAGGATTACCTTGACCTCGCCGCGATAATCCGCGTCGATCGTGCCGGGCGAATTCAATACCGTAACGCCGAATTTGGCGGCCAGCCCGGAGCGCGGGCGCACTTGCGCTTCCCAACCCTGCGGCAGCGCCATTGAAAGGCCCGTCGGCACGAGCGCTGTTTCGCCGGCCTTAAGGACGAACCCCGCGCCCTCATCGATCGCAGCGCGAAGATCGCATCCGGCCGCGCCGCCGGTTTCATAGGCCGGAAGGTCGAGCCCCGCGCCATGCGCAAGGCGCAGAACCTTCACCAGCGGCGGGCGGCGGGCGGCATCGTCGAACATCAATTCCCTCACGGTTTAAAAGCGGGTGATTTTACCGCCTGGCCGCGGCTTTTTCACCCCTAAAGGCCGGACGAACCGACGCTAGGATGCGGCGGCGATTTCCGTCTGGATCGCCCGTGCGGCCTGGGCCGGGTCGGCCGCGGCGATCACAGGGCGCCCGACGACAAGGCGGTCCGCTCCGGCGCGGATGGCGTCAGCCGGCGTCACGACCCTTTTTTGATCGTCATGCGCGGCGCCGGCGGGACGAACGCCCGGCGTCACAATCGAGAGAGCCGCGCCGAAGCGCGCGCGGATCGCGCGGGCCTCACGCGCAGAGGCGATAACCCCGTCGGCGCCGGCTTCCGCCGCAAATTCGGCGCGCTTGAGAACGAGATCCTCCAGCTTCATGTCGATCCCGCACCGGGCGAGGCTTGCCTGCGAAAGACTGGTCAGCACTGTAACGGCCAGGATTTTGAGCCGCGCATCGTCGCCGCGCCCGGCGACAGCGCCCTTCAGGACATCGGGCTCAGCATGAACGGTGAGATAATCCCCGCCGAGCCGCGCTACGCTTCTAACGCCGCGCTCGACCGTCGCGCCGATATCGTGAAACTTGAAATCGAGAAAAATTTTTTTGCCGGCCTCGCCCAGCTCTCTTGCAAGCTCGATCCCGCCGATCGGCATCAATTGATAGCCAATCTTGTAAAACGCGCCGGCGTCGCCGATCTTCGCGATGAGGCGGCGTGCGTCATCCGTTGTCGGAACATCCAGGGCGATGATGAGTTTTTCGCGGGTCGTCATTTCGGATTTGATTTCTATTTTGATGTTGATGCCCTCAATTTCGGCCTTGATGCAAGCTTTCGAACCGGCTTTTCGCTTTTTCGCCCGCCGCGCCCCGCGCCCGGAGCCGGCGTTTTCGGCCGGAACGCGCACAGGTCCGCAACTGCGCAGCGCCAGCATTCGGGCTTGCGCGCCTTGCAGACATAGCGCCCGTGCAGGATGAGCCAGTGATGCGCGCCGTGAAGATATTCGGCCGGGGTTATTTTTTCGAGCCCGTCTTCAACCGCGCGCGGCGTTTTGCCGGGCGCCAGGCCCGTTCTGTTCGAGACGCGGAATATGTGCGTGTCGACAGCGATCGTCGGCAGGCCGAATGCGACATTGCAAACGACATTGGCTGTTTTGCGCCCCACCCCCGGCAATCGTTCTAGCGCATCGCGATCGGAAGGAACCTTGCCGCCATGTTCGGCGACGAGAATTTCAGACAGTGCGACGACATTCTTCGCCTTGGCGCGCCAGAGCCCGATCGTTTTGATATATGCGCCGACTTTCGCCTCGCCGAGCGCCGCCATTTTTTCTGGCGTGTCGGCGATCTCGAACAGCGCCGGCGTCGCCCGATTGACCCCGACATCGGTCGCCTGCGCCGACAGAACTACGGCGACGAGCAGGGTGAAGTCGTTCCTGTAATGAAGCTCGGTTTCGGGATTTGGCGCGTCTGCCGCCAGCCGCCTGAAGAGTTCCGCCGCTTTGGCGCGAGTCATTTTCGCCATCTGCACCATTCCGCTTTCGAGCGCAGGGCGGACCCTGCCGCCGCGCGCCTTTGGAAGTCAAACCGGGACCGGGGGAGTATTTCCCAGATCGAGGTGGCGGAAAAATTCCGGCGCGCTATCATCGGCGCATGACCCGTCATTGCGTTTACGAAGATATGCCGCCGGCCGAAAAAGGGCGAGCGCTCGGCCCTGCGCCGCAACCGGCTGCGGGAGAGGCGGAATTCGACGCCGTCCTCTTTCCCAACCGCTCTCTCCCAAATCGCGGATATATCGCGGTGATGTCGATCGTCATCGCGTCAAATCTCTTTTTCGGCGTCTATTTCTTTGCGATCGGCGCCTGGCCGGTGATCGGCTTTTGCGGATTCGATGTTTTCCTTGTCTGGCTCGCCTTCAGGCTATCCTATCGGCAGGGGCGGTTGCATGAACGTGTGCGGATCGCAGACGGCGACATGCTCGTTTCGCGCGTCCTTCCCTCCGGCCATGAATCGCGCTGGCGTTTGCAGCCCTTCTGGGCGCGCGTCGTCATCGACAATCCCGGCGAACATGAAGCTCGTGTTCGCGTACTCTCAAAAGGGCGCTCGCTTGTCCTCGGATCGTTTCTGTCTCCCGACGAACGCATCACCTTCGGCGAAGCGTTGCAGGCGGCGATCGCACGCGCGGCCGGGCGGGCCGGAAGCTGAACCATGTTCGCGCAATTTTTTATGCTCGCCGCCCTGATCGCCGTCGCCGGCATCGCATACTGGCGCTGGTCGCGCAGAACGAATGCGGAGATCGCCGAAGGCGCCCTTTATGAGTGGGAACGCCTTTCGCGAACCGAGTGCGATCTCATCGAAGGGCTGAGCGAGGAGCGGTTTCGCGCCGTTTATCGGCGAACGCATTTTCCGCGGTTTCCGAAATATGCGATTGCCATCGCCGCCGCTTTTGTCGTTTCACTTCCGCTTACGCTCGGCGCTCTCGCTGGGATCGCGTGGACGCTCGATACGATCGGCCTTTCCGCCAATGCGCAGGCGATCGCCCGGTCTGTGCCGATTGAAGGCTCGATCGCCGGCGTGTCGCGCGACGACGGCGAGACAATCGCGCTTTACTACGTTCAGGATGTCGTCAAGTTCTATTATTATTTCGGACTTTTATTCGCTTGGCTCGGCATAATCTATTTTGCGATGCGCCGCTTTCACAAAAACCGGCCTGGCTATTTGCGCGACGAGCTAATGAAGGAAAAGGCGAAGGGCTGACAATGGAATATCTGCACACGATGGTTCGCGTTTCCAATCTCGACGCATCGCTGGAGTTCTATTGCGACAAGCTTGGTCTTGTTGAAGTCTACCGAATGAAAAATGAAATGGGGCGCTTTACGCTCGTCTTTCTCGCCGCGCCCGGCGATGTCGACAAGGCGCGCGAAAATCAGGCGCCGCTTGTAGAACTCACCTACAATTGGGATACGGAAGAATATGCCGGCGGGCGAAATTTCGGTCACCTCGCCTATCGGGTCGATGACATTTATGCAATCTGCGAGAAGCTCATGCATTCAGGCGTCACCATCAACCGCCCGCCCCGCGACGGGCGCATGGCCTTTATCCGTTCGCCGGACGGGATTTCGATAGAGCTTTTGCAACAGGGCGACGCACTCGCCCCCGCCGAACCGTGGATATCGATGCAGAACGCCGGAAGCTGGTGAGCAATAGCGAAGCGCGTGACTTGCATCGCACGCAAACCAGCGCGCCGATTGGCCTGCCGGCCGTAAAATGAACGAATTATTAAATCGCCGTACGGCAGTTTCAGACCCTGAATGTTGAAACGCGGGGATTTCGTGAAGCCGCTGCTCTTACAAAATGTCGTCAAACGCTTCGGCGATTTCAACGCCGTCGACGATCTTTCGTTCAGCGTCAACAAGGGCGAGATCTTTGGCTTTTTGGGGCCCAACGGCGCGGGCAAGACGACGACGTTGCGGATGATTCTCGACATTATCCCGCCGACCTCGGGACGCATTGAAGTTTTAGGATCGGCATCGGCGATACCGGTTCGCCGCCGTATCGGCTATCTTCCCGAAGAGCGCGGCCTTTACCGAAAGATGAAAGCGGCCGAAACGATTTCCTATTTCGCGCGCCTTCGCGGCGTTTCGCAAAAGGAGGCGCGGGCGCGGGCGTTGAATTTGCTCGCCGATTTCGGACTTGGCGAATTCGCCGGGACGAAAAATGAATCTCTCTCAAAGGGGATGGCGCAAAAAGTCCAGCTTTTGTCGACCATCGCCCACGATCCGGAACTCCTCATACTTGACGAGCCGTTTACCGGCCTCGACCCGATAAACCAGGCGACACTTGAAAAGCTGATCGCCGATTTGCGCGATCAGGGGCGCACGATCATTTTCTCCACTCATACCATGCAGCATGCCGAGCGGCTTTGCGATCGCTTTCTAATTCTCGCCAAGGGCGCAAAGCGCTTTGAAGGAACGCTGGGCGAGGCGCGCGCGAAATTTCCACCGCGGCTTATCGTTCGAACGCGCGATCGTATTGACGGCGTCAAATCCGCGCCTGGCGTCGCCAGCGTACTCGACCTGCCGGCGCGCGACGGCGAAGACCCTGGATATTCGATAGAATTGCAGCGCGGCGTAGATCCGAACACGGTATTGCGCGCCGCTTTCGACGCAGGAATCCACCTGTCGCGCTTTGAAAACGCAAACGCTTCGCTGCACGATATTTTCGTCGACCTTGTCGGCGGCGCCGAAGAAAGCGCGGCCGCAGGCGCGCAGGAGGCCGCGTGAGATCTGTGTTCCTCATCGCCTGGCGGGAATACAAGCAATATGTCCTCTCGCGCGGGTTCCTGATCTTCCTGATCAGCTTTCCCCTTTTGATCGGGCTCGGCGGCGCGGCGATGACGTTTCTCGAAACCTCGCGCCCCGTTCGCCACTTTATAGTGTTCGATGAAGCCGGCGGTTACGCAGAAGCGATCGACCGTGAAATTGAAACGCGCTATCAGGCGAGCATCCTGGCGGCATGGGACGCTTACGTTCCGCTCGCAATCGACGGAACAAAATTCGCGCCGGATGCGCTTCGCTCGCCGTTCGCACCCGCCGCCGCGACCCGCGCGCGCCAGGAAGCGTTTTTCGCCGCCGGGGGCGTTGAGGCGGCGCGAAGCGCCATCGGCGATTATTTGAAAACGGGCGCACCGGCGTTCGTCGGTCCAAGACGCCAGTTCGAGCGAATGGATCTAACCGGCGTCGTCGGGGATGCGGCGACAATTGAAAGCGCGGCCCAAACGCTTAGACCGTTCCTTCTCGGCGAACGGGACTATCCCGGCACGTCGCATGGCCTGTTTGCGGCGGTGTTCATACCGAAAGGTTACACCGGCGGCGAGAACGGAGCGGAGGCGCAATATTGGAGCGCCAATCTTACCGATCCGGCGCTTGAAATCACCGTCTCTCGCGCGCTTTCGTCGGCGGCGCGGCGAAAATTGTCGGAAAGTTTCGGCCTTGCGCCCGGACAGCTTGAAGCGCTCGCCGACGTCGATGCGCCGGTGAAGGCTTTCCGCCCGGATAAGGATGAGAACGGCGGCGCGCTTAACGAGGTAGATCGCCTGCGCTCGGCGTTCGTGCCGGCGGCGATGACTTATATGCTGCTCGTCGTCATATTCGGCGTCGGAAATCTTCTTCTCACCAATACGATTGAGGAACGTTCGAACAAGATCGTCGAAATACTCCTATCTTCAGTGACGGCGAACGAACTGATGCTCGGAAAGCTTGTCGGGATCGCCGCGGTCGGCCTGACCATGCCAAGCGTTTTTGCGCTCGGCGCGCTTGCGCTTACGCTATCGGGCGGCGGCGACGGCATGATGCGCGAACTTGTCGGCGTTCTCCTCGATTCTTGGTTCTTGCCGATATATCTTTTCTATTTCCTGTGCGCTTATGCGATTTTCGCAATGATCTTCCTGGCGATCGGCGCAGTCTCCAACTCGCTGCAGGACGCGCAAAGTTACATGGGGCCCGTCATGCTGATCGTATTTGCGCCGATGCCGTTCATGGTGCTGGTGTTTCAAAATCCGAACGGGCTCATCGCCTCGATCCTCACCTGGATTCCGATTTATACGCCTTACGCCGTCATGATGCGTATCGCCGCCGACCCGCCGATCGGCGAGATTGTCGGCGCTACGTGCCTGATGCTCGCATTCGCAATTATTCTCGGGCGTTTCATGGGAAGGATCTTCCGCGCCGCGATCCTGCAATCTGCTCCGGCGAAAGCGAAAGACCTTATCAAACTTGCGCGATCAGGCGGTTAGGGCGCTTTTGGCCTTTTCCGGATCGTAAATGAACTTGCGGTCGCAATAGCCGCACTCGGCCTCGCCGTCATCGAGCGCATACCAGACGCGCGGGTGACCGAGCGCGCCGCCGGAGCCGTCGCAGGCGATGCGCTTTTCGGCGACATAGACAATTTCCGGGTCGGGCGCTTTAGGGGTCTTTTCGCTCATGACAATCCGTCGAGGTTCGAAGCCGGGTTTGAGATCTGCACATGCCGGCTCTCGCGGCGCTTCGTCAAGCATCAGAAATTCTGCGCCGGCGCACGGTTGACCCGGCCGGCGCGCGACGTGGTATTCTCCCGCGCCGCCAAACGGTCTCATCGAATGATCTATTCAGGCGCCGCCATATCGGCGCGCGGACTTAGAAAAACTTACGCACGGACCAAAAAGTCCCCGGCCAAGGAAGCGCTGAAAGGGGTCGACCTCGACGTGCCGACGGGGTCCATTTTCGGACTTCTGGGCCCGAACGGCGCCGGCAAGTCGACTTTTATCAATATCCTCGCAGGGCTTGTCACGAAAACCGAAGGGTCGGCGACGATCTGGGGTTTTGACATCGACAAAAACCCGCGCCAGGCGCGCGCGTCGATCGGCGTCGTGCCGCAGGAAATCAACATGGACGTTTTTTTCACGCCGAAAGAAACGCTCGACATTCAGGCGGGGCTTTTCGGCGTTCCGAAAGCGGAACGCCGGACGATGGAAATCCTTTCCGCGCTCGGCATCGCCGACAAGGCCGACGCCTATGTGCGCATGCTTTCCGGTGGCATGAAACGCCGCCTCCTCGTCGCCAAGGCGATGGTCCACGCGCCGCCCATTCTCATCCTCGACGAGCCGACCGCGGGCGTCGATATAGAGCTCAGAAAACAGCTCTGGGATTATGCGCTGGATCTAAACGCCAAAGGCGTGACGATTGTTCTAACGACGCATTATCTGGAAGAGGCGCAGGAACTTTGCGACACAATCGCAATCATACACCAGGGAGAGGTCGTCGCCTGCGAACCGAAAGAAAAGCTGATCGCTTCTCTCGATTCCAAGATGCTGCTTGTGACGCCCGCCGATCCGATAGGCGCGGCGCCTGCGCTTCATCCTTATGCGGGCGAGCTGAAAGATGACGGACGCATCGCCATTCCCTATCAGCCAAGTTCCAGCGAGGTCTCCTCGATTATTGAGCGCCTTCAGGAAGCGGGCGTGAGGATAAAGGACATCACGACAGTAGAGGCGGACCTTGAGGATGTTTTCCTTGAACTGACCTATAATCGGGACAAGGCGCGTTCAACGTTCGCCTAGCGGAATCCAGCGCCTGCCCGCCGGCGCCTCATAGGCGGCATGCTCGCGCAAGGCGTTCGTTACAGCGACCGGATCGCCGTCGAGGCTCTCCGGCGCGATTTGCGGGCCGAATTTGATTTCGTACTTTTTTCCGCGCTTGTTCAAAAGTTCGTTGAAAAGCGTCATGTCGCGCAGTTCCGTATTCAGCCTCCAGAACCAGTAATAGAGCCATGAATTGCGCGCGACGATATGAGCCGGCACGATGGCGCATTCATATTTGCGCGCGAAGATGGCGACGGATGTCAGCCATTCGCGCTCCACGAGATTCTTGCCGGCGTCCATATAGGCGAGGCGACCCGACGGGAAAAGTATGACGCAGCGCTCGCTCAAGAAAGCCTTCTTCGCCTCGATGAGCGTTTCGCGGCTGCGCTGTCGCGTTCGCTTTTCCATCACCCACTCCACCGGGATGAGTACATCGCGAAGGCGCGGCGCGACGCGCAAGGCGTCGCGATTGGCGAAGAAAACCAGATCGGGACGTTTTTCCTTCAGCGCGTCGTACATGGCGACGCCGTCCGCTATCCCGGTCGGATGGATTGAGGCGATCAGGATACGTCCTTTTTCCGGAATGAAGTCGAGTCCTTCCGCGCGAACGTCGAGGTTTAATACGCCGCTGACGAAATCCATCGCCTCTACGCCCGTCATGTCGGCGATCGCATCGGCCATGGCCCGCGCTTGAGGTTCCTTCAGGAGCGGGTAAAGCACCGCGCGATAAAGCGGCCAGAAGGGCGATTTCAAAAGCTTCCTGGCGCGCTCTTCTATCAGCACATCGACCATGTGCTTGCCGGCGGCGAGCGCCGCAACATCCGACGGGTCTCTGGGTGCGCCCTGGTCCATCCCGGCTCCGGCTTTACAACCGGCTCCACAATGGCGTGAACCGGGCGAACGGGACAATGAGGCGCGTTCACATGAGGCGCGCCGGCATGGCGCCCCGCCCGCGCCGGAAAGCGGCGGCGCAGGCGCAAACGCGACCGCTCGCCCTCTCAGGCTCCGGCGGGCGCCGCCGCCACCGCCGCCGCGTTGCCGCGCACCGGCGTCTCCAGTTGCGCGACTGCATGTCGAAGCGCTTCGATGCGCGATGAAAACCGCATCTCAGCGCTAAGGCAATGGTCGGCGTTGAGGCCGGCGAGCAATTGCCTGACCCGATCGTTCATACCGGTTGCATACACGTTTCTGCCAGCCTTTCGCGCGTCGCAGGCGATTGTTTCGATCGCGCGCGCGGCGGAAAGGTCAATCGTCGGTACGCGGCTGAAATCAAGAATGATAGAGGCCATGCCGGTCCGCGCCTTTTCGCGTACATGATGGCCGAGATCGGCGGCCGCGCCGAAACTTAGCGGACCGCCGGCGAAGTCAAAGAGCGCGACCTTGCCATGCGCCGCTTCAAGCAATTCATGTTCTTCATCCGAAAAGGCGTCATTGCACCCTTCACGCAGCGCCTTGATCTGAATATCCGCGATCTGCTTAGTGAACGCGAGCGCGGCGAGAACGACGCCGGCAGCGACAGCGGTGATGAGATCGACGAACACGGTAAGGCCGAGCACAAGCGCCATCAACGCAAGATCCCAGCGCGGCCCCTTATGCGCGCGGCGGATATAACTCCAGTCGATAATATCATAACCGACCTTTACAAGAATGCCGGCGAGCACCGCGTGCGGAATTTTTTCGGCGAGCGGCGCGAGCGAAACGACGACGGCCAGCAGAAACACCGCATGCGTCATGCCGGAGATGCGCGTCTCGCCGCCGGAACGAATATTGACGACCGTGCGCATCGTTGCGCCGGCGCCCGGTATGGCGCCGAACAGGCCGGCGATCGTATTGCCGACACCCTGTCCCAAAAGTTCGACATTCGATTTATGGCGCGTGCCTGTCATGTTGTCTGCGACGAGCGACGTCAAAAGACTGTCGATCGCGCCGAGAACCGCGAGAATGATCGCCGCCTCGATGACGACCGGCAAGGTTTGGCCCGTGATTGACGGAACG
Organism: Parvularculaceae bacterium; assembly: GCA_020446945.1. GTDB lineage: Bacteria > Pseudomonadota > Alphaproteobacteria > Caulobacterales > Parvularculaceae > Amphiplicatus. Next base: position 268,323 of record JAGRDS010000001.1, read on the forward strand.
ACGAATTCGGGAAATCCGGTCGGAATTTCGCCGATAACCGGGGCGCCTGGAACGGCAAGACTGGCGAGCGTGCCGATAATCAGTGCGGCGAGCGCGCCGGGAACGAATCTCCCCCAGCGCCTGGGCCACAGGAATACGCTGGCGAGCGCCAATGCGCCGACGAAAACCGCCGGCCATACGGGATCGGCGAGCGAACCGGGAATGGCGGAAAGTGCGGGGATCGTCCCGCCGCCGTCAGGTTCGTGGCCGAACAAGCGCGAAACCTGAAGCGCTATGATGATGACGCCGATGCCGCTCATGAATCCGGAAACGACAGGGTACGGAACAAGTCGGATATAGTCTCCGAGACGGAATACGCCCATCAGGATCTGAATAAGTCCGGCAAGCACGACGGCGGCGAAAACGAGTTTGGGGTCGCCCGAAAGCGATGCGAAGACGCCGGCGAAAACAACGACCATGGGGCCGGTCGGGCCGGAAACCTGCGATCCTGTGCCGCCGAAAAGGGCGGCGAAGAAGCCGACGAAAATAGCGCCCCACAGGCCGGCGATCGGTCCTGCGCCGGACGCTTCGCCGAAAGCAAGCGCAAGCGGAAGGGCGACCACGCCCGCCGTAACGCCACCCATGATATCGCCGCGCAAATTGGCGAAATTGAACCTGTTTTGGATTGAGCCCGCCCGTGCGGGCCGCGCATCTGGCGCGGTCATCATGCATTCTCCATCTATTTTTCGTGAAATCAGGCGTTGCGAATTGCGGACGAAATCAGTCCAGGACCGCCGTCCTTGTAGTGTTCCGCGACGGTGATGAAATCATTTGCCGCTTCGTCAAAGGCGAGAACCTCGCCTGTTTTGATGTCGTAAACCCAGGCGTGAAGTTTCGTCTCGCCGGCGGACAGCATTGCAGCGACATAGGGATGCGTCTTGAGATGGGCCATCTGCAGAAGGACGTTTTCCTTGATGACGAGATTGAGCCTCTCCTTCTCGTCAAGATCAGCGCCTTTGCGATTGGAAATAAGTACGGCGGCGCGGGCGTAAGCGAGCCACTCGCGCACATGAGGATAGTCGCGCAACCCGTCCAGATCCATCGCGCCTTTCATGGCGCCGCATTCTGAATGCCCGCATACAACGATGTTCGGCACTTTGAGCGCGCCGACCGCGAACTCGATCGAGGCGGTCATCGCGCCTGTATGGTTCGTGTGCGGAGGGACAATATTGCCGGCGTTGCGGCAGATGAATAGCTCCCCGGGATCGGTTTGCGTCAGGAGATTCGGATCGATACGGCTGTCGGAACAGGTGATGAAAAGCGCTTCGGGCGATTGACCTTCGGCCAATCGTTCAAAAAGGTCGCGACGCTCGGCATACGCCTCCTTCTGGAATTTGACGACGCCGGCGGCGATCTTGTCCATTTCGCATTCTCCTGTCGCGATTGTATCAGTTCGGTTGTTCTGCGGTATCGCCGCGCCAGAGCTTATTTGCGGCTTCAATCATTTGTTGCGCCGCAATATCAGACTCGACGCGGCGCTGGATGAAGGGCACGCCGTCCAGGATCCATTCGGCGAATTCGTGATCTGCGAGGCTGTAAAAATGGTAGCGCCCTTCGCGGCGCTCCTCGACCAGCCTGTGAAGCTTCAAAAGCGCCAGATGCTGGGAGACCCGTGTCGCGGTGACGCCGAGCCTTTCGGATAGCGCCGACACGTCCAGCTCGTCCGCCTTCAACTCTTCAATTATCCGAATGCGGTCGGGATGGGCGATCGCCTTGAGCATCACCGACAATTCCCGCGCCAAAAGATTGCGTCCCGGCATAGGTTCGCCCCCGATTATCCAAGATCGCATATTCATATCTGCGAATTCTTGAATGTATAAGATTGAGGTCGGGCGATTTCAAGGGGCCGATTTTCAAAATTGTATATTTCCGCCTATCAAACGACTGGCTTAATTAAAGGTGCAAAGGTCTGATTGCCCTTATTTCGCCAGCGCTTCGGCCTGCAGGCGCGCGAGATCGCCGCAACCGGCTCTCGCCATGGAAAGCAGCGCGAGAAATTGCTCATCCGAGAAGGGCGCGCCTTCAGCGGTGCCCTGCACCTCGACAAGTCCGCCCTTGCCGGTGATGACGAAATTGGCGTCGGTTCCGGCCGTCGAATCCTCGGCGTAATCGAGATCGAGAGCGGGCCCGCCATTGACGATCCCGCAGGAAATCGCCGCCACGGTGTCGATGATTGGGTCGGTTTTGACGATCCCGTCTGCGAGCGCCCAGTTGACGCATTGGCGAAGCGCGACCCAGGCGCCGGTGATCGCGGCGGTGCGCGTGCCGCCATCGGCCTGAATAACGTCGCAATCGATCAGAATCTGCCGCTCACCGAGTTTTTTCAGATCGACGACGGCGCGCAGCGCGCGCCCGATCAGGCGCTGGATTTCCTGGGTGCGGCCGGATTGCCCGCCCTTGGCCTCGCGCTTCATGCGCTCATTGGTCGAGCGGGGCAGCATGCCGTATTCGGCCGTCACCCAGCCGCGCCCCTGCCCTCTCAGCCAGGGGGGCGTCGTTTCGTCCCATGTCGCCGTTGTCAAAACATGCGTGTCGCCGAATTTTACGAGGCATGAGCCTTCGGCGTGTTTGGAAAAGCCGGCCTCAAGGCTGACGGCGCGCATTTCGTTAAAACTGCGACCTGATGGGCGCATGGGCGTTCTCCTCCAGTCCGGGAATATCGGGCGTGGCCTAGACGCCGCAGCGCCGGATGTCGAGGGCGGCGCGCCCTGGGCCTTGCATTCGCACCGCTCCTCGATAACGATCGAAGAGGGAGGGTGCGGAACGACGATGACGCCCGTACGCGCGTTGATAGCGGGTATTTTCGCCGCGGTCCTTTTCGGCGCGGGGCTGTTTATCGCAGCGGGGTTCGCCGGCGCCCGCCCTCATGATCTCGTCCCGATCCTTTCGATAGACCGCACGCCGTTCAATTTTATTTGTTTCCTCGCGGCGTGGACCGGCGTCATCGCCGGCGTGCTTGGCGTTTTCGCCGCATTTTTCGCTTTTCTCGCTCCTGAAGAAGAGGACGATCCGCGGTTTCGACGCCGCGGATTTCCAAAAATCGCGCCGCTCGTTCTGATTGCGCTTTCGCTCGGGCTAACCTGGTTCGCCCTGCGGTGCGCGGGAGTTGCAGCGCATGAAAGGCCGATCGCGATCCTGCTTGCGCCTGAAGTCGGCGACGCGCCTGAGGCGGAGGTCTTCGAGCCGCCTGAAAACGAGGCGCGTACGCGGCCCGAAGCGCGGGCCGAACCGCCGGCGCCGGTCAGGCCGTTCCCCATCGCCGCTGCGGCCGATTTTCAATGGGCGTACGAAATTCCGCTAGCCCACCGCGAGATTGCGCAAGTCGATTTGAAGGGGCTGTTCGACGCCGAAGCGCAAACTGCGCGCCTGCTTTGCGGCAAGGCGTGGGTCGCGGTGACAGGCTCGGCGTCGGAAGAAGGACCGACCGGGCGCAACGAAACGCGCGCGCGCCGGCGCGCAGCGGCGGCAAGGGCCGTCGCGGCCGACTGGATCGCCGGGCGCGCCGAATGCGGCGCAACGCCGGTATTCGCGGTCAGCCTCGGCCAGCACGCAAATGTGCTGGGCGCCGGCGATGACGGCGCGGCGAGCGCGTATCAAAGACAGGTGCTGACGGTTTCGCGCGATCGCATGGAAGGCGAAACGATGTCGGCGGACGCGGCGGAGGCCGAGTTGCGCGACTTTCTGGACGAACCGCATAATCTTGACGCGCTCTACGCCGGGCGCCGGTTTGCATCCCGGCCCGAAATCCTGCCCTGAAGTTGCGATTGGCGTTCGCGGCGAGCGGCCCTATTTTTACGATATGAGCGTACTCAACGATATCGACGCGCGCGCGCGCGAAATCTTCCGGCAGATCGTCGAGGCGTATCTGCTGTCGGGCGAACCGGTCGGATCGCGCACCCTGTCGCACGATCCGCGTATTGCGGCGTCTGCGGCGACAATCCGCAATGTGATGGCGGATCTGGCGGATCTCGGCCTGCTTCACGCCCCGCACGTGTCGGCGGGCCGCCTGCCGACTGAACTCGGGCTTCGCCTGTTCGTTGACAGCCTGTTGCAGCTTGGCGATCTATCAGCTGATGAACGGCGCGCTTTCGAGATCGGCGCCGAGGAAGACAACGCCGGCACCATTCTGGAGCAGGCGGCCGCGCGTCTGTCCGGCCTGACGCGCAGCGCAAGTCTGGTCGTCGCGCCTAAAGCCGAGGCGCCGCTGCGCCATATCGAATTCGTATCGACAAGTCCGGGGCAGGCGCTGGCCGTTCTCGTATTTGAAGACGGGCGGGTCGAAAACCGCATCATGGCGATGCCGCCGGGGCTTCACGCTTCCGGCCTCGTCGCCGCCGGAAACTATCTTTCGGCAAGGCTCCGGGGGCGGACGATCAACGAAACGCGGGATCAGATCCTGAACGAAGTGGAAACGAACAACGCCGCGCTCGACGAACTGACGGCGCGACTTGTCAGCGAAGGCGTCGCCGAAATTTCAAGCGGCGAGCGGATGTCGCTTATCGTGCGCGGGCGCGGTCATCTGCTCGACGAGGCGGCGGCGCAAGACCTTGAGCGCGTCAGGATGCTTTTCGACGATCTGGAGCGAAAGCGCGATGTGATTGATGTCCTGAACGCCGCGAAAGACGCGGAAGGCGTCAAGATATTCATCGGTTCGGAAAACAGGCTCTTCTCGCTATCCGGATCGTCCGTCGTCGCCGCACCCTATCGTGACGCCGAGCGCAATATCGTCGGCGTTCTCGGCGTCATCGGGCCGACGCGGATTAACTACGCCCGCGTCATTCCGATCGTCGAATATGCGGCCCAATCCCTATCGCGCCGCCTCAAATAGCGACTGCGCCCGGCCCGCGGCGGTGGTTGAAAGAGGCGTCGCCGGCGTCTACATGGCTGGCGTTCAAATCGATCTGCAATCAAACGAAGTTCCGACGGACGGCGAAATGACGAGCGAAAACTACCCTCCAAATGACGGCCAGGGCGCCAAGAGCGGCGCTGAAGGCCAGGACACGCCAAACGAACCGAAGGCGCAGATCGACAGCGAGGACGCGCGGGACGATGCGGCGGCGGAGATCGCTGAACTGAATGAGCGCATACTTCGCCTCGCCGCCGAGCTCGAAAATACGCGCCGGCGCGCCGAGAAAGAAAAATCCGACGCCGGACGCTACGCCATCGCAGCATTCGCACGCGATCTGCTAAACGTCGCAGATACGTTCGAGCGCGCACTCGACAATGCGCCGGGCGCGGAGCCCGATACGAGCGCCGAAGCGGTCTCAGGCTTCGTCACCGGCGTCAGGATGACCGAACGCGCGCTCGCCGCCGCCATGGAGCGTCACGGCGTCAGGCGCGTTGACCCGAAAGGCGAAAAATTCGATCCCAATCTTCATCAGGCAGTCGCGCAGGCGCCGGCGCCCGGCGTCCCGGCCGGCTGTGTCGCCGAGACCGCGCAGGTCGGTTTCATGATCGGCGATCGCGTTTTGCGCGCCGCGATGGTGATCGTCTCAACCGGCGAGGCGCCGCCGGCCGACAATGGCGCGCATATAGATACAAGCGCCTGAGACGAGGGTCCGCCCCGCAGGCATTCCTGTAATCGCCTGTCCCGACACGGTTAACACGCGGGCGGCCCGGACGCCGATACGGCTGCGCGGGCGGGCGATCCCTTGACTTTCCCTTATTCAATCACAAACTAACAATCATCATGCTTATGTTTCCCGCATCCCCGCGCGGCCTTTATCATTCAGGTCAGATAGTCGCAGGCCGCTAAGCCCGCGCCGCCTGCGCGTGCGGGCGGGTGCGGGGGAACATACAAGCCGTCAATCCTGAAATTCGTCTCGCATATGGCGCCTTAGCCGGCGCCGCCCCAGTTCAGTCGCGTGCGACCCCGGCGCCGCCGCGCGCAGAAATCGCAAAACAACAATCAATCCGGAGCGCGAAACATGTCGCACCAACACGAGAACACCTTCAACAAGCCCGCAATCTACATAACCAATGAAGATTACGCGGCGATTTCGCGACTTGTCGCGGCGGCCGACGAAACATCGCCGGGCGCGGCGCTTCTCGCCGATGAAATCGATCGCGCAACGCGCGTGCGCGCGGAGGCGGGCGGGTTTGTCCGGCTCGGCTCATGCGTCGTATTCAAGGATCTGACGAACGATCGCGTGCAGGAAGCTCAACTTACCCTGCCGAAAGATGCGGACATTTCCGCCGGGCGCATTTCGGTTCTTGCGCCAGTCGGCGCTTCGTTGATCGGCCTGACCGAGGGAAGCCGCTTTCAATGGATCGGCGCCGACGGGCGCATTCGCGAACTGGAAATCCTAAGCGTCGACGACCCCGATATCGCGGCGTGAAATGACGATCGCACGCACCGGTCCGGGCCATATTTGCGCGCGCTATCTTACACGGGCGCGCTGGCTTGCGCGCGATACGCTGTCGCGGCGCCCGGCGGGCGCGGCGGCCGAATTTCTTGACGCCCACGCTGCGGAGCTTTCCCTGTCGCCCTATTGCGGAGAACAAATTCTGGGCGCCGCCCTCGGCGAGGCGGCGCGCGCCATCGCCGCCGGCGCGAGGCCGCTCGCCCGCCCGCCGGCGGTGTTCGTCGATTTCGACGCGCCGCTGATCGCGGAGCGCCGCGCCATTCGCCGGCGCGCCTTCGACAGCGCGCCCGATCACTGGCGCAGCGCCCGCGACGAGGCGCGCGCCTTTTGCAGGCGGTCCAATTTCAGGGCGGACCCGTTGGCGCGCGATCTCATAATGTCGCGCGGATCATTGAGACTGCAGGAATGCCTGTGGGATCATCCGCGTATTTCCGCGCCGCCGGCCGCACGCCTTTCGATGTTTTTCCTGTTGTTGTCTCTTGATGAAAACGCCAACGCTTTGCGCGCGAGCGCAGGGAGGCTCCGGAAACAATCCGGAAGGGCGAGCATACGCCGCCTGCTCGATGCGGCGCGCCAGATCATACCCGCTGACGCGGCGACGCTCGCTGAAATATCGCAACTTCGCAGGGCGCGCTCGAAAAGCGTGCGCAGGGACGCGTCGGCGCCGCCGGAAGATGGCGCACGCGCCCGAACGACCGCCTGAAAGCGCAATCGTCACGATGGGCGCGGACGCGCGCTTAACGGTTGTCGAATTGCGCGCGAACCGCGCAGCGCCCAGCATAGGTTATTCGGTACGGCGCGCTTTTCGACGAAGCGACAAGCCCTCGTCTTTTTAGTTTTGAAAAAATCGCCGATGTGCAGTCGGCGAGCGTCCAGCCTTCGCGCGTGACGCAGTTGACGGCGATTATTTTTCCGCGCGCATCCTTTTCGACAAGGATAGCGCCCCCTTGAGCGAGGGCGTGGAGCGTTCTTTGCTCCGCTTTCGAGATGTTCATTGGAATGTCCGGTCCGGAACGCAAACGGCTTCGCGCAGTTCATGTGCAAAGCGGCTCTTTCGTTCAGCGGATCACAATCCCGGACATATTTTCCTCAACAAGCTGAAGTCTTCTATTCGGCGGCGCCGGAATTGTCAATGCAGCACATACGGCGCGCGCCGGTTTTCGCCCGCTATTCGACACCGCCGAGTTTCAGGCCGGGACGCTCATTGTCCCAGACGATCGACATGATCTTCCACGCACCGTCTTCGCGAATGAGGTTATAGAAATTGACGCCGCGGCCTTCGCGCGCATCGCCGCCTGATCCGTAAACAGAGCGATAAATGCTCCTGACGCGCGCGATATTGCCGAACACCTCGCATTGATGATCGATCTCGTCTTCAAGAAAGTCCATATCGGCGAGTTTGCGATCGACATCTGCGTGGTGATCGTCGACGCTCATAATTGTTGCGAACGCTTCGCCTTTCTGATCGACGCCGGTTCTCACCATTGTCGCGCGCGGGTGGTAGTGATGCTTTATCCTGTCATAGGGTCGCGGCCCCGCTGGACCTGACAGCATCGCATAATCCTCATTGATCATTGATCGGATAATTCTTTTGTCTTCGGCCTCGCTCATCTATTCGACTCCTCAATCATATGGGCGGCGCGCGCAGCCGCCTGTCGCGCAAATCGCAATGTAATCGCCTTGCGCCGCCCTGCGGCCATCGACCGTTCGACGGGCGGGCGAACAATCGCGCCGCCGAAACCATCGGCGAGAATTAGACCTTCTTGAGAAGGCAAAAGCGCGCACGGAAATTCGGCGTTCACGGCGAAATAAAATTCGTCGCAAAACCCAAGATAATCCTCCCATTTATCATCAGCCGCAAAATCGGCCTCGCAGGATTTTATTTCGGCGATAACGAGACGGCCCTTCGGGCAAAGGCCCGCCATATCGGCGCGCCGCCCGTTCGGCAGGCGAAACTCAGCCATCGGCGCCAGCCCGAGATCGCGAAAAAGGCGCGCGACGCCGCGCGTCAGCGCCAGCGTTATGTCAGGCCGCGCGGCGCTTTGCGCCGATCCGGCGGCGCCGGGCAGGGTAAAAGCGTTCTCCATCTGTTCATGGAAGCGCGGAGAACGCCAAAGGTCAAGGCGCGAAGTTCAGCCCTGGAATTCCGGCAGGCGGACGACGAGACCGTCAAGCGAGTCGGCGACGGTGATCTGGCAGGAAAGACGCGAGTTTTCTTTCGGCTCATGGGCGAAATCAAGCATCGATTCCTCCATCGCCTCAGGCTTGCCGACTTTTTCCATCCAGGCCGCGTCCACATAAACATGACAAGTCGCGCAGGCGCACGCGCCGCCGCAATCGGCGTCGATGCCGGGGATCATGTTCTTGATCGCGGCCTCCATGACGGAAACGCCTTTTTCCGCTTCCACGACATGCTCGGCGCCATTGTGTTCAATATACGTGATCTTGGGCATTCAACTTTCATCCGGCTTCAGGAAACGAGGGATTTAAGGTCTGTATCAGGATCGGCAAGCGTTTTCGCTTCAATCGCTCGCCGCGCGGCGATCAGCCGTTTCGAAATGGCGAAGGCCGCCGGGTCGTTGACGGCGTCCACCGCGAGCAGGCGCCCGCGCTGGATATACCAGACCGAGAATTTTTTCGACGCCGGATCGCCCCGCAACACGGTTTCATCGGCCCCTTCGGATACGCCGACCGTTTGCAGTTTCACGTCATATTGATCGGACCAGAACCAGGGGACGGCGTCATACACCGCCGCGCCGCCCGCCATGTTCGCGCCGGCGACTTTCGCCTGCTCGATCGCGTTCGGCACCGATTCAAGGCGCAAGCGACGCTCATAAATCTGCGAGGGGTGGCTGGCGCAATCGCCGGCCGCCCAGATAAAAGGATCGGAGGTTTGCGCGTGTTCGTCGGTCCACACGCCGTTGGCGATCCTGAGATCGGCCGCTTCGGCGAGCGCTGTCGCCGGCGCCGCACCGACGCCGATCAGAGCGGCCGCGCAGTCGATCCTTTCGCCTGATTTCAAAACGGCTGCGCCGACGCGCCCGTCGCCCTCAAAATGATCGAGCGCCGCGCCGAGGCGCAGATCGACGCCGGCGTCCAGGTGCAGCTTCTCGTAAAAATCGGAAATTTCTTTGCCGGCGACGCGCGCGAGAACACGGTCCGCCATCTCAAGAACCGTAACATTGAGGCCGGATTTGCGCGCAGAAGCCGCAACTTCAAGGCCGATATAACCGGCGCCGACAATAACAATCCGTCCGCGCAAAGATAAAACCGGACGCAAGGCGTCGCTGTCGGCTGTCGTGCGCAGATAGAGAATGCCCTCAAGATCGCCGCCTGCGCAATCGAGACGGCGCGGCGGGGCGCCCGTTGCAAGCAATAATTTGTCATAAGGGAGCCGTTCGCCGGCGCCCGTTTCCACCAGTTTCGCCGCGCGATCGATTGCGCAGACGCGAACGCCGAGCTTTAATTCGATCTTTTGCTGCTCGTAAAACGCGGGCGGACGTAGAACGAGCCTTTCGGCGGCGAGTTCGCCCTGCAAATAGGCTTTCGAAAGGGGTGGACGCTGATAAGGCGGCGCGCGCTCCTCGCCGATCATGAGGATGTCGCCGTCATATCCGGCCTGGCGCATGGTCTGCGCCGCTTGCGCGCCGGCCTGTCCCGCGCCGATGATAATCGCCCGTTCTTTCATAAGGGCGCTTGGTTGCCTGACCGCGCAATCGGGGTCAATGCGGTAAATCAGGCGCTCAAGCCATTGCGATGATCGCGCGCCGTCCTATTTTCCCGTCATGATTGAACATCGGATATCCCTTGAGAATGAAGCGGCGACGGCGCGGCTCGGAAATGTGCTGGCGAAGCGCCTTGAGGCGGGCGACGTCGTTGCGCTGTCAGGCCCGCTCGGCGCGGGGAAAACGACGCTCGCTCGCGCGATCGTAAAAACGCTCGCCGGCCGGGACGAGGCGCCGAGCCCCACATTCACTCTGCTTGAAACCTACGAGACGCCCGCTTTCGCCCTTTCCCATTTCGATCTCTATCGCCTCGAAAAAGCCGAGGAAGTCTGGGAGCTTGGGTTTGAAGACGCACTCGACGGCGTTTCGCTGATCGAATGGCCCGAGCGGATCGCGGCGCTGCTGCCGGCCGAAACGCTGCTTGTGGCGCTCTCGATGGACGGGGCGGCGCGACGCGCCCTAGTGCGGGGCGGCGATGAATGGGCCGAACGGCTTCAGGGCCTTAACCCGGCTTAAGGAAGAACGGACGTAAATTTGATCTATGGCGGCGATGACGCACAAATCCGGTTCCGAGGACGCGCGCGCCGACGAGCGCCGCCGTTTCCTCGATCGCGCAGGCTGGTCCCGCGCCGGCGCAACGCCCGTGACGGGCGACGCCTCGACGCGCAGCTATGAACGCTTGTCGCTGGACGGGCGCAAGGCGATCTTGATGAATGCGCCGCCCATGGCGGAAGGCGCGGCCTGCCCGCCGCAGGCGAGCGCCGAAGAACGCCGCAAGCTCGGCTATAATGCGATGGCGCGCCTCGCCGGACCAAACCTCAATGCTTTTCTAGCAGTTTCCGACGCAGCGCGATCGGCGGGTTTGTCGGCGCCGGAAATATTTGAGGCCGATGCATCGACGGGTTTCGCGCTGATCGAGGATCTGGGCGACGATCTTTACGCGCGCGCAATTCAAGGCGGCGCAGACGAGGCCGAACTTTACTCCGCCGCGATCGATGCGCTGCTCGCATTGCGCCGCGCCGCGCCGCCGGCGCCGATAACTTCGACCTATCGAATGCTCACCTATGACGATACGGCGCTCGAGGCGGAAATCATGCTTGTCGCAGACTGGTATGCGCCCCATGTAAAGGGCGCCGGGATGAGCGATGAGCAGCGCGCAGAATATATCGCCGCATGGCGCCCGATTATTCAAAAACTGACGCCGCCATGCCTGATGACGCTTCGCGATTTTCACGCCGAGAACATTCTCTGGCTGCCGGAGCGCAAAGGATTCAAACGCGCCGGCGTGATCGATTTTCAGGACGGCCTTATCGGCAATCCCGCTTACGATCTCGTATCGCTCCTTGAAGACGCGCGGCGCGACGTTTCGCCGGCGCTCGCCGACACGATGATCGAGCGGTACATTGCCGGCGCGCGCGAACTGGGCGATTTCGACGAAAGCGCGTTCCGGCGCGATTACGCGATTTTGGGCGCGCAAAGGAACGCAAAAATCCTCGGGATTTTCGCACGCCTCATCAATCGCGATAAAAAACCGCGATATCTCGATTTCATTCCCCGCGTCGAAGCCCATGTCCGCGGCGATCTCGCTCACTCGGACCTTTCAGGCGTTGCACAGTTCTTCAAAACCCATTTCGGGGAGCGGTTTTGAGCCATCAGAGCCATATGACGCCGAAAACGGCGATGGTGCTCGCCGCCGGTTTGGGCACGCGCATGCGGCCCCTCACGGACACGCGGCCCAAACCGCTGATCGAGGTCGCCGGCAAGGCGCTGATCGACTGGACGCTTGATCGCTTCGCTGCGGCCGGCGTCGAGCGCGCCGTCGTCAATGTTCATTATCGCGCCGACCAGATGGAGGCGCATCTTAAATCGCGCCTCGCGCCGTCAATTATCATTTCCGACGAGCGCGCACTACTACTCGAAACCGGCGGCGGATTGAAAAAGGCGCGCTCAGCGCTGGGGCCGGCGCCAATTTTCTGCACCAATACGGATGCGATTCTCGTCGGCGGATCGCGCGAGCCCTGCCGCTTGCTAAGCGAGGAATGGCGCGATGAAGACATGGACGCGCTGCTTCTCCTGACGCCGATCGCGAACGCCAGCGGTTATGACGGCAGGGGTGATTTCGACATTGCAAATGCGCGCCCCGAATGGCGCAAGGGCGAGAGCGCGCCTTTTGTCTTCACCGGACTTCAGATATTGAGGCCAAAATTGCTGGACGGCGCGCCGGACGGACCTTTTTCCACACGCCTTCTTTGGGAGAAGGCGATGACGGCGGGCCGCATATTCGCCGCGATTCACGATGGGCCGTGGATGCATGTCGGCGATCCGCAAGGGCTTGCGCTCGCCGAAAGTTTTTTCGACAAGATGAGCGATGTCGAAAAACGCAAGGCCGGATCTACTCTCTGACGCGCCTGCTCCGCGCGTTTACTCAATTGACGCAGGCCGACCCTTTCTCGGCGATCTCGCGGACGCGCTGATCGATGAACTAGGGCGGGATCTGGCGCATGCGCAAATTTTCCTGCCGACGCGGCGCTCATTGCGCGCAGCCGCCGACGCCGTCATCGACGCCTATGCAAGGCGCGGCGTCAACGCCGCCCTGTTGCCGCGGTTTCGCGCTATCGGCGATATCGAGGAAGATGAGCTTTCCATATTCGCCGGCGACGCCGGCGACGAAATCGATCTCGCGCCTGCAATCTCTGCGACAGCGCGCCTTTCAACGCTTGCGCGCTTCGTCGCTGAACGCGACCGGGTATTCGCCGGACAGGAAAACTGGCCTGCTGCGGTCGCCGCCGCGCGCGAGCTTGGCAAGCTGATCGATTCCTTTCACACGGAGGAGATCGATTTCGGCGCGTTGGCCGCGCTTGACGTCGCCGATGTCGCCGAACACTGGCGCAATTCGCTCAAATTCCTTGAAATCGTCACGCAGGCCTGGCCCGCACACCTCAAGGAGATCGGCCGGCTGGACGCCGCCGAGCGCCGCGCGCGGCTGATCAGCGCGATGGCGCGGCGGATAGAGGAAAACCCGCCTGCGCATCCGATCGTCATCGCCGGCTCGACGGCGAGCGCGCCGGCGGTCGCACGCCTGGTCAACGCGATTGCGCGCGCGCCGATCGGCGCAGCGGTGCTGCCCGGTCTTGACCGCACAATGGATGCGCGCGGGTGGAACGCCGTTAAAGGCGAGGACGCGCATCCGCAATCCGGCCTTCGAGCCCTGCTCGATCGCCTCGATCTTTCGCCGCGCGATATCCGCATCTGGCCGAAATCCGGCGGCGATTCTCCGCGTACGAACCTGTTGACGCTGGCGCTGCGGCCGGCGGAAGCGACGGACGAATGGGTCTCGCTTGTCGCCGCCATGACGAAAAACGACGAAAATCTGAGCCGGGCGAGCGACGGGCTTCATCTCATTGAGGCCGATAATGAAGAGGCGGAGGCGAGCATTATCGCCGCTCTTTTTCGTGAAACTGTCGAAACGCCCGAGAGAACGGCATTTCTGATTACGCCTGACCGCATGCTGGCGCGTCGCGTCGCGCTCAAGATGCGGCGGTGGAATATCATCGTCGATGACAGCGCGGGCGTGCCTTTCACCAATACCCAATGCGGAACATTTCTGCGTCTTGTCGCGGCTTTTCTTGAAAACCCCGGCGATCCGGTTTCCATACTCGCCCTGCTTCGCCATCCGCTGACGCAATTGCAAACCGAGAACGCCGCCGGAGCGATTGATGCGATCGATCGCGCATTGCGCGGCGCGATACCGGCGCGCGGTCTTGAAAGTCTCGCCGCGCGATTCGCCGCCGAGAGCGAGCGATCCAACCCCGCCGCGCTGGCTGCGGTCAATGAGCTGATGAGTGCGGCGGCGGCGTTTTCGCAAGCAGAAAACGCGACGTTCGGCGAGATGCTCGCCGGGCTCGTATCCGCCGCCGAAAAGCTTGCCGACGGCCAAAACCTCTGGTCCGGCGCGGACGGGGAAACGGGCGCCTCGCTATTGAGCGAACTCGGCGAAGACGCCGGCGCGTTGAGCGCCGTCGGCGCGGCGCGTTTCACAGACCTATTAACAGTCTTTATCGCCGGCGCGGCGGTCCGCGCGCGGCGCGGCGCGCACCCTCGGCTCGCCATCCTCGGCCCGCTCGAGGCGCGTCTGCAAACCGCCGACCGCGTTATTCTCGGCGGACTGAACGAAGGCGTCTGGCCGCATGATGCGGCAAGCGACCCCTTCCTGTCGCGCAAAATGCGCGCGGACCTTAATCTCGCCTCGCCGGAACGGCGTATCGGACTTTCCGCGCACGACTTCGAAGGATTCGCCGCCAGAGGCGAGACATTCCTGACGCGGGCCATGCGCGCGGGCGGAAAGCCGGCGGACCCGTCCCGCTGGATCGTCCGCTTAAAGAATATACTGAAAGGCGCCGACGCTGTTGCAACTGTCGATTGCTCGAACTATTGGCGTGCGCTCATGCGCAGGCTGGATGAGCCGGACAAGGTAACGCCGGTTGACAAGCCGCGGCCGAAAGCCGGCCCAGGACGGCGACCTGCTAAACTGTCGGTGACGCGCATCGAAAGATGGCTGCGCGATCCCTACAGCATCTATGCGGGATATCTTCTCGATCTGCGAAAGCTGGAAGACCCCGGCGCCGAATTCGACAATCGGGAAATGGGCAATCTGCTGCATCGCGTTTTCCAGACGGCCGCCGAAGCCGAAACGCCGCCGACGGTGCACAGCCTTTCGGCCGCCTACGACGCATTGGCGCCTGAATACGCGATGAACGATGCGCAGCGCCGTTTCTGGTCGCTCGCGGTTGAAGGCGCGTTCCGATGGTTCATCGATTTCGACGCCGAGCGGCGCAACGAAGGCCGCGCCGGCGCTCTGGAGCGCGAGGGGGTCTGGACGCCGGACGAAATAGTTCCGCCCTTCACGCTGACTGCGCGCGCCGACCGTATCGACATTTTGAATGACGGGCGCGCGGCGATATTCGACTACAAGCTTGGACGCCCGCCGAGCGAAAAGCAGGTGAAGCGATTTTCGCCGCAATTGCCGCTAACCGGCGCGATTGTCGAAACCGGCGGCTTCGCCGATATCGGCAAGCGCGAAGTCGGCGCATTCGCCTATCATCGCATCGCAAACCGGACAGACAAGGAAGCTGACAACACGCTGGCGAAAGAAGGCGCGGCGGCGGCGGACGCTGTCCGCGAGGCGGCGGAAAACCTGATCCGCTGGGTCAAATTTTATGACGATCCGGACGCGGTTTATCTTTCGCAGCCGCGCGCCGAGTTCACGACGGATTTCGGCGATTACGATCTCCTTGCTCGGCGCAAGGAGTGGGGCGCGCAAGGCGATGGCGGCGAGGACGGGGAATGAACGCGGCGACTATCATCGAGACGACGACGCAGAACCAGCGCCGGGCCGCCGATCCGGCGATGTCCACTTTCGTCTCGGCGAACGCCGGCGCCGGCAAGACGCGCGTTCTGACAAACCGCGTCGCCCGGTTGCTTCTTGAGCGTGTCTCGCCCTCGACAATCCTATGCATCACCTTCACCAAAGCCGCAGCCGCAGAAATGGCCGAGCGTCTGTTCAAACTGCTCGGAAGTTGGGCGCTGGCGGATGATGAGACCTTGCGCGCGGCGCTGGCGGAACTTGACGGCGCCGGCCGCCCGCGCGACGGCGAGGAGCTTGCGCGGGCGCGGCGATTGTTCGCGAGGGCGCTTGAAACGCCGGGCGGGCTGAAAATCCAGACGATCCACTCATTCTGCGAAAGCGTGTTAAAGCGGTTTCCGCTAGAGGCGGGCGTGCCGCCTGGTTTCAACGTCATCGAAGACCTGGAATCGGCGAGCCTGAAACACGCTGCGGTCGATCTCGCCGCCGCGGCGGCGCACGGCGATGCGGCGGCTGCCTTCAGGCATCTCCTGTCGCGCATGAATGGCGGGACGCTGCGCGATTTGCTTATTAATTCCTTGGGCGATCGCGGCGCATTCGCGTGCGCCGAAGCGCTCGGCTGGGAGGGCGTTAAATCGCAGATAGCCCAAACGCTCGACGTCGATGAAACGACGAGCGCGGATAAACTTACCGATGAGATGTTTGCTTTGCTGGATCGCACGCGCCTTGCTGACGCATGGGCCGCTTTCGAGGCGAGCGGCGGTAATCCGAAGAAGTACTGCGCGCCGCCGTTGCAGGTCTTCCTTGAGTCGGACATCCGCAGCGAACGGCTCGCCGCACTTATAAGGCTGTTTCTCGACACCAATTCGAATCCGCGCGCGAAATTTGGAACAAAAGCAACAGAAAAGATTGACCCGACAATCGAAGACTACATGTGCGGCGAGCGTGATAAATTCGTCGCCGCGCTCGACCGGATTCGCGCAGCAAAGGCGTTTGCCGACACGTCCGCCTATTTAACGCTCGCCGAAACGGCGTTCGGCGCATATGACGATATGAAGTCGAAACGCGCATGTCTCGATTTTCATGACCTTATTTCGAAAACGAGCGCGCTGCTGCGCTCGCCGGGCGGCGCGCAATGGGTTCTCTACAAGCTCGACATGGGCCTTGAACACATATTGCTGGACGAGGCGCAGGATACGGGCCCGGACGCCTGGAATGTTATCGAGGCGCCGTTGCAGGAGTTTTTCGCCGGCGTCGGGGCGCATGATCGAAAACGCACGTTTTTCGCCGTCGGCGACCAGAAACAGTCGATCTATTCGTTCCAGGGCGCGGATGCGGCGCTGTTCGCCGAAAAGGAGCGCGATCTTGGTGAGAAGATTGCGGCGGCGAGCGAGTTTGAGTGCGTTCCGCTGAACGCCTCGTTCCGCACGACGGCGCCTGTATTGGAGTTTGTCGATGCGCTTTTCGCCGATGACGCCGTTATCGATAATGTCAGCGACATAAAACCGTTGATCCATCATTGCACGCGCACGGGGCGCGCCGGGCTTGTCGAACTTTGGCCGCGCGTTCCAAAGCCCGAAAGAGCCGCTCCAAATCCATGGGATGCGCCGATCGACGCGCCGAGCGCGCAAAACCCGGCGCGAACGCTTGCGGACGCCGTTGCAGCGATGGTTGCGGGCTGGCTGCGCGACGGCGAAATTCTGGAATCGCAAGGGCGCCCGATCGAGCCCGGCGATATTATGATCCTGGTCCAGAATCGGGGCGGCCAATCGAAAAGCGCGCTGTTTTCTGAAGTGATCCGCGCGCTCGGCGCTGCGAAAGCGCCGGTCGCCGGCGCCGACAAATTTCGATTGACGGACGATCAGGCGGCGCTCGATCTGCTTTCATATGCGCGCGCGGTTCTGTTCAAGGGCGACGATCTTTCGCTCGCTGAAACCCTAAAAAGCCCGTTTTTCAATATCGGCGAAGACAGCCTTTACGATCTCGCCGCCAATCGCGGGCGGCGCCGATTGTGGAACGAGTTGCGCGCGCGCGCCGGCGAACGCGCGGAATGGGCGTGCGCCTGTGAGGAAATACGCGCCGCGCGCACGATCGCCTTGCGTGACGGCGCGGCTGCGTTTTTCACGCACATACTTGAGACGGGCGCACCATCGGGCTGGCGGCGCCTTGCAGATCGTCTGGGCGAACCGATGAGGGAGGCTGTCGAGGAGCTGTTGCGTCTCGCGCATGATTTCGAGTTGCGCAATCCGCGCTCGCTCCGTCTCTTTCTCGGCGCGATTATCGGATCAAACGCGGAGGTTTCGCGCGACGCGTCGGAGCACGGATCATTTATTCGCGTAATGACCGTTCATAAGTCGAAGGGACTGGAAGCGAATATTGTAATCCTCATCGATGCGCATCTCCCGGCGCAAACGAACAAAGCCGGCGCGATATTGCGTATCGCCGGGCCGAACGGCGATATGTTGCCTGCGCTCGCACTTGACGATGCGCGCGACATGCGCCTCCTGTCCGAAGCGCGCGAGCGCAGGAAAAGCCTCATCCGCGATGAATATCGACGCCTGTTATATGTAGCCGCGACCCGCGCGCGCGACCGGCTGTATATTTGCGGTCTGCAATCGGGCAACGTCAAAAATCCGCGGGCGAAAGCCCCCGCCGAACGGGACTGGCATTCGCTCGCCTGCGACGCTTTCGAGCGTCTCGGCGCGGGCGCGCAATTCGCAGGCGAGCGTTTCGGCGCTGAAGTATTGCGGCTTTCATCGTCGCAGACGGCGGCGCCCGACTGCGAAAAGCGGGATACGGAACCGACATTGGATAGTCCGGTTCCAGACTATTTAATGCGATCCGCAACGGCGGAAGCGGCGGCCAAACGGCTTTCGCCCTCCGACCTCGCGCATGGCGAGGACGGTCCCGCCTATTCGCCTGCGCGCGCAAAGAACCGGTTCCTGCGCGGGCGGTTGCTGCATCGTCTGCTGGAACTGCTGCCTGAAGTTCCTCCGGAAAGCCGCCGCCGCGCAGCCGATCGCATCCTGTCGCCTTACGCCGGCGAGTTCGGCCGGAACGAACTTGACGCCATGCGCGAGGAAGCGATGCGCGTTCTGGAGGATCCAAGCTTTGCGCCCGTATTTGCGCGCGGCGGGATCGCGGAAGCGGCGATCGGCGGGCGGGCGAAAGGCGCGCGCGCCGGCGTCATTCTCTCCGGCCAGATCGACCGCCTCGCTTTTGACGGAGACCGCATTCTTATCGTCGATTACAAATCCAACCGCCCGCCGCCGACGCGGGTCAGCGAAGTCGCGCCCGCCTATGTCGCGCAACTCGCCGCCTATCGCGGGCTGCTCCAGGAAATCTATCCAGACCGCAAGATCGAGGCGGCGCTTGTCTGGACTTACGATGCGCGGTTGATGCCGATCCCGGACGAGATGCTGGATGCGGCGTTCAAAATGACGCTCGCGTGAGGTGCGGTTGATCTTCTGATCGGCCGCTCTACATTCACGCTTCAGCAGCAACGGCTCCGCCGCAAGGAAACGCCATGTCCACCAAACCCGTCACCGACGCTTCGTTCCAGACTGATGTTATTGATGCAGACAAGCCCGTGCTTGTCGATTTCTGGGCGGAATGGTGCGGGCCCTGCCGCCAGATCGGCCCCGCCCTTGAGGAGCTGGCGGCCGAATTCGCAAACGACCTGACCATCGCGAAGATCAATATTGACGAGAATCCGGAGACGCCGGGCAGGCTCGGCGTGCGCGGCATTCCGACGCTGATGATATTCAAGGACGGCAAGCTTGCGGCAACGAAAGTCGGCGCCGCGCCCAAAACTGCGCTTGCTGCGTGGATCAAGAGCCAGCTTGGCGCGACGGCCGGCGCCTGATTAGCTCTTCGATGCGATCCTGAAATTTCGCACCTGCCGTTTGACGAGCGCGGCGGCCCAGTCTCGCGGCGCCATGCGCAAGAGACACGCGACGAATTTGTTCCAGCGCCCCGGCACATAGACGGTGCGGCGCGATTCAACCGCGCCGAGCGCGCCGACCGCGACGGGCCGCGCTTGCATGAACATGAATTTCGGCAAACGCGCGACGATGCCGCGCGTTTCATTCACGTCGTGAAACTCCGAATAAGTGAAGCCAGGACACAAAGCCGAGACGTTAACGCCGGTGGTTTCGTTTTCGGCGGCCAGCGCCTGCGAAAAACCGACAAGGAACGCCTTGCTCGCACCGTACATTGTGTGCCCGGCGCCGGCGGGGACAAGGCCCGCGAGCGACGCGACATTGATGATGCGCCCGTATCCGCGCGCCTGCATGCCCGGCAGAAAAAGCCGGACAAGATGGGCCGGCGCCGTCAACATCAGTTCGATAAAATCGCGGTGAGCTATCCAGTCCGCATTCTCGAAGGCGCCCGGCAGACCGAAACCTGCGTTATTGATCAGAATATCGACGTCTGCGCCAAGCTTTCTCAATTCGTCTGCGATTTTCTGCGGCGAACCAGGATCGGACAGATCCGCCTCGATCACAATCGCAGCTATTGAGAATTTTTCTTCAAGATTTGCGGCGAGTCGTTTGAGGCGTTCGCCGCGTCGTGCTGTCAAAACAAGATCTGCGCCTTTTTCAGCTAGCGCTACGGCGAACGCTTCGCCGATTCCAGCGGATGCGCCGGTGACCAGCGCACGCCTTCCCGTGTAGTTCATCCGTACGCCTCCTGTCTTTTCTTCACACAGTCGTGACGCGCGATGCGCTGAATCGGTTTCGCTTTGCGGCGAGCCGGATCGCGTCGCGCAGATTATCGCTGCATCATGTCTACATCGGTTGATCCGGCGCGTCGCGCAATCGCTCGCCCGGGCCGGCCGGATCAGAGGGCGCAGCTTAGCTTTTCAGAGAGGAAAACAGCCATGAAGACCCTCGCGATCGTTTCGACCGTTCTTGCTATCGCCGCGACGCCTTGTTTCGCCGGCGATGTCTCATTTTCATATAACCGCTCGGATCTTGCGTCGTCGGCGCGGGTCGCCGCGCTTTATGAACGCATCGGGAAAAAAGCCGACGCGGCTTGCGGCATCTACCAGAACTCGCGCCTGTTCGCTGTCGCTTATGAAGAAAGCTGCGTCGCGGCTGTTACGTCGGAGATTGTCGCCGGCATCGATAATGACCGCCTAACAAGCCTTCACGAAACGCAGGTTCACAATCGCGTCGCGGCGAACCGCTAGACGCGATTGCGCGAACGCCGGCGCGAGAATGTGACGCTCGCGCCGGCGAACGCCGCCGCCATGACGAATATCATGGCGAGATTTCCTGTTTGCGAGGTAATCAAGCGCGCAATCGCGATTGAAGCCGGCGCGGCGAATGCTGCGAAATATATCGCCGTCATGGAGGGGTGGCATCGCCGCGCTCGAGATAGAGCTGTTGCGGCGAACGCCGTCAGGAAACCGAGGAAAATAATCGGACCTGGGAAGCCGTAATCGAGCGCCAGCGACAAATAATAATTGTCAATCGTTAGCGTCAGCCCCCAATAGCCGAGAACGCGCGTCGAACGTCCCGCGCCGTAGCCGCCGACAGGGCGCTTGAGGATTTTCGGCCACGCCTGCTCCACCTGGTCGATGCGCGATTGCGTCGAATTGGCCGCGGACACCCCGCTCGCGCCGGATATGACCCCATACGCGCCAATCGCTGCGATGGGCGATGCGAGAATGCAGAGCAGGCAGATCAGCCCCGCGAATGGCCTCCACCGCGAAGCCGAAGCGCGTTTTAAAAACCGCCAGCCGAGCAATGCGATCATCGTCGCCGAACCAAGCGCCGTCACCAGCATTGAGCCGCGCGAGTTTGTTGCAACGGCCCCCGCAACGATGGCGATGAAAGCGGCGGCCCAGAATATCCGCGCGCGATTTTTCTTTGCGGATACCAGAAATGCAAATGCGAATGGCGAAATGAAGGCGAGATGTTCACCGAGGGAAATCGGGTGCGTATGACTCGCCTGGGCGCGGAAGGCGCCGTCCCTTATTTTCTCGCTCTGGGCGATCCGCAGCCATTCAGCGTTGTCGGAAATAAAAGGCGATAGAATATTCGCCAGCAGCTTATGGCTCGTCGTTTCGCCGATTGCGACAAGCGCGACGAGGAATGCGCCAGTCGCAAAAACTTTCATGATGGCGACGAAATCGCGCTGGCGACGAGAATAGGTGAGAACTGCGCAATAGGGGAGAAGCCAGATAATCGCCTGGCGAAAGAATTCGGGAATTGCGATTGAGCGTCCCTCGGCGAAGGGAAGGCTCATGAACCCGATCAGGAAAAACAGGAAAACGAACGCGCTGACGGCGCCGCTTTTCCGGACTGCGAAGAGGAATTGCGCGCGCCGCCATCTCGAGAAAACCATGTCATAAAGAAAGAATGCGCTCACCGCGTAAAAGACGAGGCGCGGCGGCGTCAAAATTGGCGCCGGTCCGAATTTGATGAAAAGATAGACCGGCCAGACCGGCAAAAGGAAAACCCCGACGAGAATGAGTCCCATGACGACACGCCGCGGCGAGGCCTTGCCGGCAGGCGCGACGGCGACGACGCCGAGCGCGAGCGGGGCGAGAAAAGCGAGGCCGAGGGGCGGGTAAATGATCGTCGAAGCAGCAGCGAGCGCGGCGTAGAGCCCGACGCCAAGCGCCAGGCCCGCGGCGCCGGCGGCCCGGCGCGCGGAAAAATCCGGCTCAAAGTCGAATGTCTCGCTCACCCTCGCGTTGTATCAACGCTGAAGGCGCCATTTGGTTAACGCAACGCACCGAATTGATGCTCTAGCACGCGCCTTGCATCGTATTATGCGTTAAGAAGTCGGAACCATGGACGGTCTCGTTTTCATCGCCGCGCTCGGCGTCGTAATTTTGATTGTCGGCTGGTACCTCGCCAATGAAGCTGCGGGCGCAGACGGCGCCGTCGGCCTGCTGGCGCTTAAGGGCGAACCGGCGGCGAAAGGCGGCGATCCCTCAGCGCCGAAATATCGTAAAAAGAGCCGCGCCGCGCCGGCAAGACGCGGCGACCGCTCGCGAGAGAATTCGGATAGAGCCTATCGCCCGATACCGGCCGAATGTGCGTCACGGCGCTTTGAGGGGAGCATCGACGATTATGACGAAAGGTGACATGCGGGGCGCGGCGGCGCGGCGAAACCGCAAGGTTCAGTGCGCGAGACAAACCCTATCCGTCCGCAAGCCCGTCCCAGAATTTTTTCACGCGCTTGAAAAATCCGGCTGAAGACGGATTGCAATCGTCGCCGCCGGCTTCGCAGAATTCCTTCAGCAATTCCTTTTGCCGTGCGGTCAGATTGACCGGCGTTTCAACCTCGATTTCGACAATCATGTCGCCGCGCCCCTTTTGATTAAGGCGCGACATGCCTTTGTGCCTGACGCGGAAACGGCGTCCGGTTTGCGTTCCTTCGGGAATGGCGATCGAAACGCGCCCGCCCTCAATGGTCGGCCCCTCAACCTCGCCGCCGAGCGCTGCGGTCGCCATGGGTATCGGCGCATTGCAGTAAAGATCGGCGCCGTCGCGCTCGAACAGGTCGTGTTTGCTTACATCGACGAAAATATAGAGATCGCCCTCAGGACCGCCGCGCGGCCCCGCCTCGCCCTCGCCGGCCAGTCTTATGCGCGTGCCCGCTTCAATGCCGGCCGGCACATCGACAACCAGCGTTCTTTCCCTGCGCACACGCCCCTGTCCGCCGCAATCCGTACACGGATCTGCGATGACGCGGCCTTCGCCGCCGCATTGCGGGCAGGTGCGTTCGAGCGTGAAAAACCCCTGCTGCACGCGAACACGTCCGGCGCCGCGGCAGGCGCCGCACGCCGTCGGGCCTGAACCCTTTTTCGCCCCCGATCCTTCGCAGGTTTCGCACGCGACCGAGCCCGGCACGGTGATGGAGGCCTTTTTTCCGTTGAAGGCTTCTTCGAGCGAAATTTCGAGCGCGTATTTTAAATCGGCGCCGCGGCCAGGCCCGCGCGCCCGGCCGGCGCGCGCGCCCATGATGTCGCTGAAAAGGTCTTCAAATACGTCTGAAAAAGCGCCGGCGTCGAAACCGCCGGCGAATCCATTAAAGCCCGCGCCGCCATTTCCGTTCTTGAACGCAGCGTGTCCAAAGCGATCATAGGCCGCCCGCTTCTGCGGGTCGGAGAGGCATTCATACGCCTCGTTCATTTCCTTGAATTTTTGCTCAGCCTCGGCATCGCCCTGATTGCGGTCAGGGTGATATTTCATCGCCGCCTTGCGGAACGCCGACTTGATCGCCGCATCGTCCGCGCCGCGATCAACCCCCAGTAATGAATAGAAGTCATGCGCCATACGGGTTTCGTGCGCCCCTTGATCCGTTCAATCCCGCACGCGCGGGAACCCCTAGCCCCTGTCGCCCCCCTTCGCAAACTCGGGCGCTCGCCTGGGGGTGAACGGACCGGCGGCGCCGTATTCGGGCGCCGCCGGCCGGATGCTACTCTTTCTTATCGCCGTCGACTTCTTCGAAGTCAGCGTCGACGACGCTGTCATCATCCTTGGCGTCGCCGCCTTCGCCGCCGCTTTCCTCAGCGCCGGCGCCGGCCTTGTACATCGCCTCGCCCAGCTTCATCGACGCGGTAAGCATCGTCTGCGTATCGGCGGCGATTTTCTCGGCGTCCGAATTCTCGTCTTCTAGCGTTTTCCTCAGCGTCGCGATCGCGTCTTCGATCGCTTTCTTTTCGTCGCCGCTGATCTTGTCGCCATGTTCGCCGAGCGCTTTTTCCGTCTGGTGGATGGCGCTCTCGCCGTGGTTTTTCGCCTCGACGCGGCCGCGGCGCGCCTTGTCCGCCTCAGCGTTCGATTCCGCATCTTTCACCATCGCGTCGATATCGGCGTCGGAAAGCCCGCCCGACGCCTGGATTCGGATCGACTGCTCTTTATTGGTCGCCTTGTCCTTGGCCGAAACATGCACGATGCCGTTTGCGTCGATATCGAAGGTGACTTCGATCTGCGGTACGCCGCGCGGCGCCGGCGGGATGCC
>JAGRDS010000001.1:292820-314723 GCA_020446945.1 Parvularculaceae bacterium
CGGCCGCCATTTCGCGCTCGCCCTGAAATACGCGGATCGTCACCGCCGATTGATTATCCTCAGCGGTTGAAAATGTCTGCGACTTCTTTGTCGGGATCGTCGTATTGCGTTCGATAAGGCGCGTGAAAACGCCGCCTAGCGTTTCAATGCCGAGAGACAGGGGCGTAACGTCAAGCAGGAGAACGTCCTTGACGTCGCCTTGCAGAACGCCGGCCTGGATCGCGGCGCCGAGCGCGACGACTTCATCCGGGTTGACGCCCTTGTGCGGATCCTTGCCGAAGAACTGCTTCACCGTCTCCTGCACTTTCGGCATGCGCGTCATACCGCCGACGAGGATGACCTCGTCAATATCGCCGGCGGAAAGCCCGGCGTCCTTAAGCGCGGCCTTGCACGGATCGACGGTGCGCTTGACGAGATCATCGACAAGGCTTTCGAGTTTCGCCCGGCTTAGCTTGATATTGAGGTGCTTGGGACCGGACGCATCGGCGGTGATAAAGGGAAGGTTCACTTCATACTGCGCCGTCGAGGACAATTCCTTCTTCGCCTTTTCCGCTTCCTCTTTCAGGCGCTGAAGCGCGAGCTTGTCTTTTCTGAGATCGATGCCCTGGTCCTTGTTGAACTCAGCGGCGAGATAATCGACGATGCGCATGTCGAAGTCTTCACCGCCGAGGAAGGTGTCGCCGTTCGTCGCCAGCACTTCGAAAACGCCGTCGCCGATTTCCAGAATAGAGATATCGAACGTGCCGCCGCCGAGATCGTAGACCGCGATTTTCTTGCCGTCTTTTTTCTCAAGCCCGTAAGCGAGCGCCGCAGCCGTCGGCTCGTTGATGATGCGAAGGACTTCAAGGCCGGCGATCTTGCCGGCGTCTTTCGTCGCCTGGCGCTGCGCGTCGTTGAAATAGGCCGGGACGGTGATGACGGCCTGATCGACTTTTTCGCCGAGATAGGCCTCCGCCGTTTCCTTCATTTTCTGGAGGATGAAGGCCGAGATCTGGGAAGGGGCGTATTTCTCGCCATGGCTTTCGACCCAGGCGTCGCCATTGTCGGCCTTTGAAATCTGATACGGCACCATGCCGATATCTTTCTTGACCATCGGGTCTTCGAAATTCCGGCCGATCAGGCGTTTGATGGCGAAGAAGGTGTTTTCCGGATTGGTGACCGCCTGGCGCTTGGCCGGCTGGCCGACGATGCGCTCTCCATCGGCGGTGAATGCGACAACCGAGGGGGTCGTGCGCGCGCCCTCGGCGTTTTCGATAACCTTCGGCTGCTTGCCTTCCATGACCGCGACGCACGAATTCGTCGTGCCGAGGTCGATGCCGATAACCTTGCCCATTCAATAGTCTCCTTCCAGCGGACAGCGGTTGGATTGCAGGGCCTTCATGAAGGCGCGTTCAAAACCGCCCCCGCCAAGCGCCCTAATGTAGCCGTCCCTGATTGCCCTTTGGTTTAGGGGCCGAAACAAATCGTCCCGACCGCGTTCGAGCGGGATATAGGCGCCGCTCCGGCGCCCTGCAACCCGCGCCGCAGGTCCGAAGCGCCAGAAAATTCGGCCTGTAGCCCGCCGCCCCTTGAAGGCTGCGCCGCCCCTTGCAAGCCGCATCGCCTGAGGCGGCGCGCGCCGGCGCCGCCTCGATTTTCGCCTCCCCGCGATAGAACTTTTCCCGCAGCGAGCGCATAAGGGCGCGCTTTCCAAGGAGCGCATATGGCCAGATCCCCGAAAAAACCCGCCGACAAGTCGAAGAAGAAGAAAAAACCCGCCCAAAAGCCCAAGGCGTCGAAGACGCCCGGGACGCCGACAAAACGCGCCAGACTTTCCGCCCGCGAATACGCCCCTCTCGCGCCGTATCTGCGCATCGACGGCGCGCGCGAGGCGATCGGGTTTTACAAAAAGGCTTTCAACGCCAGCGTCCGCATGATCATGGACGCCGAGGACAAGCATCGGATCATGCACGCCGATCTCATCATCAATGGCGGCGAGATCATGTTGTCCGATCCGTTTCCGGAATTCGGGCCGGCCGCCGTCACGCCGCCGACGGAGGCGAAAACGACGACTGTTTCAATTCACCTTCAAGTCAATGATTGCGAAAAATGGTGGGCGCGCGCGACCGCGGCCGGATGCGAGATCATCTTTCCGCTGGCCGATCAGTTCTGGGGCGACCGGTTCGGCATGATCAAGGATCCCTACGGCCATGTCTGGTCTATCGCATCGCGGATCAAGAAAAAGCGCGGCAAGAAATAGTCGCGCATCTTGCGGTCCGGAATGCCGGTTACGGATTGCGGCAGGACGGTTCGATTGAGACGTAATCGGATGGAAAGCGCGTTGCGCTCATCACCCAACCGACATTCGCGTCGTCGTGGCGATTAACATATCGCCAGACGATATCGCCTGAAGGCGTCGCCTCAAAAACGCGGCCGGCGTCCGTTTCCGTTATCAGCAGGTTGCCGTTTTCCAGCCGCTGGTGTTTGCCGCGCCGCGAGGAATAGAAAGTGTTCCGGAAATCTGATTGATAGACGACCTTATAATCAAAAACGCCCGGCCTGACTGCGATTATGCGGCTGCCGCCGCTTTCACCCTTCCATCCGTTCGAACGCGACGCCGGCGCGCTGCCCCTGTTGTCGAACACCGTTATCGAACCATCGGGCTGAAAATCGGGGTCGTGCTGATATTGCGTCGCCCCGATGCGAACCCACTTCACTTTGCGATCCGCACGGTCAATGACGAAAACCATGTTCTGCCTGCGCGCGCTGACAAGAATATCCCCTGCGGAGAATTCCGGAAAAGCGGCGGCTTTGCGCGCGCTCAATATTTCAACATCATTGACGTGGAACAGGTCGTGCGAACCTGGGGGTTCGATTGAGGCGAGGCCCTGTTCATCGCTACGCAAAAGAATATCGACAAGGTCGAGCGTTTCCACCAGCGCGCCCGTGTCGGGATCGAACCGGCCTATACGATCGAGCCTGAAATCGCCCGGCAGTATTCTGGGTTCGTTGTAACGGACAGCGCGTAGCGGCGTCCAGATAAAGCCCTCATCGTCGATATCGATGGAATGGTGAGATCCATTTTCGTTTTTCCAGATAACCTCGCCGCATGCATTCACACGGTAAAGTCCGACGCTATCCAGAACGATAAGGATATCGCCGTTCTCATAAAGATGCGCGCCGTGAATAAGCGCATCGAACCGATATAGCTTTGCTTTTTTCTGCTCAAAAAAATCGATCGGCCATTCGTGAATGACGGCGCCGTTTTCGTCGACCAGGCGCGCTTTAAGCGCATCGCCGAAAAGCCCGGTCATAAAGGTCACCCCCCGCGCCATGTGCGCAGGGTCCGGCGCAAAAGGCCCCGTCGCATAAGGGCGAACAGGTTCAAGATGCTCGACCGGCGCAATTCCGTATATAGCCTGCCAGTTGCGCGCCAGTTGTTTAACAACGCCGACTGATTGCAGGATTCTCCCACGCACCGGAACCGCGACGGCGCCGATTACAATGCACAAGGTCGCCGCGGCGACTATAGCGCTAGCCAACGAGACTTTTCGCGCGAAATCTTCGCCGCGCGCCGCTTTCAAAAAGGCGCTCAATTTCACTGAAGCCCTCCCCCGCATTCGCCGCTTAACGGCGCGAAATGCTAGATCGCGTGCGTTCGCGCCGCAATCGCCGAATTCAGTTATTTGCAGGAGGCGTTAGAACAGCGATGCGAATGACAATCGATCGCATGCCGCGGTTCAGCGCAGGTCGCGGACGACGCGGAACCCGACATTGTTGCGCCGCGCGGTAGTTGGCGCGCCGTCGCGCGCCGATGCGCGCGCGCTTTGAACGCCGCTGTCCCAGCCGCCGCCTTTCACGACATGCGCCGAACAGAATGATGCGACGAGGCTTGCGCCCTCGCCGCCCGTCCAGCAATCGGCCGTCCATTCGGAAACATTGCCGTGCATATCGAAAAGGCCGAACAGGTTCGGCGCATAACGCCCGACGGGAAGCGTTCGCCCGTTTGCAGCGGCGAAGTTCGCCTTGCCGGAAACATTCGCGGATCCGAAAGAAAAAGCGCCGAGCGAGCCGGCGCGCGCGGCGTATTCCCATTCCGTTTCCGTAGGCAATCGATAGGCCCGGCCCGTTTTTCGGGAAAGCCAGCCGACGTAAGCCTGCGCGTCATCGTAAGTAACATTCACGACGGGGCGGTCGCCGCCGCCCCATCCATTGTCCGAAATGTGCGGACAGGCGCCGTCCGCAACGCACGCGCTCCAATCGGCGAATGTCGTCTCGTATACTGAAACCGCGATCGGATTGCGCAATATCAGCGGAACGGCGAGATCGGACCCCGGTTCGGGCGAAAGCGTTCCCGCATCTATTTCCGCAAGGTCGGGACAATCGAGGCAGTCGCGCAAATAAAGGCCGTAGGTCGCATCGCCCGGCGTCATGTTTGGCGTCATGGCCGGCGTAAGGTTTGGCGCGAGCGCCGGAGCCGATGCGATCGCAAATTCCGGCGTTTGAGCGTTCGCCGCCGCAGGCGATATTTCGGTCACGGCGCGCGCCAGCGCTCCGATCTGGTCGCCAGCATGTTCGCCCGCATGTTCACCCGCTCTTCGCATCGCCTCGTCCGGCGCAGGCGTTTCCCCGGCCGGACTTTCATCCGTGAAATCCGCGGCGAGGCGCGTCTGGCCGTGCGGCTTTATTCGCGGCGCCTCGAACGCAGCGGCCGGCGCATCATCAGACAGCGGAATATCTGCCGCGTCTTCGGCGATCGCCGGCGCACCGGTTTCGGCCGCAAACCGATCGTCAACCGGATTCTCGCCTTCGGCGGGAATCGCATCTTCAACCGGAATTTCGACGTCGCCGGCCTGCGCAGAAGAAACAATCTCCGCAGCGGGATCTTGCGCATCACGCAGAGAGCCTGCGCCAGCGGGCGGCGCAACAGGCTCCTGCACTTCATCCGTATGCGTATCAACCGCGCCGGGATGGTTCGGCTCCACGAATGCGATAACCGGCGCATCCGCAACGCCGCCGGCTTCCTTCACCGCGGCGACGGCGAGAAAAACGCCGCCCGAGACCAGTCCGACCGCGATGACCGCGCCGAGGATCGCCGAACGCGGGACGCGCGGCGTCGGCGCGGCGCGCGCGCCGGCGACAATCGGCGCATCCGCGAAAAACTCTTCCTCAAGGCTTTCGGCCGACGGCTGGGGCGCGTCAGCCGGCGGCAATTCGACGCCGCGCCGAACGGCCAGCTCCACCTCGTCAAGAACGAAACGCCAGCGCGGATCGCTCGTCGAACCGTCCCAGCCGGCGATATCGACCGGCCAAAGATGCTCAAAGCTGGAGGGCGGCGGCGCCTTGCCGATGGCGACCGGCACGAGGACGCGGCGCGCAAGCGCTGAGCGCGCGGCGGCGAGAATCTCGGCGGACGCGGCGGCGGCGGCCGACCAGATGACGAACGCCGCAGAGGCCGGTTCGCGATCTTGAGCCGCCTCATAACCGGCGACGGACAGGGCGTCCGCAATCTTTTCAGCCGTCCCGATATTTTCGGGTGCGAAAATAAGCCTGATTTTCGACATGTACGAGCCGGAAGCCTTTTATGGACGCTGACAAACGCGCGTCATAACTGCGGGAGTTGTTCGCCGATTGCGCGCGCGCCAGCAAGGCGTATTCGTTAATTCGGTCTTAACCTTTGGCATGATTTTGTTCTTGCTATGTTCCATCAATTGAGGCAAGCCCTACCGGCCGTTGATAAAGAGGGGAGCGTTCAATGGTCGCCCAATTGACGACATTCGCCTTTCATGGCGTCGAAGCGCGCCCCGTGACCGTCCAGGTTCAGATTTCCGGCGGCGCGAACCATTTCGCAATTGTCGGCCTTCCGGACAAGGCGGTTTCCGAAGCGCGCGAACGGGTCAAGTCGGCGCTGTGCGCAATCGGCCTCGGCCTGCCGGCCAAGCGCGTGACGGTCAATCTCGCGCCGGCCGATCTCCCCAAGGAGGGCGGGCATTTCGATCTGGCCATCGCACTCGGACTGTTGATCGAAATGGGCGCGGCCCCGCGCGACGCCGCCGACGGGTTCGCCGTCATCGGCGAACTGGGCCTCGACGGATCGATCGCGCCTGTCGCCGGCGCGCTGCCCGCCGCAATCGCCGCCAACGGGCGCGATCTCGGCCTCATTTGCCCGGCCGCCTGCGGACCCGAGGCGGCGTGGGCGAGCGATGAGATGAATATCCTCGCGCCGAAGAGCCTCATTCAGCTCGTCAATCATTTCAAAGGCGTTCAGGTGTTGACGCCGCCGGCGCCCGGCGCGGCTGAAACCTCCTGCGATGCGCCCGACATCAAAGACGTGAAGGGGCAGGAAAGCGCAAAGCGCGCGCTCGAGGCTGCGGCCGCAGGCGGGCATAACCTGCTGATGGTCGGACCGCCCGGCGCCGGCAAGTCGATGCTCGCCAAGCGCCTACCGGGCCTGCTGCCGTCGCTGACGCCGCAGGAGATGCTCGGCATTAGGTAGCAAAAGCAGGAATCTCTGCTCACGCCGCCTAAGCCCTTGAATCTAAAGGGTTTGCGAGCATGCCAAATAAAAGCTATTCTCAGCTTATGAAAGAGGCGGGGGAATACCTAACTCTCAAAATTGACCTTTCGGAACCGATAGAACTGATCGATCTATCGGAGATGTTTTCTTCATTTGGCGAGCAATATGACGCTTACGCGATGGAGGAACATGGAGCCGGGCGCGGGGTCGCGCGTTTCTATGTGAAGGAAATCCGAAAGGGCTGCATCGAGGTCGATATTATCACCCATGCCATCGACATGATGGATAAGGGGCTAATTGTTGGGGGTTTTGCAGCGCTATTTAGCAAGCGGATTCGGAAATTTGTCACCGGTCAATTTCAGGGAAACGAGACAAAAAAGGCCGGGAGGTGGGTTGCGGACATAGTGAAGTCTGTCGCCAAAGATCCAAACGGAAGCCTCGCCCTGAAGAAAATCGACGTGGCCGAGGGGCCAGACCATGCGCAGGTTATTGTCGAGTTTAACACGCAGGAAGCGCAGCAAGCCCTTACTAACGCCACTAGATTGGTGTTGGGGCCAGAGACCCCAGAGGAAGAAAACCGCTTCCGGCAGCGCGTAATTATGCGGTTCACGCGCCCTGATTTCTTTGACGCCGATGTGAACAAAAGCACCGGTGAGCGGGTCATAATCGACGAGATCAGCGAGCGGCCCTTGCCGCTGATTTACGCCTCTGAATTGGCCGAAGATAAAATCAAGTCCGTCATCCGCGAGCGCCGAATATTCAAGCTCGGCTTCAACGTAGACGTTTACGAACACCGCATCGGTGACAAGTTGAAGGGCTACAAACTGGTGGAGGTCCACCAGATTTTCGAGCTACCTGACGACGATAACGACGGCCAAGGAAGCCTAATCGAGGATTAGGCTCTTACAGCCGATTGCTTCTAATACCTGGAGCATGAAAACGGCGGTAAACTTGCCCCGCCCGATCTTGTTCCGGAAATTCCGCTCATTCTCAGCGACGCCTATAGACTCCATCGCTGCCACAACCTGTTGATAATTCAGGTTTCTTTTCTTGATTTCAGCCTTCAACAAGCCCTTTGCCTTGGCTTCCCATTCTTCTAGCGTCATTTTTGCCTCGTAAAAGTTGTCAAATGACACTATAAACAGTGCTTTTACCCTTGAAAAGGTGTCAATCGGACATTATCTCTAGTGCATAAGCACTGGAAACAATGTCAATGGCACAACACTTTCTCCTCTCCGCTCGCGCCCGCACTCTCTCCATCAAGGAGATTTATAAGGCTGGCGAGGACGCGGCCTATGCCACGTTTTGCGAAATCCGCTGGCCCGAAACCGGCGGCGAGGCTGTTTGCCCCCGCTGCGGCGGCGTTGACGCCTATTCCATCAAGTCGCGTCGTAAGTTCGAGTGCAAAGCCTGCCGCAAGCAATTTAGCGTCACGTCGGGAACGATCTTCGCGAGCCGCAAGCTCGACTTCACCGACTTGCTGGCCGCCATTGCAATCTTTGTGAACGCCGCGAAGGGCCTTTCCGCCCTCCAGTTTTCGCGCGATCTCGACGTACAATACAAAACGGCCTTCGTTCTCGCGCACAAAATCCGCGAGGCGCTCGCCCGCGAAACGGAAGGCGAGATTTTGGACGGCGAAGTCGAGATTGATGGTGCGTATTTTGGCGGTCATATCCGCCCGGAAAACCGCAAAGAGGACCGCAAAGATCGTCGCCTTTCGCACAACCGCTCGAACAAGCGCCGTGTTGTTGTCGCCGCTCGTGAGCGCGGCGGTCGCACTCTCACGACTGTAGTGCGCCGTGAAGCTGATGGCGTGCGCTTCGCCGCGGACCGTGTTCTTGCTGGCGCTAAACTACACGCTGACGAGGGAACG
This sequence comes from Parvularculaceae bacterium, assembly GCA_020446945.1. Lineage (GTDB taxonomy): Bacteria > Pseudomonadota > Alphaproteobacteria > Caulobacterales > Parvularculaceae > Amphiplicatus. The sequence continues at coordinate 301,190 of JAGRDS010000001.1, forward strand.
CATTGGGATCACCTAGAGGGCTTCTATGTGGTCCACCGCATCAATCACCAAGTTGCATATTCTCTTTCCGGCGCTTGCACCAATCAAGCGGAAAGCTACTTCTCGCGCCTACGTCGCATGGTGAGCGGCCAGCATCACCACGTCTCAGCGAAATACCTTCATCAATATGCTGCTCATGCAGCATGGATCGAAGATCATCGCCGCGAAAGTAATGGCGCCCTCGCGAGCCGTATTGTGCGCAACGCGATGTTGGCTCCGGTTAGCAGCGATTGGAAGGGCTATTGGCAACGCTAGCCTACCTAAAAAATCCAAAATCAGCTTCGTGAACGCACCTCGACAAGAATAAGCCGCGAATAGTTGCGCCTGCAAACCTCCTTTGAAGAATACGTTTGACTGCCACGTAGCTCGCGCCCGTCGTAACCATATCGTCGAATATCGTAATGCGATGTGGGATTGGTTCGGTGAGTGACTCGTCTATCTCATATTCGAAATTGTCCGGCGAGCGCTTCTTCGAATCGTCTTTATGCGCTGCGACCCTGTTTTCCCGCTGCTTAACCAAATTTCGAATGTCGACGGTAAAACCCTCGAATGCTCTACCCAGAACAAGCGTAAGGCGCGCATCGTAATCTGGGTGACCGACAATTTTCGACGACGGCACAGGAACAAACGTCCATCCCTCCGAACCGTTTCGACCCACCAATCGTCGTAACTCATTAGAGTATGCAGCGATTGCTCTCCGCTTATGATATTGTCGATTTTCCGGAAGGCTAGGGGGAGTTTTTAGGGTAATTATCGCGTTGTTCGTATCACTGTACTGATAGCCTTTGCGCGCTGTGTATTCACCGAGAAAATAACACTCATCGTCCGCGTCAAGGTAATAATGATCGCGCCGCGTTAGCTCATCTATCCTTTGAAGGCGGTCGTAACTTATCATCGAGATTTTCAGTAACGTCTAATACGCTCTGCACCAATATCGCCCCCTGCTTTAGGTACTTACTAGGCCAAGTAATTTCCCTATTTTCAAGACAGCTTTTCAAAATAAACAACTTGCGCCCCTGAGCCAGCGCGGCTCGGGCCTGATAAAGCGTTCCCGACGTATCACTAGCCTCAACAATTACAGTCGCTCGCGTTAGAGCCGACATCGTGACATTTCGCGCAGGAAAAAAGAATCGATTCGTTCGCGGATTTCCGCGCTCGTGCCTAAGAACCGGCACTTGAGAAATAATGAGAAAATCCTTGGCGATTTGCCGCTGGAGTTCGGCATTCTCCTTGGGATAATACTGATGTATCGGCGTTCCTAAAACCGCGATTGTTAGTCCGCGCGCACCAATGGCTGCTTCGTGTGCAGCACGATCAATGCCCGACGCCAAACCTGAAACGATAGTAAATCCGGCCTCAACGAGCCCAGAAACGAGCCTTTTTGTTCGTCGAATACCACTATCGCTGGCGCTGCGGCTGCCGACGACAGCAATACTTGGAGTGTTCACCAAGTCCCACCACCCCTGATAATAGAGCAGTTCAACCGGATGGTCGGCGTCCAATAGGCGCTTTGGATATTCCCCAGCACCGCGAACGCGGACACCGAAATCTTCAATCCCGTTATTTTTGAAAATGCGTGTGACTCTGTGCGCTGCCTCGTAAGCGACCTCGACGCCGACGAAATCAGACGGCAACGCCTCCGGATCGGCGCGAAAACGATCCGCAATGCTTTTGAAACCAGCTCCTTTTTCTAGCCACAACGCTTCATAAGCGCCGACTTCCCGCAAGGGCGAAACGGCCCTTTCGAAAGGATCGTGGTCATCGAGTAATGATGGCAGCATCTTTGTCTCCGCTAATGGGAGCGTAGCTGCTGAAGTTCCGTGCGCATAACAGGATTGATTCGCATGATTTCAGCCTTCTTTTCAACAGAACAAAATAGGAACATATAATGGAAAATCAAGTAAAATCAGTGCCATGGTGGAAAGCTCCCACAACCTGTGGAGAATCGGCGCCCTAATTATCCACCCAGATTTTGCGCAATTTAGACCCGAAAATGCTTCCTATTCGGTGAGGCCAATCCGCCATAACATGTACTGCCCCGGACCTTGGGTTGAGATCGCTTCACCAGTTTCCCGCATTCGACGTACCGCGACACCCACGCGTTTGGACATTAGTCGAATAAGCTTCTGATCACTGGTATCGACGGCACGCTCTGACATGAGCTGGAGCGCTATGTCGCGGGTCGTAAGGGGCTCTGACGCCAGCCGGAGGATTTTGCGCACCGTGCGGGTCATCTCGCCCCGGTTAGACCAATCGGACGGCGGGCGGAACGCTTTGGGTTTTATGCCCTCAATCTGGTAGTTGCCGTCGAACATCAGGATCGTGGCGTCGAGCTTTTCGAGGTCCGCGATCATCTGCGACAGGCGCTTGTGGGTCGCCTCTATATCGCCTGCCAGTTCGGCGCGCTTCCTGACTAAGGCGGAGATGACGTGGGGTTCGGCCATACCGCCAGCATAGCGCTACAGCCCTGAATTATCGACGGTTTTTCTCCCTGCTTTTGCTACCTAATGCCGGAGATGCTGGAAATTTCAATGGTGCAGTCAATGGCCGGCCTTCTGGAAGGCGGCCGGCTGACGCGCGCGCGCCCCTTTCGCGCGCCGCATCATTCCGCCTCGATGGCCGCGATGGTCGGCGGCGGCATGCGCGCCAAGCCGGGCGAGGCCTCGCTCGCCCATCACGGCGTTCTGTTTCTCGACGAACTTCCCGAATTCGCGCCGCAGGTTCTCGACAGCCTGCGCCAGCCGATGGAAACCGGCGACGTGCTGATCGCGCGCGCCAATTATCACGTGCGCTATCCCGCGCGATTCCAGCTCATCGCGGCGATGAACCCGTGCCGTTGCGGACATGGCAGGGCGAGCGGGCGCGCCTGCGGACGCGGCCCCAATTGCGAGGCGTCCTATCAATCGCGCGTTTCGGGGCCGATGCTCGACCGGATGGATATCGCGATCGACCTTGCGCCGGTGACCCCGGCCGATCTCGCCGCGCCGGCGACGGGTGAAACTTCAGCGCGCGTCGCCGCGCGCATCGCCGCAGCGCGAACCGCGCAGATCGACCGCGCCGCGCGCGAAGGCGAAGGCGCCGCCGTCAACGCAGCCCTTTGCGACCGCGCGCTCGAACGCATCGCCAAGCCCGATGCGGACGGCGCGGCGTTGCTGGCGCGCGCAGCCGAGGCGCTCGGTTTTTCGGCGCGAGGCTACCACCGCATTTTGCGCGTCGCGCGGACGCTCGCAGATCTTGAAGGCGTCGACGCGGTGCGGCGGCGCCATATCGCAGAGGCCGTAAGTTATCGCCGCCGCGACGGCGCGCCAGGCGCGTCGTTTTCGCCGTTTTCGGTTTCGTCGGGGCCGGGAGAAGCGGTCGGTTAACCTCAATGCAGGTTAACCAAATCGCCTAACTAATTTTTCAACTGCAATTGCAAGTATTTCCCTCAACCTTGCTGGGGGGCGTCACCGAATGTCTTCGCATTCCACTCGCACGAATGACTCGGGCGATCTGATCGTTCTTTGCGACGATGCGGATGCGATCCGTTTCGTCAATCGCCATTTCGCGAAGCTTTTCGGGGCGCCCATCGCGGACTGGCATGCGCGCAAATTCGCGCCCGGAGGCGAAGCGCGCGCGGATGAAGTCGTCACCTTCAGAACCGAGGCGAAAACCGCTAGCGGACCGGCCGTAATCAACTGGCGGCTTGAGCTGTTGCCGAGCGGCGAAAAACTTTACTGCGGCGCGCTGTCAATCGCAGCCGTTCCGCCTGCGGAAGATGGGCCTGGCGATGAAGCCGGCGGCGATCAGCACGAGCGCGTGCAGCTCGTTGCAACCATCAGCCACGAAATGCGCACGCCCCTCAACGGCATTCTCGGCATGGCGGCGCTGTTGCTGGAAACGGAACTGACGCCGAACCAGCGCGCTTATGTGGAAGCCGTTCGTCAGTCCGGATCAAACCTGCTTGCGCTGACGAACGATATTCTCGATCTGTCGAAACTCGACGCCGGCAAGCTTGAACTCGAATCGGCGCCTTACGATCCTTACGCACTCGTTCAGGGCGTTACCGAAATTCTTTCGCCGAAAGCCTATGAAAAGAATATCGAGATCGCGAGCTTCGTCGATCCGACGACGCCGCGCCGGCTGATCGGCGATGAGGCGCGCGTGCGCCAGGTGCTGCTGAACCTCGCCGGCAACGCCGTAAAATTCACGCATTGCGGCGGCGTCGCGATCGAGCTGCACGTTGAAACGACAGCCGAGGGCGTGCGCCTTGTCGGCTCTGTTCGCGACACGGGCGTCGGCATCGCGCGCGAGTCGCAAGGCGCGGTTTTTGAAAAATTCCGGCAGGTCGACGCAGATCCGCAGCGGCGCGCACAAGGGACCGGCCTCGGACTCGCCATTTCGCGGCGCCTCGCCAACGCGATGGGCGGCGACATCGCCTTCAAAAGCGAATTCGGCGAGGGAAGCATATTCACCTTCCATGTTTGCGCCGGACCGGCGGCGGCGAAAGCGAACCCGGCGCGAATCGATGCGCCGCCAATCGTCGTCGCGACGAAGTCGCCGATCCTGCGGCGCGTCCTTCGGCTGCAATTGCAGTCTTTCGAAATCAAGGAATCGCGATTTGTAGACGACGCGCGCGAAGCGGCTTTCGCACTGAAAGAAAATCCCGGCGCGCTTTTCATCTGCGACCGCGACCTCGTCGATGACTCAATCGGGGATGCGCTCGAAAGCGCATGGCGCGGACTTGTTCTTCTATCGCCGAATGAACGCGGCGGCATCGATCAATTGCGAAACGCGGGGTTTGACGGCTATCTTATAAAGCCCGTACGCCAATCGACATTGATGCGCGAAATCGCGCATGGCGGGCGCTCCGTCGAGACTGTAAACGCCGGCTGCGACAGCAAGTCCGATCAGCCGGCTGTCGACCGCGCTTTGAGAGTTCTTCTCGCCGAAGACAATCAGATCAACGCTGTTCTGGCGACGGCGCTAATCCGGCGCAGCGGTCACAAGGTCGATGTCGCGCGTAACGGCGAAGAAGCGCTCGCGGCCGCAAAAACCGGCGCATACGACATTGTCTTCATGGATATGCATATGCCGGAGATGGACGGGCTGGAGGCGAGCCGGCGCATCCGCGCGCTCGGCGGTTCGGAAGGCCGCGTGCCGATAATCGCGCTGACGGCGAACGCCATGTCCTCGGACCGCAAAAAATGCATGGCCGCCGGCATGAATGACTTTCTGTCGAAGCCTTTCGAGCCTGCCGATATCGACGGCATGCTCGTCAAATGGGCCGTAGAGGCCGAGAAGCTGGAAGCGGCGTCCTAGTCGCTTTCATGCCGTTTCCTCGTCCGGGCCTTCTTCTCGCCGCGAACATCCATAAGGTGCAGGTTTCAACCCCTGCGATGGCGGCTCCATGACGGAAAACAAAAGAACCGGGCCTGAACATTTGACATGGCGCGAAATTGCGCGCGCGCTCAGCCGGCGCAAGACGCTGGCGATGTTCATACTCGGCTTCGCCGCAGGGCTTCCCTACATACTCATCACCGGAACGCTGAACGCATGGTTCACCAATGACGGCATCGACATAAAAACCATAGGCGTCTTTTCGTGGATCATCATCATCTACAGCTTCAAGTTTTTATGGTCGCCAGCACTCGACCGCGCGCCGGCGCCTGCGCTCTTCAGCATGGGTCAGCGGCGCGCCGGAATATTCCTTCTGCAGGCGGTCATCATCGCCGCGCTGTTCGTCATCTCGACCGTTTCACCGCAAACGGGCATCGGAACGATCGCGATCGCCGCCGTCGTCTGCACCTTCGCATCGGCGTCGCAGGACATATTGATCGACGCATGGCGGATTGAAGTCGCGGACGAGGAAACGCCGATCGATCTGTTGTCATCCATCTATCAGGTGGGTTACCGTCTGGCGGCTATACTGGGCGGGGCCGGCGCGCTTATCCTGGCCGCACGGATCGGCTGGAATACGACCTTCGTCGCGCTCGCCGCCTTGATGGCGCTCGCTGTTTCGGGCGTTTTCATCGCCGCGGACGGCCCCGAGCGGCGACGCGAAATCCTCATCGACGGGCCGGCGCCGCCGCCCGGCTGGCGAAACCTGGCGCTGACGCCGGTTCTTCTCGGCTGGCTCTGGTCGTTCCTTGCGCTGTTCGGCTTCATGGCGTTTGCGCTCAACGCGCCGGACCGCGCGAATGCGCGTGCGTTCACGCTTGAAACGGGACCGCTCATAATCCTCGCCTCGATCATTGCGCCGGCGGCGATTGCGGCGCTGATGCTCCGCTTTGAAGGACGCGCGGCAACCGGGAAGACCGCGCGCGCCTGGCCCGCGCAGAAAGCCTATGACGCGCTTTATGCTTCCGTTCTCGCGCCCCTGGCCGACGTCGTCAGGCGGCTCGGCCCCGGCGCGGCGCTGGTTCTTCTTCTTATTCTTTCTTACCGGTTCGCCGACCTCGTTTGGGGCGCGTTCGCCTATCCGTTTTATATGGGCCAGAATTACGGCGCGCTCGGCCACACGAATGACGAGGTCGCCATCGCGTCGAAAGTCTTCGGCTCGCTTATGACATTCGGCGGGATAACGCTCGGCGCCGCGGCGATCATGCGTTTCGGGCGCATGCCGTGCCTGTTCATCGGCGCTATCCTCGCCGCGGCGACAAACCTTCTTTTCGCCGATCTGGCGAAAGGCGGTGAAGCTACTGACGCTTTTATGAGTTTCTTCCACTTATACGGGATGTTTCACATTCTCCAGCCGGTCGCCGATTTCCTGACCCTGCAGGTTGTGACGGATGAGCGGCTTTCCCGGCTGATGGTTGCGATCGCCGCTGAAAACCTTGCTGTCGGTTTTGCAAGCGCGGCGATCGTCGCCTATCTCTCTTCAATCGTGAATCCGAAATATGCGGCTGTTCAATACGCGCTGTTCGCATCGCTGACGATGCTGATCGGCTCGCTTGGCCGCGGCGCGCTCGGCGAACTTATCGAAGAACGCGGCTTCGCCTATGTCTTTTATCTGACGGCGGCGCTGGGACTTGTCGCCGTTGCGGCGTCGGGCCTTGAATGGCTCCGTCAGTCGCGCGCGGCGAAAGGCGAACCGCCGGCGGCGCCCTAACCCTGCGCCCTGCCGCGCGCGAGACAGCGGTCGAGATCCGGTTTCGCCTCGCCCGATTTCAGCGCGCCGGCTTCGAGATGGCGGGCGCGCCGGACGCCGGATTCATCCGGGTAAAGAACAATGATAAGTGCGCATTCAGCGAGCCCGTAGCGGCGGAATTCGCCCGCCCCCTCGACGCGGATGAGGTCGGGCGCGCCAAGCGCCGTGTCGATTTCGTCGCCGGTTTTTCCGGCGATTTCCGCCGCAAGGTAGGCCGGCTTCACCGGACCCGCGGTTTCGGGGCGGCTCGCCGCATTCATCGGCGCCGTCGTCGCGCACGCCGCGCTCAAGGAAATCGCCGCCAGCGCAGCGGCCCGCCAAATCGCCGTCATACGTTCCTCAAACCGTCTCGCGCCGTTCGCCCGCATCCAGTTGGAGCGGTCGGTTGCATTGGCGCTGCGGCATTGTCATACGTCGCTGCATCGTTCGCCGCAATTGATTGAAGGATAATTATGATTTCCGCCACTATCGACGTCCTCGGCGTCGGCAACGCAATTGTCGATGTTCTCGCACAGGCGGATGACGCCTTTCTGGCATCGCATTCGATCGCAAAGGGCGGGATGATCCTGATCGATGAGGACCGCGCGAAGGAGATATACGCCGCAATGGCGCCGGGCGTTGAAATGTCCGGGGGGTCTGCGGCGAATTCCATAGCCTGCGTTGCGTCGCTGGGCGGGCGCGGCGGGTTTATCGGCAAGGTTGCAAGTGACGCACTCGGCGAGATTTTCCGCCATGACCTTCGCTCGCTCGGCGTCGCTTTCGACACCGCGCCGCTAGGAGAAGGCCCCGGCACGGCGCGCTGCCTTGTCAATGTGACCCCGGATGCGCAGCGCTCGATGACGACATACCTTGGCGCGGCCGGCCTCGTCGCGCCGGACGACATTGACGAAAAAATGGTCGAGCGCGCGGAGATAACTTTTTTTGAGGGCTATCTTTTCGAGCAGCCGATCGCGCGTCAGTCCTTCGTCAAGGCGTGTGAGGTTGCAAAACGCGCCGGCAAGCGCGCGGCGCTGACGCTATCCGACGCCGGCGTCGTCGACCGCCAGCACGGTTCGCTCGTTTCGTTCATCAATGGCCATGTCGACATTCTCCTAGCCAATGAACAGGAAGCGCGTACGCTTTTTGAAACGGACGATATCGGCCGGATCGAGGAAAAGGCGCGCGCGCTGGCGCCTTTGACTGCGGTTACTATGTCCGAACGCGGATCGATCCTTATTCCGCGCGAGGGCGAAACGGTTCGCATCGAAGCGGCGAAGCCGGCGCAACTTGTCGACACGACCGGCGCGGGCGACGCCTACGCCGCCGGCGTTCTTTTCGCCCTGGCGCGCAATTTCGACCTTGCGACCGCCGGCGCAATCGGCGCCCTGGCGGCCGCGGAAGTAATCAGCCATTTCGGCGCGCGCCCGCAGAAGCCTTTGCGCGAACTCGCTTCGAGCGCCGGACTTTTATAACGCGCGCCCGCCCGTCGGCCCGGCAAACGCGCCCGTAGTTTCAAACTTCAACCCGCCAGAACGGCGCCAACGCGGAAAACGCCTGCCATCGCGGTTCAAGCGCGGCGCCGGCGGCGCTTGCCTGCGCGCATTTAAAGCCTGCGATAAACCCTGCGGCGCGCGCGGTTCGTGCGCCGGCGCCCGCCGAGGCGGCGTCGGCGATTTGTTGTGCAACGACAGCGTCGTTGACGGCGCCGAAAGCGTCCTGCAAGGCGCTCATGGCGGAAAAGAATTCGCTCCGCCTCTCCTTTGGATAGAGGTCGCGGAATATCTGCGCTGCATAGCGGAATTTTTTCAACCGTATACGCAGCGGATGCAGCGTTTCTGGCGCCCTGAAATCCGCCTCCGCGCCCGCAATGAGAAGGCGGCGCCAGCGTTTGTCGAGTGTTTCTTCTGCGTACTGAGCTATGTTTAAGCCGGCTCCGGGCTTCAGATGAAGTCGCCAGCGCTGGAGATAGGCGGCGCTGAAAAGATCGAGCGAGAATAGCGCGAACTCTTTCGAGGAAAGGCCGGCGGCGATCTCGAACCACGCGGCGGCGAGGCGCGCTTCGATACGCGCGCGCAAACCGGGTTCGTCAGCCAGCGTCAGGCTGTCCGCGATAAAAACGTCGACGTCGCGCGCGCCGGCGATAAGGCGCGCATATTCGCGCGCGTTCATGGCGAGATCACGCAGCGCGTCGCTGTCGATTGCGCCGCGAAACAGACGCTCGAATGTACGAAAACGGCGCAGCGCGACGCGCATGCGGCGCGCCGCTTCCGCATCGCTGAGCGCGATTGCGGCTTCGCTGTTGACTGCCAGGGCGCGCGCGCCGGCGGCGAGCGCGCCTGAAAGCGCCTCAATCGCCGCAGATTCCGGATCGACAACGACGCGGCGCGGTTTTTCCGCCCGAAGACGCCCGCCGCCTAAAGCGCGCTCCAGCTTTGAAACCCCGCCGGGCCGCAACCGCCCGTCCGATATTTCAATGAAGCGACGGGCGAGCGCGAATACGGCGCGCGCATCGCCCTTGACCAGTTCGATCTCGATTTCGGCGATCGGGGAAATCGCGGCCGGCGGCGCGTAGCGCTCACCGCGCCCGATTTCCGCGGATATTTCCATCGTCGCGCCGTCAAAGCAGACCGTCCGGCTCCAGCGATAGGTTTGCGTCCTCGCGACCGGCGCCAGATCGTCGCTGCTTTCGCCGATTATCCGGTCGATCGCTGCGACGCCGCAAACAAAACGCGGGCCGGCCCCCGTCAGCAACCGCTCGCATTCCAGCCGCGCGACGGGGCTCGCGCCCTTCGACGCCAGCTTGGCCGAAAGCATTTCACCGCCGGGGTCGTTTCTAATTCGTAACGAGAGGCCGGCGGCGGACAGGCGCCCGTCCGCGCTGTCATAATAAACAGACGTCAAGCGTTCCCAGCCTTCAGGGCCGACGGCGCCGTCGCGGATGAAGGCGAGCGCGCTGAGCGCGACAATGTCGCGCCGCGGGCCTATCAGCTTGATTTCGAACTCCGTTTGCGCTTGCGCCATTTGCCGCCGGCCATACCCCGAATCGTGAACCGTCAGGCCGCAAGAGCTGCGCCATAAACGCCAGCTTGTCTTGCGCGGACGGATAAAAAAACGGCCTTTAAATCAATATCTTGCCGCCGCCACCCCAAAGGCGCGAGCGCAAGTTCCGCCTTTCGCCGATGGCGGGAAACGGCGCGCAAAAAAACGCCCCGCAGGACGGGGCGCTAATTTAGATATTGCTAAGTCATACCGCGATCAGGACGGAAAGCAGGCGGCGATCGCTTCCTTTGTCGCGTCGTCAGCCGCTTCAAGATCGTCGGGCGTTTCAATTTCCGACAGCGCCGCCGCGAGATCGGCGTCGGCGTCGGCGGCCTCGCCGAGGCAATCGCAACCGGAGGCGTCGCCGCCGTTTTCCGCGACATAGGCGCGGCAGTCATCCGCAATTTCGTTCGCGGCGGCTGCGGATAAAAGGCAGACGGGCGAAAGCGCCGCAATGGCGAGCATTCTGATCATCATTTCAAATCCTTCAGCGTTTCAGTCGGCTTAGCGCGTACACGAATCCATCACGTCCCGGGCCTCGTCGGAGGCGGCCGCATAGCGCTCCGCCGGATCGTCGATTTCCGCCAGGTCGCGAAACTCCTCCTCTAGCGCGGGGTTCGCTTCAACTTCCGCCTCAATGCAGCCGCAACCTGAAGCGTCCCGGCCGTCCGCCTCAAGGCGCGCGACGCAGGCGTCGGCCATTTCCCCGGCGTATGCGGCCGATGACAGCGACGCGAAGCAAAAGCCCAATGCGATAAACAGCTTCATGAATTCCCCTTTTTTGATAATCGCCCCCGACCGCCCCTGTTGTCGCGCGCCATGGTTAACGCCGTCAAGCCGGTCGTTCACCTGCAAATCCCGAAATCGCGCATTGATATTGCGGCCCCCGCGCGCGATGAAACGCGCATGAGCCAGCCAATGCATGCAACGACGATATTGAGCGTCCGGAAGAACGGAATTGTCGCGATCGGCGGCGACGGCCAGGTGAGCCTCGGCCAGACGATCGTGAAAGGCGACGCCAAGAAGGTCCGCCGACTCGGCGGCGGGCGCGTCATCGCCGGATTCGCCGGCGCAACGGCGGACGCCTTCACCCTTCTGGAGCGGCTTGAAGGCAAATTGGAGCAGCACCCGCAAAATCTCGCACGCGCCGCCGTCGAACTCGCCAAGGACTGGCGCACCGATCGCTATCTGCGCAGGCTTGAAGCGATGATGATCGTCGCCGACGCGGCGGCGACATTTACGCTGACGGGCGCCGGCGACGTCATCGAGCCAGCGCACGGCGTTGCGGCCATCGGATCGGGCGGCGATTACGCGCGCGCCGCTGCGACGGCGCTGCTTCTTGAAACCGATCTGGACGCTGAGGCGATCGTCAGGCGCGCAATGGCGATCGCCGCGCAGATCTGCGTATACACGAACGACAGCCTCGTCATTGAGACAATCGTCGCCTGAGACGAGGCTTAAACCCCGACTCGCGCCATCTATATTGTTCCGCCAACGGAATATATTTCTTCTTTGCGAGCCGCCTGCAAGCGTCGCTCGTCGGCGGGTTTGCCTGAGGATTTGTGCGTGCGGCGACAGCCGCCGCAGAATTGGAGCGTATCGAGGATATTTCTTAAGCATTCTTCCCCCGACCTGAAACCCGGCTTCAAAGATGCGCCCCACATCAAATCGGCGATCACCGCAAAACTCCCCTACCAGGCGCGGATCAGCCTTTCGGATACGACGCTCGGTGGACAGAATTTCAAAAAAATCGACGTCGCGTATGATTTCGATTTCCTGGTCAAGTTCTCCAAAAGCTGGAGCGGCGTCACGATAACGGCGACGCGCTACGCGCCGGCGCTTTAGGCGCAACCGGCGCAAACGCTGGCCCGGCGGCCCGAATGCCCGCCGTTTTTTATCTCGCCCCTGCGCCCTTTTCATCGCGGCGCCGGCGTCCTACATGCGGTATCGTTTTCACCGAACGGATCCCATGCCTGATTTTTCGCCGCGCGAGATTGTTTCCGAACTTGACCGTTTCATCGTCGGCCAGAAAGCCGCCAAGCGCGCCGTCGCCATCGCACTGCGAAACCGCTGGCGGCGCCGGCGCGTCGAAGGCGCGATGCGCGATGAAATTACGCCCAAGAACATATTGATGATTGGACCGACCGGCGTCGGGAAGACCGAAATTTCCCGCCGCCTGGCGCGGCTCGCCGGCGCGCCGTTTTTGAAAGTCGAAGCGACGAAATTCACCGAAGTCGGCTATGTCGGCCGCGATGTCGATTCCATCGTGCGCGATCTTGTCGAGGTTTCGATGGCGCTGGTGCGCGAAAAAAAGCGCGCGGATGTGCGCGCTCGCGCGCATTCGGCGGCGGAATCGCGCGTTCTCGACGCGCTAGTCGGCGAACAGGCCGGCGCGGCGACGCGGGCGAGCTTTATGGAGAAGCTGCGCGCAGGCGCGCTCGATGATCGCGAGATCGAGCTTGAATTGCGCGATCAGGGCGGCGGAAATTTTGAAATTCCCGGCATGCCGGGGGCGCAGGCGCATGTCGTCAATCTTTCCGACATGCTCGGAAAAGCGTTCGGCGGTTCGGCCAGGCGCCGCAAGCTGAAAGTAAAGGACGCCTATGAGCCGCTGATCGCTGAGGAAAGCGACAAACTGCTCGACGACGAGGCGATGGCGCGCGAGGCTGTCGATCTCGCTGAAAATGACGGCATCGTTTTTCTCGATGAGATCGACAAGATCGCCCGCGGCGGCGCCGACGGCGCGCGCGGGGCGGACGTTTCGCGCGAGGGGGTGCAGCGCGATCTGCTGCCGCTGATCGAGGGGGCGACTGTTGCGACCAAATATGGGCCGGTGAAAACCGACCACGTTCTGTTCATCGCTTCCGGCGCCTTTCACCTCGCCAAGCCGTCGGATCTTCTGCCGGAGCTTCAGGGGCGTCTGCCGATCCGGGTCGAGCTGGACGCCCTGTCGCGCGACGACCTGAAACGCATTTTGACCGACACAGAGGCGAGCCTCACCCGCCAGTACGAAGCGCTCCTTTCGACGGAGGGCGTGAATTTGAGCTTCGGCGAGGACGGGATCGACGCGATCGCGGACGCCGCTGCGGCGGTCAACGCCTCGGTCGAGAATATCGGCGCGCGCCGGCTTTCGACTGTTCTCGAAACGGTGCTGGAGGATCTTTCCTTCTCAGCCAGCGACCGGGACGGCGAGGCGGTTCTGGTCGACGCCGCCTATGTCGAGGCGCGAATCGGCGAAATCGCCCGTAATTCGGACCTTTCGCGGTATATTCTTTAAGGGGCGGCGCGCCGGCGGCGTTGCCGCCGCGCCACAAAACCCGGCCCCGCCGGCCTTGGTGTTTCGTTAAC
>JAGRDS010000001.1:314806-529971 GCA_020446945.1 Parvularculaceae bacterium
TTCCGGCCGCAATTCGACGCCGATCCGCGCTTTGCGATGGCGGGCGAGGCGGAGGAGCCGTCCGGACGCGGCGGCGGCGCCAGCCCGGTGAAAACGTCGGCGGGCAAGACGCGCCCGCGTATCGCGTTCACGGGAGAGGAATTCGGTTTCGGCTATCAGGCGACGTCGAAATTCCTGCTCCATGCGCAGCGCGAAAAGACGGTTCCTGACGGCGGCCTGCGCGGCGTCATGGCGCGCACCGAACGCGAATACGAAGAGGCGAGCCGGAACAACAAGTTCGACTATATCGAATCGGTCTCGCAGCCGCTTCGCACAAAAGAACAGGCGCTGATGTCGGTGCAACAGGGCGCGTCCGACTTTGCGGTCATTCCCTTCTACAACCCCTATTCCGGCTACGACTACGAGGCGCTGCGCGCCATATCGAGCATGTACACCCTGCTCGGCGTCGAGCAGGTCGAGGCGACCGACAATCTTTGCCTCGCAGTACACGAATCGCAGCTTTACGATATCGTTCAGTCATCCCACCCCGGCACCGGTTTTTCAGCGCTGCAACGGCGCCTGCGCAAAAGCTGGGGACCGGTGGATGCGGGAAGCGGCAACAGCCCGAACGCGGCCGATATGGAAATGCCGCGCGCCGGCCTGCCTATCGACATGGGCGATCAAAAACTGATCCGTGACCGGATCGATGTGGTTTTCGCGGGACCGGAAGCGGCGCGCCGCTGCAAGTCGCGGCTGGACGGCATGCGCGCCATCGGCATCGCGGTCGAAGAGATTCCGCAGATGGTGGAGCCGCATCGCGAACTTGCGCGCCGCGCGCGCGGAACCGCCAACGGTTCGCGCCAGACAAATACGCTTTACGATCCGGTCACCGGCGAGACGCGCTTTTATTCAACTCTCGGCGCGGAAGCGCAGACCGGAAAGCTATACGGCATGGTGCTTCCCTATGAAGTCGCCATGCGCTCGTCGGACTATGTAATTATCGACCACAATTTCGACGATGCGCCGGCCGAAAAAACGCGCTTCATGGTCGTTGAAACGAACCCCGACCACACGCTAGCCGACGACGCCTATCGCACGACCGACGCCAGGACGCGCTATTGGATGAAGCGCCTTCGCGCCGTCGCGGCGGGGACGCCGAATTTCGCGTCCCGGGCTTTTGATTCCGCGGGCGCGCTCATGGCGTTGGTCGGCCTCGTTTATCTCGCGGTCGGACTACCCGGTATGCTTGGCGATCCCGGCGTTCCGCTCTGGGAGGCGCCGACATGGATGGTGTTCGGCAGCGACCTGAGCGCGGCCGTCATCGGCGCGATCCTTGTCGCCGCCGGAATAGCGGGGCTTATCGCCGGGCGCATTGAATCGACGCCGCCGAAGGGCGTGCGCGTGATGCTGCGCTTCCGGCGCGACAAGACCGCCGCCTCGATCGGCGATGTTGAAGATTACCTTCGCAATTTCGGCGTCCGGCATGCGGTGTCCCGCCTTGATGAAGACAGCGAGCGCGACCGGCCGGCGTCTATCATGCTCGACATCGAATTCGCGCAGGAGGATTTCCGTCACGATGTGTTGAGCATGTTCACCCGCCGCCTGCGCGGCTCGGTCGCCAACGGCGCAATGAAAAAAGCTTTCCAGCGCTGGAAAAACCGCGGCGCGCTCGTTCTCGCCGCGATGCCGATCGAATCCGCCGATCAGCAGCAACTTCCGAAACATCGCCAGCGCCGCTGGTGGAGCGAGGCGCTGGGAGATTGGGCCGTCGATTTCGTCGAGACGATGTTCATTCGCCTTTCGCGTCTGCTGGTTTATATTATTCCGCTCGCGCTCGCCGCTTATCTCACGTGGGTCTGGCTGAACGGCGGCCGGTGAAAGCCGGCGGCGCATGGCGCAAGCGGCTCATCCGCGCCCTGTCGGCGCGCCTTTTCGTTTGAGGAACACATAGAACGCGCCGGCGCCGCCGTCTTTCGGCTTCGCTTGTGAAACGCGCGCGATTGCGCCTTTCAGGGGAGGCTCCTCAATCCAGTCGAAAAAGCGCGTGCGCAAAACGCCGCGCGCGTTTGCGCCTGATCGCGGCGGGCGAATGGCGCCGCCCTTTCCGGTGACGACGAGAACGAGCCTTTCGCCCTTGTTGAGCGCTTCGGGAATGCGCGTAAGCAGCAGGCGATGCGCCTCAACCTGCGTCAAGCCGTGAAGATCGATGATGCGGTCGATTGCGATGCGCCGGGACGCCGCAGCGCGGTCAAAAGCGGGATCGCCGCCGCCGAATACAAAATAGGGCGCGCGCAAAAGCGGCGGCGAATTGGCGGATTGCGCATGGGCCGACGCGCGAACCGGGGCGCAGACCGGCGTGCGGCCGGGCGCGTCAGGAAGCTCGATCGCCTTTGCGGGCGCAACACCCTTCGGCGGGCGTCGCGCCGGTTTCACATCGCGAACGGCGCGCCGCCACAGTTCGCGTTCGGCTTCGGTCAATATGCGCTTTCTCATTTGGAAAGCGCGCCGGGCGGCAATCGGTCGACGAGAGCGGCGGGAAGGAGGATATACATTTCGCCCATCTGCCGCATTTGGCCCGCAATATCGCCGGCGCGCGGCCCGCTGCCGACGAAAATATCGCCGCGAACCGCGCCCTTGATCGCGCCGCCGGAATCCTGCGCGATCAAAAGCCGCCGCAGGGGCGGAAGGCCGTCCTCGTTTTCGTCGGATACCGACACGAACACAGGCGCGCCGAAGGGCGCATAACGGGTGTCGACGGCGATCGATCGGCCGGCGGTCAATTGAACGCCCTGCGAGCCCGCCGGCCCGAGCGCGGGATCGAGCGCTTCATCGACGACGCGGAAGAAAACGAAGGATTCGTTCGATTCGCGCACCTTGCGGGCGTCAGCGTCCGGCGCGCGGTCAAGCCATTCGCGAATGGTCTGCATGCTGACATTTTCGCGCGCGAGCGCGCCCATGTCGACAAGGGTCTTGCCGATCGGCGTATAGGGCCGGCCGTTAGCGCCGTCATAGCCAAGACGCAACTCGCCATCGGAAAATCTGAGACGGCCCGAACCCTGGATTTGAAGGTATAAAAGATCGCTTGGCCGCATATAGGCGATTACGCGCGCACGCCCGGCAAGCGCGCCGGCGTTTATCGCGGCATGGTCCGGATAAGGATAAAGGGCGCCGCGCTCCACTCGCCCGGCAACTCTTTGCCCTGAAAGTTCCGGCCGGAAGCGCCCAAGATCGACCGTGACCAGGTCCGCCGGCCTTGCATAGACAGGGGCCGAATAAACCGCCGAGCGGTACCGGCTCGCCTCGTAGGTCGGTTCAAAATAGCCTGTGAACAGTCCAAGCTTGTCGAGTTTCGGCGCACCGCCGCCCCATTCCGGTTCCAGCTTTGCGACGAGCTGGATCGGGCGAAAAAAATATTCAAAAAAGATTCGTGCGCCGGCTGCGCGCGCGCTGTCGTCTATATAGGTCCGCGCGGCGATCGCTTTGGCTTCGGCGCAGGGCGTGCGCCAATCCGCGGCGACGCCGGAAAGGGTCGCGCCGACGGGCGCATTCTCGCCAAGATATTCCGACGGATTGACCCGTGCATCGTCAGCGAGCGCGTCAATGCGCGCGCAGGAGAGCAGGAACGGCGCGAGAGCGGCGTCTATGGCGTCGCTTCGCCATCCGCGTATCTCGTTAAAGTCCGCAAGCCTCGCCGTCAGCCCCGCAGGCCTCAAGACAGGTTCGGGACGCTTCTTTTCGCCGCCGCCGATGACGCCCGTCAATGTAAGCGTCACTACCAGGATGGCCAAAATGACGGCTGCAACGAACGCGCCAGCTATACTCCGTATACTTAGTAGCTGCACGGTCCGCCCCGCCGTTTCCGACCCGGCGTCAGGCGCCGGTTGCGACAAGCGTCCAGTTCGGATCGCTTGATTTCACCGGACGTGAAAACGTCCAGCGGTCTTTCACAATATCGATACGGGCGGGATCGCCCGACAATAAGGCGCCCGCCTCGTCATAGGTGGCGCGGACCTGGTTCGATATGAATTCAATCGCTGCGACCATGGCGCCGTCTTCGAAACGCGAATCGGCGATACGCGCCTGCTCGATACCGACGAATTTGAGATCCGTGCGCTGGCGCTGATCCTCACGCGCGGCGACCGCCGTCCGGAACGCCTCGAACACAGACGGGCTTAAAAACCTGCGGATGCTCTTGAGATCGCCCGATGCAAACGCCTCGACAATCATTTCATAGGCGCCGCGCGCGCCTTCCAAGAACATGCGTTCGTCAAACGCCGGGTCGGCGGCGCGCAACGGTTCGGCCGCCGCAGAAACGGGCGGCAGCGGCGCGGCGGCGCGCTCATCATCGCGCGCGTCGGCGTCCTTTTCGATCTGGCTCTTGGCGCGCTGGATCCCCTCGACATCCTGGTGACGCTCCCCGCCGGTGCGCGTCCCGAGGACCGAGTAGAGCCGATAAGCGATAAAGGCGGCGAGTGCGAAAAAGATGATGAGAGACGGATCCATGACTACCAGCAAGACGCCCGGCGCGGGGGCTTTCCAAGTCGCGGCCGAAAAGGCCGGTCTATGGGTCTATATATAGTCAAGAAGATGAGGAAAACACCAAGATTGAAGCCTCAACGGTACCGCGCGCGGCCAAACAGCGCCGCGGAGTTAACAATTCGTCCATTTTCGCGGGTTGCCGCCTCCGGCCTCGGCGTGTATGACGCGCGCCTCGCAACAGTTTGACGGTGGATTGAATGTCGGAATCGACGCCGAACGGCGCCGCGCCGGAAGCGGCGGAGGGCCAACCGAGCCTGCGCGTACTCGCGCAATATCTGAAGGACCATTCGTTTGAAAACCCTCGTGCGCCTGCGAGCTTTCGCGAGGGTGACGGCGCGCCGAACATCGAGGTCAATGTCGACGTCAATGCGCGCGGGTTCGGCGACGACCAGTACGAGGTTGAGCTGTCGGTTTCGGTGCGCGCCAGCCGGCCGGAAAACGTGGTTTTCGTGATTGAAACGGCCTATGCTGGGGTTTTCGAAATCACCAACGTGCCGGAAGGTCAGGTCGAGCCGATCCTTCTGATCGAGTGTCCGCGTCTGCTTTTTCCCTTCGCGCGCCAGATCGTCGCCGATACGACGAGCGCGGGCAATTTCCCGCCCGTAATGCTCGACCCGATCGACTTCCTAGGCATCTACCAGCGCAATCTCGCCGCACGCGCCGAACAGGCCGCCGCTGCGCAGAACGCCTGATCGCCGCGCGCCTAGGCGCGACCCTTCCACATATTCGCAGCGCCGAGCTCGGTCTCGACGAACGCTGCGTGCGCTTCGGCTTCCTCGGCCGTTACAAGCGAGCCGAGCGGGACCGGGCGCTGGCGCGCGCGCCTTGCGCCGGGCGTGGTTGAAGCGGCCGCCTTCTCCGCGCTGTCATGAACGGCGAAATCCAGTCCGGCCTGCAATCCCCCGGTCAGTTCTATGTAGACCTCGGCGAGCAGACGCGAATCGAGCAATGCGCCGTGGCCGTCGCGCTCGCGTTCCCTGGTATCTATCCCGAAGCGCGAACAGAGCGCGTCAAGGCTCGCCGGCGAGCCCGGAAACTTGCGCCGCGCCAGATGCAGCGTATCGACGATTGAATTCGAAAACGGCGCAAAACCGGCATTCTTCAGTTCGGCGTTGACGAAGGGAAGGTCGAACGAAACTCCGTTATGGGCGACCAGCTCTGCGTCGCCGACAAAGTCGACAAAGGATTTTGCGACGCGCGCGTCGGCGAATACGGGATAATTTTTCAGGAATTCTTCCGTAAGGCCGTGAACCTTAAACGCCCCGTCCGGCATGTCGCGTTCCGGATTAACATAAGTATGGAACGAACGGCCGGTCACCGCGCCGCGCACCAGTTCCACGCCGCCGATCTCGACGATCCTGTGACCTTCGTCGAAACGGAATCCGGTGGTTTCGAGATCGAATACGACCTGACGCATACTGGTCTTTTACCGTTTCAGCCCGCCGCCGCAACGTCTGGGGAAAACCGGCGCCCTTTATTCACCGTCTGCTTTTGCGCGCGCCGCGAGCGCTTCTTTCACGCGCGCGCCAAGCTCGGCCATCGGGAAAGGTTTCTGGATATAGGCGACGCCGCCGATCTGATCCATCTGATCGCGCACCGCCGTCTCGGCGTAACCCGACATGAAAATAACCGACGCGCTTATGCCGAAATCGGCGCGCGCTTTTTCAACCAGCGTCGGACCGTCGATTTCCGGCATCATGACGTCGGTGACGATGAGATCGAATTCGCGATCGGTTTCGAGGATCTCAAGCGCGGCCGCGCCGTCCTCTGCGGGCGTTACTTCATAGCCGGACCGCTCCAGCGTCGCGACGACGAATGTGCGCACGGGATCCTCATCCTCGACGACCAGGATGCGCCCGGTTCCGGAATAATCGCCGGCCGGCGCTGCAGCCGCCGCGCTCGCCGGCTCCTCCTCCTCGTCGTCAAGTCCGCCGCGATGGGCGGGCAGGTAAACCCTGAATACAGCCCCGCCATCGGGCGCATTGTCGATCGTGATCGCGCCGCCCATCTGGCCGATAATGCCGTGTACGGTCGAAAGGCCGAGGCCGGTGCCCTTGCCTTCCTCCTTGGTGGTGAAAAAGGGATCGAAAATTTTCTCGCGAATTTCGTCGGGTACGCCCGGCCCGGAATCGGCGACCTCGATCAGCAGGTGTTCCTGCGCGCCGAGGCCCGGCAGGCCCAGCGCCGTCATATCTTCCGCCGTTATCGCCTTTGTACGGATTGTCAGCTTGCCGCCATTCGGCGCCATCGCGTCGCGGGCGTTGATTGCGAGGTTCATCAATGAGGTTTCAAGCTGGGTGCGGTCGACCTTGATGTTCGGAACGCCCCGGCCGTTGACGAGTTCAAGCTTTACTTTTTCGCCGACGGCGCGATCGAGAAAGCGCGAAAAATCAAGCAGTATGTCCGTGATCGACTGAACCTTGCGGGTCAATGTCTGCTTGCGCGAATAGGCGAGCAACTTCTTGGTGAGGTTGGCTGCGCGCTGCGCGTTTTCACGGATCAGAACAAGATCCTGATAGGCGGGATCGCCCGCCGGATGACGAAGCATCAACTGTTCGCAATTTCCCTGGATAACCTGGAGCAGATTGTTGAAATCATGCGCCACCTCTCCGGCGATGAAGCCGATCGCTTTCAGCTTCTGGTCCTGCGCATGGTCCTGCTCCATCCTTTTGCGGTCGGTGACGTCTACCGCGTACAAATAGGTGCGTCGGACGCCGTAACCGCCGCGCCGGCGTTTTACGGGCCTTGCGTAAAGCCCGAACGTGCGCGCGGCCGCGCCCTCGCCGATCGTCGCGTCTATAACGTGCGGCACGCCGCCTGAAGTGGATTTGCGGCGAATTTCCGCAGCGATTTCCTCAATCGCGTCGGCGGGAAGCGCGCGCGGCAGCGGCGTGTTCTTCTTGACGCCTCCGAATACGTCGCAGAAAGTTTTGTTCGCCTCGACGATGCGTGCGTCGCGGCCGATTTCGCCTTCGATTACGGCGAGACCGAACGGCGCTTCGGAAATATCGCCCGACATCGCAGGCGTATCCGTATCGACGGCATCCTCGACAATCGACATCTCGACGCACACGAACCCCTCGCCTACGCCGCCGCGGCGAAAGCTGGCGAAACTCGCTTCGGCCGGGTCGGCGTCGCGGCGGCGTATTCCCGCCGGAGCCGGCGCGCCGTCAGCCCGCCACAACGCGCGGACGACATCGCCTGTTTCGCCGAGAATAACATCGTCGATGTGATGTAGTTCGTGACGCGCGACGCCGAGCGCCTTGCGCATCGCCGCATTCGCCCAGGCGATCTGGCCCGATTTTTCGAGGGCGAAAACCGGCCGAAGGTAATCGGCGTAAGACGCTGCGAGAACGTCATGCTCATTTTCTTCGATCGGCAATTCGCGAAGGCGCCAGGAAACGAATTCCTTTTCCTGATCGACGCCGCGCGTCGTCACTTCAAAGCGCCGGCGCGCGCCGCCGCCCTCAAGACCGATCTGCTGATAGATGATTTCGGCCGCTTCGGCGGCGCTTTTCGCCGCGCGGCAAAGGCGGAAGAGTTTAGTCGCCTCCGCGCCCTGCTGCGCGAAGAGGCGATCGATACGCGGGGGCAGGCCGGCGAGACCCATGACGCCGGCGGACCTGGCGAGCGCGAAATAGGCCGCGTTCGCATATATGACGACGCCGTCGGTGCGTGTGATCAGCCGCGCGTCGGGGTCCGCGTCGAGGACGCCTTCAGCCAGCCCGAGACTTTGCAGCATCTGCGAACCGGCGAGCTGGCCGGCGTCGTCGGAAGATCGGCCTGAAACGCGCCGCATCGCGGCGCTGGCGAGCATCGCTGACGGCGTCGGACGGAACGCGGCGAGAAGGAATACGATCGCCAACGCGCCGACCACAAAGCCAAGAGCGATCCCGGCGGCGCCGAGCGCGCCGGTCGACAGAACATAGGCTGCGCCGGCGGCGGCGACGGCGAGTCCGCCCCAGAGCGCGCCGAACAGCGCATGCTGGACCAGGCGGGCGCGTGACTGGACGCGCTCCTCCTCGGTTTTTCCCGATTTCTCGCGGGCGCGCTTTTCAGCCGCCGCCATCATCGCCGCGATTTCGTCGGCGTCCGGCGGACGCGGCGCATCTGGCGTCTGCGCGGGCGTTTCCCGCGCTTCCTCGGCGGAGGTTGCGCCGGGTGCGGCATTGGGCGCTTTTGCGTCCGGTTTGGAGGCGTAGGCGGGTTCGGCTGTCACAGGTTCAGGCTCGCTCGGCGTCGAAAACGGCTGACTATGGGGCGGTTCGGGGGTCGGCGCTACACGCGGGAGGTCCGAAACCGCGCCTCATTTTCGACAGGCGCGCTCAACGGGCGGGCGCATGCTCAATTCCGGCGCGCATGCGATTTTGCCATTACGAAGCCGATGACTTTGGCGACCGCCTCGTAATGTTCGACCGGGATCTCCGCATCGATTTCGACGACGGGATAAAGCGCGCGCGCGAGCGGGGGATTTTCGACAACCGGCACGCGATGCTTCAGGGCCGCCGCGCGAAGGCGCAGCGCCGTTTCATCAAGTCCCTTGGCGACGCAGAGTGGCGCCGCATGCGCCGCGCCGTCATATTTCAGCGCCACGGCATAGTGCGTCGGGTTCATGATGAGGACGGTTGCGTCCTTCACCGCCGCCATCATGCGACGGCGCGCGCGCGCCTCGCGCTGCTGGCGCTGACGTCCCCTGATCTGCGGGTCGCCTTCAGACTCTTTCATCTCGCGGCGAACCTCATCCTTCGTCATCATCAGCCGCTTTTTCCACTCGCGCCGCGCCCAGGCGTAATCGAGCGCGGCGATGACGCACATCGCGGCGACGGCGTAAAACGCGAGTTTTCCGACCTCCGCGCCCGCCAGCGCGAGAACGCCCGATACATCCGTATAGGGAAGTCCCATCAGCTTCTGGCGATCTGGCCACAAGGCGAAAGTCATGATTGACCCGACGACGGCGAGCTTGCCGACGCCCTTACCGAAATTGATGAGCGCGGCCGGCCCGAAAAGCCGCTTGGCGCCTTCAACCGGCGAGAGCCTTTTCAGCTGCGGCTTTATTTTCTCAAACGAGATCACAGGGCGCGCCTGCGCCGCATTGGCGAGCAGCGCGGCGGCGACGAAAAGGGCGGCGAGCCCTGAAAGCGCGGCGCCCGATTTGGCCGCCAGGATAAGGAACAGGCGATGGAGGCTTTCGCCGTCCGCTGCAAATTCGTGCGGCCGGTCGAGAAAAGCCGCCGCCGCGTCGGTCAGCGAACGCGCAGCCGGACCCGCCATCAGGAAAAGCGCAAGCCCGGCGGCGGCGATGATCGACGTTGCTATAATTTCCTGGCTTCTGGGTGCGTCGCCCTTTTTTCGCGCGTCTTCAAGCCGTTTCGCTGTCGGCTGCTCGGTGCGTTGATGCTGGTCGGGCGCCTCTGACACAGCGTCACCTCAGGAACTGCAACATGCGCTCGCCAAAAGCGTTCAGGAAAACGGTCATCATGAGGCCGGTCGTCAGCATAAGGAGCGTCAGGCCAAGCAGAAGGTTCGCCGGCATCAACATGAAAAAAACCTGCGCCTGAGGCATCAGGCGGTTCAACACGCCGGCGCCGGCGTAGAACACGAGACCGAAAACGATGAACGGCGCGGCGAGGCGCACGCCGAGCGAAAACGCGAAAGAAAGCGCGTCGATCATCGCCTCCGCCATGTCGCCGATCTGAACGGCGCCGCCGGAAAATCCGCCGGGCGCGAAAAGAAAATAGGAGTCGCGCACGGCCGCGATCAGCACGTGATGAAGATCGGTGACGAAGATCATCGTCGTGCCCAAAACGGCGAGAAAACCGCCGACAATAGCACCCTGAATCTCCTGCGAGGGATCAAAAATCTGCGCCAGCGACAAGCCCATCTGCAGCGCAATTATCTGGCCCGCGACATTGAGAGCCGCGGCGATCGCGCGCGCGACAAGGCCAAGGAAAAGACCGGCCGCGATCTCGCCGATCAGTAGCGCCGGCAGGGCGAACGGGCCGCCCGCCTCAATCAATGAGGCCGGAAATGCGGAAGAAGCCGCCGGCGCCAGCACCACGGAAACGCCGAGTGCGATGACAAGGCGAATACGCGGCGACAAGGTGAAGTCGCCGAAGGCGGGCGCCGTCATCATCATCGCGCCGACGCGCGCGAATACGGCGAAGGCGACAATCGTGTTGACCGGCGCCATCGCCAGAAAGTCTGCTGACGAATAAACGCCTGTCACGGCAGTTCGCCGCCGGCGATCAGTGCAAAGATTTTCGTCGCATAACGCCCCAGCGTCGCGCCCATAAAGGGCAGCGTCAAACCGATGACGAGAAACATAACGATGATGCGCGGCACAAAGACGAGCGTCATCTCCTGCACCTGCGTCAACGCCTGGACGAGCGCGATGGCGAGCCCGACGATCAGGCCGGCGATCATAGCCGGGCCGGCGACCAACAGCGTCACCCAGAATCCTTCACGCGCAAGATCCAGCAATTCAGCGCCGGTCATGATTTTTCCCTCACTTGAAACCGCAAAATCGCGGCCCCTGACCCGGCAGATTTTGCCCAGGCGATGGTTAAGGGCGCGATAAGGGAAGGGTTAAGCGCGGGTTAAAGACGGCGCCGGCCTCGCTTCTTTCCCTGATCGCGCAGCGCGCGATAGAAGCGGTGAATAGAAGGAACGAACGTGCCCGAACTGAGTGAACACTACGACGCGATCGTCATCGGCGCCGGCGCGGCGGGGCTTTTTTTCGCCGGCGAGGCCGCTATGCGCGGCGTTCGCGTCCTCGCGATAGATCACGCGCGCAAGCTGGGTGAGAAAATCCGCATATCCGGCGGTGGGCGGTGCAATTTCACCAACATTCATGCGGAGCCTCAGAATTTTATTTCGACAAATCCGAAATTCGCGATATCGGCGCTGAAGGGTTTCGGTCCGCGCGACTTTCTCGCCCGCGTGGAAGCCGCCGGCATCGGCTGGCATGAGAAAAAGCTCGGTCAGCTTTTCTGTAATGACGGCGCCGGGCGGATAATCGACTTGCTGGTCGGCGCCTGTCGGGTAGGCGGCGTCGATTTGCGCGCCGGCGTAACAATCGAAAACATAAGGAAATCAGACGCCGCGTTTCATCTTGAAACGACGGCGGGACAGTTTTCCGCACCGCAGCTTATCGTCGCGACGGGCGGGAAATCCATTCCAAAACTCGGTGCGACCGGATTTGGATACGGCGTCGCCGAACGTTTCGGCCTGCGAATTATCGAACCGCGCGCCGCGCTTGTCCCATTGACTTTTGAGGGCGCATTCAAGGAGGCCGCGCGCACGCTTTCGGGCCTCAGCGTCAAGGCCGGCGTGACCTGCCCCGCGCCCGCACCAGGCAAACATGCGCAAAAGCCGCCATCGTTTCGCGACGGACTTTTGTTTACCCATCGCGGCCTTTCCGGCCCGTCCGTCCTACAGATATCGAGTTACTGGCGCGAAAGTACGCCGATCGAGATCGATTTCCTGCCCGATGGCGATCTGTTCGCCCTGCTGAAAGAAAGGCGCGCCGCCGCCGGCGGCGTCCAGTTCCAGACCGCGCTCGCCGAGTTTTTGCCGCGCCGGCTCGCGCAACATCTTTGCGCGCTGGAAAACTGGCGCGGCAATCTCGCCGACTGGAGCGATGAAAACCTGCGCAGCGCGGCGCACGCGCTCCAATGCTGGAAGGTCACGCCGTCAGGTTCCGAAGGTTATAGAACCGCGGAAGTCACGCTTGGCGGTGTCGATACGGATACGCTTCACTCAAAGACGCTGGAAGCAAAATCCGTATACGGATTGTATTTCATCGGCGAGGTTGTCGATGTCACGGGATGGCTCGGCGGTTATAACTTCCAGTGGGCCTGGGCGTCGGCGTTCGCCGCCGCGCGCGCAGTCGCCGAGAAACGCGGGGCGCTCGCCTAGATCGGCATGCGCATGATTTCCTGATACGCCTCAATTACGCGGTTGCGGATAGCGAGAGCGCTTTCAAGGCTGACTTCCGCCGCCGAAATAGCGGTGACGACATCGACGAGGCTGGCCTCGCCCGCCGCGACCTGTCCCGCCGCCGCCTCGCCCGCTTTCAGAGACGAGGCCGTATCGGCGATCGCCGTTCGCACCATCTCGCCGAAATTCGGCCCGGCGAGATCCGGCGCGCCCTGCGCGGCGGCCGATGAGGCGGTTTTTGCGGTTTGCGCATAGGCCTGCGCGGCGCGCAGCGCGTCCATAGACATGTCTTACTCCAGTATTCTCAATGTCGCAGCGGCCATGGACCGAACCTGGTCGAGCGCGCCGAGATTTGCTTCGTAGCTGCGCTGGGCCTCGCGCAGGTCCATCATCTCGATCAGCGGGTTGACGTTCGCCAGCATGACGTAGCCCTCATTGTCCGCGGCCGGATGCGCGGGATCGAACTTCAGCGAGAACGCCGTCGGGTCGAGCGCGACGCGCGACATCTTCACCATCTCGGCGCCCGACGCGCGATCGAGATAGGACGAGAAGACGGGCACTTGCCGGCGATAGGGATCGAGCCCCGGCGCCGGCGCCGTAGAGTTCGCGTTGGCGAGGTTTTCCGCAACGATCCGTATACGGCCGGATTGCGCGCGCATGCCGGAGGCTGAGATCGCGAGCGCTGTTGAAAGATCGTCCATTATCCGTTCTCCTACCTTCCGCCGCGCGCGGCGAGACGGATAAGGTCGATCGCCTTGCGGTAAACGCCGGAGGCGAGCTGATAATCCATGCGCGTCTCGGAAAGTTTCATCATCTGCGTTTCGAGGGAAACCTTGTTGCCGTCGAGCGAGGCTTCGCCGTCAGGCGCAAAAACGGTTTTGGCGGCCGGCGCGGCCCCTTTCGGCCCGGCGAGATGGCGGGGATCGCTTGTTTTCAGAGCCTGCGCGCCGGCGACGGATTTATAATCCCGCGCTTTCAGATCGCGCGCGACATAACCCGGCGTATCGGCGTTCGCGATATTCTCAGCGACGACGCTCGTTCGCGCGGACAGGAATTGTAGCCGCGCAGCGAGACCCGAGAACAATGATGACTTCATGACGTCCATGACCCGCCAGCCTTTCCGACGCCTAAAATCGCGCTTTATGGTTAAGCGTTGCTGAAGGCCGCCCCGTTGAAGCGCGCGCGCCGGCGCGCCACAATGCGGCTTAACAAAACCCTAACGGCGCGGGCGCGCATCACCATCGGCTATAGGAAATGCCAAAGAAACTTGGACTGGTTCTCGGGTCGGGCGCAGCGCGCGGCTGGGCGCATGTCGGCGTTTTGCGAGGCTTTGAGGAAATCGGGATCAAACCCGACATAATCGCGGGCTGTTCGGTCGGCGCGCTTGTCGGCGGCGCGTATCTGATCGGCGCGCTTGAGGAGCTTGAAGCGTGGGGTCGCGAATTGTCGCCGCTGTCGGCGATCGGCGCATTCAATTTCTGGGTCAGCCGCGGCGGGCTCATCGACAGCGCGCCGGCGTTTGAAGCGTTCGCCTCATTCGACCGGAAAATCGAGGATCTGCCGGTCATGTTCGGCGCCGTCGCCGCCGATCTCGGCACCGGCGAGGAGGTGTGGATCACACAGGGCTCCGTCATCGCCGCGGCGCGCGCATCAAGCGCCATTCCGGTTCTATTTCATGCGGTGCAAAGAGGGCCGCGATGGCTCGTGGACGGCGCGGTGGCGAACCCCGCCCCGGTATCGCTGGCGCGCTATCTGGGCGCCGACATCGTCGTTTCCGTCGACCTCAATGCAATCCCGCGCGTCCTGTCGCGCTTCAACCCGCCGGCGCCGTCCGTTCCCGCGCTTGATCCTGTCTCCGTCCCTTCGCCGGAAGAAGGGTTTTCAGGGGCGGTTTCAAAATTCATCGCCGACACGCGAAGCCGCATCGACCGGCAGATGGCGATCGCGAAAGCGCGAACCCAGTCCAAGCCGCAACTGTTCGAAACCGCTTATGCGGCGATTGACATTTTCCAGATGCATCTGACGCGCCTGCGCGCCGAGACGGCGCCGCCGGATATTCACCTGACGCCCGACATGCGCGACGCGCTGCCGAACTCATTCGACCGAGCTGACGAGTTTATCGAGACCGGGCGCAGGGCGCTTCTCGACAAGGGTGCGGAGATCGAGGCCTTATTGAAAGAGTGAGGCGGCGGAAGCGCCCCTCGCGAAGTATATGGTAGTTTCAACACGCGCGGATGTGACGAATATTCCGGACAATTTGCCGTCGCGCGGGGCGGGTAACCGGCGCAGTCAGAAAAGTCCGAGAAACTTTTTCCGGCCCTTCAGTTTCGGCGCCAGTCCGGGGTTCGCCTGCGCGAAGGCGGCGTAATCAACGTCGCGCCGCTCGGTGCGCATCGCCGTCGAACGCAGGCCGCGAATCAAATCCTTGACCGAATCAGGAACGCTCGCTTCCGCCGCTTCGGCCGAAAGCGGCGCCGGCGGTGCGATGAAGCTTTTGCCCGCTGCTTTCGCGCGCCTTTCCTCGCGCTTCAAGGCGCGCTGTTCTGCTGCGGACAGCCGGGTTTTCAGCGCTGCGAAGGCGGCGTCGGCGGGCGTTGAAAAATTCTTCGGCAGAAGATCGTCCTCGACCGCCGCATAATCGAAGCGTTCGGGGATTTCGATATTGTCAACGCCGCGCCCCGTCAGGTTGCGCGTCGTCGCTCTCTCAAAACCGCCCCAGATTTTTTTCAATCGTTCCGTCATAAAAAAAACGCTCCTGCAATCGCGCTTCCTACAAGTCCGGCTTGTCGCGCTTCATTTCGAGCCCGCCATTTCTGGTTATGACGGCGACATCGATCGGCCCGCCGACCGTTTCGATCGAATGCATGACCTTTTGCTGGAAGGAATTCAGTTTGATGAGAGAGGCCGCCGTCTCGCCGAGTTCGCGCTTGGGAAGGGAACCGATCGCGCGATAGATGGGGCGCGTATGAACGGCGTACTGATACGCATCGATCGACTTGAAGAACTCGCGCAAGGCGTGGCCCATATTGTTTTCCGAATAATCCCGGAAAAGCGCCTGGCGCTGCTGGTCGGAAATCGGCGCGCGCCCGATGACGTCCGCGACGAGGTTCATCGACAGTTTCAGCGTTTCACCATACATAAACATGCGCAGATACTGGTCCATTCCGGTCAGGAATGTGCGGATCATGCGGTCCTGCGCAAAGGGCTGAACAACCGGCCCGCCGTCGGACGACATGTCGGCCGTGCGATCCTGTTTCCTTTTCAGGATGCCCAAAATGACGCTGGAGGAAAGATAGGACCGCATCGCCGGGAATTTGTCGCGCGCGCCGAAGCCCGCGAAAACGACGCCCGTGTAATGTTCGAAAAACGCATCGCGCGTCACCGCGAACACCGCAATCTCGCGCAGGCGCTCGCGCGTTGCGTCGGAAACCGCGAATGCGCCGTAATCATTTTTGAGCGAAACGATAAGACTGTCGATCAATTGTTCGGTTTCGTTGCGATAACGCCGCTTGATCTGTTCGCCCATGCCGCCCGGAAAACACGCGAGATCTGCGCGTCGCGAATCGTCCGGATAACGCTGATAATCAGCGTGAAGCTCGCCGACGACAAATTCGAAAATCGACCCGAGATGGTCTTTAACGCGAGCGCCCGGCGTCTGGCCGAGTTTTTGAACCTGCGCGTCGAAATCCTCCGCTATAACGGTGTAAACGACAGCGAGCAGCTTGAAGAACTCCGTATCCTGATGATCCGCGGGAAAGAGGTCCGGGTTGCCGGAGATGAAGTTCATGAAATCTTCGGCGTAATCTTCCACCGTGTCGAGCGCGCGTCCGCGCGCCGCGTCGCGATAAAGAGAGATCACCGTCTCCCACGGCGTCGACATGATCTCGGCGTTGTTATAGATCATCACCGCAATCGGCTGGCCCTCAACCAGCGGGAACAGCTTGTCCACCGATTGGTAGGTCTTGAGATACTGGTGGCCCGTAATCGTCACGGCGCTGTCAGCGGCCATCGCCACAGCCTGACGGTTCATCAACACGACTTCGGAGGTCATTCGCCCCTCTTCCTCCCGATACCCCGGTTTGCGGCGACCGGCCCGGCGGAGCCCCCCGCCGTTGCGGACCGCGCCGCCTCAACCCCCTCCCCGCGGGGGCTTTCAGGGCGATGTTAACCGTAAAGGACCGGCTTGGAAACGCCGCGCCGCGGGCGGCCTTGCGCCATGCCCGGGCGCCTGTCTCCCGGCGGCCACAGACGAGGCCGCAAAAACGACTGCGGAAAAGACCCCGCGCAGCGATTGCGCCGCGCGCTTTTGGGGCGCGTTGCGCGGGTCTGGCGCGCCGCCCGGCTGGCCGCTCACAAGAACGTGGCGGTTCGTGTGATGTAAATCGCATCCGCCCGGCCTAGATAGCGCCAGACTGAGCCTGCCGGCCCCTTGAGAAGGCCGCAGGCTCCAAAAAAAGGAAAAGAAAAATGACAGCCATCGGACCCGCAGGATTAGCCCTAATCGGCTTTGTCGGATTTGTCGCCGCGCTCGTCGCCATTTATTCGGTCGAGCTTTTCGTCCGCCGCGCGAACGACGCCGCGCAGCGCCGCTAAAACCGGTTTCACGCATTAACCAACACCGATTAAAAATAGAGACAATTTTTAGAATTGGGGCGTTTCATCGTCCTCAGACAAAGCGCTGAGGACGATCTTATGAGCCCCGTTGTATTTTCGTTAGTTGCTTTCATCGTTTTGATCGCCGCAGCGAGCGGCGCGCATTTTGTGGAAATCCTCGCAGCAGGCGGACGCGCGCGCCGCGGCGCGCGCATGGGACGCTTGCAGCAATAAGCTTTCGCGCCGGCGCGCTCGCCGGTTCCTGAAATTCAAAAATTTGGCGAAGGGCGCCAAGCCGAGGCGTCAAATCCAAGGGCCGTGCGCATCATGTCGATAGACGCAAGCCTGGCGTCGAACGCCGACCAGTCATCACTTTGCGCAATCGGCGACCAGATCGCCTCAACCTCGTCGATCAGCATCGTTGTCGGCTCACCCGCGAAATAGGGATGCGCCAGGCGTTCGGGGCGCACGGGATCGAAAGAATGAAGCCTTTCCCTTAAGGTTGCAAAGTCGCTTCCTTCATAAAGCTTCGCGTTCGGACTGGCGCCCGCGCGCAAGACGGACGCCTTGCCGCAAAACCAATCGAAGAACAACCGCTCGAACGCGATTCCGGTATTTTCCATCCACTGCAACAGGGCGACGATAAATTCGAAATCCTTTTCGCCGCTCGGCGCAATGCCGAGCCTTCGAAAAAACGCCTCGATCATCGTGCGTTCGAACAACGCCGGAAAGGTTTGCAATACGGCGTTCAACCTGTCTTCCGCAACGAGAGACACGAGCGTTCCGCCAAAACGCGAAAGGTTCCAGAGCGCCGCGTCCGGCTGGCGTCCGAAGGCGTAAAGGCCGGTCTGATCGAAATAGGCCGCCGTGAATGAAAAATCCGTATACGGAAGAAATCGCCACGGACCGTAATCGAAACTTTCGCCTGCGACATTCATGTTATCCGTATTCAAAACGCCATGCACAAAGCCGGCCGCCATCCACTGACCGGCGAGGCGGGCGGTTCGCGCAACGACGCGCGCAAACCATTGTTCTGTACGGATTGCCTCGTCGAGCCCTGCAAGATCCGGATCGAACACCTCGATGCAATAATCGGCGAGCCTTGAAATCGAAGCGCTATCGCCCTCATAGGCGAGGCGCTGAAAGGCGCCGAAGCGGATATGGCCGTGGCCGAGCCGGACGAGAACGCAGGACCGCGTCGGCGACGGCTCGTCCTGCCGGATCAGCGCTTCGCCCGTCTCGATGATGCTGAAGGTTTTCGATGTGTAGACGCCGAGCGCCTCCAGCATCTCGGTCGCCAGAACTTCGCGCACGCCGCCCTTGAGCGTCAGCCGCCCGTCAGCCGTCCGGGAATATGGCGTGAGGCCCGAGCCCTTCGTCCCCAGATCGAGAAGCCTGTCCTGTCCGTCGCGTAATTGCGCGAACAAAAATCCGCGCCCATCGCCGATATCGGGATTGTAAGCGCGGAACTGATGGCCGTGATATCGCAGCGCGAGGGGTTCGCGGAGATTGTTTTCCAGCGGTTTGAAGCGCGCGAAATGATCGATCCACGCCGCATCGCCAAGCGCGCCGAGGCCGACGGCGTGCGCCCAGCGGTTATTGCGGTATCGAAGGATCGCATCGGGAAAACGCGCCGGCTTGACCGGGTCGAAGAAAGGCGACGCTTCGCCTTCGCGGGCTGCGAGCGCGGCGATCTTCGGATCCGGTCTGTAAGCCGTTTTCGGCATAAAACTCCATATTCGCCCGTATCTGTGCGGCGATTGTCGAGCGTTGCACGCATTTTTTGGCGGAAATTCCCGATTTTTTCTTGCGCTTGCGAAGGTCTTCGCGCATTCACCGCCGCTTGAAGTACAGGTGCGAATTTATGGCGAGAGACAGCGCCCCGCAAACGAAAGTCGGCCCGGACGGCGTAAATGCGCTGGGCATTGAGGATATCGAAGCCGCCGCAGCGCAGCTTGAAGGGCGCGTGATGCGAACGCCGCTTGTGAAGGCGGAGAAACTGTCTGCGCTGACGGGCGCCGATCTGTGGCTGAAACTCGAAAGCCTTCAATATACGGGCGCGTTTAAAGAACGCGGCGCGCTCGTCAAACTGCTCAAGCTTTCCGACGATGAGAAAAAGCGTGGCGTTATCGCGGCGTCCGCCGGCAATCATGCGCAGGGCGTCGCGCGCCACGCCAAAGCGCTCGGCGTTCCGGCGACCATCGTCATGCCGGCGACGACGCCTGACATCAAAATACGTCAAACGCGCGCGTTCGGCGCCGAAGTCATTCTCGCCGGCCACGCCTTTGACGAGGCGCGAGAGTGCGCCGACCAGATTTGCGCGGAGCGAAATCTCGTATTCGTCCACCCGTTCGACGATCCGGACATCATGGCGGGCCAAGGCACAATCGCGCTCGAGATGATCGAGGACGGCCCGCATTTCGACGTCCTGCTGGCGCCGATCGGCGGCGGCGGCCTGATTTCAGGCATGGCGGTCGCTGCCAAGGCGAAGTCGCCCGGGACGGAAATCATCGGCGTTCAGACCGAACTGTTCCCATCGATGAAAAACGCGCTGGACGGCGGCGGACGAAAGGTCGGCGGCAACACGCTGGCCGAAGGGATCGCCGTCAAGGAAGCGGGCCAGTTGACGCGCCGCATCGTTGAGGCGCTGGTCGATGAAATCGTTCTGGTCGGCGAAAGGGCGCTTGAACGCTCGCTCAGCCTTTTGATGAATGAACAAAAGGCGCTCGTCGAGGGGGCCGGCGCGGCGGGGCTCGCCGCCGTCCTTTCCGATCCGGCGCGGTTCGCCGGACGCACGGTCGGCATGGTGCTTTGCGGCGGCAATATCGATACGCGGCTCTTGTCGATGATCCTGATGCGCGATCTTGCAAGATCGGGACGCCTCGCGCGCCTGCGCGTGCAATTGCTCGACGCGCCCGGACAATTGGTTCGCGTCGCGACAATCATCGCGGAACAGGATGGAAACGTCATCGATGTCGGCCACCATCGGACATATTCCGATCTTCCCGCCAAAATGACCTGCATGGATGTGACGATCGACACGCAGGGGCAGGACCATCTGGACCGGATCATCGGCGATTTGCGCCGCGCCGGCTATGAAGTCGAAATCGCCGCCTACTAGCGCGCTGTTCACAGTATGGGCGAAAGCGATTGAACTGCCGCTCTCAAGGCTTATCTTAACAGGCAGGTTTAGAGGAGGGCGGGCGTATGTTCGCGAAAGACGAAAGGCGTTCGCGCCTGTCGGCCTGCGCGGTCCTGGCCTTTGCAGCCATTATTGCGGCGTTCCTGGGCGTCAGCGCGGCGCAGAATGCGCCTGCGCCGCGAACAGCGGTCGTGCTCGACATAGAAGGGCCGGTGACGCCGGCGAACGCGCAATATCTCGCGCGCGAGATCGGCAAGGCGTCGAGCGCCGGCAAGGAGCTCATCGTCATTGAAATCGACACGCCGGGCGGGCTCGTCGATTCGATGAAGACGATCATCAAGGCGATACTCGCCTCGCAAACCCCGGTCGTCACCTATGTATCTCCGCAAGGCGCGCGATCGGCGTCGGCCGGACTTTACATCATGTATGCGGCGCACGTGTCCGCAATGGCGCCCAATACAAATACGGGCGCGGCGACGCCGGTCGAACTCGGCGGTGCGCCCAGCGACGAAAACCCTTTTGAAAAGGAACGGCCCGGAACTCAAAAGCCTTCAGATCCTGAGCCCGCTTCGGACGGCGGCGCACCGGCGAACGCCGGCGAAACGCAGGACGCGGCGCCCGGCGCGGCGGACAATGCGGAACAGGCCGCCCCACTCGGCAATGCGGATGCGCTGCGCGCGAAAATCATGAACGATTCGGTCGCATATATTCGTTCGCTTGCGGAAGAACGCGGACGCAACGCCGACTGGGCCGAGAAGGCCGTGCGGCAGGCCGCCTCCGTAACGAGCCGCGAAGCGCTGGAGCTCGGCGTAATCGATCTTATCGCCGACGACCTTGACGACCTTCTCGTCAGGATCGACGGGCTGGCGGTGAATACGGTCGCCGGCGAGAAAGTCGTGGCGACAAAAAACATTGCGATCGAACGCATCGCCCCGACATTCATCGAAAAAATACTGGGGTTTATCGCCGATCCGAATGTCGCGGTTATTTTGATGTCGCTCGCGACGACCGGCATCATCATTGAAATGTGGAACCCGGGTTCGATTTTCCCCGGCGCCGTCGGCGCGCTCTGTCTCGTCCTCGGGCTCTACGCCTTTCAGGTGCTTCCGTTCAACTGGCTTGGCGCCGTCCTGATGGGCGTCGGCGCGATCTTGATCCTTGTCGAGATGTTTACGCCGACATTCGGGCTTTCCGGGCTTGCGGGCCTCGTTGTGTTCGCATCCGGCATGTATCTGATTTTTCCGGAAGGGTTCCGCGTTTCGACCGGGCTGATTTTGACCGTTGTCGGCGCTTTCGGGGCCTTTCTCGCACTTGTTTTCATCGCTGTCGTCGGCTCGCGGAGCCACGGCCCGATGATCGGCGCCGAAGCCATTCGGCGGCGCGAGGGCGTTGTCGATGACTGGGACGGAAAGGACGGCTGGGTGATTATCGAGGGCGAGCGATGGCGCGCGCGCGCGGACAAGCCGCTGCAAAAGGGGGACAAGGTCAAAGTTGTCGAAATCGACGGCCTGGTTCTCGTCGTAAAACAGGCCAAGGCGCCGGGCCTGCTCGGCGCCATTCAGCCGAAGGAGGCGTAAGCGCGCGATGGGCCGTGTCGAGACTATCGCCGGCGTGTTGTTTTCGCCGTTCTCCGTCGCGCTCGCCGCCGGTTTCGTTTTCATCCTTCTCGTCCATATAGCAGCGCGCATTCTTTCGCCGCGATCTGCGCTGTTTCGCGTCGGCGCGCCTGCTGGCGATACGCGCGCTGAAGTCGTCGACTGGGCCGGCGGCGCAGGTTATGTGACGGCGGATGGAGAATTGTGGCGGGCGTCGTCGAAATCGAGCCTGTCGCCCGGCGATGAAGTGCGCATAAAGTCCGTGAAGGGACTGACCCTTGAGGTGACGCGCGTTAAAACAGGGCGCGGCGGTTAAACGCCCCCGCCGCAAACCGCGAAGGAGACGATAATGCCCGGTTTAGGATTTATAGGAGTACTCTTTTTCCTGCTTTTTGTCGCTATTCCGGCGATCGTCAAAATCATGCGGGAATACGAGCGCGCCGTCGTCTTCACGCTCGGCCGCGTCGCCAAACGCGCCATGGGCCCCGGCATAGTCATCATCATACCGATCATCCAGCAGATGCGCAAAGTCGATATGCGCACGCTCGTCCATGACGTGCCGACGCAGGACGTCATCAGCCAGGACAACGTCTCAGTGAAAGTGAACGCTGTAATCTACTATCGCGTCGTCGATGCGGTCCGCGCCGTCGTTCAGGTCGAGAACTACATGGCCGCGACGAGCCAGCTTGCCCAGACAACCCTTCGATCGGTTCTCGGCAAACACGACCTCGATGAAATGCTCCAGGAGCGCGAAAAGCTCAACAAGGATATTCAGGAAATCCTCGACCATCAGACGGAGGCCTGGGGGATCAAGGTTTCGAACGTCGAGATCAAACATGTCGATGTTGCGCCGGAAATGATCCGCGCCATCGCCAAGCAGGCCGAAGCCGAACGCGAACGCCGCGCGAAAATTATTTCCGCCGACGGCGAACAGCAGGCGGCGGCCAAGCTTTCCGAAGCCGCGAATATTCTGGCGACCTCGCCCGGCGCGATGGAACTGCGTTATCTCGGCGCCTTGCAGGAAATCGCGTCCGACAGGACGAATACGATCGTTTTTCCGTTCTCGATTGCAGATCTCGCAAAAACGCTGGCCTCGCGCTGACGAATTGTTGAATCGCCGCAACACCGCGGGAAAACTCGTGAGTTTCCTTCCTCGAATTGGCTAAAACCCGGCGGATTCGGCTCGCTAACGCGCTCGCCTGCGCATAATCTGGCCTCTCATAATGATAAACGCCTCTTTTATGGGGCGATAAGGGAGGATCTATGACCAAACGGCTTTTGGCGAAAGCCTCGATTCTAGCTCTTGCCGTCTGCGCTCCGGGTGCGGCCATGGCGCAAGGAGCGGCCGGCGCGCTGCGCGATGAAATACTCGTGACGGCGACAAAGAAAGCCGACGCGGAAAATGTTCAGGACGTGCCGCTGGCGATCACCGCCTATGGCGCCGAACAGCTGGCTGCGCTGAAGGTGCGCGACCTTTCAAGCCTCAGCTATTCGATGCCGAACGTTTCGCTTGACGACGTCGGAACCTCGCGCGGCGTCGCGAACTTTGCGGTGCGCGGCCTAGGCATCAACTCATCGATCCCCTCGATTGATCCGGCTGTCGGCGTATTCGTCGACGGCATATATCTCGGCGTGAACGGCGGCGTCGTCCTCGATATTTTCGATCTGGAATCGATCGAGGTGCTTCGCGGACCGCAGGGCATTCTCTTCGGCCGCAACGTGACCGGCGGCGCGGTGCTTATAAATACGAAAAAACCTGGCGACGAATGGGCGGTTGACGCAAAACTCGCCGCGGAAACGGGCGCGCGCGGGACCGGCATGAACTATTACGCCATGGGTTCGGTCGGCGGTCCGATTATCGAGGACACGCTGAGAGCCAAGCTCGCAGTCTATTACAACAGCGACAATGGCTGGTTTAAGAACTATCTCGGCGGTCCCGTTCCCAACGCGGTTGCAAACGCGGCTTTCGGCCCTGCGACCGGCGCGCTCGTGGCCGGCCCCGGCGTCGACGATTTTGAAGATTTCGGCGCAGCGGAAATGATTATTTTCCGGCCTTCGATTTACTGGACGCCCGGCGACGCTTTCGAACTGACCGTGCGCTATGAGCATGGCGAATCCGACAGCGACGGCCCGGCCTCGCAGAACCACACCAACGGCGCCGGCGTCACGAACCTGTTTTTCACCGCGCCGCGCGACAGCTTCATTTTTTCGGTCGATGAACGAGGTTTTGCCAAAGCGACGTGGCAACAGATATTCACGGAAGCGCGGATAGACCTCGGCTCGCTCGGCGTCGTGACCAATATCGCGGGCTGGCGCGATTATGAATCGCGCACGCGCAGCGATATCGATGCGACGCCGCTTCACCTGTTCCACGCCGACTCAACGACGGATCAGGATCAGTATTCGGAGGAAATCCGCTGGAACAATCGTCTTTTCGACCGGATCGATGCAACGCTCGGGTTTTACTATTTCACGCAGGATATCGCCTATAACGAAATCAGATCGCTCGTCGGCGGCGCTGCGTTCTTCAATGGCGGCGGCGTTCAGGAACAAAAATCCTGGGCCGGTTTCGGCCAGTTCGATATCGACCTTTCGGAACGTTTCACGATCAACCTCGGTGCACGTTACACGCGCGAGGAAAAAGCCGTCGTAATTTCCAACCTCCTGCTGAACCGGACGTCCTGCGACGTGCGGATCGCCGGCTCGTGTTCGGAAGATTTCGTCAGCGACGACAGCTGGAATAACTTTACGCCTAAAGTCGGGTTTGAGTGGCGTCCGGTCGATGATTTTAATGTCTATGCGCACTGGACGCAGGGCGTACGATCGGGCGGCTACAATTTCCGCAACACGTCGCAGAATTCCATTCCGTTCGTACCGAACCCGGCGCCGCCGCCGACTTTCGTTCCGAACCCGTCATTCGATCCCCTGTTCCTGCCGGGTCCGTTTGACGAAGAAAAGGTCAACGCCTACGAAATCGGGTTCAAGGCGCAACCCGCCGACGGCCGGGCGACAATTAACGCTGCGTTTTTCGTCAACGACGTCAGCAACATGCAGCGGGAATTGAACCTTTCCGATCCGGCGCTCGGCGTGACGCAGGTTATCGTCAACTCGGCCGACGCCACGATCTGGGGCATCGAATTCGAAACGCAGGTCGCCCTGACCGATAATTTCATCCTGCTCGGAAATATCGGCCACACTGAGGGCAATTACGACAAAATCCTGTTTGACATCGGCTTCCCGGCTGTCAGTCCGGGCGTCGTCGACGATGCGGATTTGCGCCTTGAGATTCCGCGCCTCGCGCCGTGGACATACGGCGTTGGCTTTGTCCATACCTTGCCGCTCAGCGATAGCGTCCATGTCGATACGCGGTTCAATTATTCGCATCGCGATATGTCGTTCTACACCGACAATAATCTCGGTTCGCTCAACGAGGTGGACCTCATCGACGCGAGCATCGCGCTGAATTTCGGCCGTGCGGTATTCTCGATTTACGGCAGGAATCTCGCCAACGAAGTCAATTTCGGCGGCGACACCCAATTGCCCGCCCTGCCGTCGCCTCTGGCCGGCGGCAGCTTCGCGCCGCTCGCAAAGGGCCGCCGTGTCGGCATTGAGCTGCAACTCGGCTTTTAAAAAAAGTCCGCCGGATCGAAATATCAGCCCCCGCTTCGGCGGGGGCTTTTCTTTCGCATGCGGGAAATGGCAAATCGAGGCGTGGACGACGCCGCGAACGCCCCTTTTCCGCCCGCCGATATCGTTATCGATGCGCGCGGGCTCACCTGCCCCCTCCCCGTTATCCGGATGGAGGCGGCGCTGCGGCGGCTCGCGCCAGGCGGCGATGTCAGGATCATAACGGACGATCCGCTCGCCGCCGTTGATATTCCCCATTTCGCCCGGATCGGCGGCCATAATTGCCGACGCCTCGTAGGGACCGGCGAAATTTGCGTCTTTCTGGTCACGCGGGGCGAAAATCGGCCCCTGGAAAAGGGTTGAATTCCGCCCCGCCGCGCACTCCTTCACCTATTTGTTTTCGGACGTGGTAAAGGTTAATGTAGCGTAAGCGGCGCGCGCGTGGTCTAGTCTTCGGGAATGCTCCAGGAGCCGGACGCCAAGCGCCGCGACGGCGCCCTCTGGGCGGCGCAGCCGGGTATGAGCAAGCGTTTGGGGAACGCCTGGGGAGTCGAGGGGTTATGAGGAAAAATCAGGTCATGAAGCATTCCGCTATGCGCCGGGCGTTGCTCGGCGTCGCGACGGCGACCGCACTGTCTTTCGCCGGCGCCGGCGCCGCTCACGCCAATTACGAAATCGGCCTGACGGCCTATCAGCAGGGTCAGTACGACGTCGCCGTGGATATCTGGACGCGGTTTTCCGTCGCCGGCGACGTGCGCTCGATGAAAGCGCTGGGCGACGTTTATTCCGGCGCGGTGCTTGAAGGCGCGACGGGCGCCGCCGTGCCGCTGGAGACGGGGCGCAAGATCGATAATGTTGAATCGCTGCGCTGGTACACGCTCGCCGCCTATCATCGTTTCAATGAAGGCTTCCAGATGCCGACGGCGGCCGAGCGCAATGCGCAGATCCTCGCCGAAGAGCGCCTGCCCGAAATTCGCTTCAGGATGAGTACGGCCGACGTCAACAAAGCGCAAAAACTGGTATCGGACACGTTTGAACGCGGGAGCCCGTACGATCTCTACACGCTGGGCGACATGTACCGCCGCGGCGCCGGCGTCGATAAAAACAACGTCAAGGCGCTCACCATGTACGCGCTCGCCAAAGCGCGCGGCGTCGGCGCGGCGTCGATCGCTTACGAAGAACTCGAAGAGTTGATGACGGGCGCCGAAAAGAAATCCGCAGCGGACAATATCGCCGACTGGCAACCGCCGCTTCCCGAAGAACACACAGGAAAGACGCCGCAGCAAAAAGAACTCGAGCGGACGAAAAAAGAGCTTGAGGAATTGCGCCTGCAGCAAGCGCTGGGCGCGATCGCCGATATCGACGTCGAGCTTATCCAGCGCGCGCTTAGATCGCTCGGCCTTTATTTCGGTCCGGTGGACAATGCGATGGGCAAGGGAACGCGCGAGGCAATTCGCAGGTTCCAGTATTCGCGCGTCAGCGCAGACGACGATCTCACGGACGAAGAAAAAGAAGCCGTAAAGACCGGGGTTCTCACCGCCCGCCAGACGGTCCAGCTCTTCGAGGCCGCGGCCAAGGAAGGGCATCCGATGTCGCAATATGTTCTCGGCGTCATGCATGTTCGCGGCATCGGCGTCATTCAGGACGGCGACGAAGCGGTCAATTGGCTCAAAAAGGCGGCCGGCGCTGATCTCGCGATCGCACATTATGCGCTTGGCGTCGTCTACAGGGATTCAACGCCCGGCCTGAACCCGGTTCAGCCCGACAAGGCCAAGGCTGCGGTTCATTTCGCGCGCGCCCAGTCGCTCGGCTACAAACCGGCCGGGGAAGCGCTGCGAAAACTTGAATTCGAAAAGCCGCGCAACATCGAATAGCAGGAGAGCAGTTCCATGAAACGCGTAAATATTTTTCTTGCAGCGGCGAGCAGCCTTCCCATCGCCCTCTCCGGCTTCGCCCAGGCGCAATCGCTTGGCGGTTTTCCGATCCGCGAACCAGGCGCGTCCGGCCCGTCGACCGGCGCGCCCGGCGGATCGACCGGTTCGCGCAACGAAGTCGTCGTCAGCAAGGACGCCGGCAGCAATGTGAAAACGATCGCCCACGCAATGAAGATTGTGCGTCCCGGCGGCACCATTCTCGTCAAGGGCGGCGTTTATGACGAAAATATCGTCGTCACCAAACCGGTCGAAATTCGCGGCGTCGAAGGCGATTACGGCCGCAATGCGATCATCCGTCCCGCAGCGAATGCGCCTTGCGTTTCTATCGCGCCGAACTCGCCGGTCGCGAGCGTCAATCTTTCAACGCTGATTTTCGAATTTGACGCCGCGGTCCCTTCGGGAAGCTGCATAGATATTCGCGGCGGCACCGTTACGATTTCCGACAGCTTCATCATCCCGTCGGATTCCGACATTCCGCTTCGCGCCGGATACGGACCGTTAAAAGGACAGATGCGCCCCGAACTTCTCGACCAGCTTGCGCGCCCGGCGCGCGATCCGGGGCTTTATGAGCGCGTCGAGGACGCTTTCGGAAAGTGCAAATCTTCGCGCCGCGACGGCGAATGGTGTGAGGTCAGATCGCCGAATGCGGTTTCGGCCTGCGTCGAAAATTATTCAGGGAACCTTTCCTGCCAGTCGAACTATTCGATGAACGGCGCCCTTGAATGCAAGGAAAAGGGCCGCGATCTGTGGTGCCGCGCCAACCAGATCGTCCGTCCGGGCGAGTTTGACGACGCCGGGCGCATTGAAAGTTATCTTGTCCGCCACGCCCAACCGGTGGGTGCGGAAAACCGGAGCTGGCAGGTCGCAACCGGCGGCACGCGGGTTGAGGAATTCCTTCATGACCGCACGACGCGCGGCGTCGGTATCGTTTCAGGCCCGTCTTCGGGCGTGCGCGTAACGGCCGGCGATGTCCGCCTTGACGGCAACGTCATCGTCGGCGCGAGAACGGCTGTAAGTTTCGGCAGCGACGATAACGCATTCATCAAGGGCGCGCTGACGAACAACGTCATTATCGGCAACGGCGTCGGCATCGCGGCGGCGGGCGGCGCGGCCGACCTCCTGCTGACGCGCAATACGATCCGCTACAATGTCGG
This sequence comes from Parvularculaceae bacterium, assembly GCA_020446945.1. Lineage (GTDB taxonomy): Bacteria > Pseudomonadota > Alphaproteobacteria > Caulobacterales > Parvularculaceae > Amphiplicatus. The sequence goes on from JAGRDS010000001.1 coordinate 343,308, forward strand.
CGACGGCGTGAACGCCGACGTCTATGACGGCGTCAAGATCATCGCCAATGAGATCCTTGGCAACCGCAACGGCATCTTCCTTTCGGAAAAGGTCCGCATGGCGACGGTTTCTTCAAACCTCGTCGCGCGCAACTTCTCTGACGCCATGCGCGTTTCGAGCGGATTCTTCGGCGCGGTCGGCGGCAACACTTTCATCGACAATGTAGGCTGCACGATGCAGTTTTTCTCCGCCGAGCAGAAAATCCTCAACGACGCCGAGATCAAGGTCACCGCGTTCCGCGATTTCACGCCGCGCGTGGCCTTTGAAACGACGAACAACGTCGTCCGTAATTCCGGCGACGCCAAAATCTCGAAGTCATCGCGGCGCAATCGCCGCAATGATGACGATCGCCAGACGCCGGGCTCTCTGCTCGCCTCCTGCGAAGCGCCGCTCTGATCCGGCGCCGATAGCGAATTAAGCGCCCCCGCAAGGGGGCGTTTTCATTAGGCGTTCGATGAATTCATGATCTGGTGCGGGCGGTCGGGGTCGAACCGACACTCCTTTCGGAACCAGATTTTGAGTCTGGCGCGTCTGCCAATTCCGCCACGCCCGCTTGCCGGGATCGACCGCGCGACCCGTTGAAAGAGCGCGGATCATAGGGGCGCGCCTTTTCCCGTCAAGCGAAAGCCGAAGAATGCCGAAAAAAGCAACCAAATCGAAATTTCGCCATATGCAAAATGGGCGCGAACGAAAAACTGCGCTAATAGGCGGCCCAACATGACCGGTTTAGAGACTGACGGAATCGCAATGGACGACAGGAAGGCCGAAGATATCCAGCACCGCCGGGATGCGCGGCGCGGGGCGACCCAGTTATTGATTGAAATTCTCGACGATCTGAAAAACCGCGAAGCGGCGCACCCCGACCGCAAGGCCGAGGCGAGCCTGAGGGATTTTATTGAACGGCTCGACGAGCGCGCTTTCGGTCTTGCAATCCTCCTCTTCGCGCTGCCGTCGTCTGTTCCCTTTGTCTACGTGTTGCCGCAAATCCTCTCGGTTCCGATGCTGGCGCTCGCGGGACAAATGGCGGCGGGGCGTGAAAGTCCCTGGCTGCCCACGAAATTGCAGGACCGACGCTTTGAAATCGACCCGCTGCGCGCCGTCATCAAACGGTGCGAGCCGTTTACGGCCTGGTTTGAAGCTATCGCGCGGCCGCGATTCCCGGAATTGACGGGCCGCATCGGCGCGCGCGTAATCGGCCTATTGCTGCTTGTGCCGGCGACCTCCATCCTTATTCCGCTCCCGGGCACCAACGCCGTACCCGCCATGGGCATATCGCTGACATCGCTGGGGCTCATTGAACGCGACGGCGCGCTGGTCATTCTTGGTCTGTTCGTCGGCTTCGCCTGGGTGGCGCTGTTGCTGATTTTCGGGGTCAGCGCGGCGAGCATCATCAAGGATTTTCTGCTGTCGATGTTCTGAAGCGGCGCGACGATCAGTCCGGCGCAAATCCTCAGGCGAAAGGCTATGCTCGGGCGATGATAGACGCGATCGAAAATCGGACTTTGATCGAAAAATCGCTGCTCGCTGCGACGGGCGCGAGCGCCGGGCTTTTAATCGGCGCGCATCTTTTCGAGAACCTTGGCGGGCTCGCGCCATGCGCCCTTTGTCTCGACCAGAGAGAGGCGCACTGGACGGGCCTCGCCCTTTCAACAGCCGGCCTCATTATCGCAACAGCGCTGAAATGGCGGCGGGCCGCAATCGCGACCGTCGGCGCCTGCGCGCTCGTATATCTCGTCAGCGCGGGGCTCGCCTTTTACCACGCCGGGGTCGAGAACCATTACTGGCCCGGCCCCGCGACATGTTCAGGCGGCGGCCCAGTCGAGATCGCACCGGGCGGTCTCATCGATATTCTCGATCAGAAACCGGCCGGGCCCTCATGTAGTGAGGCGGCGTGGCGCCTGCTCGGTGTTTCGATGGCGGGATACAATCTTCTGATATCGTCGGGCCTGTTCGCTTTCTGCCTGATCGCGGCGGCGGCGGCGGCGCGCGAAGAGCGACGTTCAGCACACGGAAAGCGCGCGGAGGGCGCCGCATTATGATCTCGACCGCCGACTTTCCTTTAGACAGAAAGCGTCCGGGCGCGCGCGACCGCCGTATCGGCGAAATGCTGCGCGTCGATCATGCGGGCGAGCATGGCGCGGTGAAAATCTACAGCGGCCAGCGCGCAGTTTTCGACGCCCTGCCCGGCAAAGCCGCGATCGCTGAAAAACTGCGCGAGATGGAGGACGGCGAGGTCGAACACCTGAATACGTTCAACCGGCTCCTCGCGGAACGCGGCGTGCGTCCGACCCTGTTGTCTCCGATCTGGAGCGTCGCCGGTTTCGGCCTCGGCGCGGCGACAGCGTTAATGGGCGTAAAAGCGGCGATGGCCTGCACGGCGGCCGTCGAGGAAGTGATCGAGAAGCACTACGCCGGACAGGCCGAATTGCTGGACGAGGCTGATCCCTCGCTCGCGCAAACCGTCCGTGCGTTTCGCGAAGATGAGCTCGCCCATAAGGCGACCGCCGAAGCGCATGGCGCCCTTGAAGCGCCTGGATACGGCGTTCTCAAAGCCGCCATTCAGGCCGGCTGCCGGCTGGCGATACGCCTCGCGGAAAAGGTCTGAGTAGCGGTTTTGCGCCTTCCGCGCGTTCAGGCTAGGCTTGTCGGCGAAGTCAGCAATTCAGGGTAAATCTCAATGATTTCAAATATATCGCGACGCGCTTTGGGCGCATTCGGCGCCGTCTCGTTGATCGCGCTCACTGCGGCGTGCGGCGTGCAACCGGCCGAGCCGCAACCCGCGCCCGACCCCGCGCCCGAGGCGAACGCTGAAAGCGCGGCCGAGTTCGCCGAAAAAGTTGAAGCCACCTATCGGGATGCGTTTGAAGAAGCGAGCCGGATACAGTGGGTGAATGCGACCTACATCAATTTCGATACGGATTGGCTCGCTGCGAAAAATACCGCCGAGCTGACCAAAATGGCGGTCGATTTTGCAAATGATGCGGCCAGGTTCGACAATGTCGCGCTTTCGCCGGATGTTCGCCGCAAGCTTGATTTCATGAAACTCGGGATCACACTGCCCGCTCCGACGCGCGCCGGCGCCGCGGACGAACTTGCTCAACTGACGACGCGGCTGGGGTCGGCCTATTCGACCGGCGCAATCAATGTCGATCCGGCGACGTTCCGTACACAGATCGCCGAGATTCGCGGACCCTCCGGCGATCTTGAAGACGGCGCAATTCGCCAGAACGAAACCGAGCTTTTGATGCGCCAGATGCGCGACCCAGCAAAGCTCGCCGAAGTCTGGACGAAATGGAACGACTATGCGGCTGCGATGAAAGGCGACTATGTACGCATGGTCGAGATCGCCAATGAGGGCGCCAAAGAGCTTGGTTACGCCGACGTCGGCGCGCTTTGGCGGTCCGGCTATGATATGTCTCCCGATGAATTCGAAACGGAAACCGATCGTTTATGGGGCCAGGTGAAGCCGCTTTACGATCAGCTTCATTGCTATGTGCGCGCGGAGCTGAACGAAAAATACGGCGATGAGGTCGTGCCGCTCGACAAGCCGATCCGCGCCGATCTTCTAGGCAATATGTGGGCGCAGGAATGGGGCGCGATCAGCGATATCGTTTCGGTCGGCGACAGCGCCGCGCCGATCGATCTCGATAAAATACTGGTCGAGAAGGGCTATGACCCGGTCAAAATGGTGGCGACGGGCGAAAATTTCTTCACGTCGCTCGGCTTCGATCCCCTGCCCGACACTTTCTGGGAGCGTTCGCAGATCACCAAGCCGCGCGACCGTGAGGTCGTTTGTCACGCTTCCGCATGGGATCTCGATTCCGCGGACGATCTGCGGATAAAAATGTGTACGACGGTCGGCGCGGAAGACTTCACCACAATTCACCACGAGCTTGGCCACAATTTTTATCAACGCGCCTATAAGGGGCAGCCGATTCTTTTCCAGAACGGCGCAAATGACGGCTTTCATGAAGCGATCGGCGATATGATCGCGCTTTCCATCACGCCGGAATATCTCAAGCAGATCGGCCTGATCGATACGGTTCCGCCGGCTTCTGAGGATTTGTCGCTGCTGATGCGGCAGGCGCTCGACAAGATCGCTTTTCTTCCGTTCGGCCTTATCGTCGATAAATACCGCTGGAAAATCTTCTCCGGCGAAATTACGCCCGAACACTATAATGACGGGTGGTGGTCGCTTCGCACGCAGTATCAGGGAATTCGCCCGCCTGCAGACCGGCCCAAAGACGGGTTCGATGCAGGGAGCAAATACCACGTACCAGGCGGCGTTCCGTATACGCGCTATTTCCTCGCGCGGATTTTACAGTTTCAGTTTTATAAAGCCGCCTGCGACCAGATTGGCTGGACCGGGCCGTTACACCGTTGTTCTTTTTACGGATCAAAAGAAGTCGGCGACAAATTCAACGCGATGATGGAGATGGGCGCTTCGAAACCATGGCCCGACGCGCTGGAAGCTTTTACCGGCGCGCGCCAGATGGACGGCTCTGCAATCATCGCCTATTTCAAGCCGCTGATGGATTATCTTGAAGAGGAAAACGCCGGTCGCCAATGCGGATGGTGATATCTAAGCATCTGAAATCACTAAGATTTCCGGGCCCGCCTGCGGGCCCGGTTTATTTTCCGCCGGCGCTTTCTTTCAACTCGGCGGCGATTGTCCTCACTTGCGCGCGCGTTTTTTCCAAGGCGACGCCCGTGTCGATGATGTAGTCGGCGCGGCGCCGTTTCTCCTCATCGGGAATTTGTCTTGAGAGGATCGAACAGAACTTTTCCTCGCTCATTCCGGGGCGCGCCAGAACGCGCGCTTTTTGAATATCAGCGCTCGCGGAAACGACGATAATAACGTCGAAGAATTCCGCATACCCCTTTTCAAACAATAGGGGGATATCGAGTATCGCAATCTCGGCGCCTCGCGTAACGGCATCGGCGAGAAACCTGGACCGATCCGCTGAAACGAGCGGATGAATGATCGCCTCAAGGTCTTCGAGCGCCGTCTGATTTCCGAGTACGATCCTGGATAGCGCGCCGCGATTGACGGCGCCGTCGCTAATCGCTTCGGGAAACAGTCCGCCAACCGCGGGAACGCCCGCCCCGCCCTTGGCGTAAAGACGATGGACCGCTTCGTCGGCGTTCCAGGTAACGGCCCCTTCATCCGCAAACATTTGCGTCACGGTCGACTTGCCCATGCCGATGGAGCCGGTCAGGCCGACGACAATCATGCATTCCTCTCTGAAAGCGCCGCTTCGAGGCGTTTGCGAAGATCGGCGTCGATTTCCGCCCTTGTCCCGAACCAGGCCCTGTAGGCGGGAGCCGCCTGCCGCATCAGCATTTCCAGCCCGTCGATCGTTTGCAACCCCCTCGCCCGCGCCGCCTTCAACAACGGCGTTTCAAGCGGCGCATAAACGATGTCGAAAACGACGCAGCCCCGTTTCAGGCGGTCGATTTCAAGATCGAGCGGCGGTTGACCCCGCATGCCGAGGCTTGTCGCATTGATTACGAGATCGGCCGCATCGAGCGCTTCATTGCGATCGCGCCAGTCGAAAATTTTGGCCGATCCGATCGGCGCGATTTCTTCTGCGCGCGCGCTCGTGCGGTTCGATATGATTATTCGTGGAACGGTCTGCGTCTTTAGCGCCCATAGCGCCGCGCGCGCCGCGCCCCCCGCGCCGAGGATCAGGGCGGTACGCGGTTTTGCGGGCAGTGCGCCGACAATGTCGGCGATGGCGAGTGCGTCGGAATTGTCGGCCAGAACCTCGTCGCCGAAGGTAAGCATGTTGGCTGCGCCGACCGCCCGCGCCGTCGGGCTGGCGGCGTCGGCGAATTCTAATGCACGCGCCTTGTGCGGGATCGTGACGTTGACCCCGGCGTATCCCGCAGCGCGCAATTCATTAATCCGTTTACGGAACATTGCGTCATCGGCGTCGACGGCGAGCGCGTCATAGCGCGCGCTCACCCCTTCGCGCGCCGCCCAGGTTGAATGGATAAGCGGCGACAGGGAGTGACTGACCGGCCATCCGATGACGGCAGCAAGTCTTTGTTTTTCTATATTTTTTTCGGGCATCAGAACGCAAGAATTCCTTCGCGGGCAAGATAGCCGAGGGCGGGAAAAAGCGACAGTCCGAGCACCGAGAAATAGTCGCCCTCTATCCGTTCGAAAAGACGACCGCCGAGCGCCTCGATCTGATAGGCCCCGACGCTTGCGAGAATTTCTTCGCCCGCCGCATCAAGATATGCGTCTATCTGTGCGGCGGACATCGCGCGCATAAATAATCTAGGCGTATCAAGATGTCGAAAAACTACTTCGCCGTCTTTTGCTATGGAAACAGCATTGATCAGCCGATGGTCACGTCCCTGCAAAATCAATAGTCTCTCGCGCGCTTCACGCATGGTTTTCGGTTTGTCGAAAGACTGCGCGCCAAGCGCGAGTATTTGATCCGAACCAAGAACGATCCGGCCCGCCGATGAGACCGCGAGCGCTTTGGCGTCGGCAAGCCGCGCGGCTGTCTGTTCGATCGATACCCCCTCCGCCGCCGCCGTTTTTTTAAGGGCGTCTTCATCGACATCCGGGCGTACGACTTCAAAGCGGACGCCGGCCGCCTTCAGAATTTTGGCGCGTATGGCGCTGCCTGAAGCGAGAACTATGGGGCTCATTCTTCTTCGTTCCGTTTGGCGGAAAGTTTGGTGAGGATGGCTGCGGCTGTTTCCTCTACCGATTTGCGCGTCACATCGATCGTCGGCCAACGATGTTTGGCGTAAAGGCGTTTTGCGCGCAGAATTTCCGCCCTGACCGTTTCGATATCGGAATATTCATCGACGTGTTCCTCAGCGTTCATCCCGCCAAGCCGGCTGCGCCGGATCTGGGCCAGACGTTCCGGGCTGGCGATAAGTCCGACGATCAGGGGTTTGCGAAGCGTAAAGAGCTGTGAAGGCGGATCCTGATCAGGCACCAGGGGAACATTGGCGGCTTTAACGCCGCGGTTCGCGAGATACATGCAAGTCGGCGTTTTTGAGGTTCTGCTCACACCCACCAGCACGACGTCCGCCGGCTCAAGATCCCAGGTCATCTGCCCGTCATCATGTGAAAGCGTAAAATCTATCGCCTCGATCCGCGTGAAATAGGCCTCGTCCATTTCATGCTGCGCGCCGGCTTTGCGCGTTTGTTGAAGACCCAGAAAATCAGAGAACGCCTCGATAAATGGATCGAGGACCGAAATCGCCGGGATCTGCAATTCCGAGCATCGCGCCTCGAGCAGGCGTCGCAATTCCGGGTTCATGACGGTGTACAAGACAAGGCCAGGCGCCGCCTCTATATCGGCCAGCACCCGTTCCATCTGAGGTCGGGCGCGGATAAGCGCGTAAATATGCTCAAAAGGATTGGCAGCAGCGAATTGAGCCGTTGCAGCCTTGAAAACCGCATTCAATGTTTCACCGGTCGAATCCGACACGAGGTGAACGTGGAAATAGCTGGACAGGATACGCGGGTGAGCCGTCATTGCGTTTGGTAATTCGATTTCGGCCCCCGCATTGCGGGCGGTATTACCGTGCGCGGGGGAAAACCTGTGTAACTTATGGATAAGATGGATGATAGCGCCCGGCGCTGGCAATTCCCCTGCCGGTTATCCTGTCGGCGCCGGGCAGGCGCCCATGTGCATTTGAAAGTAGGGCGAAGGAAAAATGCGCTTTGAGGCCGAGGTCATACTGTGGAAACAATTCACGCGCCGACCGGCGACAGTCTGGAAAGGCGCCTTTGACATCAATGAGATAGTCGGCTCTACCAGACTTGTTCTTTCCTGAGAGATTTCCGGAACTGGTGTGGACATCGCCTTATGACTATGTGTGCGAATAACACTGTCTGATTTTCCCCGATTTTCAGGCGCTACTATCTTATTCATACTTTTTTAATAAACCTTAAAGAGGAGTTAACGGGTGAACGCGGACGGATCGAAACCGGCTTCGAAGCTGCTTCGCGTTTTAAACGGAGAGGTTGAAGCCATACCGCCTGTCTGGCTGATGCGGCAGGCCGGACGGTACCTTCCGGAATATCGCGAATTGCGTGAGAAGGCCGGATCGTTTCTCGATCTTTGCTATAACCCCGAACTGGCGGCTGAGGTCACGCTTCAACCTATCCGCCGCTTCGATTTCGACGCAGCAATCTTGTTCGCCGATATCCTCCTCATTCCCCAGGCGCTCGGCCAGAATCTAATCTTTGCGCCTGGCGACGGTCCGCGCTTGTCGCCGGTTTTAGAAAAGTCGGATATTGAGAAATTTCGGAATCAAAACATTCATCAAACGCTTGCGCCCGTCTACGAGACTGTCAGGCGCGTCAGAGCATCCTTAAGTCCGGAAAAAGCGCTGATCGGTTTCGCCGGCGCGCCGTGGACGGTGGCGACCTATATGATGGCCGGCGGGCCGAACAAGGATCCGGCCGCGCTTCGCCGGCGCTGGTATGACGCGCGCGAGTTTATTATCGAGCTGATCGACGTCCTTGTTGACGCAACCGCCGACTATCTGGTCGCGCAAATCGACGCCGGCGCTGACTCGGTCCAGATTTTCGACAGCTGGGCGGGCGGCATGCCGGAAGATGTAACGCGCGCCGTATCGCTGGAACCGCTAGGACGCCTTGCAGAGCGCGTAAAAAAACTGAGGCCCCGGACACCGGTCATTCTCTTTCCGAAAGGCGCGGGGGCGCTTCTAGGCGATTACGCGGCGATAAAATCCTGCAGCGCGGTCGGGGTCGATTATTCGACGCCATGGCGCGCGGCGCGAGCGATGATTTCGCCCAATGCCGCAGCGCAAGGCGGCCTTGATCCCATGCTGGTCGTCAAGGGCGGCCCCGATATGGAAATGGGCGCGCGCGGCCTGATCGATACATTCAGCGGCGTGCCGTATATTTTCAACTTGGGGCATGGCTTGACGCCGGACACGCCGCCCGAGAATGTCGCGCGTCTTGTCGGCGCGGTGAGGGCCGGGTAGGCGATGCAGGAATTCCTACTTTCAGCCTATCCTTGGATTAAAGCGCTGCATATCGCGGCCGTCATCGCCTGGATGGCCGGGATGATGTATTTGCCGCGGCTGTTCATTTACCATCATCAGGCCGAAAAAGGCGGCGAGGCGGAGCGCTTTTTCGTCTTGATGGAGCGCCGGCTTCTTAAGGGGATCATAAATCCCGCGATGATCGCCGTCTGGCTTCTCGCCGGCCTGATGCTTTACGCCAATCCCGGTATTATGGCGGCGGGCTGGTTTCATGTGAAATTTCCGATGGTTCTGGGAATCTCCGCGATCCATGGCTGGTATTCGCGCGCCCGGCGGGAGTTCGAGCGCGGTGAGAGACCCAGAAGCGAAAGATTCTGGCGGATCATGAACGAAATTCCATTCCTGATGATGCTCATCGCGGTCTTTATGGCCGTCGCAAAGCCCTTTTGACGCATTAGGGGCGCCCCCATTGACGCCGCGAGGCCAGGGCCTATATCTCACCTGACTCTCCTTCCTTTGCGCGCGGCGCCTTAAACAAGCAGCGCCGGCGCACCCGGTTCAATCATAAGCCTAGAGCGGTCGGCGCTTTCGCCGGGCCGCCGCGCCATCGTGAAAGCGTTTCCCCCATGACGATACCTAGCCAGATTTCGCTCGAAGACCTCAAAGAGAAATCGCCGAACGACCTTCTCGCGTTCGCCGAGGAGCTCGAGGTCGAAAACGCTTCGACGATGCGGCGCCAGGACATGATGTTCGCGATATTGAAAGAGCTTGCGGACAGGGAGGTCGAGATCGCGGGCGGGGGCGTTCTCGAGGTGCTGTCTGACGGGTTCGGTTTTTTACGATCGCCGGAAGCGAATTACCTGCCGGGTCCGGACGATATTTATGTTTCGCCGTCGCAAATACGCCGCTTCGCGCTCAGAACCGGCGATACGGTTATCGGCGAAATCAGGAGCCCGAAAGAGGGCGAGCGGTATTTTGCGCTTCTAAAAGTGTCGACGATCAATTTCGAAGATCCCGAGAAAACGCGCCACAAGGTTCATTTCGACAATCTGACGCCGCTCTATCCGGATGAGCGACTGAAAATGGAAATAACGTCGAGCGAAGACGCAAAAAAGAAAGACCTGACCGCTCGCGTCATCGATCTCGTCGCGCCGATCGGAAAGGGGCAGCGTTCGTTGATTGTCGCCCAGCCGCGCACCGGTAAAACCGTCATTCTTCAAAACATAGCGCATTCGATCGAGGTCAATCATCCGGAAGTTTATTTGATCGTTCTGCTGATCGACGAACGCCCGGAGGAAGTGACCGATATGCAGCGTTCGGTGAAAGGGGAGGTGATTTCCTCGACCTTCGACGAACCCGCATCGCGCCACGTCGCCGTCGCCGAAATGGTCATCGAGAAAGCCAAGCGGCTTGTCGAACACGGCCGCGACGTCGTGATACTTCTAGATTCAATTACAAGGCTGGGCCGCGCCTATAACACGGTCGTTCCTTCTTCAGGCAAGGTTTTGACCGGCGGCGTCGATGCGAATGCGCTTCAACGTCCGAAGCGGTTTTTCGGCGCGGCGCGCAATATCGAGGAGGGGGGATCGCTCACCATCATTGCGACGGCGCTGATCGACACCGGCTCGAAGATGGACGAGGTTATTTTCGAAGAGTTCAAGGGTACGGGCAATTCCGAACTCGTTCTCGACCGCAAGGTCGCCGACAAACGGACATTTCCGGCGATCGATATTGCAAAATCCGGGACGCGGAAAGAAGATCTGCTTGTTCCGAAAGCCGAGCTTCAGAAGGTTTATGTCCTGCGCCGCATTCTCAATCCGATGGGAACGTCCGACGCGATCGATTTCCTTCTCGACAAATTACGCCAGACAAAAACGAACCAGGACTTCTTCGATTCGATGAACACCTGATGCGTTCAGCGTTTATTTCGCGGGCGCAGGGCATTTTGCCGAGGCCAGCGCCTTTCTAAGCGACGCCGCCTGATCCGGCGGCAGGTATCGCGCCCAGCGAACGGAATAAAGGCGTCCGTCAGAAGCGCGATTGATAAAGCTCCAACGGATATCGCCGTCGGAATTCATTTGAAGAATTCTGCCGTAATCCTGCTCTTCGACGAATATATCCCCGCTCGGGAGAATTTTTCCGCGACCGGCCGTCGGCGTCCTGATCTCGTTCTTCCTGAACCCCGGAAGGTAGGGTTCGCGCAATCGGCCTGTTTCGAAATTGTAGACGTATTCTGAATTTACGCCGAGAGTTTGTTCGCCGCGCGGCAGATATGTCGTATTATTGCTGAATACCGAGATTTCCCGATCATTTAGAATATTGACGTCGTGCTGAAGGAGCCAGGGACCGTCCTTTCGCCAAACAACCTTGTTCGTAGACGGACGATAAATGAGTATTGTCGATGAATTGCGGTTTGAAAGAAAAAGATCGCCCTTCTTCCAGAATTTTCCGTCCTTCAGGGCCGGTTGCACGTCATTCACATGCAGGGGATCGTCGAAATACTCCGCAGTTGAATATACGTAGTGGCGAAGATTGTTTTCGATCAGCAATTCGGCGACTGATTTTTCAAACAGGATTTCGCCCGCCCGCGATACTTTTACGATAGCGTCGTCCTTGAGCGTTGACGGAAGCGCACGGATTTTGTGCGGGTAATTGAGAGCTATACCCCAGATATTTCCATCGGCGTCCCGCTCGATTGAATGATGAAAGACTTCGTCGAGCGTCCACACGATGGCGCCGCAGGCGTCGAGCCTGACAAGCGGCGAATACATGCCGTGAAATACGACGCCGCCGTCGTCCATGGGCAGGGGATGGGCGAGGGCGTAGCGCGACGGCCCCTTGTCGCGTTTCAGATTTACGCGCGGGGGCCGCAGTTTCGAACGACTGTTTATTGCTGAAATATCGGGCGCGATCTCCCGGATGACGCGCCCGTCATCGAGATTGCGGTACTCGACTATTGTTCGTTTTTCGTCGCCGTCATAACGGGGCAGAATGATGATGGCGCCCGGCGCGTCCGGCGGCGCGAAACGCTGAAATCCTGCGCTGGAGCCGAATCGTTGCTCATAGGCGAGGTGAGGGTGCGAGCCGAAAACAGCCTCGCGCGCCAGATCAGCCGCTTCTTCAGGAATTTGCGCTGTTTCCAGCGCTATTTTTCTGAGACCCTTCGGGTTCGGCGTTTGCGAGCCTTTAACGGCGAAGGCCGAGAATAAGACCGCCGATGAGATGGCTGCAAGCGCCATAAGGAGCGCCGCCCACATCTGGTAGGATCGCTTTTTCATCAGAAATTCTTCGAGCATGAAGACCTCTCCCTCGGGTTCACCGAATTCCGGTCAGTCTAATGCCGAAAGGAATTTAGGCCGTCACAGCGGCCTATGCAAAATTTTGTTGAGACGATCGGGTGGCGGGATGAGGATCAGGACCGGAGGCCGCGATGCATAAGATGAACAATATGAACACCGAAATTATCGATGTCTGGGCGCAGATTCCCACCAGGCGTTTCTGGCGGGAAAAATGGCTTGCAAGCCTGATGCGCTGGAACCGCACGCAAGCGCCGGCCGATGATTTGCCGGTTGGGGCGTTGATCGGCGCGATGGATGAAGCGGGCGTCGGGACGGCTTTCGTTTCAGGCTGGTCGTCGCCGAAGGGCGATCTGATCTCCAATGATGAAGTCGAGGCGGCGATCGACGCGGCGCCGGGCCGTTTGAAGGGACTGATCGGCGCCGATTTATCAGAACCAATGGAGGCGGTGCGGGAAATTCGCCGCCGGGCGAAATCGGGAAAATTCGTCGGGGTGCGGATTGTGCCATGGTTGTGGAGCCTGCCGCCGAACGACCGGCGATATTATCCGGTCTACGCCGCCTGTATCGATGCGGGTTTGCCGTTCTGCACGCAGATTGGTCATACGGGCCCCCTGAAAAGCTCGGAAACCGGACGTTTAATTCCCTATCTGGAAGACGTAATGATCGATTTTCCTGAACTCGTCGTCGTCGGCGGCCATGTGGGATTTCCATGGATCGACGAAGTCAAGTCGATGATCCGCAAGTTTCAGAATTTTCATATCGATACGAGCGCCTATGCGCTTCACCGCTTGCCCGAAGATTTTATCGACCTGATGAAGGGCGAAGGACGGGAGAGGATCATGTTCGGCACAAACTTTCCCATGCTGACGGCGAAAAGGTGCCTTGACCAGCTGGATATGCTCGGTCTGGATTCACAAGGGAAAGCCGCGTTCCTGAGCGGAAATGCGAAACGGGCGTTCGGCGTTTAATAGCCCGCGACAGTTCCATCCTTGCGCATCTCGGTCGCGCCCCAATAAACGCCCGTATCGGGATCGCGCATGATAGCCTCATAGCCGCCGAAGGGAATTCCTGTCGGGTCTATCTCGACTTTATGTCCCATTTTCACGAGCTGTTCGCGTGTTTGCGCGGGGATGCCGGGTTCGACCGACAAGACGCCGACGGGGTCGAGATTGACCCCGGTCGATTGCGAACCGCCATCATGATTAAACCGCGCCGCATCGCCGGCTTCCTGCAGGTTCATGCCATAGTCGATCATGTTGACGAGGACTTGGACATGGCCCTGGGGCTGCATCGCGCCGCCCATCAATCCGAAGGACAGGTACGGCGCGCCGTCTTTCAAGACGAAAGCCGGGATAATTGTATGGAACGGGCGCTTTCCGGGTGCGTAGGCGTTAGGGTGGTCCGCATCGAGACTAAACAGCTCGCCGCGATCCTGGAACATGAATCCCAGGCCGTCGGCGACGAGACCAGAACCCATACCGCGATAATTCGACTGGATGAGAGAGACCATCATCCCATCCTTGTCGGCGACGGTGAAATAGGTTGTGTCGCCGGCGCCTTCGAGTTTCGGCGCGACGCCGGGGGCGGGCGATGTCATCGCTTTTTCCGGATCGATTAGGGCAAATCGTTCCCTGCCATATTCGTCGGAAAGCAGCCATTCGGAGGGGATCTGCGCGAAATCGGGATCGGCGTAGTATCGTGCGACGTCTTCAAACGCCAGACGCTTTGCCTCGACCATATAGTGGAGCGCCTCAGCCGATCCGCGCGGCGTCGCCGAGAAATCGAAATTCTTCAAGATATTGAGCATTTGAAGCGCTGCGAATCCCTGGCCGTTAGGCGGCAATTCGCATACGGAATATCCACGATAATCTACGCATCCCGGTTCGACCCATTGCGATTTGTGAGCCGCAAAATCCTCGTACCGTAGATCGCCGCCGATTCGCTTGAAAAAGGCGTCTATCGTGCGTGCGATTTCGCCCCTGTAGAATGCGTTGCGCCCGCCGCGGGCGAGTTTTTCATAGGTGCGGGCGAGATCGGGATTCCTGAAAACGTCGCCGGCTTTGGGCGCGCCGTTTGCGAAATAGACGGCGCGCGCGTTTTCGAAGGCGCCGATCATGGGAAGGCGCGCCTCAAACCCCTTGAGGTTGCGATCCATATACATCGCGATAACGGGCGAGACCGGAAAACCATCCTTTGCGTATCCGATCGCCGGGGCGAGGATCGTCTTCATCGGCAGTTTTCCGAACCGTCCGTGAAGTTCGAACCAGGCGTCGACTGTTCCGGGAACCGTAACCGGCAACGCCCCGAGCGGCGGAATGCCGTTTCCTTCGCCGACAATTTCGGCAGACCTTTCTATCGTCTGCTGAAGGCTGCGCCCCATCGGGGCCCGGCCGGAGCCGTTAAGTCCGTAGAGTTTGCCGGTTTTCGGGTCCCAGACGATAGCGAACAGGTCGCCGCCGATTCCGCAGCCGGTCGGCTCCATGAGGCCGAGAGCGGCGTTTACGGCGATCGCCGCATCGACGGCGGTGCCGCCTTTTTTAAGAATATCGATTGCGATCTGCGAGGCGAGAGGCTGCGCTGTTGCGGCCATGCCGTGCGGCGCGATGACGGGACTTCGCGACCATGCCTCCCCGACGGGGCGCGCGCCGCCGCCAAGATCCTGAGCAAAAGCCGTTAACGGTGCGAGGGTGATAATAGCGGCGGCGAGGAAAGGGCGCATGAGAGATGTCCTTGCATTATCGGCTTCTCGGTTACAGGAGCCGAGACGCGGCTCGGCGTCAATAAAACCAGAAGCCGCCGCCCCGTCCCGGCGATTTCGTTTCGCCTGAAATAACGTGCGAGGTTGCGATTGCGGAGCGCCCCGGCGGTCAGCGGCGGCTGACGCCGCAGCGGCCCGCCGTCGCGGCGCGGCCAGCAGCGTCAAGCGCCGCCTGCGCCCGGAGCGGGGCGTCAGTCGCGATGATGTCGGCGCCCATCGCCGCGAGCGCTGCGTATCGCGACCCGTCGCCCGTACGCTCGATCTCGCGGTCGATGGAGTCGCGCCCGCCGAGCGTCCCAAAAACGACCTCGATATCTCGTTCGCCGAGCAGCGAAAAAAGCTGCGGATTGGGCGTATCGACGCCCGTAAAGCCGAGCAGTCTTTCAGCCGGTACGCCTGATGCGATTGCCCTCTTCAAGTCCGACGGCGATGAAAGATTGAGCGAGATCATCAAATCCGGCGCAAGCTTGTGAAGACGCGCGGCCTGCCCTGTTGAATAGGCGATAAGGATGACGCGGTCTTGCGCCCGTTGACGGTGTATTTCGGCGATTACGTCTTCGTATCGCGTCGATCGCTTGATATCGATTTCGAGTATGGTCCGCCCCGCAGCCCAGGAAAGCGCTTCGGCGAATGAGGGCGGATGAAACGAAGTTGCGGCCCCGCGGCGATCTTTAAGCCGCAGGCGGCTTATTTCGGACCACGACGTCTGATCCGCCCTTCCCGAACCGGTCGTGGTGCGGTCGAGAGTTTCATCATGGAGAAGAAAAAGCACCCCGTCTGCTGACGTGGCGACGTCGATCTCGATCAATACGGGCGCGGCGGATAGCGCCGCATCGAAGGTTTCAACGGCGTTTTCCGGCAACGCCGGCGCCGGCCCGCCGCGATGGGCCGCGACGATCGTCGCGCCGTCGGATTGGAGACAGTCGAAAAAGGCGTTGAGATCCGCCCGCGGCTTGATGGACCATCCGGCGTCAGCGGCGTCGGCGGTCTGGCCGGGGGCGGAGCGCGGCCCGTCGCAGGCGGCGAGAGACAGGGCGGCGATTGCTGCAAGAAATCTCATGGTTTCAGCACTATCGAGCCGATCGTCTTCCCGGCTTCCAGCAGGCGATGGGCGTTTGCGGCCTTTTCGAGCGGGAACCGCGCCGCGACGGCCGGTTTCAAAACGCCTTTACCCATCAGATCGAACAGGGCGGCCGCCATTTCGGGCAAGCGGTCAGGCGTTGAATAATGGAACAGGGATGGGCGGATAAGCGAGAGCGATCCGCGCCGGGAAAGTTCGAGCGGGGCGATCGGCGGAACGGGCCCGGAGGCGTTTCCGTATGTCACCATCATTCCGCGTATCGCGAGGCTGTCGAGTGAGGATTGAAAAGTCGCCGCGCCAACTGAATCGTAAACGACATCAACGCCGCGTCCATTCGTCAGTGTACGAACGGCGCTCGCGATATCGGGTGTCGCATAGCGATCGATTGTGTGATCCGCGCCGTTCGCCGCCGCCGCTTGAGCTTTTTCCGGCCCGCCGACTATTGCGATAATCGTCGCGCCGAGATGGCGCGCCCATTGAACAAGGAGCGTGCCGACGCCGCCGGCCGCGGCGGTCACAAGGGCCGTTCGCCCCTGTGTTAGCGGGAAAACCTGCCGCACGAGCATTTCTGCGGTGAGCCCCTTCAGGAAACCGGCTGCGGCTTCATCGACGCCCACACTGATCGGCGCGGGTGCGGCGCGACCCGCGTCAAGGACGATTTCCTCGGCATAGGCGCCGCCGCCGGAAAGATAGGCGACGCGATCGCCGGTTTTGAACGGTTGATCGGCGCCGGCCGCGATGACGGTCCCGGCGCCTTCCTGTCCGAGAACGCATGGCGTTGCAACGGGGTAAAGCCCGCGGCGCTGATAGATATCGATGAAATTTACCCCGATCGCAGAGTTCCGTATGCGGATTTCGTGCGGTCCGGGCGGGGCGAGATCGGCGGCGCGGACTGAAAAGCTTTCCGGCCCGCCGGTTTCGGTGAGGACGATCTGTTTCATGCTTGCCTTATACCCGGTTCCTTGTCAGGCGGCGTATCGGATATTGACCGCGCGGTGGAAGATGTCGCGGGGCCGCGGACGTCTCCGGTTTTTCATCGAGGACGCCTTGTCCCCGCCGCCGCCGTCTTGCATTGCTTATGCTTCGCGCCAAAGGAGATTTTCTCATGCGCCTGACAATAGACATAGACTGCACGCCTGAAGAGGCGCGCGCTTTCTTCGGCATGCCGGATGTTCAACCGCTTAACGACATGATCGTGGCTGAAATGACGCGGCGAGCGAAGGATCAGATGGACACGATCGCCGACCCGGAGCGTTTCGTCGCGCAATGGATGGAGATGAGCGGCAAGGGCATGGATGCGCTGCAGGGGATTTTCGGCGCAGCAATGGGCGCCGGCGCGCCGAAAAAGAAATAGCGCGAAAGACGGGACGCAATTGTGAGCGCGGGCTCAGAGACGGTATTTGCGCGCGCCTCCGGCGCGGGGCGGGCGGGCGTCGCCGTGTTCCGCATATCGGGGCCGGCGGCGTTTTCGATCGGCGAGAAGCTGGCCGGCGCCCTTCCAGAGCCGAAACGGGCCGGTTTGCGTTCAATTCGAAACGCCGGAGGCGAATTGATCGACGAGGGCCTCGTAATAACATTTAAAAATCCGTCGAGTTTCACCGGCGAAGACGTCGTGGAGCTGCATCTGCATGGCTCGGCCGCGGTCGAAGCCGCGCTCTATGGGGCGATGTCCGCCGCCGGCGCGCGGCCAGCCGAGGCGGGAGAATTCGCCAGGCGCGCGCTGACGAACGGGAAGCTCGATCTTGCGGAAATTGAAGGCCTCTCCGATCTTCTCGAAGCCGAAACGAACCAGCAAAGAATGCAGGCTTTGAGGCAGCTAGGCGGGGAGCTTTCGCAGGCCGCGGAAAGCTGGCGAAACCGGCTTCTGGCGATCATGGCGCCGCTTGAGGCCGATATCGATTTCCCTGACGAGGAGGATATTCCCGCTGCGATCGCCGCGAGAGCCGGGCCGGAAATCGACAGCCTGATCGACGAACTCGAATTCAGCCGCGCGGCTTCGAAAAAGGCGATGGCCATACGCGAGGGCGTCAAGATTGCGATTATCGGCGCGCCGAACGCCGGCAAGTCGTCGCTCCTGAACCGGCTCGCCGGATCGGACCGCGCAATCGTATCGGAAACGCCCGGCACGACGCGCGACGTCATCGAAGTGCGGCTCGATCTCGGCGGCCTGCTCGTGTCCCTGTTTGATACGGCCGGACTGCGTGAAAACAGCGAAGATTCGATTGAAATAGAAGGAATGCGGCGCACGCGGATAACGGCGGACGCGGCGGACATCCGTATACTGATGAAAGACTGTTCACGCGAAACGTTTCAGGCTGGTAGTGTTTCACGTGAAACAAAGGGCGGGCCCGATCAAACCCTTTCTGAAATTCCGTTTGAGTATGGCCTCCTTCGGGACGGGGATTTCATCATATTGAACAAGCTGGATCTCAAACTGGAACACAAAGACCTGACTGACCCGCAACGCCGCGTCTTCGGTATGTCCGTAACCACCGGGGAGGGCTATGAGGAATTTCTCACGGCGCTCGGCGCGTCGGCCGCCGCCTTGTGCGCAGCAGAGGATGCGCCCCTGACGCGCGTCCGCCATACCGACGCGGTAAGCGCGGCGCTGGCGCATCTTTCGGCGGCGCGCTTGAGGCTCGGCGGAAATGCGGAGCTGGCGGCGGAGGATGTACGTCTCGCCGCGAGGGCGCTCGGTCGCATTACCGGCGTCGTGGATGTGGAAGACGTGCTTGAGTCGATATTCTCAAGCTTTTGCATCGGAAAGTAGGATCGGCGCGCTCCACGTGGAACGGGGCCCGTTCGTGTCGCGCCCGGGTCAGGGGGCGCTGATCGTTATATGGCGCAGCCGGCTCGCCGCCTTCTTCAGTGCGTCGGCGGCGTCGGTCTGCCCCGATACCTGGAGTTTTCTCGCAGCCCTTTCGTAATTCATAATTTTCTGTCTCAACCGCCGATCCAGCACGTTCGAAAGATCGACCTCCAGGTCGAAATCGTCTTCCCGCGCGCGTTTTCCGAACGCCGCCGAAGTCTCGCAGCCCGCCCAGGCGCCATGCTTCATATTCAGTCTCCCGGCCCCAAACTCCCTTAACGCGGCGTAAATGCAGCCGGCGTGCCGCGCCGCGCTCGTCGGGCGAAACCTTTCGGAATGTTCAGGTGGGATTGATTCATTGAATCCGGCGCCGCATCGCCTGATTGGCGTTTAATTGTTTTCCCCGGCACCCTATATGGCGCGCGATGAGCGCAACAATAAAATCCTGGGACGTTATCGTAATCGGCGGCGGGCACGCCGGCTGCGAAGCTGCGGCCGCGTCCGCACGAATGGGCGCGAGGACGCTTTTGATCACGCACTCTATCGCGACCATCGGCGAGATGTCGTGCAATCCGGCGATCGGAGGTCTCGGCAAGGGGCATCTCGTTCGTGAAATTGACGCGCTCGACGGTCTGATGGGCAGGATTATCGACCGGGCCGGCATTCAGTTTCGCATGCTCAACCGGTCTAAGGGGCCGGCGGTAAGGGGGCCGCGCGCGCAGGCGGACCGCAGGCTGTACCGGCAGGCCATGCAGGAAACGATCGCCGCGACGTCGAATCTCCAGACGGTCGAAGCCGCAGTCGAGGATCTCCTCGTTTCCCGTGAAAACGAAGTCGAGGGGGTCGTCGCGGCGGATGGCGAGGTGTTTCGCGCCGGCGCCGTTGTCCTGACAACCGGCACGTTCCTGAAAGGTGTGATCCATATCGGCGATCAGAGGATCCCCGCCGGACGCGCGAAGGATAACGGCGTAGAGGCGCCGGCGCGCGGACTTTCAGAACGCCTGTACGGCCTTGGGTTCGAGATGGGGCGGCTTAAGACCGGAACGCCGGCGCGGCTCGACGGGCGGACGATCAACTGGTCGGGACTTGAAATGCAGCCTGCGGATCGCAATCCGATCCCGTTTTCCTTTCTCACCGACCAAATCCGGGTCCGGCAGATAGAATGCGGGATCACGCATACAAGCGCTGCGGCGCATGCGGTAATCGCGCGAAACCTCGACAAGTCCGCCGTCTATTCGGGCGGAATTTCCGGGCGGGGGCCGCGCTATTGCCCGTCGATCGAAGACAAGATCGTCCGCTTTTCAGAGAAAAAGAGCCACCAGATTTTTCTGGAGCCGGAAGGGCTTGACGACAGCACAGTCTATCCCAACGGGATTTCAACCTCCCTGCCGGAAGCCGTGCAGGATGAATTTCTCGCCGCAATTCCCGGGCTCGAAAAGGCGAGGGTCATCCGCTACGGCTATGCGATCGAGTATGATTATGTCGATCCGCGCGAACTTTACCCGACATTGGAGACGAAAAGGCTGCCGGGACTTTTTCTCGCCGGCCAGATAAACGGCACCACCGGATATGAGGAGGCGGGCGCGCAGGGTCTGATCGCCGGCGCCAACGCCGCTGCGAAGGCGGGAGATTCTGAGCCGATCCTCTTCGATCGCGCCGAAGGCTATGTCGGGGTGTTGATTGACGATCTCGTGACGCGCGGCGTCACAGAGCCCTACCGCATGTTCACTAGCCGCGCGGAATACCGGCTGACCCTCAGGGCTGACAATGCGGATCTGAGACTGACGGGGCGCGGCGAGAGGCTGGGCCTCGTCGGCGCCGCGCGCGCCGGATCGTTCCACGTGAAACAACGACTGCTCGAAGACGCGAGAAACTGGGCGCATTCGACCGGGATGACCCCGAATGAGGCGGAGAAATACGGTATTTCGATCAACAAGGACGGCCGGAAGCGCAACGTTCTGGACCTCCTCGCGCTCAAAGACGTCGATCTTGCGAGATTGTCGGCGTTTTGGCCCGAAGCGGGCCGTCTTCGCCCCGATATCGCCGAACAGCTCGAAATAGAGGCGCTCTATTCAGGCTATCTCGACCGGCAGGAAGCCGACATTCTCGCTTTTAAAAAGGATGAATCGCTGCGTCTGGCGGCGGACCTGCCTTATGCCCGGATCAAGGGGTTGAGCAGCGAGGTGAAATCGAAGCTGTCGCAGACGCGGCCTGCCACGCTGGGCCAGGCGGGCCGCATTGAAGGCGTCACGCCGGCCGCGCTCGCCGTCCTCCTGGCCTGGATCAAGAAAAAAGAGCGCGCGGCGGGATGACTTACGGCCCTGACGAATTCGCCAAGGAATTCGGTATTTCACGTGAAGTCGCCGATCGGTTCGGGATTTACGACGCGACCCTTCTAGAATGGTCGTCACGGCATAACCTTGTTTCCCGTTCTACGATCGAGGACCGCTGGTCCCGTCACTATCGGGACTCGGCCCAGCTATACCGGCGCATACCCTCGGATGCGAAAACGCTGCTGGATCTCGGCAGCGGCGCCGGTTTTCCGGGGCTTGTCCTCGCTGTTATGGGCGCAGAACGAAAACTGGAGGTTTCACTCGTTGAATCGATCGGCAAGAAGGCGGCGTTTTTAAGCGCTGCGGCTGAAGCCATGGCGCTTAAAACGGTGTCGGTAATACCTGAACGCATTGAAAGTATTACCATTTATCCGCCGGACATCGTAACGGCCCGCGCCCTCGCCCAACTTGGCAAACTTCTCGGCTACGCCCATGAAATCGCCGGCGAAAGAACAACGATGTTGTTCCCTAAAGGACAAGATGTTGAGGTTGAATTGACCGATGCCGCTAAATATTGGCATATGGATGTAGTGAAACATCCGAGCGTGACGAGCCCCGGCTCTACCATTCTCGAAATCCGCCGATTGAGGCCCGTAAGGCGCCAATTCTCTGTTGGAACGCGAAAAAGCCGTGAAAAATAGCGCCGCCGCCCGAACCTTGAAGCCGCGAATTCTGGCCATCGCGAACCAGAAGGGCGGAGTCGGCAAGACGACGACGGCGATCAACCTTTCAACGGCGCTCGCCGCTGTCGGCGAAAAGGTTCTCCTTATCGATCTCGATCCGCAGGGCAACGCTTCAACGGGGCTGGGGTCTGAAGCCTCGACGCGCGCCGTCACGACCTATGACGCGCTTATGGGCGAATACCGTCTCGAAGCGGCCGTGATCGACAGCGACATTCCCGGATTGAAGCTGGCGCCGGCCGGGGTCGATCTCGCCGGCGCGGAGGTGGAGTTGATCGACGCCGAACGTCGCCATTTCCGCCTCGCAGACGCCCTATCGGACTATCTCGATGCCGCGACGGATACCTCATACGTACTTATCGATTGTCCGCCCTCGCTTTCGCTGCTGACGATCAACGCGCTCGCCGCTGCGGACGCTGTCATCATTCCCTTACAGGCCGAATTTTTCGCGCTTGAAGGCCTGTCCCAGATCATGCGCACGATCGAAACCGTCCGAGTACGGATTAATTCGCGCCTCGACCTGCAGGGCATCGTTCTGACAATGGTGGACGGGCGCAACAACCTCGCAAACGCAGTTGAGGACGATGTGCGCGCGCATATGGGCGCGAAGGTCTATCAAACGGTTATCCCGCGCAATGTCCGGATTTCAGAAGCGCCCAGTCACGGCAAGCCGGCGCTGCTTTACGATCTCAAATGCGCCGGGAGCCAAGCCTATATTCGCCTGGCGAGCGAGGTCATTCAACGAGAGCGCGACGCGCGTCAGGCGGCATAGGGAGGGGTCGGATGAACGCTGTAAAAAAAGCCAGAGGACTGGGCCGCGGCCTCGACGCCCTGCTGGGCGACGCCCCGGCGCTGCGCCGCGAGGAACCGGTTGCGCCGAGCGCGCCGGGAAAACGCCTTTCAACGCTTCCGATCGAACATCTGGCGCCCAATCCGACCCAGCCGCGACGCCATTTCAATGACGACGCCATAGAGGAGCTGGCGAGTTCGATCCGCGTGCGGGGGCTCCTCCAGCCGATTCTCGTGCGCCCGGCCGGCCGCGACGCCTATGAAATTGTCGCCGGCGAAAGGCGTTGGCGCGCCGCCCAGCGCGCCGGAATCCATGACGTTCCCGTCGTGATTCGCGAACTGGATGATACCGAAGCCGCCGAAATCGCCCTGATCGAGAACGTACAAAGGGTCGATCTCAATCCGATGGAGGAGGCGGCCGCCTATGCCCGCCTCGCGGAGGTTTACGGGCGTACGCAGGACGAAATCTCAAAAGCCGTCGGAAAATCGCGCAGCCATATCGCCAATATGATGCGCCTTATGACATTGACGCCGAAATGCCGAAAAGCTGTGGAGGAGGGCGCCCTGTCGATGGGGCATGCGCGCGCGCTTCTCGGCGCGGCCAAGCCGGACGATGCGCTCGGCCATGTCATCAAGGCCGGGCTAAACGTTCGCGATACGGAAGCCTTCGTTCGCAAGCTGAACGAAGCGCCGGCGCGAAAGAATGACAGACTGGCGCGCGAACCGTCGAAACCCTCCGTACCCGGAAAAAAAGACGCCGATACGCGCGCGCTTGAATCGGATCTCGCCGCCGCCCTCGGTCTGGAGGTTTCGATAGAACATTCCTCGAAGGGTTCGGGCCTCGTTACGATCGGCTATCGCAGCCTCGACCAGCTCGATGATATCTGCAAAAGGCTAATGGCGACAGGGGTTTAGCGCTCGGGCCGTATCGCGTAATAGGCGGCAAGGCCGACGGCGATTAGCCCGGCTGCAAATGCGATTTCGACCGGCCGCGACATGGCGGTATAGACCAGCGTCCAGCCTGTTAATGAAAGATAGGCCAGAGGCGTTGCGGGAACGAGGGGCGTTTTGAACGGACGCTCTAGCTCAGGGCGCCGCCGCCGCAAAACGAATAATCCGAGTACGGCGAAAAAGCTGTTTAACGCTGTAAGAAACCCCGCAAAGACAAGGATTGAGTCGAAGCTCGACGTGACGATCATGAAAACGGCGATTGCGGCCTGCGTATAAATCGCCCGCGCCGGAATGGCGTCCCGACTGGTCTTTGCAAGCACGCGAAAGACCGGCATATCCTCGCCGATCGCCTGCAGAACCCTCGGACCGGCGATCGTCATGGCGCTGACGGTTGAAATCAGGAGCCCGGCCATTGCGAGGCCGACGAAGTTCGCGGCGCTGTCGCCGAAAATCGATTTCGCGGCGATAAAGCCGACCTCTACCTTGCCGACGAGGTCAGACGCGGGAGACGCCGCCATGAATGCGGCGTTGAGCGCGACATATAGGATCGCCACCGCCAGAGAACCGACAGCGAGAATGCGCGGCAAATTGCGGCCCGGATTTTCGATCTCGCCTGTTATGTAAACGGCGGCGTTCCAGCCCGCATAGGCGTAGCTTACATAGATTAGCGATACCGCGAACGCGCCGCTTGCGATGACCGCGCCGTCACCTTCCGAGAAGGCGAAACTGACCGGCTGCGGCGCATCGAGCAGCAACGCCGCGCCGCCGCAAAAAAGGACGATGGCGGCGATTTTGACCGCCGTGAAGAAAGTCTGAAGGCCGCCGCTCAAACGCCGCCTGGAGGCGTGGATGAGCGCAAGTGCGACGACAAGGCAAACCGCGAGCGCCTGGCGGGCCGCCGGCGCCGCGTCCGGCGCCAGCACTGACAAAGCGTAAGCGGAAAACGTAATGGCGGCGAGCGCTGTCGGCGCGGAAAACCCGATCGTCGACGACACCCACCCCGAGACGAATCCGGCGGCGGGATGATAAATCTCCCGCAAGAGCGAATATTCCCCGCCCGAGCGCGGCAGCGCCGCACCAATCTCGGCGTAGCACAAGGCGCCGGCGAGCGCAGCGACGCCGCCTAGCGCCCAAAGCAGCAGAATCGGAAATCCCGCCGCCAGATCCTGTAATTGAAATCCAAGGCTCGTGAAGACCCCTGTGCCGATCATATTGGCGATGATGATCGAGACTGCGGGCGCGAAACCGTATTGCGAGCTGGAAACCGCCTTCCGGCTCTGAGCCGTCATGAAACCATCGAAGCGATACGGAGCGCGGCGCGCTCGACGATTTCGGCGCTCGGCGATCCCGTCGATTTCGCCGCGAGTTCCGCCTCAAGAAGGATCGATAGGGCCTTATCGATCTTCGCCGGCGTCCAGCGTTTGAGCCGCGCTTCGAACGCGCGCTTTTCCATGAAAAAAACGGGCGGCCGCAGCCTCGCCATCGCCGCCTCAGCGCTCGCGCCGCCGGCCATCGCCGCTCGCGCCGCTCTAAGCCGGGTGAACTCGCGCTGAATTGAGCGCACCGCGCCGATCGGCGATGCGCCGGCCGCTGCTGAACGATGAAGGGCGCGGGCGAGTCGCGCCGACGCCCCGTCGGCCGTCGCCGCAGCGGCGTCGCTCGCCGCATCGGAAACCGTATCGACGAGAACCGCGCGGATGTCGTCGACAACAATTGTCGCCGGCCCGTCGCGCACCGCTTTCGGCCCCTTGTACAGAACGAGCTTTTCTATCTCGGCCCGCGAAACGCCGCGATCCTCGCCCAAGAGCACGACCAGCAAATCGAGGGCGTCGGGCTCAAATCGCAGGTCTTCGCTCCGTGCGACCGACTGGGCGATAGAGCGCACATCCGCCGGCCCGTCGGCGTAGCAGGGAAGGGCGACGGCGGCTTTC
This sequence comes from Parvularculaceae bacterium, assembly GCA_020446945.1. Classification (GTDB taxonomy): domain Bacteria; phylum Pseudomonadota; class Alphaproteobacteria; order Caulobacterales; family Parvularculaceae; genus Amphiplicatus. Next base: position 368,967 of record JAGRDS010000001.1, read on the forward strand.
GACTTCTCGAAAAGCTTGCGCAGTTTCGAGCTTTTGGAAAGGTCGCCGCCCTCAACAAGGACGATGCCGGTCGGCTTTAAATGCCCGCCCTCCAGCCCCTCTATAACGAGACTCGCCGCGGCCGACGCGCTATCGCCGCTCGTCCTTATACGGACGACGCGGTCGCCGCCCATCATCGACAACGCCGCCGCCTCGTCTGCAAGGCGCGAGGGATCGGATTTCAGGTCGGCGTCGGCGAGTTCGACATAATTGAACGGGTCTTTGAAATCGGAACAAACCTGCGCGGCTATCTTGTCGGCGCGCTCGCGCACCAGGCCGAGATCGGGACCATAGACGAGAATGGCGGCGATCGCATGGTCGCGTTTTGCGACGAACGCTTCGATCGCCTTGCCCTTCAGGGCCGTCATTTTTCGTCCCGTCCGGCTTGGTCCTTTGCATCGGAAAGTTTGAGCAGGATGTCGCGCTCAATATCTTCGACGAGCTGGGCGGCGGCCTTCTCGCGCGCCGCATCCTCCGCAAATAGCGTCGAATACTGGGAATTGACGACGTTGAAAGACGCGATTGACGTGACGAGCCCGCTATAACGCGCACCCGTCGCGCGCTCAGTGAGAAGATACCTACCGACAATTCGATAATTGTACCGCGTCACCGAGGCGTCGATCTGAACGGCGAGGCGTTGCGCCTGTTCGGTCGTCTCGACCGAAAGATCATAGGCGGCTTCCGCGGGATTATTCGACGTTCTGCGGGAAAAAGCGCGTGAAACGAGCGTGTGAATTTCGTCCGGCGCCGAGATCTCGCCGAGTGCGACGTTGCGTAGTCCGGGCGCCGAGCCGGGCGAGGTCGCATAAAGCGGCTCGAAGCCGCAACCCGAAAGGAGCATCGCGCCAAGCGCGGCGAGTACGAGCGATCGAACCATGAACTGCTCCCGCGCGCCCGATTGCGCGCCTAGTTTGCAACGATATTCACGATCCGGCCGGGCACTACAACAACCTTTCGTACCGTCAGCCCTTCCAGGTGACGCAAAATGCCGGCGTCGCCGAGCGCTCTGGCCTCGATCGCCGCTTTGTCGGCGTCGGCGGCGACAGAAATTTCCGCGCGGCGTTTGCCATTGACCTGCACGGGAAGGGTGACCTCGTCCTTCCTGAGCAGCGCCGCGTCGGCTTCAGGCCAGGGCGCGGAGCAAACAAGGCCCGTCCCGCCGAGCCGTTCCCAGCATTCTTCGGCGAGATGGGGCGTGAAAGGCGCGATCAGCCGGATGAGCGCGCTTAGCGCTTCGGCCCTTGACCATTCGTCGCTTTCGCGCGCTTTCTTGAAGGCATTCAAAAACTCATAGATGCGCGCGATCGCGCGGTTGAATCGAAAATGCTCGATATCATCCGTTACCGCCGCAACCGTCGCGTGGGTGGCGCGCCGCAACTCGACATTTGCGTTAGCAGGCGCCTCATCCCCGTCATGTGAAGTCAAGACGTCTGCGCAGGGTTCGACAGTTTCCCAGATGCGCGCGACAAGTTTCCAGGCGCCGGCGGCGCCGGCGTCGGTCCATTCAACGTCGCGTTCGGGCGGCGAATCTGAAAGGATAAACCAGCGTGCGGCGTCGGCGCCGTATTTTTCGATAATGTCGATCGGCGAAACAACGTTCTTTTTCGACTTCGACATTTTTTCGATGGAGCCGATCGTAACCGGCGCGCCGTCGCCAGCCATTCGCGCCTTTCCGCCTTCGACGATTACATCGTCCGGCAGCACCCAGTTTCCAGCTTCGTCCTTATACGTCGCATGGGTGACCATTCCCTGCGTGAACAGGTTCGCAAAGGGCTCCTCCATCGAAACGTGACCGGCTTTTTTCATTGCGCGGGTGAAAAAGCGTGCATAGAGAAGGTGCAAAATGGCGTGTTCTATCCCGCCGATATATTGATCGACCGGCATCCAGTAGTCGCAATCGCCCTTGTCGACGGGGCCGGATGGCCACTTGGCGGGATCGGTCGCGAAGCGTGCGAAATACCAGCTTGAATCGACAAATGTATCGAACGTATCGGTCTCGCGCTTCGCCGCCCCTGAACATTCGGGGCACGGAACATTGCGCCATTCCGGCATGCGGTCGAGCGGATTGCCGGGTGTTTTGAAAACCGCCGCGTCGACGTGGGGAAGCTCGACCGGCAGATCCTTTGCCGGAACGGGTACGACGCCGCATTTTTCACAATGGATCGCCGGGATGGGGCAGCCCCAGAAACGCTGGCGCGAAACGCCCCAATCTCTGAGGCGAAACTGCGTCGCAGCGCGGCCGATCCCCAGGCCTTCGATTTTTTCGATCGCTTTTTCTATGGCGGCCTCAACCGTCAAGCCGTCGAGGAAATCCGAATTGAAAAGCGAACCGGGTCCGACATAGGACTCCTGATCGACGCTGAATTCTCCAGCGTCGGCGCCGAACGGCAGCACGACGGGAATAATATCGAGTCGATACTTTTTTGCGAACTCAAAATCGCGGGCGTCGTGGCCTGGGCAGCCGAATATTGCGCCGGTCCCGTAGCCCATAAGGATGAAATTCGCGATGTAAACGGGAAGACGGCGATCCCCGATGAAGGGATGCTCGACTTCAACAGGCAATTTGAAGCCTCTCTTCTCCGCCTTGTCGATCGCTTCCTGAGAAGCGCCGGATTTACGGCACTCTTCTACGAATGCGGCCGCCTCCTTGCTTTTTGCAGCGTAGGCCGCCGCGAGCGGATGATCCGGCGCAACCGCAAGGAATGACGCGCCGAACAACGTGTCTGGCCTCGTTGTATAAACCTCGATCGCCTCGGCGCCGTCCGGACTTTTTGTTCCGCCATAAAAACGAAACTGCATGCGCAAGCCTTTTGACTTGCCGATCCAGTTCCTTTGCATCAGACGTACATTATCCGGCCAGCCTTTCAGGCGGCCGTCGTCAAGCGCGGCGAGAAGGTCTTCTGCGTGGTCGGTAATCTTCAAAAACCATTGCGAGAGCTTCTTGCGTTCAACGACGGCGCCGGAACGCCAGCCCCGCCCGTCAACCACCTGCTCATTGGCGAGAACGGTCAAGTCGACCGGATCCCAGTTGACGTAGCTTTCGCGGCGTTCGACGAGACCGGCGTTCCAAAAATCCAGGAATAGCCGCTGCTGCCAGCGGTAATACCCGAGATCGCAGGTGGCGAATTCGCGACTCCAGTCGATGGCGAGGCCGATCTGCTTTAACTCGCGCCGCATATGGTCGATATTCGAGTAGGTCCATTCGCCTGGATGCGCGCCCGTCTGCATCGCGGCGTTTTCCGCCGGCAGGCCGAAAGCGTCCCACCCCATCGTGTGAAGTACGTTAAAGCCGCGCGCGCGTTTGAAACGGGCGATAACGTCGCCCATCGCGTAGTTCCTCACATGCCCCATATGGATGCGCCCGGACGGATAGGGAAACATCTCAAGGACGTAGTATTTCGGCCGGTCTCGATCGACGCGTGTCTTGAACGCATCCGCCGCATTCCAGCGTTCGCGCCATTTGGGTTCGATCTCTTTGGGATTGTAGCGGGCCATCTTGCTTATCCGGTCAAAAAAAAGCGGCGCTTAAGCGCCGCCTTTGCCACATAATTGCGACGCGGCGCTAGTCGTCGATCTGGTTAAGTCGCAGCTGGCGCGCGCGCGTCAAAATCGCGTTTTCGATCTCGCGGGCTGTCGCCGGATTGACCGCCGCTTCCGCCCATTGGCCCGTATCGTCGCGCATCTGATGGAATACGGAAACACGCAGCGCGTCGGCGCGCAGGGCGCTATCGAGGATATAAACCGAAACCTTGAACTGCTCGTTCGGCGTTTCCGGGTTTGAATACCAGTCGGTCAGGATCAGCCCGGCGATAGGGTCCGCCTGACCAACCGGTAGAAAATTCAGCGTTTCCAGCGCCGCCGCCCATAAATAGCGATTAACTGTCGTCGCCCCTTTGCTTCCCACGAGCGTCGAATTGCGGCCGTCGCCGCCATCGCCGCCGCTGGCGCAGCCGGCCAGCGTCGCGGCGGCGATCGCCGCCGCCAAAATCTTGATCGGTCGTAATTTTTTGAGACTCATCAGGGGAACTGTTCCAAAAAAAGGCGCGGCCAGGCCGCGAACGTGGCTTTCCTACCACAAACCGGCGCTTAGACAACTGGAAGGCGACCGCGTTTCTTGACCGGCGCGCCCCAGCCGACATAATTCACCGGGTAAGCGTTTCGCGTCCCGAACAGAATTTGGGCGCGGTGCGGCTATGCGCCTCTATGGGCAAACAAAGTTAACCCCCTTCCGCTTTTATGGATACGGGGATTGAGGTGAAGAAAGCGCCCGACAAATGCGCTTTCGGCGCCGATACAGGGAGAAGCGGCGACGACGCCCGGCGGTATGGTGAAGATTGGATCGAAAATTCAGGCGATTGCGGCCGCGGGACTATTGTCCGCGACGGCGTTGACGCCTGTTTTCGCCGCCGATCCCGTCGAAGTCGAAGTCAGCGGCGAGGCCAGCCTTGCAGGCGGAATCGTCGATGGCGAGGCGCGGGGCGACGCCGACGCTGAAATCCGCGTTAAAGGATCGACCGTTCTCGAGAATGGAATTGAACTCGGCGCCGTGATCGAAGGCCGCCTCGACGGCCAGCAACCGAATCAGATTTATGCGGGCGGGCGTTATTCCAGCATGTTGATCGGCGGCCCGCGCGGCGTCGGTCCGTTGACGAGCGACGCCTATTTGCAAGGCGCTTACGGATATGTGCGCGGCGCCTTCGGCCAGCTTATCGTCGGGCGCGACAACGGCGTCGGGCGTACTTTCGCTGTAACCGCGCCGACGATTTTCCGCTCCGCCAACGTCAATGACTGGCGAACGGACCTATCCGGCCTCAATGACGTTCACACGGTCAACGATTTTTCGGGCTATTCCACGAAATTCACCTATCTGCCGCCAGCTAACTTTCTGGGCGGCGCGCTCGGCGGGCTTCAACTCGGCGTTTCCTACAGTCCCTCGCTCGCGCATTGCGGCAAGGATCTGTGCGAACCGGAAGACCGGCTGCTTATTGCACCGAACGGCCAGCTTTTGAATGAAGCCTCTCGCTGGGACGACGTGATCGAAGCCGCGCTCTACTATCAAAAACGGGTGGGCGGGCGAAACGGCGTGCTGCTCGGCGTCGGCGCAAGTTATGTGACGGCGAATGAAGACGCGCGCGTCCTTTCGCCGGTGTTTGACGATTATCGCGCTTATGCGGTCGGTCTTAATCTCGGATTTCGCGGACTTACTGTCGGCGGCTCCATCAAGTCTACGAATTCCGGCCTCGCTGACCTCGATCAGGACGGTTATCTCGCTTTTGACGCGGGCATCACGTTCAAGACGGGGGAAGAAAAGGGCGATTGGGGCTTGATGCTCGGCTACGGCCAATCGGACGCCGAAATCGTCGGGCCTGTTGCAACCCGTCCGCTGATTTTCCGCGACACTCAAACGGCGCAGGCGGGCGTCACCTATTTTGTCGGCCGCGGCATAACAATCGGCGCCGCCGCGCAATATGTCGAATCTACAAAGCCGACGGAGGCGGGCGGACCGGAAGAAGCCGCCACTTTCGTCATCGAGAGCTCAATAAAGTTCTAGGCTTCACGGCATCTCGAAGCGCCTGCGTTGCTTAGAGGGGATATCTGATCAAGGGCGGCTTTCGGGCCGCCCTTTTTCTTCGCCGCAATGACCGCTTTAATCTCACGATCCGCAACTGAAAATTCGGGAGCCCTTCGCCGATGAGCCGCAAGAACAACGTTATCGATTATGTCGAATTCGCCGCCGCCGACATCGCCGCTTTCAAACGATTTTACGCGGGCGCCTTCGGCTGGACGTTTCAGGACTGGGGCCCCGACTACGCCAGCTTTGAAGGCGCCGGGATCGACGGCGGCGTGCGCGGCGGCGAAGCGGCGAAGAACGGATCGACCGTTATAATTCTCTATGCGGATGATCTTGATGCGGCGGAAAAAGCCGTAGTCGGCGCCGGCGGCGCCGTGACGGCGCGCCACGAATTTCCGGGCGGCAAGCGGTTTCATTTCCGCGATACGACTGACAATGAACTCGCTGTCTGGACAAAGGCTGAATGATTTCGCGCTAATCAGGGGAAAAGGCGCCTATTGCGCCGAAGCCTGCGATATTCGCGCCATTCAGCAAGCGCGCGGCGCCGGGAGTGACGCCGCCCAGAGCCATGACCGCCAATGGAGCATCCCGCGCGAGGGACTTGAACGCCGAAACGCCCATATAGTCCGCATCCGGATGACTGGCGGTCGCAAATACCGGGCCGAGAAAAGCAATATGGGCGCCCGCGGTTGCGGCGCGTTGCAACTCATCCTTGTTGTGGCACGACGCGGTTAAAATGCGCGCATTGCACCGCACCGGCGGCGAAGAAAGCGCCCGCGCCGGCAGGTGAACGCCGTCGGCGCCGACCTCTTCCGCGAGCGCTGCGTCCGCGCCAAGCAGAAACAGAACGCCGCGCCGTTTTGAGATCGTCGCCAGATGCCGCGAAATCGCCGCGCGGCGCGGATCGTCATAATCTCGATATATTAAGGCCGCACCCGGCGGCAGCACGCGCAGGACCAGTTCGGGATGCGCGATCCGGCGTCTGTCGGTCAAAAATGCGAGTGAGAACGGCGCATGACGCATGCCGTTCGCCGAATTGAGCGCCCGCGCGGCCGCTGCTAGTTTCATCGCCCGGGATCGATAATTTTCATTACTCACAATCAGGACGCCTTCGCCTTGAACGCATTTGCTGAAAACCTCGCGGCCGTCGAGGCCGCCATCGCCGCCGCCCTGAAAGAAGCAGGGCGCGCTGGCCCTGTCGAGATCATCGCCGTATCAAAGACGCAACGCGAAGAAAAACTGCGAGAGGCGCTCGCCGCTGGACAGCGCGTGTTCGGCGAAAACAGGGTTCAGGAAGCGAAAGCGAAATGGCCGGCGCTAAAGGATCGGCACCCCGATATCGTTCTGCACCTGATCGGGCCGTTACAGTCGAACAAGGCGGCCGACGCGGTCGCGCTGTTTGACGTCATCCAGTCGGTCGATCGGGCGAAAATCGCCAGGGCGATAGCAGAGGAGTCCCGTCGCCAGAACCGCCGCCCGCGCCTGTTCGTACAGGTCAACACCGGCGCCGAACCGCAAAAGGCCGGGATCGAACCGGATAAGGCCGACAAGTTCGTGAAATATTGCCGCGACGAGCTGGGCCTTGGAATAGAAGGGCTGATGTGCATTCCGCCGGCCGATGAACCGCCCGCGCCGCATTTTGCGCTTCTCGAAAAAATTGCGCGCCGCAACGGTCTGCCGGCGCTTTCAATGGGGATGAGCGCGGATTACGAAATCGGCGCCCAGCTTGGCGCCAGCCATGTCCGGGTCGGAACCGCCCTTTTTGGCGCGCGCGGCGGCGGCTAGGACGTCTCACGGATGCGTGAGTGTCTTTTGATTTCCGTGAACGGTGGATTTAGGACTAGACGGTGGCACGCAGCAAAGGCGACGAAAATTATGGCGCGCGCAAAACGCATATTACTTGTCGATGATGACGACCTGCTTCGCGAGACGCTTCTCGACCAATTCGGACATCATGACGAATTCGCAGTAGAGGCGCTGGCGAGTGCGCAGGATGCCGTTTCCAAGGTGAAGGATGAAGCCCATATCGACCTCGTCCTTCTCGACGTCGGGCTTCCGGATATGGACGGACGCGAAGCCTGCCAGGTCATGCGCAAGAACGGTTTTAAATCGCCGGTCATCATACTGACGGGCGCGGACACTGACGCCGACCAGGTTCTGGGGCTCAATTCCGGCGCCAACGATTACGTAACGAAACCGTTCAAATTCGCCGTGCTTCTGGCGCGAATACGCGCCCATTTGCGCAGCCACGAGCAGAATGAGGATGCGGTGTTCCGCATCGGGCCGTATGAATTTCGCCCTGCGGTGAAAATGCTGGTGAATGACGCCGATAAAAAAATCCGCCTTACGGAAAAGGAGGCCTCGATCCTCAAATTCCTTTATCGTGCGGGAGGCAAGCCGGTGACGCGCGATGTCCTGCTGGACGAGGTCTGGGGCTACAATTCGGGAGTCACGACGCATACGCTCGAAACTCACGTTTATCGCCTGCGCCAGAAGATTGAGCCGGACCCGGGTTCTGCGACCCTCCTTCTGACCGAAGCCGGCGGTTACCGGCTGGCGATATGAGCGTAACGATCTGGCATAATCCGCGCTGTTCGAAGTCGCGCGAAACGCTGGCGTTGATAGAGGCGCGGGGTGTGACGCCGCAAATCATCCGCTATCTTGAAGAGCCGCCTTCGGCGCAGGCGATCCTTGCCGCCGCCAGGCAATTGGGGCTTTCTTCGGTCCGGGAAATGATCCGTTCGAAGGAAACCGAGTACATTGCGCTCAATCTGGATAATCCGGACCTGTCCGAACGGGCGCTCGCCGACGCGCTGAACGCGGCGCCGGCGCTGATTGAGCGGCCGATCGTTTTTTCCCGCGGCAAAGCGGCGATCGGTCGCCCGCCGGAAAACGTCTTGTCGATATTGTAAGCGTCGCGAAGCGCGTGCGGATCTACTTCAAGATCGCTTTATAAGAGACGTCGCCCTCGCCATTCGGCGGCACGGGAGTTGTCAACGTCCAGCGAATATGTGTGATTTCGTCGCCCCGCGCCGGACGGGTCGAGCCGTCTTCCTCGACAGTGAGGCGCCCGCGCGCGACATAAGTTTCGCCGTCATCGGCGGAGAACGCGACATTCGCGTCACCGCCTGAAACCGACCCCTCGACATAGGCGACTTCTTTCGGAACCGGCATGACAAGGACGATGTCTGAGGCGGCTGCGTCTGAATCGTTGCGGTACTTGATCGAATAGACGACCGTTTCGCCCGGCGTCACCTTGTCGGCGGGAAGTCGGCGCGCCGTTTCACGCCCGTCAGCCTCGCGGATGACGATTTCCTTTTCGACAATCTGCGTTGCAGTCATGGCGGCGAAAGAGGGCGTCGACAGCGCTGTAAACGAGATCGCAAGTAACCACAAAGTCTTCATTACGGATACCTCCGGCGAAACATGCGGTGATTAGCGCGTTACGGTAAACGGCGCCTTAACGCCGGGGCGGCGCGGCGGCCGGGCGCGGCGTTTAATGATTTGATCAGAATGGTGAATTCGCAATTAAGCACAACAAAACATGAATCCACTTATGGTTGATAAGTATAACTGTATGGAAACAATCAACTTTATCACTTTCTTTAGATGGGCGTGCGAATTTTCCCCGGCTAGTGCAAGGGGAAAAGCGAATGAGTGGTTTGTTAAGCGGCTTCAGGCTGCCGGTCGTCGGCGCGGCTGCAATGGTCGCGACGTTGGTTGCGAGCGGACCGGCATATGCGGCGGGTACAAACGCCGGCGCAACCGTATCAAATAGTTTTACGCTCGATTATCAGGTCGGCGGCGTTTCGCAGACGCAGATAGATACATCGGGTTCGCCGACAAACTTCACAGTCGACCGCAAGGTCGATCTGACTGTCGCAACGGCGGTGAACGCTTCGGTATCGCCGGGACAAACCGGCGCTGAGCTTGTTTACGGCGTCACCAATAACGGCAACGACAATATCGCCTATCGCCTTTCGATCAAGGATGTCGGAACCGATACCTTTGATATTGGTACGTATACGGCGCGATACTACACGGACGCTGGTGCGGACGGCATCTTTACGCCGGGCGTCGACGATGCGGGCGCGGGTACGGCCTATACGCTCGGCGCCGGCGTCACGGCGGACGTCGCCCCCGACGCGACGATCTGGGTGATCATTTCCGGCGACGTTCCGGGCGCCGCCTCAAACGGCCAGACGGACGATGTCATACTGATCGCCGATTCCTATTATCCGACGGCCTCGCTCGACGCTGGTTATTCCGCAACGCCCGGTACGAATATCGCGCAAGCCGGATCCAATACGATGACGGGCGAAGCTGACAGCGTTCTCGCGGACGGCGTAGGCACAGCCGGCGCGCCTGAGGATGTGGCGAACGACGGCGCGCACTCCTCGACCGCGACCTACACGGTTTCAGCCGCGTCCCTAAGCGCTTCGAAGACGGTGGCGATCGTCGCCACGAACCCGACGGATTGCGCGACGGATGCGATTTCCGGCGGCTTTGCATCGCCGGGCGCTTGCGTCGAATACGTAATTTCGGCGTCCAACGCGGCGGGTGCGTCCGCCACAGCCACGAATATTGCGATCAGCGACGTATTGCCTGACGAGGTTCAGTTCGTCAGCGCGGCCCAATCGAGCTTTTCGGCCGCCGGAACGCTGACGACCCCGGGCGGGGGATGCACGACAGGATGCACGGTCGGACTGACTGGCGCATCGCTCGCACCCGGAGCGACAGGAACGGTCACGATCAGGGCGCTCGTACGCTAGCCGCGCCAATGAACATAAGGGGCCGACGGGCCGCCGCATCGAAACCCGGTGCGGCGGCGTCGTCACACTAAGGGGCGGACTTTTGGGGCGGTAAGAGTACAGTTTAAGTGAGTTTCAGGGGCGTCATAAAGGGTGCTGCGCGCGTTTTCGCCGCGATTTTGGCACTTGTCAGCACACAGAATTTCGCCGCCCACGCGGCCGTTCTGGGGGCGCAAGTCGACAATGTCGCGCGGGTCGATTACACAATCGGCGGCGCAAGCTTGTCCGTCGCGCCGCCCGCGGCCAGTTTTACAATCGAAGCCGCGCGAACGCCTTCGACGATCGAATTCCTGAGATATTCGCCGAGCGCCCCCGACGCCGTTCCGGTTATGCTGAACGGGTCGGATTACCGATCTGCGGCGGCCAGCCCTTTTCAGGCGATCGGGCCGCTTTTGTCCGCCGGCGGCTCGCAAATTGACACGAGCGCTCCGGTTCCGTTGATCGCGGCGAACGCCTATTTCACCGGCGAACCAATTATCATTCGTGTTTCAGATGCGGGGCAGAATGGCGATCCGGCCGCGATTGAGAATCTGACCGCGACGATCCGAACGGCCGGCGGCGATATCGTCGAATTGCGGCTTTACGAGAGCGGTCCGAATACGGGCGTTTTTCTCGCCTGGATTCCCAGCGTTTCCGGGGCTGTGGTTCCGAACGACGCTGCGCTTACGATTTCGCATGGCGGCGTGCTGACAGCGCGTTACCAGGACCCATTCGACTCAACCGAAACCTCGACCGCCACGGCGGGCGTCGATCCGTTCGGCCGCGTTTTCGATGCGCTGACCGGCGCGCTCATCGACGGCGCCATCGTTTCGATTGTCGACGATGCGACCGGATCGCCGGCGCGCGTATTCGGAATTGACGGCGTTTCCGCCTATCCCTCGACAATCGTCACGGGCCAGACGGTCACCGATTCCGGCGGCATGGTCTATCCGCTCGGACCTGGCGAATACCGTTTTCCGATCATGTCGCCTGGATCGTATCGCCTCCTCGTAACCGCTCCCGCCGGATATGTCGCGCCGTCCGCTTTATCCGCCGGTTCATTCTCCGGCCTCGCAAATGCGCCGTTTACAGTGCTGCCTGGTTCCTACGGCCAAGCGTTCGCACTTGCCGGTTCGGGCGATGTCGAACTGGATATTCCGGTCGATCCGCAAACGGATCTTGTTCTCCGCAAGGAAGCGGAAACAAAGGAAGTCGCGATCGGCGACTTCGTTCGCTATACTGTTTCGGTCGAAAATCGCGCCGGTGCGTCCGCCGCCGTACGCATCGCCGACGCATTGCCGCGCGGATTTCGATATCAGGCCGGTTCCGCGCGCCTCGACGGCGCGCCTGCCGCCGATCCGTCGCTCGGTCCGGATGGCGGCTCGCTGACTTTCGACATCGGACTTGTGCAATCGTCGCAGACGACGACGCTTGAATATATTCTCGAGGTCGCGAGCGGCGCAAAAACCGGAACTGCGGTCAATCGCGCTCAGGCGGTCAGCGCCGCTGGGCTCGCAATCTCCAACTTCGCGGAAGCGGCTGTCGACGTGCACGACGATTTCCTCCGGTCAAACCTCACCATTGTCGGGCGCATTGTAGAAGGCGCCTGCAAGGACGGCGACGCAGCCGAGCGCGCGCCGAACGCTCTTGAGGGCGTGCGCCTCTATTTGGAGACCGGCGCAACCGTCGTCACCGACGAAAACGGTCTTTATCATTTCGAGGACGTGACGCCGCGCACCCATGTCGTGCAGGTCGATGAGGCGAGCCTGCCGCAAGGCTATGAGCTTGTTCAATGCAAGGGCAACACCCGCTTTGCCGGCTCGCCGCGCTCACAATTCGTCGATGCGCAGGGCGGCAAGATATGGCGCGCGAATTTCTATGTGCGCAATAACGGCGCGTCTGCGAGCAAGAAAGAGGACCTCCCGCCGAAGACCTTCAACGCGGACAAGGAATATCTCGATTACGACAAAATCTGGCTTAATCAGCTATCGGATTATTCCGCCGCATTCGTTTATCCCGCTGACGGAGTGACGCCTTCGTCGCCGTCGGCGAATATCGGCGTCAAGCATCCGGCGGGCTATCGTGCGATCCTGCGCGTAAACGGCCGCGAAGCGCCGGAAGAAAATTTCGCCGGGCGCGACGTATCGATAATGCGAACGGTTGCACTGTCGCGCTGGAAAGGCGTTGATCTGCAGGCGGGCGAAAACCGGATTGATGTCATTTTCAAGAACGAGACCGGCGCTGAAGTCGAACATATCTCGCGGTCAATCGACTACATAGATGACGTCGTTAATGCGCAGCTTGTCGAAGAGGAAACGCGCGCATTTGCGGACGGCGGTTCGCGCCCCGTCATCGCGATCAAGGTGACGGACGGCGCAGGGCGTCCCGTGCGCGCCGGTCATATTCTGGATGTGGAAGTCAGCCCACCCTATCGCGCCGCGACGCGCGAAGCGATCGAACGGCGCGCCCCGCTTGATGCGCCCCTGTCGGCGAATGCCGGCGTGCCTGTCGGTCAGGGCGGCGTCGCGCGCATAGAACTTGAGCCGACAGTTGAAACAGGTGTTGCGAGCGTGAAGATCCGTTTTGACGACGGATCGCAGAAAACTTTCACCACCTATGTAAAGCCGGCCACGCGCGACTGGATCGTTGTCGGTCTTGCCGCGGGCCAGGGCGGGCTGCGCAAGGCGGATGGCGCGCTTGAAAGAGCGAGCGGCTCCGAGCTGATCGGGGACGGACGTATCGCGGGTTTCGCCAAGGGAACGGTCAAGGGCGACTGGCTCGTCACGATCGCCGGCGACAGCAAAAGCAGGCGCGGTTCATCCGACGACGACTTGTTCGATGTCATTGATCCCGATGATCGCTATCCCCTTTATGGCGATCGATCGATCCAGCGTTTTGAAGCGCAAAGCCGCTATCCGGTTTATCTCAAGGCCGAAAAGAACGCATTCAAGGCGCAGTTCGGCGATTTTCAAACGGGCATGACCCGTTCAGAGCTTGCGCGTTACGATCGCCGCCTGTCCGGCCTTCAGACAGTTTACGAAGGCGAACGCTTTTCGTTTTCCGGTTTTGCGGCGGAAACGAACCAGGCCTTCGTCAGAAATGAACTCGCCGCGGATGGCACGTCCGGCCCCTACCGACTTTCCGCCGCCCCTCTCGTGCGCAACTCGGAATCGATTGTCGTCGAAACGCGCGATCGCTTCCGTCCCGATGTAATCGTCACGTCAACGATGCTGGTGCGCTATGCCGACTATGATATCGACTTCGAAACAGGCGAGATTATATTCCGGCTTCCGGTGCCGGCGGCGGACGCGGCCTTCAACCCGAACGTCATCGTCGTCAATTACGAAACAGCGGCCCCGGTCGAGCGCAATTTGACGGCTGGCGGGCGCGGCGCGGTGCGCTTCCTGAACGGTCGCGCAGAAATCGGCGCCAGCTTCATCCACGAGGAAGCGCCGGGCGCGACGCGCGCGAACACAGACATCGCCGGCGCCGACTTCAAGATCGAATTCACCGATCGTGACCGGATGCGCCTTGAATATGCGACGAGCCTTAAAGACGGCCCGGGCGTTGATGAACGCGCTGACGCAATTTTCGCGGAAGCCAGCCATACCGGCGACCGGTTGAACGCAAAGGCGTATTATTCGCGCATTGAACCGGGATTCGGCGTCGGCCAGCAGACGTCGGCGTCGGCCGGCGTCATGCGCGTCGGCGCTGAAGCGAGCGCCAGGATCAACACATTTGAAAGTCCGGACGGTTCGGCGCGCGGCGCGCGCTATATCGATGCAAAGGCTTATCGCGAGGAAAATCTCGAATCGGGCGCCAGTCGCGATATCGCTGAAATCGGCGTCCGCCAGGATTCGAATTTGACTTCCGGCGAACTGGGTTTGCGCGGGGTCCGCGAAAAACCGCAGACAGGCGCCGAGCGCGAAGGGCTTTTCGCAGTCGCCGCCGTCAAACAGCGGTTTGACGAAATCGGCTTGTCGCTGCGCGCCGCGCATGAGCGTCCGATCGCCGGCGATGACGGTTCGTCGCTTTTTCCGGCGCGCTACCAGCTCGGATTCGATCAGCGCCTGTTGGACGGCCTTACATTGAGCGGGACGCACGAAATACTCGACGGCGAGGCGATCTCTCAGTCGAATACGACGGTCGGTTTGACGGCCCAGCCGTGGACCGGCGGCAAGATCACACTCGCCGGCGACCGGCTGACGCAGGACGCGGCGGAGAACATCGGCGCGACGCTGGGCGTCGACCAGCAGGTGAAACTATCCGACAAATGGACCGGATCGTTCGGTTTGGCCCGTCGCGAAGACCTGAAGAATCAGGGCGCGGTCGATATCCCAGACAACATTACGCCGGACATTCCGCAGTCCCCGTTCGAGGAAACGGGCGGATCATTCACCTCATTATACGCGGGCGCGGGATATCGCGGAGAGGCGACGACCGGCTCTGGCCGTATCGAAATGAAAAAGACCGAGGTCGGTCGGCGTTACATGGTGGCCGCCAGCGCGGCGCGCGAGCTTTCCGAGCAATTTTCGTTCGCAGGGGCCGGGCGTTTCCAGGTCGAGGAAAATGACCTTGCGTCCGATGAGCGCCGTTTCGATCTGCGGCTCGGCGCGTCCTGGCGCCCGAGGGATGACGGGTTAATCGTTTTTAACCGTTTTGACGTCAAACAACGGGAAATCGACCTCGAAAGCGAAAGCTGGAAAGCCGTGCATAATCTTACGCTCAATGCGGCGGCGGGCGACCGACTTCAGATCGCCCTCAACCACGGCCTGAAATACTCCGTCACGAGAACGGGCGGGGCGTCTTACAACGGCGTCACCGAACTGATCGGCGTCGAAGCGCGCTACGACATTAACGACCGGGTCGATATCGGCTTTCACGGTGAGGCGGTTTATTCATACAATGCGAAAACGCTCGATTATTCCTACGGACCTTCGATCGGCTACACACCGGCTGAAAACGTGTGGTTTTCATTCGGATGGAATTTCGACGGGTTTGTCGATGAGGACTTTGCGGCCGCCGAATTTTCGCGCGCCGGCCCCTATCTGAAACTTCGCATCAAGTTCGACCAGATGACCGCGCGCGGTCTCCTTGACGCGATCTCGCCCGAGCGCGCGCAATGACGCGCGCATGGGCGAAATTCGCTTTCGCGGCGCTCGCGTTCGGTGCAACGTCTCTCGGCGCCGCGACGGCGCAAACAGGGCCTTATGAGACAACGACGACCGCGTCGATAGGCCCGTCCAGCCTTTGCGCCTCCCCGGTATCCAGAACGATTACCGTCGGCGAAAGTTTCACGATCACTGATCTCGACGTCGGGTTTCTGGCGACGCATTCGTGGCGGACCGATATTCAGCTCGATCTCAGGTCGCCGGCCGGGACGAGCGTGCGGCTTATAAATGGTCCCGCAAACCAGAACTATAACAATTACAACGTCGTTATGGACGACGAAGCTTCGACGCTCATCAACAACGGCTCCCACGCATCAAGCGACGGAACATCCGCCCCGCCATATGAAAATCGCGTGCGGCCGGACAACGCGCTTTCCGCTTTCGACGGCCAGAACGCGCAGGGGGTTTGGACGCTGTCGATTTGCGACACCTATCCCGGCGCCGATAATGGACAGTTCGAGCGGGCAAATCTCTACTTCAACGCGGCGGACCTTTCGCTGACGAAAACCGCCAGCAATTCATCGCCCGCCGTCGGCGCCAATTTCAACTATGCGCTGACAGTGACGAACGCCGGCCCGACGCCGGCGAGCGGCGTGGTCGTTTCCGACCTGCTCCCCGGCGGCATTTCCTACGTTTCCGACAATGGTTCGGGCGCATATAACTCGGCGAGCGGCATTTGGACGATACCCGGTTCAATCGCGTCCGGATCATCGCGCACGCTCCAGATCACCGTACAGGCCGCGTCGAGCGGGACATATGTCAACACGGCGGAAATCGTCGCGGCGAATAATTCCGATTCCGATTCGACGCCGAATAATTCCGGGACGTCCCCAAGCGAGGACGATACCGACTTCGCGATTGTCACAGTAGGCGGAAGCGGCGGCGGCGGCGCGCCGGTGCTGACCTGCACGGGGCCATCCGCACGGCTCGACTGGGATTCGAACACTTGGTCGGCCGGCGGATTGAGCCGAAACTATACAATCTCGTCGACCCCGTTCAGCTTCGCCTTTTCGGGATCGACAAACCGCCTCATCAATTTCGGCGGATCGGCGACGCCGAGAACGGCGAACGACCTTACGGGCGGTTTGTCGCCATCGCAGGATTCACTCCTCTACGTCGCAAATTTCGCCGACACGTCCGAATCCATAACGCTCGGCTTTACGGTCGGCGCGACGGGAACCGGCGTCGCCAAGATGCAATTTTCGATCTTCGACGTCGATATCTCGACCGGCGGAAATAACTCCGGTTTTGTGGATCGCCTCCAGGTGACAGGTTCGTTGAACGGATCGCTCGTCGTTCCGGTTTTAACCGCCAGCGCCGCCAATACGGCGTCGGGGATCACTGCGACGGGAACATCGCCGGCGGCGTCAACCTCGTCCGACGGCACGATCGTCGTCACTTTTCTGTCGCCGGTCGATTCTGTGACAATTACTTACGGCAGCGGGCCGGGTGCGCCTGGAAATCCCGGCCAGCAGGGCATCGCGGTTCACGATATAGATTTTTGCAAAGCGGGAACGGCGACATTAATCGCGTCAAAGACGGTTGCGGTTTACGATCCTTCAGCGGCCGGGCTTTTTTCCATCCCCGGCAATGATATCGTCTATACGATTACATCAACGAATATCGGAACGGGACCGGCCGATTCCAATTCGATCTTCATCGTCGACACGCTTCCCGCGGAAGTCGAGTTTTTTAACGGCGATATGGACGGCGCCGGCCCGGCGGCGGGCGCGGCGAATTTCACTCAAAGCGGCGCCGGACTTTCGTTCACGATCTCAAGCGATCTCAAATATTCGAACTCCGCCACCCGGCCCGCGAACCTGGCGGCGTGCAACTACACGCCGATCGCCGGGTACGATCCGGCGATAAGACATGTGTGTTTCCGTCCGCAGGGCGCGATGCAGGCGGGTAGCCCAAATCCGACATTCAGCATACAATTCCGGGCCCGGATCAAATAGGCGCGGCCGCAAGCGCCGCGTCAATCTCCTCCAGCAAGCGATCCGCGGCTGCGCGATCAAACGTCATCGGCGGGCGAATTTTCAAAACATTCTCCTCGGGCCCTTCCGTACCAAGCAAAATGTGTCTGTCTCGCAGTCGGTTCTTTACAAAGCGCGCCGCGTCCGTTGCGGCGGCGCGGGTGTCGCGGTCGGTCACAAGATCGACGCCGAGGAAAAAACCGAACCCGCGGATGTCGCCGATCAGCGGCTGTCGCGCTTGCATCCTTTCTAATTCGTCGATCAGGTATTCGCCGACGATGCGCGCATTTTCCTGAAGGCCTTCGTCGTCAAGCGCGTCGAGTACGGCGAGGCCGGCGGCGCAGGACGCGCTTGATCCGCCGAAAGTTGAGAAAAATTCCGGCCCGTCAGCGAAAGCCGCGGCGATTTCTTCGGTCATTGCAACGGCCGCGAGCGGGAAACCGTTACCGATAGGTTTTCCGAGTACAAGGATATCGGGCGCAACGCCTTGTTGTTCAAAGCCGAAAAACCATCGGCCAAGCCGGCCGAGTCCTGTCTGCACGTCATCGGCGATCGCGACCCCGCCGGCCTCGCGGATCGCTTTATAAGCAGCCTCAAGGTAGCCGTCCGGCAGAACGATCTGTCCGCCGACGCTCGGCAAGGATTCCGATATGAAGCCGGCGGCGCCGCGTCCGCAATCGAGCGCCCTTTCGATTGTCCGGCGCGCATCGTTTATATAGCCCGACGCCGCGTCGGCGCCGCGGCGCGAACCGCGGAAAACGTCCGGCTGCGGGGTTACGTGCACCCAGTCGGCCTTCCGGTCGCGGCTTTTCGGATGGCTGAATTTATATGGGCTGATATCCATCGCACCGGTCGTGTTGCCGTGATAGCAATGCTCCATCACGATCATGTCTCTGGCGCCGGTGAATGCGCGCGCGAGGCGCAAGGCTAGTTCATTCGCCTCGCTCGCCGAATTGAGAAATATAATTTTCGAGAGGTTGGGCGGCGTTTTCGCCAGCATGCGCTCGGCGTAGTCGACGTGAATATCCTGCAAATATCGGGTGTTTGTCGCTATCCTACCCATCTGCCCGGCGACAGCCTCAACAACGCGCGGATGGGCGTGTCCGACATGGGGCACGTTATTGTAAACGTCGAGATATTGAGCTCCGGCGTCATCGTAGACGAAATGACGCTCGCCGCGCACAAGGCGCAACGGCGTTTCGTAGAACAGCGACTGGTTTGACGGCGAAATCCGCCGTCTTCGGATCAGGACGCTTTTTGCGGTTCGCGCCGCGGCGCCCCTCGCGCCGCGAAACGCATCGCCTATGTCATCGAGCCCCATTTCACCGATATAATCGAGCAAAGCCATGGCCGGGCGGGCGCTGATTTGCAGATACTTGTTGTCCGGGTTCTGCGCTTTTTGAATTGCGGCGTTGGTGATGGACACAGCAAGCCGGGTTTCGATCAGCGCAGGCAAAAGCGAAATCTCTCCTTGAGTTAAATGTGCGATTCCGTCATAGGCGCCCGCGAGCGCCGCGCCGCGCGCAAGAGCGTCGCCCGGTCCCATCATCGCGTAGGCGACGGCGATCGCGAGCTCGCAAATTCTCGGCGCTGCGATCATGTCGCCGAAATCGATAACGCCCGTCGCCGCTCCTGCGCGCCGGTCGACAAATATGTTCATCGGATTGGCGTCATTATAAATCGCCTGTTTTGGCAGGCGCGAAAGCTGCGGCGCAATTTCAGCTTCAAAACGCGCGGCGATTTTTCCTACGCGATTTCGAACCGCTTCATCCGTAAGCGAATGAAGCGAATTCGCGATCCAGCCTGCCTCCGTCAGATTCCATTTAAGAGGGCGCTTAAGCTCGGGGTGATCGAAATCGTCAAGCGCCCGGTCCATTCGGCCGAGCAATGCGCCGATCGACGCGGCGAGGCGCGGTGAAACGCAGGGAACGCTTTCAAGGACATCGCCGGGCATCCAGGTGATCAGCCACGCGATGCGCATCCCGTTTCCGGTGGTTTCGATGCGTGTTATCGCCTCGCCTTTCAGCGTTCTGACAATGGCGGGAACGTGCGCGCCGAACCCTCTTTCACGAAGGTGATCGAGCGCCCTCGTCTGCATTTCGATGAAAGAACGCTCGCATTCAGCGCGCATCACCTTGAGGACATAGCGCGTCCCGTCATCGCCTGTCGCGGCGAAATTGAGATCGTATTCGCCTGGAAGCGGCGATAATGCAGCGTCTAGCCCAAATTCCGATTTAAGCACCCGCCGCGCTTTTTCAATCATATGCAGGCTCCGTCGCGCCGCCCAAAGCGTATGTCGCTTAACATTATGCGCCTTTAGCGGCGATATCGGCCCGATTGTCGAAGGAAAAATGGAGCGGGCGAGGCGATTCGAACGCCCGACCCCAACCTTGGCAAGGTTGTGCTCTACCCCTGAGCTACGCCCGCTCACTGGCGTGCCGCTGGGGGTGCCCCGGCGGCGGGGAACGCTATATGCACGAGGGACCGCCTATTGGCAAGAAGGCCCGAACCGCAAGAGCGGGGCGAGCGCCGGGCGGCGAGAGAGCCATTAATGACCAAGACCAGAGCCGACCTGTTCGCAGTTTTCGACGCCATCGGCGTCGCGCACCGGACTGTCGAGCATCCGCCGATTTTTACTGTGGACGAAGGGCGCGACTACAAGGCGTCGATGCCGGGCGGACATTCGAAAAACCTGTTCCTGAAAGATAAAAAGGGGCGACTTTTCCTCCTCGTCGCCCATTGCGATACGAAGGTCGACATCGTCGCTTACGGGCGCGCGGCCGGCGCCAGGGGGCGCCTTTCTTTCGGGAATCCCGAATTGATGACGGCGACGCTTGGCGTCATCCCGGGGGCGGTGACGCCTTTTGCGCTCGTTAACGAGACCTCGAAAACGATTGAACAGGTGGCGGTCGATGCGGCTTTGATGGATTGGGAGGCCGTCTGGTTCCATCCGCTCGAAAACACGGCTTCGACCGCGATCGCGCCCGGCGATCTGCTCAAATTCATCCGAGCTTGCGGCATCGAACCGAAAATCGTCGATCTTGCGGCTCCCGACGGGCCGGCGGATGGGTGAAATTTCGTCTGGGGCGTTGCCTTCCGCGCTGCGTGACCTCATTTAGAGGGCGCGAAAGGGCGGATACATATGGAAATCACGGTCGGCGGCCCAAAATCGGGAACGAGCGATCTCATCAAGGATGCGACGGTCGAGACCTTCGAGCATGACGTGCTGGACGCCTCGATGACGCGGCCGGTCATTGTCGACTTCTGGGCTGACTGGTGCGGGCCGTGCCGGCAACTGACCCCCGCGCTTGAAAAGGCGGTTGTCGCCGCCAAAGGCGCCGTGTCGATGGTCAAGATCGACATCGACAAGAACCAGATGCTGGCCTCGCAGATGCGCATTCAATCGGTGCCGACCGTATTCGCCTTTTTTCAAGGGCGCCCGGTCGACGGTTTTCAGGGCGCCGTGCCCGACAGCCAGATCAAGGCGTTTGTCGATCGACTTTCGAGCGCGACGGGCGCAGGCGCTGACGCCGCGCCCGATTTCGCAGCCGCGCTTGAGACCGCCGAAGAAGCGCTGACATCAGGAGACGTCGCGGGCGCGGCGCAGATTTTCGCCGGCATCGCGCAAGCCTCGGAAGAGGCGGGAGAGGACATTTTCGTGCGCGCGCTCGCCGGGCTCGCCAAATGTCGCATCGCGACCGGCGATAACGACGGCGCGCGCGAAGTCCTCGCGTTGGCGCCGGAGGCGAAAAAGAACGACGCCGCGCTCGCTTCGGTGCGCGCGCAGCTTGAGATTCTCGGAAAGGCGGCGGGCGATATCGAACTGCTTAAACGGCGGGCGGCGGGCGAGCCGGATAATTTTGAGTTGCGCATTGAACTGGCCGACGCTTTCGCCGCGCAGGGCGACATGACAGCGGCGGTCGATGAATTGCTTGCGGTTTTCGCGGCGGATCGCGACTGGAATGAACAGGTTGCGCGCAAGAAACTCCTTACGATTTTCGAAGCGCTGGGACCGACGCACCCCGACACGGTGAACGGTCGCCGGCGCCTTTCCTCGCTCATGTTCTCATGACCGAAGAATTCGGCGCACATAGAAAAGTCCTCCGCGTTCATGGGCGCGAACAGCCTTCACCCATCCCGATATTTCCCCTTCCCGGCGCGATCGTGCTGCCGCACGGCCAATTGCCTCTCAATATTTTCGAGCCGCGTTATCTCAGAATGATCGACGATGCGCTCGCCGGCGGGCGCACAATCGGTATGATCCAGCCGCGTGAGGAATCGCCCGGCGGCGCGCCGCTTTACGCAGTCGGCTGCGCCGGACGAATAACCTCATTTCTTGAAACCGGCGATGGACGATATCTCATTACGCTCACCGGCATGCTGCGGTTTCGAATAGCCCGCGAATTGGAAACCGAGACGCCTTATCGTCAGGCTGAAGTCGATTATTCCGGATACGTCGCCGATGCCGACCTCGACGAAACGGCGCACATGGTCGATCGCGAACAGCTTTTCGATGCGATGCGCGACTATCTCGAAACGGAAAATCTGAGTACGGATTGGGATGAGGCGGCCGAAGCGCCGACTGACGCGCTCGTCAACTCGCTCGCCATGGGCTGTCCTTTTGCGCCTAACGAGAAACAGGCGCTGCTCGAAGCGCCGACTGTCGCCGATCGCGCAGAATGCCTTGTCACGCTTATGAGTATGGGCGGCGATATTTCGGACGGGCAGATTGTGCAGTAAGCTGGCGGAGAAGGAATGCGGCCATGACCGATGTTCAGACGCAAATAAAAGATGTCGATCCAAAGCTCCTGGAAATTCTCGTATGCCCCGCGTCGAAGGATCGCCTTATCTACCGGCGCGAGGCCGGCGAGCTTGTCAGCCCGAAGGCGCGCCTGGCATATCCGGTCCGCGACGGCATTCCGATCATGCTGGTCGAAGAGGCCAGGGAGCTGAGCGACGAGGAAATCGCCGCAATCCGGTAGGCTGTCGCATGAAAGTGAGCCGCTGGTCGCGACCGCCTTATTTGGGACGCCGTCGCGCCGCCTTACCGCCCGGCGCCGCAATCAATCTCGGCTTGGATCGTTGGCGATCCGCCGCAGAAGAGGACATGGTATGTTGAACGCTTTGGTATCGACGCTTGCTTTCGCGCTCGCCGCCGCGCCCCAGGCCGGTTCGGATCTGCAAACCGCGGAGGCCTCTTCTTCCGGGACGCAATCGGACAAGAGCGTACAGACGGCGGCGCCTGCTCCTGAAACATCGGCGAACAAACCGGTCGTTTTCGCAGACAAGACCGACGAAGCCGTCGCAGATGATGTTATCTCTTATCTTGAGGGGCTGACGACATTGTCCGGCGATTTCGTGCAAACGGCGCCGAACGGGTCTGTCGCTTCAGGCGACTTCTTTCTTCGCCGTCCCGGCCAGGTCCGATTTGATTATGACGATCCCTCCCCGATTACTATCGTCGCGACCGGCGGTCTCGTTTATGTCGAAAACGCGGACCTTGAAACGACCGATTCCTATCCGCTTAAGAAGACGCCGCTCAGGTTCCTGCTGAACAAAAAAATCGATCTCGGCGACGCGGTCCTGAAATCCGTGGTGCGCGGCGCGGACGCGCTGGCGGTCACTTTCGCGTCAGAAGACGAGGAAGCAGAGGGTGAGATTACGCTCGTCCTGGCCGCGCCGAAGCTTTCAATCGCGGAATGGGCGATCCGCGATCCCAATGGCGGATTGACGGTCGTTTCGTTGCAGGGCGTCGTAGCAGGACAAAAACTGGAAAACAGGATGTTCCGTGCGCCCGACGCTGGCGGCGCCTTCATTAATAATTAGAGAGCCCTTCCTCGACCGCTTGTAACCGAATCACAGGCAAGCTTTTTTTCGCCCGGCCCTATTGAAAAGTTCGCCGGTGAGGCGTTAAAGTAACACTGCGTGGGCGACACTCGTGCGGACCGGCGTTGCCCCCCCGCTAGCAGGTCCGTTCGTTGCTACACGTCGCCGGAACATCCCCTCCCGGCGTAGGCGCAACAGCGCAGCTTGGCGCCCGGTCCCAAAAGGATCGGGCGCTTTTTTCCGCCGAAATAGATTAAAAGGGCGCATCAAAGGCGCTGATTGGAGGCCGGCGGATGGACGAACGCGAGATTGAAGCTCTTGAACGCGAATTGCCGGCGCTTGCGCGGCTTCGGCGCTTTTCCGCCGCGCTTTCGCGCATTCCCTGGTTCGCCAATCTCGGCGAGCCGCTCACCCCCGGCGCGCGCGCGACGGCGCTCGCCTATTCGCAGGGGCTCGGGTTTCCGGACGCGGAGCTCGCCATCCTGGTTGACTGGGACGATGCGGCCGCAGCGGCGGAAAATATCGACTGGAACAGCCCCGCCTGGGAAGCTGAAGAATTAATGCGCGCCGACCTTACGGGCGCGGCGCTGGAATTTCTTTCTGAAGACGCTTTGCAGATTGCGATGACGATGATCGCCGACCGCGTATCGGAGCCGGCGCGCGAAGCGATGGAGCAGGCGAGTTTCATCTGGGACGTTGAAGACGATGCGCAAAAGCAGCTTGCAGTCGGTGCAGCCGTTCAGGCGGCGCATCTTGCATCTCTCGTTCTCGTGGCCGCCGCCGATCCTGATTTCGACGCGGATGATCATCCGTTCACGGCTAAATTCCGATTGTTTGAATTCGGCCGCTGGCCGGTCGGCGTCATCGGTTCGTCCTTCAACATCTTCTAGATCGTCAGACCAGATCCAGAATTGAAGAAACCACCAGATAGCAGCCCAAAAAGGAAATAGCCGCCGTAAATCCGGTGCGAAACGTTTTTTCCGGCATGATGCGAAGAAGGCGCGTACCGGCGATGGCGCCAAAAAAACCGGCGATCAGCATCGCCGCTATTAAGGTCGCCCATTGCGCGTACGCAAATCCGATAATACCAAAGGCCGCCGCTTTGATGGCGTGCTGACCGGTCATTGCGGCTGCATGGGTCGCGACCGTTTTCAACCTGTCGAGTGCGGCGACGCGCAGCATCGATGCGGCGATCGGGCCTGTCGCGCCGACAAACATGGACAGAACGGCGCTCGCCGCGCCGGTGGCGAAATAAGTTTTGACGCCGGGCGCGAAACCCTTCGGCTTCGGCCCGAAGACAGTGAGCAAAACGAATACGCCGATCACTCCTTGCAGCAGCGCGCCGGGAATTTCGACAAATAACCGCGCGCCTATCGCGGAGCCGAGCGCCGAACCGGCGACAAACCAAAGGGCGATAGACCATGCGACATGCCTGAACTGAATGATCAGGCGGCTCGCATTCGACCCGAGTTGTGCGACGGCGTGAACCGGGATGGCCGCAGCCGGCGGCGCTGCGGCACCCAGTATTGCAAGGAGCGCAAGGCCGCCGCCAAGGCCGAACGCGGCGGTAAGGGCCGAGGTGAAAAAGCTCGACAATACAATAATCGCGGCTGTCGTCGCCGAAACTCCGTCAGGCAGCCATGATGCTTCAATCGCCATATCGCGCTCGCCGAAAGGAGAAATGGTCGGTTGCGCGCGCCGCGTCAATCGCTATGGTCGCCGGCCCGCCTCAATCGAACCCGAAAATGAAAATCGCAACCTGGAATATTAACTCCGTTCGCCTTCGCATCGGCCTCGTCCTTGAGTTTCTCAAAGAGGAGAAGCCGGACGTATTATGTCTGCAGGAAATCAAATGCGCCAACGATCAGTTCCCCGCCAAGGCGCTCAGGGCGGCCGGATATTCGCACATGGCTGTATCAGGCCAGCCGGGTTATCACGGCGTTGCGATCGTATCGAGACTTCCGTTGACGGAAGAAAAATCCGAGACCTATTGCGGAAAGGATGATTGCAGACACATCGCGGCGACCTTGCCCGACGGGACAAGGCTCCACAATTTCTATATTCCGGCGGGCGGGGATATTCCCGACACGGAAAAAAATGAGAAATTCGCGCACAAGCTTGAGTTTCTTGAAGGCCTGGCGAAAAGGTTCGACAGCCGCCCCCGCCGCAAGGAGATTCTCGTCGGCGATCTCAATGTCGCGCCATGCGAACATGACGTTTGGTCGCATAAGCAGCTCCTGAATGTCGTCTCGCATACGCCCGTCGAGGTCGGTCTGCTGAATGCAGCGATAAAGGCCGGCCGCTGGATCGATGTCGCGCGCAAGGTGATTCCGGAATCGGAAAAAATCTATACTTGGTGGTCCTACCGCGCAAAGGACTGGCGCGCGTCAAATCGGGGTCGCCGGCTTGATCATATCTGGGTGACGCCGGCGCTTGAAAAAGCCGCGCTTTCGCGCGGTCGCAAGGCGTTTACAATCCGGGATGATTGTCGCGGCTGGGAGCGGCCGTCCGACCACGCGCCGGTGATTTTGGCGCTCGATCTTTGACGGCTGATCCGGACGCGCAGTTTGCGCGGCGGAAAAGGGAGCATCGCAATGCGCGGCTATTTCGGCGTCGGATCTGAACGAATCTCGAAACAGATGAATCTGGGCGCTGTAATGCGAACGGCGCACGCTTTCGGCGCAAGCTTTGTTTTTACGCTCGGATCCCGATTGAAAGCGCGTGAGGCCGCACTTTCCGATACGTCCAAAAGCGCCGGGCACGTGCCGCTCTATGAATGGGCCGGCGTCGACGAAATGGCGATGCCGAAGGGTTGCATCCTGGTCGGCGTCGAACTGGACGAGCGCGCCGTGGAATTGCCGAGATTTCCCCACCCTTTAAATGCGGCTTACCTGCTCGGCCCTGAAAAGGGCGATTTGTCAGATGCGGCGAAGGCGCGCTGCACGCATCTCGTGAAAATTCCGACGAAGTTTTGCGTCAATCTGTCGGTCGCTGCGGCGATCGTCATGTATGACCGGATGCTGGCGCTTGGCGGTCATGAACGCCGTCTCTCCGCCGCCGGCTTGCGCAGCCGTGCAAATTGAAAAAGGCCGCCCCGAAAGGCGGCCTTGTAAAGGCGTAAAACCGAACGGCGGATATCAGCGGCGGGCGCGGCGCGCTTTCTTTTTGCGGGCGGGGGCCTTCTTTTTCGCCGCCGTCTTTTTGCCCGCGCGCGGCTTTTTCGCCGGCGCTTCGCCGGCGGCCAGCTGGTCGAGCGCATCGGCGTAAGCCGACAGGGCTCTCATGAACCCGGCCTGCTGAGATTTCGGCAAGACGTTGAGGGCGGCGGTTTCGGCTTTCATAACGCTGGAGGTCGCCGAATTCAGGACGCGGCGGCCCGCGGCGGTGATGCTGACCGCATTCGCGCGCGCATCCTCTTTCGTGCGTGAGCGTGACAACAGCCCCTTCTTAAGCATGCGCGCAATCATGTCGGCGAGCGTCGAACGGTCGATGCCGGTCGCGTGCACCAGATCTGTCTGGCTGAGGCCGGCATTGTTGGCGACTACGTGCAAAACCTCGAACTGCCGCGGCGTCGGCCCCTTTGCGCCAACCGCGCCGGAATAAAGGTCGTGCGCGTATTGCTGGGCGCGGCGTAGAAGGTGGCCGGGCGATTTCCTGAGATTGTAGCTTGCCATTTAAAGTCTCTCCCTATTGATAATGGCGCACGGGCGCAAAAACTGTTCTGTGCGGCGATCGCAAAACGGCGCAGCGAGATCGAAAGATGACCGTAGACGCTGCGGCGCCACGTATATCGTCCGTAATCCCCGGTTTTTCAATCATGCATTTTTCAATTCTTGAATTGCGCCTTGCGCTGATCATCGGCGGACTGGAATAATCGAGGTGCGACAAAGGAGCGCTGGCATGCCGCAAAATTTCAATCTTCAGCCGCAATTCGTCAAGGAAACGCCGGATGGAGACGATCATGAGCGGGATATTTGCAGCCATTGCGGTTTCATTGACTATCGCAACCCGAAAATCGTGGTCGGCTCGGTTCTCACATTTTCGAGATCAGTGCTGTTGTGCCGGCGCGCCATCGAACCGCGAAGCGGCTACTGGACGCTGCCGGCCGGTTATCTGGAGATTGGCGAAAGCGTCGAGGAAGGTGCGCGGAGGGAGGCCTGGGAGGAGGCGCGCGTGCGCCCGTCGCTTGAGCGCGTACTCGCCATATACAGCGTACCCCGGATCAGCCAGGTCCAGATCATGTTTCGCGGCCGGGTCGGCTCGGCCGAATGCTCGCCTGGTCCTGAAAGCCGCGAGGTCGATTTTTTTGATTGGAGCGACATTCCCTGGCCGGATTTGGCGTTTCCGACCGTCGGCTGGGCCCTCAGGCACTTTAAGGAGAGCGAAGGCGCTTCGGATTTCGCGCCCTATTCCAATCCGGTCGAGGGGCTTTGATCCCGGCTATCCGGGGCATCCTCTGCGTGTTTGGATATGAACGGCGCCTGGGCGAGCGCGAAAGCGATATTGACAGCCGTAAAGCCCCAGATCTTGAGATTGACCCAATGTTTTTCGCCCGCGCACGCGGCGGTCGCCGCCAGATCGCAATCGCGCGTCAAAAGGCGCCATGCGATTTCGTTGGCGATTGCAAGCAGGCAGAAGAATACAACGTAGCGTTTGGTCAACACGCGCCAGGCCGCATCAGGCAGATGCAGCGCGCCGTCGAACAGCGATCTGAGAAAATTTCTTTCCGTCGCCAGCCCGCCGGCGAGCGTCATAGAAAACATCGCATAGACGATCGTCGGCTTCATATAAAAAAACGTCTTATTGTGCAGTATCAGCGTCAGCGAGCCGAGAACGCCGACCGCCACGCCGCTTATCAGCAGCATCGGCGCAATGCGGCGTTCGCGCCAAACGCTGTAAATGAAAGCGAGCGCATAGGCCGGAAGAAAAAGGGCGACGGAGACAAACAGTTCTCCGCCTTCCTCGATCGAGCCGCCGAATGCCGGCGCAAGCCGGCGCCCGAAAAAATAAGCGACGAAAAAAATGAGAAGCGGGCCGAAATCGACAAGGAACTTCGCACGGCCGCTGAGACGGGTTCCGGATGTATTTTCCATCATGTAAACGCTCTAGCGGCGCTCGGCGACAGAAGAAAGACCAGCCAGCGCTCTTGCGAAAGCCTCAGCGTCGAAGGGCTGGAGATCGTCAGCGTTTTCTCCGACGCCGATAAAATGGATCGGCAATTCATGCTTGTCCGCGAGCGCGACAAGGACGCCGCCGCGCGCCGTGCCGTCAAGCTTGGTCATGACTAGACCGGTGACGCCCGCGATCTCGCGGAAGGCGTCGGCCTGAGAAATGGCGTTTTGTCCAACCGTCGCGTCGAGGACGAGAAGTGTTGAATGCGGCGCGTCCGGATCGAGTTTTTTTAGTACGCGAACGATCTTCGCAAGTTCGTCCATCAATTCGCGCCTGTTTTGCAGCCTCCCCGCCGTGTCGATCATGAGTATGTCGAAATTTTCGCTTCTGGCGCGTTCAAGCGCCTCAAAAGCCAGCCCTGCCGCATCAGCGCCGGTCTGCTTCGCGACGACGGCCGCGCCTGCGCGTTCGCCCCAGATTCTAAGTTGTTCGACCGCCGCAGCGCGGAAGGTGTCACCGGCCGCCAACATCACCTTGCGCCCATCGCGCGCGAATTTTTCGGCAAGTTTGCCGATCGTCGTCGTCTTTCCTGCGCCATTGACCCCGACCATCAAAATGACGTGTGGGCGACGGGCCGGATCGACCGTAAAGGGCGCCTCCCGGTCTTTGAGGTTTTCGGCGACGACGCGGGCGAGGGCGGTGCGAATCTCCTCCTCGCTCGCCTCCTTGTTGAAGCGGTCGCGCGCCAGCGCGTCGCGGATGCGTGCGGATGCGGCGATGCCCAGATCGCCCGCGATGAGGACTTCCTCAAGCTCGTCCAGCGTCTCCTGATCGAGCTTTCGCCTGGCGACGATTGATGAGAGCCCTTCCGTCAACCGCTCCGACGAACGCGAGAGCCCGTTCGCCAGGCGAGCGAAAAATCCTTGTTTTTCGGGCTTATCTTTATCATCCTCCGCCGCGGCCGCCGCCGATCCCTCCGTAGGCGCAGCATTTTGCGCACCGGGCCGGACGGGCGCCGGAGCCTCGCCGCCGGCGTCTGCATCGTCGCTGGAAGGGCGTTTCTTTCCGAACAGTCCGCCCAAAAATTTTTTACCTGTCGTCATTTTTCTCTTGCCAGAAAGCGCGGCGCACCAACTTGTTTCACGACGGCTGAATAAAGTCAGCCTTTTTCATGGAGAAGAGCATGGCCATGGCCAAAGCGAAAAAGGCCGCCAGACCGGCTGCCAAAAAGACGGCGAAGAAAGCAGCCCGGAAACCGGCGAAGAAAGCGGCGAAAAAAACCGCCAAGAAAGTGGTGAAGAAAGCCGCAAAGAAAGCGGTGAAAAAAGCTGCGAAACCGGCGGCGAAGAAAGCCAAGCGCACCAAGCGCAAGGCGAAAGCCAAAGCGGCCTAGACGACAGATCTAAGGCCAAACCTTTCAAAGCCGCGCCTCGGGAGCGATTTCGGGGCGCGGCTTTTTTATTGCGCCGTCTTCGCCAACTACACGCGCCGTCAGCATAGTTCCCGACAAGCCGGTAATTTCGACGCGCGCAATGTCGCCAGGCCTGTTTTGCGACGGGTCCGATTGGGCGAGCGCAAAATTGCCGAGCCGCGCGCGCTTGCCGCTTTCTATGACGGCGGCGTCCCTGACGCCGATCAGGCTCCGGAGAAATCGGCGCGTCGCGCTCTCACCCGCCTCTCGAAGGCGGCCGGCGCGCTCGGCGATGAGCGCGCGCTCGTGCTGGGGCATGCGCGCGGCCGGCGTTCCCTCGCGCGGAGAGAACGGAAAAGCGTGAATATAATTGATCCCGGCTTCTTCGATGAGGGCGAGCGTTTCTTCGAACATTGCGTCGGTTTCGGTCGGGAATCCGGCGATCAGATCGGCGCCAAACGCGAATTCGGGCCGTCTTGCGCGAAGCGCCTCCGCCAGTCGGATCGCATCCTCGCGCATGTGGCGGCGCTTCATGCGCTTGAGGATCATGTTCGCGCCGGCCTGAAGCGAAAGGTGCATGTGGGGCGCAAATCGTTCATCGCCGACCGCCCGCTCGAAAAGTTCCGCATCAATCTCAGCGCAATCGAGGGAAGAAAGCCGCAAACGAAACAGGTCTGGCGCCGCGTCGAGGATTGAAGCGACCAACCGGCCGAGACGCGGCGCACCTTCCAGATCGTCACCCCAGGACGTCATGTCTACGCCCGTGAGAACGATTTCCCGATGACCGCTATCGACGAGGCGGCGAACGCCCGCAACCGCCTCCGGAACTGAAACGGATCGCGACCGCCCGCGCCCGAAGGGAATGATGCAGAACGTACAGCGATGATCGCAGCCGTTTTGAATCTGGAGAAACGCGCGCGCGCGATCTCCATAGCCGTCGATCATGTGGGCGGCGTTCTCGCGTACGGACATAATATCATTGACTGAAACGCCGTCCGCGCCTTCGCCGAGCTTTCGCCATTCCGCGGGGTTAAGCTTTTCGGCGTTGCCGATAACGGCGTCGACTTCGCTCATCGCATTGAAGGCGTCCGGATCGATCTGCGCGGCGCAGCCCGTGACGATAATGCGCGCCTCGGGATTTGCGCGGCGCGCGCGCCTGACCCGCTGGCGCGTCTGGCGGACCGCCTCATTGGTGACGGCGCAGGAATTGACGATAACGGCATGTTTGAGCCCTGCGTCATCGGCCAGACGCCGCATCGCCTCGCTTTCGGCCAGGTTGAGCCGGCAGCCGAGCGAGACGACATCAACGCCGGGGCGGCGGGCCGCCGGGTCGCTCGTGAGATATTCGTCCCTTTTGGTCATCGCTCCTTTTCATAGCGACGGCGGCCGGCTTGTCGAGGCGGGGGAGGGATTCGTCCCTCAACTTTCCATGGCGAGAAGGATCGCAAAGCCGACAACGAGGAATAGCGCAAACGGGAAAAAGGCCCCCAGCATCGGTGGAACGACGCCAAGCTTCCCGACGGCGAGCATGAGGTTCTCCGCCACGAAATAACCGAATCCAAGCGACGCGCCGACGGTCGCGCGGACTAGCTGATTGCCCTGGCGGCTGACGCCGAACCCGGCGATCGCGCCGAGCAACGGCATAAGCAGCGTCGACATAGGCCGCGAGAAACGGCTCAGGAGCGAAGTCGTCGCGCTCCGCGGGTCGGCGCCGTCACGGCGCAATTGTCCGATCTGGCGTACGATCGTCATGATGCTGGATCGGTCCGGATTCAAAGTCAGAGCGAATAACAGCTCGGGATTGAGCGCAGTGGACCAGACACGCGAGGACGTCGCCGCGGCATCCGATGTCGCGCCGGCCGCCTCTTTCACGTCGAATAACCTCCAGCCCGTTTTATCATGAAACGCCGAAGCCGCCTCGGTGACCGAATGGACAAGCCCCTTATTATCAAGATTGTAGATCACGACATCGCGCAGGCGTACGCCGTCCGACATCCGCGCCGCGCTCGCCGCTGTTACGATTTCGCGGTCAAACGTCACGCGGATATTGGTTCGCGTCGACGAATTCTCTGTCAGTCCGACAGCAAAATCGTTCGCCTCCCAATAGGCGAGGCGCGAGGAGGCTTTGACGACGACGATTTCGTGAAAGGCGAAATGCGCGATCGCGACAACTGCGCACGCAAAGCCGATCGGCGCCAGAACGCGATGAACAGACATGCCCGCGGCGCGCATGATGACGATTTCGCTCGTCAAATTGAGCCCGGAAAGGGTGACGACGATGGCCAGAAGCGCGGCGAAGGGCGTGAACTGGCTGGCGATTTGCGGCGCGCGCAAGGAAACGTATCTCAATATCGAGCCCGTCGTCGCGCCGTCGGCCGCCATGATCGCTTCGGAGCGATTCAACAGATCGAGCATTTGCAGAATTATGACGAAAAAGGCGAGGAGGCCCAGAAAACGTACGGCGAAAAGACGTCCGACATAGCGGATGAACACGCCGTTCAGGGATTTCATTGCGCCGCGCCCTTTCTGAGTGCCGCGCCGTCCCTTTGCGCGGCCATGGGCAGTCGCACCGTGTCATCTTCGCGGCTTTCCGCCGCTTTCGCCGTTTGCGCCTGATCGACCGATTCCCGGTAGATTGCGAAGCTCAGCAGGATGAATAGCGCAAACAATCCCCACATGGACAGGTAGGGCGACAATTTCCCGAGAGCCGCATTGACGAGGCCCCATTCCTCAAGGATCTCATGATACGCGATCAAAATCGCAACGCCGATCACAGGCTTCAGATTTGACGCCTTTCGCCGGCCCGTGACGCCCATCGCAACCGCGAGGATCGGCAACGCCAGAAACGTCATCGGGTGTATGATCGTCCAGTGAAACTGCGCGAGATACGGACGATAGAGCGGTGACGAACGCGCGTCGGGACTGGAGAGAAGACGAACAATCTCGGTGAATGTAGCTTCATCCGCCTCAATACCGCGGGCGCGGAAGACGGCTATGGCGGGAAGGTCGATTTCCAGATCGAACGCATCGAAGTCGAGCGTTCGCAATCTCTCGCCGTTATTGTCGATGAAAATCTGCCGGCCGTTCGAAAGGCGAAGCAGAAGGCGCGAAATTTCCGGCGTCGTCGATATGCCGCCCGATTCAGCCGTTATGACGGTGCGGCGATTTCTGCCCTCGCGCATTTCAAGGAATATATCCTTGGCTTCCTTTGCGATCGCATCGACCTTGCCGAGGCGTATGGTCACGTCGTCCGTGACGTCGACGAACTCGCCCTGCGGGATCTTGATGCCGAATGCGCCGCTCGTCACGTCAAAGCGAATCTTGTCGTATTCATACCGCGCGTATGGCTTGATGTAGCCGACCAGGATGAAATCGAAAATCGCGAGTAGTATGAGCAGGGCGTATACGGGGCGCATCAGGCGTCCGAATGATGCGCCGCTCGATTTCATGGCGTCGAGTTCGCTCGACATCGACAGGTTTCGAAAGGCGAGAAGTACGCCCAGGAACGCGCCGAGCGGCAGCGCCAGGCTCAGATAATGGGGGACGAGATTTGCGAGCAGGCGCCAGACGACGTCCACCGGCCCTTGCTCGGCCAGAACGAAATCGAACAGGCGCAGCATATGCTCGATAAGAAGCAGCGCCGCCGCCGTGCAAAGGGCGAGGGTTAACGGGGTTGCGACCGATCGCAGGATGTAACGGTCGAGAAGACCCATCGGCGGCGTGCGCCCTTTCCGGGCTGAAATACGTATCGGAACGGTTTAGCGAGCCGTCTGTAGCGAATTCCGGGCCATCGAGAAAGCGTCCGCTGGTTTGCCCTATTGCGCCGCATGCGCCCGGCGAAGGGCCGGGCGGTGGCCTCCGGGATCAGCCGCGCGTATCGCCTGCATCCGCCGAAATTGCGGCCTCATCGGGCTTATTCAGCGCGAGATGGGTCGTCGCAGCAAATAGCGCGAAATTGAATATCTGCGACAGGCCCGCCTCCGCGAGCAGCATGCCGGCGATTGCGGCTTCCGGGACGTTAACTGTTCCGGCGAGGTGGATCGCCGCAGTCAGGAAAACGATATCGAGATTGGGGACGAAGGGAACGCGGCTCAACACAAGTTGCAGGGCGACGAAAATAATCCAGGTCGAAAGCGCCGGTCCGGGCAGGGCGGACCGATAAAGCAGGACATGCAGGGCGAGAACGAAGACCGTTCTGACCGTGTTGATCGCGATCAGTTTCGACATTACGCCTTCGGGCAGGTCCATGATCTGGCGGCGAAAAACGATGACGGCGACAGCAAGGCTCGACGCCGAAGCGAAGGCGAGACCGAACAGGAACGCCGATCCGGGCAAGGCGTCGAGCTCGTCCATCAGGCGGCCGCTGAAGAACAGGGCGGTAACAAGAATCGCCGTCGCGATGTTTGAGACGAGCGCGGAAATGAGATTGTTGTCCTTGACGCCCGCGACGATTTCGCGATCAGACAAATCGAGATTGCGCCGCGCCCAAAGCGTGAAAAAGGCCTCACCAGAATAGCCCATCACGGCGAAATTATAGACGCGCTTGCGAAGGAAAGCGGAAAAGCGCCGCCATAATGGGCGTCGCCAGACAATCTCGTAGGTAGGGATTTCCGAAAGCGGAAGGGCGAGATAGCGCAGGACGAAAATGAGATAAAAAAGCGGCGACTCCGGAAGCTCACCAAGGACGTCGCTCCAGCCGACTTCGGAAAGCCTGATAATCAGGTAAACGACGACGCAGGCGAGCAGCGCGTATTGAAAAACCGCCGTCGCACGGCGCACGCCTGGGCGGCGGACGAACGCGCGCGCGATTTCGAGCCCGGCCTTTAGATTGTCCCGAAGCTGCATGGCCTTTCGCCCCCCGGCGCTCGCGTGCGCTCAGCGGCTTGCAACGTCCCGATAGTCAGCAATCAGACGATCAAGTATCGCGTCCCAGTCAAATCCATCGCTCTTGCGCCGCGCTCGTTCGGCCATCGCCGCCCTCGCCGCGCCATCGCGCGCGAGTACGCCGATTGCGCCGGCGAAGCCGTCGACATCCGCGGCGTCTGCTATGAGAAGTCCGGTTTCCCCGTCATCGACGAGCGAACAGCTGCCGGAAGCGGCGGCGCAAATCGCCGGCAGGCCGCTCGCCATCGCCTCAAGCGTCACATTGCCGAAGGTTTCCGTTACGCTCGGATTGAAGAAAATATCGGCGCAGGCGTATGCGCGCGCCAGCGCCTCGCCCTCCAGAAAGCCGGTAAACACGCCGCCTTTCAGCTTGTTTTCAAAATGCCCGCGCTCCGGGCCTTCGCCGACGATCAGCGCCCTGATTTTCGGGTTTTCCATTCGCGCGCGCTTTACCGCCTCTGCGAAAATATCGATGCCTTTTTCAAGAACGATGCGCCCGACAAAGGCGACGAGAACGTCGTCGTCGCCGACGCCGGCTGCGCGCCGCCAGGCGAGATCGCGCCGGCCGGGATTGAAAACCGATTTGTCGACCCCGCGCGCCCATAACCGTACGTCGCGGCCAATTGCGTCGCGCGCCAGTTCATCGACCATTGATTGCGACGGCGCGTATACGCGTTCGCAGCGATGGTAGAAGTAGCGCATGTAGGCGGTGATATGCCGCTCAAGCCACGCCATGCCGTAATAGCGCGGATAGGTGTCAAAGCGCGTATGGAACGAAGCGACGACGGGGATGGCGTGTTTTCGCGCATAATTCAGCGCCGAAAAGCCGAGCCAGTCTGGCGCTGCAACATGAATGATTGTCGGTTTGAACGCTTCGAGTCGTCGTCGCGCCGCGCTTCTAAGGCCGAGGCCGAGCCGATATTCGCTGCGCGATCCCGGCAGGGCGAGCGAAGGTACCGAAACCAGTTCGCCCGCGTAGTCCAGCGCCGACTTCCTCGATGTCGGGGCGAAGACGAGCGCCTTGTGGCCGCGCGCTTCCAGATGTGCGACAAGCTTGTTCAGCGCGCGCACCGGTCCGTCCATTACGTAATTATAATTGCCCGAAAATAGCGCGACCCTTAACGGGGTGCGCACATCGGCGTCTCGATCGGCGATTTCAGCGATATCAGCTTTCATGATCAAGTGCGCCGACATAACCTAAAAGCCGGGCCGGCGAAACAGGGGGCGCCCCTAGGCGGCGCCGAGCCGACCCTCGACCCAGTCCCAGAAAAGGGCGGAAATATCGGGACCGCCGAACCGCCGAACTTCCTGAACGCCCGTCGGCGATGTGACATTGATCTCGGTCAACCAGTCGCCGATGACGTCGATGCCGACGAGAACAAGTCCGCGTTCCGAAAGGGCGGGGCCGATACGGTCGCAGATTTCCTGATCGCGTATGGTCATTTCAACCGGTTCGGCTCTGCCGCCGACATGCATGTTCGAGCGCGTTTCGCCTTTCGCCGGGATGCGGTTGATTGCGCCGACCGCTTCACCATCTAGCAGGATAATGCGCTTGTCGCCTTTACTTACCGCCGGAAGGTATTTCTGCGCGATCATCGGCTCGGCGAAGGCGTCGAGAAAGAGTTCAGTCAAGGCGTTGAAATTCGAATCATCCGATGACAGACGAAATACGCCGGCGCCGCCGTTTCCGTAAAGAGGTTTTAAAATGATATCGCCCTGTTCTTCACGAAACTCGGATATGCGGGCGATGTCGCGCGTTATAAGCGTGGGCGGCGTCAGATCGGGAAACTCAGCGACGAACAGCTTTTCCGGCGCGTCGCGGATGGAGCGGGGATCGTTGAGGACGAGCGTATCGGGCTTTAATCGCTCAAGCAGGTGCGCCGCCGTAATATAAGCCATGTCGAAAGGCGGATCCTGCCGAACCAGTACGATGTCGAACGTATGAAGGTCGATGATTTCCGGCGAAGTGAGCAATGCATGCGCGCCCTGTTCGCGTTTCAGCGCCGCCGCCTTTTCGGCGCGCGCTGTAATGCGGCCGTCGCGCATTGCGAGCGAAGACGGACCATAGACCCAGATCTCGTAGCCGCGTCCATACGCTTCGAGCGCCAGATCGAAACTCGTGTCGGCATTGACATCGACATTGACGATCGGGTCCATCTGGATTGCGATTTTCATGCGCTTGTTCCTTGCAGGCGGATGCCCGCCCGCCGGCAAGAGCGGTTAGGCCCGCGTCGGGCGCTGATCAAGACGAAACCGCACGATCAACGCCTCGTGAAATGTGAGAATACCTTAAAGCGGCTTTACGAGCATATGGCTGACGACTTTTTCAACGCCGCCGATCGAACGGGCGATCTCAAGCGCCATGTTTAACTGGCGCTCGCTCGGCGCCACGCCGATAATATAGACAACGCCTTTGGAAACCGCAGTTTTGAAGCTTCCCGCCTTGACGTCGCCGTCGGCGATCAGCTTTGCGCGCAGCGTCGTATCGATCCGCGCGTCTTCAAACCCCTGCCCGAGCGAGGTGCCGTCGCCGACAAGAATTTCGTCGATTACCTGATCGACGCCGTTCGCCTTCCATGCGTTTTCGATCAGCTTGCGGCGCCCCTCCTCGGATTTCATCGTGCCGGTCAGCATCAGGCGGCCTTCGAAAATCGTTATGTCGATATCGCCGTAATCGTGCTGGCGATCAGCGAAAAGAACGCCTTTCAGGTCGGCATTGGCGCCGATATCGGAAAAGCTCTTGTCGAGATTGGGACTGGATGCGCAGCCGGCGATCCCAAGAACGAGACCGGCGATGGCGACGGCGAGTGTCTTTTTCATCAACGCGCTCCTTTCAGGACGTGAAAACCCCGCCCAAACCGCTCATGCCGTGCGCCGGGCGCCGCCTTCAAGCCGCATCGGCGCGCCAGGCGTCCTTGACCAGTTTGATGCGAAACCTCGAAACGGCGGCGATATCATATCTAAAAGCGAATTCGTCGAAATGAGGGCGCCTGGCCGCAAAGCTCCTTGCCGCACTTTCAAGCCGACGGCGGTTTTTCGGCGTTACGGCGGCGATCGCCGCGTTCTCATCATCGCGACGCTTCACTTCGATGAAGGCGATCAACTTCCCGCGCCGGGCGATCAGATCGATTTCGCCGCCGGGTGCGCGATATCTGGTTTCCAGGATCTGATAGCCCTGCAGCCGATACAGGATTCCAACGAGAAATTCCGCCGACCGGCCGCGCCGTTCCGCCTTGCGCCGCAAATGACCGGGGGCGCCGGTCAAAATGACGCCTTCAGCGCCAGCGCGCGCTCGTAAGCCGCCCGTTTGGGAATATCGAACGCATCGGCGGCGGCGGCGGCCGCGTCCTTGACGCTCAATGTTTCCAGCGCATTCGCGATAAATCGGTCAATTTCCGCGTCGCCGGCGCGCTCTTCCGCCGCCGCCGGTTCGACAAGCACGACGATCTCGCCCTTCGCGCCGGATTTATATATTTCAGCGAGCGCGGAAAGCGTCCCGTCGTCGAATGTTTCATGAATCTTGGTGATCTCGCGCGCGACGACGGCGCGCCTGTCGCCGAAAACCTCCCGCATTGCGCCCAGACTAGCGGCGAGCCGCGCCGGGCTTTCATAGAAAACCAATGTTGCGTCAATGCGCGCGAGCGACCTGAACAGGGTCAGGCGCGCTTCGGCTTTCGCCGGCGCAAAGCCTGCGAAATAAAATCGCTCGGAATAAAGGCCCGCCGCGCTAAGGGCTGCGATCGCCGCGTTCGGTCCTGGAAGCGGAAACACGCATATCCCGGCGGCGCGTGCGGCCTCGACGAGGCGAAAGCCCGGATCGGAAATTAGCGGCGTGCCGGCGTCCGAGACCAGGCATATCCGTGCGCCGCCTCGCAGCGCCTCGATAATGTCCGGCTGAACGCGCTCGGCGTTATGCTCGTTATAGGCGGCCCGCGGCGTTCTGACGGCGTAAGCGGCGCAAAGCTTCGCCGTCTGGCGCGTGTCCTCGCAATAGATGCGGTCGGCCTCCTTCAGCGCCTCGATAACGCGAAACGTCACGTCCTTGAGGTTGCCGATCGGCGTCGCCGCCACATAAAGGCCGGGTTCAAGCGCCATAATTTCGGCCGATTAGCGAATTCTTCAGTTGCATGGCCCCTTGTTCCGGTGAAAGTCGGCCGGGGTCAATCGGTCTGGTTCGCCGTCGCGGCGCGCATTTAACCCGGAAAGAAATCGATCTAGTCTACGCCGAGAAACAAATGGGGCTTGTCATCATGTCACTTCCGCGTTCGAAAGTCGGGGCCGGCGCCGTTCTAAGAGCGGTTTTCGCCGTATCGACGCTCGCCGTTGCGGCTTGTTCGTCCGGGCCGAGCCAGGGCCCTGTCATCGTAGACCGCGATCGACCCGCGCCGGACGCCTCGGCGCCGCCGCCAGGCGGGGAAGAGCGCGCGCACTATGACGAGCGCGGTTTCATCGAGCCGCTTCATATGCAGAAAGCCGAGCCGGTGCGTGTCGGCTTGCTGCTTCCGTTCAGCGGCGGAACGGCGGCGGTCCAGAAAGTCGCCTCATCCATGTTCGATGCTGCGCAACTCGCCGCGTTTGAGGCCGGCGACGATCGCTTTCTCATCATTCCAAAAGATACGCGCGGCACGACGGAAGGCGCGGCCGCGGCGGCGCGCTCCGCGCTCGCCGACGGCGCAGAAATTATTCTGGGCCCCCTGTTTTCAGAAACCGTCTCAGCCGCAGCCATCGTCACGCGCGCGGCGAATGTGCCGCTGATCGCTTTTTCATCCGACATCGCTTCGGCCGGCGACGGCGTTTACCTGCTCAGCTTCCCGCCTGAGATCGAGGTTGCGCGCGTGACTGAGTTCGCGATGGATCAGGGGATGCAGCGCTTCGGTCTGATCGCGCCGGCGAATGATTACGGCCAGCGCGTCTCGACGTCGTTCTCGCAGGAACTGGCGGTTCGCGGCGGCGTTCTCGTTCATGAAGAGCGCTACGAGCAGGATCCGGACAAGATGCTCGCGCCGGCCAAACGCCTTGCGGCCTATTCGCAGGAAATCATTCCGCCGGAACTGCGCCATGGTTATGATCCGAACCGGCCGGGCGCGGCGGGGGCGTCCGGCGGCGACGCCTATGGTTTTCAGGCCGTTCTGATGCCCGAACAGGGAACCTTACTGCGCGCGCTCGCGCCGCTCCTTCCCTATTACAATGTCGATATCAATCAGGTGAAACTGCTCGGCGTTTCGGCATGGGACAATCCGCGCCTGACGCGCGAACCGGCGCTTCGCGGCGGCTGGTTCGCCGCGCCCGATCCCTCGATCACAGCCGCTTTCGAAGAACGTTTCGACGCCGCATTCGGCGAAAAGCCGCCCAAACTCGCCTCGCTCGCTTATGACGCGACGTTGCTCGCCGCGCGCCTCGGCCAAGGCCAGCGCCGGCGCGATCGCTTCGATGCGCGAATGATTGAAAATCGCGGCGGCTATTTCGGCGCCGACGGATTGTTCCGTTTTCGTGAAGACGGCACGATCGAGCGCGGCCTCGCTATTCTCGAGATTCAGCCGGGCGGCATTCAGCTTATCGATCCGGCGCCGCGCACATTCACAAGCGGCAGCTAGGGCGCTAGCTCCAACAGAACGGCGTTCAATATCCGGCGCCCGTGCGTTGTTGAAAAAACTCGTTCGCCGTCTTGCGAGATCAGGCCGCGCTGCGCCAGCGTTTCGATCCGGCCTTGCAGCTGTCGCAGTTGCGTCTGCGACAGGCGAATTCCCTCAATCGTGCGCAGCCCCATGGCGAGGCGCTCCGTTAACGCTTCATCATCCGATAACGGATCAAACAATGCGGCGCCGCAGCCGGAGTTCTCCACAAGCTCCATATAATCGTTCGGGCGAAGCGCTGTCTCGCTTGCATGCCTGACATTTCCAATCGTCACGCGCCCATGCGCCCCCGGGCCCACGCCGACATAATCGCATTGACGCCAATACAGGAAATTGTGGCGCGAGGCTTCGCCCGGCGCCGCGTGGTTTGAAATTTCATAGGCGGGAAGCCCGGCGGCGTTTGTCAGTTCCTGCGTCGCATCGAACAAGTCGGCGGCGGTGTCCTCATCCGCCGGCGCCCAGCGATTTTTTGAAACCGCCCGGTCAAATGCCGTGCCGGGTTCGATCGTCAATTGATATAGCGAAAGATGGTTCAGCCCCGTCGCGATCGCTCGGTTCAATTCGCGTTCCCAGGCGGCGAGCGTCTGGCCGGGGCGGGCGTATATGAAATCGGCGTTTACGCGCGCAAAGACAGATTGCGCCGTCTCGATCGCGCGCATCGCCGTCGCCGCGTCATGGTCGCGACCGAGAAAGCCCAGCGCCTCGTCGTCGAAGGATTGAACGCCGAGAGAAATCCGATTGACGCCGGCAGCGGCGAAGGCGCGAAAGCGATCGATTTCGGCGTCGGTCGGATTGGCTTCCAACGTTATCTCAGCGCGGGGCGCAAAGCCCCAAAACGTCTCGCAGGCCTCGATCGCGGAGGCGATTACGGAAATCGGCGCAAGGCTCGGCGTGCCGCCGCCGAAATAGAGGCTCGAAAGGCGCCTTCCGCCTGTTTGCGCCGCCCAATATTGAAGGTCCGTTAAAATCGCGCGCGCGAACCGCTCCGTGTCTGCGCCGCGATCGCGATAGACATTGAAATCGCAATAAGGGCAAATCCGCGCGCAAAACGGCCAGTGAATATAGACGCCGAATTCCATTTCGCGCGCGCTATTCATTCCAGGCAGGCCCGGACCAGCTTGGCGAAGGCGTCCGCTCGGTGGGAGATGCCTTGTTTTGTTTCCGGATCGAGTTCGGCGAAGGTTTCGGAATATCCGTCAGGAACGAAAACCGGATCGAAACCAAAACCCATGGCGCCGCGCGGCGGGAAGCTGAGAGAGCCTTCGACCGTACCTAGAAATGTTTCCACATGCCCGTCCGGCCAGGCGAGGCAGAGGCAGCAAACGAACCGCGCCGTGCGGTCCGGCGAACCCGACGCCTCCAACTCGGCTCGAACCCGGTCCATCGCCAAATAGAAATCGCGTCCATCGGGGGTCTCGGCCCAGTCCGCCGTATGGACGCCCGGTCGTCCGTCGAGCGCGGCTACCTCCAATCCGGAATCGTCTGCGAGCGCTGCGACGCCGCAGGCGCGTGCGGCGGCGAGCGCCTTGATCTTTGCGTTCCCCATGAAGGTTTTTTCATCTTCGACAGGGACAGCGAGCCCCATTTCGCCGGCTGAGAGCGCTTCAATTCCGAAGTGGCGAACCAATTCGTTGATTTCTTTGACTTTTCCAGAATTGTGGCTGGCGATAATGAGTTTGCCAGGGGTGAGTTTTCGATGGGTCAGATGTCGCTCCATATTGGTTTTCGAAAAAAAATTATCGTTTTTCGGCAAAAACCGCTTGCATCGTTTTTCGATAAGTGTATATTGATATTCAACAAGACGCTGATCCACGGCGCAACCGGCGGCAAGACCGGCGAAACAAGGAAAGACGACCAGTACAGCCAGAACGAAAAAAAGAGCGGCAGGGCAAGAGCCCGCCGCTCAGGAAAAACAGCCAAAACGCGTTCGCGCACCAACGAAAGGAAATTCAGATGTTACGCAATCACGCTACCTCGAACATCGGGTCTGTCGGCATTATTGTCAATGGTTTTGTGACAGTCGCATCAGTAACGCTGATCGTCGCGGCCTATTTCACGGCCATCGGTCAGTTCGTCGCAGCTTGATCACTCAGGTTGAGGAAAGGGGACGCTCCCATGTCACGGGCGATTAACCTCATTATGGCGGCCGCGCTCGCAGCGGCCGCGCTCGCCGCCGCCGTCAGCCTCGCCCGCGTTTCGGGCTCGGTTGAAAAAGGCGAACAGCGCGTCTGCGCTGAGCGGCTGTGCGGCGTCGTGTTCTTTTAGGGCGCGGCGCGCACGCAACCGGACGGAGGCTGCAATGATCAGGGCAACGGGGAAAGGATCGATCTCGTCGATCCTCGCGGTGGGCCTTCATATCGTCAGGATTATCGCGTGGATTGGGTTCGCCGCTCTTTCCGCCGCCCTTGTCGCTCTGCCTCTCATACCCCCTTTCGCAGAATGGGTCGCCCATCTCGACGGCGCCTCAATCGACGGCGAGATTGATATCGGCGCCGACGATTTCGTCGAGGTTCTGCGCCATTTCATTTCTTTCGGCGTCGCGCTTTATGTCGTCGAGCGACTTCTGGAGCTTTTGAAGAC
Organism: Parvularculaceae bacterium; assembly: GCA_020446945.1. GTDB lineage: Bacteria > Pseudomonadota > Alphaproteobacteria > Caulobacterales > Parvularculaceae > Amphiplicatus. Next base: position 411,961 of record JAGRDS010000001.1, read on the forward strand.
GCTTCGCTTCGGCACGCCCTTCGTGAAAGAAAACGCCATCCGGTTCCGAAAGGTCGGCATCGCGCTTTTGTTCGGGGAGGTCTCGAAAATCGTCATCGGCATACTCGCCATGCTCACCGGCGCCGATGTCAATGCAGGCCTCGATTTTATGGTTTTCGTGTCGATCGCCGCAGTTTTCGTGCTGTCGGAAGTTTTTCATGAGGGCGCGCGCATGAAAGCGGAACAGGATCTCACGGTCTGATGTCGATTTCCGTCAAACTGGACCGGGTGCTTCTGGACCGCGGCATGAGCCTGACGGAACTCTCCGAGCGCGTCGGCGTAACTATCGCCAACCTGTCCATCCTCAAGACCGGCAAAGCCAAGGCGATCCGCTTTTCGACCCTGGAGGCGATCTGCAAGGAGCTTGGCTGCCAGCCCGGCGACATCCTCTTTTTCGAAGATGACGGGCGGCCGGCCCGCGACGAATAAAGTCCGATTGCGGCGCTTTATTGCCGCAACAGCGCCGGGCGACTATATCCCCGCTGAAATGACGAATGTCGAGCATAACAATAATCCGACAGCCGGCCGCGGCGCGCTGCTCGGCATGTCGCGCGCCGAGATTGCCGCCTCAATCGGCGCTGCGCTGAGGCTCGACGCGAAAAGGGCGCGCATGCGCGCCAATCAGCTCTGGCGCTGGATATATCATTACGGCGTTACAGATTTCGCGAAGATGACTGACATCGCGAAAGAGATGCGCGCCGATCTTGAAAGACTTTTCAGCGTCAAGCGTCCGCGCGTCGTCGAGCGGCAAGTCTCGGTTGACGGAACGCGCAAATATCTCGTCTCCCTTTCGCCGGGAGCGGAAGTCGAGTGCGTCTTTATTCCCGACGTCGGACGCGCCGGCGCTTTGTGCGTCTCGAGCCAGGTCGGTTGCACGCTGAATTGCACATTTTGCCATACCGGAACTCAAAAACTGGTCCGGAACCTGACCGCCGCGGAAATCGTCGGGCAGGTGATGGCGGTCAAGGACGATCTGGAGGAATGGCCCTCCGGCGGCGACGATCGCAAGCTGTCGAACATCGTTTTCATGGGCATGGGCGAGCCCTTGTACAATCTCGACAATGTCGCGCGAGCGATCGAGACGATATCCGACGGCGATGGAATATCGATTTCGAGGCGGCGCATCACCGTTTCAACATCGGGCGTCGCGCCGGATATCCGCCGCCTTGGCGAAATCACGAACTCAATGCTGGCGATCTCGCTTCACGCGACAAACGATCCGTTGCGCGATGAGCTTGTGCCGATCAATAAAAAATATCCGATTACGGAGCTTCTCGCCGCCTGCAAAGCCTATCCCGGACTCGGCAACACACGGCGCATTACATTTGAATATGTGATGTTGAAAGGCGTCAACGACACGGACGCCGAAGCGCGCGAGCTTGTGCGGCTACTCAAGGATATTCCGGCGAAGATCAATCTCATCCCGTTCAATCCGTGGCCCGGTGCGCCATATGAATGCTCGGCCTGGGACCGGATCGAATCCTTCGCCGAAATCGTCAATCGCGCCGGCTACGCCTCGCCGATCAGAACGCCGCGCGGGCGCGACATTTCCGCAGCCTGCGGACAACTGAAATCCGATAGCGTCAAGGAGCGCGCCAGCGCCAGATTGAAGGCGCGCCTCGAAGCGACCCAGGGCTGATGCGCGCCGGCCCGTTCCTCGTCGACGAAAAAGAGATAGAGGAGCGTTTCATTCGCGCCTCCGGGCCAGGCGGGCAGAACGTAAACAAGGTCGCAAGCGCAGTTCAGTTGCGATTCGACGCGATGAGATCGCGCGCCTTTCCGGATGGCGTTCGAAGTCGTCTGTTGAAACTCGCCGGCGCGCGGGCGACGAAAGACGGCGTAATTTTGATAGAAGCCTCGCGGTTTCGCGATCAGGCCCGCAACAGGGAGGACGCGCGCGCACGTCTCGCGGCGCTCATTGAAAGGGCGGCGTCGCCGCCGAAAAAGCGTATACGAACGCGAACACCGGTTTCGCAGAAACGAAAGCGCCTTGAAGAAAAGACACGTCGCGGCGAGGTGAAACGCCGGCGCGCGAGGCCCGCTGCGGACAGCGTTGACGGATAGTCCTCGCCAGGACGTCCAGCGGCGCCGGGGAAGCGAATTCGCGCGATACGTGCGGCGCTGCGGAATGATTGGAGCCTTTGACGGCGCGCCGCATTCGGCTATTGTCGGCGCAATTATCATATCGACCGACCGGGGAATTCAATGATCAAGACGCTCGCCGCCGCCTTCGCCCTGTTTTTCGCCGTTTCGCCTGCACTCGCCGAAGCTCCGCTATCGGACGATCAGGTGACGCGCTTTATCGCTACGCTCCGGCCCGTGGAGGAGATGGGAAAACGCCTTGAGGCTGAAGGCAAGATCGCTGAAACGTTCGGCGAAGAAAAGCCGACCCTTGGAAGTGAGTTCAAGCCCTATTCGAAAGGCGTCGCATCCCTGAAAAGGGACTATCCGGGCGAATACGCCGCGCTTGGCGGCGCGTTGAAGCCGCACGGGTTTTCCCAAGACGAGTGGGCGGCGACGGGCGATCGCGTCATGCGCGCCTATATTGCGGTCAAGCTCGAAAAGGAAAATCCCGACTATGAGAAGCAAATGGCGGCGATGGACCCGTCGATGCTTTCACAATTGCCGCCGCAGATGCGCGCCCAGATAGAAGGCGCTTTCGCCATGATCGAGACTGTCAAGTCGACGCCGGCCGCCGATAAGGCCGCGGTGAAACCGCACGTTGCTGCGATTGAAGCGGCGACGGATATCGCGGCGCATTAAAAAAAAGCCTTAGCAAGGCGCACCCTTTCCGTTATAGGCGCGGTCGCAATCTCGCGCGCGAAAGGTAAGGGCGATGGCTGGTCGCAAGGACGTAAAGAAAGTTGTTCTCGCCTATTCAGGCGGCCTTGACACGTCTGTCATACTGAAATGGCTTCAGGTCGAATATGGCTGCGAAGTCGTCACTTTCACCGCCGATCTCGGTCAGGGCGAGGAGCTGGAGCCGGTTCGCGGCAAAGCCGAACGCGCCGGCGTCAAGCAGATTTACATCGAGGATCTGCGCGAGGAATTCGTTCGCGATTTTGTCTTTCCGATGATGCGCGCCAACGCCCTTTATGAGGGGCAATACCAGCTCGGCACGTCGATTGCGCGTCCGCTCATTTCGAAACGGCTTGTAGATATCGCCAGGGAAACGGGCGCTGACGCCATCGCGCACGGCGCGACCGGAAAGGGCAATGACCAGGTTCGATTCGAACTCGCCGCATACGCGCTCAATCCCGAAATCAAGGTGATTGCGCCATGGCGCGAGTGGGATTTGAATTCGCGCACCAAGCTGATTGCGTGGGCGCAGGCCCACCAGGTATCCATCCCCACGGACAAGCGCGGCGAGGCGCCGTTCTCTGTCGACGCAAATCTTTTGCACACGTCTTGTGAAGGAAAAGTGCTTGAAGACCCGGCCGAAGAAGCGCCGGACTATATATTTCAGCGCACGGTCGATCCGGAAGCCGCGCCTGACACGCCGGAAGTTATCGAGATCGGCTTCGAAAAGGGCGATGCGGTATCCTTGAACGGCGAGAATTTATCGCCCGCCGGAATGCTCGCCGCGCTCAACGAACTCGGGCGCAAACATGGCTGCGGCCGGCTCGACTTTGTTGAAAACCGGTTTGTCGGCATGAAATCGCGCGGCGTATATGAAACGCCGGGCGGCGCGATCCTGCTCGTCGCCCATCGCGGCATCGAGCAGATCACGCTCGATCGCGGCGCCGGCCATCTGAAAGATGAAATCATGCCGCGCTACGCCGAGCTGATTTATAATGGTTTCTGGTTCGCGCCCGAACGCGAAATGCTGCAGGCGCTGATCGACAAAAGCCAGGAGCATGTCGAGGGAATTGTGCGCGTGAAATTGTACAAAGGCTCAGCGACCGTTATAGGACGCCGGTCGGACAAATCTCTCTATTCGATGGCGCATGTGACGTTCGAAGAGGACGCCGTTTACGATCAGCAGGACGCAGAAGGTTTTATCAAACTGAACGCGTTGCGATTAAAGCTTCTCGCCCGGCGCAATATGCGCTGAAGATTCAATCCCGACCGACGCGGATAACGATATCGATCCTGCGCACTGAAGCGCCGCGCGGCAATTGCGGCCGCCCCGTGATTTTCAGGGCGTCGAGGGGAATATCTTCAAGGCGTCCTTCGTCCTCGTGATAGAGATGATAATGCGGCGCCATATTGGTGTCGAACCAGGCCGCGCCGCCGTCCAGCGTCACCTTGCGGATCAGACCGACGCGGCAAAATTCGTTGAATGTGTTATACAGGCTAGCAAGCGAGGGGAGCATGCGGCGCTCGCGCAATATATCGAGCGCCTGCTGAACCGTAACGTGCTTATCGGTCCCGTCGAACAAATATTCCGCGAGCGCCAAACGAATGCGCGTCGGCTGAATGCCGGCGCGTTGCAATGTTTCTCTAACCGTCAATTTATAACTCCCCCTGAAATCGGCGCGACCTTACCGTCCTAAATTCCGATTGTCGAGAATGACTCGCAAATGCTGCGAGCGCCGCACCCGCGAATTGGGGAGTGCGGCTCGCAGCAGCGACCTCATGGTTGAGGCGCATTTTTTCTTCGCCCGTCTTGGGCTATAGTCGAGCAGGTTGGGAAGACCTGGTACGGGGTAGTGTCATGCGCAACATTGAAGCGGTTTTTGGCGGCGTTCTCGCGCTGGTGATATTGGCGGCCGCGATTTTCATGGTCGCCGGCGATCGTTGGGCGCCGACGACGCAAAAGCCCCCTGCGCAACGTCCGATCGTTGTCGCGCAGACAAACGGCGCAAATATCGCCGACGCCGGGCGCAGCGTATATTGCCAGTGCTTCGATCAGGCGCGCGAACTTGCGGGTTCGAATGTCGACGTCCTGTCGTCCCAATACCGAACCGGCTTTGAATCCTGCAGGGCCGTCGCCGGCGCAAAGGGAGGGGAGGCCTGGACCGCCGGCTGGAACGCGAAATTGTCGGCGCGGCCTTTCCAGGCGAGTTGCGACGCCTGGCTCCGCAGCGAGGGCCTTTGACCTGATCCTTATTCGGCTTCGGTTTTTATCGGGCGCGCCATCAGCGCCGCGATAATTTCGTCGAGCGCGCGCCTGCCGGAAACGAGGTCCGCGACCGCGGCGCAAACCGGCATATCGACGCCGGCCTGTTTCGCCATCGCAACGAGAGCCGGCGCGGTCGCGACCCCTTCGGTTACAGCGCGCCGTTCGCTCAAAATTTCATCGATATTTCGCCCGCGTCCAAGCTCGAGCCCGAGCGACATATTGCGCGACTGGCTCGAAGTTGCGGTGAGAATTAGATCGCCGAGGCCGGACAGGCCAGCCATCGTTTCGGCTTTCGCGCCGCGCGCGACGCCTAGACGCTGGAATTCTGCAAAACCGCGCGCAATCAATGCGGCGCGCGCGCTATCGCCAAGGCCGCGCCCTTCAACGGCGCCGGCGGCGATCGCCAGCACGTTCTTCACCGCGCCGCCCAGTTCGGCCCCGACCAGATCGTCGGAAAGGTATGGCCGGAAATGCGCCGCACCCAGCGTCGCCGCCCATCGACCTCCGAGCCCCTGATCCGCGCAAGCGAGCGTCACTGCGGTCGGAAGGCCGATGGCGACGTCGCGAGCAAAGCTCGGGCCGGATAATACGGCGGGCCGCGCTCGCGGCCATACCTCGCTCAGAACCTCGGTCATCATCTTTCCGCTCGACCGCTCAATTCCTTTCGCACATAGGGCAAGCGGCGCGTTTGCAGGTGCGGCCGCTTTCAGATCGGTCAAAACGGCGCGGGCATGCTGGGCCGGCGCGACGAACAGATAAGCTTCTCTCCCAGCAGTCGCCGAAATATCCGCCGTCGCTTTCAGCGAGGCTGGCAGGCGTACGCCCGGAAGGTAGGGCCGATTCTCATGCTCATCATTGATGGACGCCGCCGTCTCCGGTTCGAGCGCCCAAATAAGCGCATCGACGCCGTTGGCGGCGACAAGTGTTGCGAGCGCGGCGCCCCAGGCTCCGCCGCCGATGATCGCCGCTGAACGGAATGGAAGCGCCTGACTGGTCATATTTGGAAATGAGCGGTGAACGCTTTATAAAGCATTCAGTTCCCTAAAGCGGACAGAAATTGATCTTATGACAGCAACCGTCGAAACGCAGCCCCCTCTGGACGAAACGGCGCGCGCAATACTGGACGCCGCCAGCCGCCGCTTTCTTCACTACGGCTACGGCAAGACGACCATGTCGGAGATCGCCGGCGACTGCAACATGTCGACCGGCAACCTCTATCGCTATTTTCCGTCCAAGCTCGATATCGCTGAGGCTTTCGTGCGCCGCCTGCGTGCGGAACAAACGCGCCTCCTGCGCGAGGCTGTCGGCAAGGCCGGCCTTTCCGTCCAGGAAAAGCTGCGGGCGTTTTTCAAGTTGAAGCTTACGCTGGTCTATGAGCGCTTTCACAAGCGTCCAAAGGCGTACGAGCTGTCTCAGGAAATCATGAACGAACGGCCGAGCTTCGCCGATGAATGGGAGCGAGCCGAATCCCGGGTGTTGTGCGAGGTGCTGAACGCCGCCGCCGCAACGGGCGATCTGGCGGTTTGCGACGCGCCTCGCACGGCGCGCATTCTTCAAGACATTTTTTATCGTTTCGCCAGCTCGTCAGTATATTACGAAGGCGAATTCGACCTGCTCGAGAGCGAGCTGGACGATGTTCTGGACCTAATATGGGACGGATTTGAACACCGCAAATCGGCCTCGGCGCCCTAACTTATTGAAAATTGTGATAATTTTTTTGGCATAATATGCTCACACCTAGTTGATGTTGAAGAATGAATTTTTTTGAAATTATTCATTGACTCTTCGCGGGTGCAGCATTAGATAGCGGCCAAGGCTTCCGCGGGTCGGCAATTTCGTCGGCGCGCCAGACGAAGCTTCGATAAAAGAGAAACAGCCATGAACACGACCAACTCGTCATCTTTCGGCGTCCGGTTCGCACTTGCAATCGCTCTGTCCGCGGCTATCGCCGGCGGATATCTGACTGCGATCGGATATCTGAACCCCGGCTTCATCGCCTGATCGGCGCTTGGCCGGCGCGCCGCGGCGCCTAATCCGCGGTGAAAATTCGAATTCGTCGCCCGTCCTGTAGAACGCCCCTTCGATCAGGACACCCCTCCCCCCAAAAAAAAGGGCGACGAGGCAAGAACGCGGAAGCCACACCCCTCCCGGCTTCCGCGTTTTTTCTTTTCGGGGCGATTCGCAGTGTGTCTTCTCAGGCCTTCGGCCCCTTCTTGCCGCCGCCAAGTTCCCGGCCGGGGATCGGTTCGGCGAGCGGCCAGCGCGCGCGCGGCGCAAAGCCGAGCGTTTCCTCAACGGGCGAAACCAATCCCAAACGCAAGCGTTCGATCCCGGCCCATGCGATCATCGCGCCATTGTCCGTGCAGTATTTCGCCGGCGGAATGACAAGCCGCCATTTCCTGGAATCCGCGAGCGCGGCTAGACGCCGGCGGATTTCCCCATTGGCGGCCACCCCGCCGGCGACGACTAGCGTTCGCGGGCCGCCGCCTGAGAGGCTGGCCATAGCCCGCTCGGTCCGATCCGAGAGATGCGCGGCGAGTGCGGATTGAAAGGATGCGGCCAGATCGGCAATATCCGATCCGGACGGGTTGTCGATCGCTTCGGCGGCGAGGCGTAGCGCCGTTTTCAGTCCCGCGAGGGAGAAATCACAGCCTTCTCGGCGCGCCAGAGGTTTTGGAAAGTCAAACCGGCCCGCATCGCCCTTTTCCGCCGCCGCCTCGATCTGCGGTCCGCCAGGTTGGCGGAGACCCAATAGTTTCGCCGATTTGTCGAAAGCCTCACCGGCCGCATCGTCGATCGTCGTTCCGAGCCGGCGGTATGCCCCGACGCCGGATACCTCGATCAACTGGGTATGGCCGCCGGACACGAGCAGCAGCAGATAGGGAAAGCCGACCTCCTCGCTCATGCGAACGGAAAGGGCGTGCCCTTCGAGATGGTTGACCGGAATGAGCCTTTTTCCATGCGCGATCGCTATCGCTTTCGCGCTGGTCAGGCCGACCATGACGCCGCCTATCAGTCCAGGGCCGGCCGTCGCTGCAATCGCATCGAGATCGGAGAAGGTACGGCCTGAGTTATCAAGCGCTTGCTCCACAATTCCGTCGATACGCTCGACATGCGCGCGCGCAGCGATTTCCGGGACGACGCCGCCATAATCCGCATGCCGGTCATATTGGGCGCGCGTCACGTCGGACAGGATTTCGCGTTCGCCGCCGCAGACGCGTATGACTGCGGCGGCGGTGTCGTCGCAGCTCGATTCAAGGCCGAGAACCAGATACTCGCTCATCGCACGAGGCCAGTAATAAGTAGAGCCGTCCGCGTAAAGGGCGCGGGGCGCGATCAAACGTCCGCTTGCGGGAAGGCCGACAATCGCCACCTATAGCGTTGCATGAAAATCATCGTCACACGACCCTCGCCGGATGGGCAGGCTTTTGCGCAATCAATCTGCGACGCGCAGGCGGAAGTCATACTTTCGCCTGTCATGGCCATACGCCCGCGCAACTTCAAACCTGACCTGTCGGGCATTGGGGCGCTTGCTTTCACCTCCGTTAACGGCGTACGCACCTTTGCCGCCATGTCTAGCGACCGGGATTTCCCTGTTTTTGCTGTCGGCGCGGCGACGGGCGCGCTCTGCGAAAAAGCCGGATTCACTAAAATCGCGACTGCTCAGGGGGATATCGAAAGCCTGACAAGGCTCATTGCACAATCGAAACCGTCCACGCCGGTACTGCATCTTGCCGGCTCGGAACGGATTGGCGATCTGGTCATAAACTTGAAACCTTTCGGCGTTTCGGCGCGTCTCGCCGTCATCTATGACGCCGTCGAAATCGAGGATCTCGAACCGGCCGCCGCCGATGCGCTCGCGCAATCGTCGCAAAATTGCGCCGTTGTCTTCTTTTCGCCGCGCTCAGCGCGTCTATTTGCGCGCCAATCAGCGAAAGCCGGTCTCGCCGAACGGTTGTATGACGCTGTAGCGCTTGCGATGAGCACGCAAATCGCCGATGCGGCGCGCGAAGCCTGTTGGGGGCGCATCGAGATAGCCGAAGATCTCAGCGTCGAAGCGATGGCTGCGCTGGCGCGGCGCGAGGCGGCGGCGCGCAAAAGCCGCGAGGGCGGATCTCGTTAGGCAGCGGCGCGGGTTTTACACTGACGCAGGGGAACGAAAGGTAGAAATGACCACGCGAGACGACAACGAAAAGGACGCCGAGGCGCCGATCGATGTTGAGGCGACGCCGGTCGAGGAAACCTGTGCGCCGTCGGCGCCGTCTGAAGAAGATAGACCGGCGCGGCGCCTGTTGATGGCCGGCGGCGCAGCGGCGATCGCCGCGATCGTTCTCATCGGCGTCCTGCTTGTCAGGATAGAACTTGGCAAAGAACAGGCATCGCGCGAAAGCGCCGCATCGTCTTTCAATAACGAGGAGCCTGCGCGGCAATCGCTCGAAATTCCAGCGCAAGGCTCCGGCGCATCCGCTTCGAAATCGCCGTCGCAGGACAAGATATTCAATAATGCCGGCGCGTCGCTGAAAGAAGGCGCCGCGCAGGTGGACGCCGCCGATCGGTCCGTACAAGGATCGATAAGCGAATTGCCGCCTCCTCCGCCGGCCGGCGGCTCCAATGGCGATCTTCAAAGCGCGGCGAAAGAGGCCGCGAAATCGCTGGCGAAGCCTCCTGCGGAAATCGATCTTTCAAAACCCGAGGCGGCGCTTGAATCACTTGAAGACGTCGCCGTCGCCAATTCGTCGACATCGCGCGATCCCGGTCCTTACAGCTTCCCGTCTGGCGTTTCGCCGGATGTCTCGACCGGCGGCGATGACGGATCGTCTTTGTCGCTGGAAACGCAGGCGGCGATGGAAATCTCCCGTCTTGAAGGAAGCCTGGCCGAGCAACGCGAGCAATCGGCGCGTCAATCTTTAGAGATCGCGCGATTGCAGGATGAAATGGCGCGCCTGCAGAAAAAGGACGCGCCTGCATTGCGGCGAGCGCGAGCGATCGCCCTTTTTTCCGCATTAGAAGAAAAAGCGCGCGCAGGTGCGCCCTATCGCACAGAATATGACGCCTACGCCGCATCCGGCGCCGCGCTCGCCGCGCTCGCCGGCTACGCCGACGCCGGGCTGCCGACAGCGGCGGGGCTGCGGGGTGAATTCGCCGCGCCGATGCGCGAAGCGCTCAAAATCGCCTATCGCGCAGGAGCGAACGGTCCTTTTGGAAAGATCGGTGCAAATATTGCTGCGCTTGTTAAGTTGCGTCCCGCCGCCCCACGCAAGGGAGATGATGCCGTCGCAGTTCTTTCGCGCGCCGACGACGCGGTTCGGCGCGGAGCTGTTTCCGATGCGCTCGCCGAACTTGCCGCGCTTGACGGCGTAACGCGCGCACCGTTCTCCGGCTGGATAGATCGCGCGCGCGCCTTTGCCGACGCCGATAACGTACTCGCCGACGCGCGAGCGGCCTTGATTGCGGACAGTGAGCGGGAAAACCTGTGATTCGCATCCTTATTTTTTTCGGATGGGTGATTTTTTTCGCCGGCGCACTGACAGTGTTTGCGACGGTCAGGAACGTTGTCGGACTTGAGGCTTTCGGGTGGCGCGCCGATATCCCCGCAGGCGCGGCGATCGTCGCCATGCTTGTCGCTGTCGCACTCGTCGCGCTTTCGATCTCCGTCGTAAAAGATATTGCGATGGCGCCGAAAGCCTCGCGCGCGAGACGCGAGATTGAAAAGCGCGAGAAAGGGCTGGCGGCGATCACGCGCGGGCTGGAGGCGATAGCGCTCGGCGACGGCCCGGCGGCGAAACGTGAAGCGGCGATCGCGATCCGGAACCTCAAAGACGCGCCGGTTGCAAAACTTATAGCCGCGCAGGCGGCGCATCTTTCGGGCGACGACATGGCGGCGGGCGAGGCGCTCGCCGGCCTTCTGGAAGCGCCGGAGACGGAGTTTCTCGCACTGCGCGGGCTTTATGCGCGCGCGCTTCGAACCGGAGATAGAGGGGCGGCGGAAGGGTTCGCTGCGCGGGCGAGCGCGCTTCGGCCGAAGGCGCGCTGGGCTTTTGATGCGCTCGTCGCCTTGCGACTGGAGCGCGCCGATTACGCCGGCGCGCGCGAGGCGATACTTACGGGTGAAAGAGTGAAAACCATCGAACGCGCGATCGCCGATCGCGGCCTCGCTGCGGCATTTGCTGCAAGCGCTTATACGAGCGAAATGGACGGCGACGCAGATCGCGCGCTCATAGACGCGCAAGCGGCGCTTAAGCGTGCGCCCGGCCTTGCGCCGGCGGCGGTCATCGTCGCGCGATTGTTGGCGTCGGCGGACAGGAAGAAGGCGGCGCGCCGGTTGTACGAGGCCTTCGCCGCAGAACCGGCCGGTTCGCTTGTCGAGTCGGTCGAAGACTTGTTCGCGCAAGAAACGAATGACGTGCGCGCCGAGGCGCTCGGCCGGCTGGCGGCGAAGAATTCCGATGCGCCCGAAGCCGCATTTGCGCGCGCGCGCGCAGCGCTTTTGCGCGGCGACGCCGGCGCCGCGCGCGACGAGCTTGGCCCGCTTGTTTCCGCCCGCGCCTCGCCGCGCTATTTGCACGCGATGGCGCTCGCCCAGGAGGCGCTCAATGGCCCGGCGGCGGCGCGCGCCTGGCTTGATCTCGCCGCTTCAGCACCGCGAGAGGCGATGCTCGGCGCTCAAGATTTCAAACGCATCACGCGCGAGGGATGGAGCCGCCTCGTTCTCGAATATATGGAAACGGGCCGACTATTGCCGGCCCCGATCGATGCTCCGCCGTCGGGGATCGGCGCGGCGGACCTGGCCCGACTTACATCGCCTGAAGTTCCGGCGGCGGCAACGCAGCCGACGCCGCCCCCTGCGACGGAAACCGAAGCGCGAGCTGCGAGTGAGATTGAGAATTCAGTTTCCGGGGAAAATCCCGGTACGGATGAAATGGTCGAGCGTGGCGCGGATGCTGCGCGCAGCGTCAGTTAGGAAATTTCAATGGCCAATTTGAGAATGCTGGTCGCCGGGGCCGCCGGCAAAATGGGGCGCGCTGTGATCCGAGAGGCGCTTTCAACTCCCGGCGTTGCGATCGCAGGGGGTTTCGAGCGCGCCGGTCATGCGGCGATCGGTAAGGATCTTGGCCCGCTCGCGGGAATAGACAGTCTCGGCGTCGTTGTTGAAGAAACATCCGACGTTCTGATCCGCCGCGCAGATGCGCTCATAGATTTCACCGCTCCGGCAGCGAGCCTTGAAAACGCCCGCCTCGCCGCCGCCGCCGGCTTGCCCCACATAATCGGAACAACCGGGTTTTCCGCCGATGAAGGCGCAGAAATCGCTGCGCTCGCCGAGCGCGTTCCGATTGTCAAATCCGGAAATATGTCTCTCGGCGTCAATCTTCTCGCTGCGCTTGTACGCGAGGCTGCGGCGCGGCTCGGTCCCGAATACGACATCGAAATCGTCGAGGCGCACCATCGCGCGAAAATCGATGCGCCGTCCGGCACGGCGCTGATGCTCGCGCGCGCCGCCGCGCAAGGGCGGGGCGAAAAGCTCGAAGGAAATGAGATCCGGACGCGAGACGGCGCAGTAGGCGAACGCGAGACTGGCGCGATCGGCTTCGCCGTTATTCGCGGCGGCGGTATTGTCGGCGATCATGACGTGATGTTTGCGGGACGTGAGGAAGTTTTGACATTGACGCACCGTGCGATCGATCGCGGATTGTTCGCCAAGGGTGCGGTTGCGGCGGCGAAATGGGCTGTCGGCAAACCGCCAGGCCTTTATTCGATGAATGACGTGCTTGGATTTTCGAACTGAAATTCAGCGCTTGTTTACCACATTCTCCGCCCAAACTTTAACTTTCCCCTGCAAGTCTTGACGCACGCAATTGGGAAGAAATGCGCATGCGTTCGGAATTGCTGGCTGCGGCGGCCTGCATCGGCGTGACGGTCGGGACGGTCAAACATTTCGACAGTCACGGACAAGCGCCGGCGCGCGAAGCGGCGGAAGCGGCGATTGAACAAAATTCCGTGATCGCGGCGGCGACAGCGAATGCGCAGGGATCAAAATCTAACGGCGCCTATTACGGACGCGAAGTTCGTTTGGCCGCCGGACCCAACCACCAATATTTCGTCACTGCGGCGATCAACAGCCGGCCGGCGTCATTCCTTGTCGATACGGGCGCAAGCTTTGTCGCTTTGCGCGATTCGGACGCGCGCAAGGCGAATATCTACGTTTCCTGGTCCGATTATAAACACGCCGTCAGAACGGCGAACGGCGAAACAAAAGCGGCGCTGATCGATATCGACAGAATTGAGATCGATGGAATTCGCGTTGAAAACGTCAAGGCGTTCATTCTTCCCGATGAACAGCTTGGCGTGAACCTTCTTGGAATGAGTTTTCTTTCAAAGCTCGAAAGCGTCGAACAGCGCGGCGGGGAGCTTGTTCTCAAGGGCTAGCGCATCGGCGCCATCAGTGACGGCAGCCGGCCGAGATCGGCGCCCGCCTCTTTCATGAAAAGACGCCGCAACGGCGCAACGGCGTTGACGGCGCCCATTCCGATACCCCGCACAAGGCGCAAAGGCCCGTAATCATTCGAAAAGAGTTTCACGAGCGCGTCGCCGCCAAGCGCAAGGGCGGCGGAATCGAACCGGCGCCAGCGCTGGTAATTCCCAAGCGTCGCCTGCGCGCCGATGTCGAGACCGAGGCTGCGCGCTTCGCTGAGCGTGTCGGCGAGCGCGGCGATGTCTTTGACCCCGAGATTGTAACCTTGCCCGGCGATCGGGTGGATCGCATGCGCGGCGTCGCCAATCAGCGCAAGGCGCGGCGCGACATAGGTTTGCGCAAGATGGAACGCAAGCGGGTAGGACCATTTCGGCCCGTCCAGGCGCAGCTCGCCGAGATGATCGCCGACGCGCGCGCGAAGCGCGTCGATAAACGGCCTGTCGTCAAGCGCGAGATAGGCGGGCGCGGCCGCGCGCGATTCGGTCCATACGATGTTCGAACGATTGCGCGCCATGGGCAAAATTGCGAATGGCCCGGAGGGTAGGAAAAATTCCTGCGCGAGCCCGTCATGCGGGCGCTCATGCGTGATTGTCGCAACTATTCCTGTCTGACGATAGGCCCACCGATTAACTTTTATTCCGGCTTCGGCGCGCAATGGCGAAAACCGTCCGTCTGCCGCGATTACCAGCGTTCCCGACAAGGCGCGGCCGTCACCAAGCGTCACGCGCGCATTGGACGCGCTGAAAGCAGTCGCAACGCGCCTCGCCGGAGCAAACAGTGAAACGTTCGGCGCGCGCCGTAACGCTTCGAAAAGCGCAATACGCAAATGCCTGTTTTCGACGATGAACCCGAGCGGCTCGCCATTCTCCAATTCGCTTGCGTCGAAATGAAGATGGAAAGGCGATGTGGTTCCCGGGCGGAGCGACGAGCGCGCGCGCCCGTCGGTAACAAGGATATCGCGGATAGGCTCTGCTTCATTCTCGGCCGCCTCCCATGCGCCGAGACGCTTGAACACGCGCGCGGCGGCGTAAGCGACCGCTGTCGTGCGGCCATCGAATTCAGCCGCTTGCATCCTGGCGGGATCTTCCGCGTCGATGAGTGCGACCGAAAACTCTTCGGAGCCGAGCGCGAGCGCGGCGAGGCCGCCGGCGAGGCCGCCGCCGACAATGATGATGTCGAATGTCGTATTTGACGTCATGGCGCCATTCTCGGCGGCCGGGCCCGCCGCGTCCAGAGGTTGCGGCGCGCTGCGGCGATCCGTCCCCGCCGCCTCAAACGCTCTCTTTCGCGTGCGCCGAAACAGCGTAAGGGATTAATCGCCGGACATTCGCGACCGGCCGCAAGGGGTCGCCTCCTATGAAGAGAATAATTGCGCCGATCATTTTCATCCTCACGTTCGCGCCCGGCCTTGCTGCGGCACAAGAAATCGCGCCGCCAAGCGAAACCTCGCTCGTGGTCTTCAATACGCTGCTGCTATTCTTTTGCGGCATGGTCGTCATGTTTATGGCGGCAGGGTTTTGTATGCTCGAAGTCGGCCTCGTCCGGTCGAAAAACGCGGCTTCCATCTGTCTCAAAAACGTCGCCGCCTACGCCGTGGCCTCGATGATGGTCTGGCTTGTCGGGTATCACCTGATCTACGGCATCGAACCCGGCGGATTCCTGGGGCCTTTCGCGCTCTGGTCGCCAAGCGATATGGACCCGGTAGACAAGGGCGTCGCTTCGGGCGCCGACTTTTTCTTTCAACTCGTATTCGTTGCGACGGCCGCGTCGATCGTTTCGGGCGCGCTGGCCGAGCGGGTCAAGCTGAGCGCCTTTATCCTGTTTACGGCGGCGCTCACCGGCCTCATCTACCCAATCGTCGCGTCATGGGACTGGGGAAAGGGATACCTTGAAGCGGCCTGGCGATTTTCGGATTTCGCCGGCGCGACGATCGTACATTCGACAGGCGGCTGGGCGGCGCTCGCCGGCGCGCTAATAATTGGTCCGCGGCGCGGAAAATACAGCGGCAGGCGCGTAACGCCGATGCCGGGCTCCAACATTCCCCTTTCGACGCTCGGCGCATTTATTCTCTGGTTCGGCTGGTTTGGATTCAACGCCGGATCGCAACTCGCGGTCGGTTCAGTCGGCGATGCGATCGCCGTTTCAATCATCGTCGTCAATACGAATATGGCCGCCGCCGGCGGCGTCATAGCGGCGTCCGTAATGACGTCGCTCATCTACAAAAGAGTAGATCTCACCATAATCCTCAACGGCGCCATAGGCGGTCTCGTTTCGATTACCGCCGAACCGGCGGCGGCGGAAATCTGGCAATCGGTCCTGATCGGCGCAATGGGCGGCGTCATCGTGACCGTCGGCGTTCCAATGCTCGATCGCCTGAAGATCGACGACGTCGTCGGCGCGATTCCGGCGCATCTTTTTTGCGGCGTCTGGGGAACGCTGATCGCGGCGTGGACAAATCCGGCCGTGTCGCTTGGCGGCCAGATCGTCGGCGTGGCGATGGTCGGGCTTTTCGCCTTTGGAATGAGCGCGCTCATCTGGATCCTGCTGCGCTATTCGATCGGCGCGCGCGTCGGCCCCGAACAGGAACTGCTCGGCCTAGACCGCGCCGAGCTTGGGCTAGAGGCCTATCCTGAATTCGCGGCGCGCTGACGGTGGATGCGATAACGCAGACAAAAGGGATGAACCGGTTATTCAAATTTCGTCGGTGGAGCGAAATAACGGATTTTGATTCCCGCGCCGCGCCCGGCCGCCAGCCGTTAACGGTTATTAACCCTTTCCGGAAACGTGCATGGCATGATCGCTTTCAGCGCGTTCCTCGCGCCGCGACCGATAAATTCAGCTGCTGACGAGACGATGATGAGGACTTCGCGACGCCGCCGCAAACCGAATTTCGCCGAGCGCTTCGCAGCCTGGCGGAGAGAGGCGCTTGCGCGCTCCGGCGGCGCGGCGATGATGGCGATCGGCGCCTGGCTGACCTTTGCGCTGGCGACCTATTCGATCAGCGACCCATCGCTTTCGAATGCGACCGCGCGTGCGGCGGGAAACTGGATGGGCCCTTTAGGGGCGATCGTCGCCGATTTTCTCCTTCAGGCGATCGGCGGGGCGAGCCTCCTGGCAGTTCCGCCGCTGATCATCTGGGGCGCGGTCGCGATAGCTCGCGGCGCAGAAAATCTTCCAGAAGAAAAAACGCCGCTTGATGTTGCGATCCGGCTGGTCGTCGGCCCGATATCTTTCGCGATGATCGCCGGCGCACTTTCGATTGCGCCGACGCCGGCCGGATGGCCTTACGTGGTCGGCCTTGGCGGCCTTGTCGGGGATGCCGCCGGCGCGGCCGCGACAAGTCTCGCGGATCTGGCGAGACTGCCGGCGTCCGGCATTATCGCCTGCACGGTTCTGTTTGGTATCGGCGCGTTGTTTTACCTTTTCGCCTGCGGCCTGACGCTCGCGCGCCTTGAGGCGGCTTTCGCCGAAATAGAAGCTCTCGCAAGCCGGATCGGCGCTTTGGTTGCGCACCGTCTCGATGCGATCTCGCGCGAGGACGCGGCGGACGACGACGCTGGCGATCTCGACGCCGATTACGAAGATTACGACGCCAACGAAGATGAAGATGAATTCGAGCCAGCGCTTGTCGCGGCGCCGAGAAAACGCAACATCATCCGCAAGACCGAAACGAAAAGACCGGGCAAGCGCGAAGCGCGCGAGGCGCAACCCGAACTGCCCGTTTTTAGGCCCGGTTCTTACGAATTGCCGGCGCTCGGATTGCTCGGGCGGCCTGAGGTGCGAAAGGCGCGCGTCGTATCTGATGAACAGCTCGAACAAAATGCGCGCATGCTCGAAAATGTTCTCGCCGATTTCGGAGTCAAGGGCGAGATTATCGCCGTGCGGCCGGGGCCGGTCGTCACGCTCTATGAACTGGAGCCGGCGGCCGGCGTAAAATCTTCGCGCGTCATCGGTCTGGCCGACGATATCGCGCGCTCGATGAGCGCGGTCGCCGCGCGCGTCGCCGTAGTGCCGGGGCGCAATGTTATCGGCATAGAACTTCCGAATATCGACCGCGAGACAGTCTACATTCGTGAACTCCTCGGCGCTGCGGAGTTTGAAAACAGCCGCGGCGATCTGACTCTCGCGCTCGGCAAATCAATCGGCGGCGAGCCGGTTTACGCAGATCTCGCGCGTATGCCGCACCTGCTCATCGCCGGTACGACCGGATCGGGGAAATCGGTCGGGATCAACACGATGATCCTGTCGCTGCTCTACCGTCTGTCGCCGGATGACTGCAAATTGATCATGATCGATCCGAAGATGCTGGAATTATCCGTTTACGAAGGAATTCCGCATCTGCTCGCGCCTGTCGTAACCGATCCGAAGAAAGCCGTTGTCGCGCTCAAATGGACGGTGCGCGAAATGGAAGAGCGGTATCGGCGAATGTCGAAGGTCGGCGTACGAAATATAGAGGGATTCAATCAGCGTATTGAGGAGGCTGAAGAAAGCGGCGAAACGCTGACGCGCCGCGTTCACACGGGTTACGACGAGGAATCGGGCGAGCCGATTTACGAAACCGAGGAACTCGAATACGAGGAAATGCCGTTTATCGTCGTCGTCATCGACGAGGTCGCCGATCTAATGATGGTCGCCGGCAAGGATATTGAGGGCATGGTGCAGCGGCTGGCGCAAATGGCGCGCGCCGCCGGCATCCATCTGATCATGGCGACGCAGCGTCCGTCTGTCGATGTCATAACGGGCACGATCAAGGCGAATTTCCCGACCCGAATCTCGTTTCAGGTAACGTCGAAAATCGACAGCCGCACTATCCTTGGCGAACAGGGCGCCGAACAATTGCTCGGCATGGGCGACATGCTGCATATGGCTGGCGGCGGACGCATTCGCCGCGTTCACGGCGCTTTCGTCTCCGACGACGAAGTCGAGAAAGTCGTCGAATTTCTTAAGAAGCAAGGCTCACCCTCCTATGTTCAGGAGGTCACCGAACTTCGCGAGGACGACGATATCGGCGCGCTCGCCGGGCTCGATATCGGCGGCAACACCTCGTCGGGCGACGCGCTTTACGACAAGGCGGTTGCGATCGTCATGCGCGATCGCAAGGCCTCGACCTCCTATATCCAGCGGCGTCTGCAGATCGGTTACAACCGCGCGGCGACGCTTATCGAGCGGATGGAGGAGGAAGGCGTCGTCAGTGCAGCCAACCACGCCGGTAAGCGCGATATCCTCGTCGGCGAAGACGCGGCGTAGAAATACCCGCTTCGCGCCGCGTCGAGCATGCACACGCGCCGAAACGCCGAAATTTCGATCAGAGTCCCGTCCGGTCAAGCGCCTGTCGGTGATTGGCGCTATCACGTGAAGTCTCAGGATTTTATCTGGTCTTCCACATGAACCCGCTACGCATTGCGCTTTGGTATGTCGAAAGAAGGTTGGGCGAGACGATCTCACTCGATGAGGTCGCCGCAGCGTCCGGCATTTCGCGACGCCATCTCGCTCGCGCCTTCGCGCTGCATGCCGGCTTGCCGGTCATCGCTTATGCCCGTGCGCGACGTTTATCTGAGGCGGCGAAAGCTTTGCAGAGCGAGGATTGCTCGGTTCTCACCGTCGCACTCGCATTCGGCTACGGCTCGCATGAAGCGTTCACCCGCGCCTTTACCGATCATTTCCGCATCAGTCCGAGCAAGGCGCGCAACGATGAAATCTTCAAGCAACTGAAACTTCAGGAGGCGATCAGCATGTCCGCAGAACCAGCCGAATTTCTTGCGTCCCCGGAAATCGTCAAGGGGGAACGCCGCCGCATCGTCGGATTGAAAGAACATTATCGCTGCGGGCGTTATGGCGGCATTCCTGAACAGTGGAGCCGGCTCGCCGCGCACCCCGTTGCGAATTCCATAGCGCGCGGCGATGGCGTCAGCTACGGCGTGTGTTTCAACTTCACCCAGAACGGCGACATGGATTATCTTTGCGGCTTCGAAGCCGATAGCTCCGCCGCGCCGGGCGCGGACCTTTCAGCGGTCGACCTTGAACCTGGCGAATATGCGGTCTTCGCGCATCGAGGCCATGTTTCCTCGATTGGAGAAACCTGGCGGGCGATCTACGCCCATGGGCTCGCCGCCCTCAGCCGCAAACCCAAAATGGCGCCGCAATATGAACGGATGGACCACTGCTTTAATCCGGTGACCGGCTCTGGAGTTATCGAAATCTGGATACCTTTATCCCCTGAGGACTGACGCCGGGGACGCGGCCTGAAACTCGCACCTTCCCAATAAATAGCCGCGCGGACCGCTTCGCCGTGCCGCGGCGGCGTTCTATAATGGGACAGGGTATTGAGGCGTAATCCGGTGAATATCGATTTTGCGCGCGAGGAGGAAAAGCGGCCGCTAGAAAGCGTTGTCGTCAATGCGCCTTTTTCAGTCGCGGCGTCATTCCTCGATCCGCGCGATGCGGCGACGATTGAGGACGACTGGCGCGACCTCGCCGCAAACGCCGCCGAGCCCAACCCGTTCTTCGCGCCGGCGCTCCTCATTCCCGCGTTAGCGGCATTCGCCGACGAAACGGTGCGCATCGCGCTTGTGCGCGATGAACGCGCGCGCCTGATTGCGCTTGCGCCGTTCGCGCCGGCGCGGGGCTATTCGAAGCTGCCTGTTCGATATCTCGCGACATGGATGCACGATCATTGCTTTTTTGCAGCGCCCTTGATCCGACGCGGACGGGAGAAAGACGCCCTGAAAGCGCTTTTTGACCTCGTTGAGGGCGAGGGGGTGTTTTTGCGCCTGCGCCATCTCGATGCGGACGGCGTTTTGTTGGCGGAAGCGCGCGTTGCGGCGCGTTCGAATTCCCGCCGCGCTTCGATCTCGGCGCGTTTTGAACGGGCGCTTCTTGTCGGCGGGTTCGAAGCTGATGTTTGCCTGAAAGCCGCTTTCAAGATCAAGAAGCGCAAGGAACTGCGCAGGCTGCGCGCCCGGCTTGAAGACCTTGGCGCGCTGCGTCTTGAAACGCTGGCGCCTGACGGTGATGCAACTTTGTGGGCGAATGAGTTTTTATTGATCGAATCTGCGGGCTGGAAAGGCGGGGCGCAAACTGCGCTCGCATCCAGCGTGGAAGGGCGGCGCTTCTTCGTCGATGCGATTTGCCGGGCGCATCGCGATCAGATTCTCGATTTTCACCGCCTGACCCTTAACGGGCGCGTAGTCGCGGCGATCGTCAACTTTATAGAAGGCGGCGCCGGTTATTCCTTTAAAATCGCCTATGACGAGGATTTCGCAAAATATTCGCCTGGCGTTCTTCTGGAGATCGACATGCTACGCGCGCTCGAAGGGCGCGCGGGACTGTCGTTTATGGATTCCTGCGCCGCAGCAGATCATCCGATGATCAATTCACTTTGGCGCGAACGTCGCGCGATCGCCGCGATCAATGTGAGCGGCAAACGCCGCCGCATGCGCGTGCTATTCCGCATCCTGATGTTCCTGGAACGCGCCGGCGAACGCTTTCGAGATCTGACAGCGCGAAAGCATCGTGTGAAGCGTGTGAGCGAAGATGCCGGCGATATTTGACAATCTGCAAGCAGTTATGGCGAGCGCCTACCCGGCGCGGGCGTTCCTATTGAAACACCGCCTGCGCGACCATCCTCTATTCACGCTTTCCGCGCTAGCCGATCTCGCCCGTCGCCTTCCTGCCGGCGCGATCGAATATAATGCGGGCGATATCCTGGTCGATCAGCCGCCCGATAAAACGCCTCAAACCGGCCTTTCGATCGATGATACGCTCAAGCGGATAGAAGAGAAAAACTCATGGATGGCGTTTCGCCATGTCGAACAGGATGACGCTTATCGCGCAGCGCTTGAGGAATGTCTCGCCGAAATCGCACCCTGCGCCGCGAAGACGACCGGCGCCATGCACAAGAAACAGGGGTTCATTTTCGTTTCCTCTGCAAACGCCGTAACGCCGTTGCACTTCGATCCGGAACACAACATTCTCATTCACCTTCAGGGGCGAAAACGGATCATGCTATATCAGAGCGCCGATATCGTCCCCGACGAATATCATGAACGATTTCACGCCGGCGCGGCGCACAGGAACCTTTGCGGCGACACGTTGGCGGACGCGCAGGCCGAAGCGTATGATCTGGAACCGGGCGACGCCGTCTATGTGCCGGTAAAGACGCCGCACTGGGTGAGAACAGGCGATGAGCCGTGCATTTCGTTTTCGATCACCTGGCGCAGCCGCGCCTCCGACGCTGAGGCGCGGTTAAGAATTGCAAATCACTATGTTCGGAAGTTCGGCGGCGCGCCGCCGCCTCCGGGCGATCAGCCGGCGCGCGATGCTGCGGCTGTTTTCGCGCAGCGAGTCGCCGCGCGCCTGACGAACCCCTTCGGTTGAGGATGCGGCTTTGTCGCGCGCCCGGAATGGCGCTATTCTTTCCGATCAAGAACAACAAGTAATGGGAAACGAATGAACCGCGCCCCGCCGACAGCCGCTCCCGCCGACGATCTGAAATACTGCGCCGAACCGAAGGCGGCGGTGGAGAGGTTGATTGCGCTTTACGATGAAGCGATCTTCGCGGTCGAAAAGAGGTTCTCAGATTACGTCGCAGGCAAGCTTGCCGTCGGCGCCTATGATGCTCCGACCTATCCCTATCTTTGCGCGGAGGTTCCGGCTGAACGTTCGATCCAGACCGGTTCGCTGGCGCTCGGTCAGATCGCCGCGACAAGCTTGCACGGTGCGGAAATTACAGCGCCCCGGCTGTTCGCCGACTATCTTCGCGATCAGCTTTCGCGGATTACGCAGAGCTTCGAAGCGAAAATATTCGTCGGCCGTTCGCGCAGACCAATCCCGTTGACTTTCGCGATGGAGCAGGCTGCGGCGCAGCTGACGCCCCGGCAGCGTGAGGAATTGCAGCATTATTTTTATATGCCGAACCTGATCACGACGAATGACGTGATCGTTGACGGCGGCATGATTTTGGAGCGCGGCGGCGCGTTGCCCCTGTCGCTTTATACGGCCGAGCGCACCGATTATTCACTGCACCGCATCCAGCACTATACGGCGACACGGCCTGAACATTTTCAGAATTTCATCCTGTTCACGAATTATCAGCGCTATGTGGACGAATTCGTCGAGCGCGGCCGGGCGCTGGTGAAGTCGGGCGAAATCGATGCGCTGATCGAGCCGGGCGACTGCATTACACTGAAAGGGGCAGGCCCTTCAAAGCCGCCCTTGTCAAAGCAGCCGCAAATGCCCGCTTATCACTACCGGAAAAGCGGCCGCGCGGGCGTTACGCTCGTCAATATCGGCGTCGGCCCATCGAATGCGAAAACGATAACAGACCATCTCGCCGTTCTGCGTCCGCATGTATGGCTGATGATCGGCCATTGCGGCGGCCTGCGCCGCACGCAGCGCCTTGGCGATTACGTTCTCGCGCACGCCTATTTGCGCGAGGACAGCGTTCTCGATGACGTGCTGCCGCCGTCGATTCCGTTGCCGACAATCGCTGAGGTGCAATTGGCGATGACCAAGGCGGTCGCCGATGTCGCCGATATTCCCGAAGGGCGCCTGAAAGAGCATTTGCGCACCGGCACGGTCGTCACGACGGGGGATCGAAACTGGGAACTGAATTTTGAAAAGATCGCCGTGCGGCTCAACCAGTCGCGCGCCATCGCCATCGACATGGAATCGGCGACCATCGCGGCGAACGGATTTCGTTACCGCGTTCCTTACGGCACGCTTTTATGCGTGTCGGATCGGCCGCTTCATGGCGAGATCAAGCTTCCCGGCATGGCCGACGCCTTCTATCAGGCGCGCGTCTCGCAGCATCTCGAAATCGGGCTGAAAGCCATCGATCTCCTGCGCGCGGAAGCGGACGCGGGAACTTTGCATTCGCGAAAATTACGCAGCTTCGACGAGCCGTTCTTGCGGTGATAGCGCGATGGCTTACGCTACCCGGTGATCTTCATTAAATCGAATTTTTGAGCAATATATTCAAAATCACTCGAATGCATTTCAAACTCATCGAGCGATACGAACTCGTAGTTCAGATCAAACAATAGTGTACGCGCTAAATACGAAAGTTTCGATTTGAGCGCGTCGTCGTTAGCTTGAAAGTGCGACATTAACTTATCAAAACTTGGGCAATCTTTCGCGCTTGGGCATCGGATTTCCTTTGAGACTGGGTTTTCCATCTTTGTGCGCTCATACCTACTGTACAGTTCAATCAATTCGGCGCCAATATCAACAACCACACTTTTTATCACCTCTTCCGAAATCATACAAAATGCTTCCGACAAATAATGCAGGGCGGGTACAATACATATCAACTCATGGAAATAATCTGAAACGAAAACATCAAGATCGCGGGTCGTAGCTTGTGCCAGATTTTTGTCGTCTTGACTCTCGGATTTCTTCCAATTTTCAATTTGCGCTGTCCAGCCCTCAATTAAGGATTTCCATTGAGACCAATTTGATAACTCTTTTGTTTTGGTGATAACTTCGTTTTCTAAATCGGCCAGCACTGCTTCTTCCGAATATGAATTCTCTTGGAGGGCTCTTACGTAGGCGCGCAAAAGAATCATTGCCTGTCGCATATTAAAATAAGAGAATCTGTTTCGACCTATGCCGACGATATAGGAAAGTTTTTTGTCAATTGGCGACTTTTTTGAGTTGACTATAATCCCACCAATTTTTCCGAAGAAATTTTCTACGCTTTCCTTATTTAAAGACCCGCTTTGCTCGTATCTTAGGTAAGTCTTGGCGGAAATATCAACAGCATCTAGTAATTCCCCAACATCGAACCGGTTAGCGAGGGTTGACAGTTTCTGCCTGCCATTCTCATTTACGCTAAACTTTGGAATTTTATTTTCTATATATCCGACAATCATATCTAGAGTTGTAGCATCCAAATCCTCTAGGCCCCTGCGCCATTCTAGCATTAGCTCGAGTTGCTCGCGCCGTTCTTGAAGGCGAGAAAGTTGCTGCTGCTGCTTAGTGAGAATATTATCATCAGATAACTCAATATTTGATTTCCCGCCGTTGCATGCTTCGCAACTAGTGATCAAATTTAATATGTCGTTTGTTCCGTCTTTCGAAACTGGTTTGATGTGATCAACATGAAGAACGACATTTGGGGCACTCTTGCCACAATATTGGCACGTAAACTTGTCTCGCTTAAAAACCTCGAATCGCAGTTTTTTGCTGAGCGATGATCGTTCCATTGGCATCGTCCGCTGCCTACTTCACTACAAGTATCTGATTGAATTTTGCTTATACAAGAGGCCCATCCGCGCAGATCATCTTCCCAGATCTACAACCCCCGCTCATAAATCCGATAGGTCTTGTAAATCTCGCCGCCCATGTCGGTCAGCATGTTGAGCATGTCGGGATTGGTTTCAAGAATCCATGAAAGCTCGGATGAGGTGACTCCATTGTCCATGTTCGCGGAGTTCACCATATCGATGATCTTGTACGCGAAAGCGGCGCCGATCGGCTTTCCGTGAAGCTTTTTTCTGACGCCCATCAGAGGCATACGCGCCTGCGAAAGCTTTTTGACTTTCAATCGCCACAGGAGTTTCGCCCAGTTAAACGGCAGCAACTTGCCGTCGAAATCTCTGATCGCCTCCATGACATTGGGCAGAACAAGGCCGAAGGCGACGGGCTCTCCGTCATATTCGCAGAATATGATGTTGTATTTCTCGATGATGGGGCGCAGTTCTTTCGCCATATGGGCGATCTGTTCCTCCGTCATTGGAACGAAGCCCCAATTATCGCTCCACGCATCCCTATAGATATCGACCAGCGTCGCGATTTCTTCATTGAACCGCCTGAAATCTATATTTCGAATGTTGACTTTCGGCGATGAAAGCGCGCGGGTAATGAATTTCATCCGCTTTTCCGGAATGAATTGCCGGCGCGGAATATAATTAAGCGCGTACATATCCATGGCTTTTGAATAGCCCGCGGCCTCGACATGGCGCCTATACCAGTCGCGCCCATGCGGCATCATTACATAAGGCGGCGTGTCGAAACCGTCGATCAAAAGCCCGCACTCTTCATTGACGCTGAACGAGAACGGACCCGCCGCTTTGGTCATGCCGCGCGCGCGCATCCAGTCCTCGGCGGCGCTTAACAGTGCGGTGAAAACTTCTGCGTCGTCGATCGCGTCGAGAAAGCCGAAATGGCCGGTATTCTCTTTATAATGTGCGACAAAGAGCGGATTGACGAAGGCGCTGACGCGCCCCGCGACTTCGCCGTTCTTCCTTGCGATGAAAAGTTGAACGTCTGCGTTTTTCAGCGCCGGATTGGCGTCTGGGTTCAAACGCGCGTCGACCTCGAATTCAAGCGGCGCGATGTATTTCGGATCGTCCCTGTAGGGAAGCTTTCCCGCTTCGATAAATGCCTTGCGTCCTGTAGCGCCGGAAACCGGTTCTATGACGATAGATGAAGAATTCGCGTCGTCGGCCATGGGCGGGCCCTTTCCAGTCGCCCGGCGAGGTCGCGCGCGAGCTTTAGTTCTTCAGTCTGATTTCCACCGACGCGCCCGCCTCCGCAACCTCAAAAAGCGCTTCTTCGATCGGCGGCGGCGCCAGGCGCATTTTCGGATTGTTCGAAACGCCATAAGGCTCAGCGGGAAGACCGAAAGCGTTCTTATCGAATTTCCTGTTTGCATTGACGTCGTGATAGGCCGCCGCGGCCCATCGGCCCGGTCCGGGGGCGTTTATGCAGATTTGCGTCAGCGGCGCGTGCGCTGCATAGCGGACGCGAAAAAGCCGCCCTTTCTTGTTCAGGAACCCGTCCGGATCGTTACGGAATAATTCGACCGTCATCAATCCGGCGTCCCGTTTGACGTTGGAGATGGTGAGGCGAACTTCAAAGGGTTCACCCTTGCAGCTGACATGCTTGAATGGCGCGGCGGCCGAACTGTCGGCGGCGAACGCCGTTGCGCTCAAGCCTGTTCCGAAAATTCCCGCCGCCAAGATCGCCTGACGCAACATGAGGCAATTATCCTTCATCGGCTTCCCGCCCTTCCATTTGCGAAAGGCCTGCCAAAAAGGCGTCCCAAATCGGGCCTTAATGTGTCCCACGCTCGTATGAGCCGTATTTATGACCCGCTTGTGACTTTGGCGGACGGAAAAGCCTCCGCCAGCGCGCCATAGGCGGCGACGAGGCGGTCGATATCGTCTTCGGTATGCGCTGAGGATACGGCGAGGCGAAGAAGCGATTCCTTGCCGGGCGTGCCGGGCGGGATCGCCATGTTAACGTAAACGCCTTTTTCAATCAGGAAATTCCAGGCCGCAAAAGCGTCTTCGCGCGTCGGCAGAAGAACGGAAATTACCGGGGCCGGTTTTGCAGCCAGCTTAAGCCCATATTGCGTCAGCGCCGCATGCAGACGGTTCGCATTCGCCCACAGCCGGGCCGCGATTTCGCGATGCTCCCGAATTTTTTTCAGCGCCGCGCCGGCCGAAGCGATCGTCGCCGGCGACGGCGAGGCGGTGAACTGATAAGGGCGCGATGAAAAACGCAGATATTCCGCCTCCGGATGGTTGGAGGCGACAAAGCCGCCGATAGACGCGAGCGCTTTTGAGAAGGTGCCGGTGTAAAAATCAATCTCTCCCAATGCGCCTTCGGCCTCGCATACACCCTTGCCGGTCTCGCCGTATACGCCGAAAGAATGCGCTTCATCGACAAGCAGATGTGCGCCATGCCCGTGCGCGACCTCTGCGAATTCTTTCACCGGAGCGATGTCGCCATACATCGAATACATACCCTCGATGCAGACGAGTTTGCCCTTGAATTTCGGGTCAAGCCTGCCGAGGCGTTTGTCGAGACTTTCCGGATCGTTATGCCGGAAGCGGATTGTTTCAGCGCCTGCGAGCGCGCATCCGTCGTAAATGCAGGCGTGACAATCCGCATCGACGAGAACCGCATCCTCGGCCGGGTTGATAAGGCCGGCGATGGCGCCGAGATTGGCGGTGTAACCGGTCGAAAATACGACGCAATGCTTCAGACCCAGGTAATCGGCGAGATCTTTCTCAAGCTGCTTGTGACCGGAAAATGTTCCGTTGGCGAAGCGTGATCCGGTCGTGCCCGTTCCCTCCTTGTCGAGCGCTTCTTTCGCCGCCTTGATCGCCGTCTGTTCAAATGTTTGCCCGAGATAGTTGTGTGTGCCGGCGAGCACCGTTTCGCGCCCTTTTATTTTTGCGCGCGTCGGGCCGAGCACTTCCTCCATCACGACCGCAAACGGATTTTTTCCGATCGCGGACAGCGAATTGTAGAGCGCTGCGTTTTTTTCGAATTTGTCGAAGAGGCTCATACAGTCAGCCCTGCTGTCCCTTGATGGCGTGAATGGCGTCGACCAGCTGACCGATCGTTTTAGTTTCGGAGATCGTGTTCACCGGAATCGAAATATCGTAATAATCTTCTATATCCATCACGATATCGAGAACCGACACACTGTCGATTTCAAGGTCGGCGACAAGATCGACGTCGCGCGTCAGCTTGGCGCCCTTGTGGTTGAGCGGCTCAAGCAGCGCGCAAATGCGCCGGTAAACGAGATCGTCGTCCGCTTGAATGCCAGAATCTTCCATGCCCGCCATTCCCATGCTCCGAGCTGTCGCCTCGACCTGCAATCTAGATCAGACCCTGTTCTTGATACCAACGGACGGTTTTTGCAAACCCTTCCTTCAACCCGGTGGCCGCGCGCCAGCCGGTTGAGCCGCCGAAAAGATTATCGCGCGCGACCCAGTCCGGGTGAAACAACTCGTTTACCTGTCCCTGCCTGATCGACGGCGTCCGGCCGAAAATCGTATCCGCCGCGCGCATGCCTTCGTGGATGAGCGCGATCGCCGGTTTCGGAATGCGGATCGCCATCGCGTCATTGCCGTAAATCGACGAAAGCACTTTGCCGATTTCGCTCCATGAACGCCCCGCCGGCGCATCGTCCTCGACTTCATAGACGTTTCCCGCCTCGCCCTTCGTCATCGCCCATATGAATGCGGAGGCCGCATCTTCAACGAAAAGCAGTGAGGCGCGCGCCGGCGATTCAGTTGCGGGCTCAAATGCGAAGCCGGATTTCAGCATCTTGAAATAGGGAAGCGTGACGAGATCGCCGGGTCCGTAAATCGCTGGCAGGCGAAGCGTGATCCATCGCCCGTCCGGCGCGGCGCGCGCAATCGCGCCTTCGCTTTCGAGTTTCGAGCGCGCATAGGGCGAGGTTTCAGGCGCGCGCGCCGACAGGGACGAGGCGTGGAGGAAGCGCGCGCCGGCTTTCGCCGCCGCCGTGGCTGCGCGTTCAGCGCCGGCGACATTGATGCGCGTGAAGTCCTGTTCGGTTCGCGCATGTGTCTCGCCGGCGAGATGGATGAATATTTCCGCGCCGTCGGCGAGCGATGCGAGCGCCGCCGAATTTTCCAGATCGCCTTCCACGATTTCAATTTCGCCGCCGCGTTTGACGCGCGCCTTGTCGCGCGCCAGCGCGCGCACCTGAAATCCTTCAGCGACAAGCTGGTCTATAAGCGCCGCGCCGATGAAGCCGGTGCCGCCGGTCAGCGATACGCGCGTCACACCCGGGCTTCTGCAAGCGCCTTCGGCGCGCCCGTTTCCGCGACCGTTTCGTCGAATTCTCCGGCGAGAAATTTCTGTTTCACCTTCGCGCGCGAAAGCTTGCCTGACGACGTCAGAACCATCGAATGCGGTTTCGCCATGACAATCGTCGCCGGGGCGCCGGCCGCGGCCTGAACGGTTTTTGCGATCTCCCGTTTGACGAGTTCGAGCGCCTCAGCGCTCATTCCGCGGCGCTCTGCGACGACGACGACCCTTTCTCCCGCGCCGTCGTCAACGGAAAACGCTGCGACGCCGCCCTGGCGGACGCCATCGACTTTTTCCGCCGCCCATTCGATGTCCTGCGGCCAAATATTGCGGCCGTTGATGATGATGAGATCCTTGGCGCGGCCCGTAATCGCAATTTGCCCGTTGAGGAAATATCCCATATCGCCGGTGTCGAGCCATTCGCCGTCATACAGGTGCGCCGTCGCTTCCGGATCGGAATAATAGCCGGGCGTCAAGCTCGGTCCCTTGATGAAAATGCGTCCGACCTGGCGATCATTCAGCGTCTCGCCGTTCTCGCCCCTGACTTCAATCGCGTGTTCCGGCAGCGCCTTGCCGCACAGGACAAAGCCGCGGCGATGTTCGGGCGAAGTGACGGCCGATGATGGTTGCGCCACGCCGGAGCGATTGTAATGGCGCATATCGACCTGATCGACATCAACCAGCTTTCCGATTTCCGTGAATGATACCGCCAGCGTCGCTTCGGCCATGCCGTAACTCGGCAGGAACGCGCCGGCGTCGAAACCGGCCGGCGCGAACGCTTCGGCGAACATTCTAAGCGCTTCAGGGCGCACCATATCGCCGCCGATGCCGGCGACGCGGACGTGCGAAAGGTCTATTGCGCCGTCTTCGGCTTTCGACGCGCGGCGCGCCGACAATTCGTAACCGAAAGACGGACTGTAGGTGATCGTCGCCTTGTGTTCCGACATGATGCGGAGCCACAAAAGCGGGCGACGCACGAAATCTGACGTTGCAATATAATCGACAGTACACTGACCATACATCGGCGCGAGCGCGAAGCCGATCAGGCCCATATCGTGATAAAGCGGCAACCAGCTCGCCGCGCGATCGTCCGGCTTCAGCTTGAGCCCGTATTTCGTAATGGCGTGGAGATTGGCGTTGACTGATTTCTGAGTGCCGATGACGCCTTTGGGCGCGCTCGTCGAGCCCGACGAATATTGGATATAACAAAGTTCGTCCGCTCTGAATGCGACCGGCTCGCTCTCTGCGTCCAGCGCGCTCAACTCGTCGAAATCGAGAATTTCGACGCCCGGTTCGCTTTCGAGAGCGGATATCAGAAAATCCTTTATCGCAGTCGGGCCGATCGCCGCCGCCGCTTTCGATCCTTGAACCATCATTCGGACCTGGGTCAGATAGCCGTCCTTGCCGCCGAGATTGACGGGAAGCGGAATCGGCGCGGGGATCATTCCGGCATATTGGCAGGCGAAAAACGTAATCAGGAATTCCGGGCTGGTTTCAGCGACCAGCGCCAGGCGCGCACCGCGCTTGAACCGCGCCGCCAGCTTGCGCGAAAGCGAGCGTGACTTTTCGCGCAGTTCCGAATAGGCAAGGCGCGATTGCACTTCGCCGCGCAAATTGAAGAAATTACAGCCAGTCTCGCCCCGCGCGGCATAATCGAGCGCGTCGGTAAGCGTTTCGAACAGCTCAAGCTTAAGTCCCAACTCGGCGTTCGCGCTCGGCGTCGGTTCCCTTGTGTCAGAAAGAACTGGCATTAACGCCCCCGGCCCGCGCCGGAATGCGTCCGGCCATTTAATCGCTTCTCCGGCCTTTGAGCCATAACACTTCTCTCCGGCCAAGATGTTTCACCAGCCAAATCTCGCACGGATATAGAAAGTCCCCAAGCGCGCGCCGGCTCACCCCGCACCGTCGCCTCCAACCGCCTGCGGCAATTCAGCCGTCCGAAACCCGTTCGCCTCCCGCCGGCGAAGCCGACAAGAGCGCGATCTTTGGCGGATACCGTCAAGGCGGGCAACGGGCAAGTCACGCGCCTCCGGCGAAGTTTCAAGAATTGCGCGCCGATATTTCACGTTATTCGCCGGGTGGGGAGGAATTTCTACGTCTTTTTAAGGCTTTGACGCGCCTGCGCGCCGAACGGCAATCGCCCAAGAAGACGGACGCGGCGGCATGGCGACGCGAGCGCGATCTCTGACGGTCCAAAACAAATCTAGTTACGATACCGAAACGGAACGCCTCTATTCACCGTTATGGCGTTCTCCATAGCGAAGTCGACAGGCGGCGGACGGCTGGCTGACGTCGGCGCGCTTGCCCAGCGGTTGTTAGCGTTCAACTTTTTGTTGATTTTGGCGAAGGGCTTTGGCACTTCTCGCGCCGGTCTGTAACGGGGACTGATTGAAGCGCATGCGCGCGCGGGGGCGACCCGGACGCTGCGGCCATCTCAGGGCTCTCCCCATCAATTCCAGCAATTGGCCGCAAGGGCCTGGGAAGGATACCAATGAGCAACAGCTTGTGGCTGGTCATCGGGGCCGGTCTGTTCGCCATCCTTTACGGCGTCGTGACGATTCAACAGGTGATGTCGCTTTCTGCGGGGAACGCCCGCATGAAGGAGATCGCCGGCGCGATCCAGGAAGGCGCATCCGCCTACCTCAAGCGTCAATATACGACGATCACCATCGCCGGCGTTTTCGTTTTCCTCATCCTGCTTGTCGCGCTCGGCCTGACGACGGCGCTCGGCTTCGCGGCCGGCGCATTCCTGTCCGGCGCGGCCGGCTTTATCGGCATGCTCGTTTCGGTGCGCGCCAATGTCCGCACGACGCAGGCGGCGTCTGAAAGCCTCGGCAAAGGCCTGTCCGTCGCGTTCCGCGCCGGCGCAGTCACCGGCATGCTTGTCGCCGGTCTGGCGTTGCTCGGTCTCGCCGGCTACTACTCAATTCTCACCGGCCCGATGGGGCTTGAGCCGCAAAGCCGCGCCGTCGTCAATGCGCTCGTCGCCCTTTCGCTCGGCGCTTCGCTGATTTCGGTCTTCGCGCGCCTTGGCGGCGGCATCTTCACGAAAGGCGCCGATGTCGGCGGCGATATGGTCGGCAAGGTCGAAGCCGGCATCCCCGAAGACGATCCGCGCAATCCCGCGACGATCGCCGACAATGTCGGCGACAATGTCGGCGATTGCGCCGGCATGGCGGCGGATTTGTTCGAAACCTATGTCGTTACTGTGGCGGCGACGATGGTTCTGGGGTCGATCCTATTCACCGCCGATGCGGCCAGGTTCATGTTCTATCCGCTCGCAATCGGCGGCGTTTGCATCGTCACGTCGATTCTGGGCACGTTCGCCGTGCGCCTCGGCAAAGGTTCGAAGAACATTATGGGCGCGCTTTACCAGGGGCTCGTGGCGACCGGGGTCTTGTCGCTTGTCGCGATCGGCTTCGTAACGAATCAGGTGTTCGGCTTCGGCGAGGAAATCGGTGCGACTGCGGCGGGCGAGCCGTTCACCGGAACGAGCCTTTTCCTATGCGGCGTTGTCGGTCTCGTCGTGACAGGCCTTATCGTCTGGATCACCGAGTATTATACGGGCACCGGCTTTCGCCCGGTGAAATCGGTCGCCGCCTCTTCGGTTTCGGGCCACGGCACCAACGTGATCCAGGGCCTCGCCGTTTCGATGGAGGCGACCGCCATGCCGGCGCTCGTCATTATCGTCGGCATAATCGTCACGTATAATCTCGCAGGCCTTTACGGCATCGCAACAGCCGTCACGACGATGCTTGCGCTCGCCGGCATGATCGTCGCGCTCGACGCATTCGGTCCCGTCACCGACAACGCCGGCGGCATCGCAGAGATGTCCGGTCTCGAAGGATCTGTTCGCGAAACGACGGACGCTCTTGACGCCGTAGGCAACACGACGAAAGCCGTCACAAAGGGATACGCCATCGGATCGGCGGGTCTCGGCGCGCTGGTTCTTTTTGCTGCGTATACGGAGGATATCAAGCACTTTGCAGCGCATCCGGATCAATACCCCTTCTTCGAAGGCGTCAGTGTCAATTTCTCGCTGTCTGATCCTTACGTCATTTCGGGCCTGTTCTTCGGCGGCCTGTTGCCGTTCCTTTTCGGCGGCATCGCGATGCAGGCAGTCGGGCGCGCCGCGCAGGCGGTTGTCGAAGAAGTGCGCAAACAGTTCCGCGAAAATCCGGGCATCATGCAGGGGACGTCGAAGCCGAATTACGGCCGCGCCGTCGATATGCTGACCCGCGCGGCGATCAAGGAAATGGTTGTTCCTTCGATGTTGCCGATCCTCTCGCCGATCGTTCTTTACTTCGTTATCGGCGCGGTTGCGGGCAAAACTGCAGCACTCTCTGCTGTCGGCGCCATGTTGATCGGCGTCATCCTGACCGGGCTGTTCGTCGCCATCTCCATGACGTCGGGCGGCGGCGCATGGGATAACGCCAAAAAGCTGATTGAAGAAGGCTTCACAGACGCTGCCGGCGTCACGCACAAGAAAGGGTCCGACGCACACAAGGCGGCCGTCACCGGCGATACTGTCGGCGATCCGTACAAGGACACAGCCGGTCCTGCGGTCAACCCAATGATCAAGATCACCAACATCGTCGCGCTGCTTCTTCTTGCGGTTCTCGCAGGCGCGTAAGGGGCGACACTAGAACGAAAGAAAAGCCCCGCTTTTGCGGGGCTTTTTTTTTATTGCATTGCATTATCGCGCTGCGGCTGCGTCATCTTGAAGGTCGATGGATTCAGGCGTTAGGATGCATTCGCTTGCAAGCTATCCACCCTGTTGCGTCAAACGAAAGCCGCGCGACGCCACCTAAACGGCGCCGCGATTTTAATCGGCGGCCGGACTATTCACAGGGCGAATAAACCCCGAGCCTCGGCCGCAAATGAGGAGGAAGGGCTATGACTCATTCGGCGATCAAGACGATAATTGCAGCGAGCCTCGCCGGCGGGATTTGTATGACAGCGTCACCGGCGAATGCGAGCGCAGTTGAATTCTTCAAATGCACGCTCGAAGAAAACGCGACGATGAGCCAGCTTGTCGCGGCGACGAAAGCGATGCTCAAAGATGCGCACGCGAACGACCACGCAGGTGTCGGAGTTTATTATCTCAACCCGCTTTACTCGTCGGATATTTCGCGCGGCGTATTTTATTGGGTCGGCGTGGCCGAGGACGCGGGCGCCATCGGCGCTTTCAATGACTATTGGGAAAGTGACGCCAATAAGAAGCACCGCGACAAATTCGTCGAATTAAGCAGCGGCTGCGAGTCGTCGAGCCTTCATTACGGCACCGAAGTCAAACTCGACGATTGAACCAGGGAACAAGCCGGAAGCCGGCCCGAAAGGGCCGGCGTTCATTGGGTCCTCAATGCGAAACATCTGCAAAACTGCGGCGCGGAAGCCGCGCCGCAGCTCGGTTTCCCGCCCTATTTCCGCGGCGAACGGCGGCCGGATCAGGCAGCGGCTTGCTTACGCGCCCGGGCTCCGGTTAAGGCGATTGCAACGAAACGCAGGAAACCGGTCGACTCGCCATGGCCTCGAATGTCAGGGACAGCTACGACGCCGTAATTTTCGATTGCGACGGCGTGCTGGTCGATTCCGAGGCGCTTTCCATTCGCGGCGAGCGCTCAGCGCTCGGCGAATTCGGGCTCCATTACACGCCGGAAGAATATGTAAACCGTTTCGTAGGCCTGCATGACGGGCTATTTTTCGAACAACTGCGTATCGACTATAACCAGGCGCACGGGCGCTATGCGCCTGACGATTTCGAAGAGCGTGTGCTGGACGGGCGGCGGCGCGAGCGCGACGGGCTGACAGTCATCGCAGGCGCCGACGAAGCGTTAAGGCTGGCGCGCGCGACATTCGCGCAAATCGGCGTCGCCTCCTCCTCGCGCGCGCATTTTCTCGAAGGAAAACTAAGGCGTATGGGCCTTTACAAGCTGGCGGCTCCCCATGTCTATTCGGCGGATCTTGTCGCGCGCGGCAAGCCCCATCCCGACATTTTTTCGTATACCGCTGAAAGGCTCGGCGTCGAACCCGCGCGCTGCCTGGTCCTTGAAGACAGCGTCAACGGCGTCAGGGCGGGCCTCGCCGCCGGCATGACCGTCTGGGGGTTCGTCGGCGGCGGGCATTGTTATGAAGGTTATGAAGACCGCCTTTCCGGCGCCGGCGCCGCGCGCGTCGTGAAAAGCCACAAGGCGTTCAACGAGGTTGTCAGCGCACGCGCGTCATCGCTAGTTCAAGGCTGAAATTGTTGCTTTCACAGCTGGCGGCGGCGGGAAGGGGCGGGCGGCAAGTCGCGTCCGGTGAAGTGGAATCCCCGTCGCCGGGGCCGGGCTTCCAAAGCGGCCGCGCTTTGCTATCGTCCGCGTCATGTATTTCGCTTCAGACAATTGGGCCGGCGCCCATCCCGAAATTCTCGCCGCACTTGCGCGCGCAAATGAAGGCGCCGCGCCCGCTTATGGCGGCGATGAACTGACAAAGCGCGTCGAAAAGAAATTCAGCGTACTTTTTGACCGTGACGTTGCGGTTTTTTTCGTCGCGACCGGCGGTGCGGCGAATTCGCTCGCTTTATCGCAGATGACGCCTTCCTGGGGGATGATCGTCTGCCATGAGGAAAGCCACATTCAGATGGATGAATGCGGCGCGCCGGAGTTTTTCACCGCCGGGGCGAAGCTGCTGCCTGTCGCAGGTCCGGCGGCGAAACTGACAGCGCAATCGGTTTCGCACGCGCTTAACGGGTTTCCCGATCGCCCGCCGCACGGCATGCCGGCCGCGGCGCTTTCCATCACGCAAGCGTCCGAATGCGGCGCAGTCTATACGATCGATGAAGTCAGCTCGCTCGCCGGAATCGCCAGGGAAAACAGTCTTAAATTCCATATGGACGGCGCGCGATTTGCGAACGCAGTCGCGGCGCTTGGATGCGCGCCCGCTGACATCACATGGAAAGCCGGCGTCGATGTTCTCTCGTTCGGCGGAACGAAAAACGGTTGTTTTATCGCCGAGGCGGTCATTTTTTTTGATCCGGAAGATGCGAAGGATTTCATTTTTCGCCGCAAGCGCGCCGCGCAGTTGTTCTCAAAAATGCGGTTCGTCTCGGCGCAGTTTGACGCCTATCTTGAAAACAATCTCTGGCTCGATCTGGCGCATCATGCGAACAAGATGGCGAAAAAGCTCTCGTGCGGGCTCAGCCGCGCCGGATGTAAAATTTGGTATCCGACAGAGGCGAACGAGGTTTTCGCTTCCTTTCCTCGAGGCGTTGAAGAAAAGCTCGCCGCAGCTGGCGCGCAATTTTATCCGTGGCGAACGCCGGGCGATCCGGCGAGCGGAGCGATGCGACGCCTCATCTGTTCATGGGCGACGCGCGACGAGGAAGTTGAGCGTATGATCGAGATCGCGCGCGCATAGCGCAAAGGCGTGTCGCAGGCGGACCGGATCTGCGCGTATTTGTTTTTATCCGAAGCTTTCATGATAGGTTCCCCGCGCCAAATCGCGGAGCCCTGCAATGATCGATCTTGATCGAAGCCTTTCACTTTCACCGACCAATGAAAATGAATGGCGCGCATTCGCCGATCCCGCCTTCGAGGCAAATACCGGCATGTTCGGCGGCTGGACGGCGGCGTTAATGCTTAAAGCGGCGATTGAAGCCGGCGGGGATTATACGCCTGCCGCGATTACGGTCAGCTTCGCCCGCCGGATAGAGGCGGGGGCAACGATCAATGTCCGGGCGCGCCCGATCGTTTCGGGGCGATCGATCGCCCAATGGCGCGTTGAAATTACCGGGGTCGACGGCGAAGTCATGGCGTCAGCGGCCGTCGTCTCGGCGCGCCGCCGCGAGAACGACCGGTTCGTCGAAGGGGTCGCGCCTCATGCTCCTGCGCCGAGCGAATTTCAGGAGTTTCACCCGCCCGGCCCCTTCGGCGCAAGCGTCGATGTGCGGCCGGTTTCGGGATTTCCGCCTTTGAACCAGGCCGATACGCGTACGCTTTCATGGGTTCGCGACTTGTCGGGCGCGCCGCTCGACCGCGTGCGGCTTGGTTTCCTCGCCGATGTCGCGCCGCCGCGCATCTGGCTTGTCGGCGAGCGTCCGCGACCTTCCTCAACGATTACGATGTCGGTTTATTTTTACGCAAACGAAGAAGAACTCGCTGCTGTCGGATCGGATTACATACTGAGCGAAGTGACGGGCGTGCGCGCGGAGGGGTCGGTGTACGGACATGCAATGCGCCTATGGAGCCCGTCGGGCGCGCTTCTCGCGACGAGCGAGCAACTTTGCTGGTTCAAATGAGCGCCAACGGCGTCTTATGATGTGATGCGGGAGATCGATTTTTCCATCCTGTACATCGGCACTTCCACTCCTGACCGCGTCGGCGAGTTGAAACTTTCCGTTTTCCGATAGCCGCACGCCTCGTAAAGCGGCGCGCCGGCAAGCGTCGCGCCCATTTCCGCGCGCTTGAACCCTTCCCGCGCGGCGGCCTTTTCGCAGGTTGCAAGCACCAGGCGTCCTACGCCGCGCCGAACGTGGGCGGGGTGGGTATACATGGCGCGAATCTTCGCCGCATCCGTTTCGGGATCGAGAGGAGCTGCGTCGCGTCCGGATGAATGGTCGCCGCCGAACAAGGTCTTGCGGCGGCTCCATCCACCGCAGCCGACAACTTCCGTTCCATCCTCAACGATGAAATAGGTTCTGTCGGCGATGATCTGGGTATCGAGACCCATAATGTCCTTCGACGCCTCAATCTCGTCCGGCGTCAGGAACCCTTTTTGAAGTTCCTCAATCGCGGCCGCCATCAGCGTTTTAATCGCCGGGATGTCAGCTTCAGAGGCGACGCGTATCGAAAGCGTCATGTTCATGCTCCGTTCTAGCATATTTTTGAATGATTCTTCTGAAATCGTGGCGAAATTGCACCATACGCACAACTTCCATGCATTCGGCGCAATGACACCTTTTCGTCATACTGAACATGGCTAAACTGCTTATTAGCCCGGCTGCATACTGAATCGTCGATTCGTTGATCGGCGCCGAGGGGGCGTTAAGGGGCCGGCGCTGACTATCAATCAGGGAGAAATAACAACATGATTAGTTTCAAGTCACGGCTCAACCTGTTGGGCTGTGCGTCTGCGGCGACGATCGCGCTGGCCGCTGCGGCGCCGGCGCACGCCCAACAGACGCGCGAAGGCGAGTTGGCCGATGCATC
This sequence comes from Parvularculaceae bacterium, assembly GCA_020446945.1. Lineage (GTDB taxonomy): Bacteria > Pseudomonadota > Alphaproteobacteria > Caulobacterales > Parvularculaceae > Amphiplicatus. The sequence continues at coordinate 450,299 of JAGRDS010000001.1, forward strand.
GACCGATGTCATCATCACGGTCGGTACGCGCCGGGGAGAGCGCTCAGCGTCCGATACGCCCGCGCCGATCGACGTTGTCGACGGCAGCGAGCTTTTGAACCAGGGCGACAACGACATCCAGAATATTCTCAGGACGTCGGTTCCCTCCTATAACGTCAATACGCAGCCGATTTCGGACGCGGCGACCATCGTCCGGCCGGCCAACCTTCGCGGCCTGCCGCCAGACTCGACGCTCATTCTCGTAAACGGCAAGCGCCGTCACCGCGCGGCGGTCATCTCCTTCCTCGGCGGCGGTCTTTCGGATGGCGCGCAGGGCGCCGACATCTCGGTAATTCCAGCGATTGCGCTGAAACAGGTTGAAGTGCTGCGCGACGGCGCGTCATCGCAATACGGTTCGGACGCCATCGCAGGCGTCATAAACTTCGTTCTCCGGGATTCGGCGGAAGGCGCCTCGTTTGAAGCCGAATGGGGCCAGACCTATGAGGGCGACGGCGACCAGTGGTCTGTTGCGGGCAATGTCGGCCTGCCGATTCCTGTCGGCCAGGGCGGTTTCCTCAACATCAGCGCGGAATACGGCGCGTCCGACGCGACGGACCGCTCGGTTCAGCGCGATGACGCCGCAGCGCTTATCGCGGCCGGCAATACGGCCGTCTCCGACATTTCGGTCAACACAATCACCTCCGATCACGTCCAGATCTGGGGCGAACCTGAAGTCAAGGACGACCTGAAAATATTCGCGAACGCTGCAATCCCGTTTTCGGATTCGTTTGAATTTTACACGTTCGGCAACTACGCTGAGCGTTCGATTGATGGCGGCTTCTTCTACCGCAACCCGACCAATCGCGGCGGCGTATTCGCGGGTCCGGAAGTCGATCCGGACACGGGCCTTATCGATGTCGCCGACGCCGACATGGACAACGTCCCCTCGGTCAGCGTCGGCGATCTTTCCGTTAATACGGCGGGCGATTGCATTGACGGCATTCCGCTGACGAATGGCGGCACGATACCGGATCCGACTTTCCTCGCCGCGATCCAGTCCAATGCGAACTGCTTTTCGTTCGTTGAAATGTTCCCGGGCGGCTTCGTTCCGCGTTTCGGCGGCGATGTTAAGGATTATTCGATCGTCGGCGGTCTGCGCGGTACGCTCGGCGAACGCTTCACCTACGATCTGAGCTTCACGCGCGGCGACAGCCAGGTCGATTTCATGATCCGGAATACGGTCAATGCGAGCCTCGGGCCGAACACGCCGACCTCGTTCTTTCCGGGCGCCTATGAACAGAAAGACACGAATTTCAACGCGGATTTCAGCTATGCGTTGCCGGTTGACACGTTCGCGTCCGACCTGATCGTGGCTTTCGGCTTTGAACATCGCAATGAAGAGTTCACGATCACAGCCGGCGATCCGGCGTCCTACGCTCTCGGACCGCTCGCTGCGCCGTCCTCGGCCTATCCGACCGGTCAGGGCTTTTCATCCTCTTCCAACGGCTTCGGCGGCTTCACACCGGCGAGCGCGGGAACGAGTTCGCAGAAGAACTACGCCGTGTACGGCGAACTTGAAGCGGACATTACCGACGCCTTTACGGTGCAGGGCGCTGTCCGGTACGAAGATTTCTACAAAACCTTTGGCGGAACGACGAACTGGAAAGTCGGTGCGAAATACGACCTCACCGACAATTTCGTCATTCGAAGCACGTATTCAACCGGCTTCCACGCGCCGACAGGCGGCCAGTCGAGCGTGTCGAATATCACGACCGCGTTTTCAGGATCGACGCTCGTCGACCAGGGAACGATCCCGCTTTCAAGCACGGCCGGACAGTTCGTCGCCAACTTCCTCGAACTGTCGACCGGTTTCCGTCCGATCCTCGGACCGGAAGAATCGAAAAACTTCACAGCCGGGGTCGCGTTCAATCTCGGCGCGATCGGCTTCACGGTCGATTATTTCCGGATCAAGGTCGCCGATCGCATCGCGATCTCCGATCAGATCGATTTCCAGAACGCGCTTGCCGCAACCGGGTTGCTGGCCGGCGTTCCGGCGGCTTCGCTCGGCGTCACTTTCACTGACGCCAACATGAATACGACCTATGATCTCGGCGAAGCGATCGACACCAGCGGCGCGACGACGCTCGGGCTGCTTACGGTCCTCGATACGAATTCGCTGCTCGTCGCCAGCGATTTCTCCGGTTCGGAAGACCTGACGAGCTTCGGCTTTTTCACCAACTCGTTCGACACCAGGACGCAAGGTATCGACGTAGTCGCGAACACAAGCTTTGAACTTTCAAGCAATTCGCGCACGACGGCGGCCCTGGCGCTCAACTGGACCGATACGAAAGTGACGGATTTCGGCACTGACACCGCGGCTCCGATCTCCAACGGCCGCGCCAAAATCATTGAGGACGGCCTGCCGGCTGTTCGCGGCAACCTGACGCTTAACCATTTCGCGGGCATCTTCCGCGGCTTGGCGCGCGTCAATTACTACGGCAAGTTTTTCGAGTGCCATCTCGACGCCTACGGCTCGACGGCTCCCGATTTCTGCGACTTGCCGCATCAGGGCGGCGCGCAAGTAACCGTCGATCTCGAAGCCGGTTTTGAAGTCGCCGAGGGAATCGAATTGATCGCCGGCGCGCAGAACGTCTTCGATTCCAATCCCGACAAACTAAGCGTCGCCAATGCCGGCGTCGCCGGTTCGCTTTATCCCCCGACAGCGCCGGGCGGATATAAAGGCGGCTTTTACTATTTCCGCGTTCGGGCCGACTTCTAGTCGTTCGCGGATTGATTTCGGAAAGGGGCGCGGGCGACCGCGCCCTTTTTCATATTGTTCGCCGCCCTGCGGTTCGGGCGCGCGCCTGAATGTTCAAGATCTCGACGAAGAGCGAAAATACGATTGCGAAATAAAGATAGCCGCGCGGGATATGAAATCCGGCTCCGTCAGCGACTAGAGCGACCCCGACAAGCAGAATGAAGGCGAGAGCGAGCATCTTCGTAGTTGGGTGCGCGTCGATAAAGCCTCCCAGGGGTTCGGCCGCGAACGCCATAACTATTGTTGACAGGATGACCGCGGCGAACATCACCGGCAACAAATTCGTCATGCCGACAGCGGTGATGACGCTATCGAGCGAGAAAACCGTGTTGATAACAAACAATTGCGCGACGACCGCGGCGAATGTCGATTTCGCATTCGCCTCCTCGTGGCCGGCGCCTTCGACAGCGGCGTGTATTTCCTGCGTTCCCTTCCAGAGAAGGAACAGGCCGCCGACGAAGAGAATTATATCCTTCACCGTGACTTCGGCGAACGCATGCTGCGCGTGGATATCGCCATGGGCGACAAAATCGGCGAGCGCGTCGGGAAGGCGAAAGACCGGCTCCTTGTCGAGGCCGATGATCCAGAAGACGCCGCCCAGCATGGCGATTCTGAGAATCATTGCGCCCCAGACGCCGATCCGGCGCGCCGTAGCCTGCGGTTTTCCTTTAAGGTTGCCGACGGCGATGGAAACGAAGAGAAGGTTGTCGACGCCGAGAACGATCTCAAGAAACGTCAGCGTGACGAGGCTGCCCCAGAAAGCGGGCGAGGCGAGTAACTCTTCCATGGCCTATCCTGCGTTATAGCCAGCCGGCGGTTTCCCGTACGGCTATCCTTTCCAGTAAGTCTATCATCGGACCCGAAGCGTTGAGGCAGGGAATCGCTGCGAAATTCTCGCCGCCCCGCGACAGGAAGGCCTGCCTTGCGACGATTGCAATTTCCTCCAGCGTTTCAAGACAATCGACTGTAAAGCCCGGCGTCATGACGGCGATGCGCTTGACGCCCGCGCTTGCGAGCGCGCGTATCGTTTCGTCCGTCGCCGGCGAGAGCCATTCCTCGCGCCCGAATTTTGACTGAAAGGCGAGCGGCGCGAATTCCTCCGACCAGCCCATGGCCTTTCTGATGAGGCGCGCTGTTTTCGCGCAATGACAGTAATAGGGGTCGCCCTGGGCGAGATGGCGTTTCGGCGCGCCGTGAAGGGAAATTATGACCCGCTCGGGCGCCCAGTCGAGCGTTGCAAGGAACGAGACGGCGACAGATTGCAGCGCCTCTATATAGGCGGGATCGTCGTGGTAGGGAGGCGCAATCCGTAACGCCGGCTGCCAGTTATAGCCTTTCAGCGCATCGAACGTCGCATCGGCGACGCTGGCGGAAGTCGTCTGCGAATATTGCGGATACATCGGCAGCACTAAAATGCGATCGGCGCCAGCCTTCATCAACGCCGCAATCCTCTCCCTGACAGATGGCGAGCCGTAGCGCATGGCGAATTCGACTATAGCGCGATCTTCCATCCGAATTCCGAGCTTTTGCGCCGCCGCCCTGGTGTGTCGCAGCAGGGGCGATCCCTCGGCAGTCCATATTTTCTCATAAGCTTTCGCCGAGCGTGCGGGACGCAGGTTCAAGATGACGCCGTATAGCACCGGCAGCCAGAGCGCGCGCGGCAGATTGACGACGCGCGGATCGGAAAGAAACTCCGCCAAAAATCGGCGCACGGCGTGCGTAGTCGGTGCGTCCGGCGTGCCGAGATTGACGAGAAGAACGCCAACGCGGCCATGCGCGGCGGCGGGATGGCCGTCCGGTCGGCGGGAAGGGGCATTCTCGGTCATGGAGCTCCGACAGTCAGGCGGGCGAATCGGACTTGCAGGTCATTTGTCACACAGATGAGAGATAAGCGTCACAAAACCGATACAGAAAAAAACGAGTTTCCGCCGCGAATTTCGCAGGCTCGCCTATTGGGCGCGCGAAAGCGGCAGGGTCAAGAACCATGGAAATTTTCGGGGTCGGAATCTGGGCGATCTTGGGGTTTGCCTTTGCAGCCTATGCGGTCGTCGGCAACGATGCGCTGCAAACGCTCGGCACGTTTATTTCATCAAACCAGCGCCTGCCCTGGTGGGCGCTTTTCCTTTTCGCGGCGACAGTTCTCGTAGTCGTATTCTTTATCGGTTATATTCAATTCGACGGCGATCCGTCATGGGGACGTCTTTCGCATTCGAAAAAATACCCTGAGTTTGAGGCGCAATGGTACCATGTGGTGCCGGCCGCCGCGCTTTTGATTATTACGCGCCTCGGCCTGCCGGTTTCGACCAGCTTCATGATCTTGTCGATCTTCGCAACCATGGCCGGCATGCAGTCAATGGTGCAAAAATCCGCCTACGCCTATGTCATGTCGCTCGGCCTCGGCATAGGCGCGTATATATTTCTTGCGCCGACGCTCGAGCGTCACTTCATGAAGACGCCCGACCATGCGCAGCGTCCGCACTGGATTTTGTTCCAGTGGGTGACGACGGCTTACCTATGGGCCGTCTGGCTGATCCAGGATTTCGCCAATATTTACGTATTCCTGCCGCGACAACTAAGTTCGGAGCAGGCGTTCGCCAGCATTGGACTGATCATGCTCCTCCTGATGGTGACTTTCTTGACCGGCGGCGGGCCGGTGCAGCGCATCCTGAAAACGAAAACCAGCGTTACGGACATACGTTCGGCGACGCTGATAGATTTCTTTTACGCCTCGATTCTCGCCTATTTCGCTTATATTTCGAAAACGCCGATGTCGACGACATGGGCGTTTCTCGGCTTTATCGGGGGGCGCGAAATCGCGCTCGCGACGATCGATAAGGTGCGCTCACCCGGAGCAACTTTGAAAATCGTCGGCGTGGACGCGAGCAAGGCCTTGCTCGGCCTCGTAATTTCTGTCGGTCTTGCGGTCGGGCTGCCGCGCCTTGCGGAAACCATGACAGCGGGATAGGCGCGGTCTATTCGGCCGCGCGTTTTGCGCCCTCGGACGACTCGCCGTTCCCGGTTTGAGGCGCTTTGCGCGCTTCCAACTTTGAATCAATTCCCGAAAGCCGTGCGTCGCGTTCGCGCTTTCGTTCGTCGGTGAGGCCGACGCCGTCCGCGGCGAGGCGCTGGATCGAAATATAATCGAGCTTGCCTGTGCCGAGGACCGGCACTTCGGCGACAGATACGATCTTCTTCGGCACGGCAAGTTCGGGAACACCGTGATTTTGCGCCCAACCGAGCAATAGCGAGCGATCGGGAGATTTTTTGTCGGTGACGAGAACAATCTGCTCGCCCTTCCTGTCGTCCGGTAAAATCGCTGCAGCGTGCATGTTGTCGGGCCAGACGGCGGTCGCGCAGTTCTCTACAACAGACAACGACACCATTTCGCCGCCGATCTTAGCGAAGCGTTTCATCCGTCCACGGATCGACATGTACCCGCCGTCATCGAAGGCGACGATGTCTCCGGTGTCGTGCCAGCCGTCTTTCAGCGGCCTGATGACGCCCGGCGCGTCAGGCGTTATGTATCCCTGCATGATATTGGGGCCTTTGACGTGCAGCCGCTGGCCGCCCGAAAGACCTTCGACCGGCTCGAGGCGCCATTTGACGCATGGAAGCATTCGGCCGACCGTGCCCGCGCGGATGTCGCCGGGCTGGTTTGCGGCGAGCACGGGCGCGGCTTCGGTAACGCCGTAACCCTCCAGCACTTCAAAACCGAATCGCTTTTCGGCCGCTTGGCGTGTTTCATCCTTGACCCGTTCGGCGCCGCATACGGCGATGCGAAGCGATGACATGCCCCCGTCGTCGCTGGCTCGCATATATTGCTGCAAAAAGGTGTCGGTCGCGAACAGAACCGTCGCGCCGGTTTCAAAGATGCGCTGGGGAATGATCTTCGTCTGCAATGGCGAGGGGTGAAAGACGACCTTGTAACCGTTTAAAATCGGCCACAGCGAACCGGCCGTGAGCCCATAGCAATGGAACGTCGGCAGCGGATTAAAGAATATATCGGAGGGCAGGATCTCAACATGCTCTGCAATCTGATAAATATTCGAAAGTATGTTCGCGTGGCTCAACGCGACGCCTTTCGGATCGCCTTCCGTACCCGATGTGAATAGAATGATGCCGGTGCTGTCGGGGTCGGGGCTCGCGGAAAAAAACCGGGGCGCCAGCGGACCCAGAACCGCGCGGGCCTTGTCAAGCGCGCCCAGCGCCACTTTCATGTCTTCAAGATACATGAACTCGACGGCGCCGTTCAGCTCCTCAACCAACTGTTCGAGTTTCGCCATCTCGATGAACTTGCGCGCAGTGACGACCTTCCTGACTTCGGCAGCGCGCGCCGCGGCTTTCAGATTCCGCGCGCCTGACGTGAAGTTGAACATCGCCGGCGTTCGTCCGGCGGCGAAAGCCGACATCAGCGCGATTATCGCGCCCGCGCCCGTCGGCAGCATGACGCCGACCTTCTCGCCTGAATGCGTAACGCGCGCGAGCGGGCCGCTTAACGCAAAACTCGCGCGAACAATGTCCCGGTAGGTGAGTTCTCGTCCGTCGCCGTCGATCAACGCGACGGCTTTCGCGCCTTTTCGGTGCGAGACGGCGAGAAGCGCATGAAAAATAGACTTTCGCGAGCGGCGTTCGATCCGCCGTTCTATCCGGTGCAGGCCCTCACTCATAAGCTGCCCTTCTCAAGGGCGCCGCCGTCCCTCGCCGCACGCCCGCTGGTGCTGTGTCGCGCCGCTTTGCGCAATCCCGGTGCCTCCCCTGTTCCGGCGCACGCCCAATCGCCTGATGTTACGAAATGGTTAGCGAGCGGCCAAGGCAATTCGAACTCCCATCGCTCAAATAAGAATAGTGAGCGCTCACTTACATAATTTAGAGTTGGCCCATGTCAAGAAGGCGCACTCACGGGCGGCGCGAGAGAGGGTCCGCGCAAATTTGTTCGCGAGACGGGATTGCGCGAAAAAAAAGGCGCCCGGCCGGGCGCCCTTCCCTGATGGTTCGGCTCATTGATTCGTCAGCGGATCGCTTTCTTGAGCGCATCGACGAGGTCGGTCTTTTCCCACGAAAATCCGCCGTCCGCGTCCGGCTCGCGGCCGAAATGCCCGTAGGCGGCGGTGCGCGCGTAAATCGGTTTGTTGAGATCAAGCTGGCGCCGGATGCCGGACGGCGTCAGGTCCATCGCCTCGCGCAGCGCGCGCTCAAGCGCGATTTCCTCAACATTCCCCGTGCCGTGAAGATCGACATAAACCGAAAGCGGGTCGGCGACGCCGATCGCGTAGGAAAGCTGTATCGTGCAGCGATCGGCCAATCCCGCCGCGACGACGTTTTTGGCGAGATAGCGCGCGGCATAGGCCGCAGACCGGTCGACTTTCGTCGTATCCTTGCCGGAAAATGCGCCGCCGCCATGCGGCGCCGCGCCTCCATAGGTGTCGACGATAATCTTGCGTCCGGTAAGTCCCGCATCGCCGTCCGGTCCGCCGATGACGAATTTGCCGGTCGGATTGACGTGCCATTTGCAGTCGGCGGCGATTTTCAATCCGCCGAGCGCATCGCGGACATAGGGCTCAACGACGCTGCGCACTTTCGCTGAATCCCATGAGGCATCGATATGCTGGGTAGACAGGACGATTGATGTCGCCTCACTCGGCATGCCGTCGATATATCTGACGGTTACCTGACTCTTTGCGTCCGGGCCGAGCCGTCCGGCGTCGCCGGCGCCCGCGTGCCGCGCTTCAGCGAGAAGCTCGAGAATTTTATGGCTGTAATAGATCGGCGCCGGCATCAGAGCCGGCGTTTCGCGGCATGCATAGCCGAACATGATGCCCTGGTCGCCCGCGCCTTCGGCGTTGGCGTCCGCAGCCTTGTCTACGCCTTGCGCGATGTCGGCGGATTGGCCGTGAAGCAGGACGTCAACCTCGGCGCTTTCCCAGTGAAATCCGTCCTGTTCGTAGCCGATATCCTTGATCGCCGCGCGCGCCGCCTCAACGAACCGGTCGGGTTTGACGCGCTTCTCGTCGCGCATCAGCGTTTCAGGAACGCGAACCTCGCCGGCGATGACGACGCGGTTTGTCGTCGTCAGCGTTTCGCAGGCGCAACGGACGTTCCACGGGTTCATCCCCGTTTCCCCCGCCTCGCGATAAACGAGATCGACGATTTCATCGGAAATCCGGTCGCAGACCTTGTCCGGATGCCCCTCGGAAACGCTTTCGCTTGTGAATAGATACGATTGACGCGCCATAGACTCCGCCGTTCCTCATATAAGGAAAAGTTTATACGTTCGGCGGCTTCTACCGAAGCCGATCATCAATGTCCACCGGCGCCGGATGGGTCAGGCCTCGTCACCCTCCCCGAAAGACAGCGATTTCACCAGTTCCAGCACCCGCTTCCTGATTTTCGGGTCTTTGATCGACGAGAAATGTTTGCACAGCTGAACGCCTTCCGGCGAATTCAGCAGTTCCATCATAGCCACGCCGTCATCCGCGCTCGATTCGGCGAATCCGTAAGAGCGCCCTGTATCGACGTCGTAATCGTCGAAAAAAAACTGGATCGGCACGCCCAGGATGCGCGAAATCTCGAACACCCGGCTCGCTCCGATACGGTTTACGCCCTTTTCGTATTTCTGGATCTGCTGAAATGTCAGGCCAAGCGCATCTGCAAGCTTGTCCTGGCTCATTCCCAGCATTGTTCTTCGAAGCCTCACCCGACCGCCGACATGCGTGTCGATCGGATGCGGCTTTTTCTCTTCAGCCATGCCGCCCTTCCTGCTTCAACGACACCCGTCAGCCCAACGGTTGATAGCCGCCGAAGTCAGCCCAACTCCCGGAGCATAGGACAATCCGCGCGGCGCGCAAAGGTTGCAATGCACTTATCCGCCTCTGCGACCTGCGAAAAACCCGGCAAAAGCGCCGGCGATCAGCATGAGGAAGAAAAGCAAATCCCCGACGCGCGCATATAGCGGCGTGGGAAGCGCTTCGGGCAGCGCGGCGTCTATGACGCCTGTACTGTTCAGTCCGATACGGTCGATAACCCGGCCTGCGCCGTCGATCAATCCGGATACGCCGGAATTGGCGGCCCTCGCCATCGGCAGTCCGGTCTCGATCGAGCGCAGCCTGGCCTGATCGAAATGTTGCCGCGGTCCAGCGGTATCGCCGAACCAGCTGTCATTGGTCACAGTCGCGATCCATTCCGGACGATCGCCGGGCGGATATACCCGCCCTGGAAATATAGATTCATAGCAAATGAGCGGTGAAAACGCCGCGCCGCCGACGCGGATCGTTTTCGGCCCGTCGCCTCCGGTGAAACCGTCATCGCCGTAAGGCGTTAGCTCGGAAAGGCCGAGCGCTTTCAAAAGGCCGAAAAGCGGCAGGTATTCTCCGAACGGCACGAGATGATGCTTGTCGTAATGGGCGATCGCCGCGCGTCCCGTCGGAGTTTCGGCGATCACCGATACTGAATTGAAATATCGCGTCTCGCCGTCTTCGTCCGTTTCGCGGCGCACAGCGCCGGCGATAAGCGTCGCATTTTTCGGCAGGCGTTGCGACACGGCCTTCAACCCCTCCGGCGCTTCGTCGATAACGGGAACGGCGTTTTCCGGCCAGAGGATGAAACCGGCGCCGCCGGCGGCGGCCGGCGCTGCCGACAGTTCGATCTGAAGATCGTAGTTTCTTCGCCAAAGATCGGCGTCGATCTTCTCGCGTTGCGGAATGTTCGGCTGAACGATTCGGATGTAGACGCCGTCATGATCTGCGCGCGGAGCAAGTGCGAGGCGCACGCCGCCGATTGCGAAAATCATCGCGCTTGCGGCAAGCGTGAATAGCGCGCCTTTTGCGATCCCCGCGTCATCCTCGTTCTTCATCGCCGCCGGTGCGACGGCGAGCAGGACGACAAGAAAGCTGAGGCCGTAAACGCCCCACCAGGCTGCGGTTTGCGCGCCGGCAGCGGTTCCCGCCAGCGCCTGACCGGGGAGGTTCCACGGAAGTCCGGTCAGTATGTGCCCGCGCGCATATTCGGCGATCATGTAAAGCGTCGCGAAGGCGAATGCGCGCTTCGTCCCACCGCCGCCGAAGCGCGCGCAAAGCGCACATGCGAGGGCCGTGAAAATGGCGAGAAATGCGGGCAGTCCGCAAACGGCGAACGGCGCCATCCAGGCGAACTGTTCCGCCTGGACCAGAAACGCGAAGCCGACCCAGTAGAGGCTGACGAGAAAATAGCCGAAACCGAAAAACCAGCCGGCGAAAAACCCTCGACGCAACGCCCGACGACTTGCGCGCGCGCCGTCGATCAAAAGCAGCAGGACCGAAAATCCGACAACGATTAGAGGCGAAAGGTAAAAGGGCGCCTGGGCGAGGGCTGCGCCCGCGCCCGCCGCGAACGCTGTAAGGGCGCAGCGCCATCCGGATACCGATTCAATCCGGCCCGCGACGGAACGAAGTCTTGCGCTCACTCGCCGGCCTGCGCGTTCGCATCCGCCGGGGCGGGCGTTCGCCGTATCCGGACTTTGCGAACTTTTCTCGCATCCGCCTCGATAATCTCGAAATCATAACCTGAACCGTGCGAAAGTATTTCGCCGCGTTGCGGTACGCGCCCGGCGATTGCGACAACCAGTCCGCCGATCGTATCGACCTCCTCTCCGTCGCCTTCGACGGTGATGCCGGTCGTTTCGGAAAATTCCTCTAGCTCGACGCGCCCGTCCGCCTCCCAGCCGCCGCCCTGACGCGCGATGATTGTGGGCGTAATTTCGTCGTCATGCTCATCGTTGATGTCGCCGACGATTTCCTCGACAAGATCTTCAATCGTCAATAGTCCGTCAGTGCCGCCGAACTCGTCAATTACGAGCGCCATATGAACGCGGCTCGCCTGCATGCGCAGCAAGAGGTCTGTAACGCGCATCGACTGCGGTACGTAAAGAACCGTGCGGCGAATGCGTTTGAGTATAGGCTCGCCGGAAAACGGCTGCGGATCGGCGATCAGCGCGACGACATCCTTGATGTGCACCATGCCGACAGGGTCGTCGAGATCGCCGCGAAAAACGGGAAGGCGCGAATGACCAGCCTCGGCGAACGTCTTGATCAGCGCGTCAAGCGGCGTGTCGATATCGACGGCGACAATGTCGGCGCGCGGCGCCATTACGTCCGCCACCCGCTTTTCGTCGAATGCGATGACGTTTTCGATCATCTCGCGGCGCGCGCGCGGCAATCTTAGCGCCGCCTGACGCTGGCCATCGTCGAGCGCGCCGGCGAATCCTTCGTCTTCCGGCCTGCGGGTGAAAATGCCCCTGAGACGTTCGAAAAATCGCGCCTGTCCCGGATCATCCGTGTCCGGGGCGTCGCGACGGGATTTATCGTCCGCATCGCTCATTCAGCGCGGCTCCGGCGCGTAAGGGTCGGCGACGCCGAGCGCGGCGAGAATGCGCGTTTCAAGGTTTTCCATTTCATTCGCGTCGTCATCGGCCTCGTGGTCGTAGCCGACAAGGTGAAGCAATCCATGCACTATAAGGTGCGCCGCATGATCGCGAAAGGCGATCCCCAGCGCGTCAGCCTCCCTTTCGCAGGTTTCATAGGAGATTGCGATATCGCCGAGAAATTCGCCGTCTGCGGCGGAGGGAAAGGAAAGAACGTTTGTGGGTTTGTCGATATTGCGAAAGCGCCGGTTCAGATCGGCGAGCGTTTCGTCGTCAGCGAGCAGCAGCGCCGCCCCGCCTACAAGCGCGCGCTCAAGCGTCGCCGCAGCGGTTCGGCATTCGGCGGCGAACCCCGTCGCCCCGCCCGGTGCGGATATGAACGCTTCCATCCATCGATTATCTTCGATCAGGACGTCGAATTGTTTAGCGGCGTTCACTGCGTCTTGCCCGTGCTCAGCGCCGGCGTGCGGCGTCACGCGCGTCATAGGCGTCGATTATGCGCGCGACGAGCGGATGGCGCACGACGTCGGCGGCGGTGAAGCGAGAAACCTTGACGCCTTCAACGCCGTCGAGAAGGGTCAGCGCGTCGGCGAGGCCGGAAACCTCGCCGGCCGGCAGGTCGCTTTGCGACGGATCGCCCGTCAACGCCATATGCGATCCCTCACCGAGACGCGTCAGAAACATTTTCGTCTGTGCGACCGTCGCATTCTGCGCTTCGTCGAGTATGACGGCCGCGCGCGTCAAGGTGCGCCCGCGCATGAAGGCGAGCGGCGCAATTTCAATTTCGCCGGCGGCGATGCGCCGTTCTACATAATCGGCGTGCAACATGTCGCCGATCGCGTCGTAAAGCGGTCGAAGATAGGGGTCGACTTTTTCTTTCAGGTCTCCGGGGAGGAATCCGATGCGCTCGCCCGCTTCGAGTGCGGGGCGCGACAGGACGATGCGTTCGACCTTGCCGGCGAGATAAAGCCCGACGGCATGTGCGACGGCGACATAGGTTTTACCTGTGCCGGCCGGCCCGACGCCGAAATTAAGATCAGCGGTAGCGAGCGCCTCCATATAGGCGCGTTGCGCAGCCGTCCGTGGACTGATCAGACGTTTCGGCGTTTTAATGGCGACGCCCGCATCGCCCTTTTGCGCCGGATCGCCGTCGCGCAGCTTTGCAGCCGCTTTCACGTCGTCCGCCGCGATCGCCTGTCCGGATCTGAGGCGTTCGTAAAGGCGGCGCAGCACGGCGCCGGCTTCGGCGCGCGACGGGGCGGGGCCTGAAATGGTCAGCACATTGCCGAGCGGGTCGATCCTGACGCCGAATGCCTTCTCGATAATTTGCAGATGCGCATCATGTTCGCCCGACAAGCTGGCCATCAGCCGATTGTCGTCAAAGGAAAGCCGGTCGACGGCATCCCGATCGATCGGCGCTGTCGGCGGTTGCTCAGACACGTGGCTCTTGCGCATCCCCGGCCTTCATTCGGGCGGGGCGCCCCTCGTCAGCCGCGCCCGCCAGCTCACCCGCCAGCGCATTCGGCGTTACCGCCTCTATGCGGACCGGCGCGATCCCTCCGACATTGGAATCTGGGGCATAGGCGTGAACGCTTTGCAAATAAGGCGTCTTTCCGATGAGCTGGCCGGCTTTCCGGCCCGGCCGCTCGAAAAGCACCGGCAGCGTCTCGCCGACCAAGCCGGCGCAGAAGGCGTCGCGCTGTTCTTTCAGCAGCGCCTGCAGGACGGCGAGGCGGCGATCTTTCTCATCTTCGGCGACCTGTTTGGCGAGAATCGCGGCCGGCGTTCCTGGCCGGCGGGAATATTTGAAGGAATAGGCGGATGCATAACAGACCGCCTCAGTCAGGGCCAAAGTCTCTTCAAAATCCGAATTCGTTTCGCCAGGAAAACCAACTATGAAGTCGCCGGACAGCGCGATATCCGGCCGCGCCGCGCGAATGCGCGCGATCAGGTCGAAGTAGTCGGCTGCGGTATGGCCGCGATTCATGGCCTTGAGGATGCGGTCGGCCCCGGACTGCACCGGCAAGTGCAGATAGGGCATCAGCTTCTCCTCCTCGCCGAGCGCGGCGATGAGCGCCTCGTCCATGTCGCGCGGGTGCGAGGTGGTGAAGCGGATGCGCGCGACGCCGTCGATCCTTGCGATCGCCCGGCAAAGCTCGCCGAGGCCCCATGCGCCGTCCTTTCGCGCCTTGACGCCGTAACCGGCCGCAGGCGCCGGGCTCGTCCAGGCGTTGACGTTCTGGCCGAGCAGGGTGACTTCGCGCACCCCGGCTTGCGCCAGCGCGCGCGTTTCGCTGATGATCGCCGCGGCGCTGCGTGAAATCTCCGCGCCGCGCGTATAGGGTACGACGCAAAACGTGCAGAATTTGTCGCAGCCCTCCTGGACGGTGACGAACGCCGAAACGCCGTCTGCATCGCGGTTCCTGGCGAGCGCGTCGAATTTCTCCTCGACGGAAAAGTCCGTATCGAGAACTGCGCCCGTACGGCGTGCGGCGCGGGCGATCATTTCCGGCAGCCGGTGATAGGCCTGCGGTCCCACCACGATATCAACGATGTCCGCGCGCTCGGCGACCTCTTCGCCTTCGGCCTGGGCGACGCAGCCGGCGACCGCGACCGTCATGTCGCGTGCGCTTTCCGCCTTGGTTCGGCGCAGGCGGCCAAGGTCGGAGTACAGTTTTTCCGCCGCTTTTTCGCGGATATGGCAGGTGTTAAGAATGACGAGATCGGCGTTCGCCGCATTTTCGACAGTGCGATAGCCGAGCGGACGCAACAGTGAGACCATGCGCTCACTGTCATAGACGTTCATCTGGCAGCCATAGGTCTTTACGAAGACCGTCTTGCCGCTCTCGGCTTGTGTCTGTTTTTCAGAACTCATCGGCGTGTTTCGCCCGCTCCGTCCGGGCAGCGCATCTATGGGCCAGCATTAAGCGCCTTGCAACAATGTCGCCCGTCCGCGCGGCTTGTGAACGAAGATCGCGCCAAATTGACCGCCAGGGCATTGATCGGCGGGCTGTTTTTCGCCAGTTTCAAGGGCACAACGGCGGATGGGCTAGTTCAGTGTACTTAAAAGGTCTCGCAGCGCTTGGGGGCGCCTGCGCGCTGGTCGTCGGTTATGCTGCGGCCGAAAGCGAGCCGGCCGCGCAATCGCGCCCGGCCCTCATGCGGCCTGTCGTGGTCGAAATGTTCCTGTCCCAGTCCTGCACGCAAAGCCCGCCCGCAGCGGCGCTTCTGGCTCGCCTGGCGGCGCGGCCGGACGTCGTCGCACTATCCTGGCATGTCGACTATTGGGATTCGATACCGGGACGAGGCGTCGGCCCCTGGAAAGACCCGTTCGCGGCCCCGGAATTCGCCGCGCGCCAGCTCGCCTACAACAAGCGCTTCAAAGGCCGCGCGGCGAAGCTTACGCCGCAGACCGTCATTGACGGCGTCATGACCTTGTCGGGATCGAAAGCCGCCGCCGTTGAAACGACTATTATGGAGGCGCAGTTCCTTGAGGAAATGGCGCGTCCAGCGCCGCCGCAAATCACGCTGACGCACCGGAAGAACGGCGCCGTTCGTGCACGGATCGAAAACGTCGGCGCGCCATACGACGCGCTTGTCGTCAATTTTAGTCCTTCGATAGAAACGGCGATCAAGGGCGGCGACAATAACGGCGTCGTATTCAGGGAAGCCAATGTCGTTCGCTCCGTAGAGACGCTTGCGCGCGCGCATTCCGGCGCTGGCGATTTCGCTTTCGACATGCCGGGCGACAATCTCGATTGCGCGCTCCTTGTCCAGGAGCGCAATTACGGACGCATAGTCGCCGCGCGGTACTGCAGCGATCGTTAGGCGGCGCGGTAATCGTTCTTATTCTACGGCGACGTTCGCCCCATAGGCGGCGACGCTTTTGACATAGGCTTCGCGCGCGCGCTTGCCGGCTTCGTCAAATTCTTCAGCGCGCTTTTCGTCATCGGCCGACAATGCTGCGTAATCCGTATCGGCGAAGCCGAGTACGCCCATATCGCTATAGGCTTTCTGTATTTTATCGGACCAAAGCCCGATATCTCGCACGATTGGCACAATGCGTTGGAACAGCATTGTGCGGAATATCTTCATATACTCGGATTCGCTCTGAAGCCGCACGCATTCTTCGACATCGAGCCCGAGTATCGCATAGGTCTCGCGCTGTTCGAAGCGATCGCGCATATGATAACACGCCTCGACGAGGAACTCCTCTCGTTCGCGCCGCTCCGCTTCAGTGAGGTGCGGATAATAATCGCGCAGCGCGAGGCGCCCGAACGCCACGTGGCGCGATTCATCCTGCATGACGAATGCGTTCACCTGCTGGGCGAGTCTGTTTTTCGAGATGTCGCGAATGTTTCCGAATGCGGCGAGGGCGAGCCCTTCGATAACAACCTGCATTGCAAGATAAGTCATGTCCCAGCGCGAATCGCGCAGCGCCTGATCGACCAAAGTCTGCAGCGGTTTCGTCATCGGATAGGCGAGGCCGAATTTCTCCAACAATTTTTTGTACGCCTCTACATGGCGCGCCTCATCCATCACCTGCGTCGAGGCGTAGAACTTCGCATCCAGATCGGGAACCTGCTGGACGATTTTGGCCGCGCAGATCATCGCCGCCTGTTCGCCTTGCAGAAACTGGGAGATTGTCCACGCTTGGAAATGGCGGCGCATCTCGGCGCGGTCCTTGTCGGAGGCTTTTCGCCATATCGGCGTATGATATAGGCCCGAAAGTTCGTCGGGCATCTCCATCGGGTTATCGGGGTCGAGGTCTTGCGCCCAGTCGATACGCGAGATCGCGTCCCACTGTTTGTCCTTACCCTTCTGGTAGAGGTGCATCATGTGCGCGCGACCGTCGTCATAGCGCCAGTCGAAGGCCGTCTCGTAATCCTGGGGGACCGTCCAGATCGGATCGACATCGGGAATCGGATACAGATCGCGCAAAGACATCGGCGGACTCCTCAAGGCCGCCGCTACACTACTCAGTTTACCTTAAAGGCGCAATAATTCTGCGCAGCTCTATTTCTTGAGCGGAACCCCGTACAGCTCCAGCCTGTGGGCGACGAGCTTGTAGCCATGTTCTTCGGCAATTTTTCGCTGCAAATTCTCGATCTCGGCGTTCATGAACTCGATCACACGGCCGGATTTCAGGTCGATGAGATGGTCGTGATGGTCCTCTGTCGCTTCTTCATACCGCGAGCGGCCGTCCTGGAAGTCGTGGCGCTCGACCACGCCCGATTCTTCAAACAATCGCATCGTCCGGTAAACGGTGGCGATCGAGATTTTGGGATCAATCTCCGCGGCGCGCCGGTGGATCTCCTCAACGTCCGGATGGTCTTGCGCGCCCGATAAAACGCGCGCGATCACGCGGCGTTGCTCAGTCATGCGCATTCCCTTATCGCTGCAGATTTTTTCCAGTCGATCCATCTCCGCGTCCTTTGCTGGCGGCACTTAAATCATAGATCGAGCCGCATTACGAGCGCGTCGCCGCCGTTTTTGTAATAGCGCCGGCGCTCGCCGATCTTTTCGAAATTTTCGAGCCTGTAGAGCGCCAGCGCGCCGCAATTCGCCTTGTCGACCTCCAGAAACAGGCGCCGCATGCCGGTCTCCCTCGCGCGTTCGATTATGTGCGACAGCAACTCGCGCGCCGCGCCGCGCCGCCTTGCGCGCGGCGTAACCCCGATCGACAGGATTTCCGCATCTTCGCCGAGCGATCGCCAGAATGCGAATCCTATAGCGGCTTTTTCGCCGCTGGGAAAAATGAGCAAAGCGGAGACTTTCGGCGCATTCAATCCGTCGGCGACCGCCTTCTCGCCCCAGCTTGCGCAGCCGAAAGCAAGCGCTTCGAGTTTAACGATAGTAGGCTCATCGCTGCGGGCCGCTGTGCGAATGGTCCAGCCGCTCATACGCCGTTTATCCGATCGAAAATCGATCCTTTCGACGGCGCAGCGTCCGGCGGCCGCAGATAGAGCGGCGCGGGCGGCGCTTGCGCCGGGTCGAGGCGCTCGGCGATACGCGCGACGCAAACAGGATCGATATAGCGTTCGGGCAGAATCCGGCACGCCCCGAAATGTTCCGCAACGAGCGCGGCGCCCGACCCCGCCAGCGCGAGTTCTGTCCTTTGCGCTTTGAGGCGCGCCGCCGCCTCGCGGGGCGCGGCGACGAATGGTTCGATTACCATATTTCGGCCTGCATCGAATAATGCAGCGTAAACCTGACCGCGGCGCGCATCGAAAACCGGCGCAATCGGGCAATCGCATTCGGCGCTTTCGGCGAGCGCCTCCAGCGACGTGACGCCGATGACATTCGCTTTGAACCCCAGGCGGAACGCGCGCGCGAACGCAAGACCGACGCGAATGCCGGCGAAAGCGCCCGGTCCTTTAACAACGCCTATGCGGTCGAATTCAGCCGCAGAAAGCCCGGTTTGCGCAAGCGCGTCGCGCACCATGACCGGCAGGATTTCCGAATGGCCTTTGCCGATGAGCTTGCGCGCCGACCAGAGGACGGCGCCGTTGGATACGATCGCCGCAGAACACGCCTCGAATGACGTATCGATCGCGATGATCTTCATGGCGCGCTACACAATCCTGCAAGCCTGGTCGAAAGTGAGCCGGGGGTTTCGCGGAAACAGGTTCTCGCTCGTCCCATATCCGATATTGCAAAGAAAATTCGATTTCCAGCTGGCTCCGGCGAAAAATTCCCTGTCGACCCCCTCATTGTCGAACCCCGACATCGGACCGCAATCGAGGCCGAGCGCGCGCGCGGCGATCATGAAATACGCGCCCTGCAACGATCCGTTCCTGAACGCGGATTCGGCGATCAGCTCATCGCGGCCTGCGAACCAGCTTCTGGCGTCCGTATGCGGAAAAAGCTCGGGCAGTTTCTCGTAGAACTCCATGTCGAAGGCGACAATGACGCAGCACGGCGCTTTCATTGTTTTTTCGGCGTTATTGCCGGACAGATGCGGCTTTAACCGCGCTTTCGCTTCGTCAGACACAATGAAAACGAAACGCGCCGGCGAACAATTGGCCGATGTCGCGCCCCATTTCATCAGATCGTAAACCGCCTGCATCAACGGCCGGGAAACCTTACGCTCATCCCATGCGTTGTATGTCCTGGCGTTTCGGAATATGAGGTCGAGCGCCTCATCATTGATCATCTTGTCAGACATGACGCGCCTTTAAAATCATTCCGATTTTCGAAACGGACTACGCGACGGCTTCGACCTTCGCCACTTCGGGAACGTAGTGTTTGAGAAGATTTTCAACGCCGGCTTTCAAAGTCATTGTCGATGACGGGCATCCCGCGCATGATCCGTGCAGAGACAAAAATACGACGCCGGTGCGCGGCTCATAATGCTGAAACGCAATATCGCCGCCGTCTGCGGCGACGGCGGGCCGTACGCGGGTGTCGATCAGTTCGATGATTTGTTCGACGATCTCCCGGTCTTCGGCTTCATAGTCGTCAAGGCTCGTCGCGGGCTTGCGCTCCGGCGCCGCCGCAGCATCAAGTACGGGGATGCCGGCGGTCAGAAAATCGGCGATCGCGCCGAGAACGCCCGGTTTAACGTGCCGCCATTCCGTCCCTTCATATTTGGTGACGGTCACGAAGTCAGAGCCGAGAAAGACGCCGGCGACGCCGTCGACCTCGAATAGCGTCGCGGCGAGCGGAGAGGGTTTCGCGGTCTGCGCATTGGGAAAATCCATGCCCGCAGCGCCCGGACCGAGGATATCCACGCCCGGCAGGAATTTCATCGATTGAGGGTTCGGGGTGTCTTCCGTCTGAATAAACATGGTCCCGTCCGTTTATTGTTCGCCCGTCAGGTAAGCTTTGATGGCCTCCGGCGCAATCCCGGAGCGCGATCGCACGATCCGTCATTGCCCCGAATGGGCGTCGCGGTTAATCCAGACCGGTTTCAAATATTTGAGAGGTTCGTCCGCCATGGATGACAATTCTTCGAAAGTCTCGGACGAGGAGGCGCTCGCTTTTCATACCGGCGCAAAGCCAGGAAAGCTGGAAATCACCCCTACGAAGCCGATGGCGACGCAGCGCGACCTCTCGCTCGCCTACAGCCCCGGGGTCGCCGTTCCGGTCAGGGAAATCGCGCGCGACCCCGATCTCGCCTACGACTATACGTCCAAAGGCAACATGGTTGCGGTCATTTCGAACGGGACAGCGATTTTGGGGCTTGGCGATCTCGGCGCGCTCGCCTCAAAGCCCGTGATGGAGGGTAAGTCCGTCCTTTTCAAGCGCTTCGCCGACATCGATTCGATCGACATTGAAGTCGACACGAAAGACCCGGATGAATTCATAAACTGCGTACGCTATCTCGGCCCGGCCTTCGGCGGGATCAATCTTGAAGATATCGCCGCTCCCGAAAGCTTTATTATCGAACAGCGCCTTCAGGAAATCATGGACATCCCGGTGTTCCATGACGACCAGCACGGAACGGCGATTATCGCGGCGGCCGGATTGCTGAATGCGCTCGATATCACCGGCAAATCGATGAAAGACATTAAGGTCGCCGTTTCCGGCGCCGGGTCGTCGGCGCTTTCGGTTATCGGTCTCATCAAGGCGATGGGCCTGCCGCATGAGAACGCACTTGTTTGCGATTCGAAGGGCGTGCTTCACAAAGGGCGTCAACTCGATCAATGGCGCTCGGCGCATGCTGTTGAAACGGACAAGCGCTCGCTCGCTGAAGCGATGGATGGGGCGGACGTTTTCATCGGCCTGTCGGTCGCTGGCGCGGCGACGCAGGAGATGGTCAAGTCGATGGCGAAGAACCCGATCATTTTCGCGATGGCCAATCCGACGCCGGAAATTCTTCCCGAAGACGTCATGGCCGTGCGCGGCGATGCGATCATCGCCACCGGGCGGTCGGATTATCCCAACCAGGTCAACAATGTTCTCGGTTTTCCCTATATTTTCCGCGGCGCCCTCGATGCGCGCGCGCGTACAATCAACGAGGAGATGAAAATCGCCTGCGCGCGGGCGCTCGCCCGCCTGGCGCGGATCGACGTGCCGGACGAGGTTGCGCAGGCTTACGGAAAGCGGCTGAAATACGGGCCGGGCTATATTATTCCTACGCCTTTCGATCCACGGCTGATTTCCGCCATTCCGCCGGCCGTCGCCAAAGCGGCCGCAGATTCCGGCGTCGCGCGCAAGCCGATCGAAAACCTGACGCAATACGGCGAAAAACTTGCGGCGCGCACCGATCCGTCTGCATCCTTTCTTCAGAAGGTCTATTCTTCCCTGCGCGCGGCGAAGCAGCCCAAACGCATCGTATTCGCCGAAGGCGAGGAAGAGTCCGTATTGCGCGCGGCTTACGCATTCCAGCAGGAAGGGCTTGGCAAGGCCGTCCTTATCGGGCGCGAGGAAATGGTCCGCGAGGGTCTTCGATCCGCCGGATTGCCGGTCGACGCGGAATTCGAAATCTATCACTCGCGAACAGCGCCGAATACTGGGATCTATACGGAGTATCTTTACGAGCGCCTGCAACGGCGCGGCTACCTGCGGCGCGATGTCATGCGTCTCGCCAATAACGACCGCAATGTCTATGCGGCTTGCATGCTGGCCCATGGCCATGCGGACGGAATGGTTACAGGCGTGACGCGCCACTACGATGTCGCGCTCGACAATGTGCGGCTCGCGCTTGATCCACGGCCTGGCGAACGCCTGATCGGCGTCAGCATCATTCTCGCCAAAGGGCGCACATTATTTATCGCGGATACGAATATTACGGAACTTCCGACGTCGGAAGACCTTGCAGAGATTGGCGTTCAGGTTGCGCACGCCGCACGCGATCTCGGATACTCGCCGAAGCTTGCTTTCATATCCCACTCGAATTTCGGCAATCCCGATACGCAGCATTCGCGCCGCGTCGCCGACGCAGTCAAAATACTCGACGAAAGGTCGGATCTCGATTTCGAGTATGAGGGAGAGATGACGCCGCGACTCGCGCTCAACGAGCGCTATCGCGAAGTCTATCCGTTCTCCCGCCTGTCGGGAGAGGCGAATGTCCTCATTACGCCCGGCGTCCATTCGGCGGCGATCTCGACGAAACTCATGGGTGAAGTCGGCGGTGCAACCGTACTCGGGCCGTTGCTGATTGGACTGGCGCGCCCGGTGCAGATCGCCCAGGTCGGCGCGCGTGTTCCAGACATCGTATTGCTTGCCGCGATGGCGGCTTTCAATCTCGACACGGAACACCGGGTCTGGGCGCAGCGTTCCGCCTGAAGCGGTTGGGGTTTCGTTATTCGGCGGCCCGAACCGGCGCAGTCGGAGGTTCGCGCAGCGCCTCGGCAATCCGAGCGGCGAGGCGGCGGGCCACATCGCATTTGCTGAGCTCGGGCCATTTTTCCTCGCGCTCTCCGGTAATCAATGTGACGGCGTTGATGTCGCCGCCCATCGCGCAATGCGCGCCCGCCGAAACGTCATTGGCGACGATCCAGTCGCACCCCTTGCGCAATCGCTTGGCGCGCGCATGATTGACGATATCGTCTGTTTCGGCGGCGAATCCGATCACGAGACGCGGTCTGCCGACGGTCGATCCGGAAACAATTTTCAGGATGTCCGGATTCTCCGTCAGCGGAATATGCGTCAGCCCGCCGCGTTCTTTCTTGATCTTGTGTTCGGTCTCGATTTCCGGCCGGTAGTCGGCCACTGCGGCGCACATGATTGCGCAATCGACTGGCGAAGATCGCTCTACGGCGGTCAGCATCTGGCGTGCGCTTTCGACGTTGATCGTCGAAACGCCGGCCGGCGCGCGCAGCTCCGTCGGCCCGGCGATCAGCGTTACATCGGCGCCGAGATCGCGCAGCGCCTCGGCGATGGCGAACCCCTGTTTGCCCGATGAACGGTTGGCGATGTATCGCACCGGATCCAGCGCTTCATGCGTGGGGCCTGCGGTGACGAGGACGCGCTTGCCGCTCAGCGGGCCGGCCATTGTCCGCGCAAAAAAGGTTTCGACGGCGTCGGCGATCTCCGCCGGTTCTGCCATGCGCCCGGCGCCATATTCGCCGCACGCCATTTCTCCTTCATCTGGTCCGACAATGATCGCGCCGTCATCGAGGAGCGTCGCAAGGTTTCTTTGCGTCGCCTTGTGTTCCCACATGCGAACATTCATAGCCGGCGCATATAGCACCGGCTTGTCAGTCGCGAGCAGTGCGGTGGAAGCGAGATCGTTGGCGAGGCCGTTAGCCGCCTTCGCCATCAGGTCGGCTGTCGCAGGTGCGACGACGACGAGTGCGGCCGAGCGCGAAAGCTCGATATGGCCCATCTCTGCTTCGTCCACGAGATCGAAGAGTTCGCAATACGTCTTGTCGCCCGTCAACGAGCTTACAGACAGCGCCGTAATG
Source organism: Parvularculaceae bacterium (assembly GCA_020446945.1). GTDB lineage: Bacteria > Pseudomonadota > Alphaproteobacteria > Caulobacterales > Parvularculaceae > Amphiplicatus. The sequence goes on from JAGRDS010000001.1 coordinate 473,844, forward strand.
AATTGCGCCCCGGCGCGCGTCAGGATGGCGCGCGTTGTTATTTCTCGCCGCGCCAGCTCCCGGATCAGCTCCAGGCTTTTGTAGGCCGCGACGCCGCCGCCAATGATCAAAAGGATGCGCCGATCTGTCATGCGGATGATTTAGGCGTCCGCAAGCGCGATGTCACGTCCGCGGCGGGCTCTCCGCGTCGCTTTTGAGCCGGTGCGCCTTATCTTGGTCCCTTGGGCGCAGGACGACGGTCGCGCAAAATATGATAAATAGAAAAACGGCGAACCAGTATTGGTCGAAAAAAGCCGTCATCGTCAGCCCCACGCAAGTTACAGCCGGGGTTCCTAGCGATCGAATGCGGCGAAAACCACACTGTTTTATGATAAATCGATGTCAGGACGCTTTTTTCGGCGTGCGCCCTCCCTCAAACAGGGCGCGCAGCGTGCGGACGGCATGATTGTTCACGCATTTGGTTAAGGGCGGTCGGCGCCGCCGCCGGAGGGCGCGCGTCATATCGCACCAGTCAGCAGGGCGACGGCGAGCAAAATCGCGCCGGCGCCTGCGAACCACAAAAAGGCGCGCATAAGCTTTCCCTGTGCGGATAACGACCGCGCCCGGTCCTCTGTCTCCTGATGCGACTGGGAAAGGCGATCGGCGGACAGCTGTTCGCCCGCGGCGGCGAGGATTTCGACGTAGCGGGGCAGGTGCGGGGCGATCTCAAAGGCTTTTTGCGTCGCATCGCGCAGGCGCTCCATTTGCCGTCGCGGCCCGATCGCCTCGGCGATGGCTGCGCGCACGATGGGCGCGGCCGCCTCCCACATGTTGATCTGCGGATCGAGCGCGCGCGCGACGCCTTCCACCGTCACCATCGTACGCTGAAGCAGGACAAGCTCGGGGCGCAGGTGCATATCGAACAATGCAGTCACGTCGAACAATTGCTGCAACACGCGGCTCATATCGACCTTGTCGGCGGATAGTCCGAACAAGGGTTCGCCGACCGCCCGCAAGCCCTGGGCGAAAGCGTCAATCGACTGGGTTTTCGGCACGTACCCCGCGTCGAAATGAACCTTCGCCGTTCGATAATAATCGCGCGTGATAAAACCGTGGATGATTTCAGCGAAGGTGCGTCGCGTCGCTTCGTCAAGGCGGCCCATGATTCCGAAATCGACAAGCGTGAGCCGCCCGTCATTGTCGATCATCAAATTCCCCTGATGCATGTCGGCGTGGAAAAACCCCTTCATCAGGGCCTGCGTCAGGAATGATTCAATTATCGTTCGCGCGAGTCTGCGCCGATCAGTTCCTTTTTTCTCCAGCGCGGCGAAATCGGTGACGGGCGTCGCGTCGATCCATTCAAGCGTCAAAACGCGGCGCGACGTCAGCGGCCAGATAATTTCAGGAATTCGAATTGCAGGATTGTCTTCCAGATCATCCTTCAGGGCGGACGCCGCAGCCGCCTCCATTCGCAAATCAAGCTCCAGCGCCGCCGCCGCTTTCAGCGTTTCGATGAAGCGGACGGGCTCCATGCGCTTGGTCTCGCGCAATGCGCCTTCAACGGCGCGCGCAGCGCGCGAAAAAGCGCGGAACTCGGCGGCGACTTGCGTTTCAATTTTCGGCCGCAGAACTTTGACCGCGACGTTTCGGCCGTCTCTCAGTCGCGCGCGGTGAACCTGCGCAATTGAAGCGGCGGCGACGGGCTCGGAAAATTCAACGAAAAGCTCATCCAGCGGCTTTGCAAATGCGCGCTCGATTTCTTCAACTGCGGCCGCGCGCGAAAATGCAGGCATACGATCCTGCAGCCGGCCAAGATCCTTCGCCATGTCGAAGCCGATTATATCGGGGCGCGTGGCCATGAACTGGCCGAGTTTTACATAAGCGGGGCTCATACCTTCGAACGCAGCGGCAAGGCGCTCGCCGGGCCGAAGCGCGCGCCCGCCAGCGTCTTTTTTTCGCGCGCCGATCCGCGTCGCGGCGGCGAGCCAGCGCGCCGGCGCAGGCAGAAGATGCGCAATTTCCGACGGCAGCAATGCGTCGAAACGCGAAAGCCGCGCGCCGGCGGCGATGAGGCGGCGATAATCGGCGATTGCGTCGATCAAGGCGGGCGCCCCTTAAATCTTCCAGCCGGAATGAATCGACACGATCCCGGCGGAAAGGTTTTCGTATTTCACGCGCGCAAATCCGGCCTCGCGGATCATGGCCGCGAAAGCGTCCTGGGCGGGAAAGCGGCGGATCGACTCCACAAGATACTGGTAGCTCTCACGATCTTTCGCGACGGCGGCGCCCAGCCGGGGTATGACGTTGAACGAATAAAGGTCGTAGAGTTTTTGCAACCCCTCTGTTTCAAGATGCGAAAACTCCAGACAGCAAAACCTTCCGCCGGTTTTCAGCACGCGGCGCGCTTCCTCCAATGCTTTTTCGATATGGGTGACGTTTCGTATGCCGAAGGCGATTGCGTAGGCGTCGAAGCAGGACGCTGGCAGCGGCAGGTTTTCGGCGTTCGCGCAAAGCAGCGTGATGCGATCGCCGCGCGGCGGCGCGCCTCGCCGCGCGCGTCCGGCGGCGAGCATTTCGGAATTGATGTCCGAGATGACGGCGCGCGCCGGCGTTGCATCGCCGGCCCGCGGCCGCGTGTCGGCGCGCGCGACAAAGGCGTCGGCGATATCGCCCGTTCCGCCGGCCATATCGAGCAGGAGTTCGCCCGGTTGCGGGTTAAGCCGGTCAATCAGCGCGGCCTTCCAGACCCGGTGGACGCCCGCCGACATCAAATCGTTCATTATATCGTAGTTCGGCGCAACCGAGTCGAAGACGCCCTTCACCAGCCCGGCCTTGGCGCCGGCGTCCACCTCGCGATAGCCGAAGCTCGCCCGTCCGTCGTTTTTCTCGTTCATAGGAACCGCTTATCCGGACCGGGGCGCTGCGAGAAGCGCCTTGACGCCGCAGGAATGGTCTGAGAGGGTCAACCCCCTGAATTCAGGCGCCTTTATCGACTTGGCGGAATATACAGCGAAAACGGGGAACAGCGTCCCGCGATCCGAAGGAAGCAACGACCGGATACGGCGGCTGGCGAAGGAACTGGCTATCCTATGATCAAGTCTGAACTCGTGCAGAAACTTGCGGACGAAAATCCGAATCTTTTTCATCGGGATATCGAGAAAATCGTTTCCATTCTTTTCGACGAAATCTCAGGCGCGCTTGTGCGCGGCGACCGCGTCGAACTGCGCGGCTTTGGGGCTTTTTCAGTCAAACACAGGCCGGCGCGCGTCGGGCGCAATCCCAGGACCGGCGAACCGGTGCCGATTGACGAGAAATATTCTCCTTTCTTCAAGCCCGGCAAGGAATTGCGCGACCGGCTAAACGGCGGCGGCAAAAAGTGACGCGATGCGCCCTCCTGTTTCGAAGATAATGGTCTGACGCGACATGAAGAAGTTTCTGCGTTGGGTCGTATTCATCCCGGTCGGCGCAATCCTCGTGGTTTTTCTGATCGCCAATCGCGAACCTGTCGCGCTCAGCCTCGATCCTTTCTCGGTTGAAAACCCCGCAATAGCGACCCCGCCGATTTTTCTCTGGGTCTGGCTGATGCTCGCCCTTTTGATCGGCGTCGGCGTAGGCGCCGCAGGCATGTGGATGTCGGGGCGCGAGCTTAGAATCCGCGCGAAGGCCGATCGGCTCGAATTGAAGGCGCTCAAAAAATCCGGCGCGGCGAAAGCGGCCGCGCAACCGGTTGACTCCACGCCGGCGATCGACCCGCCGGCCACATAGGGCATCACGAATGGCGGCATGTTTCGTCAAAATCTGCGGCGTTAAGAGTGTCGACCATGCGATCGCGGCGGCGCGCGCCGGCGCGGACATGATCGGCTTCGTATTTGTCGCCAAAAGCCCGCGCGCTATCGCGCCCGATGTGGCGAGCGATATAGTTACGGAAATCAAACAACTGGCCTATGAAGAGGGTTTTGCCCCTCCAAAATTCTGCGGCCTGTTTATCGACGCCGGCGAGCGGCTGCTTGGCGAAACGGCCCCGTTTCTTTCGCATTTCCAGTTTCACGGTCATGAGGACGCCGAGCGCGTCGATGAGATCCGCAGCGCCTTCGGCCTTGAAATCATAAAGGCCGTCAACGTCGCCCCTGAAACCGATTTCGGCGACCTCGCCCCGCTCGCCGAGGCGGCTGACATGCTGCTTTTCGACGCCCGCCCGCCGAGAGGCGCTGTATTGCCCGGCGGCAATGGGCTCGCCTTCGACTGGTCTGCGCTGCGGCGCTACCAGGGCGAAACGCCGTTTCTCCTCGCGGGGGGGCTCAACGCCGGCAACGTCGCCGCTGCGATCAAGACCGTAGGCGGCCATACTGCATTCAGCGGCGTTGACGTTTCCTCGGGCGTCGAAACCGGACCTGGCGAAAAAAATTCCGAATTGATCGAAACGTTCATAAAGACGGCGAAAGCCGCGGCTGCGGATGGAGTGTAAAATGTTGAAATATCTGGCCATATTTGTTCTGGCGGTCGGTATGGCCGGCGCCCGCGCCGTCGCCGACGAGGGGGACGGATCGCTGGAAAGCGCACTCGATCAATTGCGTGTCGGCGGGAATATTATCGTCATGCGTCATTCAACTTCGCCCGGAAATCAGGCTGCGCCAGTCGGTATGACCGAGGGATGCAAGCTCGCGCCGGGGCGCGGTTTGTCGGCGCGCGGGTTTTCCGAATCGCGTTTCGCCGCCGAGTGGCTGACCGCCAACGGCGTCAAGATCGACAAAACCTATACCAGCGATCTCTGCCGGTCTTACGATACGGCGCGCCTCGTCGCGGGCGCAGGCTCCGGGCCGGTCATACCGCGCGACGAGATGAAATCGGACGATCCGCAGGTCGCAGCTGCGTTCAAGGCGGAACTGGAAGCGGAACTCGCGGGCAATCCCGGAGCGAACATTCTCCTCGTCAGCCATTCGAACATCACGCCGCTTTATTGGTCGGCGCCGCTTCCGGGCGAGGAGGAAACCCCGTCCGGGCGCATCCATATCGTAAAGGGCGGAAAAACGATCCGGATCGACCTCAATGTCGCGGAATCGGCGGCGCCCGCGATCGCCGAATGACCGCCGAAATACTATTTGGCACTTGCGCGCCCCCGGTTTGCCGTTATCGCTTGCCCCATGACTGCGAAACTGAATTCACACCGCACCGGACCTGACGCCGAAGGCCGTTTCGGTATTTTCGGCGGGCGTTTTGTCGCCGAAACTCTAACGCCGCTGGTTCTCGACCTTGCTGAGGAATACGAGCGCGCAAAGAAAGATCCGAAATTCCGGGACGAGCTGGAATATTACCTCAAGCATTATGTCGGACGCCCGTCGCCGCTCTATTTCGCCGAGCGGCTGACCGGCCATGTCCGCGAAAGTGCGGGTCCGGGCAAGGGCGCAAAAATCTATTTCAAACGCGATGAGCTGAATCATACCGGCGCGCACAAAATCAATAACTGCATGGGCCAGATCCTGCTGGCGCGGCGGATGGGCAAGACGCGCATTATCGCCGAGACCGGCGCCGGCCAGCATGGGGTTGCAACGGCGACGGTTTGCGCGCGCTTCGGACTTCCCTGCGTCGTCTATATGGGCGCAACCGATGTCGAGCGGCAAAAGCCGAATGTTTTTCGGATGAAACTACTGGGGGCCGAGGTCGTTCCCGTGACCTCCGGCCGCGCGACGCTGAAAGATGCGATGAATGAGGCCCTTCGTGACTGGGTCGCCAATGTCGCAGATACTTACTATCTGATCGGCACAGCCGCCGGACCGCACCCCTATCCGATGCTGGTGCGCGATTTTCAGTCGGTGATCGGCCGCGAAGCGCGCGCCCAAATGCTGGAAGCTGAAGGCAGGCTGCCTGATGTCGTGGCGGCGTGCATCGGCGGGGGATCGAACGCAATTGGCCTTTTTCACCCCTTTCTCGATGATGACGGGGTCGAAATCATCGGCGTCGAAGCTGCGGGAAAGGGTCTCGATACGCCTCAGCACGCCGCCTCGCTTTCCGGCGGCAGGCCGGGCGTTCTCCACGGCAACAGAACCTATCTGCTCCAGAACGACGACGGCCAGATACTCGAAGGGCATTCGATTTCGGCGGGACTCGATTACCCGGGCGTCGGGCCTGAGCACGCCTGGCTTCGCGATATCGGCCGGGTCGCGTACCAGTCGGCGACGGATGAAGAGGCGCTTGAAATGTTCGCGCTTTGCTCAAGGCTGGAAGGCATCATTCCCGCGCTTGAGCCGGCGCACGCCCTGGCGCGGGCGGTCGAGAAAGCCGCCGCGCTTTCGCGCGAGAAAATTCTTCTCGTCAACCTGTGCGGGCGCGGCGACAAGGATATTTTTTCAGTGATGCCCTATTTTGGCGGCGCAACATGACGCGACGTTCAAATATCGGCGCTTTGGCGACGCGGCGCTTGCCGCAAGGGTTCAATTCTCATTAAACGTTCGGGAGTGAGATATCGGTTCCCGGCGCGATGCGTCCGCGCCGAAAGAGGAAATTCGTAGCTAGCGGGGCCCCAATTGTCGCAATCTGTAACCGCCGCCGCCCAATCAGCGGCGACCGCCGTCAGAAAACTGTCCGCCGACGCCAATTGCGCGCGCAAGGCGATGCTTCGCAGGGTGGTCGAGCATTGCAAGGCGTATCAAGGCGCGGACCTGAAGCGTTCAATCGCCCAGGCGTCAATGTCGCTCGCGATCTATCTCGCGCTCGTCGCCGCGATGATCGCCCTGTCCGCAAACGGCGAGTGGGGGTTTTCGTTGCTGCTGTCGCCCGTCGCGGGGGGCGTCCTCGTCAAGCTGTTCACGATCCAGCATGATTGCGGACACGGCTCTTATTTCAAGAGCCGTCCGGCGAATGACTGGCTCGGCCGGTTTGTCAGCATCCTGACGTTTACGCCTTATTCCTTCTGGCGCGACTCGCACAACCGCCATCATGCCGGCTCGGGCGATCTGGATCGGCGCGGCATCGGCGCTGTCGATACGTTGACCGTCGAGGAATATCGCGCGCTTTCACGGTTCGAAAGAGTGCTTTACCGCTTCTACCGCCATCCAATAATTCTGATTGTGATCGGCGCGCCGGTCTATTTTTTCATACTTCAGCGGCTTCCCATTGCGTCCGCGCCGCCCTTCGCCAAGACGTATGCCGGCCTAAAGGTCAAACAGGTTATGCGCAGCGTCGTGTCGCTCAATCTTGCGCTTGTCGTAATTTATGGCGGCCTCTGTTTTCTTTTCGGCGCCGGCGCGGTTGCGCTCGCGGTCCTGCCCGCCGTCATGATCGCCGCGTGGGTCGGCACCTGGCTGTTTTTCGTGCAGCACCAGTATGAAGACGCTTACTGGGCGAGGAAGCCGGAGTGGACATACGCCGAGGCGGCGATTTTCGGATCGTCGCATTACCATCTGCCCAAAATTCTGAGATGGTTCACCGGCAATATCGGACTCCATCATATTCACCATCTTGCGAGCGGCATTCCGAATTACCGGCTTCCGGAATGTTATCGTTCCAGCAAGGATCTTCTCGCGCTTCCGAAGATGACCATTCTTGAGAGCTTCAATTGCGCGCGCCTCGCGCTCTGGGATGAGGCGCAGAGGAAGATGATCCCCTTTCGCGCGCTCAAAGCGACGGCGTAAGACGACGCCGGCGCCGTCCCCCGAGAGCCAACGCCTCGTCGCCGGTTCCGGAGCGCTTGCAAAGCCGCGCCGGCGATGTAGGGAAGGGGCCGTTGCCCGATGCGAGGTTCCTTGTCCCGAATAGCCCAGAAATTCGCCGAGTTGAAAAGCGAAGGCAGGGCGGCGTTCATCCCCTTCGTGATGGGCGGCGATCCAAACTTCGCCGCCAGCCTCGATCTGATTTCCAGACTGCCGGCCGCCGGCGCCGATCTCATTGAAATCGGCGTAGCGTTCACCGATCCGATGGCCGACGGGCCGGCCATTCAGGCCGCTGGTCTTCGCGCGCTCGACGCCGGCCAGACGCTCGCTAAAACGCTCGCTCTCGTGGCCGAATTTCGCAAACGCGATCAAACGACGCCGATTATCCTGATGGGGTATTACAATCCGTTCCATGCTTTCGGCGTCGAGCGCTTTCTGGCGCGCGCGGTAGATGCGGGCGTTGACGGTCTCATCGTCGTCGACCTGCCGCCCGAAGAGGACGAGGAGCTTTGCCTGCCGGCCCGGCGTGCGGGGATCGATTTTATAAGACTTGCGACGCCGACGACGAATGAAAAGCGGCTCCCGGCGGTGCTCAAAAACACATCGGGATTTATCTATTACGTATCGGTCGCCGGCGTGACGGGGGGAAAGGTCGGCGCCGGCGGGGCCGTCAAAGTCGCCGTCGCGACGCTCAAAACGGCTTCGAGCCTGCCGGTCGCAGTCGGCTTCGGCGTCAGAACCGCCGAAAATGCCCGACAAACGGCGCAGTTCGCAGACGCCGTCATTGTGGGGTCCGCGCTGGTCGATCGGCTTGCGGCGAACTTGCCGGCCACTCTTGAGGAAACACCCGGTGAGGCCGATAGTGCGGTCAACGCTGTATTGAGCCTCGCCGGCGAATTGTCGTCCGCCGTTCGGCTTGCGCGCCGCGCCCCGGATGCATGAACGCAAGCGGGTAGGGCGAAAGGGAATATCATGAGTTGGCTTTCGAATTTTACGCCGCCGGGCATAAAGAATCTGTTCAAGCGCCAGGATGACGGCGCCGATCCGCTTTGGGTCAAATGCGGCGGCTGCGGCGAAATGCTTTTCGGCAAGGATCTCGAAGACGCGCTCAATGTCTGCAAGGGCTGCGGCCACCATATGCGCATGGCGGCGGATCAGCGCCTCAAATCTGTGTTTGACGACGGCGTTTACCGGTTGATCGAAATTTCCGAACCGCCGCTCGATCCGCTCACATTCCGGGACGAAAAAAAATACGTCGACCGGCTGAAAGACGCGCGCCGCAAAACCGGCCGTCAGGATGCGATGCAAGTCGCTCTCGGCGCCGTTGAAGGCGAAACGGTCGTCGTCGCCGTTCAGGATTTTGATTTCATGGGCGGCTCCATGGGGATGGCGCTCGGGGAATCCATCATTCGCGGCGCGGAAACCGCGGTCAGGGAATCGGCGCCGTTGATCGTTTTCACCGCATCAGGCGGCGCGCGGATGCAGGAGGGCATCCTCTCGCTGATGCAGATGCCGCGAACAACGATCGCCGTCCAGATGATGCGTGAAGCGGGGCTTCCCTATATCGTCGTGCTGACCCATCCGACGACAGGCGGCGTCACCGCCTCCTATGCGATGCTCGGCGATGTTCATCTCGCTGAACCGGGCGCGCTGATCGGCTTCGCCGGACCGCGCGTAATCGAGCAAACGATCCGGGAGAAATTGCCGGAGGGGTTTCAGCGGTCTGAATTTTTGAAGGAAAAGGGGATGGTCGATGCTGTCGTTCCGCGCGCCGAAATACGATCGACGCTTGCATCGATCATCCGCGTTTTGATGAAAAAGAGCGCTAGGGGCGGTGCGCGCAACTTCGCGCCGGTCGTCGATCGCGCCGCAGAATAGCAGTTTCAGGGAATTGGGAAGTGAACGCCGTTGAAGCGGCACTGGAGCGGGTTGCACTCCGCCGGCCCGCCCTCATAGATCTTGGGCTCGGGCGCGTTCATCGAACGTTGGGCGCGCTGGGCGAACCGCAAAAAAAACTCCCGCCCGTTTTTCATATCGCCGGGACGAACGGCAAAGGTTCGACGCTCGCCTTTATGAGGGCGATACTGGACGCCTCCGGCGCCGGCGTTCACAGTTTCATTTCGCCCCACCTCGTTCGCTTCAATGAACGGATAGTGCTGGCCGGGCGCGAGATTTCCGACGACGCATTCCTCGATGTCATCAAAAGGGTCGATGAAGCAGCAGGCGAAAACGATCTCACTTTCTTCGAAACGATTACATGCGCGGCGCTTCTGGCGTTTTCCGAAACGCCGGCCGACTATCTTCTACTCGAAGTCGGACTTGGCGGGCGCCTTGACGCGACGAATGTTATCGACAAGCCGCTCGCCGCCGTCATTACGCCGATCGCCTTCGATCACCAGAATTTCCTTGGAACAAGCCTGGCCGAGATTGCGCGGGAAAAGGCGGGAATTTTCCGCGCCGGCGCGCTCGCAGTCGTCGGCCCCCAGTCGCCGGAGGCGATGGCGGCGCTGTCGGCCCAGGCGCAGACCGAGCGCGCGGAACCGTTCATGTTCGGCGGCGAATGGAACGCATGGAGCGAAAACGGGCGGCTCGTCTATCAGGATGAAAACGGCCTTTGCGACCTCGCGCCGCCGCGCCTGAACGGCGCGCACCAGTTTTTGAATGCGGGGCTCGCCGTTGCGGCGATCAAGTCGGCGAAATTGCCGATTTCAGACGATGTCATATCTGACGGCGTTTCAAAGGCTGTCTGGCCTGCGCGACTCCAGCGATTGAGACAGGGGCCGCTCATCGATCAGATTGACGCGATGCGCGATTGCGAGCTTTGGCTGGATGGCGGGCATAATCCGCACGCGGCCCAAACGCTTGCGCGGGCGATGGCGGATTTTGAGGAAAAAAGCCCCAAGCAACTCGTACTGATCGCGGGAATGCAGGAAAACAAGGACGCTGACGGGTTCTTCGCCCCATTCGCCGGGCTTGCCTGCTCTGTTTTCACGGTAAAGGCGAACCATTCAGGCGCGCGCGACGCAAGCTCCCTCGCCGAAGCGGCGGAACGCGCCGGCCTTCCCGCCCACCCTTGCGGGTCAATCGAGGAAGCGCTCGGTCTGGCGGCTGGAAGTGGCGAAAGGCCTGTGCGCGTTCTCGTCTGCGGCTCGCTTTATCTCGCCGGAGAGGTTCTGTCTCGTCACAACTAAAAAAAGCCGCCGCAATCGCGGCGGCTTTTTCCGGCTGTAATACCGATCGGTTACAGATCGCCGATGGATTTTACTTCAATCGGGCCAAGGCCGAGCGATCTGACGCCGGCTTCGATTTGCGCGCGATCCCCGACGATGATCCAGACCAGGCTTTCGGGATGTATCGCTTCGTCTGCGGCCGCTTCGACATCGCTCAGGGACAATCCCTCATAGCTTTCTTTCAGCGAGGCGGGATAGTTCCACGGGCGCCCGAAACGGTTTGAGCTTATAAGGCTTCCCAATACGTCGCCGGAAGTTTCAAAAGCGCCCGGCAAAGACCGCGTATTATTGTCGACGACGCGTTTGAGTTCGGTCGCCGTCGCCGGGCGGGTGGTCTTGTAGGCGTTCATCTCCTTGACGAGTTCGGCGAGCGACTCTTTCGTCTTGTCGGTCTGAACGGGTGCGTAAACAAGATAGGGGCGCTGTCCGCGCGCGTCCTGGAAGAAAGTGTAGGCGCCGTAAGCCCAGTGCTTGTCTTCGCGCAGGTTCATGTTTACCCGCGCGGTGAATTGGCCGCCGAGAATATCGTTCATCGCATTGAGCGCGACATTGTTCGGCGCGCCGGTCGGCGGCGCGACGTGCCCCGCCAAAATCAGCGATTGCGGCGATCCGGGCTTATCGACGATGATTACGCGGCCTTTTTCCGGGCGTTCGACGATTGCGATATTCTTCGTCGGAATCGGCGTCGCGGGCGCGCGCCAGTCGCCGAAAGCGCGCTCGAGCGCGGGCTTCATTTCCGCCATTGTCGCATCGCCGACGACGAACAGCGTCGCATTGTCCGGTCGAATCCAGGTTTGATGAAACCGGGTCAAATCCTCGCGCGTCAGCGATTTCACCGATTCGATCGTTCCCGACCCGGTGAACGGGACGCCATAGGCGTGTCCTTCGCCATACATCAGCGGCGGCAGCAGGCGCAGCGCGAGTTGCACGGGGCTCGCCTTTTCCTGCTCTATGCCGGCGATCCATCTTGCGCGAAGTTTTTCCATCTCTTTCACATCGAATGCCGGATTGCGGATCACATCCGCCATCAGATCGAGCGAAGGCGAGAGATTCGACTTGAGCGCTGAAAGCGTTACGCCGGTCATGTCGAGATTGGAGCCGACGCCCAATGTCGCGCCGAGACTTTCAAGCTCCTCGGCGATTTTTACGGCGGTGCGCTTTTTCGTTCCTTCATCAAGCATGGCGCCGGCGAACGAGGCCGCGCCAAGCTTGGCGCCGCTTTCGTCCGATGCGTAGCCGGCGTCGAACTGCATAGAAATATTTACGACCGGCACGGTCGGTCTGTTGGCCAGGATGACTTTGACGCCGTTGCTCAGTGTCGCTTCCTCGATCGCAGGGAATGTAAGGTCCGGCGATGTCGGAACGCTCGGCAAGCCTGAGGTGCGATCGACCGCGGAAGCGGCCGTTTTGTATTCCGGGAACGGCAAAACGGTCAGTTGGTAATAGCCTGCATTCATGACGTCGCGCGCGGCGGCGAGGACGCCAGCCGGCGTGGCCTTGTCGAGCCAGTCGAGTTGTTTCTCAATGAAGCCCGGATCGTTTGCGTATAAGGCGCCTTCCGCGAGCGTGACCGCCTTGCCGCCGAAGCCGCCGACTTTTTCAAGGCCGCGAATGACCGCGGCTTCGATGGAGGTTTTCGCGCGGTCAAGTTCGGCTTTCGTCGGCCCTTTCGCGAGGAATTCGGCGATGACTTTTTCCATCTCCGCTTCGACTTTTAAGGGATCGGTCTCGACTTTCGGGTCGACGGTCACCGAATAAAAACCGAGCAATTCGTGATCCTGCAATTGCGCGGTCGCGCTTGTCGCGAGTTCAAGATCGTAAACCAGCCTCTGGTAAAGTCTCGACGTTTTTCCGCCGCCAAGCACTTCGGCCGCCAACGTCAAAAGCACGGCGTCTTTCGTAGTGCGTCCGGGCGCGACCCAGTTGCGGTCGATCTTGACCTGCGGCACGCGATCATACATAATCTCGCGCTTGTCGGCGGCGAGCTTGGGCGCGTTCCCTTCCGCGCGCGTCAGCGGCGGGCCGCTCTCTATATCGCCGAAATATTTCTCGACTTTCTGTTTCGCAGTTTCGAGGTCGATATCCCCGGCGAGGACGAGAACGGCGTTCGCCGCACCGTAATATTCCTTGAACCAGGCCTTGACCGTTTCAAGATCGGCGGCGTTCAGGTCGTCCATCGAACCGATCGTCGAATGGGAATAGGGATGGCCGGCCGGCAGCAATCCGGCGAGCGTCGGATATTCCATGCGTCCGTAAGGCTGGTTGTCGCCCTGCCGTTTCTCATTTTGAACGACGCCGCGCTGCTCATCGAGTTTTTCCTGCGTGATCGCGCCGAGCAGGTGACCCATCCGATCCGACTCCATCCAGAGGATGCGATCGAGCGCCGGCGTCGGCGCAGTCTGGAAATAGTTCGTGCGATCGAACCATGTCGTGCCGTTGAGGTCTGTCGCGCCGATTTCCTCAAGCGGCTCGAACCATTCGCCGTCGTAATTTTCCGACCCGTTGAACATCAAATGCTCAAACAGATGCGCAAATCCCGTACGCCCTTCCGGCTCGTCCTTGGAGCCGACATGATACCAGATCGATACTGCGACAACCGGCGCTTTTCGGTCCTCGTGAACGACGACCCTCAGTCCGTTATCCAGCGTGAATTGTTCATAGGGGATGGAAATATCCGCGGCGTCGGCCGCGCCGATCGCGGCGATGACCGCCGCAGCCGCGGCGGATAGTTTCAGTAAGCGCATTTTTTATCCTTCTTTTCGCCGGCCCGCAGGGGCGTATTCCGGACCCTAGGGGTCAGGGCGGCGCCGTCAAGCAAGGGAAAACGCTTCATCGTTCGAAGCGCTCGTTTCGCCGAAAGACGCGGCGCCCTGTCGCGAGGCAAGCGTTGCAACGCTATTTCGGCGCGCGCTTGGCGAGGATGCGCTGCAAGGTGCGCCGGTGCATGCCGAGACGGCGGGCCGTTTCAGATACATTGTGATCGCACAATTCGTAGACGCGCTGGATATGCTCCCAGCGAACGCGATCGGCGGACATCGGGTTTTCCGGCGGTTCCGGCCTTGAACCTTCGCGCGCGAGGAGCGCTTTTTCGACATCGTTCGCGTCCGCCGGTTTGGCGAGATAGTCGAGCGCGCCAGCCTTCACCGCTGCGACCGCGGTGGCGATGTTTCCATAACCGGTCAGCATGACGACGCGGCAATCCTCGCGGATATCGTGGATGGCGTTTACGACTTCCAGCCCGTCGCCGTCTTCCAGCCGGAGATCTACGACTGCGAAAGCGGGCGGCGCCGCGCGCGCCATTTTGACGGCTTCCCCGACCCCGGCGGCGAGCATGGTCTGGAAGCCGCGCTTTTCCATCGCTCGGCCCAGGCGGATTCGAAACGGTTCGTCATCGTCGACGATCAGCAATGAAGCGTCGGCGGGCAGGCCTGCGGCGGCGGTTTCGTCAGTCATCGTCCCTATCCACATTCTGCGCCCGCGTGCGGCGCGGACATTCGCAATGGTTGGCGCGGTTTTGCTATCTCCGCGCCGCTTAAGCAAGTTTTCCTCAGCCGATATCGGCCAAAATGGCCGATTGCGGCCATTTAACGGAAACCCACGCGCCCGAATGAGACGGAGTATCGACCCAGTCCCTATTGTCAAAAGCGATCGCCGCCCCAGTGCGTTCGAGCAGCGTTTTGGCGATGAAAAAACCGAGACCGAGGCCGCCGGTGCGCGCTGAAGATGCGCGCCCGCGCGAGCGTCCGCCGAGATACGGCTCGCCAAGGCGCCCTAGAATATCGGGTGAAAAACCGGGACCGTCATCGAGAATCTCGACGGAAAGGTTCGCATCGTCCCAATCTGCGGAAACAAGGACTTTCGAATGGGCGTGACCGACGGCGTTTTCAACGAGATTTCTGAGGCCGTAAATTATTTCGGGTTTTCGTTGCAGGACAGGCGCGGCCTTTTCCGCAGCGCCCTTGACGTCGAAAATTACGGCGGGTCCGTTGCGCAGGTCTATGAACGGTTCGGCGGCTTCCTTCAGCATGAGATCGACTGCGATCCGGTCCATCATCACGTCGCGCGCGTCGCCGCGGTTGGAAAGGCGTCCAAGGATTTCCCGACACCTTTGCGCCTGGCTGACAAGCAGCTTCGCGTCCTCCTCCAACAGGCCGGCCCCGGCGAGTTCATCCGCCATTTCTTTTGCGGTAAGCTGTATTGTCGCGAGCGGCGTGCCGAGTTCGTGCGCCGCCGCAGCGGCCAACCCGCCGATCGCCGCCATGCGTTCTTCGCGCGCAAGGATGAGTTGCGAGGCTGCGAGCGCGCTTTTGAGCTGCGCCGACTCGGCGGCGATGCGATGTGCGTAAGCGGCGAAGAACGCCACCGCGAACGAAAGCGACACCCAGATGCCGATGCTCAGAATGGGCGGCAGCGCCATTTCGACGCCGGCGCGCCAGGGCAGCGGCATATTGAAAGCGGCAAGCGCGGAAATGCCTGCGAACGCGCATCCGCCGACCAGAATTGTAAGGCGCAGGGGCAGAACGCTCGCGGCTATCGTGACAGGCGCGAGGATCAGTACGGAAAATGGGTTCTGAAGTCCGCCGGTCAGGAACAAGAGCGCGCAAAGTTGAACGATATCGAAAATGACTGACGCCGCCGCTTCCTGGTCTGACAGGTAACGCCGCGGTGAAAAACGCAGCATGATGAAAATATTCAGCCACGCGCTCATGGCGATGGCCGCGAGGCACAGACCGAGCGGGACGCGAAACCCGAGCGCGAAATGGACGATCAGGATGGCGGCCAACTGGCCTGCGACGGCGAGCCATCTCAACGCCGTCAATGTTCTCAACCGGACGGGCCCGCGCAGCGCCTGCTCGGCGAGTTCGTCTGCGGCGTTTTGAGTGATCACGGCGTCGCCTCGAATTTGCGTGTGCGCATGTGCGCGCTGGACCTGGGGTTGGACTAGGGATAATCGAGCGTGTCGGGAACGGGAAGAGAAAGGGCGTTTCGATGCAGCCGAACCGATTGACCGGTATGATCGCCGCGGCGGCGTTCGCCTTGTTGGCCTCATGCGGCGGCGCGCAGGAATCGAACCTCCCCGAAAAGGGCGTAATCCGCCTTTCCGACCAGTTTTCGGCTGATTTCGCGCTCGTCGATCAGGATGGCCGTCTCGTTCGCGACGAGGATTTCAAGGGAAAAGTCGCGATCGTTTATTTCGGCTTCGCGACCTGTCCGGACGTTTGCCCGCTTGCGCTCGGCCGGCTCAGCGCGGCTTTGAACGCGCTCACCGAGGGCGAGAGGCGGGATATCGCCGCTCTTTTCATCACTGTCGATCCGGAAAGGGATACCCCGGAAGCGCTCAAATCGTACCTCGCATTCGATCCGAGAATAACGGGCCTGACAGGCGACCGGGGGGCGATCGACCAGGCGAAAAGCGGTTTCAAGGTATACGCCGAACCTGAACCCTTGCCGGATTCCTCGATCGGCTACACGATGAACCATTCGAGCCTGTTTTACCTGATCGACCGTAAGGGCGCGCTCAAATACGCGCTCGAAGATACTTTGTCGCCCGATCAGATCGCCGCTTCGATTCGCAGCGCCCTTTAGGCCGATGGCCTATTAACATATTGAATTCCCCGGATTTTCTGGCGATCTCGCGCCGGCTTCACGGCCTGGTGATTATTGCAGGTGCGTAATAATTGTTGCGCCGCGCACAAGGCGCATGTCATCGTCGCAAATCCGGCGACCTGCGGCCCGGCGGGAGGGCGGCTGACAGCGCGGCAAGTAGCGTAGGAGTTGAGAGGGGCGATGCTCTATTCGGCTTTTGAATTCGGGTACGCCGCGATGACGCCGGCGCGTCTTGCGGCTGGATTCGGCGCGAAGTTCTGGCGCTCGCCGTCCAATCCGCTCGCCGATACCTGGGTTGCGCGCGCTTCGGCGGCGGCGCTCGATATTTTCGAAAACGCGACGCGCCGGTATCCGAAACCGGAATGGGATCTGACGAGCGTTACGATCGACGGCAAACCTGTCTCGGTTTCGATTGAAACCGCGCTTTCAAAACCGTTTTGCGAGTTGTTGCATTTTCGAAAGACCGCATCGCCCGCCAATGGCGATCCCGGCCCCGCGGTGCTGATTATCGCGCCGATGTCAGGACATTACGCAACGCTGCTGCGCGGAACCGTCGAGGCCATGTTGCCGGCGCATGATGTTTACGTGACCGATTGGGCGAATGCGCGCAACGTGCCGGTTTCCGCCGGGCGTTTCGATCTCAATGATTTCGTCGATTACCTGATCGAGTTCCTTCAGTTTATCGGGCCGGGCGCGCACGCGATGGCCGTTTGTCAGCCGGGCCCGGCGCTTCTCGCGGCGGCGGCGGTGATGGCCGAGAACGAAGACCCCTGCCGTCCGTCGTCAATGACGATTATGGGCAGCCCGATCGATGCGCGCCGTTCGCCGACCGTACCTAACCTGCTTGCGCAGGAACGCAGTTTCGAATGGTTCGAGCGCAATATGATTTATACGACGCCCGCGCCGTATGCCGGCGTAATGCGCCGCGTATATCCGGGTTTCGTCCAGCTTTATTCGTTCTTGTCGATGAACCAGGACCGGCATCTCAATGCGCATTACGACTATTTCAATCATCTCGTCGAAGGCGATGGAGACAGTGCGGAGAAGCATCGAAAATTCTATGACGAATATTTGTCGGTCATAGATCTGACTGAAGAATTCTACCTCCAGACGATACGGGAGGTTTTTCAGGAATTCTCGCTCGCCGAGGGTGATTTCATGCATCGCGGCGCGCGCGTGAAGCCTGAAGCGATTTCGGACATCGCCCTGATGACGGTCGAGGGCGAGAATGATGACATTTCGGGGATCGGGCAGACGCAGGCCGCGCACGATCTGTGCGTAAATATTCCGCCTTCGATGAAGGTCGACCACATCCAGCCGGGCGTCGGCCATTACGGCGTTTTCAACGGCTCGCGCTGGCGCACGGAAATCCAGCCGCGCGTCGCATCATTTATTCGCGAGCATAACCGCGCGGCGACGTTGGCCCGCGCCGCCGAGTAGGGTGCGGCCTTAAAGGCTTCCAGCATGCGCCCGTCGGTGATAGGTTCGCTACGTCGCCGGAGCGGGCGATCGTTCTGGAGATGTTCCGTGCAAAGATTTCTGATCGTTTCGTTGGCCGCGCTCATGCCGGTCGCCGCCGCCGCCAAGGACGATGACGCGCGCCAGACCGGCGTTTATGTCCGCGCCGGCGCGGGCGTCGCATTCGGCGAAACGCTTGATCAGGATTTATCCTATAATCCGGCCGCCTCCTTCCTCACAGCTCCGGCGACGATGAAGATGAGCGATTTGGGCGAGGGCTTCGCGATCGCCGGCGCGATCGGATTTCAATATGCGAAAACGCGCACCGAACTTGAATATCGCCGAATGGAAATGTCGGTCGAAGGCGTCGCCTATTCGGGCGGCGCGGCGCCGTCGGCCCCGGTCGTCAATGACGACCTCGTCGCCCAGGCGCTTATGTCGAATGTCTATTTCGATCTCGTGAATTCGAGCGCATTCACCCCCTATGTCGGCTTTGGCGTCGGAGGCGCGCGGATAGAAAACGAACTTGCTGAACGCGACGCCGTATTCGCCTATCAGGGGCGGGCCGGCGTGGAGGCGGCTTTAGGCGGCCGGTTTTCGGTCGGCGTTGAATACGCCTATTTCCGGACGCTTGACGTGAAATACGGCCCGAAGGAATTCGACCCCGCAGGTCCGGTCGGTCCGCGCACCGACGGCGATCCTTTCGTTTCCTCGACGGTGATGGGAACGCTGCGCGCCCTGTTCTGAAAACTGCGTCGATATTTCTTAGGCGCGGCGTTTCCGTTTCGGGCGGAAAAGCTCTATAGAGCGCGCGAATTTCAAATTATTCTGAAGGAGACCAACCCCAATGGCCCGCACCAAGATCGCCCTAATCGGTTCCGGCATGATCGGCGGCACCCTCGCCCATATCGCCGCGCAAAAGGAATTGGGAGATATTGTCCTTTTTGACGTCGCGGAAGGTCTGCCGCAGGGCAAGGCGCTCGATATCGCGCAGTCAGCGCCGGTCGACGGTTATGGTTCAAAGCTCAAGGGCGCGCAGGATTACAAGGATATCGAAGGCGCCGATGTCTGCATCATTACGGCGGGCGTCGCGCGCAAGCCGGGAATGAGCCGCGACGATCTTCTCGGGATCAATTTGAAAGTAATGAAAGCGGTCGGGGAAGGCATCAAGAAGCATGCGCCGAATGCGTTCGTGATCTGTATCACCAATCCTCTCGATGCGATGGTCTGGGCGCTGCAAAAGTTTTCCGGATTGCCGACGGGCAAGGTTGTCGGCATGGCCGGCATACTTGATTCAGCGCGCTTTCGGCTTTTTCTCGCCGAAGAATTCGACGTTTCGGTTGAAAGCGTGACCGCTTTCGTTCTTGGCGGTCACGGCGATACCATGGTTCCGCTTGTTCGTTACTCAACCGTCGCCGGCATTCCGTTGCCGGATTTGATTGAAATGGGCTGGACGACGCAGGCGCGGATTGAAGCTATCGTGGACCGCACGCGCAAGGGCGGCGGCGAAATCGTCGGCCTCATGAAAACGAGTTCGGCATATTATGCGCCGGCGGCGTCGGCGATCCAGATGGCGGAAAGCTATCTCAAAAACAAGCGCATGGTTTTACCCTGCGCCGCGCATCTTACCGGACAATACGGTGTCGATCAGACCTATGTCGGCGTTCCGATCGTCATCGGCGAAAACGGCGTGGAAAGGGTCGTCGAGGTGACATTCAGCGCCGACGAAAAGGCGATGTTCGACAAGTCTGTCGCCGCCGTTCATGAACTGATGGATGCGTGCGCCAAGCTCGACCCCGCGCTCGGGTGAGGGGCTACATCCCGGCCCGAATTCGGTCTGCGTAGAAGCCGTGGGTCGAGACCGCGTAGGACAAGCGCGGCGATTTTCGCCCGGACCAGAAGCCGTGCGTGCGCAAAGTGCGCGGCGCGAAGCCTGTTAGCGTCACGGAAATATTCGTCGCATGGCAGCTGTCCGCGATTGGGCTGACCGTGTGCGCCGCCGGCGTTTTGGCGCCGCGCCAAACGGTTACATTGTTTTCGACCGACTTAGTCGCGGCCGTCGGATGAACGAGTGTCGCGGCGTATACCGGCGAACAAAGGAAAAATCCGGCGATCAGTGCGGTTGCGGGTGCAGGCTTCATGGCGGCCTCCTTGATGTCCGCGCGATCGTGCCGTCGTTCCGCGGCGCGTTCAATATTTGTTAATGCATAAGGCCTGATTGAGATCAGGTTTTCTCCAATTACGCGATCGCGGCTCACCTCCTTGCAACTTCGTCGCGATCTGCGCGAAATATTAAAGCTCTTTCGGCGATAAACGGACCGCCTTTTGGGGGGCTGGAGCGGCGCGATGAAGGTTGCGATATTCGGACTGGGCTATGTCGGCGCCGTTTCGGGCGCGTGTTTCGCCGAGCTTGGGCATGAGGTTGTCGGCGTCGACGTGTCCGAATCCAAAATCGCGATGATAAATCGCGGCGAGGCGCCGATCGTCGAGGAAATGATAGCGGAGCTGACCGCCGACGCAGTAAGGCTCGGCAGGTTTCGCGCGATCAAGGATGCGGCGAGTGCGGTGCGTGAGGCGGATATCTCTCTTGTTTCCGTCGGAACGCCGACCGGCGCGGACGGAACGCCGGATTTGACCTATGTCGACGGCGTTGTGCGAGAAATCGGGTCCTCCTTACGCGGAACGTCCGCGCGCCATGTCGTCGTTATCAGATCGACGGTGCCGCCTGGAACGACGCAGCGGCGCATCGCGGACGCGCTGGAAGAAGCGTCGGGCGAAAAACTCGGCGCGCGTATCCATCTGGCGTTCAACCCGGAGTTCCTTCGCGAAGGGCGCTCGGTCAAGGATTTCCGCCAGCCGCCATTCACAATCATCGGCGCAATGTCGGACTATTCTTTCGAAGCTGTTGCGGAGCTTTACAGGGGCGTTGAAAGCGAAGTCATTCGCACCGATCCCTCCACAGCGGAATCGATCAAACTATTGTCAAACGCCTGGCACGGGTTGAAAGTCGCATTCGCCAATGAGGCCGCGCGTATCTTAAAATCAACGGATGTGGACACGCGAAAGGCGCTGGACGTGTTCGCAAGGGACAAAATTCTCAACATTTCCCCTGCTTACCTGCGCCCCGGCTTTTCATTCGGCGGTTCATGTTTGCCAAAGGATCTGCGCGCGATGGTGTCGCTCGCCGATAAGGCTCAGGTCGCCGCGCCGATCATGCGCGCGACACTCGCATCGAATACGTCGCATCTCGACGCCGTTGTCGAACTCGTCCGCAGCTTCGGGCGCCGTCCCGTCGTACTGTTCGGCCTTGCTTTCAAATCCGGTACGGACGATATGCGCGAATCGCCTTTCGTCGCGCTCGCCGAGCGGCTGATCGGAAAAGGCTACCGTTTGAGGATTGTAGATCCTTTCGTGGATGCAAGCCGTCTTATGGGAAAGAACAAGGAATTCATTGAGCGCGAAATTCCTCATTTTGTGGACCTGATTGCGCGCGACGCCGAGGACGCTGTAGATGAGGCCGAGATCGTAATCTTCGGACATGCGACGGCGGTGGACAAGGGCGCGATTCTGGAGCGCGGCGTCGGCAAAATACTTATTGATCTCGCGGGCGATCGCGATCTTGAATTTTGCGGCGCCGATTACCGCGGCGCGGCGTGGTGAGCGACAGGCCGACCCTCCTTTTTGTTTCCCCGCAATTTCTGTTTCCGATGGATGCGGGCGGAAAGATCAGGACGGCCAATATCCTGAAACGTCTGAAGGGCGGCGCATTCAAAATTCGGCTTCTAATGCCCGCAACGCATGCTGCGCGCGATAGATGGTCGGATGAGATTGCAACGCTTGCAGATGATGTGCGAAATTTTACCCCCCCATCCGACAACCTCGTTTTGCGCGCGCGGCGCGCCGCCGCCCTTTTGGGGGCGATGCCGGTTTCGGTCGCTTCCGATGCGAGCAAAGCGGCTCGTTTGGCCCTGCTGGGCGAGTTGGAAGAGCCGGCCGACCTTGTGGTTTTTGACTACGCACACTCGCTCGCCTTTGCGCCGCGCGCGCTGAACGCCAGATCCTGCCTATTCGCCCACAATGTTGAAACAGAAATCCTTGAACGCCATGCAAAGGCCTCGGCCGGCGCTATGAGGATTGTGTGGCGGCGCGAGGCGGGGAAGATGCGCCGGTTTGAAATGCGCGCATGCGAACGGGTCGAGGCCGTTATCGCCGTTTCCGATCGGGATGCGCAGACCTTTCGCACGAAATTCGGCGCAATGCGCGCATTCGCTGTTCCAACGGGCGTCGATCCCGATTTTTATCGATACTCGCCGCCTTCGGCGGACGATCCGCCGCGGCTGATTTTCACCGGAACGCTGGACTGGCGCGCCAATATCGACGGGCTTTCATGGTTCATGGATTGCGTGTGGCCGCAAATAATTCGGGAACGCAACGATGTGTCATTCACGATTATCGGCAAGAACCCTCCGCCTTTGTTGGTCGCGCGCGCCAGGTCGCGGCGATTGAACTGGCGGTTCACCGGATATGTGGAGGATATCCGCGACCATGCGAACGGTTCTGTGTTTGTTATTCCGCTTAAGGTGGGCGGGGGGACACGCATCAAGGCGTTCGAGGCGATGGCTATGGGGCTTCCTGTCGTATCGACCCCGCTCGGCGTAGAGGGTTTGCCGCTTCGTCCGGGAGAGCATTTTCTTCAGGCGCACGAGGCTCGCCCATTCGCCGACGCTGTTCTTCGCCTGCTTGATGCGCATTCTCTCCGGCTTGAAATAGCCGCGAAAGCGCGCAGCCTTGTCGAGAAAAATTTCAGTCACGAAAATGCGGCCCGCGCGTTTGAGAAATACTGCCTGGAGATCATAGGCGCCGCGCGTTAGATCGCGATGACTGGAGGTGAGGTTTCGGCTAGAATGCCGCGCGTCAGCAAAAAACGGACCTTATGTTCATCATCAATACATATGTTTCCAGAAGTGAAATAGACGGGGTCGGCGTATTTACGGCGGAGGACATTGAGAAAGGGCAGCCGATTTCGAAGTTCGATCCTGACTTCGACCGGCTCGTGCCGATGGAAACCTATGCGAATGCGCCCTCTTATCTGAAATCATTTCTGGACCGATACTCGTTTCCCCATCCTGATAAGCCGGAATGTCTGGTGTTCGAAGTCGACAATTCGCGCTTTATGAATCATTCGCTGACGCCGAACACGGATTATTCCGATTTTTCGTCCGGCATTGCTATTCGCGACATCAAAGCCGGCGAAGAGCTTACCTGCGATTACAAGAATTTCTTCGCCGGATACGAATTGCTGCCGCCGGAATCCGAGCGTTAAATCCGCACGCTTTTATTGCCGCCACGAAACGAAACTATCGCCCGCGCGGTGTTTGCGGCGGCGTCAAAGCTGGCGATTGCAACACCGGCGAATTAAGGCCCGGCGAATTACGGCCCGGCGCTTCCGGTTGATGAGGCGGGAAAAGTAAAAGCCCGCCATCGGCGGGCTTTATTCCGTTTTTGCGATGACGGATTATTCCGCCGCGCTGTCTTTTCCGCCGCTCTTTTCCGCGATGCGGGCTGCTTTACCGCGACGCTCGCGCAGATAATAGAGCTTCGCCCGGCGGACTTTGCCGCGGCGAACGACGTCGATCGATGCGACAACCGGCGAGTGGATCGGGAACACCCGCTCAACGCCCTCGCCGAAAGAAATCTTGCGAACCGTGAAGCTTTCATTGAGGCCGGCGCCTGAACGCGCAATCACAACGCCTTCATAGGCCTGTATGCGCTCGCGCTCGCCCTCTTTAACCTTGACGCCGACTTTCACCGTGTCGCCGGGTCCGAATTCCGGCACCGGCTTGGCGAGGCGGTCCATCTCTTCTTTTTCGAGCTGCTTTATAATGTTCATCGGCCCTGGTCCTTATCCTTGTTGTCCCGCCGGATAGGACCGGAGGCGATAAGGTCCGGTCGTCGCGCGCGCGTTATTTCTTCAGCCTTCGCCCGGCGCCATTCGGCGATTTTCTTGTGATCGCCTGAAAGCAGGACCGGGGGGATCTCTCGACCCTCAAAAATGCGCGGCCTCGTATATTGAGGATATTCAAGCAGAATCTCCTCGCTATCCCGGCCGCGAAAACCGCCCTCGTCCGCTGAGAAGCTTTCCTCGCCCAGCGAAAGAGGCGAGCCCAATACCCCCGGAATGAGGCGGACGCAAGCCTCGATCATCGCCATCGCGGCGACTTCGCCTCCGGCGAGAACGAAATCGCCGATCGAAACCTCGATCGCCCCCCGCGCATCGATCAGCCTTTCATCAACCCCCTCGAAGCGGCCGCAAAGCGCGATCAGGCCGGGCCCCTTCGCCAGATCCCGCGCCAGGGCTTGATTTAGGGGCCGCCCGCGGGGCGAAAGATAGATGAGAGGCCGATCGTTTCGGTCAACGCTATCGACCGCCGCCGCCAGGATATCGGCCCGCATGACAAGGCCCGCGCCGCCGCCCGCGGGCGTATCATCGATCGATCCGTAGCGATTGTCCGAAAAATCCCGAAGATTGATTGTGTCGAATTCCCAAATTCCCTCGCCCCGCGCCCGGCCCAGAACCGAAGCGTCGAGCGGTCCGGGAAATAATTCCGGGTGGATCGTCAATATGGAGGCTCGCCACATGCCGGCTTCTTTAGGGGCGCGCCCGGCGTCGCCGCAAGAGCGGCGGCGGCCTAGCTCGCCCCGCCCGCCTCGATTTCGGCCAGCGCCGCGGTCGAAACGACGATTTGGCCGCCGTCGATATCGATTTCCGGAACGGCCGCGCGCGTGAAAGGAACCAGAATGGCATTCCCGCTTTCGTCCTCGATTTCGACAACCGGCCCCGCGCCGAATTCGTGAATGGCGACAATGCGCCCCAAACGCGCGCCGGCGTCGTCGATCGCGGCCAGTCCGGTCAGATCTTCAATGTAAAAATCGTCGTCGCCGAGTTCAGGAAGGAATTCGCGGTTCACATAAAGCCGCGTTCCGGCGAGCGCGGCGGCGTCTTCGCGGCTTTCTATCTCGGGCGCTGCGACGAGGGCGAGGCCGGGTTTTAAAATGCGGATAAAGTCGAGCGTGAAACATCGCGCGCCGTTTTCACTTTCGACGGGTCCGTATTCGGCGATGTTGCGTTCGCGTTCGGTGAATGTCCTGACCTTGGCCGCGCCCTTGACGCCGTGCGCGCCGGCGAATGCGCCAAGACAGATGCGCCTGTTGTCATTCATCGAAACAGCGCCTTTCGCGCGGAAGGGCGACGCGGGCGGCGTTTGCGCCTTTCCGGAAACGCCTAGCGAAGCCGTCGTCAAATGGCAATCAAAGGCTGGTTGTAAAAAAAAACGCCCCGGATCGCTCCGGGGCGTTCTCACCTTATTTATTGTCGATCAGGGCGTTACCGTCAGGCGGATATATCCAAACTGACCGGGTACGTCATATGTCGACGGATCGAATCCGCTCGCCTGGCACGAAAAGCAGGGCGGCGGATCGGTATCGAGAACGTTGTTGACGCCGACGGTCAATTCGGCGCGATCGTTAACTGCGAGACTTGCAGAAACGTCCATGTAAAGTTTCGGCTTCAACCTGTTTGTGGAAAGGTTGTCATTCGTCGTATTATAGCTGGAGCAGCCGACGGCGCCCGAAATAGACTGGATCGCCGTAAAGCCGACGCACTGTTCGCGAAGGCCGCTGATGTAACGCCATGTGCTGCGCAGGCTCAGCGAGCCGAGATCCCAATCGGCGACAAGCGTCGATTTGAGTTTCGGGAAGGCCTGTTGCGGCGTACTCCGCAATCTTCCTTCGCGCGAAATTTCAAGGAAGCCCGTCGAAGTCGGCGTAAGCTCGGTATAGTCGAACAACCGCGTCGACAGCCAGTTGACGTTCAAATTCGTTCCGCCGATCGGAATGTCGAATGCAGCAGACAAATCAAGGCCGCGCGTCTTGATGCCGCCGATATTCGTCAACTGGTTGGAGAACGACGTAATGAAGCCCGCGCTGTTGCGCGTTATGCCGCCGCAAAGCGTCGGATCGAGCGTCGCTGCGCAGTTCGTAAGCTGGAGTTGCGCGTCGAGCGCCTGAATGGCGCCGTCGATTTCGATATTGTAGTAGTTCGCTTCAACAACGAAATTGTCGAGAAAACCTTCAAACTGCGGCGCGTAGGTGACGCCGACGTTCCAGGAATCAGATTCTTCAGCCTGAAGATTCGGATTGCCTCCGACGGTCACGGAGATTTGCGCGTTGATCTGCGTGTAGCTCGACGGCACGCCCAGCGCCGCGCAATTGGCGGCGAACGCCGCCGCGACCGGCGCCGAACAGGGATCAGAGAGAAGTGCGTCGAAACGAGAGGCCGTTCCGAACAATTCCCCGATCGTAGCGGCGCGGAAACCTTCCGTGAAACCGCCGCGAATCGTCAAATCATCCGTAACGCGCCAGCGTCCGCCATATTTGATCGCCGTGGTCTTGAACCCGGTCGAATAGGTCGAGTGGCGAATAGCGAAATTGCCTTCAATCGACTGCGCGAAAAAGACATCGTGGAGCAACGGCACATTCAATTCGCCGTATAATTCCTCGACATTGTATCCGCCCGCGGTCGGCTGGGCCGGAATGTCGGCCGTGTCGCCGGCGGCGACGATCGGATCCGGATTAAAGAAGCCCTGCTGATCGCGATGTTCAAAACCGGCCGCGAAAGCGAGCGGTCCGGCCGGCAGGTCGAACAGTTCGCCGCCGAAGTTGAATTGAAGATCCCAGATTTCCTGTTCTGAAACGTCATGTTGATCGAACGTGACGAAATCGATCATGGCTGGCGTAATCGAACCGGGGCCGCCGAAAATATTGAAAGGAACGCAGGAACCGGTGCAAAGCGCGAGCGGTCCAAGGGCCTGTTCAAGTCTCGCCGAATTGACGATCCCGTTTGCGACCTGATCGGCGTGGTTGCGCGACCAGTAGGCGGACGCATCCCAGAAGAAATTATCGCCGAGATCGCCCGAGAACGTTCCCGACAGGTAATAGGTGTCGACGTTCTGTTCGAAATGCCGCGGCCCAGCTTCGAAGAAGCGGCGGAAAACCCCGTAACCGGGTCCGCTCGTGCCGCTCAAGGTGAAGCCGAGGGGATTGTACGGGTTCGTCGCGTCGATCGAGATAGTGTCCATCCGGTTCCCGTTGCCGCCGAATGGGCCGACGAAGAGCGGAATGGGCGCTGCCTGGTTGACCGATTTGCGATTGTTGTAGAGCGCCTTTGCGCGGAACTCGATCGTATCGGTAAGGTCCGAGGTTATCTGCGTCATGAAGCCGAGACGCTCTTGAGGCGTCAGGACATAGTTGAAGGGCGAGAAATTGAACCGGTCCGCAGTCGAGAAGTTCTTGAAGTCGCCCGGGAACGCCGGATTGGCACCGGAGAAAGTGAAACCGTCTGCGAGCGTCAGGTCATAATTGGTCATCATCGGGTCGGTGAAAATAAACCGGCCGAAAGGCGTCGCCGACGAACAGGTGTCGATGCACTGGTTGAGCGTCGCAACAGGAAAATCCGCCAGATCCCGGTCGGCCGAGTCCACCGAATTCTGGTGAACATACTGACCCGCGAAGAAAATTCGCGTTCTGTCATTTCCGGTGCCCCAGGAGAGCTGATAGTCCTGCGAAACGCCGTCGCCCTGTTTGAATGCGCCCAATTGCGCGGATGCGGCGAAACCTTCCTGGTCTTGTTTCGTGATGATGTTGATAACGCCGGCGATCGCATCCGATCCGTAAATCGGCGACGCGCCATCCTGCAGGACTTCGATCCTTTGGATGATGCTGGATGGAATTGTATTGAGGTCGGTGGCGCCCGGAACGCCGGACGCAGAGGCGCCGTTCACCCAGCGCAGGCCGTCGACGAGAATGAGCGTGCGTCTGGACCCGAGATAGCGAAGGTCGATTTCAGCCGATCCGGCGCCGACCCCGCCGCCGTCAGGCGGGTTGCCGAAATTGCCTGACGAATTGACCTTGGAATTCAATCCACCGCCTGAAGAGGGCAGGCGCTGCAGAAAATCGCCGACCGAATTAAGGCCGGAGCGGTCGAGCGCTTCCTCGTCAAGGTTGAGAACCGGGCGGTTCGCGTTCAACGGATTTTGCCGGATACGAGATCCCGTTACGACGATTTCATCGCCCGAGGCTTCCTGGGCCATGGCGACGCACGAAAGCGCCGACATCGAAAGCCCCAAAAGTAATCCCCGCCGGACGGCTCCAGGCCGGCCGACGCCTTTATTTCTGAATGTCATTTTCTTCTCCCTGAGGTCGACCGCCCATCGGATCGCGCGCTCACACACGACCGCCCCACCCGCAGACGAATCGAGGGGCGACCGTTTCATTCTTCGCAGCCGGTCGCAATCGGTTTTGCGACTAAAAGAACGATTGTGATGACGAATTAAGTCTGGGGAAAAAATTCCCCGCCTTTGGGGCGGGCGGGTTCGTTTTCGCTTGTGCGAAAGGGAGCGGAATGTTCCGCGCCGAGATAGTCAGCCGTTTGCATTTCCGCCAGCCGGCTTGCGGTGCGCTGGAATTCAAAAGCGCCGTCGCCGGCTGAATATAGTGCGCCGGGTTCGGTTTCCGCCGAGCAGATCAGTTTTGTGCGGCTTTCGTAAAGGGCGTCGATCAAAGTGACGAAGCGCTTGGCTTCATTGCGCTTTTCGGGCCCCATTCGCGGAATTCGATCGATGAAAACCGAGCCAAAGCGCCGGGCGATCGCGAGATAATCAGATGCGCCGAGCGGCGCTTCGCACAATTCGGCGAAGGTGAAGCGCGCGAGGCCGCGCGCGGCGCGCGGCGCCGAAATGACGCGCCCCTTGACCGTTATAATATCCGCCTGTTCCGTCGCGCCGGCTATCATCTTTTTCCAGGCCCGATCAATCGCCGCTTCGGTTTGGGCGCCAAGCGGCGTGTAATAGACTTTCGCGCCCACAAGTCTGTCGAGCCGATAATCGCGCGCGGCATCCAGTTCGATCACGTCGAGGCGCGCTTTTATCAGTTCTATAAACGGCAGGAACAACTGGCGATTTAGCCCGTTCTTGTAGAGGTCGTCCGGATGCCTGTTCGATGTCGCGACGACCGTGACGCCTTCTGAAAACAGCGCCGTAAACAGGCGGCCCAGAATCATGGCGTCGGCGATATCCGAAATCTGGAATTCGTCGAAACAAAAAAGGCCGGCCTCAGCGGCGATATCGGCCGCAACCGGCGGCATCGGATCATCGATCGAAGTGCGGTTCGCCTTCGGGTGACGGCGCTTCGTTTTCAGATCTGCGGCGCGCCATTCAGCGATGCGCTCGTGCGTTTCCGCCATGAACTCGTGAAAATGAACGCGCCGTTTTGACGTAACGCCGGTGTTGTTGAAGAAAATGTCCATCAACAACGATTTTCCGCGTCCGACGCCGCCCCAGATGTAAGCGCCCCTGGGCGGCGCGGCCGGCTTTCCTGCGAAAATCGAAAGCAGCCGGTGGCGAGGCGCCGCCAGTCGTTCCGAGAGCGATTGCAGGCGCCGGGCCGCGAATAGCTGCGCGGCGTCCGGCTCAAGATCGCCGGCGGCGACGAGCGCCTGATATCGTGGAAGCGGTCCCCTCATGGCCGGCGTCTATAACCGAACGCGCCGTTAGCGTCACGCAGCCGGCGCGCCGCGCGGAAAAACGAGGCGGGAGGCGATTAAGGCGGCCGGTACGGCGGCGAGCTGGGCGGCGATGAACGCCGGTGCGTCACCCGGTCTGATCCCGGCGAAAGTATCGGTGAAAATGCGCGCGAGCGTAACGGCGGGATTGGCGAACGATGTCGAAGATGTGAACCAGTATCCCGCCGTGATGAAAAGACCGACGGCGACCGCCGTCGCCTCAGGGCGAAAGCGCACGCATCCGAGAATGGTCAATAACAGCCCGAAAGTCGCGGTCAGTTCGCCGATAGCCTGTCCCGCGCCGCTTCTCGCCGTCGATCCGAGTTGAAGAATTTCAAGGTCAAACATCGCATGAGCAAGCGCGACCCCGGCCAGCGCGCCGATCAGTTGGGCGCAGCAATAAAGCGTCGCGGGCGCTGCTTTGATCTCGCCGGCGGCGAAGAACGCGGCCGTTACCGCCGGGTTGAAATGCGCGCCGGAAACAGGCCCGAATATCAGGATCAGCACGGTAAGACCGGCGCCCGTGGCGATGGAATTGGCGAGCAGCGCAATCGCCGAATTGTCTGCGGCGAGCCGTTCGCCCATGACGCCGGATCCAACAACGATCGCAAGCAGCAGCATCGCGCCGAGCGCTTCTGCGATCAGTTTTCGAGACAGGCCGATGGTCATGAATCCTCATCGGCTATAAACTGATCGATCCTTGCACTGATCTCCTTATAGGATTTTTCAAAGGCGGCGCGCTTTAGTTCGTCATCACCCGCGACGGCTGCGGGATCTTCAAAAGGCCAGTGCAGCCTGCGCGGCGCGCGCCCGCGCCTAGACGGCCATAACGGGCAGGTTTCGTTTGCGGCGTTGGAGCAGACTGTCACAACCACATCGAATTGCGGCGCGTCCGGCGCGGTGAATTCATCCCAGCTTTTCGATCGCGCGCCGTGCGGGGGCATCGCGTGTTTCGACAAAACCTCGATTGCAAAGGGATTGGGTTTTCCAGTCGGTTTTGATCCGCCGGAAAAAGCGCGCCAGCCCGGCGCGCCTTTCGCATTCATGTAGGTTTCGGCGATTATCGATCGCGCCGAATTGCCGGTGCAAAGAAACAGGATGTGTTTCACGCAGCCCCGCAACACGCGCCGCCCGCAGACTTTGCGGCGGCTTTTGCATCTGACTTTTCAGCGGCGGATTGCGGCGCCGGCGCGCCGAACGAATCGAGGTCCGCAAAAGTATGATACAATTCCCATCTGGCGCCTTCCGGCGAGCTGGCCCAGTATTTGTTCGATCGCGCATAGCAGCACGCCGCATCCGGCTCTTCGAATGTCCCGACGCCCGCGGCTTTCAGCCTTTCCGCGATAATTTCGAGTTCCTCGCGCGTATCGGTTTGCAGGCCGACATGGTCGACGCCGGAACTCTCGGCGCGTGTTGAGATCGCGATATTGGCGCGCGGGTCTTCAAGCATCCATTTGGCGTAGTCAGACTCGCGTTTGTCGGGCCCGCGACCGAATAGCGCGGAATAAAAGGCGAGAGATTCCTCGATGTCCTTAACCTTCAGATGCACATGCAAACGGTTCACGGCTGTTCTCCTTGATGACATAGGGTCCGCACAGTCGTGGATCCCCCTGACAGCAATCGGCCATCAGGAAATCGACGAGCCTGCGGATGCCGCCATAATCGGCGGCGTAGAAAACGTGACGGCCCTCCTTTCTCGATGAAACGAGCCCTGCATTCGCCAGTTCCTTCAGGTGGAATGACATTGTTGGCGGCGCGAGGCCGAACTCTTCGCTCAGCGCCCCGGCGGAAAGCCCGCGCGGGCCCGCTTTGACAAGCCGACGCAGGGCGTCGAGGCGATTTTCCTGCGCCAGGGCGGCGAAGCCGGGAAGGGCGTCCTTCGTTTCCATATTTCGATAATTATGGAAATATAGAAACGTGTCAACAGAAAGAAGCCGGGCCGGCGCTTGAAAGTTCAAATCGCCGAGTCGACCACCGCCTGCGGGAGTGGCAATTTCCCATCTGCCCGTTATAAGCGGCGTTTCCCCGGCGCAGTAAAGCCGTCCCATACGCCAAGCCGTTGAAAGGCCTGTCATTCCATGTCCGATACCGCCATCGCCTCGACATTGAAGGAAGCTGTCGAAGCGCATCGTCAGGGCTTTCCGACGCGCGCGATCCCGCTTTATGAAAAAATCCTGGCTGAGGCGCCCGATGACGCGCAGGCGCTAAGCCTTTACGGCCTCGCGCTGGTCCAGGCCGGACGCCCGTCCGAAGGCGAAACACCGTTAAAGCGGGCGATCGAGCTCGATCCGGCGCAGCCCAGCTTTCGGACGAATCTGGCGGAGTTGTTTTTCAAAACCGGCGACGTCGACGCCGGCGTCGCCGAACTGGTCGATGTCACCTCCAAACATCCGGGGTTCGCGCCGGCCCATAACAGGCTGGGGCATATCCGCCTTGCGCGGCAGGAGTTGAAGGAAGCGGCGGAGGCGTTTGACGCGGCGCTGCAACTGCGTCCTGAAGACATGGAGATAGCGCACAATCTGGCCTGGGCGCTTTCCGCTTCCGGCAATTATTCGGCCGCATATCATGTCCTCGACCATGCGGAAAAAATAATGCCCGACAACATAAATACGATCAAAATCCGCATGGAGATCGCGAAAGTGCGACTCGATTTCTCTGCGATGCATACTCTGGCGACGCAGTTGACGAAATTGGCGCCGGAAGATCCGGTCGGCTGGCGCGGCCTCGCGACGACGCTGTTCGAATCCGGCATGTACGCCGACGCGGTTCTGGCGTTTGAAAATGCGCTCTCGCTGACAGGCCGCGATGGGGAGGGGCTGAGCCAGCTCGCCACGATGGCGATCCAGGCACTCGATTTCGACAAGGCGGAAAGCGCCCTCGACGAAGCGGAAAAACTTTCGCCGCACGATCCGCGCCTGTTGTCGACCAAGGCGCTTTTGCTGACCTATCAGGGAAAGCGCGAAGAGGCGGAGGAATATTGCGAACGCTGTTTCCGGGCCGATCCGGAATTTGTCGGCGTTTATCCTCAACTCAGCGTTTTGCGCAGCGGGAAACTGACAGACGACGAAGAGCGCAAGATCGGCGCCTTCGCCGATCGTTCAGACGCTATTCCAGGCGCGCGCGCGACCGCGCGCTTCGTTCTCGCGCACAGTTTTGAAGCGCGCGGCGATATTGATGCGGCGTTCGAGGAATATCGGCGGGCCAATGAACTGGCCGCAGAGCGAAACGCGAACGATATGGTATCCTATGATTTCATTGGCCATTCGGCATGGACAGACGCAATCATAAATCTGTTCGGCGCGCCGCCGGAACACCGCGATAGTTCGTATCATGACGGGCCGGAGCCGATTTTCATCGTCGGTTTGCCGCGTTGCGGTTCGACGCTCGTCGAAAGCGTAATTGCGGCGCATTCAAAAGTGCTGGCGGGCGGCGAAATGCCGATGATGCCGAATTTGTTCAATCGCTGGTTCCGGGCCAATTACCAGAGCGGCGCCGTCGCGTTGGGCGAAGAAGAATGCGCGCTTCTCGCCGGAGAATATATGAAGGGCGCGCCCGCCCGCGGAATCGCCGAACGATTTACGGACAAGAATCTTCTGAATATAGAGGCGTCCGCCCTTATCGCGCATATTTTCCCGAATGCGAAAATAATTAACATTCGGCGCAATCCTTTGGAAAACGCATTCGCGATCTGGCGCCAGGACATGATGAAGTTCTGGACTTTCGCAAACGATTTTGAAGCGCTCTCGCAGCGTTACGGGCTTTACGCCAGGCTGGTCGATCATTTCGAAAAGACGCTGCCGCAGTTCAGGACGATCCAGTATGAGACTTTCGTTACGAATTTCCCCGAATGCGCGCGCGAATTGATCGCGTTCTGCGATCTTGAATGGGAAGACGGATGCGCCGAATTCCAGAAAGCCCGCAAAGTCGCCCCGACGATAAGCGCTGTCCAGGTGCGCGAAGACGTGGGCCTGAAGGGCGATCGATCTGCGCTTTACGGCGTCAGGCTGGACCCGCTTCGCAAACTACTCGAAGCTGCGGGCGTTGATCTGGCGACCGGTGCGCTCAGCAATTGAAATAGCGCGAAATGAACCGGTCAGGCTTTCGCCTTCGCCGGCCGGTTGACCATCAGTTTCTTGATTTCAGCGATCGCTTTCGCGGGATTTAATCCCTTCGGGCAGACCTGCGTGCAGTTCATGATCGTGTGGCAACGGTAGAGCTTGAATTCATCCTCAAGCTTGTCGAGCCGTTCATCGGCTTTTTCATCGCGGCTGTCGGACAGCCACCGATAAGCCTGCAACAGGGCGGCGGGCCCCAGATATTCCTCCTCGCCGTTCTTGTCGCCGTTCCACCAATAGGACGGACACGATGTCGAACAGCAGGCGCAGAGAATGCACTCATAAAGACCGTCGAGATTTTTGCGTTCGTCCGGCGATTGCAGGAACTCTTCCTTCTTGTTCGAATCATCGGCTTGCAGAAACGGGTCGATATAGGCGTGCTGCCTGAAGAAGTTCGATAGATCGGTGACAAGGTCGCGCACGACAGGCTGATGCGGCAGCGGATAGACGACAATCTCGTCGCCGGCGCATTCGTCCATCCCCTTCGTGCAGGCGAGCGTGTTGGCGCCGTTGATATTCATGGCGCACGAGCCGCAAACGCCTTCCCGGCATGATCGACGAAATGAAAGGGTGGCGTCGACCTCGTTCTTGATCTTGATAAGGCCGTCGAGAACCATCGACACGCCGGAGGCGTCAATCTCGAAGGTGTCGAGGCGCGGATTTTCCGGCGAGGCGGGGTCGAAACGGTAAATCTTGAACGTTACGGTCTTTTCCGCCCCTTCCGGCGCCGCGTACGTTTTGCCGGATTTGCGAACCACCGAATTTTTCGGCAGGGTCAATTGCGCCATCGTCTATTCGCTCCATCGCTCGCCGCCCGTGCGATCGCGCCGAGCGCCGCGATCGAACCGATCAGATGCCTGGTTCCCAGAGTTTGAGGAGGAGGTATAACAGACCTCGCCCGTCTGAAAAGCCGATAAGGCGCGCTTGAGACTGCGACATTGCGAAAGGGTCGCCGGCGGCGTTCGTTCGCGCTTGTTTGTTTTGCGTTCGGCGGGCGTCAGTTCTTGCCGGCGTCGCCCTTTTGTCCGGAAAGCCGGCGAATATGCGGGTAAAAGACGCAACCCATAAAGAGGAATGTCGCGCTGATGAGGAGGGCGGTTACGCCCAACCCGCCGCCGGCGCGGCCAAGCTCATGCCCGGCGGCGCATGTGCAGGCGATGACGAGATAGGGAAGTATCGGCGGTTCTTCACGCAAATATCGCAGGACGAAAACCGTCAGCGATACCGCCAGAAGCGATATGGAATATATGTCAATCAAAACGTTCACGGCTCCCCTCCCGCCAAAAGCTCCGCCTCCGACAAAAAATCTAGGCGCCGATGGTGAAGGGGCGATTAACCCGATAATTCAAATTCTCGCCGCCGGAACGGACCGGGCGGTCGCCGCGCGCTCAAGATCGAAGCGGTTCAAGCGCGTCGAATCGCGGCGCGCGTTTTTCGCCCTTTGCGACGAACGCTTCCTGAATGTCGTGCGGGCGCAGCATCGCGGCGTTCCATAAGGCGATATAATCTAGCGCCTCGGCGGTCGAATGATCTCGGGCGTAATTCGCCTGCCTCTTGCAGCCAGCGACGGCGAGCGGCGAATGGGCGGCGATTTTCCCCGCAATTTCCATAACGCCGGCCAGCAGCGCGTCATGGGAAGGAAAGACCTCGTTAACGAGTCCGAATTCCCTCGCTTTGTCGGCCGGAACCCTTTCGGCGGTGTAGGCCATCTGGCGCGCCCAGCCTTCGGGGATCACTTTAACAAGGCGCGGGAATGTGCCGACATCGGCGGTCATGCCGATCGCCGTTTCCTGGACCGCGAAAAACGCCTCCTGCGAGGCGTAACGGCAATCGCAGGCGGTCGCCAGATCGACGCCGGCGCCGATGGCGCCGCCCTGAATCGCCGCAAGCACCGGCTGGCGCGCGCGTTCAAGGCAGTTGAACGTGTCCTGCAGGGACAGGATTTTGTGGCGAAACGCTTCGGCCGCCACATGCGGATTGGCCGCGTCGCCGCCAAGCCCGCCCGACATGAACACGGATATGTCCATCCCGGACGAGAAATGTTTTCCTTCAGAAGAAATTACGATAACGCGCGCTTCGCCGTCATTCGAAATGGCGTCAATCGCTTCGGGAAATTCGCGCCAGAATTCCGGAATCATCGAGTTTGCTTTTTCCGGACGATTAAGGCGAAGATGGGCGATATAATTTGCGACTTCGACCGTAAAACATGCGTAATTCATGGCGGGCTCCTTCGCTCCCATAAATAGCGCCGCCGCCCCTTACCGCCTATATCCGAATGCAGTCGCGCTAAAGGCAGGCGCCGTACAGATCGCACTGGAGCGTAACGAACAAAATCATGACGGCGGCAAATGCGACTGTCAGGGCGGCGACGCTCGCTGTCAGGCGCTTCATGTTGAGCCCGATGCGCGCAAGGGCGATCAATATGAGAATTGTCTGCAACACGAACGCGCCAGCCAGAACATGAAACGCGCCCTCGCCGCCAGGGTCGGCGGCCGCGAAATCGATCAGGCCGGCTTTACCAAGAAAATGCAGCGATAACGCAACGGCCAACTGTCCGGCGACCGCAAAAAGCAGGGCGATTCTGAAAAACGAAACATGCCTTTTCCAGATTCCGGGCTCTCCGGCGGGCGTCTTGTCGATTTTGTCTGCATGCGGCACGGAATTTCCCCGCCTGTCCAAACATTTTCGCGCGACATTGAAACATGCCGGGCGCCTGATAACAACATGCATTCGCGGCGATCCGGCTGCGAACCGCAATCATCGGGCGGGACGCGCCAACGAAGGGGCGCACAGGTGGAGCGGCGGGGCGCAAATGCACGTTCGGCCGTCCGGATTTTCGGCGCGAACGATCGTTATACGGATAGATCGTC
The DNA here is from genome assembly GCA_020446945.1 of Parvularculaceae bacterium. Classification (GTDB taxonomy): domain Bacteria; phylum Pseudomonadota; class Alphaproteobacteria; order Caulobacterales; family Parvularculaceae; genus Amphiplicatus. The sequence continues at coordinate 510,366 of JAGRDS010000001.1, forward strand.
GCCGGCCGAACCGTCAGTAAACGCGCTTTTTCGGTTCGATATAGCCAATTTCGTCAGTCAGCGTATAGGTATGCACCGGGCGATAATCGAGCGTCGCCTTGCCGTTATCGAACCACGCGGCGGTGTGCTTCATCCAGTTTGCGTCATCGCGATCGGGAAAATCCTCGCGCGCATGCGCTCCCCGGCTTTCCTTGCGGTTCGCGGCGCCTTCCATCGTGACGATCGCCTGCGCAATCAGATTGTCGAACTCTAGCGTTTCGACGAGATCGGTGTTCCAAACCAAGGTGCGGTCAGTGACCCCGATATCGGGCAGGCCCGCGTAAACATCGGCGATGCGCTTGCGCCCTTCGTCCAGCGTTTCGCCGGTGCGGAATACGGCGCAATCTTCCTGCATGACGCGCTGCATCTTTGCGCGCAGTTCAGCCGTCGGCGTCGATCCCTTTGCATGACGAAAACGGTCGAGGCGCGCGAGCGCTTCATCGCCTGCGCCTTTTGGCAGGGGGCGTGAGGCTTCGTTCGCCTTCACGACTTCGCCGCAACGCAACCCCGCAGCGCGGCCGAAAACAACGAGATCAATGAGCGAGTTCGATCCGAGGCGGTTGGCGCCGTGAACGGAAACGCAGGCGGCTTCTCCTATCGCCATCAGACCGGGCACGACGGCGTCGGCGTCGTCTCCGCGCTTGGTCACAACCTCACCGTGAAAATTCGTCGGTATTCCGCCCATATTGTAGTGAACTGTCGGAAGAACGGGAATCGGCTCTTTCGTGACATCGACGCCGGCGAAAATGCGCGCCGATTCGGAAATGCCAGGCAGGCGTTCGTGGATGATTTTCGGATCAAGGTGATTGAGATTGAGGTGGATATGGTCCTTGCGTGGACCGACGCCGCGCCCTTCGCGGATTTCGATCGTCATCGCGCGAGAGACAACATCGCGCGAGGCGAGATCCTTGGCGGACGGCGCATAGCGCTCCATGAAGCGTTCGCCCTGCGAATTCGTCAGATAGCCGCCTTCGCCGCGAACACCCTCGGTTATCAGAACGCCGGCGCCGTAAATGCCCGTCGGATGAAACTGCACGAACTCCATATCCTGCAAGGCGAGTCCCGCGCGCAGGACCATCGCATTGCCGTCGCCTGTGCAGGTATGTGCGGACGTGCATGAAAAATAGGCGCGTCCATAGCCGCCGGTGGCCAGTACGACCATCCTGGCGTTGAAGCGATGAATAGAGCCGTCGTCGAGACGCCACGCCATAAGGCCGCGGCACGCGCCTTCCTCGTCCATGATGAGATCGAGCGCGAAATATTCGATAAAGAATTCGGCCCTTTGCTTGACGGATTGACCGTACAGCGTGTGCAGCATCGCATGGCCGGTGCGATCGGCCGCGGCGCAAGTGCGCTGGATCGGTCCTTCGCCGAAGTTCCGCGTCATGCCGCCGAACGCGCGTTGATAAATCTTGCCCTCGTCGGTGCGGCTGAAGGGAACGCCCCAATGCTCCAGCTCGTAAACCGCAGCTGGGGCGTTCTTGCACAAATACTCGATCGCATCCTGATCGCCGAGCCAGTCAGAGCCCTTGACGGTGTCATACATGTGCCATCGCCAATTATCCTCGCCCATATTGCCGAGCGAGGCGGATATTCCGCCTTGCGCCGCGACGGTATGCGAGCGGGTCGGGAAGACCTTGGTGACGCAGGCGGTTTTCAGCCCGGCTTGCGCCGCGCCAAGCGTCGCGCGCAGCCCGGCGCCGCCGGCGCCGACAACGACGACATCGTAATCGTGGTCGGTAATTTCGTAGGAAGCTGTCATGATCGTCCGATTCAGGCGGCGATGAGGTAAAGGGATCCAAGACCGATCGCTGCGGCGCCGACCGCAGCGAACAGGTTGAGAAGTTTGAATACGCCGCGCATGCCGCTGTCGATATAGTCGTCGATTATTTCGTTCAGGCCGATACGCATGTGAAACGCTCCGACGGCGATCAGAAGACCCATGGGCGCCCAGCCGGTCGGCGCAGACAGCCAGAGTCTCATTTCCTCGTGTCCGGCGCCTGCATGGGCGCTAAGGCCCCACAAGAACCAGATGACGAGGAATAGCAGCGCGACCGCGCTGGCGCGCTGGGCGATAAAAGTGGCGGTTCCTTTGTGGGTCATGAAATCTCCGGTCAACGCGCTGAAACGCCGCTCGCCACGATGACGATCGCAAGAACGAGTGATGCGAGGAATACCAGCCACGCCGATCGGCGCGCATTCTCGATATCGAAACCGCGGCCCATGTCCCAATAGAGATGACGCAATCCGTTCAGGGTATGGAAGAGCAGCGCCCAAACATATCCGAATAGGATGAGGACGCCGACCGGCGAACCGATAAAACCCGCAATCGGCGCGTAGACGCTTTCGCCCTGCGCGAGCGCGAAAACCCAAATACTGAGCAGTATCGTGCCGGCGTACAGCGCGGCGCCGGTTGCGCGGTGCGAGATGGAAGCCGCCATGGTGGGCGTCCAGCGCCAGATCTGAAGGTGCGGCGAAAGCGGTCGGTTCGAAGAGGCGCGGTCCGATGCCATTGATCTTTCCCTGAAAATTCCCCTGGCGATTGCAAACGGGCGGGGCGTCGCGGACAATAGGCGCCCCGATTCCCCTGTCAACGCACAGTATACGCAGCCCGCTCCGATGTCGGCGATTGCCAAACCCGCGCCTATTGCCGCAGTATCGAACCGGGGAAGGCGAGGGGTAAGTAGATGTTGCGCATTTCAGCGGCGATCGCCGCGTCGATACTGGTTGTTTCGCCGCCGGCTTACGCGCAATCGAAATCGGCGCTGACAGCGGCCGAAATCGAGACCGTACTTTCAGATGCGGGACTTGGCGTCACTATGGTCGAGGAGGCGCGCTCGGGCTCCCCCGTGGCGCATGTCGTTCTCGGGGACGTTCAATACTGGGTCCGCGCGCTCGACTGCGCCGGCGCGCCGACGGCCTGTTCGACCCTCGTGTTTTTTGCAAATTTCTCACTCGGGCGCGATGCGGCTTCATCGGATTTTGAAATCGTCAATCGCTTCAACGATAGCCAGGTTTTCGGGCGCGCCTATGTCATACCGGGCAAGAACGAGGTCGGCGTCGATTACGTGATCGAACTCGACGGCGGCGTTTCGATGGAAAACATTTCGCGCAACATCGCCCGTTGGGCCGATGTGATCGGCGCCTTCATCAGCCATTTCAGCGCTGACCAATCGACGAGCTGATCATCGCCGAAAACGCACCTGCACCCGGCTGCGCGCGAACGGCCGCGCGCTCGACCGGATCGTCAGGCCGCCTTTGCGACGAGCGCGGCGAGTTTGGGCGGCAAGTCGGCGCCGAGATCGCGCATGTAGCGGACAAGCGCGCTCTCGATTTCGTCGAGTTTGCCGTTGCGTCCAATGCGATCGGCGAGCCAGTCCGCCTCCTGCGCCGTCACCTGCTCGGCTATCGCAGCCGCGATCGCGTCGTCCGCATTCTTCTTCGCGGAGAGTGATTGCTTCTGGCCGTAGGCGTCGCGAATCCCGGCTAGCCCGCCTGAAATCATGCGGCCGAAAAATCCAGCCGGATCGACAGACTGGTCCTTTACCCAATCATGCAGGCGCAACGCCTCTTCGCGCGGCAACGGCCGATAGCCGACATGGGCCATCAGATGAGCAGCGACCGCCTTGATAAACAGATCCGACCAGGCGGGGTCATTATCCGCCGCATAAGTCATTTCGTGCAAGTCAAAGAGCAGCTCGGCTTCCGCGCGCGTGACGGCGACCGAACCATCGCCGGCGGATGCGTACAGATAGCGGCGAAGCAATTGCGCATCATCGCGCGATACGCGCGCGCCGCCTTTTCGGTCTCGGACGAGGCGCCGGAATTGATCGGCGACGAATTCCGCCATCGCTGGCGGCGTCGCGGTCGCCTTTTCCATCAGCGAGACGAGAAGGCTCAACTCGATCGAGCTCGCCTTTTTTGCGTCGCGCGTGACGAACGCCTCCAGATGTTCAAACTCCTGATCGGTGAGATAGCCCTGCGGTTCTTCTTCGCGAAGGAAGAAGTCAGCTGCGGCTTCCGCGAAATATTCCGGCCATTCCCTGTCGCCCTGCGGCGCCTTTTCGGCGAGCGCGAACAGGGCGGCCAGTTCAGCGCGACTGACGACGCCGTCGGCGAATACGTTCCGGCGAAGAAACACGACGTCGTCAGCGCTGACGTAACCGTCGGCGCCGACGCTGCGGATTAGCGTTTCGATGTTGTTGTCGGGCATTGAGGGCGAACCTCCCCTGATCCTGCAATCAGGGGAAAATCGCGCAATCGAGTTAAGAACGCGGTAAGATGATCGCGAACCTTGCGTGTAAACGGGAAGTTAATTTTCGTTCTTGTGAACGACGCCCTCTTTCATAACGAAATCGACATCGAGCAAGGCGTTTATGTCCGCAAGCGGATCACCGTCGACGGCGATGATGTCGGCGAACTTACCGGCCGAAATCGTCCCGATCACGTCCGACCGGCCCAGATGTTCCGCGGCGTTGACTGTCGCCGTAGCGATCGCCTCCATCGGGGTCAGGCCGGCCGCGACGAGAAGGGCGAATTCGCGCGCATTTTCGCCATGCCTTGAAACGCCGCTGTCCGTTCCGAAAGCGATCTTGACGCGGCCCTTGTGCGCTTTCGCCGCCATTTCATGCATTGTCGGTCCCACCTCCAGCGCTTTCGCCCGTTGAGGCGCAAGCAGGAACGATGTCGGATCCTGCGCCCATTCGACGACCGTTTCGCCCGCAAGGAGCGTCGGGACGAGATAGGCTCCGGTTTTCCGGAACAGCCGGATCGATTCGTCGTCGAGATAAGTTCCGTGCTCGATTGAATCGACGCCGGCGCGCAAGGCGGCGTTGATCCCTTCGAGGCCATGCGCGTGCGCGGTCGCCTTGCGTCCCATCGCATGGGCGCTGTCGATGATGGCCGCCAGTTCGTCGTTGAAAAACTGCTGCTCCAGCCCGGCCGCCGTATTCGACAGAACGCCGCCGGTCGCCGTAAGTTTTATATGATCCGCGCCGCGCCGGACCTGATTTCGAACGGCGCGCCGGCAATCGGACGGACCGTCGCAAACGGCCTGGGAATGGAGCAGTTCGGCGATGTCGTCGCGATAGCCCTGCGTGCCGTCGCCATGTCCGCCGGTGACGGAGATTGTCGCGCCCGAAGCGTAAAGGCGCGGTCCGTCGATATCGCCGCGCGCGATGCCGTCGCGAAGCGCGAATATGGCGTCGCCCGATCCTGCGCCGACATCGCGAATTGTCGTAAAGCCCGCCATCAAGGTCTTGCGCGCGAATCCGGCGCCGGCGATTGCGTAATCCGCATCGGATTGTTCAACGCGCTGCAAACGTCCGCGCGGGTTGTTTTCGCTCGTAATATGAACATGGCTGTCGATCAGTCCCGGCAGGACGAACCGGTTTTTCAGATCGATGATCGCGACGGCGTCGTTTTCGTCAGCGCCCGCCCCGGAGGCCTCAATATATCCCGGAGCGATTCCGGCGACCCTGCCGTCCCTGACGATGACGGACTGCTCGGCGGCCGGCGCGCTTCCCGGCTCGGCGAGCAATTTCCCGGCGTGAATGATGACGACATCGGCGGCGAGCGCGCCCTGGCTCAATAAAGCCGCGACGAAAGATAATGCGAGGAGGCGTGCGTTCATATCGGTCTTTCAATGCGATGGTTTTTCAAAGAGCGCTGAATTGCGTCCGGCGCGACTATGGCAAGGCGACATTGTATTCGCAACGGCGCCGAATTATGGGTTGGCTTATCCGCCCCGCCGCACGCCATAAAGGGTTCCGCCATGACCGACACGCCGCCAGATCGCCTTAGCGTTGATCCGAACAGCCCCTATTTCAGTCAGGAAGCGTTATCGCGCGATGTCGGCATCCGGTTCAACGGCGAGGAACGAACAAATATCGAGGAGTATTGCGTTTCGGAAGGCTGGGTCCGCGTTTCGGTCGGCAAGACTGTCGACCGCAAGGGCAGGCCGCTGACAGTCAAGGTCAAGGGCGTCGTCGAACCCTACTACCGCGCGGCGGAATAAATCAGCGCTCAGGCTGATTGATCTTGCTTAGGTAGAGTTTGTTCTCGCCGAAATCGAGCGCGAAATCCTGCGACGCGATCAGGTCGGCGCCAAGCAGTCCGAATGGCAGGCGTTGAACGTCGATCTCGTCGAATATCGGCGCGTTATAAACCCAGACGGCGGCGTTGCGCCACGACGCGCGGCCAACCTGTATTCGGTTTAACAGCGCCGTGCGCGCGCGCGTGCGATCGTCGAACACATCCTTCAATCGGCTGCCCGTCGTGAAACCCTCGCCGAGATCCCGGCTGACGACGCTTGAAAACATCGCTTCGGCCGCCCGGTAGTTTATCAATGTCGCAACGGATCCAAGGTCGATGATGAATGTCGTGGGCGAGCGATTGACGAGGCCTTTCGTCGTATAAAGCGCGCCCGACGCAGCGGCGTAGCTTCGCGGGCGAAGCTTGACCGTTTTCCAGCTCCGGATGCGGTTTTTCGGAATGGCGCCGTGCGGGTAAAGCGTGATTGTTTTTTTGCGGACGTCGAAGACGACGGCGTAGCGTTTCAGGAAATCTATTCCGACTATGCCGGCGGGCGTGCGCCGCGGCGCGCCCCAGTCGGGAAGGATGACGCCGATATGATTTTCAAGTTTAGCCGCCCCGAACGAAACCTCGCCGAGTACAAACGTATCGAGTTCGGATGAGCCGGATATGCCCAGCACGCGCCGCTTCGGTCCGCCGGTCGGGGGAAAGCCTTCCGCGGCGGCCAGGTTCTGGAAAGCCAGCGTCAGCGTGGCGCCGGTGTCGAGAACGAAATCATACGGCCCATGTCCGTTGACAGTCGCTTCAACGGTGATGAGGCCGTCATAGTCGATGCGATAGGGAATGACCGCGATCGGCTCTTGCGCGAGCGCGCGGCCCGAAATCGCGGCCGCCAATACCGACAGGACCGCGATCAGCCAAAACGCCGACAGATTCGCCCCCTTGCTGTTCCGGTTCTTCACGCGACCGCCTTTTTTATTCAGCGTAACCAAAAATCATCCCCCATGCCCACGACACCGCGGCGAACCTCGCCCGCAATCGTCGCGCCGGAAGAACGCCTCGTCGCATTCCTCGCTGTCCGTTCCGGCTCCGCCGCCTGCATCCGGCCGCAGGAACCGGGCCGACACCGCTCGCGCATCCCCTAGAATGACGTCTCGTTACCGGAGGCGTATCATAAATGGAGTCTCGTGAATTTACAGGTGATGAGGCGCGCTGGCGGGCGGTTTCGATGCGGGACCGGACGGCCGACGGGCGGTTTTATACATGCGTGACGACGACCGGCGTTTATTGCCTTGCGTCCTGCGCCGGCCGGCCGCTTCGGCGTCATGTGCGGTTCGTCGATTCGCGCCGGCAGGCGGAAGACGCTGGCTTCCGGGCGTGCAAACGATGTCGGCCCGAGCGTTTAATTGCGGGTTCGCTTGCGCAGCGCATTGCGGCGATTGACTGGGCCGGCGCGGAAAAAGCGCTTGATTCCTGCGGATTCGCGCATCTCGGCCGATTGCTGGGCGACGACGAAATGGCGGCGTTACGGGCGTCGTACGAAAGAAACGAGCTATTTCGTTCCAAGGTCGAAATGAAAAATTTCGGGTTCGGCGCCGGCGAGTACAAATATTTCGCCGATCCATTGCCGGAAATTGTGCGCGTCTTGCGTGAGACGCTCTTTTCACCACTCGTTCCGATTGCAAATCGCTGGCGCGCCGCGCTTGGCGGCGCGGCGGATATTCCGGTCGACCACAGGGCCTACCGCGCGCGCTGCGCTGCGGCTGGGCAAAACCGTCCAACGCCGCTTATGCTTTCCTACGGGCCGGGGGATTACAACAGGTTGCACCAGGATCTTTACGGTAACGAAATATTCCCGATCCAGATCGCGATCCTGCTTTCAAATCCGGGAAAAGACTTCGACGGCGGTGAATTCGCGCTTACCGAACAGCGCCCGCGCATGCAGTCCCGCGCCCATGTCGCGCATCTTTACTCGGGCGATGCGCTCGCTTTTTGCGTCAACGACCGCCCGGTCGCCGGTTTGCGCGGCGTTTACCGGGCGAAAATGCGCCACGGCGTTTCCACAATAGTAAGAGGGCGGCGAATGGCGCTCGGCGTCATTTTTCATGACGCCGTTTGAGGGCGCGCCGTTCGCTCGCGGTCTGGCCGGCTATTCCGCCGCGCGGGGACGGCTATTTAAGGCGCCCCGCGTCTTTCGCCATGGTGATGACGACGGGACTTAAGAGCAGGATGGCGATGAGGTTTGGAAACGCCATCGAGGCGTTGGCGAGATCGCCGAACTTCCAGATGAAGTCGATCTGTTGCAGGGCGCCGATGAAAACCATCCCCACCCAGACGAACCGCATCGGCTTTGCGATCCAGTCGCCGAACAGGAAAGTCGCCGCCTGCTCCATGTAATAGGACCAGCCGAGGATTGTCGTGAACGCGAACAGCGCCAGCGCGACAGCGATGAATATGCCGCCGGGCGATATCGTCGCGCCGCCGATGGTCACGTCCGGCAGCGCATGTCCGAACACCGCCGTCGTCACCTGCGCGCCCTGCAGCGTCGATTGCCAGGCGTATTCGACGACGCCGCCGTCGGCGGCCGGGAATGCGCCCGGCACCGCAAGGATGACGAGCGCCGTCATCGTGCAGATCACGATCGTGTCGATGAACGAGCCGAGCATGGCGATTTCGCCCTGGAAAACCGGATCGTCCGTTTGCGCGGCCGCGTGCGCGATCGCCGTCGAGCCCTGTCCCGCCTCGTTGGAGAACAGCCCTCGCGCTACGCCGGCGCGCACCGCCTGCAACACCGCGTAGCCGGCGACGCCGCCGCCCGCCTGCTCAAGCCCGAAGGCGTAGGCGAATATCTTGCCGAACGCTTCGGGAACGTGTTCGGCGTGCATGGCGAGCATGATTATCGCGATCAGAATATAGCCGAGCGCCATCGCTGGGACGACTTTGCCGGCGACCGAGCCGATCGACTTGATGCCGCCGATAATGACGATGAAAGCGACGACCGCAACCACGAGACCCGACACCCATGTCGGCACGCCCGAAGACGCTTCCATCGCCGTTGCGATCGAATTGGCCTGCGTCATGTTTCCGGTCACGACGGCCGAGAATATGGTGCCGAGTGAAAAGAAAACGGCGAGCCACCGCCATTTCCCGGAAAGACCGTTCTTGATGTAGACCATTGGGCCGCCATGGGTGGCGCCGTCCGGATGGCGCTCGCGATATTTGACCGCAAGGCTCGATTCGGCGAACGCTGCGGCCATGCCGAAAAACGCCGTCACCCACATCCAGAATATCGCGCCCGGTCCGCCAAGGGAAAGCGCGGTCGCAACGCCGGCGAGGTTGCCGGTCCCGACCTGGCCGGAAAGCGCGGTCGACAAGGCGTTCCACGGCGTAATGTCGCCGCCCGCCGAGGCGTCGGCGTCGCCCTTGCGGCTGCGGAAAAACAGATTGCCGAAAGCGGGCAGCAGGCGGCGGACCGGCAGGAATTTCAACCGGACCATGAAATAAAGCCCGGTGCCCAGCAGAACCACGACCATCGGCGCCAAAGGTAGGACGGTCGCACCGTTCCAGGTTCCGCCCCATATGAAGCCGCTGATGTTGTCGACCCGAGCGTAAAACTCTTCCATTACGCGAAAACTCCTTGATTGGCCCGCGCAGCGAAAGCGAAAACACAGGCGATTAGCGGCATTTAAGGGATTCCCCCAGACCAGGACGCGCCGACATTCACCAGCCGGTCAGCGCCGTCCGGGCGCCTGCGCGCCGGCCCCCCGGCTTGCCCCGCCAGTGAAATCGGGGGCGGACCATTGCATGGGATCGCGCAGGATCGCAAATTATTCCGCCGGCGCGTCCTTTCCCCCTTGCGCGGGCGGATCGGCGAAAGACGGCGGCGCCTCTTGCCACCGCCCGCTTCTCGGCTATAACCCGCCGCTTCAAACCGGCCGCCGGGCCCAAAGGCATGCCTTGGCGGCCAATAGTTGCGAGCCTGCGATCCGCAAGGGTCGCGGGCGCTGTAAGGAAACGCAAAATGCCCAAGATGAAGACCAAATCAGGCGCCAAGAAGCGCTTCAAAACAACAGCCTCCGGCAAAGTAAAAGCCGGCGCCGCCGGCAAACGGCACCGACTGATCTCGCATAACGGAAAATATATCCGACAAAACCGAGGCGCGGACTGCCTGTCCGACCAGGACGCGAAGATCGTCAAGAAATACATGCCGTATAACCGCTAGGAGGCCGGAACATGTCACGTGTAAAACGGGGCGTCACGTCCCACGCCAAGCACAAAAAAGTAACCAAGGCCGCGAAAGGCTATTTCGGCCGGCGCAAGAATACGATCCGCGTTGCGCGCCAGGCCGTCGAAAAAGCCGGCCAGTACGCCTATCGCGACCGGCGCGCGAAAAAACGCAATTTCCGCTCGCTCTGGATCCAGCGCATCAACGCAGGCGCCCGCGAGCTTGGCCTTACCTACGCCCGATTTATCGACGGGCTCTCGAAAGCGGGCGTCGAGGTTGACCGCAAGGTTCTCGCCGATCTCGCCGTTAAGGAGCCCGAGGCGTTCAAGGCGCTTGCGGAAAAGGCGAAAGCGGCTCTCGCTGCGTAATTTCGTTTTCCTCGCCCGGCGACGCCATTCCGAACCGGGTGACGTGAACGGATGAATTTCGAAAAGCGTCACTCGAAAAGTGACGCTTTTTTGTATGGAGGCCGGACGCTATGTCCGAAATTGAAAAAATTGAATCAGAGACGCTGGCGCGAATTGCGGCATCGCAGACCATTGCCGCGCTTGATGATGTTCGCGTCGCCGCGCTCGGCAAGAAGGGCGTTATTTCCGAGCGGATGAAGTCGCTCGGCAAGATGGACCCTGAAGCGCGCAAATCCGCGGGCGCGGCGTATAACACGCTAAAAGCCAAAATCGCCGCTGCGATCGACGCAAAAAAAACGCAACTTGAAAACGCCGAACTTGACCGGCGGCTCGCGACCGAAACGCTCGACGTCACGCTGCCGATCGCGCCCTTGCCGAAAGGACGCATCCATCCGGTGACGCAGGTGACGGAGGAAATTATCGCGATTTTCTCCGCCATGGGTTTCGATGTGGCCGAAGGCCCGGACATCGAAGACGATTTTCACAATTTCACGGCGCTCAATTTTCCGCCGGACCATCCTGCGCGTGAAATGCACGACACGTTCTTTTTCAACGAAAAGGAAGACGGCTCGCGCATGCTTCTCAGGACGCATACGAGCCCGGTGCAGATTCGCACGATGATGTCGCAGAAACCGCCGATCAGGATTATCATCCCTGGGCGGACGTTTCGTTGCGATTCCGATCAGACGCACACGCCGATGTTTCATCAGGTCGAGGGGCTCGTCATCGACCGCGAAACGCATATGGGGCATCTGAAAGGCACGCTTGAAGCGTTCTGCTCGGCCTTCTTCGAAGTCGACAGCGTAAAAACGCGCTTTCGCCCGCATTTTTTCCCCTTCACCGAGCCGTCGGCGGAGATGGATATCGGCTATGAGCGCGTCGGAAACGAGATTCGCATGGGCGCGGGCGAAAAATGGATGGAGATTCTCGGCTGCGGCATGGTGCATCCGAATGTTCTCAGGAATTGCGGCCTCGATCCCGACATCTATCAGGGCTTTGCCTTTGGCATGGGGGTCGATCGCCTGGCCATGCTCAAATACGGAATTCCCGATCTTCGCGATTTCTTTGCGGCGGACGCGCGCTGGCTCACGCATTACGGATTCGATCCGCTCGATCAGCCGAACCTTTCAACGGGCCTGTCGCGATGAGCGGCGCGGCGAAAGGGCGGTTTCGATTGAATTTCGAAACCGTCGGCTCCATCGTCGCCATGGTTGTCGGCGTCAGTGCGCTCTTCGTCGCCTGGGACCAGGCGCAGGTTATGCGTGCGCAACAGCATGCAAGCGTCTGGCCCCTGATTAATACGGAATTCACCGTCGATCCGTCCCCGGAAGGATTGGCGCTGGAGATGAGCGTCTCCAATCGCGGCGTCGGCCCGGCGCTGATAGAAAGCGCGTCTCTGCTTGTGAACGGCGAACCGGTTGCGGGGCGCGCGGCGCTGTTGAATTCGATATTCGGCGATAATCAGCCCGCGGGTTCAGCCTCGCTTGTCGGATCAAGTCTTGAATCCAATGCGCTCGGCGCCGGCGAAAGCGTGCAGCTTTTTCGCATGACATGGCAGGCGAATGAGGAAAACGTGGCGGCGTTTTCGGCGCTCGGCCAACGTTATATCAACGGCGAGGGCGCCGATATCAGGCTGGAGATCTGTTACTGCTCCGTTTTCAATCGGTGCTACGTCTCATTCGAGGAGGGCCGCCCGAAGACCGTAAGATCCTGCCCGGCCCGCACCAACCTTTTTACCAACCTTCTCAGTGACGGTGAGGCCGCCGCAAAATGAAATTCACGCTTTCCTGGCTCAAAGAGCATCTTGATACGACCGCCTCGCTCGACGAAATCGTTTCGACGATGATCGCCGTCGGCCTGGAGGTCGAACATGTCGACGATCCGGCCGAGCGCCTCGAGGCGTTCACAATAGGCGAAGTGATCGAAGCCGAAAAACATCCCGAGGCGGACAAGCTTCGCGTTTGCAAGGTGGCGACCAATGAAGGGACGCTCCAGATCGTTTGCGGCGCGCCGAATGCGCGCGCCGGAATAAAGATCGCGTTCGCGCCGGTCGGCTCATACGTTCCCGGTATCGACGTCACATTGACGAAGGCGAAAATTCGCGGCGTCGAATCGTTCGGCATGATGTGTTCGGCGCGCGAGATGATGCTCGGCGACGACCATGACGGCATTATCGAAGCGCCCCCCGAAGCGATGGTCGGCGATCCCGTTTCGCGATGGCTGGGTGCCGACGATCCTGTCATCGAATTTGAAGTAACGCCGAACAGGCCCGATACGAACGGCGTCGCCGGCGTTGCGCGCGATCTCGCCGCGGCTGGATTGGGGCGTCTTGTTACGCCGACGCCGGAACCGGTGAAGGGCGAATTTCCTTGCCCGCAGAAAATCGGCCTGCACTTTCCGTCCGGCGCCGAAGACGCCTGCCCGATGTTCGCCGGGCGCGTTATTCGCGGGGTTTCGAACGGCCCCTCGCCCAAATGGCTCGCCGACCGGCTGCGCGCAATCGGCCTGCGTCCGATTTCAGCGCTCGTCGATGTGACGAACCTTTTGACTTACGATCGCGCGCGCCCGCTTCACGTATACGACGCTGACAAGCTGAAGGGCGAGATTCGCGCGAGAATGGGCGAGCAGGGCGAAAGCTTTCTCGCGCTCGACGGGAAGACCTATGAAGTCAGCGGTGCGATGACGGTGATCGCGGACGAAAACGGCGTACTGGGTCTTGGCGGCGTTATCGGAGGCGAAGCCTCAGGGTGTACGGATGAAACCGTCAATGTGTTCGTGGAAGCCGCTTACTTCGACCCGCTTCGCACCGCGCGCACGGGGCGCAGGACGGGGCTGCACACCGATGCGCGTCATCGCTTCGAGCGCGGCGTCGATCCGGAATTCGTCGTTCCCGGTCTTGAAATGGCGACGCGCATTATTCTCGATATTTGCGGAGGAAGCGCGAGCGACATTCTCGTCGCCGGCGCGCCGCCGGAATTCAAGCATGTCGTCGAGTTTCCGCCGTCTGAAGTGGCGCGTCTTACCGGAATAGACGCGCCGCCGGAAAAATCGGAGGAAATTCTGTCCTCGCTTGGCTTCAAGGTGTCGCGCGCCGATCCGTGGCTTGTCGATGTTCCCTCCTGGCGGCCGGATATCGAAGGCAAGGCCGACCTTGTCGAGGAGGTTGCGCGCATTATCGGATTCGACGCGCTGCCCGCCGCCGCCCTGCCGCCGCGCAGCGCGGTCGAGCGGCCGAAACTGACGCGCGCGCAAGATCGCCGGCGATTGGTCAAACGCGCGCTCGCCGCGCGCGGCATGCTCGAATGCGTCACCTGGTCCTTCGCCGATGAACGAAACGCGGCGCTGTTTTGCGACGGCGCGCAATGGCTCGCCGAACAGGGGCTCGTTCTCGCCAATCCGATTTCGTCCGACCTTGGTGTCATGCGTCCGTCGCTGCTGCCTAATCTTGTCTCGGCTTTGCAAAGAAACGCCGATCGCAGCATCGACGATATCGCATTGTTCGAGGTCGCGCCGGGCTATGTCTCCGATCGGCCGGACGGTCAGCGCGCGCTCGCCGCCGGCGCGCGACTGTCAAATCCCAAACGGCACTGGGCGAAGGCGCCCGCGCGCGCCGATCTGTTCACCGTGAAGGCCGATGCGATCGCCGCGCTTGAGGCGGCGGGCGCAAACGCCGACCAGGCGCAGACGAGCGCCGACGCGCCGCACTGGTATCATCCGGGGCGCTCCGGCGCGCTTCGCCTCGGACCGAAGCTCATGCTTGCGCATTTCGGCGAAATCCATCCGCGCGTTCTCAAAGCGATGGATGTCGACGGTCCGGTCTACGCATTCGAGGTTTTTCTGGATGCGATCCCCGAGCCGAAATCAAGGCCGACCAGGACGAAGCCGGCGCTGAACGCCGCCGATCTGTCGCCCGTCCGGCGCGATTTCGCGTTTGTGGTCGATGAAGGCGTCAGCGCCGAGGCGCTTATAAAAGCCGTGCGCGGCGCCGACAGGAAACTGATCGAGGAGGTAAGCCTTTTCGATGTTTATCAAGGCAAGGGCATGGCGGACGGCAAGAAGTCGCTCGCCGTCGAGGTGACCTTGCAGCCGCGTGGGAAAACGCTCACCGACGAGGAGATCGATCGCATCGGCGCGGCGGTCGTCGCAGCCGTCGAAAAGGCCGTGGGCGGCGCGCTTCGCGCCTGACGCACGGCCGGTTTTCGCCCGCCCCGGACTGCTTGCGCAACGCCGGGCGAGCGGCTAAAGAACCCCCCTCCCGAAAGGGGCGGGCCGCTTTAGCTCAGTTGGTAGAGCACATCATTCGTAATGATGGGGTCAGGTGTTCGAGTCACCTAAGCGGCACCATTACAAAATCCAGCCGCATCCAAATTTGTCCGATATACAAAGAAAAACAGCCAATTAAGCCGTTTTTTCGTCTTTTGGCGTCCAGATTGATCCCTTTAAATCGGGGGTATGTGGGGGTATATTTGGGGATACTACCCCCAGCCGCCAAGGGCGATACCCCCAAATGCCCCTTTCCGACCTCAAGGTCCGTAACGCCGCCCCTTCTGACCGCCCCTACAAACTGGCTGACAGCGGCGGGCTCTACATTCTTGTCCAGCCCACGGGATCGAAACTGTGGCGCCTGAAGTACCGTTTTCTCGGCAAGGAAAAGCTGCTCTCCCTTGGCAAATACCCCGACGTGGGTCTGGCCAAGGCGCGGAAGGATCGCCAAGCCGCTAAGGAATTGCTAGCGGGCGGAGAAGACCCGGGCGCCGTCAAACGGGCCGCCGTACAGGCAAAAATCGCAGAACAGGAACGGACCTTTTCGGCGCTAACGGCGCTTTTTCTGGAGAAGCAGGCAAAGGACGGCCGCGCTGCGGCGACCCTCAGCAAGAACAAATGGGTGCTCGACATGGCCGGTAACGATCTCGGCCGCATGACCGTCGGGTCAATCAGGGCGGCCGATATTCTGGCGGCGCTCAAAAAAGTCGAGGCTCGGGGAATCTATGAGACTGCGCGCCGTATGAAAGTATTGATCGGGTCGGTCCTTCGATACGGCGTGTCGCTCGGCTGGATCGATTTTGAGCCCACAGCGTCCCTGCGGGGCGCGCTCGCGAAACCGCCCGCCAGGAATCATTCGGCGATTACTGACCCGAAAGAGTTCGGCGGACTTTTGCGGGCGATAGACGGGTTTTCTGGACAGGCTTCTAACCGGATCGGTCTTCAGCTTCTCGCCCTGCTTTATCCTCGGCCCGGCGAATTGCGCCTCGCCAAATGGGAGGAATTAGACCTTGAGCGCCGCGTCTGGACGATCCCGGCTGAGCGGACGAAAATGCGCCGTCCGCACCGCATACCGCTTCCCGACGCCGCCATCGACCTGCTCAACGAGCTGAAGGCGCTCAATTCGCCCGGCGAGTACCTTTTCCCGTCGATCCGGACCTGGAAAAAGCCGATCAGCGACGCGACCTTCACGGCGGCGCTCCGCCGCCTTGGGTACACGGGCGAAGAAGCGACGCCGCACGGCTTCCGCGCGACGTTTTCCACACTGGCGAACGAGTCTGGTCTTTGGAATCCCGACGCGATTGAACGCGCGCTCGCCCATGTCGAAAGCAACGCCGTCCGCGCTGCCTATTCCCGCAGTGATTTCTGGGACGAGCGCGTCCGAATGGCGGACTGGTGGTCGGAATATCTCGAAGGACTCCGCAAGGGCTCGCGAATCGCCCCTCAATGAACGCCAAGGTCCAACAAGGGACAAAGGCGTATGTCAGAATTTGAATATTGGCGGCTATGCGATCAGCTTTCTCTCGTTCAGGCCGCGCTCCTCATGTCCGGCCATGATCCTTCAAATATTGAGCATGAAGTTGAGCGCCGGGCGTTTGCAAAACAGCCGCCTGGATATGCCGCGTGCCGTCAGGCTTTGATTGCAGCAATCGAGACAAAGTGCCTAAGGGGCTACCTCGACTATGACGAGGGCTGCGACATCAACGGTAATTCATATTCCAGCCTAGATGCCGAAAGGTCGTATGTGTTGACTGAGGGGATCGGCGATTGGCTGTTCAATAGAGGGGTAAGATCAAACTTCTTTCTTCCCGAATCGGAGGCCCCGAAAGAATATCTCGACCCAGCTAACGAGCGTTTCGCGCCGAAGCTTGCCGCCGCGATCAGAGCCTGGGAAGCTGTCGGAGACGACAGAACGATTAAAGGTACACCCAAGCAGCGGCTTGAAAAATGGCTTCGGCTCCACGCGCCGGAATACGGCTTGACGCAAAAAGACGGAAAGCCGAACGAGTCGGCTATTCAGCAGATTGCCAAAATTGCGAACTGGAATCTTCGAGGGGGCGCGCCCACGACGCTTGCAACGCAGCCGCCAGCCAATGCCAATGTAGTCGGAAAGACAGCAAAGGTATTCAAATTGAAAAAACATGCTGCGAACTCAGGCGGTGCAAGCTTTGAATTGGACGATGAAATTCCATTCTAAAGGTATGAAAAACCTCAATTTTTCTGGACGCCTTCGCGCTGGCGAGTCACGTTAGCCCGAACCTGTCAAAATGACCGGATAACCTGCAACATTCCCGATCGATATTCGGGCCGAGTAATCTTTAACCTGACCATCTATTTTCGGCCCACTGCCGCCAACATCCTTTGTGCAACGCTGTTGAACGGAGTTGTACAATGTCGAATCTCAAAGAATTTCCGACGACCGGCTTTGTCCGCCTTAGTCAAATCCTTGCGCCGGCCGGGCCTATCCCAGTTTCGCGGTCGAGCTGGTGGCAGGGCGTAAAGGACGGCCGCTTTCCGAAGCCAACGAAACTTGGGCCGCGCACTACAGTCTGGCGCGTTGAGGAAATCCGGGCGCTTTTCGAAAAGTCAGATGCCGCCTAGATGGCGAAGCGTTACAAAACGCGCCGCCTCAGCATACACCGCAACTACGAAATCGGCGAAGTCGCGGACCTTATCGGCGCACATCCCCAGACAATTCGCGGTTGGGTCGTGACCGGCACGCTTCCTGTGTGCGCCGCGAATCGACCGATCCTGATTGCCGGCGACGACCTTCTGGCGTTTCTTCGCAATCGGGGAAACCGAAGCAGGCGGCCCCTTGGCCCAAACCAGTTTTATTGTCTTCGGTGCCGGGAGGCGCGCAACGCGGCCGGTAAGATGGCGGATTTTGAGCCGCGAAGCGATACGGGCGGACGGCTCGTCGCGATCTGTGCGGAATGCGAAGCAATGGTTTACCGCACCGTGCGGTTTGACCGATTGAAGACAGTCGCGCCCGATTTGCAGGTCACATTCGGGAGCGCAGCGGCGAGCCTAGACGATCCCGCAAACCCTGCTTGAAAGACTCAATTCGGAAAGGAAGGCCAGCAATGCCGAAACGATGCGAGGAAAACGAGAGAATGAAGCGCCGCTATCTGCAATGGCTGGAGGAGGCGGAAGGCAGGAACAGGGCGACCACGGACAAGGTCGCCGCCGCTCTCGACCGCTTCGAGCAATCGACCGGGCGCAAGCCTTTCCGCGCCTTTCACATCGGTCAGGCAGTCGCGTTCAAGCGCAAGCTCACGTCCGCAAAGAATCACAATGGGACGCCGCTGTCCAAGGCGACGGTCAGCGCGACGGTCCGCGCGGTAAAGGCTTTCTTCAAATGGCTTTCGCAGCAATCGGGATATAAATCGCGAATCAGCCTTGCGGATTGTTCCTATTTCAACCTTCCCGCCAAGGACGAGGCGATCGCCCATGCGCGGCGCGAAGCCGCGTTCCCCTCGCTGGACCAGGCGCTGCACGCTTTCCGACAAATGCCGGAAGGCGATGACATAGAGCGGCGCAACAAGGCGCTCTTCGCTTTCCTGTTGCTAACCGGCGCGCGTGTTTCGGCGGTCGCGAGCCTCAAGCTAAAGCACGTCGATCTCGGAGCGGGCCTGGTTTTTCAAGACGCGCGCGAGGTGGATACGAAGGCGTCGAAAACGATCTATACAACATTGTTTCCGGTTGACGCCGGGGCCCGGGGAAGTTTCGACGCATGGGTCGCACGATTGAACGGCCCGCTATTATTCGGCCCAACCGATCCGCTGTTCCCGAAGACGGCGATCAGGACGGAGCCGGGCCGGGGGTTCCGGGCCGACGGGTTTGCGCGGGCTCACTGGACGACGGCCGCGCCGATCCGCGAGATTGTCGGCGAGGCTTTCGAGCGCGCCGGCCTGCCGCGTTTTGGTCCGCATTCCTTTCGCAAGACGCTGACCCATTGGGGCTCCACCCGCTATACGACGCCGGAGGCGTTCAAGGCGTTTTCCCAGAATCTGGGGCATGAAAGCGTGCTGACGACCTTCACCAGCTATGGCGAGGTCAGTTGGTCGCGGCAGGCGGAAATAATAAAAGCTGGATGACGATTTTCTCCGAAACTTCCGCTCCCGCATTGCCACAATCCGCAATTTCGTTATCCATTTGGGGCGTCGATTAAGCGGCGCGCGGGGAGGATCGAGAATTGAACGCCGTTGAGATCGAAGAGGCTATATCCAACCTTGCCGAGCAGCCGTTCGACGCCGAGGAGTTCCCCTTCGCGTTCTTGGAGGCGTTCGGCAACAAGGCCACGACGATCAAGCGCCTGCGATCCGGCACGTCCAACAAATCGGATGTTGACGGCGTTCTTCAGACCAATAACATCCACCTCAAGGTCGCTGAAGATGGCGCGGTTGCAGATGCCCTTGCGGCCCTGAAGAGTAGCCCCGCTACGACGAAAGCCCGTGCAAAATTCATCCTCGCCACCGATGGGAAGGACTTTCAGGCCGAAGACCTGAACAGTGGCGAGGTCATCGTTTGCGAGTACCCCGACTTTCCCGATCATTTCGGTTTTTTCCTTCCGCTCGCGGGCATCAGCACCGTCAAGCAAATCCGCGAAAGCGCCTTCGACATCAAGGCGACGGGCCGT
>JAGRDS010000047.1 GCA_020446945.1 Parvularculaceae bacterium
GTGAAGCTGTCGTAATTGTCGATAACGAGAATCATAGCAGGCATTAAGGCTTCGGCCGGTTCCTATCGAACAAATCAGCCCAATGCTAGACGCAGGGCCGAGAGCCGGCCGGCTCCGGGACGGCGATAGAGCGAGTTGCATTCGGTGAAGACGAAAAGCGCAAGAAGGGCTCGGAAAGCTGGTAAGCGCTCAATCGAATTGCTGCCGCCGGGCGGGCTCGGCCTCAAGGTCGTTTTCACCCCGCCGTGGGACAAGTCCGCTTTCGCGCTGGCCGCGCTTGTCGGCGCAGCGCTAGGCGTCGCCGGAGCGATCGCGGCGGGCGGCGCGCAAACCGCGCAAGCCGGATACGCAGCGGTGCATGATTTGCGCGATGCGCCGCTAGCCGGCGCACACGGCGCGCGCAGCGAGCTTATCGCGCGCATTGCTGCGCTTGGCTCGTCAGAGCGATTGCAACCGCCAGCGCCGAAGGACGCTGCCGCCGGCCGACCGAAACTCATCATCATTTTCGACGATATGGGGCCCAATCGCGAGGCGTTCCGGACGGTGATGAATATGCCCGGACCGGTGACCTTGTCATTCCTGCCTTACGCCGATGGCTTGCAGCCGCTTGTCGATGAAGCAAAACGGCGAGGGGATGAAGTTTTGCTTCATCTGCCGATGGAGCCGCGCGGGACGGCCGATCCCGGACCGCACAGCCTGCGAAGCGATATGAGACCGGAGGCGCTTTTTGAAACGCTTATGTGGAACCTCGATCGTTTCGAAGGTTATGCGGGCGTCAACAATCATATGGGATCGCGCTTTACGCGGGACGGGCAGGCGATGAAGCGCGTGCTGGCCGCGCTGGACCAACGCGGTCTCTTTTTCGTCGATTCCCTGACCACTGGCGGCAGCACCGGTTCAAGCGCCGGCGCTGCGGTCGGCGCCGAGGTTTTTGTGCGAGACGTGTTTCTCGACGCCGAACCGGGGCGCGACGCGATACAGCGTCAATTCGCATTGGCCGAGGCGATCGCCGTCAAAACGGGATATGCGATCGTCATCTGTCATCCTCATGCGGAAACGCTCGATATGATCGGTCCGTGGTTGACGACGGCGCCGGCGCGCGGATTCGAACTCGCCACGGTCGCATCGCTGCGCGCCGGTCGATCGAGAACTCTGGCGGCGAAAAACTAGATCGCGATCGCTCAGGCGCCGTTCCGTTTCTCAATTCGCCCGTCGGAAGACGCCTGACCGGCCGAAACGCCGTGACAGGCGCGGCAGATCAGCCAAGCGCGGATCGCGCGGCGGCGAATAACGCGCGGGCCTTGTTCACGCATTCCCTGTGCTCCGCATCGGGATCGGAATCTGCGACGACCCCGGCGCCCGCCTGAACATACATTATCCCGTCTTTGACGAGCGCCGTGCGTAGCGCGATACAGGTATCGACATTTCCATCCGCCGAAAAATAACCGATAGCGCCGCCGTAAACGCCGCGCGCATCGCGTTCCAGCGCGTCGATGATTTCCATCGCCCGAATTTTCGGCGCGCCGGTAACAGTCCCGGCGGGAAAGCCCGCAGCCACGGCGTCGACCGCGTGCATATCCGATCGCAACTCCCCGACTACATTCGAGACGATATGCATAACGTGACTGTAGCGTTCGATGGAAAATTTCTCCGTAACCGCAACGGAACCGATTTCCGCTGAGCGGCCGACGTCATTACGGCCAAGATCGAGAAGCATCAAATGCTCTGCGCGTTCTTTCGGATCGCGAAGCAATTCTTCAGCGAGGCGATCATCCTCTTCTTTCGTCGCCCCGCGCGGCCTTGTCCCAGCTATCGGTCGAATGGTCACTTCCCCGTCGCGCACGCGGACGAGTATTTCAGGGCTCGAACCGACCAGCGCGAATTCGCCGAAATCGAGAAAGAACAGAAAAGGAGACGGGTTAAGACGGCGCAATGCGCGGTAGAGTTCTATCGGCGGGCGGTCGAACGGCGTTTCGAACCTCTGGCTCAATACGGCCTGAAAAATATCGCCGGCGGCGATATGTTCTTTCGCGCGCTCAACCATCGTCCTGTATTCGTTCGCAGGCGTGTTGGATTCGTGAATTTCGATCGACGCCGGATCGACGGCGATCACCGCATCGCGCCCTGTGGATAAAGGGGCCGATAGCTGTGAGACCGCATTTTCGATCCGTTCGGCGGCGCAATCATAGGCGCGGCGCGCTTTTACGCCGTCTTCCTTTCTGGCGGTCGCGACAAGCAGGATTTCCTGGCGCAGATTGTCGAACACCGCTATCAGCGTAGGCCGAATGAAAAGCGCGTCATCGACGCCGAGTACGTCGCGGGGCTTGTTCGGCAGGCGCTCAATCTGGCGCGCCATGTCGTATCCGAAAAAACCGAAAACGCCGGCGCCCATCGGCGGAGCGTTCGAAGGCATTTCGATCGCCGATTCATCAATAAATGCGCGAAGACTTTCCAGGGGCGGTCTTTCGTCGGCCTCGAATGCGAGCGGATCCGTCGCCGCACGCCGGTTTATTTCCGCAATTGATCCGCGCGCGCGCCACACGGCGTCGGGATGGAGCCCGATTATGGAGTAGCGGCCGAGTTTTTCTCCGCCTTCAACTGACTCAAGCAGAAAGGTGTTGCGACGGCGCGCGGCGAGTTTGAGATAGGCCGAAACAGGCGTTTCAAGATCGCTGACAATCCGCCGGATTACGACTTGCGGTTCGCCTTTTTCATACTTGCCTTCGAAAGCGGTGTAATCAGGCGCCAGGCTCATCGAACATCCGAAAAGAGTGCGTCGATCTGATCCTGCCTGATGCGCGGTTTAGCGTCGGCGACAACGGCGCCGGCATATGCGTCAGCCAGTTCGCGGCCGATCTGACCGCCGACATAGTTCGTGAATACGGATATGTCCGACGGGCTAACAGCCGATGCGTCAAACGAAATATCGTCGACGGAAATAATGATTTGCGCGTCGCCGATCGCAGCGGGGCCGGAGACGATATCGCCTTTCGACGCTGCGAAAATTTGTTCGACAACCGATTCCGATAGCGGCTCGGCCGCATCGCGCCTGTTGATCGTCTGGGTGATAGGGGCCCGATTCAACGTTTGCGCGGCCTCTTTCAGGGTCTTGCCGGAATCGATCTCATCACGAATTGATTTCACCGTTCTGGCGACGCGTCCTTTCTCTTCGGCGGAGCGCCAGCGGGTCGCCACTTCGTCGGCGACGTCTTCATACGGCATAACGGCGGCGGGTTTGATTTCGTTTACGACGACGAAGAAATAGCCGGACTTGTCTTTAAACTCGATCGCGTCGGATTCTTCTCCTTCGTCTAGGCGGAATGCTTCCTTTAGGACGTCGCCCGGAATCCCTGAAACGATTTCGCCGCCTGCGCCGAAGCTGAAGGAATCGACCGGACCGAAATGGCTGGCGGCGGTGTTCGCAGATTCTGCTGCGTCTGCGAGGGACGCACCGGTATCGCGTGCGTTTTCGATTGTCTCAACGGCTTCGAAAAGTTTGCGTTTTGAATCGCGGCTTTGCGCGTCCGACGCAATCTGGTCCCGCACTTCCTCGAAAGTCTGCTCGCTCGCCGGCGAAATAGACACGAGTTGCACGACCGTATTCCCGAATACGCCCTTGATCGGTCCGACGACATCGCCGGCCGCTTTCGCGGCGAAGACCGCATTCGCGACATCAGGATCGACGATTTCGTTCTTCTGCACGTCGGTAAGCGTGACGTCTGCAAGCGATTTCCCTTCGTCCGAGGCGATGTTCTCGAACGGTTTACCGTCCTTCAGCGCCTGCGCTGCGGCGCGCGCAGCCTCATCGTCCGAAAAAGTGATTTGATGAAGGGTTCGCCGTTCCGGGGTCTGGTATCGCGCCTTTGTCGCGTCATAAATCTTCAACAGTTCCTCGTCGGAGATGGATTCATCCTCGGAGAACGCCTGATCATTGAGTATGACGGCGGTGAACGTTCGGTATTCCGGCGCCATGAATTGCGCGCTGTTGGCCTCGTAATACTCTTTCAAGGCTTCGGGCGTTTCCTCCGCCGCCGCGCCCGCAAGGTCTTTCGTCACGGTCAGATAGGATATCGTTCGACGCTCGGTTTCGCGAAGGACCAGCGCATCGACGAGCGCGTTTGGCGCTTTCCCGTTGGCGACAACCGCTGACGTCAACTGGTCCCGCAGCAAATCCGATTGAAGGCGCGCTTCGAATTCGCGTACGCCGTAATTGTATTCGCGCAGAATGTTGTCGAGTACTTCGTTGTCGAACTTTCCTGTCCGCGGATTTTTAAACTGATCGCTCGTCTGCAGGAATTCCCGCACCGCTTCGCGCGGCACGCGCAGCCCCATTTTCAGGGCGTCCTGATCGAGTGCGGCGCGCGTGACGAGCGATTGAACGAGTTGATCGGGAACGCCTGCCGCAATCGCTCCCTCGCGGCTGAAGCTTTCATCGCCGGCCAGCCGGCGGTTTGTCGCGTATCTGTCGAATTCGCGCTGGACCGACAGGCCGGTGAATCCGGTGTTTCCGACACGCACAGGATCGGACCGCGAAAACTGGCTGATCTCCGGCACGCCCCATGCTGCAAAACCGACCAAAAGCGGCGCAATGAAGATAAGCGCGACGGCGCGCTTCATATTTCCACGAATTTGTTTGAGCATCAGTCTTGTCCAGCGACTTTCATTGGGGTGGTGCGGTTATCCGCGCGTTTCGGCGACGGGCCGCTAACCTAGTGGCGTCGGCAATCAAGAACAAGCGGGGCTTAAGGCTTGTTTTTCTGGACAATTCGGCGGCGCTCGCCTAGTGCGGGCGATGGAACGCAAGGGAGGGCCCGATGAAGCCGTTAATCGCCGGAAACTGGAAGATGAATGGGCTTTGCGGATCGGTGAGGGAGATCGAAAAGCTGATCGGCCTGTTCGACGGCGCCGCGCCCGATGACGTCGAAGTCCTTGTGTGTCCGCCGGCTACTCTTGTCGGGTTGTTCGCCACCGAATTCAGCGATGAGGGCGTCGGCGTCGGCGGCCAGGACTGCCATCAGAACGCGTCCGGCGCGCATACCGGCGACATCAGCGCGGAAATGCTGGCCGATGCGGGCGCGGCCTATGTCATAGTCGGCCATTCGGAACGACGCGCGGATCATCGTGAAACGGACGCAGAGGTTCAGGCCAAAGCGGGCGCGGCGCGGCGCGCGGGCCTGGTCCCGATAATTTGCGTCGGCGAGACGGAAAGCGAAAGAAAGGCGGGACGCGAACTCGAAATCGTCGGCGCCCAACTCGCCGGATCCATTCCGGCCGATGCGGAGGAATTTGTCATCGCTTACGAGCCCGTCTGGGCGATCGGCACCGGTTTGACGCCGACGCTCGACGATATCGCTGCGATGCACGATTTCATTCGCGCAAAAACGCGCAAGGATATTCGCATTCTTTATGGCGGCTCGGTAAAGCCTGGAAATGCGCGTGAGATTCTTTCGGTTCAAAATGTGAACGGAGCGCTTGTCGGAGGCGCGAGTTTGAAGGCGGAAGATTTCGCAGCGATCGTCAAGGCCGCCCTTTAGGCCGCGAGCATGCGAATGGCGGGCGCAGTATTAGCTGCATTGGTTTTCGGATCGCTGTTCGTGCTGGGCGGGTGCGCGGCGTGGCGCGCCGAGAAAAAATCACCCGCTATAGGAAAATTGTTACCTGTCGGCGCGGAGACGATACATATTCTCGACATCGGGCCGCGCGATTCCTCGCTGCCGCCTGTCGTTTTAATCCACGGCGCGAGCGTCAATCTGCGCGATATGAAGCTTGCGCTCGGCGATGAACTCTCAAAAACGAGACGAGTGTTGATTGTCGACCGGCCCGGCCGGGGATATTCAACCAGGCCGCGCGATGGCTGGCGGCTCGATCGGCAGGCGCGACTTATTCGCGACGCGGTGCGCGCCGAGGGGGCGGAAAATCCGATCCTGGTCGGACAAAGTTTCGGCGGCTCCGTCGCTCTCGCCTATGCGCTCGAATTCCAAAACGAACTTTCCGGTCTTGTCCTGCTGGCGCCGGTCAGTCACGAATGGCCCGGCGGCGTCGCCTGGTATAACAAGGCGTCCGGCCTGCCGGTCATCGGCTTTCTGCTTCGGCGCGCAATAATTCCCGTTTACGCAAGGCTCTCGGCGAAATCCGGCGTCGCAAAATCTTTCGATCCGGATATCGCGCCGGCCGGCTACTACGAAAAGTCTGGTCTGGCGCTCCTTTTTCGGCCCGGCGACTTCAAAAACAACGCTTCGGATATCCGGCGTTTGAAGGCGCAGATTATTGCAATGCAGGGCAGGTACGGCTCGCTGGTTCTGCCGACTGCGATTGTAACGGGAGACGCAGACGCGACCGTAAGTCCGAACCTGCACTCGGCGGCGCTGGCCCGTGAAATTCCCGGCGCAACCCATCTCGTCCTCGCCGGTACCGGCCATGCGCTTCATCACGCGGAAACCGGACGCATACTGGATGTCATCGACGACGTGTCCGTGCGTGCGCGACGGTCGGAAAAGTCTGAACGCGCTGTGTATGAATAGGCTTGGCCGACGATGCATCGGCGCCGGACAATTGCGCAGGCCCGCCGCCTTAATAAATCAGGAACGGCTGACGCGCCTGCGTCCACGCCTTTTCATCCGCGCACGCCAGCGCATCCAGCTCCGCCGGCGTTGATGACGTGTCGTCCACCCATTCGCGCAATATCGACGAGCCGTTAATTACGTCGATGGCTAGTTTTCCATGTTCATATTCATACGGAAAATCGCGCCACAACTCGTACTCCGGATAGGTTTTTCGAATCGCCTTGAAGGCGGCCGCTATCAGACGCCATGGCGAGAAATCGTCATGGTCGTAATTCGTATCGACATGGATTTGCACGCCGTTGCAAAGCTCGCCGGCATGCTTGTGAAAGGTTGGTTCAAACCAGCAGTCGCGCAGCGTGCAACCGCGCAGCCAGTCCGGCGCGATCGCGTGCATTTCATCGATTATTTTGCGCGCGTCGATATCCGGCGCCCCGAACAATTCGAGCGGCCGCGTCGTTCCGCGCCCTTCGGAGAGTGCGGCGCCTTCAAGCATGACTGTGCCGGCGTAGGCGCGCGCCATGGAAAGGTTCGGCGCATTGGGGCTAGGATTGATCCAGCTGCGCTCGCCGAGCGGCCAGCCATATCCGGGTGCGGCCCCCGGATCCCATGGCTCCATCTCAATCACCCGAAAATCGACATCGAGGTTGAATTCGGCGATGAACCAGCGTCCGAGTTCGCCGAGCGTCATCCCGTGTCGCATCGGCATCGCGCCTGCGCCGACGAAACTCTCCCAGCCGGCGCGAAGGATCAGACCTTCAACGGGCCGTCCGACAGGATTGGGCCGATCAAGCACCCAGACGCTTTTTCGGTGTCTGGATGCGGCTTCGAGAACGTAAAGCAGCGTCGTGACGAAAGTGTAGATGCGGCAGCCGAGATCTTGAAGATCGACCAGCAGAACATCGAAAGATCGCATCATCTCGTCGGTCGGCCGGCGCACGTCGCCATAGAGGCTGAACACGCGAACGCCGTGAACCGGATCGATAAAATCCGGCGATTCAATCATGTTGTCCTGCTTGTCGCCCCGCAGGCCGTGTTGGGGTCCGAACGCCGCCGTCAGATCGATATCGCCGCATGCAGCGAGCGCATCGAGCGAATGGGTGAGATCGGCCGTAACGGATGCGGGATGGGCGAGCAACGCAACGCGCCGCCCGGCGAGAGGCGCGCGAAGTTTTTGTTCTTCAACAAGACGGTCAATGCCGAATTTCATCGCGGCAGGCTATCGCAAATTCGGTAAACAAAACCACCTGAATGATGGAAATCGGGTTTCGGCGCCGGGTGGCGTATCGCCCAGTGCGACCGGGCGCCGTCAATGTCTTCAATGACGGCTGCGAACCCTAACTTCAGCGATCCTGGATCAAACAGGCGGCGCGCGTCGGCGAACCGGACATTTGCCGTTAAAGTGAATTTGCGCTCCGCGCGATTTGTTGAGATTGCAACGGAGGCGACCGCGCCGCTTTCAGCCATCCCCTCTCGATACGCCGTGAAGTCGTAAGCGGCCCAGGCGCTCGAAGGCGAGAAATTGAGTTCGAGGTATCCGCCCTCCGGGTTTCCCACGAATGCTTCAAAACAGGTGGTCCGCCAAAGCTCATCCCGGCGCGCCGCGCTTGCTCGGACGGGAATGCGCAAGCGCGCGATTTCCCCTGCCGCATCGAAGCGGAACGAGAACGCGCCGTCGCCGCAGGGCGAGCAGGCGCCTTCCAGCCGTTTGACCGGGCCGTCAGGATCGGCGGGGTGGGGAAGGAGCGATTGAGCGGTCATAATGTCTTTCCGGCGGCAATTTCGCCGGATTCGACGCCGGGGCCAGCAGGGCCAGAGCGTTGATTTGACGGCGGATCAGGTGCGGCGTAGAGAGCGCCCCTTCAAATCAACTTCCGCAGTCTCCATCTGGACTGCGCCGACCCCGGATTCTCTCGTCATGCACGCAGTCCTTTTGACCGTTCACGCGCTGATCGTACTTTCCCTGATCGGCGTCGTCCTGCTTCAGCGTTCCGACGGCGGCGCGCTCGGAATCGGCGGCGGTGCGGGCGGCGGCATCATGTCGAGCCGCGGTGCGGCGAACGTCCTCACGCGCACGACTTCGATCCTCGCGGCGCTTTTTTTCGCCACTTCCATAATCCTGGCGATCACTGCGGGCGGGGCCGAAAAGGACACCGATATAATTGAGGGGCTGACCGGCGAGGAGGTCGTCGACCCGAACGCGCCCGTCTCGGCTGAGGATTTGTTGAATACGCTCGGCAGCGGATCGGACGCCGCGAGCGAATCAGCGCCTCCGACACCGGAGGCCCAAACGGTCGACGCGCCGGCGCAAACCGCGCCGGAATCTGAATCCGGAGTTGAATCCGACGCGGAACCCGCGCCGGAAGAAACGCCGCAGGATTAGCGTTTTTCAACGTACAAACAGGAAGTTAGCGCGCCATTCTAGGGAAATGGCTTGAAGGCGGCGCGCGCACCGGCGAGATTCCTGTTTGCCCTTTCGAACGCCGGCGCTAAGACGGGCTTCCATGGCGCGGTACATTTTCATCACCGGCGGCGTGGTTTCCTCCCTCGGAAAAGGCGTTGCGGCGGCGGCTCTCGGAGCCCTTCTTCAGGCGCGCGGATATAAAGTCCGCCTGCGCAAGCTTGATCCCTATCTCAATGTCGATCCGGGAACGATGTCGCCCTATCAGCACGGGGAGGTTTTCGTCACCGATGACGGGGCGGAGACGGACCTCGACCTCGGCCATTACGAGCGTTTCACCGGCGTC
>JAGRDS010000018.1 GCA_020446945.1 Parvularculaceae bacterium
TCTACCAACTGAGCTACCTGGGCGTTTCGGGCCGGGCCGGGCCCGTCCGGAGCCGCGGCTTATAGGCAAGCCGGGCGGGCTTGTCCATTGCGCCGGAGAGGAGATTGACCGCCTCCATTTTTCCGCGCTCGCCGCGCGCGTGCGGCGCTTTACGCCGGCCAAGGGCGCCGATAGGACGGGGCGAGCGGGAAAGAGGATTGGCGGCGATGGCGACGAGAGAGGGTGCGAAGAAAACGGCGAAGAAAGCGCCGCGCAGGCTGACCGCCGCCAAGGGCGGCGCCGCGCCGTCGCTGCGCCAGCTTGGGCGGACGGCCGAGATCGCCGCCTCGCCCGACAAGGCCGCTCTGGAAACTGTCGCCAATCCACAGGCGGGCGTCCTTTATCTTGCGCGCTTTACGGCGCCGGAGTTCACATCGCTTTGCCCGGTCACGGGACAGCCCGATTTCGCGCATCTGGTGATCGATTATGCGCCGGCCAAGCGGCTGATCGAATCGAAGTCGCTGAAGCTTTTCCTTTCCTCTTTCCGGAACCATGGCGCGTTTCACGAAGACTGCACGCTGACGATCGCCAGGCGGCTCGTCGCGGCGGCGAAACCGCAATGGCTGAGGATCGCCGGATACTGGTATCCGCGCGGCGGGATTCCGATAGACGTTTTCTTTCAAACCGGCGAACCGCCAAAGGGTCTGTGGATCCCAGATGCGGGCGTTGCGCCATACAGGGGTAGAGGATGATGAGATTTCTGATCGCGCTCGGCGCTGCGTCCGTATTTGCAATGGGCGCGGCGGCGCAGGACGAAACGCCGCGCAAAACGAGCGCCGAGATTCGTTCCGCGATGACCGATGCGGACTGGCGCGCCATTCCCGCCGACGAAACGCTCTTGATCGAGCTGGAAAGCGGAACGGTGACGATCGCGCTGTCGCCGGCCATGGCGCCGAAACATGTCGAACAATTGCGCAAGCTGACGCGCGCGGGATTTTACGACGGGCTTTCATTTTACCGCGTCATTGACGGTTTCGTCGCGCAGGGCGGCGATCCGTTCGGCGACAAGGACATCGGCAAGGCGAAAAAGCAGCTGAAGGCGGAGTTTGAAGCCGCAGGCGACGACATCGCTTTCGCCGCGATAAAGGATGTCGACGGGTTCGCAACGAAGGTCGGGTATATAGACGGCATGCCCGCGGGTTATGATGAACAGACCGGGACTTACTGGCTGCTTCACTGCGCCGGCGCGTTCGCATTCGGGCGCAATGAGGCGGCGGACACCGCATCGACCGAATTTTACATCGCAATCCAGCCGCAACGCTTTCTTGACAGAAACCTCACCGTTTTCGGCAACGTCATCGACGGAATGGAGCATGTTCAGTTGCTGCGCCGCGTCGCGCCGCCCGAAACGAAAGACGACGATGTCGGCGAAGAAATTATCCGTATGAGGATGGCGTCCGACCTGCCGGAGGCGGAACGCCCGCAATGGGAGATCCTCGACAGCGCGCGGCCCGTTTTCGCCGCCCTGACGGAGGCGCGGCGCAACCGCGCCGAAAAATTTTTTATTTATAACGCCGATCATCTCGACATCTGCCGCGAACCTTTGCCGGTGCGCAATCGGGCGGCGGAATGAGGGGGGCGACGCCGCGCCGGAACGGTCCGTGGACCATCGAAGCGGAAGCTGAAGTCTACGACAATCCGTGGATCACCGTGACGGATTGCAAGGTCGTCCGCCCGGACGGAAACAATGGCCAGTACGGCGTCGTTCACTTCAAGAATATCGCCGTCGGCGTCCTGCCGATCCATGACGACGGAACCGTGCCGCTTGTCGGCCAGCACCGCTTTCCGCACGACGCCTATAGCTGGGAGGTTCCCGAAGGCGGCGGCGCGCGCGGCGTCGATCCGCTCGCATCGGCCCGGCGCGAACTCGCCGAGGAAACCGGCCTGCGCGCGCGCCATTGGCTCAACATCTCGAATTTCGACATTTCGAATTCGGTGACGGATGAGAAGGCGGCGTGCTTTCTCGCCTGGGGGCTGGAGGAGGGAACGCCCGCGCCCGACGGCGACGAGGTTTTGGCTCACAGGCGGGTCAGGTTTTCTGACCTTCACGAAATGGTGCTGAACGGCGACATTTCCGACAGCCTCACTATAATCATGGCGCTAAAGGCGCGCGCGCTCGCCGACAGGGGGCGATTGCCCGCGCATCGTGCGCTGGAGTGCCTGAAAAGCCCCGTGTCCCGATAGGCCCGTTTGAGGAACATCGCCCGGGGAAAGGCGCCCAAGGAGAGATGAATGAGCGTCAGCAAAGTGGTGAAACTCGCACGCGATCAGACCTGGCCGCGCATGCGTGTAGAAGCGTCGTCCGCCGCCTCGCGCGAGCCGGCGCTGGCGAGTTTCCTGCACGCCAATATTCTCAACCATGCATCCTTCGAGCGCGCGCTATCCTATCGCCTCGCGCAAAAAGTCTCGGACGGCGACATGAACCCGATGATCTGGCGCGATGTGTGCCTTGAGGCGTATGCGGACGAACAGCAGATCGTCGAGTCGGGTCTCGCCGATATTCTCGCCGTTTATGAGCGCGATCCGGCCTGCAACGAATTCGTGCAGCCTTTCCTGTTCTTCAAGGGGTATAACGCGCTTCAGGCGCAGCGCGTCGCCAACTGGCTCTGGCGTCACGACCGCCGCGCGCTCGCGCTTTATCTGCAAAGCCGCATGTCCGAGCTTTTCCAGGTCGATATTCATCCGGCGACGAAAATCGGCCGGGGCGTATTCATCGATCATGCGACGGGCGTCGTTATCGGCGAAACGGCGGTGATAGAGGATGATGTTTCGATATTGCAGGGCGTGACGCTCGGCGGCACCGGGAAGGAGATGGGCGATCGCCATCCCAAGATCCGCAAGGGCGCGCTGATCAGCGTCGGCGCGAAAGTCCTCGGCAATATCGAGATCGGCGAAAACGCCAAGGTCGCTGCGGGAAGCGTTGTGCTGCATGACGTGAAACCGGGCTGCACGGTCGCCGGCGTGCCGGCCAAACCCGTCGGCGATTGCGCCAACGCGCCGTCGAAAACGATGGATCAGGCGTTCGACTGACCGGGATTGTTTCCGTGCGCCGGTTCCAACGAAATCAAGCTGTCGCTGCGGCGCGCGCGAAGCGCGAAACCGGAGTCCATGGATCTGTTGCAGGTCACGCGGCGGATTCCGGGTTCGATCCTGCGGATCGCCCCGGAATGAAAGAGGGTGTGGTCCGGGGTTTGCTTCCATGCGCTCGCGCGCGACGTTTGCGCCGATTATTTTTTGCGCTGCCGCAGTCTGCTTGACAGCGTACTCTCACCGTCCCCTTCGAACCTCGATCAACCGCCGTCTCAACCGCCTCCTGACGCGCGAAGGTGGCGTCCGCCACCGCCAACTACGTTTCCTTAAGGCGGCGGATTTCATCGCGCATCGGCGCAGGGCGAATGGAGGTCTAGCCTCGCCGCATCTGCGACATAGACGTCGCGCAAACCGTTCTTCGGCGCGTCAAGCAGCGAATGCAGATCCTCAAGCCTTGCAACCCCCTCATATGGGGCGTGCGTCCGCGCGCGATTGCTCGTGAAGTAGAACTGTGTCCCGTCCGGTGAAAGGCGCGGCCCGAAATCCCAGGCGGGCGAGTTGAATTCATCCGGGAGCGGAGCAGGCTTCGTCCACTCGCCCGCGCACGCAAAACTTGAATAAAGATCGTACTCCCCCTTGTCGCCGGGGCCGCCGCGCGCTGCGAAAATCATCGAGCGCCCGTCGCGCGCTATCAACGGTTCTATCTCCTGATCCGGCGTATTTATAACCGGGCCTAGGTTTTCCGGCTCGGAAAACCGCCCGTCGATCCATCGGGCGCGCCAGATGTCGCTTTTTCCGTAACCGCCCGCGCGCTCTGAGCCGAAATAAAGAACGCCGTCGTCGGTCATGGTCGGATACCATTCATATCCGGGGCTTGAAAGTTCGCGAATATGCCGCGGCGCGCCCCATTCGTCCTGCGGGGTTTTGCGCGTCGCCGACCAGATATCTGTATCATCGCGCGGCGACCCATCGACCGGGCGCGTGGAAACGAAGAACATCGTCAATCCGTCGCGCGTGATGAAAACGTCCGCGTCGCTCCACACGCCGCTGAACGGCGCGATGGCGGGCGCCCCCCAGCTTCCATTTCGCTTTTCCGATTTCAGTACGGTCCAGTGCGCAAAGTCGGGGCTGCTACGCACGAAATACATCGCGGTTCCGTCCGGATCGAAAGAGACATGCGCATCGTCATACCCGGTCGAGACCAGTCCCGGTTCGAAAACCTCCTGCGCGTCGGCGCGCGCGCAGACCAGAAAAATCGCCGCCATCAATCGCCATCGTTTCATTGTCTAACAATGCGCCTCCTGCCATTATCAAAGCATGCGGATCGCCGGCGGCGGCCGCAACCGGCATTTCTTGCGGATGGAGCCGTCAAATTGCAGCGTACGAACCGTCAGATCGACGCCGTCGACCAACGCCTGATCGCGGCGCTGAAAGATGACGCCCGCATTTCCATGAAAGGACTCGCCGGCGTCGCCGGCCTGTCGCGAAGCGCAACGGTAGAGCGCGTGCGCCGGCTTGAGCGCGACGGCGTTATCGCCGGCTATACGATCCGAACGCGCGAACGCGGCGACGCGCTGCAAGCGTGGCTGATGCTCAAACTGGCGCCCGATCACGATTGCCCGAATGTCGCGAAAACGATCGCCGCAATTCCCGAAGTCGCCGCCTGTTACAGCCTCGCCGGCGCGGTTGACGCCCTTGTCCTGATCGCGTCGCCGAATGTGGAACGGCTTTCTGAAATTCGCGATATTATCAGCGCGATCCCAAGCGTGACAGGCGTTCAAACCCATCCGGTCCTGACGCGGTATTGATTTGCTTCATCGGCCTTTCACGTTGAGCGGAAAGCTGTAAGGCGCGTCGCGCACGCCGCCGTCGGCGGCGCCTATGCGGAGATAAGAGGCGGCAGCTTCAAATCCGGATTCCTCGCCGCTGGGTTCTCGTCAGCGGCGGAGCCTTTTGCGCAAAGCGGTGATGTATGGAGCGGCGCCGCATTCAGCGCCGCTGTCGGCGGAACCGGCTCCGTCCTCGGCGGCGGGAAATTCGCAGACGGCGCCGTGACAGCTTCTTTCACTTATTTGTTTAATGAGGCAGTGGATCGAATTTCAGACGAGCAAATCGAAGAAAAGCGGGCCGAAGCGATTGCTGAAGCGCGCGCCTACTTGGAAGGAGCAGATCTGAGCAGAGGTTCTGATGAAGACGGAATTGTTGCCCTGCTAGATCTTACAACTGGTGAAATAAGGTACCTGTACGGCTCGGAAGCAGGCCGAGGAACCCCAAACCATTTTTACTACCGCTTTTCCCGCGGTCCTAACGAGATTGTTCTCGTAATTGGCCACAGCCACCCCGCAAGCAATGCACACAACGCTATCGAGCGCATGAACGAAGATCGGAGTTCTGAGGGAATCAGAAATAATAGTGATGATGACGGCTTGGTTGGCCTGAGAAGCGAAGTTGACCCTACCAGGCGGGGCGCCACGCTTGTAATCATTACGCCGACGGGCAAATTGAGAGAATATCCTGGAGGAGGCTGAGATGCGCTTGATGATGATTTTGACGGTGGGACTTTTATTTGTGTTGGCACCCTCAGCATGTACTGCAAAATTGTCACACGCCGCTTCGGCCGATTGTACCGCAGTCGAAATTCAAGCGCTCTATGCGAATCCCGAAACATTTAACGGCAAGCGAATCTGTTCTGACGGCGTTTTGTTAGTCTTAGGTCCACCGCAGTTAGCAATCGTTCCTCCTGGCACCTCTTTGGTCGGTCCGTGGGAGAAAATGTTGTATGTTGATGGAGATCCGGAGGCATCGAGAAGAGTATTGCGAGAGAAGCATTTCGAAAACGGAACGATGGTCCGCTTTTGGGGAACCTTCACTTACGATCGAGATTGCTGGCATGCTGAAACATTGCTTCCAGAAGATTTGATATGCGCGCCAATACAAAAGCCAATGTTCTTGAGGGAATTTACTATTATGGAGGCAAAGTAGCAACAGCCTCTTGCGTTGTCCATTGCAGTTCGCGTGCCGCTTGAATCCGTAGGCGGATTAAGGTGGCAACAGGCGTAGCCGGGATTGATGATCCGGATACGATCGTAGGTTGATGGAGTGCGGCGGAACGCCGGATGATATCCACTTGCCGAAGCATCACCGGCGTCGGGACGAAGACCGTCGCCTTTTTTTTTGTTGCGCGGCGGTTAAGCGAAAAACCGGCCGCCACTTTTTCGCCCGCCGCTTGGAAACGACATCGGCGCCATCACGTCCAAATCCGATGTCGGTCTCTCTTACAACGCGTCCGGCGCGTCGTCGGTGCGCCCGCATGTGCAGCGGCGACCTCGGGCGGAACGCTGCTCAGCTCGACGTCAAGACGCTCTACATCGAGCCGGGAAGTCCATGGGAGAACGGCTATTGCGAGAGCTTCAACTCTAAGCTCAGAGACGAACTGCTTGCGCGGGAAATCTTCTACACGATGAAGGAGGCCAAAACGCTGATCGAATGGTGGCGTGAGCACTTCAACACTTTCCGCCCGCATTCATCGCTCGGCTACAGCCCGCCCGCGCCGAAAGCCATCTTGCCAAGACCGTTCATGCCGCCTTACGTTCAGGGCGTGGCGGCATGAACGCCGTCCGACAACCCGCCGAGTCTAACAAATGGCTCGGAACACTTCGATGGGTCAGGCCAGCCCGTCTTGATCGATAGCGTTCTTGTCCGCGCCCAATTCAATGCATCTCTTCCAGCAACTCAGCAAGTCATGGCCAAATCGGCGAACAACCTATTCGTCATCACCATTCTCGAGCAATAAAGCCTTTAACGAAAGTTCTATAGAGTGAGCACACAACGTCATGATTGGAGGTGGGACGGCAATTTCATACACGGGAAGTCGGCCTACTTTTTCATCAGCCGCAATTGCCGCCTCGTAGTTGAGCCTCGCCAAATATTTGTAATACCTTGCTCGATTGTTCTTATCTACTGTAAACATGCGAAGCCCCTTGTAATCGGGTTCTAACCTGCCACCCTAAAGCACATCCTAGCGATGCCATCTGGTTAACAACAAGCTGCGCGGATGCATGCGCATTTGGCTGTGTTAAATAGAAAGCGTCCGTTAGACTATGTTCAATTCAAGCGCTCAAGTTCGGCGTCGACTTCCAAAAGAAACGCCTCACTCTGTTTCCTGAAACGCGTCATCCGAGAAGTCGCGGCTTGGTGCCAGCCTTCGGTCAAGATGAACTGGCGACTAAATACGGGATCCTCGCAAAGTTCAGTAAAAGGACGATGCAAGACAATCTGCCCGCGGCTAACATCTCCTTTCGGCGCGACCACGGACACCGAAGGATTTCGAAGAATGTGATCGTCCCACATGAGTTCGTAGTTTATCTTTAGTTGGGACCGTTCATCCGCTAGGCGAGAGTCATATATGTTCAATTCGGCCCGAAAGGCATCTGTCAACAATTCAAGATATTGGTCATTTCTAGCAAGCTCGCGCAGCGAATTGTCAACAAACGATGGAAGGATATCGCCGCTCATGACGTGAATGGTTTTAGTGATGGCACTTATCGCCTCGGGGGATCCATCGCATCTATCTAGGGCAAGTATAGCGCGATCGCGCGTGGAGCGACTTTCCCCTATCGACGCGATCCTTTCCTCCAACGCTATGGTGTTAAATGACACCTCATTCTTCAACCGTACTAGAGTGTTTGTCGCGCCTTTCATATTGGACTGCGCCTCACTCCAATTTGAGACCTGCAACGCGAGCAACACGCCCGCTGCCACAATCACGAAATCCAATCCGACTGCGAACCAATTTTGCGTTTTGACGTGTTGAGCAACGCGACGCAGCAGCATTTAAGATCCTCGGCATTGGCGCTCTGCCCCGAAAACACTAAGGACGCGCATTTATAGTGTTTCTCTCAGGACATTGCCGCTTCGTTCCAACGCGCTTGATTGACGCCGAACAACGTGAGCCATAACGCAAGCGACGTTTCCGCTATTAGCGCGGGAAGAAGTAAGAATATCCCGAAGTCTCCCCTTAACTGCGGCGCTACGAACGTAGTTAGCGTATTGGTAATATAGCCAATTCCAGCGAACACCAACGCGAAGCCAATTATCCGCGGTATCAGGCCTGACCTGATGATCAACGATGCGAGGATAATACAATGCGCGCCAAAGAAGGCAAGAGATAGCGCGAAACCCGCGTTGAACGTCTGAAAGGCGCTGTAGCTTAGCGCCGCGCGCTGGGATTCTGTGAGTCCGGCTAGGGCTTCTGCATTGATCAAATAATTCAGGGGTTCCAGGTAGCTCCCCAAATTCGCCACCTCGACAATGATGGCAGTCATGAACGTCAGTACCAGTAGGATACTGATTGGTTGATCGAACACGCGAAACACACGGTAGAATACCCAAATCACCGGGATATTGCATGCGAGAAACGCTATCGAAGTGCCAATGCCAGTCCGGTAAAGGTTTTCGTGCTCAATGATGTTCGCCGCTGTTGCAGCCGCATCGCCCGCGACGATGAGCTGTCCACGGACAACGATTTCTGAAAAAAGGCCTCCCGCGATAATGACCAAGTAACAGATACCGGCCAACCGCGCCGGCGGGATCTTATCTTCCCGTTCTTGCGATTGCATTTTCCCTCCCAAATGGGTGTCGCATAGTAGCTGGGCTTACTCCTAATGTATAGCGAACGCATTCGAAATGCGATGATCAACAAGCGGATTGCGTTAGGCCGTTCACTCCAACGAGGTGCGTACCTTTTTCGTGTTAATAGGACGCGTGATACGGAGTTGAAAATGACGAAACGGGATGACGATCGACTGACACGCGTGGAACGCATGACGCTGCGGATGTCGCTGATCCAGACATTTATTGCTGTCACGGGCTTTGTTGGTGACCTTCCGTTGAACGCGACCTAACGCCCTTGAGCGGGATTGACCTGCCACTGAAGTTTCATCCGGCGGCGATTAGAGCCTTGGCAGATTTTACGCCTAGCGGCGCGGTGTGAGCAACAGGCGAGCGGCGGAGCTGGTCGGGGTTGCAAGATTTTCTGATGATAGTTGAGGGGGCACGGGAAGCGGAGGAGCCGTATGCAGTACTTGGAAATAATTGCGGCGATCTAGTCAAAGATTGCCTTGATGCGGGTGATGTTGAGTTTCCTGACACGGTGAATCCAAGAAGTGACCTGAACCCCTTGGGTCCTTCACCGATTAGGAGAGTCCTGCTGCTGAATAACTCATACGTTTCGGTTTGGCGAGCGCGCCGCGTGCGGAGCTCATCTTCGGCGCCGGCGCGGGTTGGCGGGCGCGGCTTTAGGTTTGGACAGTAAGGTCGAAACGGTCCCCTCTGATTTCGTAATCCGCCCTTTGCTTCCCTTCTCAACCGCCGCCTCAACCGCCTCCTGACGCGCGAAGGGGTCATCCGCCACCGCCAATTCCGTTTCCTGAAGTCGGCGGATTTCATCGCGCAGGCGCGCGGCGTCCTCGAACTCCAGATTTGCGGCGGCCTCGCGCATGTCCTTTTCAAGACCTGCGATAACGGTTTTGAGATTGTGCCCGAATTCGGCGCCGTCCTGCGCAAAGCCCGCCGCGCCGCCGGCGCGGCCGGGAATTTTCGCGCCGACGAAACTCGTTCCCATCGCGGCGCGTTTTCCTTCATCTTCCTCGCGCGCAAGATCGGAGATCATCGCCTTTGTCGATTGCGGCGTGACGCCGTGCGCCTTGTTGTGCGCTTCCTGTTTTTCGCGGCGGCGATCGGTTTCCGCTATCGCGCGCTCCATGGAGCCGGTCACGGCGTCGGCGTAGAGAATGACGCGCCCGTCGACATTGCGCGCGGCGCGGCCGATCGTCTGCACGAGCGAGGTTTCGCTGCGCAGGAACCCTTCCTTGTCGGCGTCGAGAATGGCGACAAGCTGGCATTCGGGAATGTCGAGCCCCTCGCGCAGCAAATTGATACCGACCAGCGTGTCGAAGGCGCCGAGGCGCAGGTCGCGGATGATCTCGATGCGTTCCAATGTGTCGATATCCGAATGCATGTAGCGCACCTTTACGCCCTGTTCATGCATATATTCGGTCAAGTCCTCGGCCATGCGTTTCGTCAGTACGGTGACGAGGCTGCGCCCGCCCTTTTTCGCGACGGCTTTGACCTCCGCGATGACATCATCGACCTGGTTCGCCTTTTCGCCTGTAACGGGGCGCACCTCGACCTGCGGATCGACGAGACCGGTGGGGCGGATCACCTGTTCGGTGAAGACGCCGCCGGTGCGCTCCATCTCCCAGTCGCCCGGCGTCGCGGAGACATGCGTCGTCTGCGGGCGCATCTTCTCCCATTCCTCGAATTTCAGGGGGCGGTTGTCCATGCAGGAGGGCAGGCGGAAACCGTATTCGGCGAGCGTGCGCTTGCGGTTGAAGTCGCCGCGGAACATCGCGCCGATCTGCGGCACGGAGACATGGCTTTCATCGCAAAAGAGCAGCGCATTGTCGGGGAGATATTCAAACAGCGTCGGCGGCGGTTCGCCGGGCTTCCGGCCGGTCAGGTAGCGCGAATAGTTTTCGATGCCGGCGCACGAGCCGGTCGCCGCCATCATTTCAAGATCGAACTGGACGCGCTGTTCAAGGCGCTGCGCTTCGAGCAGCTTTCCCTCCTCGCGCATGACGGGAAGCGTTTCGTTCAGCTCCTTTTTTATGCCGGCGATCGCCTGCGTCAGCGTTGGGCGCGGCGTTACATAGTGTGAATTGGCGTAAACGGTTATCGACTGGAGATCGTCCGTTTTTCGCCCGGTCAGCGGATCGAATTCCTGGATCGCCTCAACCTCGTCGCCGAACATTGAAACGCGCCAGGCGCGGTCTTCATAGTGCGCCGGGAATATTTCGATAATGTCGCCCCGGGCGCGAAAGCTCCCGCGCGCAAAGCCCGCATCGGCGCGCTTGTATTGCAGCGCCACCAGATCGGCGAGCAGCGTTTTGCGTTCGATCGTTCGCCCGTGTTCCAGCGTGAACGTCATCGCCGTATAGGTTTCGACCGAGCCGATGCCGTAAATGCAGGACACGGAGGCGACGATGACGACATCGTCGCGCTCCAGCAGCGCGCGCGTCGCGGCGTGGCGCATCCGGTCGATCTGTTCGTTTACGGATGATTCCTTTTCGATATAGGTGTCGGTGCGCGGCACATAGGCTTCAGGCTGGTAGTAATCGTAATAGGAAACGAAATATTCGACCGCGTTGTCGGGGAAGAACGCCTTGAATTCGGTGAATAGCTGCGCGGCGAGGGTCTTGTTCGGCGCGAGGATGAGGGCGGGGCGCTGCGTCGCCTCGATCACTTTCGCCATGGTGAAGGTTTTGCCGGTGCCCGTCGCGCCGAGAAGCACCTGGTCGAATTCGCCGGATCTGACGCCCTCGCTCAACTCGGCGATCGCCTGCGGCTGGTCGCCGGCGGGCTGATAGGCGCTTTTCACCCGCAACGGGCGCGACAGGCCCTTGCGAACGGGGCGCTCGGGGCGATGCGGCGTCCACGCGGCCAGCGGCTGCGCCAGCCGGTCGTGATAGGTCGCGACGGCCTCGGAAAACCCGCCGGCGACTGGCGTCAGGTCCGATTTCGGCGTCGTCGGCTGGTTCGTCGGGCGGCGGTTGCGCGGTGCGGGCATGACGCGAACATAGGGCGAACGCCGGCGAATGGAAGGGGGAGCCGGCGAGAAGGCTGCCTCCCGCGCCTTACGCCGGCGATCGGGCCCACTGCGGCGCATCTTCGGCGACAAACGCAAAAGCGGGATTTGCGCGCGCCGAGTTTCCCCAATCAGTTGAATCCAACAAAATTTTATTGTGCGGGGAGGCGACTTCGCGAGGCGCCGCCTCTATAATTCGGACATCGTAAGGGACTGATCGGCCGGCTCAAATTTTGCTGGCGCGCATCGGCGCCCACCAGTTCGAAGGTATTGTAAATGTCGAGTATCTCCTTTTCCGGCCTGGACCAGAATTTTTCGATCATCGACGCGAGCGTGATCAATTTTTCCGCTCAGGATGCGACGAATAGCGGGTTTCAATATTCATACCTATCCGCCGGCGGCGATGACTGGGAATTCGCGGGCGGCGGCATAACCGCGTCGGGCGGGCTTCCGACCGGGGGAACGGTCAGCGGGCTTGAGCTTGATCTCGACAATGACGGCTCGGCGGAGTTTTCAGCGACGGGGCTCGGCGGCGTCGCCATCACGAGTTTCGGCGTCGGATCGGGAACTGCGGCGCAGCAGCGCAATTCTTTCTGGTCGGCGGCGCTTTCCGGCGCGGACCTTATCGACTTCAACTTGTCGAATTACGCCGTCACGCTCCTGTTTTCGGGCGACGGCTCGAATATCGCGGACGGCGCCGCGCATGTCGGCGCCGACGATACGCTGGGCGGCGGCGCGCAGTCGCTTGGCTTTTCATCGACGATTACGGGCGATTTTTATACGATTACGTCGGGGTCCGCGACCGGCGGAGATGATTCGATCACCGTCGGCGCGCTGCATGTTTACGGCGATTTCTACGAGATCGGCGCGGGGACATCCGGGACCGGCGGCGACGACATGATCGCGCCGGCGCAGCTTGACGGAAATCTTCCGAGCCTGTTCGACGCGGCGGGCGACGCCTACAATGTTATTGGATCGCTGGTCGGCGGCGACGACCTGATCGACCTGCGCTCGACCGATATTTCCGGCTACACCAAACTGCGGATGCGCATCGTCGGCGATGCGTTCTCCGTTGAAGTCGGGGGTATGCTGACCGGCGGAAACGACACGCTTCACGGCTCATCGATCGCGGACGACATTTTCGGCGAGGCGTTTGCGAGTTCGGGAACGATGATCGGCGGCGACGATCTTCTTTTCGGATATGGCGGCGATGACGCGCTCGACGGCGGAACCGGAAACGACACGCTCGTCGGCGGCGCGGGCGCCGATACGCTGGACGGCGGTCCCGGCTCTGACACGGCGAGTTACGCCGACGCCGGCGCAGGCGTCGTCATCAAGCTGTGGAACAATTCAGGGCAGGGCGACATCGCGCAAGGCGATGTCCTGATGAGGATCGAGAACCTGATCGGCTCGCCCTTCAATGACCGTCTTATCGGCCTCTTTAATCAGGACAATCATTTTCAGGGCGGCGCCGGAAACGATTATATGGACGGCGCGGCCGGAAACGATACGCTGCTCGGCGGCGATGGAAACGACCGGTTGATCGGCGGTCCGGGCGCCGACGTGCTGAACGGCGAGGCGGGCCTTGTCGATATCGTCAGCTACGGCGTTTCGCCGAGCGCGGTCACGGTCACCTTGTGGTCGAATTCCGCGACCGGCGGCGACGCGACCGGCGACACGCTTTTGAATCTCGAAGGCGTTATCGGTTCGGCCTATGGCGACAAGCTGGTCGGAGACCATAAATTCAACGTTCTTC
Organism: Parvularculaceae bacterium; assembly: GCA_020446945.1. GTDB lineage: Bacteria > Pseudomonadota > Alphaproteobacteria > Caulobacterales > Parvularculaceae > Amphiplicatus. Next base: position 13,470 of record JAGRDS010000018.1, read on the forward strand.
AGGGCAACGGCGGCAACGACACGCTCGACGGCCTTGATGGATGGGATTTCATCAATGGCGGTAACGGCGATGATCTGATTATCGGCGGAGCCGGCAATGACACGCTCAAAGGCTGGTTCGGCAATGACACGTTTAAATTCGCGCCGGGATTCGGCGCCGACCGGATAGAAGACTTCGTCGCGGGCGCAGCCGGCGGCGACGTTATCCAACTGCACCAACTTGGCGCGAGTTTCGACACATTCGCCGAAGTGATGGCGGCGGCCAGCCAGGTCGGCGCCGACACGGTGATCGACTTCGGCGGCGGAAATTCAATCACGCTGGTCGGCGTCAATATCAATAATCTCAACGCCGGCGACTTTCTGTTTACCTAGACGGCGGCGCGCTGAAACGCGAATTCCTGTAGGGATTGATCCGTATCTGAAGCAATCCGGGACGGCGTCGGCCCGATTTGGACGCGCGCGCGCCATCGCCTTGGTCGATGGCGGGTATCGGTGTATAGGTGCGCAGTAAACGCAATCTCCAGGGGAATAGATGTTCGAAATTGTCACGGGCCTGACGAGCGGCGTCGCCCCGAATATTGTAAACAACGTTTTGTCCGTCGCGCGTTCGGCGGCGGATTACTGGGGGCGTTACATCGACGCCTCCGCAGCGACGGTAACGATCGAGATCAGTTTCACGGCGCTTGACGACACGTCGCTCGCCCAGGGCGGAACCGATCTTTATTTCGATCATTCCGCAGGCGGTCTCGATTATTACGAACCGATGACGATTGTCGAGCTTAACGGCGGCGGCGATCTCAATGGAACGGACCCGGACATTTATATAGATATAGATACGGGCGAATTGAACGCAAACCAGTTCGGTTTCGGCCAGATTATCGACGGCGTTTCCATCGGGCAGAGCGGCAAATACGATCTGTGGACGATCCTCGTTCACGAAATCGGCCATGGCCTTGGATTGTTGACCTTTCTCGATCAGACGACAACCGACAGAACGACGTTCGACCAGTTCGTTACGACGTCGGGCGGATATCAGTTCAATTCAACCGATCCGGATTATCCGTTGATCGCGCTCGATTCGAGCATCGCCCATCTCACATCGGGCGTGCTTGGACCGGCGATCGGAACGAATGACGCGCGATATATTTCGCAGGCCGATCTTGCGATTTTCAGCACGATAGGCGCGCCGGTTCTGACCCCGACAAACGGGAACGACCGCCTCGGCGGCTTCGGCGATCCGCTGGTTTTAATCGACGCGCTGGACGGAGACGACACGCTGCTCGGCGTTCCCGGAAATGACAGCTTTTTCGGCGGCGCCGGAAACGACAGTCTTTCGGGATCTTTGGGCGATGACACTCTCGGCGGCGGCGCGGGCGACGATTGGCTTGTCGGCGGGGCCGGCGCCGACATGCTCGACGGCGGACCGGGCCGCGATACGGCGGACTATTCCGGCGCGGCGGCCGGCGTCACGATCAAGATCTGGAATAATTCCGGACAGGGCGACATCGCCACAGGCGATACGCTGACCAAAATAGAAAATATTATCGGCTCCGATTTCAACGATCGCCTGATCGGCATATTCAACGCCGATAATTATCTGGCCGGCGCGGGCGGCGATGATTATATCGACGGGCTCGGCGGCGACGATACGATCGACGGCGGAAACGGCGACGACCGGCTGATCGGCGGCGCAGGCGCCGACGATCTTCGCGGCGCCGCCGGTTTTGATATCGTCAGTTACAACGTATCCGCCAAAGGCGTCACCGTCCGCCTTTGGGAGCAAATCGGCCGCGTCGGCGACGCGCAGGGCGATGTGCTGAATTCAATCGAGGGCCTGATCGGTTCGCAGCACGGCGACAGCCTGGAAGGCGACGACTCGAATAACGTGCTTCAGGGCAATGGCGGCGACGATACGCTGTTCGGGATGAAGGGCTGGGACTTCATCAACGGCGGAAACGGCGACGACCTGATCGTCGGCGGTCCCGGCGCCGATACGCTGAAAGGATGGAACGGAAACGATACGTTCCTTTTTGCACCGGCGTTCGGCGCCGATACGATCACGGATTTTTCCGCAGGCGCCGCGGGCGGCGACGTCATACGATTCAAAAACCCGGCCGCCGCATTCGATACGTTCGCCGAATTGATGGCGGCCGCATCGCAGCAGGGGGGCGATACGCTGATCGATCTCGGCGGCGGAAACTCGATTACGCTCGCCGGCGTCTTTAAGAGCGATCTCGACCAGGGCGATTTTATTTTCGGATGAGGCCGCGCGCGCGGCGCATTCGCGCGCAATGCGTCCAATACGCCGATCGGCGCAGGTCGGCGCCGATAAACGGAAGATGAAACGCGATGCCGGATGAAAAGGCGGTACCGAAAGGCGAAAGCGTGCGGGTTCTGCGCGCCGTTCGCGATCCCAATCCGTTTGCGGGGCTCGGACGGGCGGTCAGTTACCTGATGACGAAGCCGAGCTTCGCCGATCGCCAATTCGGCAATTGGTCGAGAACGCTGACCGGCCAGGTCAATAGGGGGCATTATCTTCTGGTCTCCACCGAGACGAATATCGTCGGTTTCGCCGGCTGGGCGTTCGTCAATGAAGATTACGCCGCAGCCTGGCTGAACGGGCGAAGCGATCCGCCCTCGAATGAATGCATTGACGGCGATTGCATGATCATCAACGCCTGGGCGGCGGATGACGGGGAAATTAACCGGTTTATACTTAAAGAAGTGCGCAAGCGCGCCGTCGGACGAAAGGCGGCTTATGCGAAACGTTTTTATGCTGACGGATCGGTGCGACCGCTGCGCCTGACATTTACGCCGGCGCTTCAAAACCATGCGGAAAATTCAAACTGAAACGCGGATCGCGCGAACGGGCGCCGACCGCTGACCAATGATTGCATCGGTCGGCGCAGCCCGCAGCCGCCCGCAGCGTTGCAGCGTGTGTCATACCGCACAGTCGCAGCGTTTTTGGATTGTTGGCGCCAAGCACAGCGTGTATTCGTAAGGCTGGCAGGGCGAACAATCGGTTCGTGTAAGGCGTGTACAGAATCGACGGTGGTGAACCGTGGGTGGAGAATTGTTCTTTCTGCAACTTAGAGAGAGTGAATGAGCCTCAACGCAAACGCGAACCCAACCGAACAAGGGGAGTACCAATATGGCGATTTTTAACGGATCAACCGCCACGCAGGGATTTAGCATGTTCTTCGTGTCGACCGTCGACTGGAACAGCGTCGACGCCACCGGAGCCGGCTTATATTCCTATATTTCCGATGACGGCCACGACATCGAATTGCTTGGAAGCGGGTTCACGGGCGGCGCTACGCCGACCGGCGGCACCGTCACCAGCGGCCAGATCGATCTCAACAACGACAATTTCGGATCGCCCGATATTGTGTTTTCAGGCTTCAGCGGCAGCCTCGTGACGATGACGAATTCGGGCGCTAGCGGCAATGCGAACGGATTTTACACTGAAATGCTTGTCGGCGACGATTCGGTCACCGGTTCCGGATTTAACGATACGCTGAAAGGTCTGGGCGGCAACGACACGATCCTCGGCGGCAATGGAAACGACAGTCTCGTCGGCGGCGCAGGAAACGATTCGCTTGATGGCGAGTCCGGCGACGATACACTTGAAGGCGGCGACGGCGATGACGTGCTTTCGGACAGTTTCGGCGTCGATTCCATCGTGGGCGGCGACGGCGACGACACCGTTATCGTAACGTCCGGCGTCGGATCGGATTTTTTCGACGGCGGGCTCGGTACGCACGATTTGATCAACTGGTCCGGTTCCGGCGATGCGGGCGGCATTGATTTCGACATGCAGGCGGGAACGGCGACGGACGGCGGATTCACGGAAACCATGACAGGCTTTGAGGGCCTGAAAGGCGCCGGCGGCGACGATACGATCCTTGGAACGAGCGGGGACAACTTCCTTGCCGGCATGGGTGGAAACGACCTCATCCAGGGCGGCCTCAACGCCGATACGTTATTCGGCGGCGACGGCAACGATACGTTGTATTCGAATACGCAGGCCAGTCCCAACGGATCGGGTGTCGGCGACGTTCTTTCAGGCGATGCCGGCGCCGATTCCCTGATCGGTTCAGGCGGAACAGATACGCTGACCGGCGGCGCGGGCGCTGACGCGCTCAATGGCGGCGCGGGTTCGGATACTGCGGATTATTCCGCGTCCGGCGCGGGCGTCACCGTCAAGATTTGGGCCGGAACGGGCGTCGGCGGCGACGCGCAGGGCGATACGCTGATCAAGATCGAAAACCTCGTCGGCTCTTCCTTCAACGATCGGCTGATCGGCCTGTTCAACCAGGACAATGTTTTCCATGGCGGCGACGGCAATGATTATTTCGACGGTTTCGCCGGCTCCGATTCGATTTACGGCCAGAACGGCGATGACAGGATCATCGGCGGCGCAGGCGGCGATCTTCTCGACGGCGGCGACGGCCACGATCTTGTCAGCTATGGATCTTCGCAAAGCGCGATCAACGTCAATCTCAAAACGCTCGCCGTCTCCGGCGGCGACGCGGCCGGCGACACGCTGGTCGCCGTTGAAGGCGTGATCGGATCGGCGTTTGCGGACGCGATCATCGGCGATGACAACTACAACACGATCCAGGCCAATGGCGGCGCTGACTGGGTGAACGGCGGCGGCGGCTTCGATTTCATCAACGGCCATAACGGGGCCGACATGCTGATCGGCGGCACGGGCAACGACACGCTGATCGGCGGACTGCATGACGACACGTTCCGCTTCTCGCCCGGCGACGGCGCCGACCGGATCAATGATTTCGGCGCCGGCGGCGCCACCGGCAATGACCTGATCCAGCTCAAGGATTATGGTCCGGCCTTCGACACATTCGCCGAAGTGATGGCGGCCGCCTCGCAGCAAGGGGGCGATACGCTGATCGATTTCGGCGGCGGCGACTCGATCCTCCTTGTCGGGATCAATGTCGGGCAGCTCAACGCCGCGGACTTTTCGTTCATCTGACGAGTTCGGGCGAACACACACAACCATAGGTATAGTATCGAAGCGCCGGCCGGACCCCTGTCCGGCTGGCGTCTTGCGTTCGCCCCTGTGCGTTTAGTCGTGAAACCGACTGAATTGGTTCGATTTTTTTTTAAGCGGCGCCGCGTGCGGCGCGTTCGCAATCGCGAAATATCGCCGAAGTGAAAACGCCTGATCCATCCCTCGCGATACTTCATTGTTCAACATTGTTGCGGGCGCCGCCGGAATGTTCATAATGGTTAACGGAGCTGCAATTCCGGGGGGAGAGGGGAGCAAGCCGAGTTAAGTAAATGCGTTTGGTATTTGCGCCGAACGCGCGCGGCGTCGTCGGCGGGCGCCCACCACCTCTTCAATTAATCCGTTGCCCAATTAATTCCGGGCGCGCGGTATCCGGTTTTCGCGGGCGAGAAAGGTCTGCGCGTCGATCGTTTCGGCGCGCATTTGCGGATTATTCGCAGCGTGCTGCGGAATATTGAAAAAATTTGCGGAGGGAACGCATGGCTAACAATACGCTCAGATTCGCTCAAGGGTTTAATGTCGATTCAACCGGCTGGTTCGACCAGGCGGACGGCCAGGACGGAATAACAACCGAAGTCCCGTCGGGAACCAACGGCATCACGGCCGCCGAAGGCGCGGGCTTCTCGATTTTCGAGCAGACGAACGGAACCGGCCCCTTCACCCGTTTCGACGGGTACCGCTCGCTCAATGCGAACCAGGAATTCACCGCCTCAATCAAGATCTATCTCGATCCGGGTTCGCTCGCGCCCGGCGAGGGGTTTGACTATTCCGTCGCCGCCAACAACCAGTCCGGCGCGCATCTTCGCGATTTCATTTTCCACGTGACAATGGATACCTCGACGGGCGATCTGCTGGTCGGCGCGAGCAACAACACGAATTTCGATCCGCGCGAGGATCTGGAAACGATCAATCACGCCCAGATTACGACCGCAGGCTGGTATACGTTCGAACATACGTTTTTCGATTTCGGCGACGGGACGCTCGCCGTTTCGATGACCGTCATGAACTCCGCCGGCGTCACGCTGTTCACCGAAGTGCGCAACGATCCATCCGATTCCTTCACCGCCGATTTCGGCGGCAATCGCTATGGCTGGTTTACGAATATCGATGTCGCCGGCGGGATTGCGGTCGACGATACGAGGCTGCTGACCGCCGATTCCAATACGGTTCAGGTTTATGACGGATCGACCATCGTCGGCACGTTTTCGAGCGTTCAGGAAGCGCGCGACGCGGCCGATGCAGGTTCGATGACCGGTTCGACCTTCCGCGTCGACGTCGCCGGCTCGACGCAGTTTTTCTATGTGGCGAACGGCATGTCGATCCAGGCGGCGATCGACGCCGCCGCCGCCGGCGACACCGTTGAAGTGGCGGACGGCGCCTACAATGAAAGCCTGTCGATAACGAAGGCCGTCACGCTCGCCGGACAGGATATCGGCGCGGACGGCGTTCCCGATATCGTGCTGACGCCGACGGGCGCCAACGCCATCAGCATCTCCGGCGATATCGACAATGGCGGCGCGGCGAGCGTCTCCATCACCGGATTCGCCGTTTCCGGCGCGGCGACGGCGGGGGTCCACATCTCCAGCTCCACCGATCTTTCCTCTCTCATCATTGCCGACAGCGCGTTCTCAAACAACGCGGTATTCGGCATCGGGACGGGAAGCGGCGCGTTCAATCTCGATTCCGTATCGATCACGAATACGACGTTTACGGACAATGGACAGGGCGGGGCGAACGGCGCCGGCGATATCGTTCTTTTCGGCTTTGTCGGCGATGCGACGCTGCAGGATGTTGCGATCGTCTCGTCCGCGACGTCGGGTACGCCCGATCCCTCGCGCGGGGATAACGCCATCCAGATCACCGGCCGCGATCCGGTCACTTACGACGTTCTCGGACCGATCGGCGCCGTCCACTTCAACAATGTCTCGGTGAACGGCTGGTATCACAAGCCGCAGGTTCTCATTCAAGGCTATACGGATTTCAACGCCCTGACGCTGACGAACGTCAATCTGTCCGGCGGCACGTCATGGGGGGATCTGCTTTTCGTGGATCCGATCGGCACATCGGGAACCGGCGCGCCCGCCACGCCGGGCCAGCCCGGCCATTTTCCGCTCACCGGCGGGACGAGCACGCTCGATCTGTCCGACGTCACGGTCAATTCCGGTTCGACCGGCGTTCTCGGCCTCGACAGCCGCATCCGCGGCACGGACGCCGACGACCTTATTGTCGGCACGAACGGAAACGACCTCTTGAACGATCTCGCCGAAACGAGCGTCGATTACGGCGGCGATGACACGGTCATCGGCGGCGCCGGCGATGACATCATCATCGGCGGGTCGGGCGCCGACAGTTTGATCGGCGGTTCGGGCGCGGATTATATGAACGGCGGTTCAGGCGTTGACACGGCGGATTATTCCGCGTCCGGCGCGGGCGTCACCGTCAAGATCTGGGCCGGAACGGGCGTCGGCGGCGACGCGCAGGGCGATACGCTCGTCAAGATCGAAAACCTCATCGGCTCGGCCTTCAATGACCGGCTGATCGGCCTGTTCAACCAGGACAATCTTTTCCTCGGCGGCGACGGAAATGATTATTTTGATGGTTTCGCGGGCGTCGATACGATTTACGGCGGCGCCGGCGACGACCGGATCATCGGCGGTGCGGATGGGGACTATCTGGACGGCGGCGACGGCTACGATATCGTCAGCTACGGTTCCTCAAATAGCGGGATCAACGTCAATCTCAAAACGCTCGCCGTCTCCGGCGGCGACGCGGCCGGCGACACGCTGGTCGCCGTTGAAGGCGTGATTGGATCGGCGTTCGCCGACGTAATCATCGGCGATGACGGGTATAACACGATCCAGGCCAATGGCGGCGCCGACTGGGTGAACGGCGGCGCCGGCTATGATTTCATCAACGGCCATAACGGCGCCGACATGCTGATCGGCGGCACGGGCAACGACACGCTGATCGGCGGACTGCATGACGATACGTTCCGCTTCTCGCCCGGCGACGGCGCCGACCGGATCAATGATTTCGGCGTCGGCGGCGTCACCGGCAACGACCAGATCGAACTGAAAGGTTACGGCGCCGCCTTCGACACATTCGCCGAAGTGATGGCGGCCGCCTCGCAGCAGGGGGGCGATACGCTGATCGATCTCGGCGGCGGCGACTCGATCCTCCTTGTCGGGGTATCGCTCAACAGCCTTAATTCGGGCGACTTTATATTCAGCTAGCGCGCTGTCAGGCGTGTTCGCGCAAAAACGCCGAATAGGCGAGGCGGAGCCCCTCTTCGAGAGACGTTGAGGGGCTCCAGCCCATTTCCCTGAGGCGCGCCGAGGACATGAGTTTTCGGGGCGTACCGTCCGGCTTGCCGGGATCCTTTTTCAATTCCCCGTCCAGGCCGACGACGTCCATCACCATTTTCGCCAGCTCCGCGATCGTCACGTCCGAACCGACGCCGACATTGACGAAGTCGCCGGCGGAATAATTCTTCATAAGGAAGACCAGCGCGTCCGCGCAATCGTCGACATACATGAATTCGCGATAGGGCGCGCCCGTGCCCCAGATTTCAAGATCGCGCTCGCCCCTCGATTTGGCGCGATGCGCCTTGCCGATCAGGCCCGGTATGACATGGCTGTTTTCCGGATGGTAATTGTCGCCCGGGCCGTAAAGATTGGTCGGCATCGCCGATATGAAATCGGCGCCGTATTGTTTGCGATAGGCCTGGCATAGTTTGATGCCGGCGATCTTGGCGATCGCATACCATTCATTCGTCGGCTCAAGCGGGCCGGTCAAAAGCGCGTCTTCGGCGATCGGTTGCGGCGCAAGACGCGGATATATGCAGGACGAACCGAGAAACAGCAGTTTTTCGACGCCGGCCTCGTACGAAGCGTGGATGATGTTCGCGGCGATCAAAAGATTCTGGTATAAAAACTCCGCCGGATAGGTGTCATTGGCGTGAATGCCGCCGACCTTGGCGGCCGGAATGAAAACGGCCTGCGGGCGTTTGTCGGCGATCCAGCGGCGAACGTCGGCCTGTTCGATGAGGTCGAGTTCCGACCGGCTCGCCGTCAGCAGCGCCGCGCATTTTTCCGAAGCAAGACGGCGCATAAGAGCCGAGCCGACCATGCCGCGATGGCCGGCGACGAAAACGCGTTTGCCTTCGAGCGCATAGACCGGAGTTTTCTCGCCGCCCATCGCCGTCTCTATTTCTGCGTTTCGTCGAATTCGGCGAGGTCGGCGGCGACCATCTCGGCGACAAGCGCGTCGAATGTCGTCGTGTGCCGCCAGCCAAGGACATCGTTCGCCTTTTGGGGATCGGAGAGAAGCAGGTCGACTTCGGTCGGGCGGAAATAACGCGGATCGATCCGGATGATCGTCCGGCCGGTTTCCTCGTCCGCGCCTGTTTCATCGACGCCGGCGCCCGACCACTTGATCCGCATGCCGACAATTGCAAACGCCTTTTCGACGAATTCGCGCACCGAATGCGTCTCGCCGGTGCCGAGTACGAAATCGTCCGGCGTATCCTGCTGGACGATGCGCCACATGCCCTCGACATAGTCCTTCGCATGACCCCAGTCGCGTTTCGCATCGAGATTCCCGAGGAAAAGCGTGTTCTGCGCGCCGCGTGCGATTCGCGCCGCGGCGCGCGTGATTTTCCGCGTCACGAATGTCTCGCCCCTTACCGGGCTTTCATGGTTGAACAAAATTCCGTTTGATGCGTGAATGCCGTAGGCTTCGCGGTAATTCACCGTGATCCAGTAAGCATAAAGCTTTGCGGCGGCGTAGGGGCTGCGCGGATAAAAGGGCGTTTTTTCCGTCTGCGGCGTTTCCTGCACGAGGCCGTACAGCTCGGATGTCGAGGCCTGGTAAAAGCGCGTTTTCTTTTCAAGGCCGAGAATGCGGATCGCTTCAAGGATGCGCAACGTTCCCATCGCGTCGGAATTGGCGGTGTATTCCGGCGTTTCGAAACTGACCTGGACGTGGGATTGCGCGCCGAGATTGTAGATTTCGTCGGGCCGTGTCTCCTGAACGAGACGGATCAGATTGGTCGAATCGGTAAGATCGCCGTAATGGAGAAAAAACCGCGCGGAGGGGTCGTGAAAGTCGGAGTAGATATCGTCGACGCGGCCGGTGTTGAACGATGAAGAACGCCGCTTCACGCCATGTACGATATAGCCCTTTTCCAGCAGCAGGCGCGCCAGATAGCTGCCGTCCTGGCCGGTGACGCCTGTGATCAGGGCTGTTTTATTCGTCATTGCAATCTTTCCGGAATTACGCTTGCGCCGACCGCCGATCAGCCGGCTTTCACGATCAACCCCATTTGGCTTTTGAGCGCAAGCGTCGGCCTTTCATTATTCAGGCCTGACCGGCGCCGGGCTGGCGCCTCCAGGCGACTGGCCCTAATTTCCGGGAATCATGAAGTTTTCGATTATCACCCCTGTCCTTAACGGCGCCGCGTTTCTCGACGCGGCGATCGCCTCGGTGCGCAACCAGACCCGGCGGGATTTCGAGATCATCGTGGTGGACGGCGGATCGAGCGACGGATCGCCCGATATCGTGCGCCGTCACATGGCCGAGGAGCCCGCGATCCGCCTGATCGAAGCGCCCGGCCTTTCTCAATACGCTTCGATCGCGCGCGGATTCGAAGCCGCGACCGGCGAGATTTTCGCCTGGCTCAATGCGGACGACCTTTATACGCCCTGGGCGTTCGAGACGGTCGCCCGCCGGTTTGCGCGCGCGCGCGACGTTCAATGGGTGAGCGGCCTGCCGGGGTGCTGGGACGGAAAGGATAACCTGCAATTTATTCGCGCCGAAGCGTGGCGCCCGCGCGCGCTAATTCGCGCTGGCTGGTGCCATATGGACCTGCTCGGCTTCATCCAGCAGGAGAGCGTTTTTTTTCGCCGCGCGCTGTATGACGGGTTGAGCGAGAAAGACAGGAGCGCTTTCGCCGGCGCCGATCTCGCGGGCGATTTCATCCTCTGGAAGCGTTTTGCACGGCGCGCGCGGCTGGACGTCATTCCAACCTCTTTGGGCGGATTTCGCCGTCATGGCGACAATCGGTCCTCGCGGCGCATTGAAGCGTATATGGAGGAGGCGAGGCGCGACGGCGCGGTTTATCTGCCCTGGCCGCTCACCGGACTGGCGCGGCGCGTCTTCCAGATGGCCTCCGCGTCGCGGGCGATGGCGCTGGCGCGCATTGAGGATGAACTCACCCGGCCGCCTGCGCCAACTGGCTAGGCGCGGCTTTCGCGCGCTCATCGAGCGCGTCGTCGATCGACCCGGCGAAAACGGCCGAACCATGTTCCAGAATTATCGCCTTGTTGCAGACCTGTTTCAGCATTTGCCGGGAATGGCTGGCGAATACGACGATCCGTGTGCGTTCGATCAGGCTGTTCAGCCGATCCGCCGCCTTGCGCCGAAATGCGTCATCGCCGGCGGAAAGCCATTCGTCGAGGATCAATATGTCAGGCTCGAACGCCGTTGCGACTGCGAACATCAAACGCAGCGACATGCCGGCCGAATAGGTTTTCATGGGCAGATTGAGAAAATCGCCGAGTTCGGAAAACTCGGCGATCTCGGCGTAATGCGCATTGATCTCCGCTTCGGTGCGCCCCATCAGCCGCGCGCGGCTGACGATATTTTCATATCCCGTGTTCTCCGCCGTCGCGCCGAGATAAAGCGACAACAGCGCCGACACGTCGCCCTCGATACGGATCTTTCCCTCGGTCGGCGGCAGGATGCCCGCCATCAGCTTCAATAGCGTCGTCTTGCCCGCGCCGTTCGCGCCGAGAATTCCGACGCGGTCGCCGTCCTTGATCTCAAGGTTGATGTTGCTCAGTGCGGATACGCCGAGCTGGCCGTGGGCGCGCCGCAGAAAACCGCCGATCGCCATCGCGCGCAGCGTATCCTTGAAGGATGTGCGCGCACGGCTCGCCAACATGAAATCGACGCTTGCGTTTTCAATCCTGATCAGCGCCATCGCCTAACACCAATAGGGCAGGCGGTGCGAAAAACGGCCGAAAACGAAAACACCGAATACGGTCACCAGCGCAGTCAGGAAAAACGCTATCATAAAACTCAAGCCGACATCCTCGGCGCCGACCAGCGGGCCGCGGACAATGTTTAGATAATGATAAAACGGATTGTACAAGACATATTTCGCATATTCGCCAAGCCTGTCAGGATGCCAGAATACGGGCGTTGCGAAAAAGGCGAAAGTCAATCCGACATCGACGAACTGTCCGATGTCGCGGAAGCGCGCCGAAATCGTGCCGAGCGCCAGGCAGAGAAAAAAACCGGTCCAGATGATCGTCGCCAATCCGAGCACGGACAAAAGCGCTTCGCCGACGCCGGGCGAAAGACCGCCGACAATGATGATGCCGACGATCACGACCAACTTGTAACCGAGCGCCGTGATCGACCGGCTCATCGCCTTGATCGCCAGCAGCGTTTTCGGCAGCGAGGTTTGCTGAATGAACATGCCGCCGCCGGCGAATGCGTTCACGCCGTCATTGGCGAGGCCGGAAATGAGGCCCCATGCGATGATGCCGAACGCCACATAGGGAAAATAGGTCGTCAGATCGGCGCCGAACAATTTGCCGTAAAGCAGCGCCAGGCCGCTCACGGTCGCCAGCGTCGTCAGCATCACCCAGAAACCGCCGAGCGCGGCGCCGCGCGTGCGGGCCGCCGCATCCTGACGGATGATCGTCGCTATCAGATGAGGGTTGGAAAAGGCGGTCCGCGCGTCGCGCCAGGCATAGGCGAAACGGCTGCGCGAGGCGTCGAATTCGTAGACGGACGGGGAAGTGCGCGAAAGCATCGATAGATCGCCGATCCTGTTGCGCCGCCGGCGCGTTTGAACTTCCAGCCAATTATGCTAACTGGAGCGAAAATAAAAGGATTTCGCCCGCTCGCGACCTGATAGGTCCGGTTGGGAGGAAAATAAAGATCGGGCCCGCCTGCGCGTAATGACTGCCAAGGAATTATCCCGTACGGCGCCCACGGTGAGCGTCGTCGTGCCGGCGTTTCGCGCGGCGGCGACGATCGCCCGAACGCTCGATTCTCTGTTCGAACAGGATTATCAGGGCTTGCGCGTCATCGTAATGGACGGCGCCAGCGACGACGGCACGGTGGATGTCATCCGGCGTTACGAGGACCGTCTTTTTTACTGGATCAGCGAAAAGGACAAATGCCAGGCGGACGCCCTCAACAAGGGCTTTGAAAAGGCCGACAGCGAGTATTACGGTTGGCTCTGCGCCGACGACGCCCTTACGCCGGGCGCTTTGAAAAAACTCGCCGGCGTGTTGCAGGATAATCCGCAGGTCGATGTCGTCACCGGCGGATGCCGGCGCGAGTTCAAGGGCGGAGACGTCGTAACGACGGAGCCGGCCGAGGATTTTTACGATCGCCTCGATTATATGAACACGATCGAACAGCCTTCGACACTCTGGCGCGCGAGCGCGCACAAGCGCGCCGGCCCGCTCGACCTCACATACAAATACGCTTTCGACTGGGAATTCTGGTGCCGCCTGAAGCGAACGGGCGCGCGGTTTGCGCGCATCACGGACCCGGTGTCGGTCTATTATTTCTCGGACGATAATCTCACCTCTTCCGGCGGAACGAAAATCGCGGACGAGATGTATCGCGTCATAAAGGAATTCGGCCCGCATAACGGACGTCTCGCCGACGTCTATCGGTTTTTATACCGCACGTTCGATTTGCGCGGATATTACGACAAGAATGCGGTGCAGGCCGTCCCGGCCTGGAGGATGCGCATTTTTCATATGACCTTGTCGGCGCTGTACCGCCTTTACGGCAAAGAACTCGTCAACAGTTACAACTGGAATTTCGCTTCGCGCCAGCAGCGCGGGCTTGGATGGGAGTGAACGCGCGTTTTTGGAACGATGAAACCGGAACGCCCTGACCGAAATTCGGCGACACGCATCGCTTAAACTGGAAGAAGAAAGAACGGCCATGCATTCGCAAGAAACGCCGCAGGAATTTTCAAGAGCCGACCTGATGAGGTTTCGCATGCCTCACACTGTCGATTACCTTCTCAATATATCGCTCAAAAATCATTATCTGTACGCGGAAGTCGCCAAGGCCGCCTGCACGACCATCAAATATCATCTTCAAAAAATAGAGTTTTCAAAAACCGGATATTACAAGCCGAAATCGGTGGCCGATGTTCACAATCGCTGGACGGCGCCTTTCGTCATGCCGATGCAGTTGTGCGATGAGGCGCTGCGCGAGGCGGTCGCCGGCCCCGCATTCTGGCGGTTCGCATTCGTTCGAAATCCCTATACCCGCGCCCTGTCGGCCTATCTCGACAAGATCGCGCGCAACGCGATTCAAAAGGGCCCGATACTGGCGCAGCTCGGCCGCGATCCGGAAGACCTCGAACAGGAGGTGACGTTCCGGGAATTCCTGGAAGCGTTGCAAAAAATTCCATTGAAGGACATGGATATTCATTTCGCGCCGCAATGGATTTGCACTTTCGCCGACCTGATCGCGTTCGATTTTGTCGGGAGCTTCGAAAACATCGAACCCGATCTCACCCTTGTAATCGACAAGATCGCGCCGGCCGATTACAAGCGCCAATCCAAGATCGGGAACAGGGGCGGGCATGCGACGGGTACGACGGAGATGATGGCGACTTTGTTCGGCCCTGCTGAAATTTCGCTGGCGCACGATTTTTACATGCGCGATTTTGACGTATTCGGATATTCAACGGATCTGGCGGATGCGCATAAGCCGCCGAATGTGGACCCTGCGCGGTTGCAGGAATTTCGCGCCAGTCGGGAAGGCCAAAGCGAACGATGAGCGATGAAGAATCGAAAATGCGCGGTTTCAGCGACGCGCTTTTGCATCTTAAAAAGCTCGGCTATGCGCCGGAAACGGTCATAGATGTCGGCGTCGCCTGGGGCACGCCGCCGCTTTACGAGACATTTTCGGACGCCTTTTTTCATCTTGTCGAGCCATTGTCGAAATTCGACGGCGCGATAGGCGGCATCCTCAAAACCTACAAGGGCCGCGCCTACAAGGCCGCAGCCGGCGAGCACGCCGGGCCGTTGACGATCCGCGTCCGCCCGACCGCGCTCGGTTACGCGGGCGCGTCGCTGTCTCACGCCGTTGCGGCGCAGGGCGAAGGCGCCGGCCAGGGGGAGAATGGCGAAGTTGAATATTATACGTTCGAGGTGAAACGGCTCGATGACATTATCGACGCCGAAACGCTGACGCGCCCCTGCCTGTTGAAAGTCGATGCGCAGGGCTTTGACCTTTCCGTTGTGCGAAGCGGGCCGAAAGTCCTCGCGGCCTGCGATATCGTCATTATGGAAACGGGCGTCTTTCCGTTTGCGAGCAGCCTTGATGAAGCGGAACGCAATACTCTCGCCAACATCACCGGATACATGTCGCAACACGGCTTTTGCGTTTACGATATCGTATCGCCGCTTTATCGCCCTTACGACGCCGCCTTGTCGCAGGTCGACCTGATTTTTGCGCGCGCCGACAGCGCGCTGTTCAAATACAAGGGCTGGTGAGGCGAGCAGGCGCGCGGCGCGTTTCAGTTGTCGCGTTTCGGTTGTCGCGTTTCGGGCGTCGATTTTCGGAAGTCATTTTTCCGGGTGGGCGATTTCGGCCAGCAGGTCGCGAATATTCTTCTGCTCGCGGCTTTGCCGAAAATTTCCGAGATCCCAGAAAAACATGCCGGCGGCCATGTGCGGCCCTTCCGATTTCAGCCGGTGAAGGAAATGCATGAACAGTTTTTTCCGGCCCTTCGCGCCGCCGACAATTTCGACGTCGCGCCCGCAAATATTTTCAAGAATGACATAGCTGCGCCCGTGCCCTTCCATCAGCCGCGCCAGATAGCGCAGCGTAAGGCGCGGCGCAGTGATGTGGTGGCGCAGGCTCAGCGCCGGCCTGTAACCGCCTTCAAAACCCAGCCTGTCCCCGATCCGCGAGATCAGCGAATCCTCGCCGCTCAATAGCGCGCCGCCGCGCCGGCCGAGCCCGCCCGCCGATTGCGTCGTGTTTACAAACGCCGCGTATTGTTCGGCGATTGCGCGCCTGACGCAAAGCCCGGCGCCGATCGGCTCCCACGGCCCCCAATTGCGCCCCGAACCTGTCAATTCCTGCGCGCCGAGATTGCGCACGCCGAGAAACGGCAGGAACGCGGCTTTCGCCGCGCCGATACGCCGTTCAAGCGCGCCGTCGGCGACGCCGCCGAACATGCCGAGCGCCGGTTCGTCGGATGCGATTTTGAGTGCGTTCTCCAAATAATCCGGCGCGATTTCATTGTCGTCGTCGATGAAGCAGATGAGTTGCGCGTTGCTCGCCTCGATGCCGGCGACCCGCGCATAGGTCAGCCCCTGAAGCGTCTGCATGACCAGATTGACGGGCCGTCCCGCAAGGCGCTCAAGCCGGCCGGCTTCGAGTGCGGGACTGGAATTGTTGTCAACGACGACAAGTTCGAATTCCGCGACGGGCAGCGTCTGGACGGAGACGGCGCGGAGCGCGCGCGCGATCAAATCCGGCCGCGGATTATAGGTGCACATAATCACGCTGAGACGCGGTGCAGTCGTTTGAGTCGCCATATCGCCTAAATCGCAGATTGGCCGATTCCCTTCAAGCCTGCGATCACGTCTTCGCCGGCCCTTCTGGACAAGCGGCGCAATCGGCGTCACACAACTGCCAAACAGATGAATAACCTGGATTGCGAGGGGGAAAATTGGCGGACCGATCGACGACGATAAATTTATTCGACGGCGCGCAAGCGCGATTTCCGGCGCAAGACCGCGTCGCCCTGTTTTTGCTGGAAGGCTGGTTTGAATCGAAAGAGCAGACCTTCGTACGCCGCTTCCTGAAAGAGGGCGATGAATTTCTCGATGTCGGCGCCCATGCGGGACTGTTCTCCATTCTGGCGCGGCGTTCGGTCGGCGAAAGCGGGCGCGTCGTGGCGGTCGAGCCGAATGCGCAGATCCTGCCCTGGCTGGAGGAAAATCTCGGCGTCGCCGCGACCGGAACGCCGGGCGAACTGGCGAAACGGGGCGCGTGCATTCTCGCCGCAGCGATGGGCGAGCGCACGGGCGAGGCGGATTTTCACGGCGGCCGCGAAGGGTTTTCCGCCTATTCAAGCCTGACCGCCAATCCCGACACGGTCGGATCGGTGCGCGTTTCGAAATTCGCGCTCGACGATCTGACGGAACTGGCGGGGCTTTCGCGGCTCGATCTGGTCAAGGTCGATATCGAAGGGGCTGAAACGCTTTTCCTTGAGGGCGCGCGCAAAACGCTCGCGCGATTCCCGAATATCGTTCTCATGATGGAATTTTCCGAGGACGCGCAGGACAGGTTCGGCGTTTCCAGCAAATCGCTCGGGGACGACCTTTACAGTCTTGGATTGAAAACTTTCGAAATTTCCGATTCGGGCGATCTGGAGGAAATCGGGGCGACTGCGGATCTGTGGCACCGCAATCTGATCGTCGCGCGCGACAAGGCCATGATCGAGGACCGGCTCGCGCGCGCGCCGCAGGAAATTCAGGAAGCAAGCGCCTATGAGTTAAGGCGCGGCCGTTCCGCGCGCGATGTCTATGAAAGAGCGACGGCGGGCAAGAATTTTATCGCCGATGTCGCAAGGTCGATGTTTGCGATCGCCGATATTTCCGCGATCGCGACGGGCGAGGATTCGAGCCGGCGGAGAATTTCCGATGTCGCAGCGATGATCGGCGCGTCGTCCATTGAGCAGGATGCGGCGGCGCAGGCCGTATTGAGCGCCCTTGGCGACGAGCTTGGCCGGTTGCGCGGCGCGGCGGCGTATAACGCCGAAAAATTCGACTCGCGCCGTAAAGAGCTGGAACGCCTTGAGGCGTTGAATGAGCGAAGCGAAGGCGAATTGCGGGACGCGCATTCCAGACTTGAGCAAGCCGACGCGGAAATCGAAAAATTGCGTGAAGAAGTTGAACGTCTCGGTGGGGAGATTGAAGATCTGGCCGGGCGGCTGCGCGAAAGCCGGCTCGAATTCAACAAGATTGGCGCGCTGGCGCTGGCGATGCGGCGGAGCAGGGCGTTGCGCCTGGCGCGCACGCTTAACCTGCCGGCCGGACGCATCGTCGAAGAAATGGCGAGCGTTTACGCCGCGCAGGATTGACGCTGCGGCGGCGTCCTGAAATTCGCCGCGACGAACGAATCCGGGTGCGCCGGGTATTCCCGGATGGGCCGCGACAAATCCGCCGCCGGACGGCGCGCACGTCGCGAAAGCCGAAGGTCTTTCGCAATTTGGCCCGGAAAATCAGGGTGTTAACCAGCTTGCAAAAATTGGGTTCAGGTGCGAATTAGTCCGGCGTCGTGTGGCGGCGTTATAGGGGCGGCGTTGCGGATCCGGGCGGTGCGCGCCGCGATATCGGGAATGAAAGCGCTATAAAAGCGTTGCGGCGGGAACAGGAGTCGGGCTGTGAAAATTTGCGTCATTGGCGGAGACGGGTTTTGCGGTTGGCCGACGGCCCTCCATCTTTCTCAGCGCGGCCATGAAGTCGTCATCATCGACGATTTGTCGCGCCGGAAAATCGATGTCGAACTCGAAGTCGAATCGCTGACGCCGATCAAGCCGATGTCCGTGCGCCTCGCCGCATGGGAAGAAGTTTCGGGCCGCAAGATCCGGTTTGAAAACGTCAATGTCGCGAAAAATTATGCGCGCCTGCTCTATCTGCTTCAGGATTTTGCGCCGGACGCCATTGTTCATTTCGCCGAACAGCGCGCCGCGCCCTATTCGATGAAATCGTCCTATCACAAACGATACACCGTCGATAACAACCTGAATGCGACGAACAATGTTCTCGCCGCGATTGTTGAGTCGGGAATTGACGCGCATCTCGTTCACCTCGGTACGATGGGCGTCTACGGCTACGGCACGGCCGGCATGAAGATCCCCGAAGGCTACCTGACTGTTAAAGTGCCGATCGATAACGGCGACGAGGTTTCGCAGGAAATTCTTTATCCCGCGAATCCGGGCTCCATCTATCATATGACCAAAACGCAGGATCAGTTGATGTTTGCGTTTTACAACAAGAATGACGCGCTGAAGGTCACCGATCTTCATCAGGGCATCGTCTGGGGCACGCAAACGAACGAAACCAAGCTCGATGAACGGTTGATCAACCGCTTCGACTATGACGGCGATTATGGAACCGTTCTCAACCGTTTCCTGATGCAGGCGGCGATCGGCTATCCGCTGACGGTCCATGGGACGGGCGGGCAGACGCGCGCCTTCATCCATATTCAGGACACGGTTCGCTGCATCGAACTCGCGATTGAAAACCCGCCCCAGCGCGGCGAGCGCGTTCGCATCCTCAATCAGATGACGGAAACGCACCGCGTGCGCGATCTTGCGCAGATCGTCGCCAAGATCACCGGCGCGGCGGTTGAGAACGTAAAAAACCCGCGCAAGGAAGATGCGGAAAACGACCTGCATGTCGAAAACCGCCAGCTTCTCGGTCTTGGTCTCGATCCGATCACGCTGGAGGAGGGGCTGCTGGAGGAAGTGACCGAGATTTCGCGCAAATACGCCGAGCGGTGCGACAGATCGAAAATCCCCTGCGTATCCTTCTGGACCAGCGACCAGCGCCCGGCCTGACTTTTTGATTCCGCCGCGCCGCGTATGAAACCGGGTCGCCGGCCGATCCGCCATTGCGCATTCGGGATGATTGTTTCACACTCGGTTGCGATTCCAGGCGAGATCAGGACGCATATCCTTGCAAACGGAAAACAGCGACGCATTTGACGAGCTTGATTGCGGCGACGATGCGCGCGCGTATTACAAGGAAAAGCTGGACGCCTATCGCGACCAGATCAATCGCCACCATAGCAATGAACGCTGGCGGACTTATCCTTTCATGGCGACGGTCGAAACCCTCGCCAGGTGCAACGCCGCCTGTGAATTCTGCCCGTATCCGACCCTTGAGAGAAAGGGGACGGAGATGAGCGCGCAGCTTTTTGAAAAAATAATCGACGATCTTGCAGACGCCGATCCGAGGGGGCCGACGCTCTTTACGCTATCGCGCGTCAATGAGCCTTTTCTCGATAAGCGCATTTTCGATTTCGCGGCCCTGGTTGAAACGAAATTTCCAAAAATCTGCCAGATGCATTTCACGAATGCGAGCCCGCTGAACCGGCGAAACTTCGACGAATTCCTGAAACTGAAAAGAACGACGCTGCTCAAAATTTCTTTCAACGACCACCGCAAGGATGAATATGAGCGCGTGATGCAGATACCGTTTGAACGGACTTTATCCAATGTGAGGGAAATCCACGCCCGCAAGGAAGCGGGCGAATTCGCTTTTCCGGTTCGGATTGGGCGCGTCGGTGACGGAACGAAAGCCGATTCCGAGTTTTTGGCCTGGGCCAAACGCGAGTTCCCTCTGTTTGACGCGCATGTGTCTCCCCGTTTTGACTGGCGCGGCAAAATCAGGAACCCGAACTGGTCCGTTCCCGATGTCGGCTGTTTGCAATGGCTTGAGCTTCATATTCTCGCCAACGGGACGGATGCGTTCTGCTGCACCGACTCGGAGGGAGAATTCGGCGTCGGCGATGCGGCCAGAAATCATGTCGTTCACGACATTTACAATCATCCTGACCGCCGGAAATTGCGGGAGGCGATGCCGTCCCGGCGTTCGGTCGCGGGCTGCGCAACCTGTTCAGCGCTTGCGTGAAGCGCGCCGGCGCTCACGCCGCGACGCCGAACCCCGACGCCGAACCCCGACGGGCGTTTCGCGCAAGGGGCGAATGGGCGCGCATGTTTTCGCCTGTTTGATTAAGCGGCGATAACCCGTTGAATTTCCGGCGCGTTTGATAGTTATCCAACAGCTCTCGCATGGCCCTATGCTGATCCTGCGTCCGGGCGTGTCCCGGCGCGCCGGTATTCGCGTTCAGGGAGCCTTCCAATGTCCAAATCGCCGCGCCTCGGCCTTTCCTACATCCTGCCCCAGCAGGCGCAAAAACACGTCACTGCGAACCACTCGTTCCGCAGGCTCGATGCGCTCGTGCAGCTTGGCGTCGCGTCGGCGAGCCTTGCGAGCGAGCCGGCCGCGCCCGCGGAAGGCGACAGCTACATCCTGCCGTCCGCGCCGGCCGGCGCCGCCTGGTCGTCCTTTGCGGCGAACGCCGTCGCGGCCTTCCAGGACGGGGAGTGGATCGAACTGACGCCGCGCGCCGGCTGGCGCGCCTATGCGCGCGACATCGCCGCCTTTGTGGTTTTCGACGGCGCGGCCTGGACTGTGGAGACCGGCGGCGGATCGGGCGGAAGCTCTGGTAGCAGCGCCCCGATATTCGGCGTCAATGCGACGGCGGATACGACGAACAGGCTTACGGTGAAATCGGACGCTTCGCTTCTTTCGCATGACGATGTGACGCCGGGATCGGGCGACGCGCGCCAGATCGTCAACAAGGCGTCGGCGGCGAAAACGGCGAGCGTATTGTTCCAGACGAATTCTTCGGGCCGCGCCGAATTCGGCCTTAACGGCGTCGATGATTTTTCGCTGAAAGTCAGTTCGGACGGCGCCGCCTGGACCGATGCGGTCTATATCGACAGGCTGACCGGCAATGTCGGCGTCGGCGTAACCAATCCCGCCCTGAAGTTCGTTGTCGATAACGGATCGATGTCGATCGCCAACGGGAGTTCCAACTGTTACCTCAGCTTCGGATCGAGCAATTTTTCCACCGGCTATATCGCCTGGGTGCCGAGCGCGAACCGTATCGCGCTCTGGTCCGTGCCGGCGGGCGGGGAGATCCGCCTCGGGACGGAGAATACCGCGCGAATGACGGTGGCGGCGGATGGAAAAGTCGGCATCGGCACGACGGTCCCGGCGAGCAAGCTCGACGTAGACGGGACGATCCGGGTCAAGACTTACGCCAAGGCCGCGCTGCCTTCGGCGAGCCCCGCCGGCCAGATGCTCTATGTTTCGGATGAGGCCGGAGGAGCGGTCATCGCCTTTTCCGACGGAACGAACTGGCGGCGGACGACCGACAGGGCTGTCGTAAGTTAACCGAAGGTAAACGGCGTGATTTCAAGCGTTTGGGCGATTAAGCTACGATTTCGGCGTAACGTGAAATATTGCGCGCAAAACGCGGGCGTCCCCGGAGACCGTCCCCTGAAACCGCCCCCGGAAACCATGTCGCGGCGCGTGTGATTGAGGTCACGTCTTGCTCAGAGACTTTTAGTATAGTGTTTGTAAATCGAGAGGGCCGCCGGCGACGGCGAAAGAAGCAGGATCAAGGGCTTGGCCGGTAAAGGCATTCAAATCTCGGAGGAAATGCGCGCCGGCGTCGCCGCCGCGCGGCCGCTCGTCACGCGCGCGGCGATCTTTTCGGCCGGCGTCAACCTGCTGATGCTGACCGGCCCGCTTTACATGTTGCAGCTTTACGACCGCGTGCTGTCGAGCCGCAGCCTGCCGACGCTCGCGGTTCTGACATTGCTCATCGTCGGCCTCTACGCCGGCATGGGGCTGCTCGATTTCGTGCGCACGGCGCTGGTCTCGCGCGCGGCGGCGCGGTTCGACGCAAGGCTCGCCGATTCCGCTTTCAACGCCGCCGTCGAAGGCGCGCGCTATTCCGGCGGGCAGGCGGGCGACGCGCCGCTGAAAGACCTGCGCACCATACGCCAGGCCATCGGCTCATCCGCGATCACGGCGTTTTTCGATGCGCCTTTCGCCCCGCTCTATCTCCTCATCGTCTTTATGCTGCACTGGGCGCTGGGGCTTACCGCGCTCGCCGGCGCGGCGGCGTTGATCGCAATGGCGATCGTCAACGAACGCGCGTCGCGCAAATCGCTGGCGGACGCGCTTGAATCTGGCGCGGCGGGCGATGCGGCGATGGCGGCCATATTGCGCAACGCATCGGCGACGGATGCGATGGGCATGCGCGGCGCCGTGCGCCGGATGTGGTTCGCGCATTCGTCGAAATCGATCGCATCGAACGCGCAGGCCGCCGATTTCATCAATATCTTCGGCGCCGCGACGAAGGCGAGCCGGATGTTCCTGCAATCGCTCATTCTCGGCGTCGGCGCGCTGCTTGTCATCGCGCAGCAAACGACGCCGGGCGTGATGATCGCCGCGTCCATCATCACCGGGCGCGCGCTTGCGCCGATAGAAATGGCGATCGGGCAATGGCGCGTCATCGGTGCGGCGATCGCGGCATGGAAACGGCTTTCGAAATTTCTCGACGCCGCGCCCGGGCGG
Source organism: Parvularculaceae bacterium (assembly GCA_020446945.1). Classification (GTDB taxonomy): domain Bacteria; phylum Pseudomonadota; class Alphaproteobacteria; order Caulobacterales; family Parvularculaceae; genus Amphiplicatus. The sequence goes on from JAGRDS010000018.1 coordinate 36,728, forward strand.
GCGGAAAAGATTTCCCTTCCCGCGCCGAGCGGCAATCTGAAGCTTTCGCGCGTTTTCGTTCAGCCCGCGCTCGCCAAAAAGCCGATCGTCAAGGGCGTCACGCTCGACCTCGCCCCCGGCGAGGCGATCGGCATTATCGGTCCGTCGGGCGCGGGCAAATCAACGCTTGCGCGCGCGATGGTCGGCGTCGAGCGCGTCGTCGCCGGCGAGGTGAGGCTGGACGGCGCCGATCTTCTCGCCTGGCCGCGCGAGGATGTCGGCCGGTTCATCGGCTACCTGCCGCAGGAAACGGAACTGTTCTCCGGAACGGTGGCGCAAAATATCGCGCGCTTCGACGACAGCGCGAGCGATGATGAAATCGTCGCCGCGGCGCAGGCGGCCGGCGCCTATGAACTCGTTCTCAATCTTCCCGACGGGTTTGAAACCGAAGTCGGCGATCGCGGCTTCCGGCTTTCCGTCGGCCAGCGTCAGCGCGTCGGCCTTGCGCGCGCCCTCTTTCGCGAGCCGACGCTCATCGTTCTCGATGAACCGAATTCCAACCTCGATTCGGAAGGAGAGGTTGCTCTTTCGAACGCCATTCTGACGGCGAAGCGGCGCGGCGCGGCGCTGGTCGTCGTCGCGCACCGGCCGAGCGCGATCGCGCATGTCGACCGCTTGTTGCTGCTGACGGACGGCGAGGCGCGCGCTTACGGTCCGCGCGACGAAGTGCTGGCGAAAATCGCGCCGGGCGTCGCCTCCATCGGCGCGAAGAAACCGCAGGAAACCGGACAGAATGACTATCCCAGCCGATCAAACGCCTGAGGCGGGCGACGATTCCCACCGTTTCGTTCGCCTCGGCTGGATTGCGGCCGGCGCCGTATTCGGCGGCCTCCTTTTGTGGTCGATTTTCGCGCCGATCAATTCCGCCGTGATCGCGCCGGGGCAATTGTCCGTTGAATCGAACCGCAAGACGATCCAGCATCTTGAAGGCGGCGTAATTCGGAAGATCCTTGTCAGGGAGGGGCAGGAGGTAAAAGCCGGCGACGCGCTGATCGAACTCGACGATACGGTGACGGGCGCGAATGTCGACGTTTTGTCCGCCCAGCTCGCCGAAGCGATCGCGCGATATGCGCGCCTTCTGGCCGAACGCGACGGACTCGGCGACATTCCGGCGGATTCAATCGCTTTTTCCATCGCGCCCGACGATCTCGATTTCAAAACCAATCTCGACGGACAGAAAAAACTGCTTGAAGCGCGCGAGGCGACGAAGAAAACGCAGATCGCGCTTCTGGAAGAACGCATCGTCCAGCAATCGAAACGCATAGAAGGCTATGCGCGGCAAATGAAATCGCTGCGCCGGCAGGCGCAACTGGTCAGCGAGGAGCTTGACGGCGTAAAGCGCCTTAACGCTGAAGGGTTCGCGCCGACGACGCGGGTGCGCGAACTTGAACGCACGAAGGAAGCGATCGCCGGCCAGCAGGGGCAACTGACTGCGGCGAGCGCGGAAACCGAGAGCGAAATCGCCGGCGCGAAACTTGAGATTGAAAGGCTGCGCCAGCAATCGCGCCAGGATGCGATCAAGGAATCGCAGGATCTCGAAGTGCAGATCGCCGCCCTGATAGAACGGCGAACGGCGGCGCGCGATGCGCTGGCGCGCACGCAGATCACCGCGCCGGAGGACGGCGTCGTTCTCGGCCTGTCCGTTCACACGGTCGGCGGCGTCATCGCGCCGGGCGCGCCTGTTATGGAGATCGTGCCGAAGGGCGACGCCTTGCGCGTCGCCGCGCATATCTCGCCGCGCGATGTCGACAAGGTCAAACCCGGTCAGGAAGCCGTCATCCGCTTCACGTCGCTGAATTCGCGCCTGACGCCGGAAGCGCGCGGATCGGTTCGTCAGGTCTCGGCGGACAGTTTCGTCGACCGCGAAACGGGCGCGGCCTATTTCCTCGTTCTGATCGACCTGCCGCCGCAGGAGGAACTCGATAAAATCCTCAGAGGCCAGACGCTGGTGCCGGGCATGCCCGCCGAAAGCTTCATTCGCACCGGATCGCGCCCGGCGATCAGCTATCTGCTGAAGCCGCTGACAGACGCCTTCTCGCGCGCGTTACGCGAGGAATAAAACGCGGATGAAAATTCTTTTTCTTCACGATAATTTCCCCGCCCAGTTCGGACCGGTCGGCGCCTATCTCGCGCGGAACGGATGGGAGGTCGCGTTCGGCACGCAAAGGGAAGGCGCGAAGGCCCCGCTCTTTTCGATATTCAATTACAAGCCGCACCGCCAGATTACGAACGGCGTTCATCCCTACGCCGCTACATTTGAAAAAGCAGCCATCAACGGTCAGGCGGCGGCGCGCGCATGCCTCGATCTGAAAAAGCAGGGCTATGCGCCCGATGTCATGGTTGCCCATTCGGGCTGGGGCCCCGGCATGTATCTGAAAGATATCTGGCCGGATGCGCGCTATGTCGGCTATTTCGAATGGTATTATCAGCCGGTCGGCCCGGATATCGCTTTCATGAAAGAGGAGGGCGCGCGCAACGAGGACGAGTTGTTGCGAACGCGCGGACGCAACGCCCCCATCCTTACCGATCTCGCCGCCTGCGACATCGGACTTTGCCCGACGCACTACCAGAAGAGCCAGTTTCCGCCAGACCTTTCCGGGAAACTGAACGTGATGCATGACGGCATAGATATTGAAACCTATGCGCCGTCGCCGGGCGCAAGGCTGAAACTGCCGGGACTGGATCTTTCGCATGCGGATGAAATCGTCACCTATGTGGCGCGCGGCATGGAACCCTATCGCGGGTTTCCGCAGTTTATGGCGGCGGCGGCCGAGATCATGGCGCGCCGGCCCGGCGCGCATGTCGTCGTCGTCGGCGAGGATCGCGTCGCATACGGGCGTAAACTGCCCGAAGGCGATAGCTGGAAAAAGCGTATGCTGGCGCAATACGGCTTTGACGAGAAGCGCATCCATTTCACCGGGCTGATTCCGCGCGATCAGTATCTGAAAGTGCTTCAGGCATCGTCCGTACACATCTATTTGACCGTTCCTTTCGTGCTTTCCTGGTCGATGATGGAGGCGATGAGCGCCGGTTGCCTGCTCGTCGCGTCAAACACCGATCCGGTGAAAGAACTGATCGAGGACGGGAAAAACGGCGTACTCGTGGATTTCTACAATGTTCAGGCGATTGCGCGGGCGATAATCCGCGCGCTTGAAGATCCGGAAAAACATGCGTCCATGCGCGCGGCGGCGCGTCAAACGATTGTCGAGCGCTATAGCGCGCAGGAAATATATGCGCGAAAGGCTGAATTGTTCCGCGGCTGAAAGCGCGGCCGGCCGCGCCGCTTTCGGCCGGATTTAACCGGTTGACCGGCCAGGGGAGAAGAACATGGCGAAACTTTTTTCGATAGCGTCGTGGAATGTCGAACATTTTAAAGACGATGCGTCGCGCGTCGGGCGCGTCGTCCAGTTTCTCGACGATCAGAAACCGGACCTTTTCGCGCTTTACGAGATCGAGGGCGCGACCGTCTGGAAAACTATTATGTCCCGGATGCCGGGATACACTTTCCAGATTACGGAAGGGCCGCAGACCCAGGAAATTCTGGTCGGCGTAAAGAGGAATATGACCGCCTTCATTACGCAGAAAATCGCATTCAAAGCCGGTACGACGCATATGCGTCCCGGCCAGCTTGTAACGGTCGAGGCGGGCGGAGAGGAATATGCGGTCCTGTTTCTGCATGTCGCCAGCGGAACCAATCCGCGCGGCATGGGCCTGCGCGACGACATGATCGAACGCGCGCTCGATTTCCGGAAGGTGCTGGACAAGGCGGCGGGCGGCGCGCAGAAAGCCAACTACATCTTTCTCGGCGATCTGAATTCGATGGGTCTTGAATATCCGTTCAAGCACGACATTCCGGCGACGGATGAAATCAGGAAATGGGAAAAGCGCGCCGCACGCAAGGCGATTTCCATGCGGCGTCTGGAAAAGACGCATCCGAATTCCTGGTCGAACGGCAGCCGGTCATCCATTCCGCCGTCAAATCTCGACCACGTTTTCGCCGCCAGGCATTTGAAGTTCAAAACCTTCAGGGCCGAAGACGGAACCGATGCGCAGGTCGATGTGCGCGGCTGGGTCGACAGGAAAACGACCGCCTCGCGCGACAAGTGGATCGAGGATTTTTCCGATCACTCGCTCTTGTATCTTGAAGTCCACAGTTGAACGGCCGGCCTAAAGCTTCCAGTCCGGCCGGATGAAATGGCAGGTGTATCCTTCGGGATATTTTTCGAGATAGTCCTGATGAAATTCTTCCGCGTCCCACCATTTTCCGGCGGGAACGATCTGCGTCACGACCTTTCCCGGCCAACGATTTGATGCGTCGATCTCGGCGATGACGCTTTGCGCTTCATCGCGTTGCGCATCGCTGAGAAAGAATATGGCGGACCGATATTGCGCGCCGACATCGCCGCCCTGTCGGTCTTTTGTCGAAGGGTCGTGGATCTGGAAAAAGAATTCGAGCAGGGCGCGATAGCTCGTTTTCGCGGGATCGTAGACGATGCGGATCGCTTCGGCGTGTCCTGTCGCGCCGGTTTTCACCTGCTTGTATTGCGGGCTGTCGAGATCGCCGCCCGTATAGCCGACATGCGTTTCGATAACGCCCGGAAGCTTGCGGAAAAGATCTTCCATCCCCCAGAAGCAGCCGCCGGCCAGAATGGCGATGTCCTTGTCAGCCATGGAAACTCCCTGTCTTACGCGCCGAAATCGCGCCCGGCGAGAAAGCGCTCGGCTTCAAGCGCGGCCATGCAGCCCATGCCGGCCGCGGTGACGGCCTGGCGATAAATATCGTCGGTTACATCGCCCGCCGCATAAACGCCTTCGATCTCGGTCGAAACGGTTCCCGGCTTTACGATCAGATAGCCGTTGTCTTTCATTTTCAGTTTTCCGGCGAACAGCTCCGTCGCCGGCTTGTGGCCGATGGCGATGAACACGCCGTCGGTTTTCAGTTCCTTCATCGCGCCGGTTTTCGAATGTTTAAGGCGCGCGCCCGTTACGCCGAGCGGGTCTTCGTCGCCGAGAATTTCATCGAGCGTGTGGTCCCAGACGATCTCGACGTTTTGCTTGGCGAAAAGCCGGTCCTGAAGGATTTTCTCCGCACGGAACGTATCGCGCCGATGGACGACCGTGACGGATTTCGCGAGGCCGGAAAGATAAAGCGCTTCCTCGACCGCCGTGTTGCCGCCGCCGACGACGACGACATCCTTGCCGCGATAGAAAAATCCGTCGCAGGTCGCGCAAGCCGAAACGCCGAAGCCCTGAAATTTTAGTTCGCTTGCAAGCCCAAGCCATTTCGCCTGCGCGCCCGTTGCGATGACGAGCGCGTCCGTCTCGTAGGTTTCTCCCGAATCGCCTTTCAGCGTGAACGGCCGCACGGTCAGGTCGACATCGGTGATAAGGTCGGCGATGAATTCCGCGCCGACATGTTCGGCCTGTTTTTGCATCTGCTCCATCAGCCACGGTCCCTGAATGACGTCGGCGAAACCGGGATAGTTCTCGACATCGGTCGTGATCGTCATTTGACCGCCCGGTTGCAGCCCGTGAACGACAACGGGTTTCAATCCTGCGCGCGCGGCGTAGATGGCGGCGGTCAGTCCGGCCGGGCCGGAGCCCAGGATAAGTAGTTTCGTTCGCATCTGGTCCTCTCGATCGTTGCGCGCGATATGGCCGCTTCATCCCGTCGGGGCAAGACGGCGCCCGTCCCCCTCGCGGATGGTTGATTTGCGCGCGTCAAGAAGGTAACATATGTTACTAATTTGAGGAGAACCCCATGCGCAAATGGATCACCGCCTCGCGAATCGAAGGCGAGGCCTCCCGGCAGGCCCATGCCGATATGCCGGACGGCACCTATGAGCGCGAGGTCTCGAAGGAAGGATTTTTCGGTCCCGCCGCCTTTTTTCATCACCGCCGGCCGCCGACGGGCTGGACGAATATCGAAGGCCCGCTCCGCCCGCGCGCGTTCAATCTCGCCGCGCTCGCCGCCGCGCCCTTGTCGCCCTGGTCGGCGCCGCGCGTTTTGCACAACAAGGCGACGGAATTGCGCTTCTGGAAGCTCGGCGAGGCGATGCCCGCGCTTGCGCGCAATGCGGACGGCGACCAGTTGCTTTTCATACACGCCGGTTCGGGCGATCTTTTCTGCGATTACGGTCATCTCGGTTTCGAGCCTGGCGATTATATTATGTTGCCGCGCGGTACGATGTGGCGCCTTGCGCCGAAATCCGAGCTTTCGGTCTTGATGATAGAGGCGACGAACTCGCACTACACGCTCCCCGACAAGGGGCTTCTCGGCGGCCACGCGATCTTCGATCCGGCCTTGTTCGACGCGCCGAAAATGAACGCCGAATTCAAGGCGCATCAGGCCGATGACGGCGAAACGAAAGTCGAAGTCAAAAAGCGCGGCGAGCTTTCGGTCGTCACATACCCTTACAACCCCCTCGACGCTGTCGGCTGGCACGGCGAATTATCGCCGGTCCGGATCAATGTCCGCCACATTCGCCCGTTGATGAGCCATCGCTATCATGTGCCGCCGTCTGCGCACACGACATTCCTGGCCGACCGCTTCGTCGTCTGCACCTTCGCGCCTCGTCCGTTCGAGACCGATCCCGGCGCGCTGAAAGTGCCGTTCTTCCACAATAATGACGATTACGATGAAGTGCTTTTCTATCATGCGGGCGATTTTTTCAGCCGCGACAATATCGACGCCGGCATGATGACGTTTCATCCCACCGGCTTCACGCACGGGCCGCATCCCAAGGCGCTGAAAAACATGCTGATCCAGAAGAAAACGGCGACAGACGAATTCGCCGTCATGATCGATACGCGCGATCCGCTGGAGATTGGCGAGGGCGCCGGCGCGGTCGAATTCAAGGGATATGTCGATAGCTGGAAGGCGGGGGACGCTGACCGGTGATGCCGAAAACGCAGCACCCGGATCCCCAGTCATTGTGTTGCGAATCGATGCAGGCCGCCCTGCAGCTCGATTGCGAAAGTCATAGCGACCCGTTCGAGTGCCCCGACAGTCTTATCGCCTATAATGAAGGGCTGGATCAGTTCGCGCTGATCGTGCATGACGGCGAGCGTCATGTCGTGCTGATCCGCTTTTGCCCGTGGTGCGGGGCGCAACTCGCCAAAGGAACCGACGAATGAAACTCGCCTCTTTGAAACATGGCCGCGACGGAAAGCTGGTCATCGTTTCCGATGATCTGACGCGCTGTACGGACGCGGCGCGCATTGCGCCGACATTGCAGGCCGCGCTCGACAACTGGGAGAGCGCCGAGCCGCATCTGCGCGAACTGGCGCAAAGCCTTGAAGTCGGCGCCGCGCCTGTCGAGCGCTTTCACGAGCGCGAATGCGCCTCGCCCCTGCCGCGCGCCTTTCAGTGGGCGGACGGTTCGGCCTATGTCAATCACGTCGAACTCGTCCGCAAAGCGCGCGGCGCGGAAATGCCTGAAAGTTTCTGGTCCGATCCTTTGATGTATCAGGGCGGATCCGATTCCTTTCTCGGCCCGCGCGATGATATTCCGATGGCGGAGGACAGGGGCTGGGGCGTCGACATGGAAGGCGAGGTCGCCGTCATCGTCGGGGATACGCCGATGGGCGTCGGCCCGGTCGAGGCGCTCGATTATATCCGCCTCGTCATGCTGGTGAACGATGTCTCGCTGCGCGGCCTGATTCCGAACGAACTTTCCAAGGGCTTCGGGTTTTTTCAGTCGAAACCTTCATCCGCGTTCAGCCCGTGCGCGGTGACGCCCGATGCGCTGGGCGAAGCCTGGCGCAACGGCAAGCTGTGCCTTCCGCTGCTCGTCTCGCTGAACGGCAAGCCCTTCGGCCGCGCGGACGCCGGCGTCGACATGACGTTCCATTTCGGACAGCTCATTGCGCACGCGGCGAAAACGCGCCCGCTCGCGGCGGGGTCGATCATCGGATCGGGCACAGTGTCGAACAAGCTCGGCGGCGGCCCCGGCAAACCGATCGCAGAGGGCGGCGCCGGCTATTCCTGCATCGCGGAGATCCGGATGATCGAAACGATTGCGGCTGGCGCGGCTGAAACGCCTTTCATGACCTATGGCGACCGCGTCGAGATCGAGATGTGCGACGCCAGGGGCAAGTCGATATTCGGGCGCATCGATCAAACGCTCGTGCGATACGAGCGCTGACAAGACTGCTTTGCATTATGGCGCCGCACGCACGCGCGGCGTATTATCGCGGACGTTCTGTCTCCGGAGAATGAGATGACGAGCCTTCGCGCCCGACTAGTCAATCGCTATGTGCGAAAGAAAATGAAGTTCCTGCCGCTTCCCGACATCGAAGCGAAAGAACTGCGCGCGCGCATGGAGGCGGGCGCAATGGCGTTCCTGCCGAAAAACGTTTCGATCGAGGAGGTTTCATCGCCTGTTCGCGGTGAATGGCAGCGCCCGGATGACGCCGCGCCCGGACGGACGATCCTGTATTTTCACGGCGGGGGTTATTATTTCGGCTCGCCCCGATTGATGCGCTCGATCAGTTGCCGGCTGGCGGCGCTGGCGCGCGCGCGCGTATTCTCGCTCGACTACCGGCTTGGCCCTGAAAACAAATGCCCCGCGGCGACGGAGGATGCGCTCGCCGCCTTTGACTGGCTGACGGGCGAGGGCGTGCGGCCGGAGGAAATCTATGTCGGCGGCGATTCGGCTGGCGGGGGTCTTGCGCTCGCGCTCCTCCAGGCGTTGAAGGCGCGCGGCTCGCCGCTCCCCGGCGGCGCGTTCTTGTTCTCGCCCTGGACCGACCTCGCGGCGCGCGGCGGTTCGATTGAGGAGAACGATGTGAAATGCGCAATGTTCACCGCAGACACGATACGGCGCGGCGGCGCTCACTATGCGGGCGATATGGCGCTCGACGATCCGCGCCTTTCGCCGCTTTACGGGCGGTTTGAAGGACTTCCGCGTCTTTATATATGCGCAAGCACCGACGAGGTCTTGCGCGATGATTCGGTGCGCCTCGCTGAAAAGGCGCGTCAGGCGGGCGTCCGCGTTGAGCTGCATCTCGAAAAGGGGCTCGTGCATATCTGGCCGATTTTCGCGCCATTGATGCCGGAAAGCATGCGCACTTTGAGATCGGTCGCCGCATTCATTCGCAAGGATTGAGGTGCGGCGATGAAGTCGGATGCTGCAAAACTCGCCATCGCGGTTCTGCTCGATATTCTCGACTTTTCCATTCTGTCGCTGATGCCGGGCGTCGGCATGGTCGCCGACATCATCATGGGCGTAATCGCCCTCGTCCTGTGGGGGCCAGTCGGTCTGTTCGCCTTTTGGGAGGCGCTCAATCCGGTCGAGCCGGTCGATGCTTTCGTGCCGACGATGACGCTGATCGCGCTGAGCCGGATGGGGAAAGGCGAAAAGAAGATCGAACGATCCGTCGAGAGACAATAAAAAACCCGCGCCGTCGCCGGCGCGGGCGTTTGTCACAACTTACGCAACTGGAATTCTATCAGCCGCAATAATCGCGGCCGCCGCGGTATCCGCGCGGACCGTAACGGCGGAACGAGCCGTCGTCCCAATAGCTGTCGCCATAACAGGGATCTTCATAGTAATAGCGATCGGAATAGCGATCATATCCGCGCCGCCCATGATCGCGCGCGCGGCCCCAGCACGTGCCCGAACGCGAACACCCTTCATATGCGCCGAGCGCCGCGCCGATAAGCGCGCCGTAAGCGGCGCCCTTGCCCGGGCGGCCCGCGAAAATTTCACCCGCGACTGCGCCGCCGGCCGCGCCGAGCGCCGCGCCGTAAAGCGCGCCTTCGCCCGTCGACTGACAGCCCGCCGCCGCAAGGCTTAAAGCGCCCAATCCAACCAGCATCATCTTCATGCGATACCCTCCTGCGATGAGAGGTCCGGTCGCCCTTCGATACGCTTACTGCGGACCTGCCCGGAAACCTTTGACAGGCCCTTATCGTTCGATCTCGCGGCGAGAATTGGGCGAAAAAGTCTCCAATTAAGGCGCGACTGCGGCGAAGCGTTGCCGCAAGCCTCGCAAGCGGTAAATTGCACGCGAGCATAACCGGGAGGACGAAATGAGCGCGCAAAAACAAAAGGCGGTGTGTCTTACCGCCTATCCGAAGGGTCTTCCGACCGCGGAAAATTTTGACATTCGCACCGCCGACCTGCCGGCGTTGAATTCCGGCGAGCTTTTGATGCGCACGGTCTGGATGTCCGTCGATCCATATATGCGCGGGCGCATGCGCCCCGATGTCAAAAGCTATATTCCCCCTTTCGCTCTCAACGAACCGCTTGACGGCGGCGCCGTCAGCGAAGTCATGGTTTCGAACAATCCGAATTTCAAACCCGGCGATTATGTCGTCGCTTTTCAGGGCGGATGGAAAGATTACTGGGTGTCGAACGGCGACGGCCTTACAAAAGCGGATGGGTCGATCGCGCCCTTGTCGGCTTATCTTGGCGTGCTTGGCATGCCGGGTCTCACCGCATGGGCCGGGCTGACTCAAATTCTCGAACCGAAACCGGGCGAGACCGTGTTTGTTTCAGGCGCCGCCGGCGCCGTCGGTTCGCTCGTATGCCAGCTTGCGAAAATCAAGGGATGCAAAGTCATCGCCTCGGCCGGGTCGAAAGAAAAATGCGATTGGCTGTTGAAGGAGGGCGGAGCGGATGTCGCGTTGAATTACCGCGACTACAAGAACGCGGGCGAGTTGACGCGCGCGCTGGCCGACGCCGCGCCCGGCGGGATCAATTGCTATTTCGAAAATGTCGGCGGCATGCACCTGGAAGCCGCGCTCAACTGCATCGCGTTCGGCGCGCGTATCGCGCTTTGCGGCATGATTTCGGTTTACAACGCCAAAGAGCCGGAACCGGGTCCGCCCAATCTGTCGTTCCTGATTGCGCGCAGCGCGAAGATGCAAGGCTTCATCGTCTCAATCTATCTGCATCTCGCATCGCAATTCGCCGGCGAGGTGGCGCCGTTGCTTGCGCAGGGAAAAATCAGGTTCCGCGAGTCGGTCTATGAATCTCTCGAAGATGCGCCGCGCGCCTTTATCGGGCTGTTCAGCGGCGAGAATTTCGGCAAGGCTGTCATCCGCGTCGGGCCGGACCGGCTTTGAACCGGGCGTTTGGTTGACGCAATCTTAACGGCCCCGGCGCTAGCCTCGCGCCATGGATGGCGCACAGACGATCGCACGCGCAGGCGTATTTTCCGCGTCGGTTTCGGCGCGCACCCTCGCGCTTTTATTTGCGCTCGCAGTCTTTGCGGGATGGATCGCCGCGCCGGGCGGCCTCTTTACGGTCGATGAGTATTTTTATCTCCGAATGGCTGAGGCGTTCGCGAATGAAGGCGCGTTGACCTTTCGTCAGTTCGATGTCGCCGGCGCGCCTGCGCTCGATTTTTCGTTCGGCAATCCTGCGCCGCCGGCGGGCCGGCTGATGGCGCAATATCCCGCCGGATATGCGATCATCGCGGCGCCGTTTTATTTTTGCTTCGGCGTCAAGGGCCTTTCGCTTCTCAACGCGCTATCGGCGTTCGCGGCGCTCGCGCTGACTTACAAGATTGCACGCCGCGCAAGCGGCGATAAGGGCGCGGCGCTCGCCGCCGTCGCCATTCTGGCGTCCGCGACATTCTGGTCGAGCTATATTTTCGTCATCTGGCCGCACATGCTGGCGCTCGCGATCGTACTCGGCGTCATCGCGCTTGCGCTGAAGGCGGGCGAGGGCGACAGCCGCGCCGCAATCGCCGCAGGGCTTTTGATCGGCGCCGGCGAAAGCGTGCGTATCGACATGATCGCGCTCGCCCCCGCAATTATCGTCTGGCTGCGTCTCTTTTGCGATGGGAAAACGCGGCGGCTATCGTTGCTCGTCGCCGGCGCGACGCTGGTCGGGCTTGCGCTGCCGGTCGCATTAAACTGGATTCGCAGCGGCGCATTCGAACTCATATCTTATGACAATGACGTGGCGGCGAACGATGTCTCCGCATTTGCGCCGCTCGCCATATTCGGGGCGGCGGCGTTTATCGGTGTCCTTTCCTTCGACTGCCGCTCGATTTTTCCGTTGCGCAAAAAAACAATGATCGCGCTTGGCGCGATCGCCGCACTGTTATGTATCGCGGCGCCCGCGACGGTCTACGGCGCGGCGCACGGGTTCTGGTATTCTCTCGTCGATGCGCAGGCCTATGCGCATCTTGGCCGGCAGTTCAATATCGAACGGACCGAATGGGGCTGGATCTCGTTTTACGGCCTGTCGAAAAAAGCTCTCCTTCAATGCATTCCCTTCGCCGTGCTGGTTTTTTTTCCGATCCGGCGCCTGCTTGGCGGCGAGGCGCTGCGGTGCGAAGCGCTTTTGATCGTTACGAGCGCCGCTTTTGCAACGCTCTATTCGTTTAACGAAACCGATTCCGGTGTCGGCCTGAATTCCCGCTTCCTGCTTCCCCTGCTGCCCGCCATCTCGATACTGGCGGCGATTGAATTGCGCGCGATGATCGCACGCGGCGACGCGCGTTTGGCGTCGGTCAAAACCGCCGCACTTACGGGCGCCGGCGCATTCCTTTTGCTTCGCGTTGCGCTTGACGCGGGCGAGCCGTGGCGGACGCCGATCGACATATATCCGCAACTGGCCCTCGCCGGGGCGTTGCTGGCTGCAATCGCCCTGAACGCAATCCGCCCGTCACGCCAGGCGGCGCGCGCATCTGCGCTTTTAGCAGGCGCAGCTTTCGGCGCCGCAGCCGCGCTGGGCGCGGCGGACCTTTTCGAAGAACAGGGTTTTCGCGCCTATTCCGCCGAACAGGCGCGCCTTTACCGCGCCGCCGTTCCAGCCGACGCGCTGGTTTTTTCAACCCGCCCGAAGCTGTTCGCCGTCGCGGCCGGCGACGGGCTGTCGCTCGCCTATCCCGGTTTGAACGCCGCCGAAAAGGAAAAAGCGGTCATCGAGGCTTATCGGGCGGCGGGGCGCTGCGTTTACGCGCAAGGGGAAAAAGGGCTTGAATGGGCGGGCGAAACCGGGCTTTTCGCCCCGCCGGTCGCGCTTCGCGCCGAATTCTCGCAGGGCGGCCTCGCTCCGCTTCGGGACAATCCGAAATCCTGCCCCTGAACCGCCATTCGGCGCTTGACCTGCGCGCGGGCGCGGACTATCCACCGGGCTCCCGAAAAACGGGATGCGCGGGTGTAGCTCAGTTGGTTAGAGTGCCGGCCTGTCACGCCGGAGGTCGCGGGTTCGCGCCCCGTCACTCCCGCCACTTGGGGACCATTACTTCAGCTCTGGAAATTCGGGCCGGGACGCGTCTTTGTGCGCGCGTCTGCCGCGGCTATCCCC
>JAGRDS010000048.1 GCA_020446945.1 Parvularculaceae bacterium
CTCGCTTTGCGCTCGATACTTATCCAGATTGTCTGCCATCAATTTTTTCAGGTTCAAAAGTTTCCATTTAATCGCCGGCAGGTCCGCGGCCTGCGGCAGGCCGATGAGTGTGAAGTCAGGCCCGGCCGCTTGCAGCGTGCGCAGGAATTCAGCGACGTCTCCATTGAGGCGGGCTTGGATATCGCCGAGCATTCGTTTTCGCGCGGAGAGAAGAGCGTCGAGGTCGACCGGTTCAGCCGTCATGCCGGCGAACTCGCGCGCGAAGTCCTCAGCAATGTCTTTTTCATTTGGCGCCAGCAGTTCATGCATGGGGCGGCTGGAGCAGGCGGCGTAGACGAGAAAAACGCGGAAGAGATCGTCCGTGAGGCCTTCGTTTTTATAAAGAAGCTTGACGTCAAACAAATCCCGCGGGTGCTGGCGATCGAGCGCCGCGTGCAGTTTTCCCGCGTAAAGATCATCGAACGCCAGAACATTTGTTGCAACAAATCCGAAGGCGTCTTCGACAGCGTCGGTGGTGCGCATCAGTCGCGGTTTGCCGATGGCGCCGCGCATTACCGGCGAGGTTTCGATTTTAACGGTCACGCCGTCCGCATTCGCCAGGATGCGCGTATCGCCGCCGCCGCCCCCGGCGATTCGTGTTGCGGTGACGCCTGGCAGTTTGTTCATTTGCGCCATGATTCGGTCGAACGCAGCGTCGATGGCGTGTAACGATGTCGCTCGTTCTTCAATGGGCAGATAGGCGAGATCGATATCGACGGAGAGGCGCGGCATTTCGCGATAGAATAGATTGATCGCCGTGCCGCCCTTGAGGGCGAAGGCGGATTCAGTCGAGACGATGGGCAGGAGGCGCATCAAGAGCCGCACCTGCGCGAGATAGCTTTCACGGGCCATCGTCAGACTCGTCCCTTTCCTTACCGTCTATCAGCTCTGGCGGCACGGTGATGTCGTAGCGCGGATGCAGCCGTCCGCCGTCAACGAGCGCACGGGGGCCGGAGCCGAGATCGAAGTCGTCCGGGTTTAGATATTGTCGCCAGGCGTGGTCTTGGCTGTCGGCGAAGACGAAGAACAGGCGTTTTGCTTTCACGCTGCGGCACTCTTTGAGCAGGGCTTCGAGAAGGCGCGGGCGCAGATTGGCGAGGCTTTCGAATATCGCATCGACATTGTGAAAGCTTTCATTCGCCGGCAGCTCGTTCAGCATTTCGAGGATCGCCCGTTCAGGCGTTGAGACGACGAGATCGTTCAGTTGTCGT
>JAGRDS010000019.1 GCA_020446945.1 Parvularculaceae bacterium
GTCTGATAGGCGATCGGCGTCGCGAAGGAACAATTGGCGGCGTAAATGACGGTCAGGACAAGAATGTGCGGATCTATTCCGGCGGTTCTCGCCGCATTGACGGCGATCGGCGTGAACAGGACGATCGTCGCATTGTTTGACAGAACATTCGTAACGCCCGCGCAGAATATAAAAAACGTCGAGATGAGGACGACGGACCCGAACGGCGCGGCGGCGCCGGCGAAAATATCGCCGATGAGCTTGGCTCCGCCCGTTTCCTGCAGCGCGGCGCCCATGGCGAGCGATGCGCCGATGAGAAGATAGATCCGGCGATCTATCGTTCGCGCCGCCTGGCGGATGTTGAGGCAGCCGAGCCCGATAATTCCGGCCGCGCCCGCGGTCGCGGCGACCGCAATCGGCAAAAGGCCGGTCGCCGTCGCGGTGACGACGAGAACGAAAACGAGCAGGGAAAGGCGCGCGTTTCGCGCGTCGGGTAGTCCCTGCATCGAGCGTTCCATCAAAACGATGTCGCGATCGGCGCGCAGCGCGCGCAAGTCGTTTATGTCGCCGAGAATTAGCAGAACGTCGCCGGTTTCAAGCCGTATGCGGTTCATCTGCGTGCGCAGCATCCGGCTCCTGCGTTCGACGCCGAGGATGACGCAGTTCGTCTGATAGTGAAAACCGATCTGTCCGATCGTTTGTCCGTTCAGGCGCGAGCCGGGCGCGATTATCGCCTCAACGAGGTTGAGTTGCGCGCGCTGTCCGGGCGTGTCGTCGTCTCCGAGACTTGTTTCCGAAATCACGCCTTCAAGCACGGCGGGCCGGGTTTTGAGGAGATCGGTCAATGCTGCGCGCGTCGCCGCGACGATTACGACATCGCCGAGCCGGAACCTGAATTCCTCGAACGGGGGCAAAATCGCTTCCTCGCGCCGCTGAACCATGCGCACGGTCACATCGGGAAGGTCCGGAAACAGCCCGGCCACGGGGCCGACGCCGATCAGCGGATTGCCGCGCCCGATCACGATCTGCGCGATGAACTGCTTGCCTTCGCGATCCGACGTCTGGTCATCGCCCGGGGCGGATCGGCGCGGCAGGGCGCGCCGGCCGTAAGTGGCCAGAAACAAAACGCCGACGCCGGCGAGAACAAGGCCCATCGGCGTCAGTTCGAAAAACCCGATTTCACCTCCAGGCACGGTCGAGCGATAGGCTTCGGCGGCGAGAAGGTTGGTCGACGAACCGATAATCGTCGTCATGCCGCCGAATATCGAAATGAAGGAAAGCGGCATCATCACGCGCGAGGGGGCGATTTTCGCCTGCGCGGCCATGGCGGCGACGATCGGGATGAACATCACGACGACCGGCGTATTGTTCAAGAACGCGCTGACGATCATCACGATCAGGAACACCGCGATGGTGGTTATGAAGGGCTGTTTTTCCTGAAGCGATAAAATTCGTTTGGTCGGATGTTCGAACGCGCCGGACTGGAACATCGCCTGACCGATGACCAGCAGGCCCATGATCGCAAACAGCGCCGGGCTGGCGAAGCCGTGCAGCAGGATCTCCGGCGTAAGCAGCTCACCGCTCGTCGCCCCCTCTATCGGCGCGAATGCAAAGAGGATGAGCAATGAGACCAGGCTGCCGAGCGAAACAAGCTCGAGCGAAAAACGGTCGAGGCTGAAAGCGACGACGGTGAAAAGGATGATGGCGAGCGCCGCCCACATCTGCCACGGATGCGCCGTCAAAAATGCGATGGCGCTTTCGGTCGCCCCCATTCCTCTGTCCTTTTTCCCACGCTCCGCTTTTTATTTGACGTGATTGGTGCTAACCGCACAAGCCGACCATCAAAGTGATGTTGTATCAACCGGGCGTTACCGGGCGCGCCGCCGAGCCGCCAGCCCATTGAAATGAGGCCGCGGCGCTTGTGACCGACCCTTTCCGTCCGCTGAAAGACGCATTCGGGCGCTTCGCCACCGGCGTTTGCGTCGCCGCTTGCGAAAACGGGCGCGGCGGCTTTACGGCGATAACGGTCAACTCGTTCACCTCGGTTTCATTGGCGCCGCCTCTCGTCCTGTGGTGCATTGAAAAAAAGGCGTCGGCCTTTGCCGATTTCGACGCAGCGCGCGCCTATTCGATCAGCGTCCTGAAATCGGATCAAAGAGAAACGTCAGAGCGTTTCGCGCGCCATGAGCCGCCCATGCTTGAGCCGGAGGAGTTCACCGTCTGGAAAAGCGGGGCGCCGATATTGCGCGACCGGCTGGCCGGTTTTGACTGCGAGATCGTCGATCGCCATCAATCGGGCGATCACGTCATATTGGTCGGGCGCGTCATCGAGTTTGATTGCGTCGATGGCGCGCCGCTTCTTTATTACGCGAGCAGCTACGCGGACGGGCCGTGTACGGACTAATTCGGAGGCGGCGATGAAGACGGCTTTTCTCGGGCTTGGCGTTATGGGATACCCGATGGCCGGCCATCTGTCAGCCAAAGGGTTCGATGTCGTCGTCTTCAACCGGACAGCGCGCAAGGCGGCGGCGTGGGTCGCGCAGCACAAGGGCGCGCGCGCCGCATCGCCGGCCGAGGCGGTTGATGGCGCGGACCTCGTATTCACCTGTCTCGGCGATGACCCTGACGTTGAGGACGTCCTGGAGAGCGCCCTGCCGTCGATCGGCGCCGGCGCGGTCGTCGTCGATCATACGACGGCCAGCCCCGCGCTCGCCCGCCGTTTCGCCGAGCGCTTCGCCGCTACCGGCGCGGGGTTCGTCGATGCGCCGGTTTCCGGCGGGCAGGCGGGCGCCGAGAACGGCAGGCTTTCGGTCATGTGCGGGGGCGAAAGCGGGCATGTCGAACGCGCGCGCGCGGCGATGGACGCCTATGCTTCCAGGATCGTGCATGTCGGGCCGTCGGGGCACGGCCAGCTGTGCAAGGCCGTCAACCAGATCTGCATCGCCGGCCTGGTCGAGGCGCTGAGCGAGGGCGTTCATTTCGCAAAGGCGGCGGGGCTCGATCTTGAACGGGTATATGAGGCGATTTCAGGCGGCGCGGCGCAGTCCTGGCAGATGAATAACCGAATGAAGACGATGGCGGCGGACGAATTCGACTTCGGCTTCGCTGTCGACTGGATGCGCAAGGATCTGCGGATTGCTATCGATGAGGCGCGATCTTGCGGCGCACAATTGCCGGTGACGGCGGTCGTCGATCAGTTTTACGCCGACATTCAGGCCCGCGGCGGCGGACGATACGATACGTCCTCGCTGATAATGCGTTTGAAAACCGCGACGTAGGGCGGAATTCCGGGGCCTGTCCGTCGCCGCGAAAAAATATTTCTAGTTGGTCATATTCGCCTCGACTCTTATCGATTCGAATTGTAATTATATAACCCTCTGTCGGGATGGGTGGTTCGGCGGGGTGTCAGTCAGACGTTCGTTTACGAAGGGCGCGTAAAACGATGCTATCGATCGCTGCGACGGTCGGCTTGGTGAGTTTGGGGCTCCTGCTGATCGCGGTTATCGGTTTGCTTCGCCAGCTTGGTGCGGGCGAAGCGGCCAAAGGCCTCCTTTTTCTAACCGGCGCTATTTTCATGGTCGTTCTTGCATCGACCTATGTTCCGGTGCTGATCACAGGATTTTAGGCGCGAAGTCGACCGCTTTCGGGCCGTCCGCTTAGGCGACGACGTCCGCGTGCGCCGCGCGCAGCGTTTTTGCCGCTGCGCGTATCTTATGCGCGCTGCGGGCCCTTATTTGCGCTGCTGCGGGCAATATCTGCGTTGCTGCGCAATGCGATTGCGATGAGGTTTTGCGCATCGCACAATAGTTTCCGCTTGGACTCCGGAGGCTATATGTCAGCGCTGCAAACGGCGACTCCCGCCTGGAAAACCGACGACCTCGCTCTCTTTGAGGATGAAGTCTACAAATTCTTCCGCCGCGAGCTTTATCCGCATGTCGAAACCTGGCGCGAGCAGGGCGTGGTTGATCGCTGGGCGTGGGAGAAGGCCGGCGAGGCCGGCCTTTTGTGCATGTCGATGCCGGAGGAATATGGCGGGGCCGGCGGCACTTTCGCGCATGAGCAGATTTTTTGCGAACAGCAGGTCAGGGCGGGCGTTGAGGGGTTTGGGGCCGGCCTGCATAATTGCATCGTCGCGCCGTATATCCTCCATTACGGCTCCGAGGAGCAGAAGCGCCGCTGGCTGCCGAGAATGGCGAAGGGCGAATTGATCGGCGCCATTGCGATGACGGAGCCCGGAACGGGATCGGACCTGCAAGCCGTCAAAACGACTGCGATCCGCAAGGGCGAACAATATGTCATAAATGGATCGAAGACGTTCATCACGAACGGCCAGAGCGCCAATCTGATAATTGTCGTTGCGAAAACCGATCCGGGCGAGGGCGCAAAAGGCGTTTCGCTTATGGTTGTGGAAACGGATGAAGTCGATGGATTTCGCCGCGGACGAAATCTGAAAAAACTCGGCAACAAGGCGCAGGATACTTCGGAGCTTTTTTTCGACGACGTAAAAGTTCCGAGTGAAAATCTTCTGGGCGGCGGCGAGGGAATGGGCTTCGTTCAGCTTATGCAGCAATTGCCGCAGGAGCGATTGCAGATTGCGGTTATCGCTATCGCGGTCATCGAACGCGCCCTGGAGCTGACAATCAATTACACGAAAGAACGCCACGCTTTCGGACGGCCGATTTTCAATTTCCAGAACACGCAATTCAAGCTCGCAGAGTGCAAGGCGAAAGCGACGATGGCGCGCGTGTTCGTAGACTATTGCACGGGACTTCTGATCGACGGAAAGCTTGACGCGGCGACGGCTTCGATGGCGAAGATGCTGCTGACGGAGCTGGAAAACGAAGTCGTCGATGAGTGCCTCCAACTTCATGGAGGTTACGGCTACATGGATGAGTACCCGATCAGCCGCATGTACGCCGATGCGCGCGTTCAGCGCATTTACGGCGGAACGAATGAAATCATGAAGCTGCTGATTGCGCGGTCCATCTGATGGAGATTTCCGGGAAAACCGTATGGGTGACCGGCGCATCGAGCGGTATCGGCGAGGCGGTCTCCAAAGAATTTATCACGCGCGGCGCCAGCGTTGTTTTGTCGGCGCGGCGCAGAAGCGAACTTGAACGGGTCGCCGGCGAGGCCGGCGGCGAAACGCTGATCCTTCCCTTTGACGCGACCGATTTTGCGGCGCTTCCCGGCGCGGTCGATCAGGCGTTGAATTGGCGCGGCGGAGTCGATTTCCTGTTCAATAACGCCGGCGTCAGCCAGCGAAGCCTGGCGCTTGATACGTCATTCGATGTTTATCGCCGCATTATGGAAATCGACTTTTTCGCGCCGCTTCGCCTGACGCAGCTCGTCCTGCCCTCCATGGTCGCGCGACGTTCCGGTCATATTTCGATTGTCAGCTCGATCGCTGGAAAGGTGGGCGCGCCGCTGCGCACGGCGTATTGCGCGGCGAAACATGCCTGTATCGGCTATTTCGACGCGCTGCGCGCCGAAATCGAAAAACCCTACGGCGTTTCGGTTTGCGTCATTACGCCCGGTTCGGTTCGAACTTCGGTTGCGGCGAATGCGATGACGGGCGACGGGTCGGCGCGCGGGCGTTCGGACCGCAATATCGACAATGGAATGGCGCCGGAAAAGGCGGCCGGGATCATCCTGGACGGAATCAATTCGGGGCGCCGCGAAATCGTCGTCGCCGAAGGGATGGAGCTTGCGGCGCTTGAAATGCGCGCAAAAGACCCCCGATCGCTGTTCGATTTCGTCGCAGAGGAGGGTGCGCGTCTCGCTGCGGCCCGCGAAGCGGGACTGTCGATCGAGCCGGCGCAAATTCGCGAAGACTGAAGCGGCCAAAGCGGCTTTACGGCCGGTGAATCAGCTAGAATTGCGTCGATGGACACGCAAGCGGTTTTCGCCGCGCTCAACATATTGGGACTTTTCGTCTTCGCCGTTTCAGGGGCGCTCACCGCGCTCAGAAACGATCTCGACATTTTGAGCGTCATGATGATCGCATTCGTTACGGGCGTCGGGGGCGGGACCATTCGCGATGTCCTGCTCGGCGAGTTCCCGGTCTGGTGGATACGCGATGCGGGCGCGGTGACGGTTTGCATCGCCGGCGCGATCGCCGCGATGGTCGCGCAGCCTGTTTTCGCTTCAAGACTGAAAGCGCTTATCTGGGCGGATGCGCTCGGTCTCGCCGTGTTTTCGATTTTGGGTACGCAAGCCGCACTCGCCTCCCACGCGCCGGCGCTGATTGCGATTTTCATGGGCGCCGTCTCGGCGACTTTCGGCGGCCTGATCCGCGACGTCCTGCTCGGCGAGCCGTCGCTGTTCATGAAGCAGGACGTTTACGTAACCGCGGCGCTGGCCGGCGCCGGCGCTTATATCGGGCTTGTCGCACTTGGAATGGGCGCCGCATACGCCGCGCCGATCGCCGCGCTCGCCGGTTTTTTGATTCGCGCCGCGGCAATCGTCTTCAACATATCCGTACCGAAAGTCGGCCGCCCGCGGCGCGGCGAACTATAGCCCGCCCCGAACGGAACGGCCGGACGTCGAAAGGGCCGCTGCGCCGGAATGCGCCGCCTTTGCGGTTTCGCAAATTCGTCCCCGGGTCTTGCGAACGCCCGGCGATCGGCTATCTAGAGGCCGCCGAGCGGGTATAGCTCAATGGTAGAGCCGTAGCCTTCCAAGCTAAAGACGCGGGTTCGATTCCCGCTACCCGCTCCATTCACCCGAACTTATTGATTCTGCATTCAAAAATACCGCGATTGCGGAGCGGTCGCGATGACGTTGACCGGATATTTACAAAGGCGGCGTTAACTACTTCGTCAGGCGCGTGGCGAGGGAGACAGAATTGCTTACGGCGGCGGTCGGCTCGTTTGAAAGGTATTTGCGCATCGACGCGCAGAAGCCGGCCGAATCGCTGATGCGTATTCGAGCAGTCTACGCCATCGGTATCATGATGATCGTGTCGCAGTCGGTCTCCATGATCGTGATGCGTCATACCTATGGGCGCTGGACCTATGATCATGCGATTTCCCTGATCGCCTGCCTCGTCGTTTTCGCCCTGGTCAATCTTGTTCGCTACTACAAGAATACAGCGTTTTACGCGGCGTTTTTTGCGGTGCTGATGATCGGCGGAACGCTGGCGTCCGCGCTGCCCGATCATACAGGCATCAATTCCGCAATGATCCCTGTTCTGACGATTGCGCCGACAATGTGCGCCTTTATGGCCGGACGCCGCGCGGCGATCGCATTTTTCCTGGTCGGCGCCGCGCTGCTGGCCTTCCTTTATTCTGTGTCGATAACGAATCCGCCGCAGATGATTGACGGCGATTACCGGCGGGAAACGAACCGGTTGATCCAGGGTTCGTTCGCGATGACGCTTTCAATGCTGGTTTCGGTGTTTGTGAGCGAACGGATTTACCTCCTCGTCGCAGAATTGCGCGAAGCGGCCGAACGGGCGAGGAAGGCAGAAGCGGCGACGGCGGAATTCTTCGCCAAGATCAGCCATGAAGTCCGTACGCCGCTGAACGGCGTCGTCGGTCTCGCCGAAGCGCTCGGCGGACGCGACCTCGCGGAACCGGAAAAGCGCCTCGCCGACACCATTCGCAGGTCCGGCGATTCCCTGGTCAGGATTTTGAACGACGTCCTTGATCTTTCGAAGATTGACGCCGGAAAATTGTCGATCGATCCACAGCCGACTTCAGTCCGGCTCATGCTGGAGGGCGTTGTCGAAAGCTGGCGTGAGAGCGCGCGCGCCAAGGGGCTGGAGATCGCGTGTTCGATAAGCAAGGCGGCGCCTGAGCGCTTGCTGATCGACGATTTGCGTGTTTCGCAGATCTTGCAGAACCTAGTATCGAATGCGGTGAAATTCACCGAAAGCGGGCGGATCGACGTCAGTCTCGAAGCTGCGCAATTGGCCGACCGGACCTTTCGGCTTGAGTTTCGCGTTAGCGATACGGGCGCGGGCGTTGAGGCGTCGATGATCGAGAAGATCTTCAATCGGTTCGATCAGGGGCGGATGGATACGACGCGGCGTTTCGGGGGAACCGGGCTCGGCCTTCCGATTTGCCGCGAACTGGCCTCGCTCATGGGCGGTTGCGTCGGCGTTGAACGCACCGGCCCGAACGGGTCGGTGTTCCTGTTCACGCTGATTGCGCGCGCCGCGGAAGACGAACGCGGCCAATGTGCGCCGGCGGATGAGTTCGCCGGCGATTTTTCCGCCATGCGCGTTCTGGTCGCCGATGACAATGAGGTGAACCGGCTGGTCATGCGCGAACTGCTGAAGACGATCGGGGTCGACGCCGAATTTGTCGATGACGGGCGGCCTTGCGTCGATGCGGCGTCGGCGCGCCCGTTTGACGTTATCTTCCTCGATAAGGAAATGCCGGGGATGAGCGGGCTTGAAGCTGCGCGCAACATTCGCGACGGCGCGGGCCCGTCCGCCTCCGCGATCATGGTCGTCGCCACCGGCGATGACAGGCTGCGGGACGATCCGCAACTCGCCGCGTCCGGCATCGACGACTGGCTTGTCAAGCCAGTCACCCTCTCATCGCTTGCGGGCGTGCTGCGCCGCGCCGAGGCGTCGAAGGCGGCGGCCTGAACGATATTGCGTTCAAAAGAGACGGTTTGAACTCGACGCGGGACCGAGTAGAACCCTTCGCATGTCGAATCATCCGTCTCAAAGTCTCAATTTCTCCGGAAAAACCGTTATCGTCACGGGCGCTGCGGCGGGAATCGGCGCGGCGTGCGCGCGCGCCTTCGCCGAAGCCGGCGCGGATATAATTCTCGCCGATATCAATGATGCGGGGAACCGCGACATCGCGGACCTAATTACGATCGATACAAAGGCGAAATGCGTTCCGCACGCCTGCAACGTCGCGAGCGACGCCGATTGCGAAGGGCTGATCCTGCGCGCGCTCGACGAATTCGGGCGCATTGACGTTCTGGTGAACAATGCAGGCGTCGCCGCGCCGGGCACGATCCTGGACCTTAGTCCGGATGACTGGGACAGGGTGATCGACATTAATCTGCGATCCTATTTCGTGCTGACGCAACTGGCGGCCAAATCGATGATCGAACGGAAGATTCGCGGAACGATCGTCAATATGTCGTCGCTTAACGCCGAACTCGCCATTCCAAACCAGCTCGCCTATGTGTCGTCGAAAGGGGGCGTGGGGCAGTTGACGAAGGCGGCCGCGCTTGGGCTCGCCGCGCACGGCATTCGCGTCAACGCCATCGGTCCGGGTTCGATCATGACGGATCTGCTGCGCGGCGTGATGGCGGATGACGCCGGGCGCAAACGCATCCTGTCGCGCACGCCGCTCGGCCGGGTCGGCGAGCCGTCCGAGATTGCATCCATCGCGCTATTCCTCGCCAGCGATTTGTCGAGCTATATTACCGGGCAGACGATTTTCGCAGACGGCGGTCGCGCCGCGCTGAATTATACCGTGCCGGTCGATGAGTAACGAACGGACCGCAAGGCTCGCCGTCGATATCGGCGGAACCTTTACGGATATTGCGCTCCAAAAAGCGGACGGGACACTCGTCACCGCAAAGACGCTGACAACGCCCAGGGCGCCCGAAGACGGCGTCATCAGCGGCGTTTTCGAAGCGCTCGCGCGGGGTGCGGCGACGCCCGGCGATATCGGCGTCATCATCCACGGAACGACGCTTGCGACGAACGCGCTGATTGAAAAGCGCGGGGCGACGACGGCGCTGCTGACGACGCATGGCCACCGCGATTCGCTTGAAATGGCGTATGAGAACCGGTTCGAACAATATGACGTAATGATCGACCGGCCGGCGCCGCTTGTGCCGCGGTGGTTGAGACTGCCGGTGCGCGAACGGCTTTCCGCGCGCGGCGAAACGCTGATCGCGCTTGATGAAGATAGCGTTCGCGCAATTGTTCCCGTTCTGGAGCGTGAAAACGTCGAAAGCCTGGCGGTCGGCTTTTTACATTCCTATGCGAACGCCGATCACGAGCGGCGCGCGGGCGCGATCATCGCAAAGGCGTTGCCCGGCATATCGATTTCGCTCAGCGCCGACGTCGCGCCGGAAATTCGCGAATATGAGCGGCAAACAACGACGGTCGCAAACGCCTATGTGCGCCCGCTTATGGAGAGATATCTGCGTGCGCTTGAAACCTCGTTTCGCGATCGCGGATTTGACTGCCCGTTTCTTCTTGTCACCTCCGGCGGCGGGCTTTGCACGGTCGAAACGGCAGCGAGATTTCCGGTCCGCCTGGTCGAATCCGGTCCGGCGGGCGGCGCCGTCCTCGCCGCGGCGATTGCGAAAAAACTCGGCGCTGCGGAACTACTTTCGTTCGATATGGGCGGCACGACCGCGAAAATGTGCCTCATAAATGACTACGAACCTTCGGGCGCGCGCGTATTCGAAGTCGACAGATCCTATCGTTTCAAAAAAGGTTCGGGAATGCCGATCCGCATTCCGGTCATCGAACTCGTCGAGATCGGAGCGGGCGGCGGGTCTATCGCGCAAGTCGACGCGCTGAAGCGGATCGAGGTGGGCCCGGCGAGCGCCGGCGCCGATCCGGGCCCCGCATGCTACGGGCGCGGCGGCGTGTCGCCGACCGTTACGGATGCGAATGTCGTTGCGGGGCGCATTGTTCCGGAAGCGTTCGCGGGCGGTTCGATTTCGCTAAATGTCGGCGAGTCTATAAATGCGATGGAACGCGAAGTCGGCGCGCCGCTCGGGCTTGACGCGGACGGCGCGGCGTTCGGCGTCAGCGAAATGGTCGATGAGAACATGGCGGCGGCCGCGCGTGCGCACGCGGTCGAACAAGGAAGCGATATCTCGCGGCGGACGATGATCGCGTTCGGGGGCGCGGCGCCGCTTCATGCGGCGAGGCTGGCGGAAAAGCTCGGCCTTGACCGCGTAATCGTTCCCGAAGGCGCGGGCGTCGGATCGGCTATCGGGTTTTTGCTGGCGCCGGCTTCCTATGAAATCATCCGCAGCCTGCCGATGCGCCTCGACGCATTCGATCGTGGGCGCATCGACAATCTCATGAAAGAATTGCGCGCCGAAGCGCAGGATGTCGTTCTGGCGGCCGATAAGACTGCGACGCTCGCTGAAACGAAACATGCGTTCATGCGCTATGTGGGGCAGGGTTATGAAATCGCCGCGCCGATAGCGGACGATATCGATGCGGATGAATTGCGCAAATCGTTCGAGCGCGCTTACGCCAGATTATACGGCCGCAATATTCCAGGCATGGCGATTGAGATTTTAAGTTGGTCCCTGCGCATTTGCGCCGCGACGCCCGCAGGCGATGAAATCGCGCCCCTGCGCGATATTCGCCCGGTGAAAACATCCACTTGCCGCGACGTTTTCGACGCGGGTTCGCAAAAGCGTATTAGCTATGATGTCTTTGACCGCGCAGCGCTCTCGGCCGGAGATGCGATCGAGGGACCAGCCCTGATCGTGGAGGCGCAAACGACGACGGTCGTGTCGGCGCGTTTCAACGCCGCCATAGACAATGCGCGAAACATTATTTTGACGCGAAAGGGGGCGGCATGAGCGCTGCGGACCAAATTCGCCTGCAACTCCTTTGGTCGCGCCTGATCGCGATCGTCGAAGAACAGGCGCAAACGCTGATGCGCACCGCGTTTTCCGCGACCGTTCGCGAAGCGGGGGATCTTTCCGCAGGCGTTTTCGACACGAAAGGACGAATGCTGGCGCAAGCGGTGACGGGAACGCCCGGACATGTGAACGCCATGGCCGCGAGCGTCGGTTGCTTTCTCAGGAAATTTCCGGCCGAAACGCTGTCGGAAGGCGATGTCCTGGTGACGAACGATCCGTGGGAGGGGACGGGACATCTCAACGACTTCACCGTCGTAACGCCGGTTTTCCATAAAGGACGGATCGTGGCGCTTTTTGCGGCCACCTCGCATATCGCCGATGTCGGCGGGCTTGGGTTCGGTCCGGATGCGCGTCAGGTTTTCGAAGAGGGGCTTCTGGTTCCGATCTCGCATTTGTTCCGCAAGGGCGAAGCGAATGAGACCCTTTTCGAGATGGTTCGCGCCAATGTTCGCGATCCGCATGCGGCGGAAGGCGATCTTTATTCGCTGGCGGCGTGTAATGACGCCGGCGCGGCCCGCCTTCTCGATACGCTGGTCGAATTCGGTCTTGACGATCTTGAACAGGCCGGCGCGATGATAGTCGATAATTCCCGCGACGCGATGCTTGACGAGGTGCGGCGCGTTCCCTTCGGCGAATATGATTATTCGATGCGGATTGACGGTTATGACGATCCCGTCGATCTCGTCGTTAAAGTGCGCGTCAGCGAAACCGGCGTCGATGTCGATTTCACAGGAACCTCGCCGGTGTGCGCGCACGGCGTCAATGTTCCGCTCACCTATACGCAAGCCTACGCCTCCTTCGGCGTTCGCTGCGTTATCGGAAATACGGCGCCGAACAATGCGGGCTCTCTCGGCGTCGTGCGCGTAAGCGCGCCGGAGGGATCGATCCTGAATGCGCCGCGCCCGTGCGCCGTTTCTGCGCGCCATACGGTCGGGCAGATGCTGCCGGATGTCGTCCTCGGCGCGTTGTCGAAAGCGATCCCGGACAGAACGCCTGCGGAGGGCGCGTCCTGCCTTTACCTTCCGGTCCTGCTCGGCGGACGCGGGATAGGTGGCGGCGAGGAGTTCATCGTCAACCCGTTTTACACCGGCGGCGCCGGTGCGCGTCCGGGCAAGGACGGGCTGTCCTGCACTGCATTTCCTTCAGGCGTACGCAACACGCCGGTGGAGATAAATGAAGCCGCGGCGCCGATCATCATCTGGCGAAAGGAGTATGCCGCCGATTCCGGCGGCGCGGGGCGTTTGCGCGGCGGGCTCGGACAAACGCTCGAATTCGCACATGCGCGCGGCGAAGCGTTCGCCGTTTCAAAAATGTTCGACCGTATCAAACATCCCGCGCGCGGTCGCGACGGCGGCGGCGACGGCGCGAAGGGCGCGGCGCGCCTTGATGACGGTACGCCCTTGCGCGGCATGGGACGCGAGCTTGTGCCCGCCGGACGAAGACTCGTGGTGGAAACGCCTGGCGGCGGCGGTATCGGCGATCCCGGCGCACGTGATGCGGCGTTGGTGGAATGCGACCGGCGCAGCGGCTTCATCAGCGATTCGGCGTCAAAAACCGTTTATCGGGCGAAATAGCGCTAGTCGCGATTACGCGCTATCAAAACGCCCGTTTGCGCGATATTCCATCGCAACGGCGGGCGTGGACGCCGGCGGTTCGCCGCTTCGTCCAATGCTGCGTGCGGCTTGCTAAGGTGATGTTTAAACTGGTTTTTTTGCGCCGTTGCCTAATGCGCATCTAATAGCCTAGACGCTATTCGAAAAAAGAAGACAGTCGCCGGGCCGGTCGGGCCCGCATCGGGAGCGAAGTATGAGCAAGAAGAAGAGCGAGCCAGGCTCGCTCAGCCTGTATGTGCCCGAACCTGAATGTCGCCCCGGCGATCATCCCGATTTCAGCGAGATGCTGATTCCGAAAGCGGGTGAGGCGCGAAAGCCGCCGGTCGATGTCGATCCGATGGACATTCACGACCTCGCTTATTCCGTCATCCGCGTTCTGAACAAAAAAGGCGAGGCGGTCGGCCCGTGGGCGGGCGAGCTTGACGACGACGCGCTGCTTGAAGGCTTGCGTCACATGATGACGTTGCGCGCGTTCGACGCGCGAATGCAGATGGCGCAGCGTCAAGGCAAGACATCCTTTTACATGCAGGCGCTTGGCGAGGAAGCCGTCGCCTGCGCGTTTCGCATGGCGATGAAACCGGGCGACATGAATTTCCCGACCTATCGCCAGCAAGGGTTGATGATCGCCGGCGGCTATTCGATCGAAACGATGATGAATCAGATCTACTCGAACGAGCTGGATCCGATGAAGGGCCGCCAGCTTCCCGTTATGTATGCATCACAGGAATTCGGTTATTTCACGATTTCCGGCAATCTCGCGACGCAATTCATCCAGGCCGTCGGTTGGGCGATGGGATCGGCGATCAAGGGCGATACGAAAATCGCCGCCGGCTGGATAGGCGAAGGGTCGACGGCGGAAAACGATTTCCATTCGGCGCTCGTATTCGCCTCGACCTATAAGCCGCCGGTCATCTTGAACGTCGTCAACAATCAATGGGCGATTTCGACGTTTCAGGGTATCGCGCGCGGCAATGCGGCGACTTTCGCCTCGCGCGGGCTCGGTTTCGGCATCCCGTCCCTGCGTGTTGACGGAAACGATTATCTCGCCGTTTACGCGGTCGCCAAATGGGCGTGCGAGCGTGCGCGGTTGAATCTGGGGCCGACGCTGATTGAATTCGTCACCTACCGCGCCGGCGCGCATTCGACATCGGACGATCCGACCGGGTATCGCCCAAAGGATGAAAGCTCGACCTGGCCGCTCGGCGATCCAATCGAGCGCTTAAAGGCGCATCTCATCTTGAAGGGTGAGTGGTCGGAAGAACGGCACACGCAGGCGAAAGCACAAATCGAAAGCGAAATTCTTCAGGCGCAGAAAGCGGCGGAAAAGCACGGCACGCTTCACAACGGTCCGCACGCGCCGGCCGGGTCCATGTTTGACGATGTTTACAAGGAGCCACCGATACATCTCATTCGACAGCGCCAGGAAGCGGGGCTTTGATCATGGCTCGCATGACAATGATCGAATCGATCCGCAGCGCCATGGACGTCGCCATGGAAAAGGATCCGAATGTCGTCGTCTTCGGTGAAGATGTCGGATATTTCGGCGGCGTCTTTCGCTGCACGCAGGGTTTACAAAAAAAATTCGGGAGCCAGCGCTGTTTTGATGCGCCGATCTCCGAATCCGGCATTATCGGCGCTGCGGTCGGCATGGCTGTGTACGGATTGCGGCCATGCGTCGAAATTCAGTTCGCTGATTATGTCTATCCCGGTTACGACCAGCTCGCTTCGGAAGCCTCGCGTATCCGCTATCGTTCGGCGGGCGAATTCACCGTTCCGATGACCGTGCGTATGCCGACCGGCGGCGGCATTTTCGGCGGTCAGACCCACAGCCAGAGCCCGGAGACGCTTTTCGCTCATGTAAGCGGTTTGAAAACGGTCATTCCGTCCAATCCTTATGACGCAAAAGGCTTGCTGATCGCGTCGATAGAAGACGACGATCCGGTAATGTTCCTCGAACCCAAGCGTCTTTATAACGGCCCGTTCGACGGCCACCATGACCGGCCTGTGACGCCTTGGAAAAATCACGAACTCGGCGAAGTGCCGGAAGGATATTTTACGGTGCCGCTCGGCAAGGCGGCGACCCGTCGCGAGGGCAGCGACGTCACGGTTCTCGCATACGGCACGATGGTGCATGTCGCACTGGCGGCTGCGGAGGAAACCGGCGTCGACGCCGAAATTATCGATCTGCGGACAATCCTGCCGCTCGATCTTGAAGCAATCGAAGCGTCGGTTCGCAAAACTGGACGCTGCGTTATCGTCGTCGAGGCGACAAAGACATGCGGATTTTCCGCCGAACTGATGGCGGTTGTCATGGAAGGGTGCTTCCATCATCTGGAGGCGCCGGTCATTCGCGTGACGGGATGGGACACGCCCTATCCGCACGCGCATGAATGGGAGTATTTTCCGGGGCCGAAGCGCGTCGGCGCAGCGCTCAAAAAAGTCATGGAGCATACCTGATGGGCGTTCATGTCATTAAGCTTCCCGATGTCGGCGAGGGCGTTGCGGAGGCGGAACTCGTCGAATGGATGGTCAAGCCCGGCGACAATGTGATGGAGGACCAGATCCTCGCCGCCGTCATGACTGACAAAGCGACGGTGGAAATTCCATCGCCGGTGATCGGCAAGGTGACATGGCTCGGCGCCGAAACGGGAGAGATCGTCGCGGTCGGCTCACCGATCGTCAGGCTTGATGTCGATGGCGCCGGCAACGCGAAGGATGGTGAAGCCGCGCCGGTGAAAGCCGAGCCGAAAAAAGCGGAAACGAAAGCGGCGCCGAGGCCCGAGCCGAAACCTGCGACGAAAGTCGAAGCGCCGCAGTCAGCGCCGAAGTCCGCGCCGAAATCGCCGGCGCCGGCGAGCGCGGCGAACAAGGCGCCGCGCAAGGAGGGCGAAAAGCCGCTCGCCTCGCCCGCAGTCAGGAAGCGCGCAGCGGACGCCGGCGTCGATCTGCGCCGGGTGCCGGGAACCGGTCCCGCGGGCCGTATCACGCACGAAGATCTTGACGGATATTTCGAGCATGGCGCCGCAGCGCCTGTCGGACGAAGCCGCGCGGCCGATACGAGCGTCAAGGAAATTCCGGTAATCGGCCTGCGCCGAAAGATCGCTGAAAAAATGACGGTCTCGCGCAGCCGAATCCCCGATATCGTTTATGTCGATGAGGTCGACATGACTGCGCTGGAGGAGTTGCGCGCAAAACTCAACAAGGAAAAAGCGCCCGATCAGGTCAAGCTTACCGTCCTGCCGTTCCTGATGCGCGCGATGGCGAAAGCAATCGCCGACCAGCCGCAGGTGAATTCCCATTTCGACGATGAGGCCGGCGTCGTGAAGCAATTCGGCGGCGTTCATATCGGCGTCGCCGCGCAGACAGACGGCGGCCTTGTCGTGCCGGTCGTGCGCCATGTCGAGGCGCGCGGGCTCTGGGATTGCGCGAGCGAAGTCGCCCGTCTCGCCGAGGCCGCGAAAAAAGGTTCGGCGACGCGCGAGGAGCTTTCCGGCTCGACGATCACAATCACCTCACTGGGTGCGCTCGGCGGCATCGTGACGACGCCGGTCATCAATCATCCGGAAGTCGCGATTGTCGGCGTCAACAAGATGCAGGTCCGCCCGCATTGGGACGGTGCGTCATTCACGCCGCGACGCATGATGAACCTGTCCTGCGCCTTCGACCACCGCATAATCGACGGCTGGAACGCCGCCGTTTTCGTTCAGCGCATCAAGACGCTGCTCGAAAACCCGGCGATGATATTCATAGAGGATTGATCCGTGGCCGAACTCACCTGCAAAGTCCTTGTCATCGGCGGCGGTCCGGGCGGTTATGTCGCCGGCATTCGCGCCGGGCAATTGGGGCTCGATACGATTGTCGTCGATGCTGAAGCGCTCGGCGGCACATGCCTCAATGTCGGCTGCATTCCTTCAAAAGCGATTATTCACGCCGCGGACGAATTCGAGAAGGCGACGCATTTCGCCAATTCCTCCGCTCTCGGCATTTCCGCCGGCAAGCCGAAGCTTGACCTGACCAAAACCGTCGCCTGGAAAGACGGTATCGTAAAACGTCTGACGACCGGCGTCGGCGGCCTTCTGAAAAAGAACAAGGTCAGGACGCTCAAAGGCTGGGCGACGTTCGCCGACGGCAAAACGGTCGATGTAAAAATGGCCGACGGCGTTCAGCGCGTTCACGCCGAACATGTGATTATCGCGACGGGTTCGATACCTGTCGAACTGCCGTTTTTGAAATTCGGCGGCAACGTAATTTCGTCGACCGGCGCGCTGGCGCTCGACGAGCCGCCGAAAAATTTCGCGATTGTCGGCGCTGGGTATATCGGGCTTGAACTCGGCATCGCGTTTGCGAAATTCGGTTCGAAAGTAACGGTCGTAGAAGCGATGGATCGCATCCTGCCGACCTATGATGCGGAAATGACGAAGCCGGTCGCCAAGCGCCTTAAAGACCTCGGCGTCAGCGTCATTCTCGGCGCCAAAGCGAAGGGTCTTTCGAAAAACGGCAAGGCGCTTGAGATTGAACAGAACGGAAAAGCCGAAAATATACCGGCGGACAAAGTCCTGATCACTGTCGGGCGCAAACCGTTGACGGAAGGCTGGGGGCGGGAAAATATCGCAATTGATATGGACGGGCGCCACATCAGGATCGACGATCGCTGCCGCACATCGATGAACGGCGTTTATGCGATCGGCGACGTTACCGGCGAGCCGATGCTGGCTCATCGCGCGATGGCGCAGGGCGAAATGGTCGCCGAGATCATCGCCGGCCATAATCGGCGCTGGGACAAGATCGCGGTTCCCGCGATCTGTTTCACCGATCCCGAAATCGTCTCTTGCGGATTGTCGCCGGACGAAGCGAAATCGGCTGGGTACAGGATCAAGACCGCGAATTTTCCGTTCATGGCGAACGGCCGCGCAATGACGATGGAGGCCGAGGAGGGGTTTGTCCGCGTCGTAGCGCGCGAGGAAGACCATTTGCTGCTCGGTTTGCAGGCGGTCGGGCGCGGCGTTTCGGAACTTTCTGCGGCATTCGGCCTGGCGCTGGAAATGGGCGCGCGGCTTGAAGACGTCGCCGGGACCATCCACGCGCACCCGACACAGGGCGAGGCGCTGCAGGAAGCGATGCTGAGAACGCTCGGCCATGCGCTCCACATCTAGGGCCGCAGGAGAATTCCAGCGCGCCGGCAAGGCGAGAACGCCGCTGATGGAAATCGGCTGGCGCGAATGGGTCGCCTTGCCTGATCTCAATGTTGAACGAATCAAGGCGAAAATCGATACGGGCGCAAAAACGAGCGCGCTGCACGCCTATAATATCCAAACCGTCGAACGCGATGGAACAGCCTTTGCGCAATTCGTCCTTCATCCGGCGCAGCGCAGGAAATCGCCCGCCGTAAAATGCCTCGCGCCGATAGTGGACAAGAGGGTCATCCGAAGTTCTAATGGCGTTGCGGCGGAACGCATCGTTATTTCGACGGCTTTGAGAATGGGCGATCGCTCCTGGATCACGGAGATTTCTCTAACGAACCGCGACGAAATGGGTTTCCGCCTTCTTATCGGACGAGATGCGATCCGCAAGGGCGTCGTCATTCTTCCGGGCAGGTCATTCCTGCTCGGCAAGTAGAATTGCTTGGAGAATTGAATGCACTTAGCGCTGATGTGCCGGAATGCGTCTTTGTATTCGCACCGCAGGCTGGTTGAAGCCGCCGAGGCGCGCGGCCATGAGATCGAGGTTGTCGATCATCTGCGCTGTTATATCAATATCACCTCGCTTCGCCCATCGGTGCGGTATCAGGGGCGAAATCTTCCCAATTATGACGCCGTAATTCCGCGTATCGGCGCTTCTGTCACATTTTACGGTTCTGCGGTTCTGCGCCAGTTTGAGGTCATGGGCGTTTATCCGCTCAATGAATCGGTGGCGATCTCGCGTTCGCGCGACAAACTGCGCAGCATGCAGTTGCTGGCGCGCAAGGGCGTTGGTTTGCCAGTCACGGTGTTCGCGCACCGGACCAGTCAGGCCGAGGAGGTTATCGATCTCGTCGGCGGCGCGCCGGTCGTTATCAAACTCCTTGAAGGAACGCAGGGGATCGGCGTCGTACTCGGCGAAACGCAAAAAGCCGCCGAGTCGATTATTCAGGCTTTCGGCGGCGTCAATACGAACATACTGGTTCAGGAATTCATCAAGGAAGCGGGCGGGGAGGATATCAGGTGCCTCGTTGTCGGCGGGCGCGTCGTCGCGTCGATGAAAAGGAAAGGCAAAGAGGGAGATTTCCGCTCAAACCTGCATCGCGGCGGTTCGGCGGCGGCGGTCAAGATTACGCCGGCGGAACGATCGACAGCGCTGTCGGCGGCCAAGGCGATGGGCCTTAACGTTTGCGGCGTCGATATGTTGAGATCAAATCACGGACCAGTCGTGATGGAGGTCAATTCGTCGCCGGGCCTTGAAGGCGTCGAGAATGCGACGGGCGTCGATGTCGCTTCGGAAATTATCGAGTTTCTTGAGAAAAACGCCAAGCCGAACAAGACGAAGACCCGTGGACAAGGCTAGGGCGCAAGCGCCGTTTCAAATCTGCGGAATGGAGATCGCTCCCGGCGAACGCCGGCGCATAGATATCCCGGTCAGCCTGCTTTCCAATCATACGGGAATGAACCTCTCGGTCGAGGTCGTTCACGGCCGCAAGCAAGGCCCGGTCCTGTTCGTATCGGGCGCCGTTCATGGCGACGAAATCATCGGCGTTGAAATCGTCCGGCGTTTGAGACGCGAACCCGCGCTTCGCAATCTCGCCGGCACCTTGTTGCTGGTTCCGGTGGTGAACGCTTTCGGTTTTGTCGGTTT
Organism: Parvularculaceae bacterium; assembly: GCA_020446945.1. Lineage (GTDB taxonomy): Bacteria > Pseudomonadota > Alphaproteobacteria > Caulobacterales > Parvularculaceae > Amphiplicatus. Next base: position 20,019 of record JAGRDS010000019.1, read on the forward strand.
GTCGCGCTACCTGCCGGATCGGCGCGATCTTAATCGTTCATTCCCTGGCTCTCAATCGGGTTCGCTCGCCGCCCAGCTCGCGCATCTTTTTATGAAGGAGATTGTCGGCCGATCCGGCTATGGCGTCGATCTTCACAGCGGCGCTGTTCATCGCGCCAATCTGCCCCAGATTCGCGCCAAGCTGGATGAAGAAAAGATTCGCGAGCTTGCGTCTGCATTCGGCGCGCCGATCGTGTTGAACGCTCAGTTGCGTGACGGGTCGCTGCGTCAGGCGGCGCAAGAGCGTGGTTGCCTGATGCTTCTTTATGAGGCGGGCGAAGCGCTTCGTTTCGACGAAAAATCCGTTCGCATCGGGGTCAGGGGCGTTTTGAACGTCATGCGGTCTCTCGGCATGATCGCCGCCGGAAGAACCAGGCCGCAAAACGGCGCCGTATTTTCCAATCGGACAAGCTGGGCGCGCGCGCCGATGGGCGGTGTAATGCGCGCGCGCAAATCGCTCGGCGATATTGTCGAAGAGGGCGACATTCTCGCAATCGTCGCAGATCCGTTCGGCGTCACGGAAATCGAAATCGCCGCCGGCGCGGGCGGCGTCATTATCGGCAAGACCAACATACCTGTCGTCAATCGCGGCGATGCGCTTTTTCATATCGCGGAAGTCGTGGATGCGGCATATGCCGGCGAGGTGATTGACGGAATGGAGACGGACCTCGAAGACCGTGCGCTTCCTGACGCGATCGGCATCATTTGATGGGCGGCGATCATAGCGATTTCTCCGGCGTTGTCAGGCCGACGACGCCAGCTGACGCCGCCGCCGTTTCGCGCATATTGCGCGCGTCCTATGAAAAGCTTTACCGCGGATGGTACCGCGACGATGCGCTTGAAAAGGCGCTGCCGGCGATGACGCGCGCCAATCCGGTGCTGTTGAGTTCCGGAAGATATTTTGTCGTTGAGATGGACCGCGCCGTCGTCGCGTGCGGCGGCTGGAGCGCGGATTGCCCGGCCGGCGGCGCAATGGACCGTCGCGCGCATCTGCGCCATTTTGCGACCGATCCGGCTTATCTTAATCGCGGTTGCGCCGGTGCGATCGTCCAGCGTTGCTTCAGCGCCGCGCGCGCCGCGGGCTATGTCGAGTTCGAGGTGATATCCAGCCTCACGGCGGAAGCGTTTTACGCGCGCCGCGGTTTCATGCAGATTGCCCATGTCAGACAGCCGATGGGCGGCGTCGATTTCGCTTGCGTTCTGATGCGCAAGAAGCTGGAGGCGGCCGAATGAGAACGCGCATTATGGGATTTGAATGGGACGCTAGTTCGTCGCATTCGCGCGGACCGGCCCTGGCGCCGAGCGTCGTCAAGCGCCTGCTCAGAAGCGAGGCGTCGAGCGCTTTCTCGATTGATCTCGTCGATCTGCGCGCGGCGATCGAAGATTACATCATCCCGGACCTGCCCGAAGACGGGGAGGGCGCGCGGGCGCTAATTGAAAAGACGATCGGCGATTGCCTCGCTGGGGGGTTAGCGCCGCTTTCAATCGGCGGCGATCATTCGGTGACATATCCGATCCTGAAGGCGGTCGCTGCGAAACACGGGCCCGTCAACGTCCTTCATATCGACGCGCATCCCGATCTGTATGAGGAGTATGAAGGCGATCCCTTCAGCCACGCCTGTCCATTCGCGCGCTGTCTTGAAGGCGGGCTCATAAAATCGCTCGTTCAGGTCGGCATCCGGTGCTGGGATCCCAATCTGCGCGATTTCGCCGACAGGCATGGCGTGACGATCTTGCGCGCCGATCAGACGGGAGATGTTCCGGCGGCGATATTTACCGAGCCGCTTTACATGTCGATCGATCTCGACGGTCTTGATCCGGCCTTTGCGCCGGGCGTCTCGCATCCCGAACCGGGCGGTCTTTCAACGCTCGACGTGCTGACGATGATCCGTCGCATTAAAGGGCCGCTGGTCGGCGCGGATGTCGTTGAGTTAAACCCGGAACGCGATCCGAATATGGCGACGGCGCGCGTCGTCGTGCGTCTCGTCAAGGAGCTGGCTGCGACGATCGCGAGCTAGTCGAACAGGCTGGAAACCGATTCCTCATTGGCGATCCGGCGGATCGCTTCGGCGAGTAGGCCGCCGATTTCAACCGTTTCGATTTTCTTTGCCGCATCGATTTCAGGCGTCGCCATGATCGAATCCGAAACGACGAGGCGCGTCAGCGATTTGGCTTTCTCGATGCGCGCATAGGCGTCGCCGGACAGGACGCCGTGCGTCACATAGGCCGAAACGCTTTTCGCGCCTTTTTCCATGATCGCATCGGCGGCGTTGCACAACGTGCCGCCGGAATCGACAATGTCGTCGAACAGGATGCAGTGGCGGTCTTTAACGTCGCCGATAATATGCATCACTTCGGAAACGCCGGCATGTTCGCGGCGCTTGTCGACGATGGCGAGCGGGCGATTGTCGAGCCGCTTGGAAAGGGAACGCGCGCGAACGACGCCGCCGACATCCGGCGAGACGATCGTCACATCGGCGATATCGCCCTTGTGAACGGCGCGAATTTTTTCTTCGAAGACTTTGACGGCGTAGAGATTATCGGTCGGGATGTCGAAAAATCCCTGGATCTGGCCGGCGTGAAGATCGACGGTGAGTACGCGGTCAGCGCCCGCCGTGGTGATGAGATTGGCGACGAGCTTGGCTGAGATCGGCGTTCTGGGGCCGGCTTTGCGATCCTGCCGGGCGTATCCGAAATAGGGGATGACGGCTGTAATCCGGCTCGCCGATGCGCGCGTCAGCGCGTCGATCGTTATCAACAGCTCCATCAGGTTGTTGTTGGCTGGATGCGACGTCGACTGAATGACGAAAACGTCCTCGCCGCGGACGTTTTCATGGATTTCAACGAAGACTTCGCTGTCCTTGAAGGTCCGGATATCGGCGTCTGCTAGCCGCGTCGACAGGCGGGAGGCGATATTCTCGCTGAGCCGGCGGTTGGAATTGCCCGAAATCAGCTTCATGCGTCAGCCCCTGATTACCCGGCGCGTTTGTGACGATTTATTGACGGCGGATCAAGCCCCGCCGCCCGATCCGAGCGCGATCGCCGACAGGTTCCGGCCGTAATCCGGCTCTCCGGCGCGCCGGCTCGCCCGGTAGCTGAAATAATCCGCGGCGCAATCGACGGTGCAGACCCTGACATCGTCCAGCCGTTCCACGCCGGCGCTGGCCAATCGCGAACGGCCGAAGCCGACGAGATCGAGCTGGCGCTTGTCGGCGTTTGCGCCGGGCGCGAAAAAAGTTTCCGAGTCCGGATGGCGCTTCAGGAAAGCTTCAAGCACATCGAGACCAACCTCGAAATTCGGCTGGCGCATGCACGGGCCGACTGCGCAGGAAATTCGTTCGGGTTTTGCGCCGAGAGAAACCATCGCCCTCACTGTCTCTTCAAGAACGCCCGCCAGCGCGCCGCGCCAGCCGGCATGTGCGGCGCCGATGATTTCCGCGTCAGGGTCGATGAATAAAAATGGCATGCAATCGGCCGCTAGAACGCCGAGCGCGACGCCTTTAAGGCGCGTCGCCATAGCGTCCGCTTTCGGTCCTTGCCCGCTCCATGGCTCGCTGACGATCACGACGTCGGCGGAATGAATTTGATAAAGCGTCAGCAGATGATCGGCGCCAAGCGTTTCACGGCAGCGCAGCCGGTTTTCGACTACGTTGGAAAAATCATCCGATGATCCAAGGCCGACATTCAGCGAAGAAAAAATATCGCGCGACACGCCGCCTGCGCGAGAGAAAAATCCGTGCGAAGCGCCCGCGCCGGTCAGGTTCGGCGTTGTCAGATGCGGTGTCGGATGTGGTGTCGGATGCGGTGCGATCACGCCGAAAATCCTGCCGGTTCGTTAAGGCCGGGCGAAGAAACGCACAAAACCTTAAACAATTCTCCCATCTGGGTCGGCGACGAAATCCGATGCGCGCCGGCGAACAGATCGGCGGCCTCTTCGGGCGTCTTGCCGGCGCTCAGCCGTTCGAGGCGCAGCGCGAGCCCCAACCGCTCCAGAAACGCACCCTGGGAGGTCGGGCCATGCGCCGCCGCGCCGGCCGAAAACGCAGCGCGCTGAAGGCGTTCGAAATTCACATGCGCAGTTATGTCCGCCCGCCCGGGAGAGGCGAGGACCGGCCAGTATTTATGGCGGCGGACCGCCTGCAGCGTTTCGCCGACGCCGCCGTGAAGGTGCCCGTAATCAATGATGAGCGCGCGTCCGCTATGTTCGACCAGCAATCGTGATATATCTTCGGCGATTGTTTCGCCGGCTTCGCCGACTTCAAAAATCGCGCCCGCCGCCGCATCGCCCGGTTCGGGAAGATCAATCGTCGGCAAGGGCGGCGTCGGCGACTCGCAAAAGGCGAGCGCATTCGCTTGCGCATCCAGCCCGACGAGCCTCTCGCGCCAGCCCCGCTCGCCTCGAACGAATTGCCGGATCGGCAGGCAATCGAAAAATTCATTTGCGATGATCAGCGACGGCGCCGGCGGCGTATCGGCGAGGCCGTCGGCCCAGTCGGTCGCAATGCCGGCGTCGCGCAGGCGGCGCTGCTGTTCATGACGTAATCGCCCGCTCGTTTCGACGAGCCAGACATGAGCGGCGTCGAGAAAGGCGGGACGCAAACGCGCGGCGCGCAAAATATCCTGCATCAACACGCCGCGCCCGGGGCCGAGTTCGATGAGATTGAAATCGGCCGGCGAGCCCATATCCGTCCAGGACTGGACGAGCCATAAACCGATCAGTTCGCCGAAGATCTGGCTGATCTCGGGCGCGGTCGTGAAATCTCCCTTCGCGCCGATCGGCGCCTGCGAGGTGTAATACCCGTCATGCGGATGAAGGAGGGCGTCCTCCATATAATCGGCGACTGTAATGGGCCCGCGCGATTTGATGAGCGCGATCAGACGTTCTTCAAGCGGGGTGATCTCCCGCGCCGCGGCCCCTTCAGTCATGAGCCCCAGCCGCTGCGCCTTGCGGCTTTTTAAACGCCCGCCAGACGAGCCAGCATCCAAGCGCCAGCATCGGCGTCGACAGCATCATGCCCATGGTGAGACCAAGTGGGAATTCGGGAAGAAATTGATCAGGTTCGCGGAAGTTCTCGACAATTATCCTTGAAAGCGCATAGCCGCCGAGAAACACGCCCATCGTCGCGCCCGGCCGTTTGAGAAATTTGAATTTCCACACGAGGAGCGACACGACGGCGAACAGGACGACCCCCTCCAGCGCGGCCTCATAGAGTTGGCTCGGATGGCGCGGAAGCTGGCGCTCGTCGGCCGGAAAGACCATCGCCCATTTACCGTCCCAGGGGCGCCCGTAAAGCTCGCCATTGATGAAATTGGCGATCCTGACGAGGAATATCCCGATCGGCGCGGCGGCGGCGAACAGATCGCCAAGCGAGAACGGGTTCACCTTGTATCGCCGCGCATACCAGAGCCCGGCGATCGTGACGCCCAGCAATCCGCCGTGAAACGACATTCCCCCCTTCCACAACATAAGGAAAGGCGGGATCGGCAGCCAGCCGATCAGCGTTTTGACGATACCGTCTGACATCGAGACGCCGAGCGGCGTCCAGGCGCCGACCAGCAGGGACGGTTCGTAAAACAGGACATAGCCGAGACGCCCGCCCGCCATCACGCCGATTGCGACCCAGAAAATTACATCGTCGAGTTGCGTCTTGTTCACAGGCGCGCCGGCGCCCGGCCACAGATTCGCGCGCGCGATGAGCTTTCGTGCGTAAAACCAGCCGATGCCGATCCCGAATATGTAGCCGAGCGAGTACCAGCGGATCGGCAGGGGGCCGAGATGGAGCGCGACAGGGTCGATATTGGGATAGGGAATGGTCATTCGGTCCAGGGCTTTTTCGACGCCGGGTTTTTAGCGCGCTTTTTCGTCGCTGTCGCCTTTGCGCGATTCTGGCGGTATCAAGGACGTCTGAAGGAGCCGATATGCAGACGCAAAGTCCGATTTTCGATGAAATCGCCAAAATGATGGCTGAGGCGGCGGGCGCGGTGGATGGCGTGCGCCGCGAAGCCGAAACGGTCGCTCGCGGGCAGTTGCAGCGGCTCGTCAGCGATATGGATCTCGTCCCGCGCGAGGAATTCGAGGTCGTCCGGGAAATGGCGATCGCCGCGCGCGAGGAAAACGAGCGCCTGACCGCGCGAATCGCGGAGCTTGAGGCGCGGTTGGGTAAAACGAACTAATACTCGCGACGAGCGAATCATTGCGGCCGCTTCCGACTCGCAGCGCAAATAGCGTCCAGCAGTCACCGCCGGGAGTGTGATGTCGATTGAGTTGCTAAAGTCGCCGAGGGCCGACGCCGACCCCCTCGACGCCCTCGAAACTGTCGCCGACGAAATGGAGCTGACGGTCGAGCGCGTCGATGCTGATGAACTTCACCTCGCCATACCGGGCATGTGGCGCGACGCCGGTTTCTGGTTCACCTGGCGCCCCGAACTTTCGACGCTTCAGATGGGCGCCCCGCTCGATCTGAAAGCGCCGAAAGGTCGGATCGCCGATGCGGCGCGCCTTGTCTCGATGGCGAATGAACGGTTGTGGATCGGGCATTTCGACCTGTGGTCCGACGATCTGTCGATTGTCTTTCGGAATTCGGCGGTCTTGCCCGCCAGCGGCGCTCTCGACCGGATGCAGGCCGAATGTCTTATAAAAGGCGCGCGGGAGGCGATTGACAGGTTCCTTCCTGCTTTCAACTTTTTCATCTGGGGCGGAAAGACGCCGGAAGAAGCGATTGAGGCGGCGTTGTTCGAAACTGCCGGCAACGCTTGATCGCGCAAAAAGCGCGGCGCCGAATCGACCGTGCGCCGCGTCTCGTCTAGTAACGCGGGATGAAACAGAAAATATCCGTCGCGCTGGTTGGCGCGGGGTCCATGGGCGGCGCCTTGCTGCGCGGATGGCTCGAAAATTCCGTTATCGACGCGGCGAGCTCGGCGGCGTTTGATCCGGCGCCGGCGCAATGGCTCGAAGCGGCGGGCGTAAATAGCGGACTGGCGATCAATCCGTCCTTGCAGGCCGGGCGGTATGATGCGCTGGTGATCGCCGTCAAGCCGCAAACGGCTGAAAAAGCGCTGCCGCCGTTTTCCGAAATCGCGCGTGAGACTTTGACCGTCTCCATCATGGCGGGAACGAGCATCGCCTCGATTTCGCGGTATCTCGGCGGCGCGCGAAAGATCGTGCGCGCCATGCCGAACCTTCCGGCGGCTGTCGGAAAAGGCGCGAGCGCGATATATTGCGCGCGCGGTGTCGGCGAAACCGAAAAAGTGATCGCGCAAGACCTGATGGCTGCTGTCGGTGCGGCGATCTGGGTCGACAGCGAATCCGCAATTGACGCGGCGACGGCGATTTCAGGCAGCGGTCCGGCTTATTTCTTTTTGCTCGGCGAAGCCCTTGAAGCGGCGGCGCGCGCGCTCGGGCTTGACGACGATGCGGCGCGGTCGCTGGCGCGCGCGACGCTAATCGGCGCCGGCGCATACGCCGCCCAGGATCGGCGCGCGCTGGATGAGCTGCGCCGCGCGGTTACATCTCCCGGCGGAACGACCGAAGCCGCATTGAAAATATTCGACGGCGACGATCGGCGCCTGCGCAAACTTGTCGAGGAGGCGACGCGGGCGGCGGCCAGGCGCGCCGGCGAACTTACGAACTAGGCCGGCAGTTTCAGAACGGCGCGCAATCCGCCAAGCGGCGAATCGTCAAGCGTCACCTCGCCGCCATGGCTGCGGGCGACTTCGCGCACGATCGCAAGCCCGAGCCCGACGCCTTCCTTGCTGCTGCGCGCCTCGTCAAGGCGGATAAATGGCTTGAACACATCGCGTCGTCTATCGGCGGGAATGCCTGCGCCGTCATCATCAACGATAATTTCGACAAAGGGCGCGCGCCGATGAAGGGTTATGCAAACATGATCGGCGTATTTCAGGCCGTTGCCGACAAGATTGGCGATGGCGCGTTTTAACGCCGCGCGCCGCCCCTCAAAGCGGACCGATCCGGCGAGTTCCGCGCTCACGCGTTCGTTTCCCGGATCGATATCGTCAATCGTTTCACGAATGAGGGCGCTCAAATCGAAAACTTCCGGCTCGCCCGCAGATGAAATATCCGACGCGAATTCGAGATAGGATTCGATCATCTTCTCCATCTCGACGACATCGCGCCGCAATTCTTCCGCGTCGGCGTTGTCAGGCAACATGGCGAGTGCGAGTTTCATGCGCGTCAGCGGCGTTCTAAGGTCGTGGCTGACACCGGCGAGCATGGTCGTGCGTTGTTCAAGATGGCGCTTCAGGCGTTCACGCATGGCGATGAAGGCGCGCCCGGCGCGGCGCACTTCGGTCGCGCCGGAAGGGCGAAAGCCGGGCATGTCGCGTCCGCGACCGAACGCTTCAGCCGCAGCGGCGAGGCGCAGGATCGAGCGCACCTGATTTCGCAGGAAAACGATTGCGATCGAACCGAGCAGAAGCGAAGTTCCGATCAGCCAAAGCACGAAAACCGGCCCCGTCGTTGCGAAAACCCGGTCGCGAAATGGAAGAAATACAAGATATCCGTCATCCGTCTGGACGCGGATCTCGACATAAACGGGCCAGCTTTTCGTGTCGAACCAGAACGGCCGGTCGAGTTCTTCGCGCAATTGCCTGTCGAGCGTCTTGTTGTAGAGATTGAACGCGGACAGCTTGTTGGCGCGTGGCACGGTTTTTCCGCGTTCAAATCGAGTTGAGATATCGAGATTTTCGAAAGCGAGCTTTACGACCTCACGGCGCGCCTCCTCGTCCGGCGCCGCCTCAAACAGGCGCGTCAGGAGCGAGACCTGACCGGCGATGTTCGCCGACTGGTTCGCCGTCACCGTATCCCAATGACGTTCGAAAAAGACATAGGTGATGACCGACTGCATCAGAAAGATTGGCAGTATGACGATCAATACGACGCGCGCGTAAAGGCTTTTCGGCAGGAAGCGCTTGATCATTTCAGTCAGGGACCAGCATGTATCCGACGCCGCGGACGGTTTGCAGGAAGATCGGCGTTCTTGGATCGTCTTCTATTTTTTTGCGGATGCGCGTGATCTGCACGTCGATCGAACGCTCCATCGGCGTCGATGTTAATTCCGCGAGCGCCAGCCGCGATATCGCTTCTCCCGGTTTCGCCGCCAGAACGCGGAGCAGGGCGAGTTCGCCCGCTGTCAGTTTGACCAGCTCTCCGTCCCTGCGTAATTCGCCGCGTCCCGGCTCAAACGTCGCCTGGCCGAATGTCAGAACCCGGCGCTCCCGCGCTGCCGGTCGCGAACGACGAAGCAGTGCGCTGATACGCAACAATAGTTCGCGCGGCTCAAACGGTTTCGACAGGTAATCGTCCGCGCCGCGTTCAAGACCTTCGATGCGATCTTCGGGAAGTCCGCGCGCTGTCAGCAACAGAATGGGAACATTCGACGCCGCCCTGATCTTCTCGGTGAGGTCGAAGCCGGAAAGGCCCGGCATCATGACATCCAGAATAAGGAGATCGAATTCCACCGCGCCCATCAGCTCTCGCGCGTCCGCGCCGTTTTTGGCGGTCGAGATGCGAAGCCCGTTTTCGGAAAGATAACGTTTCAAGAGCGAACGGATGCGGTCGTCATCGTCGACGACGAGAATATGCGGCGCTTTTTCGTCAATCAGATTGCTCATGATCGGCTCTTTGAAATCAGCCGCCGCCGCGGCGCAAGAGGCGAACGGCGTCTTTTATATATTGAGCGCCGGTGATCGCGGTGAGAATGGCGGCGATCCACAACACGGCGCTCGCCGCTTGTGACGAGGAGGCCGGTAATATTCCGCCGGGCGCGGAGGCGAGGAAAAGCGCAATCGCGATAAGTTGCGCCGTAGTTTTCCATTTGGCGAGGGCGGACACTTTGAGGACTGCGCCGGTTGGGCCCAGCGCCTCGCGCAGGCCGCCGACAAGTATCTCCCGCAGCAGAATAATCAGTGCGGCGATGAAATCCGCATTGTGAATATAGCCGTTGCGTACAAGCAGAAGGATCGATGCTGCGACCAGCAATTTGTCGGCGAGCGGGTCGATCGCTGCGCCAAGCGCGGATGTTTCGTTTCGCGATCGTGCGATCCGCCCATCGAGAAAATCGGTGACGGCGGCGAGGATGAAGACCGCGAGCGCGGCATTCATCGCCCAGGGCGCATTGATGAAGAATATCGCCGCGAAAGGGGCGATGAGGATGATCCGGGAAAGGGTGAGCCAGTTCGCCATGAACTAAAGCTTAGACCTATTCGACCGTCCGGATCATCCCCTTGATCTTAACCTTTTTCGTCAGCCTTGCCCCAGAGTTTCTCCCACCATTTCTCTTTCGGCGGCGGCGTGAATTCCTGGCCGTTCTCATCCATTTTCGAACGGATATCGCCGACGTCCCAGCCGGTAAGATTGGCGAGCGTTTGCGCCTCCTTTTCGTAGCGCGCCGGGAGGTCGGCGCGGTAACGCTCCGCCGCCTCGCATTGCGCCGGGCCCTTATAGGCGTGACGCATGACATAGCGACCCTGGAAGTTTTCGCGGTCGCCGGTTGATTTGAACATCAGGTCTTCGGGAAAGTGCGCCGCGTCGTAACTGACATGGAGGCGCGTGACGAAAACATCGCGGGAAGCCTGCGGCGCAGGGCGCCGGCGCGTGATCGGCTGCGGCGCGCCCGCGTCTGCTCCGATCCAGAAAACGCCGAGTTCGCGCAATTCCGCGTCGGACAGCGGGTCGGCCGCACATGGGTCGCACCAGTTCATGTCCCACGCATATTCCAGAAATACGGCGTTTTCCGATTCGCGCTGAACCTGTTCGGCGAACATTGCTTTGTAAAACCCGCCGAATTCGTCTTTCACATAGGTCGGAATGTTCATTCCGGTCGGCAATTTCACCGTTCGGTAATTCGTCGTTTCCACGCGCCCAGTTCGCGTCAGGGCGAATATGAAAAGTTCCTGCTTTCCGTCCGCGTTCACCGTGCCAAGCCGAATCGGCAACATGAATCGCGGCGATTCAAATGCGATCTGCAAGGGGCGCAGATAATGCAACCCCGTTTTCGACTGCTCGTCCAGATTGACCTTCGCGACGAAAAACTTTGTTCCCTGTTTGACATAGCTGCCGAGCGTCGCCTCAGCGCCCTTCGGCAATTTGTACCCGTTTTGCTTCAACCAGATTGCAAGTCCGGCGGATTCATTCGCCGACAGGATCTGAATGTCATATTCTCCGACCGTATATTCAGCTTCGACGGTGACGCCGAGTGAGTTCTTTCTGGAGCGCCCTTCGCCTTTCGCATCGCTCATCCTGGCCATCGGCGCCGCCATCGCCTCATATTCGAATCTGGCGCAGGGATCGTCGTCGAAATATTCGACAAGGCGCGGCGAGGTGTAGACGTCGAGGTGATCGATGATCGCATTTTCGGTGACGTGAATCTGCCCTTCCGACAGGACGACCGGCACCGGTACGATCATGGCGAACTCTTTCAGGTCGCCCTGAAAATCGTTCGACATCGTCATGACAGTTCGATCACCGTCACGCATGATTGCGACCTTCGACGCCTTGTTGAACAGCTTCGTATCGGCTTTGGCGACGTAAAATCCGCAAAAGGCGAAGGCGCCGCCTGTTGCGGCGATCGCTGCGAGAGCTGATGCGGCGGCTGCGAGCGTTTTCTTGAGCGAGCGTTTCATCGGCTTTTCTTCCTCTTGTCGGTCATTCTGCAGGAATCCTGAAAGGTCTTTCGTCCGGCGAGATGGAATTGTCGCGCCACTCATACCGGCGCGCCCGATCGAACAGTTCGATCAGGGGGCGGACAAGGCAGGCGACAGCGAGCGCGTAAAATACGCCGTCGGACTCATATAGGTGGAACACGAACAAATAGGCGAGAACCGCTGTTCCGCCGGCGAAGGCCATTCGAAGCGGCAGCCCGTCCGGCGTTGTCTTTGGATCCGAGATCATGAAAAACGCAAACAGAACGAGCGCGCCGTTCTGTAATCGCAGCATCGGAATGGAAAGCGGATCGCCGAGCCAGATCGCACGGGCGAACAGCAGCGCCGCGAAAACGCCGAGAAAAATGAGCGGCACGTCGAGCCTGGAGGCGCGCCAGGCGACGAACGAACCGGCGCCGGCGATCAACGCCGCCAGCCATACAGCCGTTCCCCATTGCCCCGGCGTCGTCCACGCTTGGCTGGTCGCGAGCGTCATTGCGACAATTGCGATATTGGCTGGATTAAAGACGTGTTTGCCGCCCGCGCGAACGAGAAATTTAGAAGCGATCGCGATAAAGGCGGCCGCCGCGAGCGGCCAAAGAGCCTCCGCGCGCAATAACAGCGTCAGCGATAATGCGGTGATCATCGCGCTTTTCGCCTCAAAGCGCACGGCGAAGATCATCGACATGATCCATTGCGTCGAGATCGCGGTAATCGCGATTATCATGAATTCGATCAATTCAATATTGAATGCGCGCACGAATGCGCCGAACGCAAGAAGGGAGGAAAGCGCGGCAATCTGAAAAATCCGCGGATCGAGCCGGCGCTCCGGCGCGGCGGGCGTTCGCACAGGGTTTGCGGCGCGCGTCATTTCTAAAATCATCCTCCGGTTGCGCCGGTCTCGCGCGGATACTCATGTAAGCGGACGATCAGGGCGAAAACGCGGCGGGGCGGAGAAATGAAAAAGGCGCGTCGTTAAACGGTTCCAAATATCCGGTCGCCTGCGTCGCCGAGACCGGGAAGGATATACCCTTTTTCGTTCAGCTCGCGGTCGATTGCGGCGGTGAAGATCGGCGTATCGGGGTGGGCCGCTTCAAAGGCGGCGACGCCTTCGGGCGCCGCCAGAAGACACATGTACTTAATTCGTCCGGCGCCAGCCTTTTTCAGCAGGTCAACGGCGGCGATTGCGGAGTTTCCGGTCGCGAGCATTGGGTCGACGACGATAGCCTCGCATTCGCCCATCGCGTCGGGGAGTTTCAGGTAGTACTGGACAGGTTCGAGCGTCGCGTGGTCCCGGTAAAGGCCGATATGGCCGACCCGTGCGTCCGGAACCAGGTCGAGCATGCCGTTGAGCAGCCCGGCGCCGGCGCGCAGGATCGAAACGAAACAAAGCCGGCGTCCTTCGAGCGAAGGAAAGGTTCCCGTCTCCAGCGGCGTTTCAATCTCGCGCCGCCCAAGTTTAAGATCCTTCATGACTTCATAGGCGATGAGGAAGGAGACCTCGCGCAGCGTAACCCGAAAGAGCGCGCTGTTGGTCGTCCGGTCGCGCATGACCGTCAATTTGTGCTGGACGAGGGGGTGGGTGACGATAGTAACCATTGCGCCGGGCTTTCGGGTTGAAGCTTTCGCCAGTTTGCGTCTAACTGACCCAAGCAACAAGCCTTCGGGGTTTTATGATCTCGCAATGGGATCGCCGCTTCGCTGAACTCGCCTTTATGGAGGCGAAGAAAAGCGCCGATAATGGCGGTTTGCCGATCGGCGCCGTATTGGCGAAAGGTGACAGGCTCATCGCGTCCGGCTGCAATCAGCGCGTCCAGCTTGGAGACCCGATCGCTCACGGCGAAATGGACTGTCTGAGGAAAGCCGGGCGACAGAAAACCTATGCGGGCATGACGCTTTATACGTCGCTTTCGCCCTGCATGATGTGCGCGGGAACGATCGTTCAGTTCAAAATCGCGCGCGTCATCATAAACGATACGCGCAATTTCGGCGGCAATGAAGAATTTCTCCGCTCCAACGGCGTCGAAACGATCGATATTGCGCACGCCGATTCAATCGCACTCATGGCGAAATTCATCGCGGAAAACCCCGACCTATGGCGCGAGGATATTGCCGAATGAATGCGGTGGCGGCCTTTACGGTTTATTCTTCAGCCGGCGCGCAAACTTTTTTGCCGAGCCTTGACGTACTCGTCTTGACATAGCGACAAACCATTTTGGGCTTTTCGGCGCTCTCTTTATCCGAATTCGCATCGGCGCTCTTGTCGGATGTATCGGATGCGCCGCTGGAAACGCCGTCGCGTGCGTGTGTTTCGGCTTGCGCGGCGTCCATTTCGCTCATTTCGTCGGCGGCGGCGAGCGACGGCGCAAAGGCCAGGGATGAAAGCGCTAAAAGGATGGCGAGACGTTTGGGCGACATGAAAACCTCATTATTGGCGCCCGCCCGGGTCGATGCCCGGCGGGCTTTGCGGTCGGGGGGCGCAAGCGATCCTTTATCCAATGTAAATAGTCAATCGCGGTCGGCAGTATGGGGTTTTCGGCAAAACCTTTGGGAGTTTCGGTCAAATTTTGCGCGGCCCGCAGTCTGGGCGGGCTGTCTGTCGGCTCCGCCAATTCTGCGAATCGGATATCGGCGTATGCGCGATTGCGACGATTTGGGTGGGGCGAACGGGCGGCGCAATCGGGCGAATTGTGACAGGATCAAAGGCCAGTCAAGGGGATCATATGAACGGCGAGAAAGAAAATGCGCCGCCGCGCGCGGCGCGCGGGGGCTACCTTTTCATTCCAAAGAATTTGCAGCGTGCGGACATAATTATCTGGCTGCGCCGCAGTCATGCCTGGACGGGCGTTTTCGGCGCAGTCCTGTTTTTTTGTTTCGGACTGACGGGCCTTTATCTCAACCATGAGCGGCACTGGAAACTGGAAGGCGGCAGGATGCTCGAAGTCGCTTCGCTTGACGTCGCTGTCGATCCCGCAGCGATAGGCTCGCTCGCCGATCTCGCCGATTGGATGCGCAGCGAGTTTCAGATCAGCGGCCAACAAACTGGCGCCAGGCGAAATGCGGGCGGCGTTGTAATGTTCGACGGGCGCGCGATGCGCCAGCCCGATACTTTCAACGTGCAATTTCGCGGACCGAATGCGCTTGTCATCGCCGATTACCAACTCGGATCGAACACAGTGTCGGTGACAAGACGGGATGCAAGTCTGTTAAAGGCGCTCATCCATCTTCATGTCTCGTCCGGCGCCGGCAAGGCCTATATTCTGCTCGCCGATACGATCGCCGGCGCTTTAATGTTCATGAGCCTGAGCGGCGTTTTGCTCTGGACGCGCTTACATGGCGGCCGCCTCATCGCAATCGGCATTCTTGGCTCCTTGATCGTCTGGCTCTTGCTATCTGTGGGAAGCGCATGGCTGCATTGGGCGGCGCCATAGCGCAGCGTTTGCGGTGAATGCGCCGGGTTCTAGGCGCCGTGAAAGAAATCGTAGATTCGTTGAGCGAGCGCTTCGGATACGCCCTCGACGCAGGCGAGGTCTTCCGGCTTCGCGCGCGCAATCTCCTTCGCCGATCCGAAATGGTTTAAAAGCGCGCGTTTTTTCGCCGGGCCGACGCCGGGAATTTCATCAATCGGATTTGCGCCGAGTGATTTTTTCCGTTTAGCGCGGTGTGCGCCGATTGCGAAGCGGTGCGCTTCGTCGCGCAGTCTCTGGACGAAAAAAAGGGCGGGGTCGCGCGGGGGCAAAAGAAACGGCTCCTTGCCCGGCGCTACGATCTGTTCGCCGACGGCGCCCATCGTGCGATCGACGCGCTTTTCTCCGCTTTCGGTTTCTCTGCGCGGTTTTGCAATGCCGACGATCGCCACGCCTTCGGCGCCGCAGTCGAAACCGAGTTCCTGCAGCGCGCCCAGCGCAGCCGAAAGCTGGCCCTTGCCGCCGTCGATAATAACGAGGTCGGGACGTGTTTGCGCGTCGGCGTCTTTCATCAGGCGTGCAAACCGCCGCGTCAGCACTTCACGCATCATCGCGTAATCGTCGCCGGGCGTCAGATCTGCGGATTTGATATTATACTTCCGATATTGTTTTTTCTCGAATCCATCGGGGCCGGCGACGATCATCGCGCCGACGGCGTTAGAGCCTGAAATATGCGAATTGTCGTACACTTCGATGCGCTGCGGCGGGCTTTCAAGGCCGAGCGCTTCGGCGAGGCGGGCGAGGGATTTTTGCTGGGTGGCGCTTTCCGCCATGCGCCGGGACAGCGCTTCGCGCGCATTCATCAAGGCCTGGTCCATTATGGCGCGTTTTTCGCCGCGTTTTGGCGACGTGATCGTCACCTTGCGCCCCGCGCGCAGCGTAAGCGCTTCACCCAGTAGTTCGTCCTGGTCCGGCGTCTGGCTGGTGAGGATAAGTCCCGGCGGTTCGCGCCCGTCGTAGAATTGAGCCATAAAGGCTGAAAGTATCGCCGGCGGCTCGTCCTCACGGTCATGCTTGGGGAAAAAGGCGTGGTTTCCCCAGTTCTGCCCGGCGCGGAAAAAGAATACCTGAACGCAGGCCGCGCCGCCATCCATGTGAATGGCGAAAATGTCCGCATGCGACACACCTTCGGCGTTTATATCTTGCGAACCCTGAACATAGGTGAGCGCGCGAATCCGGTCACGCAGGCGTGCGGCGCGTTCAAAATCAAGCGCTTCGGAAGCCTTCTCCATATCCTGGGACAATCGACGCTGCACGGAGACTGAATCCCCATCGAGAAATTTTTTCGCCTCTCCGACAAGCGCGCCGTATTCCTCAGGCGAGATCAGGCCGACACAAGGCGCCGCACAGCGTTTGATTTGGTGCAGAAGGCAGGGGCGCGTGCGGTTCTCGTAAACGCTGTCTGCGCAAGATCGCAGCAGGAACGCTTTTTGAAGCGTATTCAGCGTGCGGTTCACAGCCGTCGCCGAAGCGAACGGACCGTAATAGTCGCCCTTGCGCTTGCGCGCGCCGCGATGCTTCAGGATCTGCGCGGCGGCATGATCGGACGCTATCAAAATATAGGGAAAGGACTTGTCGTCGCGCAGGATGACATTGTAGCGCGGTTTCAGTTGTTTGATGAGGTTCGCTTCGAGCAGGAGCGCCTCGGTCTCGGTCGCAGTGACGACGAACTCCATCGACCGCGTTTCGGAAATCATCCGCATGATGCGGTTCGAATGGCCGCCCGATTTCGCGTAGGAAGCGACCCGGTTTTTGAGGCTCTTCGCCTTCCCGACATAGAGAACGTCGCCGGCGTCGTTCATCATCCGGTAAACGCCCGGGCGCGCCGGCAAACGGCTGACCTCGTCCGCGATCAGCGCCGCGCCGCGCAAAGGGTGAATCGCTTCTTGCGATCCGTCCGGACTTTTTTGAGAGCCGGTTAAGTCTTCGTTATTATCGCGGACCATAGCGTGACGGCGTATAGCGGGGATTGAACCGGGTCAAACCATGACGGACCGGGAAGAACTCAAGGGAACGCTGGGGGCGTTCATCCTTTTTGGACTTGTCGTCCTTTGCGGCGTTTTCGCCGCTTATGCGGCGGTCGAGGACTATGCGCGCGCGCGGGCGAGCCTTTCGTGGCGCGCCGTCGACGGCGTAGTCCTGAGCCGCGAGAGCGAGGGTGCGCAGGTGCGATACGCCTGGTTCGACGGCGCTGAGTCGCACACCGGCGCGCGCGTTCGCTTCTGGACCGGGGCGGCGCCGGGCGGGGGAAAGGTTTACCAGCCGGGACACCCGATCAAGGTCCATGTCTCCCCCGATGACGGCTCGCTTGCGGTTCTCGAACCCGGTGGATCGAGCGTCCTGTTTGCGGGCGTTCTCGGCTTTGCGGCTTTCCTCGTATTCATCGGGCTTGCGGGGATCATCCGCCTGACGATGCTGCTCGACGGTTTGCAGCCGGCTCGCCATGAAGCGAGCGCGTCAATTCCCGGCGCAGAAGGCGACCCGCTCGTTGAGGCTCGGCCGGGCGAGTTCGACCTTGTAGAGCGCCGGGGCGTCCGCGATCGCCGCCGCGAATATCCAGGCGGCGGTGTTTTCGAGCGTGGGGCGCTCGAGCCCGGGAATGGCGTTTAGCAACCGGTGATCAAGTTGACCGTGTAAACGCGCGCAGATTGCTTTCAGCCTGGCGAAATCGATGATCCAGCCCTCGGGCGCGAGTTTTTCCGCGCGCAGCGTCAGCGTAACTACGAATGAATGGCCGTGAATGCGCGAATAGGGGTGATCGGCTTCGCCGCGGACGTTTTCGGCGAGATCGTGGGCGGCTTCGAAAGTGAACGTATATGATTGTTCGAACAATTGATTACGCTTTCATCAAAACGCCGTCGTCGAACCAGCTCATTTCGCAACCGACGGAGCGCGCGTCAGGATAGACATTCGTTTTTTCCGACCGGACGACGGCGCCGTTCGCGCCGCCATCCCGGCAGATGTCAAGAATCGACTGACAAAGGGTTTCCTGCAGGTTTATGTGCCCCTTGTGAACGAGCGCAGTGATTTTCGTGCGCAGAAAATCATAATCGACAACCTCGCTGATGCGATCGGAGTATTTCGCGCGGCGCGCGAATGCGACGGCGACCGATACGGTCACGGGCTGCGGTTTGGCGCGTTCAAAATCATGGATGCCGATCGAAACGTCGAGCCGGTATTCGTTCAGCAGGACGTAATAATAATCGGCGCTGAGAAGCGGGCGGCTCATCCTTTGCCTCGCGTGGTGAACATGATGTCGTGGTCCGACGCAACCATATGCTGGCCGTTATCGATCAATATCGTTTGTCCCGTCATGGCGTGATTGTCGAGCAGAAAGACAACTGCGCCGGCGATGGCGTCAATATCTATCGGCCGTTTCAGCAGATTGTATTTCGAGGAAACAGCCTCGAACTCGGCTTGCGATTGATCGCCGCTCGGCAATGTCAGGCCGGGCGCGACGGCGTTCACGCGAATGCCTGGCGCGAGCGCTTTCGCTAACAGCCGCGTTGCGCCTTCGAGGCCGATTTTCGACATCGTGTAGGTGAAAAAGTCGGCGTTCAAATTCCATAGTTTCTGATCGAGAATATTCACCACCGCGCCTGTTTTCCCGGCAGGCGCGGCCTTTGCAAATGCGCGCGCGATGAGAACAGGAGACAGCAGGTTCACAGTCTGATCGCGCCGCCAGTCATCGATCGAAAAATCGAGCGCGCGGTTGAATTCGAAAACTGAGGCGTTGTTGACGACAGCATCGATCGCCGCGCCGGCGGCATCCGCCGCCGCCGCCGGCAACGCCTCGGCTTCGGCCGGATTTGAAAGGTCCGCCGCGACGGCGAAGCCGCCGATACGGCGCGCGTGTTCTTCGGCTTCATCCGGCGAGTGATGGTAGTGAACGACGACGCGCCAGCCGTCGCGCGACAGGCGTTCGGTAATCGCCGCGCCGATGCGTTTGGCCCCCCCGGTCACGAGCGCCGTGCGCGTCATCGTCAACCGAACCCGCCCGCCAGCGCGAGGATGAATATGGCGTAAAACGCAATCATCAAGAAGCCAGCCAGCCGGCCGATATCTTTTCTGAGAAAGATGAAGGCGCTGAGCAGGACAGCCGAGCCGATCATGACGGGTATGTCGAGCGTCAAGGACGGGCGGGTGAATTCGGCGACACCCGCAAGCCCCGCCGCGCCGCCGACCGCGAAGATATTGAATATGTTCGAGCCGACCACATTGCCGATCGCTACGTCGGATTTCCTGTGCATCGCCGCCGCGATAACCGTTGCAAGTTCGGGCAGGGAAGTGCCGAATGCGACGATCGTCAGGCCGATCAGCTCCGGACGAACGCCAAGCGCCGCGGCGAGCGATCCGCCGCTTGTCACGAGTAAATGCGCGCCTATCGGCAGTCCGATCAGGCCGGCGAGAAGAAAAATGAGCGTTGAGCCGATATTGCCTTTGTCGCCGCCAGAATATTCGGAAACTTCGTCGATGACCGGATCGCGCCCGCGCGTCGAGCGCGCCGATAAAGCCAGAAACGACACATAGACAATAATGCCGGCGAAGAGCGCGGCGCCTGTTGTTTGTTCGAGCGCGCGGCCCGAATAGGCGATGGCTGCGAACGCCGCCGTCGCAATCAGCATGGCGACGCCGTGGCGTCTTAATCCTTGGACATGCGCGGACATCGGATAGATTATCGCCGGCAGGCCGAGGACGAGCAGCACATTGGCGATGTTCGACCCGATTATGTTGCCGATCGCAATACCCGCTTCATGTTCCAGCACGGACGTCACCGAGACGACGAGTTCCGGCGCCGATGTTCCGAATGCGATGATCGTCAGGCTGACGAGAAGCGGGGGAATGCGCATCGCCGCCGCCAGACCGACTGCGCCGCGAACCAGAAGATCGCCGCCGACCAGCAGGACGGCGAGACCGAGCAGGATCAATAGGGAATCAAGGACCATATCGGATGAATCGCCGGCGCGCCGGGCGTCCCGGCCCTAGTCGATCCGGCCGGTGGTGGCGATATTCAAGATCGCCATAACGACGATAAAACCGATAATCATGTAAAGCGCAGTCATGGCGACCCCTGAAACCGTTGAATTCCGCCGCTTATAGGCGGATTGCCGCGCCCCATGCAAATCGTTCCGCCGCGCCCGGCCGGCCGGATTTTGCAAACCGGACCGGTGCAATTGAAACCAATTCGCCAACTCCGTCTCAATGATGGAACCGTAATCTTGGCGGCGCCGGATATTTGTTGCGCGAGCGGGCCGCAGCCTGGAGGCGGCGGCCCAGAGGGGGCGAGGCAGGGCGGGTGCGATGATGCAGGAGACGGCGGGGCTCTTTGAACAGGCGATCATCGCACCCCCTTCCGACCGCAGATTGTCGCAGCGCCTGCTGTCGGTCTGGGCGCAGGCCGCGCGCGGCTCCTTCCCAAGCTGGATCGAAATGCGCTCGGTCGATCTCGGGCTCGACTGGAACTGGGTGTTCGTCGTCGATCTGAAACAATCCGTCGGCTTTCCTTATTTCAGCTATCTTGGGTCGGAACTGGCGAAACTGTCGGCGGTCTACCTTCAGGGACAGACCGACTGGACGCTCTCATTGCTCGACATGGCTACGACAACGATAGAGGCGGCGGTATCATCTGAAGGTCCGAGCCATCATGATAGCGAACTTACGTTGTGCGACGGCCGGCGAATCAAATTTCGCAGCATGACCGCGCCGCTCGCCGATGACGGGGAAACGATCTCCCATGTTGTCGGTTGCGCATCCGGCAGGATCGTCGACGAAAGCGGGCCGAGACTGCGCGCGGTTTAGTTCGGGCGATTACCCCTATTGCGTTTCGCACCGTATGCGGGGCTTAATCGCTGTATGAAACTCGATGTCGAATTCGTCCGCTCGCAATTTCCAGCCTTTTCCGCGCCATCATTGGAGGGACAGGCGTTTTTTGAAAATGCGGGAGGGTCTTACGCCTGCGGGAGCGTTATCAAACGGCTGACGCGCTATTACCGCGAACGGAAAGTGCAACCCTATTACAATTTTGACGCATCGCGGATCGGCGGCGAGGAGATGGACGAGGCGCGCGCACGTATGGCGTCGATGCTCGGCGTTGAAACGGATGAAGTAAGCTTCGGGCCTTCGACGACGCAAAACTCTTACGTGCTGGCGCAGGCTTTCGGGCAGATGTTGACGCCGGGCGAGGCAATTGTCGTCACCAATCAGGATCACGAGGCCAATACCGGCCCGTGGCGCCGGCTCGCTGAACGCGGCGTGGAGGTTCGCGAGTGGACGATCGACCGGGATACCGGGCATTTGCCGGTCGAGGGATTGAAATCGCTGCTCGACGAAAAAGTGCGTCTCGTCTGTTTTCCGCATGCGTCGAATGTCGTCGCCGAAATCAACCCGGTTGCAGAGATCACGGCGATTGCGCATGCGGCGGGCGCGTTTGTCTGCGTCGACGGCGTTTCCTACGCGCCGCACGGCTTTCCGGATGTCGGCGCGTTCGGCGCCGATATATACCTGTTTTCGTCGTACAAAACCTATGGGCCGCATCAGGGCGTTATGGTTGTTCGGCGCGCAGTGGGGGCGGCGCTCCCGAACCAGGGTCATTTTTTCAATGCGGATTGCCTCTACAAGCGATTCACGCCGGCCGGTCCCGATCACGCCCAGATCGCTGCGTCGGCTGGAATGGCGGATTATATCAATGCGTTGTGCAAACATCACGGCGCCGGCGAGGGCGATGCGCGCAAGCGGGCGAAATTCGCCCACGATCTGATGCGCGCGCACGAAATCGAACTGACAAGACCCTTACTAGATTTTTTGGGGTCGAAAAATTCCGTCCGCCTGCTCGGCCCGACCCGGGCCGAAGCGCGCGCGCCGACATTCGCCATGATTTTGGACGAACCCGGCAATGCGGTCGCGGCGCGGCTCGCCGGCCATGGCGTCATGTGCGGCGGCGGCGATTTTTACAGCGTCAGATGTCTACAGGCGCAAGGCGTCGATCCGGATCACGGCGTCCTGCGGGTCAGTTTCGTTCACTACACAAGGCGCGAGGAGATCGACAAACTGATCGCCGCACTGGACCGCGAGATTTGAACGCGCACCCGCCGCGCAGCATTCCGCGGCCGGCGTCTTGCCGAGGCTGTGCGTCGTGACTAGGGTTCACCCTCGCAAATTGTGATCACAAAGGCGGCGGCGAAATGGCGAAGGAATTCGGGCACTTCATAAATGGTAAGCGTGTCGGCGGCGAATCCGACCGGTTTCAGGACGTATTCAATCCGACGACCGGCGAGGTGCAGGGGCGCGTTCGCCTCGCTGATCGATCAGACGTCGCCCGCGCCGTCGAGGCGGCTCAAACGGCGTTTCCGGAATGGGCCGCGACTAACCCGCAAAGGCGTGCGCGCGTCATGTTCAAATTCAGGGAACTGCTTGAAAAGGACATGGACAATCTTGCGCGCCTGCTCTCGCAAGAACATGGCAAGATCCTGCCTGATTCTCGCGGCGATATTCAGCGCGGACTTGAAGTGATCGAATTCGCCTGCGGCATTCCGCATTTGCAAAAGGGCGAATACACCGACCAGGCGGGAGCCGGCATCGACGTTTATTCCATGCGCCAGCCTCTTGGCGTGTGCGCCGGAATAACCCCGTTCAATTTTCCGGCGATGATCCCAATGTGGATGTTCGGCGTCGCGATCGCCTGCGGCAACACTTTCGTCAACAAACCTTCCGAGCGCGATCCGAGCGTACCCTTGCGCCTTGCTGAATTGATGATGGAGGCGGGCCTGCCCGATGGCGTTTTGAATGTCGTCAATGGCGACAAGGAAGCGGTCGATGCGCTGATCGACGACCCGCGGGTAAAGGCGATATCTTTCGTCGGCTCGTCGGATATCGCACAATATATCTATTCGCGCAGCGCGGCGGAGAACAAACGAGTCCAGTGTTTCGGCGGCGCGAAGAACCATCTTGTCATTCTGCCCGACGCCGACATGGACAATGTCGTCAATAATCTGATCGGTTCCGCCTACGGTTCGGCCGGCGAACGATGCATGGCGACGCCGGTCGCCGTGCCGGTCGGTGAGAAAACGGCGCAGACGCTGGTCGAGATGCTGAAACCGCGGGTTGAAGGCTTGAGGATCGGTCCCTCGCTTTCCGAAGACTCAGATCTTGGCCCGCTGGTGACGGCCGCGCACAAGGCCCGCGTCTCGAACTATATTCAAACGGCGATTGACGAGGGGCAGGAATGCGTCGTCGACGGGCGCGGCTTCAAGCTGCAAGGATACGAGAACGGGTTTTTCCTTGGCGGCACGCTGCTCGATTTCGCAAAGCCCGAGCACAAATCCTATCACGAGGAAATTTTCGGCCCTGTATTGCAGATCGCGCGCGCGGCGAATTTCGAGGAGGCGGTCGAATTACCCTCAAAACACCAGTATGGAAACGGCGTCGCCATTTTCACCCGCAACGGCGATGCGGCGCGAGAATTCGCACGCAAGGTCAATGTCGGAATGGTCGGGGTCAACGTGCCGATCCCCGTGCCGGTTTCCTACCATTCGTTCGGCGGCTGGAAACGGTCCGGCTTCGGCGACACGAACCAATACGGCATGGAAGGCGTCCGGTTCTGGACCAAGGTGAAAACCGTGACCTCGCGCTGGCCGGATGATATTCAAGGCGCCGAATTCGTGATCCCGACGATGGGATGATTTTTTAAGCGGCGGCCGCGTTCGGAAAGAATGATCGACGATGTTGACCGGAAAATGCATGTGCGGCGCTATCGCTTATGAAGCGAAGCCGTTGAATCAGAAAATCGACGCCTGTCATTGCGAACAATGTCGGCGCTGGAGCGGACATTTCTGGGCGTCCGTCAATTCGGAATTTTCGTCATTGAAATTCGTACAGGGCGACGACAAGGTTAAATGGTTCAGATCGTCCGATCTCGTCAGGCGCGGTTTTTGCGGCGAGTGCGGATCGACGCTTTTCTGGCATCCCGATCGCCACAGCGAATATGCGCATATTCTAGGGATTAGCGCCGGTTCGCTCAATGCGCCGACGGGCGTAAAGTTGTCCGTACATATATTTGTCGCCGAAAAAGGCGATTATTACGAACTGAACGACGGGTTGGCTCAAAAGCCGGGCCATTGACGGTGTGCGACGCTCAAGGATCGCACGTGCGCGGCCAGCCATCGCGTCCGCCGGCGCGTTCTCCATTGCGCTCTGCGCCGCTTCCTATATGAATGCGCCATCCCGGCGACTATCCGCCGCCGGCGAAAACTGAGTATAGACCCGGGGACATCGTGTTCGGCATCGATCTGCAAGACTTCACGCATTTGACGGGTCTTGCGTTGTATTTTGCAATTTTCGCGCTGCCGTTCATCCAGGAAGACGCAGCCGTTATCGGTGCGGCGACCGCCTCGATAACGGGTCTTGCGCCGACCGCCTTTCTTGTGGCCGCCATTTTGAGCGGACTGGTCGCATC
This sequence comes from Parvularculaceae bacterium, assembly GCA_020446945.1. Taxonomy (GTDB): domain Bacteria; phylum Pseudomonadota; class Alphaproteobacteria; order Caulobacterales; family Parvularculaceae; genus Amphiplicatus. The sequence continues at coordinate 44,634 of JAGRDS010000019.1, forward strand.
CGACGCCTGGAAATACTGGGTCGGGCGCCTCGCGCGGCGCTATGATTGGGCGCACAAATTCACCGAAAAGCCGGGCGTATCCGTCGCGGGTGATCTTGTCCGAAAAGAATTCGTGCAGACGATGCTGACAGCGCGTTTCGTGCCGGGAACGCGCATACCGACCTATATCGCCTGCGGGTTTTTCAAGGCGCATTACGGCAAATATATCGTAACGCTCGCACTAACCGCCGCGCTCTACGTAACGATGATGTTTTCGCTTTTTCATGTCGGCGGCGCGGTCGCAGGCGAGCAGGCTAAATTCTGGCTGCCGATCATAGCCGTTTGCGTACTGGCGGCCTATATTGGCTTTCGCTGGTTCACTCATCGTCATGGGGGACACGGCCCGATGACCCCGTTGACCGAAGAACGCGACCATCCCTTGCCGGGCATGCCGGGCTTCGAGGGAACGCCGCTTGAGGGTCACGAAAAACCCAAACCGCCTTCCGAGGCGGCGGTTTCCTGAACGGCGTGCAATAGGGAGACGAACATGGCGAAAGGCTATTGGATCGCTCATGTCGATGTTGAAAATGCAGAAGATTACCCGAATTATTTGAAAGCGGCGAAGCCGGCGTATGAAAAATACGGTGCGCGATTCCTCGTTCGCGGCGGCAAGGCCGAGCAGGTGGAAGGCGCCGGGCGCGCCCGCCATGTCGTTATAGAATTCGATTCTTATGAACTCGCGCTCGCCTGCTGGAATTCGCTTGAATATCAGGAGGCGGCGAAAATCCGTCGTGCGAATTCAAAAGGAGATATAATCGTTGTGGAAGGCGCGGGATGACGGAAAGCGAGATCCTGTTCGAGCGGAAAGGAAGTTTCGGCGTCGTCACGTTGAACAGGCCCGATGCCTTAAACGCGCTTTCCCGGAACATGTGTACCGCGTTTCGCGCAAAATTGATTGAATGGGAACGCGAAAGTTCGATTGGCGCTGTGCTGGTGAAAGGCGCAGGCGAGCGCGCGTTCTGCGCTGGCGGCGATATTCGCCGCGTGCGCGAAGAGGCGATGTCGGATCGCGACCACGCCTGCGGGTTTTTTCACGAAGAGTACCGGCTGAACGCGCTTATTCATCATTATTCAAAACCCTATGTCGCATTGATTGACGGCATCGTCATGGGCGGCGGCGCCGGCGTATCCATTCACGGCGATTTTCGCGTAGTCGGCGACAAGACTTTATTCGCAATGCCGGAAACTGCGATCGGGCTTTTCCCCGATGTCGGCGGCGGGCATTTCCTGACGCGCCTTCATGACGGCCTCGGGCTCTATTACGCGCTGACCGGGGCGCGCGCCAAAGCCGCCGATGCAATGGCGGCGGGGCTTGCGACGCATTATGTCGCAACGCGCGAGGCGCAGGCGATGGAACGGGATCTGACTGCTTTATCGCTCGGCGCCCATGCGCACGCCCAGATCGAGGCGGTTCTCGACGACTATTCAAGCGATCCCGGCGCAGCCCACGTCAATCAGATACGGCCGTCATTGAAGCGCCTGTTTGAAGGTCATGAAACATTCACCGAATTTTATGCAGCTCTGGTCGATGACGGGCATGATGTCGCAAACGATATGCGCCGAATTCTCTCGCGCATGTCGCCGACATCGCTCAAGCTCACCTTTGAGCAAATGCGGCGTGCGCGCACGCTCGATCTCGATGACGAATTGCGCATGGAATACGCAATGGTGCGGCGCGTGCTGGACGGTCATGATTTTTACGAAGGCGTGAGGGCGGTTCTGGTCGATAAGGACAAGGCGCCCCGATGGTCGCCGGCGAACCTTGATGACGTAACAGACGCGGAAATCAGCGCCTATTTCGAGCCGCTGGATCGCGGATTGACGCTTCCCTGACGCGCACATGCCGCGTTTATCAGCGCCGCTTCGAATTTCTCGAAACTGTCCGCCCACCGATGGCGCCGCGCTGTGGCGAGAGCTGCCTCCGACATGGATTTCCACACTGGCGCCGGCGCGCGAATAATGCGCTCGGCCGCGTCGGCGATTATTTGAGCGCTAGCGCTTTCGACCAGAGCGCCGTTCTCGGAGGTGACGAGATCGGGCGCGGCGCCGGCGGGGCGCGCGACGATCGGCGTGCCGCAGGCGAAAGCTTCCAGCAAGGGGAGCCCGTAACCTTCCTGATCGCTCAAAAACAACCAGGCGTCGCACGCCGCATATATAGCTGCAATTTTTTCCTGTGTCGGAGTGGGCGAATACTCGACCCAGTCGGGGACCGCGCCGCGTTCCGGCGCGCCGCGCGGGCCGAAGGCGAAAACGCGCAATTGCGGGATTGAGGCGCGCAGCAATTGGCACGTTTCCACGGCGAGATCGGTGCGTTTTGCGGGGTTGTCAGATGCGACAAAACCGATTGTCGGCGCGGCGTTTTTAAGGCGCGGCGCGCCCGGAGCGAATAAATTTGTATCAACGCCGTTCGGGATGATTTCACAGTCGGGACGGGCGTATTCGTCGGCGATGACGGACTTCAACCAGCGCGATACTGTGAGCAGGCGAATATCGCTGCGAAACAGCTTTTCGATTGTCTCAGAGTCGGAAAATATCGCGTCCGCGTCGCGGCCCTGGACGAAATAGATCTTTTCTCCCTTTGACGGCGGCATCTCCGCCATCCATTCGCCGGCTCGCCAGAATGAGGCGATCAAAATGTCCGCGTCGGGAATGTCGTCCGAATTCAAACGACGTCTTCCGTCGATCAACTTCAATTCCAGGCCCTCACGCTGGAAATGTGACGGTGAGACGCGCCGCCGGCGCGAAAGCCCGAAAATTTTGAGGAGTTTCCTCAAACCGTGCACCGGGGGTTCGCCAAGGCCGACAATCGAAACTTCGTGACCGTTGTCTTTCAGCATTCTTGCATAGCGCGCATTAACGCGCGCGCCGCCGGACATCGACGGCCTCGATATGAGGAAGGTCACTTTCAAAGCTGTCGGCTTTCTTGTCGCGGCGGGCAGTGGCGTTCGTATGGCGCTTGACACTCACCCGATGCGCGCCGGCGCGTCAACCGTGACGATGAGCAAAGCCTTGCGCATGGCGCGCGCGTTGGCCATCGCTGAGCCTATTGACCCGATTGTTGAGTATCGACGCCGAAGGAAAGTCCGGCTTCGCGATCGTGCTGCCAGATAACTTTGGCGATCCGCCTGACGCCGGCCTGCGCTATGGAAAGACAAACGTCCTCCGGCAAGGCTGCTTCGCCCTCAAGAACGATCCGCGCGCCCGTATCGGCGTAATCGCGAATGACGCAGGCGATTTCGTTGTTGCCTGAATAAGTGATGCGCCCAACCTTGAACGTCGGCAGGCGTTCCGATCCGCGCTTTGCTTTCTTGCGCGCAGCCGCAAGCGCCGAGGCCTTGCCGAAGGCTGGGGTTTTCGGCGCTGAAAGCGTCTGCAATCGTTTGTTTAGTCGATCGTCGATCGGATTCGTCGGCATGAAAGGTTCGGTCCTGTCACCGCGCCTTGCGAAAGGATGAGTATCGGCGCGGCATGATTTGGATTTCGTTAATGTTACATACGCCCATTTCCGAACCGGACTTTACGTTCGATTAAGAAAGACAAGCCCGCCATATTTGCGCGCCTCCAGATGACCCGGGCGCGCTTTAACACGCCGGCCGTGGTCACTTTCAACGAGACAAATTCCGGGAGTCCCCCGACGTCATCGAGGCGGATTCGCGCGCCGTTTTCGCTCCAGTCTGTAATGATGCACGCGATTTCGCCTGAGCCGGGAACGACGATCCGTCCCTGTTTGAAAACATCAATGCGCCGCGCGGTGCGGTCGGTTCGCTGGCGCGCCTCATTCTCGCTTTCCGTTGGCGGCGGCGCGGCGACCGGCGTTTGCGTCAATCCAGCCAGTCGGCGCTGCAATTTCTCTTCATCCATCGACTTGACCATTACGGACCGCCCCTTGGAAAATTGCAAAACAACAATAACACAACCTATAGGAGTATTACATCGCTAATTCGTTAATATTGGCGAGCGACCGCGCTTCCGCCCGCGCCGATTGGCGATTAGGAGCAGGCCATGACGCCGTTTAACGAAACCCACGCGAAGCCGAAACATTTCGGCGCGACGCTATTGCGTATGGCCCGCATTCTCGGGCGCGCCGAACTTGCGCGGTGGCGATTGCGCATGGCGGGCGCCGGACTGGTTACGCTGGCCGCGAAAGCCTTCGCTGTTTCCGCTCCGGTTTTTATGGGCGCCGGCATAAACAATGTCCTTGAAGGAGATCGCGGTTCTGCGATTGCGGCGCCGTTTGTCGCTTCGTTTGTTCTGTTCGCGATTGCGCGGTTTCTATCAAACGGGCTTCCGCAGATCAGGGACGCGTTTTTTACGCGCGTTACACAGGACGCCAACAGGGTCGTCGCCGTCGAAGCGTTTGCACACGCCCAGGCCCAGTCGCTCCAGTTCCATCTGACGCGAAGGGCTGGCGCGATAAACCGGATAATAGAGCGCGGCGCTGGCGCAATGGAATTCCTGTTGCGGTTTCTTGCGTTCAATATCGGCCCGACGGCGGTGGAACTTGTTCTCGCTGCCAGCGTCATGGCGGCGCTCTATTCGTGGAAACTGGCGATTGTCGTCCTTGCGACAATCGTCGCCTACACGATTTTTACGATCGTCATAACCGAATGGCGCAGCAAGCAACGCCGGGCAATGAACGAGGCGGATACCGAACTTCGCGCCATAACGATGGATACGCTGACAAATTTCGAAACGGTGAAAGCCTTCGCCGCAGAAACCCGCGAGTCAGAACGCTACGATCGGGCGATGCGCGCCTATAACGAGCGTTATGTCGTTCAGGCGCAATCGCTGTCGGTGCTGAACGCGGGGCAGGAATTCGTAATGAGCGCGGGGCTGCTCGCTGCGGCGCTCGTCGCCGCGTTCACTGTGCGCGAGGGCGCGCTTAAGGCGGGCGATATCACTGCGGTTATATTGATGCTTACAAACATTTACCGGCCGCTCGGCATTCTCGGTTTCGCGTGGCGGGAAATCAAACAGGGCGCGATTGATATAGAAAAACTTTTCGATCTGCTTGATTCCCGTCCAGAAATTGAGGATCCGCCCGGGGCGCCCGCGCTCGCGCCGCACGCCGGCGCAATCAGGTTCGATCACGTTTCCTTCAAGCACGAAGGGCGCGAGGCGGGACTGGACGAAGTCGAGATCGACATTCGAGGCGGTGCTTTTGTCGGGCTCGTCGGCCCTTCCGGCGCCGGCAAGTCGACAATCCTCAAACTGTTATTCCGGTTCTATGAGCCGTCCGCAGGAAAAATACTCATCGACGGCGTCGATATTCGGGGGGTTTCGCAAACCTCGTTGCGCGCCGCACTCGGCCTCGTGCCGCAGGAAGTCGTTTTGTTCAACGATACGCTACGATTTAATCTCGCCTATGCGCGCCCAGACGCAGATGAAGAAAAGATCATGAACGCCGCGCGGCGCGCGCAGCTCGGTCCATTCATCGACAGCTTGCCGGCCGGGCTTGAAACGCGCGTGGGCGAGCGCGGTCTCAAATTGTCGGGGGGCGAAAAGCAACGAGTAGGCGTTGCGCGCGCGATCCTATTGAATCCGGCGATCCTGGTTCTTGACGAGGCGACGTCGTCACTCGATTCGGAGACGGAAAAGGAAGTTCAGCAGGCGTTGGTCGAGGCGGCGCGCGGGCGCACGACGATCGCCGTCGCGCACCGGTTATCGACGATCGCGCGCGCCGACATCATTTATGTTCTCGATCGGGGCGAAATAGTCGAACAAGGTCGTCACGACGATTTGCTGGCTCAAAACGGGCTATACGCGGCGCTCTGGAGACGACAGACGGAACAGGACAGGAGCGAACGAACGCGAATATTCGAACGCTCGCCCTAGGTCGAGGAACGGCGGCGCGCCGAGAGGTTTGACAGCACCCATTGGTCGATCTTCGATAGAAGCGCGTCCTGTTTGACGGGTTTCGGAAGATAATCGTCCATACCCGCGTCAAGGCAACGCTGGCGGTCTTCCTCAAGGGCGTGTGCTGTAACACCGACGATTGGCGTACGCTCGCCGCGCTTCGCCTGGAGCTTTCGGATGGCGCCGGTCGCTTCGACTCCGTCCATTTCCGGCATAGATATGTCCATAAAAATCAAGTCGAAAGACTTCTCGGAGATCTTTTCAACTGCGGCGCGGCCGTCTTCGGCGATCGTAACGCGGCATCCAATTTTTTCGAGCATGGACCGGATGACCATCTGGTTGACGATATTGTCCTCGGCGACGAGAACTTCGACACGATATTCGGGCGTCCTCGTCTGCGCGTTATCGCTGGCCTTTAACAATGCTTGTGTCATTCGCGCGCTTTTCACGGCGCGCTCGTTCAGGGAAAGGATAATAGTGTCGTAAAGCATCGAAGCGCGCGCCGGTTTTGCAAGGCAAGCGTCAAAGTGCGATTCCCCGTCGCTGCTCGCCTGCGGCAAGCCCGTTGCGGACGTCAATAGGACAATCGGGATCGATGATGTCAAAGGATCGGCGCGCAGCCGGGCCGACAATTGCGAGCCTTTGAATTCGCGCGCCTGTTCGTCAATTATGATCACGTCAAATGGCGCGCCGCTTTTCGACGCCTGGCGCGCAGCGTCGAGAGCCGCGCCGGCGGCGCAGGTCAGGTTCTCGATCCGCCGTGAGGTGAGTTGTTCGGCGAGAATCTCGCGATTGGCGGCGATTTCGTCGACGACTAGCGCACGCAAGCCGTCGAATTCGGCCGCGGCGGCTGCGCCAGAGCGAATATCAACCGGAAAATCGGCGCGAAAGACGAAGCGCGAGCCTTTTCCCAATCGGCTGGTCGCACTGATTTCACCGCCCATTGCACAGGCTATTTTTTGTGAAATCGCCAGGCCGAGACCGGTGCCGTCGTGGCGGCGCGCGGACGAATTATCCGCCTGCTCAAAGGCTTCAAAGATCGATTCGAGTTTTTCCGGCGCAATTCCGCAACCGGTGTCTTCGACACTTATGGAGACGTTTGCGGTGTCGCCGCAGCGATCCGCGGTCGCCGCGATTTCGATCCGTCCCGCGTCGGTGAATTTCACGGCGTTGCCGAGAAGGTTGGTTACGATTTGTCGGACGCGGACAGCATCGCCGATGAAAGCTTCACCCATCTCCGGTTCGTAGCGGAACGTCAGCTCCAGGCTTTTCTCTTTCGCGGATAGATTGAGAAGCGCAATCACGTCCTCTATAATTTCGCGCAGGTTGAATGGCTCCGAGCCAATCGTCATCTTACCCGCCTCCAGTTTTGAGAAGTCGAGTATATCGTTGATGATCGTCAACAGGTTCTCGCCGCTGTTTACGATCACCTGCGCCATTTCCCGTTGGCGCGGCGCGAGCCCGGTATCGAGCAACAGCGTCGACATGCCGACGACTCCGTTCATCGGCGTCCTGATTTCATGGCTCATATTCGCCAGGAATGCGGATTTGGCCCGGTTGGCGGCTTGCGCGGCTTCGGTCGCCGATTGCAGGTTTGCGTTCAACAATTCAAGTTCAAGTTCGCGTTGCTTCAGTTCAGTGATGTCGGCGTAAGTGACGACATATCCTCCGCACGGGCGGCGACGGATTTTCTCGGAAATTATCTTTCCGTCCTTTTGCCGGCGCACGGTTGCAAAAAACCCACCCTCGGCGAGTGCTGTTCGCATCGCGGCGAAATAAGCTTCCGTCGTCTCATACGGGTAAAGCTTATGGCGCATCCCGATTTCGAGAATGTCCCTGATATTCTTTCCGACCGTCCATACAGCCGGCGGCAGTCCCGAAATCGCCGCGGCCTTGGAATTCACGGTCTCGATGATGGCGTCCTCGTCAAACACGACTATTCCGTCCGCCATCGATTCAATGACTTCATCGAGAAGCGAATTTCGCTCCAGTAATTCGGCGGTGCGGGTTTGAACTTCCTCTTCGAGATTGGCGTTCGCTGCGACGAGTTCGGCGCGCGCTCTTTCGGCTTCGCGCCGCGCGATCATTTCCGAAGTTACATTGCGGCCGACGCCGCGATAGCCGCGGAACTCGCCGCGCTCGGAAAATACCGGTTTGCCGCTGCGCGCGAGCCAGATCGACTTCCCATCGGGACCGATAAATTCGGAAACGGCATCCTTGAAAGAGCCGCGCCGGTCGAGCGCGTCGGGATGTTCGTGAACAAGCCCGTACTTCTCCGCCGGCGACTCGTTCATTTTGTGGCCGATCAGGTCTTTGTGCTGAATGCCGGTGATCTCGTCGGCGCGCTCGGAGAAGTAGGTGTATCTCAGATCAGCGTCCGCTTCCCATAACCAGTCGGAGGCGCTTTCGGCGAAATCTTGAAATCTCTTTTCGCTATCCTCGATCCGGCTTTGCTGTTTGACGCGCTCGGTTAGGTCGGATGTCCATCCGCGAACGCCCTGGTAGACGCCGTTTTCATCGTAACAATGGTTCATCGACGTTGAGATCGTTCGCAATGAATCTTTAAAGTCACGTACGACATAGGCGAAATTGCGAACGTCCATTCGCTCGGCGAGCGCGCATCGAAGATACGTTCTCTCCTCGGACGGTCCCGCATAAAATCCCTTATCGAATACCTCGCTGATATGTCGCCCGAGAATCTCCTCGGGTTTTTTGCCGATAAGCTCTTCGATATTCGGCGACATATAGATCAGCCGGTGACCCGCGTCCGTCTCCCATGCCCAGTCCGACGCCATTTTCATGAAGTCGCGTAAGGTATCGCGGGCGCGTGCGGCGGCGGCTGTGTTTTCGGCCTTTTCAGCGCAAACCTCATACAGGAGGTGATGGTGGCGCGAAAGGATCTGGAAGGAGATAATTGCGCCCATCGAAAGCTCCCACGCCATGGCGTTCAGGGAGGATCCGCCCTCGATCAGCATACGAATTACAATTGGCGCGATGCAGATCAACAAAATCTGCCTGGAATGATATTTGTCCGCAGCCGCCGTCATGGCGCCGCCGACACCGCAAACAGCAGCCCAAGCGACCAGCACATATCGTTGGTCCGGCATGGCGAGTTCGAACAAGGCAAGAGAAATGAAAGCGCAGACAATCGCCTGTAGCGCGCCGAACAACGCCGTTTCAGCGAGGATTTGACGGCCGACTTGCGGGGTGAGCCGCTTTACGTCGAGTATCTTCCATCGATAGGATTGAAAGACGGCGAAGCAGGCATATATTACGAACGATGATTTGAAGTGAAACAGATATTCGGGGTAGATCGCGAATATTATATAGGCGGTCGCGAATATGTTCGCGATATTGAATACAGGAATTTGAATCTGAAGTTCAAGGAGGCGCCGCTCGACGACGAAGTCGGGCGCGTTCTGGTCGCCGCCGAAAAGTTTCAACAATAACGCCCGCATCGAACGCGCATCTCCCGCAATCCTGTTCGGATTTAAGCCAAGGACGTTAAATGGCGGTTTACCAAGTGCGGCGAGGGTTGGCCCGGGTAAAACGGGGAGCGATCTCCCAATGTCGCTGAAACCGCCGTCCGGACGGCAGATTTTCCGGGGATTCGACACATATTACGGTTCTTCGATTGCGCCGTTTCTCGCCGAAAGGGAGGCTGACCGCGCCGGAGCGGTTACCAACATATTAATTCTCGGCGCCGCGACCCTGGCGCTGGCGAGCGCGTTTGCGTTTTTTGGACCTTTCGGAGACGGCAATCTCAAAGCTGCGATTTATATCGGCCTCGGCGGGAGCGTTTTGTGCGGCTGGCTGCTGGAACGAACCCGCACCGACATCACCCATGGTCTTCTCGGCCTTGTTGCATCGAGGCTTGGGTTTTCCTATCGCGGCGAACTGGGCCGCCCGGATTACTACGCCCGGTTCAGGGCGTTGAACCTGCTGCCGGGTCACAATCGCGAAGCGTGGGAAGATGAGATCCGCGGAATATATTCAGACGCCGCATTCACCTTGTGCGAAGCGCATCTGAAACAGAAATCGTCGGGCAGGAATTCCTCGACGCGAACCGTTTTCCACGGCCAGCTTCTCATCATAGATTATCCACGGCGATTTCTCGGCGTTACGGTCGTGTTGCGCGATACGGGGGTTCTCAATCGGCTCGGTAAGCCGGGCAAGGACTTTTCGCGCGTCGGTCTCGTTTCTGCGAAGTTTGAGAAGGCATTTGAAGCCTGGTCGACCGACCAGGTCGAAGCGCGCGAGCTGCTCGACCCGGTTGTGCTTGAGCGCTTCCTCGAGCTTGAAAAACTCTATGACGGAAAAAAAGTCCGCGCCGCTTTCGATAACGGGAGGTTGCTGATCGCAATTGAAACCGGAGACCGCTTGAATATGGGCACAATGTTCAAGCCGCTTGCCGGGGCAGGCAGGGTGGAGAAAATTCTCGCTGAATTCGACGCTGTGTTCGATCTTATCGACGTGCTTTTAAAGCGGCCGGAGGGTCGCCTCGATGGCGCGTTTACAGTCGATAAGGTGCGCGCAAGCGCCCATTGAGCGGGCGCTATCGCACGAGCGTAAGTTTGTTCGCCGCGCGCGTCACGCCAGTGTAAAGCCAGCGCGAGGCGTGTTCGCGGAATGCGTAGCTTTCGTCGAAAAGGACAATCTCATCCCATTGGCTTCCTTGCGCCTTGTGGACGGTGAGGGCGTATCCGAAATCGAATTCGTCGGAATTTCTGCGTTGCGCCCACGGAACGCTTTCGGGTCCGTCAGTAAACATCGCCTTGGGAACGGATATTGAAACATTCTTGCCGCCGTCTTCCGGCGCGACGATCATGCGCGCCTTTTCTCCGCGCGGCGCCTTGCGCAATACGACTGACCAAATGCCGCCGTTCAAAAGACCCTTGGACTTGTTGTTGCGAAGGCAGACGAGTTTTTCCATCGCCTCCGGCATTGGATCGGTATGGTTCTTCAATTCTCGGATGCGGTCGTTGAATCGCTTGCGCGTTCTATTGGTTCCAACGAGGATTTGATCGGCGGCGAGAATATCGTCGGACGCGATTTCGTCCTTGCGGATAATCCGGCATAGGTGATCGCCGCCGAAATCGTCCGAGCCGGTTTGCGGCTTTCCTTCGCGGATCTGCATGGACAGACGGATGATCGGATTATCCCTCGCCTGGCGGTGAATTTCGGTCAGCATGAAGTCAGGTTCGGTATCGGTGAAAAATCCTCCGCCTTTGACGGGCGGCAATTGCGCCGGATCGCCAAGCACGAGAACAGGCTTGCCGAATGAAAGAAGATCACGGCCGAGTTCTTCATCGACCATCGAACATTCGTCAATGATGATGAGATCGGCGGTCGAAGCGGGCGCATCGCGGCGGATGGTGAACATCAGCTCGCCTTCCTCCGCCTCATCGTCGCGCGCCGGGCGATAAATGAGCGAATGGATCGTCGTCGCACCGGCGCACCCTTTTTGCCGCATTACATGCGCCGCCTTGCCGGTAAAGGCGGCGAAAGCGACCTCGCCGTCAGAGTTTTCCGCAAAGTGACGCGCCAATGTCGTCTTGCCGGCGCCGGCGTAACCGAACAGGCGGAAGACCTGAGCGTCGCCCTTTTTCAGCCATCGATCGACGGCTTTTAGGGCGTTGTCCTGTTCAGGGGAAAAGAGCATCCGAGTTAGTGTTTCTTTCTCAACGGCGTATAATCTGCGGCGGAGCCGCCTTTTTCACATTGCGCTTATCCGTCAATTTCGCCTCCACTCCGCCCAATGAGATTGAGTCTCCATCGTCGAATTCAAGGCTGACGCTTTTTTTGGAGCATGTATGATTATCGATTCGCCATTTGACAATTTCTGCGAGGTTGGAAAATGATCGTGCTCCAGCATGCAAGCAGCGCTTTCCAAAGAGCCGTATTCGGAAAAATTCCGGCGCCCATTCCCCCTGGCCATTTCTTACGTGATCTCCACCCAGACCGGCACATGATCTGACGGCTTTGCTTCGCTTGTCGCGCGGCCGCGTTCGGAGCGGTCGACGCCGGCGTCCTTCAATCGATCGGCGGCTTGCGGCGAAAGGAGCAGGTGATCGATGCGGATTCCGTGGTCTTTCTCCCAGGCGCCGCGCTGATAGTCCCAGAATGTGTAGAGCGTTTTTTCGGGATGAATTTGGCGGATTGCGTCGGTAAAGCCGAGATTCAATATTTCGCGCCAGGCGCCTCGGCTCTCCGGCCGGAAAAGCGCGTCGTCTTTCCAAGCTTTGGGATCGTGGACGTCTTCCGGTTCGGGAATGACATTGAAATCACCTGTTATGACAAGCGCTTCTTCAAGCGTGAGCAACTCCTTTGCGTGCGCCTTCAAACGCGTCAGCCATTTCAGTTTGTAGTCGAATTTGGGGCCGGGCGCTGGATTGCCGTTCGGCGCATAAATGCCGACGACGCGCACCGGCCTGTCGTCCGTAGGCGTTATAAGCGCCTCAATATAGCGTGCATGATCGTCGGCGTCATCGCCGGGCAGTCCCTTGCGCGTTTCATCGACAGGATGCTTCGAAAGCAGTGCGACGCCGTTATAGGTCTTTTGTCCGTGAACATGGACGTTGTAGCCGCGATCCTCAAACTCGCTTGCCGGAAATTTCTCATCGACGCATTTGATTTCCTGAAAGACGCAGACATCCGGTTGCGCCTTTTCGACCCATTCGAGAATGCGCGGCAGGCGGGCGTTGATCGAATTTACATTGAAACTGGCTATCTTCATGATCTCAGTCCCGATGAAAGGTGACGAATTCATCGAGCGCCGCGCGTTCTGATCGAAGGCTGTTCACCGGCGCCGATCTATCGGGGCGCCCAAGCGCCATGCCGCAATAGAACTGTTCGGTTTCGGGAACGCCAAGGATATCGCAAACCGTCTTGGCGCGTGTCGTCCATGTTTCCTGCATGCAGGTTGCGTAACCGCGCTCTTCGGCGACCAGCGCGATCGACAGCATCAACATGCCGAGATGCGCCCATTGGCCTTTGTCGAAACGCCTATCGAGCGTGAAGAACAGGCCGACCGGCGCACCGAAAAATTCCAGATTGCGTGCGACATGCGCAAATCGGGCGGGTTTGTCCTGACGCGGAATGCCGAGTTTTTCATACATCGCCTCGCCAAGCGCATAGCGGCGGGTGCGATAGGGCTCCCAAAGATTAGGAGGGTAGATCGCCAGTTCGCTCTCGACGGCGAATGGATTGCCGGAAAGCGATTGCTTTACCGCGTCGATTACGCGCCGCCTGGCCGCGCCGGTGACGACATGCACCCTCCACGGCTGCAGATTGCCGCCGGAGGGTGAAAATTTCGCGGTTTCCAGAATCGTGCGGATCTCGTTTTCCGGTACAGGTTCGTCGAGAAAGGCGCGTGTCGAGATGCGCTTTTTGAGGATGGCGGATACGGATGTGTCTGTCATGTCCGCCATGTCTTTCGCAAAAGTCGAAACCGGTCAATGATCGCCGCTATGCTCACCCGCGGAAAACCCGTTTTTCTCCTGACGCCGGCGCTTTTCGCCGTTCTTGCGCTTTTTGCATGGAAAAGCGGGCGCAAAGTCTATGAGGTTGGGCCTGAACTCGAAATTCGTGAAGTTGGCGACGCTGTCGTGATGCGCTGGGCGCATGACGTCGCTGCGCCGATGGCGGAGCGTTTTCAAACGGCGTTCGACGACTGGAAGGGCCGGACCGATCATATCATCATAGAACTCGATTCGCCGGGCGGCGCGCTCGCCGAAGGGCGCCTGGTTGTTGATGCGATCGAGGCGATGCGCGCGACGCACCTTGTCGCGACCCGGGTCGGTTCAGGCGACGAATGCGCTTCGATGTGCGTGCCGATCTACCTTGCGGGCGAGGAACGCATCGCGGCGCGCGATGCGCTGTTCATGTTTCATGAGCCCTCAAGCTATGATCTCGTCACGCAAAAGCGCGTCGACAAACCCGGATTTGAACAACGAATGACGAGTAAGCGGTTTTTTGACCGCTATTTCGCGGCGTCCGAAATGGACCCGCAATGGCGCGAAAACCTGCGCGTTGCTTGGAAAGGACGCGATCTGTGGTTTACCGCTGAAGAGCTGGTTGAGCAGGGCAGCGGAGTCGTCAGAACCTTAGACTGAAAAACTCGTGCCGCAGCCGCAGCTTGCGGTCGCGTTCGGATTTTTGATTTTGAACGCGGCGCCGATCAATTCCTCCGCGTAGTCGATTTCCGATCCGCCCAGATAGTTGAGCGAGATTTCATCGACTAGGACTGTCACGCCGTCCTTTTCAATAACGAAATCGTCGTCATTGCGTTCGCCCGTTATGGCGAATTCATACTGAAAGCCTGAACACCCCCCGCCGTTCACCGCAACGCGCAGCATCGAGCCCGCCGGCTCCTTTTCAAGGATTTTGGCGATCCGTTTCGCGGCTCGCTCGGAAAGGGTGACGCAAGGCTGCTCAAGAACATCGGACATGCACCCAAAATAGGGTGTGCGAATGCGCTTTGGAAGGGGGCGCCCTTGCCGCCCGCGCCGACGCATGAAAAGACGCGGATATGGGCTTTGCAGGCCGAAATCCGATGGCGTTTCCGGCGCCGCTCGCGCCTTATGCGGCGCGGGCAGAGATAACCCGCGGGCGCCTGGTCGCCGAGGGCGAAAGCGCGACGAGAACGCCGTTCCAGCGCGACCGCGACCGCGTCGTCCATGCCGTATCATTTCGCCGCCTCAAGCATAAAACGCAGGTTTTCATCAGCCATGAAGGCGATCATTACCGCACGCGGCTGACGCACTCGCTGGAAGTTGCGCAAATTTCGCGGTCGATTGCGCGCACATTGCGCCTCGATGAAGACCTCGCCGAATGCATCGCGCTTGCGCACGATCTCGGGCATCCTCCTTTCGGTCATACCGGCGAGGATGCGTTGAAGGAATGTATGGCGGCTTTTGACGGGTTCGACCATAACGCGCAGACGCTGCGGCTGCTGACGAAACTGGAGCGACGCCATGCGCGTTTCGACGGGCTGAACCTGACATGGGAAACGCTTGAAGGCGTCGTTAAACATAATGGCCCGCTAGCGGGGCCGCTGGCGCGAAAAGCCGAACCATTGCCGGCGGCGATCGCCGAATACGCCGGCCAGCACGATCTCTGGCTCGACAGTTTCGCATCGCTCGAAGCGCAGGTTGCGGCGGTCTCGGACGATATCGCCTACAACAATCACGATGTCGACGACGGTTTGCGCGCCGGACTGATCTCGTTTGGAAGCGCGCGGGAATTGCCTCTCGTCGGGGCGGCGATCCGCGATATCGAAAAAGCGTTTCCCGGCGTTTCGCGCGAAATTGTCATCGCCGAGGCCGTTTCGCAGCTCATCGGCGCCATGGTCGAAGATGTCGTCGCTGAATCCCGCCGCAGACTTGAGAGCGTTCGCCCGGTTGATGCGGACGCTGTTCGCCGGGCGGGCGCGGCGATGGTCGATTTCTCTCCCGGCATGAAAGACCGGCTGACCCGGTTGCGCGCGTTTCTCCATGAAAACGTCTACCGCCATCGGGACGTCAATCGTATGAGGGAGGAGGCGAAAGACGTCGTCCGCGCGCTTTTTCGCCGTTACATGGACGATCCCGGCGCCATGCCCGTGGCCTGGCGCGCCCAAGGGACCGAGCGCCCGCGCGCCGTTTGCGACTATATCGCCGGCATGACAGACCGATATGCGGCGCGCGAATATGAAAGATTGTTCGGGAAAGCCCCGCTCGGCTGACCCGAAAATCGCCTGAATTTTCCCCAGATTAGGGGAATTGGGCTGTCCTGGTTCGACCGCTTGGCGCCGGAATGATATGCTTGCGCAACGTTTATGATTCGCTCATTGAGGGCGGCGATTGAGGGCGGATATCCGGGCGGCGCTTCACCTGACGGTGCGGTGCGCGCCGCCGCGAAGGAGACGATCATGAAGGCGGACGCCGTTTCATTTGACGACGAACTTGAAGAGTTCGAAGATTTTGACGAGGAGGACGGCGACGAGGAGCGGGGCCTGTCCGGGCTCGTCGTGCTTTTGATGGGCGTCGTCATGTTGGGCGCGCTCGCCTCGGTGGTGTGGATCGCCTACAAGCAGGGCATCCGGAACGGGCAGGCGCAAAATGGCGCGCCGATCGTTACGGCGGAACCTGAGCCGCTCAAGATCGAAAACAATATCGCCGATGCAGCCGACGGCGAGGGGCTCGCGGTTTATGACCGCCTCGGCGGCGGCGATTCAGAACCTGTCGAAGCGATTGCTTCAGGCCCTGAAGAGCCGGTGTCGCGGTCCACCGAAGATCCGATCGGCGCCATTACGGCGCAGATCGGCGATCCCGCCGGGCTAGCCGATGATGCGGTATCGGATCGTATCGCCGAACTCGCGGCGCAGGACGAGGCGCTCAATTCAAGCCCGCCTGCGGCGACGCCCGCACCGGACATCATGCCCGAGGCGACGCCCGCGACCGCGCCGACCGCTGCGAGCGTGAAAACGCCGAATGCGTCGCAATCCCGCGCCGCGGTTTCCACGAGCGCGCTTTCCGGTTCTCACCTTGTTCAGGTCGGCGCCTTCCGGTCACAGGAAGAAGCCGACGCCCAATGGTCGAAGCTGCAGGGGAAGCTGTCCGACTTTCTCGCCGGCAAGTCCGATGACATCGAGCGCGCCGATCTCGGCGCCAAGGGTGTCTATTACCGCCTTCGCATCGGCCCGTTTGCGTCCTCCGATGCGGCCAAGACTTTTTGCGCCGGCCTTAAAGAGCGCGGAACGGACTGCCTCATCAAGGCGAAATAAGCCCGTTATGGCGCGCGCGATCATTCTCGATTGCGAGGGCGCACGCCCGACCAGCGAAGAAAAGGCGTTCTATCGCGACGCGGACCCGTGGGGATTCATTCTTTTCGCGCGGCATTGCCGTACGGCGGACGATGTGCGCGCGGTCTGCTCGGAATTGCGCGAAAGCGTCGGGCGCGCCGCGCCGATTCTGATCGACCAGGAAGGCGGGCGCGTGACGCGCATGAAGCCGCCGGTGTTCCCGACCCATCCGCCGCCGGCCGTATTCGGCCGTTTGTGGAAGCTCGATCCGCACGAGGCGGTTGAGGCCGCGCGGCTGAACGCAATGTTGATCGGGCGCATGTGCTCGGAACATGGCGTCAATGTCGATTGCGCGCCGATGCTCGACGCACCGCAAATCGACGCCGACAAGGTGGTGATCGGCGATCGCGCCATCGCGACCCATGTCGATCAGATTATCGCGCTTGGCCGCGCGGTGATCGAAGGGCTGATGGAGGGCGGCGTGCTTCCGGTCATCAAACACCTGCCCGGGCACGGGCGCGCGACGGTCGACAGCCATTATGCATTGCCGCGCGTCACTGCGACCATTCGTGATCTGCGCGAGACGGATTTCGTTCCGTTCAAGGCTCTTAATGATGCGCCGATCGGCATGACGGCGCATATCGTTTATGACGCCTATGACCCGGAACGTTGCGGAACAATGTCGCCGACGGTCGTTGAAAACGTCATTCGCGGCGAAATCGGCTTTGACGGGCTGTTATTGTCAGACGATCTGAAAATGCGCGCGCTCGGCGGACCGGTCGCCGAGCGGGTCAGGGAAACGATCGCTGCGGGCGTTGATATCGCGTGCTGCTGCAATTTCTCTTTCGCTGAAATGGTTGAGGCGGCCGGCGCTGCGCCGATTTTGTCCGGCAAGGCGCTTCAGCGCGCCGAAAAAGCGCTTGAGCGCGCCCCCGGGGCGGCCTTGCAGAGCGACGCCGCCAAGGACTATGAGCGGCTTGCAAAGCTGATCGAGCCAGCCCTTTTCGCCTGACATTTGGGGGCGAAAGTGGAAAAAGAACGCACGGACGCGGCGAGAATCGCCGTCTAGGTGAGCGGATGAGCGAGGAAGCCATAATCAAGGCGGATGAGGCGTCGGGGGAAGAGCCTTTTGACGCGCCGGTGCGCCGCAATGCGGGCGAGCCTTCGTCAGACGAGGACGTCGATGCGCTGATTGTCAATCTCGACGTTTACGAAGGTCCGCTACACGTCCTTCTCGAACTTGCGCGCGTTCAAAAGGTCGATTTGCGCAAGATCTCGATGATCAAGCTTGTTGATCAATATATTGAATTCATCGCCGCTGCGCGCGCCAGGAGCCTTGAACTCGCCGCCGACTATCTCGTGATGGCGTCGTGGCTCACCTATCTAAAATCGAAAATCTTGATCCCGACCGTCGATGACGGAACCGGTGAGCCGACTGCGGACGAAATGGCGGCGCGCCTCGCCTTTCAGCTCCAGCGTCTAGAAGCGATGCGCAAGGCGTCTGACGCCTTGTTCGCCATGCCGCAACTTGGTTTGCAGGTTTTTCCGCGCGGCCTGCCGGAAGGCGTCCGCGTACTGAAAACGCCGCTCTGGCAGGCTGACCTATTTGAACTTTTAAACGCCTACGCCAGACAGCGCGTCGCCGCGGTCGACCGGACATACAAGATCGACCCGCCGAAAGTCTTCTCGATCGAAGATGCGCGCGCGCGGATCGAACGCATGCTCGGCGCGATCCCGGAATGGACGGATCTGACGAAAGTATCGCCGCCGAAGGACGTAGATGCGCCGGCCGCTTCTGTCGTCGCTAGCTCGTTTAACGCCGCGCTTGAATTCGCCAAGAACGGCGCGCTTGAAATTCGGCAACTGGGCCATTTCGAACCGATCTATGTGCGCCGGCGCCGCGATGCGCCGAAGGCGGCTGCGACAATGACGACTGACGAAAAAACGGAGGCTCTTGAATGACGCCGACGGATGAAACCGCGATTGATGAAGCGCTTGACGAGGCGATTGACGAGGCGATTGACGGTGGGCGCGCCCGCAATTTTGACGCGATGGATGTTCGCGAGACGCAAGAAGCGCTCGCCGAGGAACTGGAAGCGATGGTAGACGAGGATACGCCGGCGCAGGAAAATCTGGATGCGCTAGAACAGGACGCGGCGGACGCCGTCTGGTCGGCGGCGCAGATGGCCGAACATTTGCGCATGGCCGAAGCGCTGCTGTTCGCCGCCGTCGAACCGCTTGACGAAGAGGCGATCGCCGCGCGCCTGCCGGAAGGCGCGGACATTACGACATTGATCGAGACCCTGACGCTCCAATATGAAAATCGCGGCGTCGTCCTTTCAAAGGCGGCCGGCAAATACCGTTTCGTCACCGCGCCGGACGTTGCGCACGTGCTTGAAAAAGAAAAAATCGAACCGCGGAAACTGACGCGCGCGGCGCTCGAAACGCTTGCAATCATCGCCTATCATCAGCCCTGCACACGCGCAGACATCGAAGATGTCAGGGGTGTCGCAGTTTCGCCCGGCTCGCTCGACCAATTGATGGAAATCGGCTGGATCCGCATGCGCGGGCGCCGGCGTACGGCGCCTGGCCGGCCGATCCTTTACGGTACGACGCAATCGTTCCTTGAGCATTTCAATCTTGAAAGCGTCACCGACCTACCGGGCATGGCTGATCTGAAAGCCGCCGGCCTTCTCGATGCGCGCCTGCCGCCCGGGTTCACCATTCCCGCGCCGAGCGACGAGATTGAGGGTGAAGATGCGGACGATGACGGGGACGAAGCCGAATTCGTTACGGATTTCCACGAAAGCGACGAAGTCACGGACGATTGATCGCCTATTAACCGCCCCGCTGAATGGCGGGGTTTGCGCACCTGCTCGGGGCGTCCTACATAGAGCCTGCATCGTTTTAGGAGGCCGCGATGGCCATCGGACCCTGGCAGATTTTGATAATCGTTGTCCTCGCCCTGTTGCTATTCGGCGGCGGCGGCAAAATCTCGTCGCTGATGGGCGATTTCGCAAAGGGCATCAAGGCGTTCCGCAAGGGGCTCCAGGACGATGACAAATCGCTCGAAGATCGTGCGAACGAAGCGACGGACGTAACTCCGAAAACAAAAGACGGCGCGCACTAGATTCGCCGACCCTGTAGATTATCCGACCCCAAGAGGGCGTCATGAACCTGATGCCGCAAATCGGTTTTTTCGAGATCGTGCTTGTCGCGGTGATCGCGCTCATTGTCGTCGGCCCGAGGGATCTTCCGCGGCTGATGCGCATGGCCGGTCGCCTCGTCGCGCAGGCGCGGCGCATGGCCGGCGAGTTCAGCGCCGCCTTCAACCAGATGGCGCGTGAAACCGAAATGGAGGAAATGCGCCGCGAAATCGAGTCATTGAAACGCGATAATGTTTTCGCCGACGCGAAGCGTTCGATTGAAGATGCGACGAAACCGATCGAAACCGCCATGCGCGATGAAGCCGCCGAGATCGAAAATGCGGCGATGAAACCTGTCGGCGAGCGCGCCGAGTGAATTCGCCTCCGGAAAAAAAAGAAAAACTATCGGAAGACGACGAAATCGCCGCTTCCGCCGCGCCGCTTCTCGATCATCTGACCGAACTCAGAAAGCGCCTCATCATTTCCATCGGCGCTGTTGCGATAGGCTTTGTCGTCTGTTTCGCCTTTTCGAAACAGATTTTCGATATACTGATTATTCCGTTTGTCGATGCGGTAGGTCAGGCGAATGCGGGCAAGGATCCGACGCTTTACTTCGCGCCGCTCGAATTCTTTTTTACGCGCGTGCGCCTTTCGGTTTTCGCCGCTGTCGTCGTCGCATTTCCGGTAATCGCGCACCAGACCTACCGCTTTGTCGCGCCGGGATTGTATCGGCGGGAGAAAAAAGCCGCCGCGCCGTTTCTGGCCGCGATGCCGGTGCTATTCGCCGTCGGCGCCTGTCTTGTCTATTTCATCATGATGCCATTCATCATGCGCTTCGCCGTCGGCTTTGAAGCAGATACGGGCGCCGGCGCACCGGCGAATTTTGAATTGCTGACGAGAGTTGGCGATTATCTGTCTCTCGTCACGACGCTGATCCTCGCCTTCGGTTTCGCTTTCCAGTTGCCGGTATTCCTGACGCTGCTCGCGCGCGCCGGCGTAATTACGGCGGATATGCTCGTAAAATATCGCAAATTCGCCGTCATACTTATTTTTATCGCCGCCGCGATCCTCACCCCGCCGGACCCATTCAGCCAGCTCGTTCTCGGCGGCTGTATCATCGCGCTCTACGAAGCGTCCGTTATTTCGGTTCGCCTCGCCGAGAAAAGCGCGAATGCCGGGCAGGAGGAAGCGAGGGCGTAACGACGAAAAGGCGCCGGGCGCCGATATGCTCCGGTCCATTGCGTCGAATGTTCGCCGACGCGGCGCGAACTTACTCCAGCGTTTTCAGATAGGCGATGATCGCCGCGCGGCGCTCGGCGTTTTTTTCGCCTGCAAACGCCATGCGCGAACGCGGCACGATCATCTGCGGGTTTTCGATAAAAGCGTCGAGCGTTGCATCGTCCCAGATAAGTCCCGATTCGCGCATCGCGTTCGAATAATTGTAGCTGGAGACATGACCGGCGGGCGCCCCGGCGACGCGAAACAGGCTGGGGCCGACCATTGTCGTATAGCCGGGGGCGCCCGGGTCTTTCACCGAATGGCAGATTGCGCAGGCGGCGAACGCCTTTCGCCCTTGTTCTTCGAGCGTAAGCGGCGGCGCGCTCGCCCGGTTTTGAGAGGTCTGACCGCCATCGCCGCATGATGTGGCGACGGACAAGGCGGCGAGCGCGAAAAACAACGAAACGGGGCGGAGCATCTGGACCTCTCGGCTGTAGCGGGCGCGAACTCTAGCCAGCCCGGCTTTGATCGGCTAGGGAGGCGGCGCATCGATTGGCCGCGTTAGCTCAGTTGGTAGAGCAACCGCCTTGTAAGCGGTAGGTCGCCTGTTCGAGTCAGGCACGCGGCACCATTCCCTAGTGGAACTCCATCTAATTCGGAATATTTTGAACGCGCGGCGCAATTATGCGAGTGATGCGATTGATCGTGGTTCAAAGAGAACTGGGGCGGAGGCGACATTATGGCGAAGCCGGTTTGCTGGGTCGTCACCGACGGGCGCGCCGGTATTGAATCGCAAGCGCTCGGCCTTGCTGAGGCGGTCGCCGAAATTCGCCCGATGGAAATCGTCGTCAAACGCATCGGCGTGCGCTCGCCCTGGCGCGAATTGCCCTGGCGCGCATGGGGCGAGGCGCTTGGGCGCCTTTCCTCCGCGAGCGATCGGCTCGATCCGCCATTTCCCGAATTGTGGATCGGTTGCGGCCGATTGAGCGTTCCCTTCGCCGTTTCAATAAAAAAACGCGCGCCGGAAACCTTCACAGTTCAGTTGCAAAATCCGCGCGCGCCCAGCGCGCTTTTCGATCTCATTATCCCGCCCGAACATGACCGGTTATCCGGTGACAATGTTTTCTCAATTATCGGCTCGCCCAATCGTACGAATGTGCGAAGCGTCGGAGCGGTGAACGCGCCCGCCCGTAACCTGCGAAAGATCGCTGTTCTGATCGGCGGACCCAACCGTGTATTTAAATATTCCGCGGCCGGCGCCGGCGCATTCATTGAGCGGCTGGGCGCGCTCGCTGACAAGGGCGATGAACTTGCTATTACGACTTCGCGAAGAACGCCGCACGGATTGCGCCCGCTTCTTCGCGATCTTGCGCGCAGGGATGGCGTCACGCTCTGGATCGCAGGCCTCGATTCGCGCGAAACGAATCCCTATCCGGCGATGCTCGGCGGATGCAGGGCGGTTATCGTCACGGAGGACAGCGTCAATATGGCGGTCGAGGCCGCCGCGACCGGAAAGCCGGTTTATATCTCGCCGCTTGAACGCAAGTTTCTCGCGCCGGCGATGAAATTCGACGCCTTTCACGAAAGCCTTCGCCGGCGCGGTGTTGCGCGAAAGTTTGAAGGCGAGATCGCCGACTGGTCCTATGAGCTGCTTGATGAAACACGCCGTGCGGCTGAAGAAGTTATTCGCCGGATGCGCTCGCGCGAAGTTTCACCGAAACGTGTTCGATAAAACGTTTTCTTTCTGCGGCGGACCGGCTTCGCAAATCGCAGCGCCCATCCTACATTTGTCGCACGAGTTCACTGACGGCGGTCTGTCCCCTCCGGGCGGCGCAACACCCCGGCGCCAACTGATTGTCGTCAGCGCTTGTTCGAGCAAATGTGAGCCCTCTGATCTTGCTCGATCAACTGGCCGGGCCTTTCCCCCAAGGGCCCGGCCTTTTTCCTTTAACTTCAGGCGGCGGTCGCTCTCAGCATCCAGGCAGTTTTTTCGTGCGTTTGGATGCGTTGCGTCAAAAGATCTTCCGTTGCGACGTCGCCGGCTTGCTCCGCCGCCTCAAGCGCTTTTCTTGCGCGGCGAATGAGCGCTTCGTGGCCTTCCAGTAAATTGAGAACCATCTGTCCGGCCTGCGGGGGTTCGGCGTCGGCGCTTGCAATCGACGCCAGGTTCGAAAACGCCTGACCGCTCGTCGGCGCGAACGAGCCGAGTGCGCGAACACGCTCTGCAAGTTCGTCGAGCGCCGCCCACATTTCGCGGTATTGCTCTTCGAACATCGTATGAAGGGCCGGGAAC
Source organism: Parvularculaceae bacterium (assembly GCA_020446945.1). Lineage (GTDB taxonomy): Bacteria > Pseudomonadota > Alphaproteobacteria > Caulobacterales > Parvularculaceae > Amphiplicatus. The sequence goes on from JAGRDS010000019.1 coordinate 67,969, forward strand.
TGCGGGCCGGTTACATTCCAGTGATATGCATGGGTTTTCTGATAAAGAACGTAAGTGTCCGCCAGAATGCCGTTCAGCGCATCGGCGACCGATTCACGCGCGCCGGCCTCAAGCCCGATATTCATCTCCTTCATTCAAGCCTCCTGATTCAACGATATGTTCGATATAGGGACTGGCGCCTCATCTATCAAATAGATAATAAAAATACGATCAATCAGATAAATCGATTATAGAAGGGCGGCGCAAAAGCGCTGAATCCGTCGGCAGGCGTCTTCCAGGTCGCTCATCGATGCGGCGTACGAAATCCGGAAGTAGGGCGATAAGCCGAACGCCGCGCCGAATACGACGGCGACGCCTTGCGCATCCAGCAATTCAAGGGCGAAATCTTCGTCGGTCTCGATTATCCGGCCTGAAGGCGCAGTTTTCCCAATCAACCCGGCGCAGGACGGGTAGACATAAAAAGCGCCCTCAGGCGTGCGGCAGGTGACGCCTTCTGTTTCATTCAGCATCTCGACAACGCGATCGCGCCGCGAAACGAACGCCGCATTGCGTTTGGCGAGAAACCCATGATCGCCGTCAAGCGCGGCGAGCGCCGCCCATTGGCTGATCGAACATGGATTGGTTGTCGATTGCGACATGATTTTCGCCATCGCCGCAATCAGGGGGCGCGGCCCGCCGGCGAAACCAATGCGCCAGCCCGTCATCGCGTAGGCCTTCGATGCGCCGTTCAATGTCAGCGTTCTGCCGAATAGTTCAGGCTCGACTTCGGCGATTGTTGAGAAAACGCGGCCGTCATAAAGCAGGTGTTCGTAAATATCATCCGACAGGATCATAATCTGAGGATGGCGCACCAGCACATCCGCCAGCGCTTTCAGCGCGTTGCGGTCGTATGCGGCGCCGGTCGGATTGGCGGGGGAATTGAATATCAGCCACCGCGTTCTTGGTGTTATTGCGCGCTCAAGCGCTTCGGCGCTTAACAGGAAACCGTCAGCTTCGCGCGTTTCCACGATCACCGGCCTGCCGCCTGCAAGCTCGACGATATCCGGATAGGAAACCCAATAAGGCGCCGGAATGATTACTTCGTCGCCATTATTCACGCTCGCCATGATTGCGTTGTAAATGACGGCCTTGCCCCCGGGCGCGACCGTGATCTGGTCGGGCGCATAGTCGAGATTGTTGTCGCGTTTGAATTTTGCGACGACGGCTGCTTTCAACTCCGCAATGCCGTCCACCGCCGTATATTTGGTTTCGCCTCGGCGAATCGCGTCGATCGCCGCCTGTTTGATATGCTCGGGCGTGTCGAAATCCGGCTCGCCGGCGGACAGGCTGATAACGTCGCGCCCGCGCGATTTCAGATCTCGCGCTTTTTGCGTCATCGCGAGCGTCGGCGACGGTGATATTCGGGCGAGGGCGTCAGACTGTCGGAATTCATACATGGGAAAGCGGGATTTCGGATTTGCGGCGGAAAATCCTACATTGATGCAGCGCAGCATGCATAGCGGCGAAAGGAGGCGGCGGCGAAATACCGCGTATATGCGGGGAAAATCAGCAGCGTACGCGGGCCGGCGATTTTTGAGGCGTGTATTCGAATCGCGCCGCAATATTTTGAAAATATTAGGAAAAACGAATTTGATTCATCGTTGTTTCGCCGCTCGAAATCGCTCGATCAACTAATAGTTGCGCTTTTTCGACGGGGCGGAGTGTGGTTTCATTGACACCTCTTTGGGCGATTAGAGAGGGCGAATGGTAGCGGGTCTGAAATCCGCATTGGCGAACAAGCCGCAAAAGCGGCCCGTCGATGATAAATTGACGACGGCCGACAGGATCAACGTCAAAATCGAGCGATACGCGCTTTTGCTGCGAGGCGCGCCGATCGCGGCGATCGTGAGCTTGTGCAATGCGCTTATCACCCTCGTCGTCGCGTGGGGGCGAGTAGACCCGCTGGCGATCGGCGTTTGGGCCATCGCCGTCATCCTGCTTTCCCTGTTCAGGCTGATTTTGTGGCGGCGCTTTTCAAAGACTCAGGCGGCCGGCCGCGGCTTGCTGCGATTCACCAAAATTCACGTCGTAGCTATGGCGATCAACGGCGTACTTTGGGGGTCGATCGCGCCGATATTCGCGATAAGCGGAATGATGTCGAATGCGTTTTTGCCATTCATCATCGCCGGGATGACGGCGGCGGCGCTCGCGTCGGCGGCGGCGTCATGGCGGTCCGTGCTGGCGTTCAACGTGCCAGCCCTCGGCGCCGCGGCTGTTTCATACGGAGTATTCGCCGAGCATGACGGCTTGCTGATCGCCGCCGTCATCGTTCTTTATGGAATCGCGACGGGATATCTCGCGTATACGACGCAGCAGATGATTGTACGGTCGATTCGTCTTCGTTCGCGCAATGATCATCTGCTCGCCGCATTGACGAAACAAGTCGATGCAGCGCACGAGGCCGAGCAGCGTTTTCGCGCGCTCGTTGAATCTTCAACGGAGGTGACGCTTATCTTTTCTCCGGAAGGAAGCGTTACATACGCAAGTCCCGCAACGGAAGTGGCGATCGGCGCGCCGCCCCAAAACATTGTTGGAATGTCGACGCAGGATCTCGTTCATCCCGACGATTTCGCGCAGTTCCGCGCGGTGGGTGGAAAGTCGCTATCGAAAATCGGCGAAGTGGTTCCGTTGCTGCATGTATGCATGCGCGCGCAGGGCGGCGAATATGTAAACCTCGCCGGCCGGTTGACGAACATGCTTTACGTGCCCGGCGTCGAGGGGTTTGTCTTCACCGGCGCGAAGGTCGACGACAAGGCGTGTCGGCATCTGCCGGCAGCGGAATAGGCGCCGCGCTATCCGAAATCTGCGCGCGCGAGCCAGAAAACTTCCCCCTCGCTTTCCTGAGTATCGATCCAAAGGAATGGAAGGCGCGGATAAGCGGCCTCCAGCAATTCGCGCCCGCTGCCGATTTCGCATAACAAACCGCCGCCGTCATTGAGGTGGGCCGGAGCCGCGGCTAGAATTCGGCGCACGATCTCAAGTCCGTCATCGCCGCCGGCGTGTGCAATCATCGGTTCGGCGCGGTATTCCGGCGGAAAAGCCGAGAGAGACTGCGCATCGACATAAGGCGGATTGGAGATAATGATATCAAATCGGCGCGCGCCGACTGGAGCGAACAAATCGCCGGCATGGAGCGAGATTCGTTCCGAAAGGCCGTGATCGACAACATTCCGCCGCGCTACGTCAATTGCGTCGCCGGAAATATCAACGGCGTCGACCGTCGCCTCAGGAAAGGCGAGTGCGGCGATAATCGCCAAACATCCAGAGCCCGTGCATAGATCGAGTACGGAATTTACGTTGTCGCCATTCCATGGCGCACCCGCACCGCCGGCGATAATTTCGCCGATGTAGGAACGGGGAACAATTACCCGCTCATCGACATAGAACGGAACGCCCTGGATATAGGCTTTGTTTAGCAGATAAGCTGCGGGCTTGCGCGCCTCGATGCGTTCCCTGATCAAATCCGCCAATCGCACCCTTTCGTCCCCGGTAAGGCGCGCGTCGAGCCAGGGGTTGATGTCGTCGATTGGAAGGGCGAGCGATTCAAGCACGATAAAGGCCGCTTCGTCGATCGCATTGACAGCGCCGTGGCCAAAGCTAAGTTCGGCGCGCGTGAATTCGCTGACGGCGTAACGGAAAAAATCTCGGACAGTGGTTAGATCTCTGCTCATCGCCGCTTCTTCTTGCCGCTTCGCCCCGCCTTTCGCGGCTTATTTCCACGCTTTCCTTCGCGCATCGAGCCTTTTGGCCGTGCGCTTCGATGTTTTCGCCGCCGCACAGAGGGTTCGAAATCCGGATTTTCGACGGGTTCAGTAATCATTTCGAATATCAGGCCGCCGCGAAGCGGCGCCGATTCGACAACGCTTACGCGAACGGCCTGTCCGAGCCGATAGGCTCCGCCCGTGTCGGCGCCGATCATCGCATGTCTGTCTTCGTGGAACTCGAAACGTTCAGCGCCGAGCGTGCGCGTCGGAACGAAACCGTCGGCGCCGGTTTCGTCGAGCATGACAAACAGTCCAAAGCGCGTCACGCCGCGGATGCGCCCGTCAAATTCCTCGCCGATATGATTTTCCATATAGCCGGCGAGATAGCGATCGTTCGCTTCGCGCTCAGCGGCGACTGCGCGCCTTTCCAGGTCCGAAACGGCCTCCGCGATTTTCGGTAGGCGCGACGCCTCCTTCTCCGTTTGCGCGCCTTCGCCAAGCTTGCATGCGGCGACGAGCGCGCGATGAATGGTAAGGTCAGCATAGCGGCGGATAGGCGAAGTGAAATGCGAATAGCGCGGAAGGTTTAGGCCGAAATGACCTGCGTTCTCCGTCGAATAGACCGCCTGGCGCTGGGAACGGAGAATCACATCGGAAATCATTTCCTGCTGTCCGCGGTCGCCTGCGATTTTCAGTATCTGATTAAATTGCGACGGACGAACGGCGCCTTTCGCCAGGGAATAATCGAGATCTTCAAGGTAATCGCGCACGGAATTGAGCTTTTCAGGATCGGGCGCGTCGTGAACCCGGTAGATCTGCGGCGTGCGTTTTTGTTCAAGCGTTTCCGCCGCAGCGACATTGGCGAGTATCATGAACTCTTCGATCATGCGGTGAGCGTCATACCGCTCGCGCTTTACGACCTTGTCGACGGTTCCGTCCGGCTTAAGAATCACTTTGCGTTCAGGAAGGTCGAGATCGAGCGGCGCGCGCTTGGCGCGTTCCTTCCAGCGCGTCTTGAACGCTTCGTGAAGATTGCGAACGCACTGAGCGCCGACCCCTTTCGCTTTCGGGTCGGTTATAAAATTTTGCGCATCGGCGTATGAGAGTTTGGCAACCGAACGCATCATGGCGCGCAAAAAGCGGTGGCTTGTTTTTCGTCCGTGCGCATCGATGGTCATTTCGACCGCGATGCACGGACGGTCGGTGTTTTCGCGTAAGGAGCAAAGGTCGTTAGACAGTTTTTCCGGCAGCATCGGAACGACGCGATCAGGCAGGTAGACGGAATTGCCGCGATTTTGCGCTTCCGCGTCGATGCGCGAACCGGGGCGGACAAACCAGCTGACATCGGCGATGGCGACGATTATGCGCCATCCGCCTGCGTTTTTCGAGTTTTCGTCAGGCGCGGCGAAAACCGCGTCGTCATGGTCTTTTGCGTCGTCGGGATCTATTGTTAAGAGCGGCGTTTCGCGAAGGTCGGTGCGATCTTTCATGGTCGGCGAGGGCGCCCGGTCCGCCTCATGAACTACGTCTGCCGGCAACTCGACAGGAATATCATGCGCTGCGAGTGCGATCAGCGTATAGGCGTGCGCATCGTCGATATGGCCCGCGATTTCGCGAACGCGCGCACGGCCCATTCCGCCGCCGCGGCGCGCCGCCGCTTCTATCCAGACGAGATCGCCGTCGCGCGCGCCTTTGGTCTGTGTGCGCTCGATTGAGAAACTGTTTCGTGCGCGCCGCTCAACCGGATCGGCGAAGCCGCCGGATTTCGACTCGCGAAACACAGCCAGAAACCGATGCGCGCCGCGGCCGATCGGCTTGATGATTTTTGCGTCATAAGTGTCGTCGCCCGCCGGCTTGAGGCGTGCGAGCAGGCGGTCGCCGACACCCGAAGGCGGTTTCTGGCGCGCGGCGTCTTTGTGCGCGACGGTGATAATCGGCGGTTTGGAATCGCCGTCCCACGACGCCGGCATGCACAAAAGGTCGCCGTCTTCGTCAACTGACAAAACGTCAATCGGCAATATTTCCGGCAGCGCGCCGGCGGCGTTGAATTTCTTGGCGCCTCGGCGGGAAAGTCCGCCTTCCGCTTCCATCTCCTTAAGCAGCGAACGAAGTCCCGCGCGATCATCGCCGCGAATATTGAAGGCGCGCGCGATTTCGCGGCGCGAGATTTCGCCTGGCGTCGCGCTCAGATATTCCGCGATTTCTTTTTTGGTGGGCAGGCCGCGCGGCCGCTTCGTGGATGTCAACTGGATTATTCTCTATGCGACAGGACGGCTCTAGCACGTTTGGCCGCAAAGCCTAATCGCCGATCCTGAGCGGGTCGTTCGGCCGTCCGTCGGTCAATATCTCGTAATGGAGGTGAACGGCGGTGGCGTTTCCGCTTCGGCCGGTTTTTCCGATCACCTGACCGGCGCCAACCGCCGCACCCGCACGCAAGCCGGGCGCGGCGGCCGACAAATGGGCGTATCGCGTGACGACGCCGTTTTTATGGGCGATCTCTATCGTCAGGCCGTAGCCGCGCTGCGTTCCCACAAACCGAATCCGCCCGGCGCCGCCAGCGTAAACGGTCGAAGGCGTGCGTGTATAAAGGTCGATCCCGTCATGGAATGAACCAGCGCCGCCGCTGCGCGGACCGAATGCGGACGAAACGCAGGCGTTCACCGGCGCGCGCGAGAGCGTTACGCCGCGAACCAGCGTGAAGGGATGATAGCCGATTATTCGCCGCGTCGACGACGCGGCCGGCGCGTTGGAGATGCTTGTCCCTGGACACAGATCCAGCGTCGGCGCCGAAAACGGCGCTCCGGCGTCCTTTTTAACCGGCGCCGTCGCACAGGCGGCGAGCGTCAGCGCCGCGAACGGCAAGCAAATTTTCAAACCGGCCGATAAGCGAGACATGATCGCACCTCGAAGGCGATTTTTAGCCGCGAGGACATTCGCAGAAAGTTAAATTCCGCTCGAAATATGCAATCTCAGGTCGATTTTGCTTTTTTTGTCGCCGCTTTCTTCGTTGCGGCCTTTTTCTTCGGCGCCTTCTTTTTTGTCGACGCCTTCTTTTTCGGCGCGGCTTTCTTCTTGGCCGCCTTTTTCTTCGGCGCTTTCTTTTCGCGTTCGGCGATCAACTCCAACGCGCGCTCCAGCGTTATTGATTGCGGATCGGCGCCGTTGGGCAGGGTTGCATTCGTTTTACCACATTTGACGTAAGGCCCGTAACGCCCGTCCATGACATTCACCGGATCGCCGCTATCTGGGTGAGCGCCAAGCTCTTTGAGCGGCTTGGCGCCGCCGCGCCCGGCGCGAGGATTGGCGCGCTTTTCGGCAATCAGCGTAATCGCGCGATTGAGGCCGATTTCAAAAACATCCTCGATCGTCGGCAGATTGGCGTAGGTCTTGCCGTGTTTCACAAACGGTCCGAACCGGCCGAGGCCTGCTTCGATCGGTTCGCCATCTTCAGGGTGCGGACCGATCTCGCGAGGCAGCGCCAAAAGCTGCAGGGCTTTTTCGAACGTGATCTCATCGGCTTTCCAGTTCTTCGGAATGCCGGCGCGTCTTGGTTTTTCCTTCGATCCTTTTTCCTGTTCGCCAAGCTGAATGTAAGGACCGAAACGGCCAATGCGCAAAAACACCTGCAAATCGGAGGCGGGATCGATGCCGAGCGCCTTATCGCTTACCTCCGCTTCCCCTTCATTGGCGGAAAGCTGGCGCGTATAATTGCATTCAGGATAGTTCGAGCATCCGATAAAAGCGCCGAATTTTCCGGTCTTCAACGACAGACGGCCCGCGGCGCAATTTGGACACGCGCGCGGATCTGAACCATCTTCCTTTTTCGGAAAAATGTGCGGCGCCAGTGCGTCTGTCAACTCGTCCAGCACGTCGCTGATGCGAAGCTCGCCGACGCTTTCGACATTAAAAGAGAAGTCGCGCCAGAAATTGCGCAGGAACGCCTTCCAGTCGACGTCCCCGTTCGAAATTTCGTCCAGCGTCCCTTCAAGGTCCGCCGTAAAGTCGTACTCGACGTAGCGTTTGAAGAAATTTTCCAGAAACGCCGTAACGACGCGACCCTTCGAATCCGGGATAAACCGGTTCTTGTCCATCGTGACATAGCCGCGATCGCGAAGGGTCGAGAGGATCGACGCATAGGTCGAGGGGCGGCCGATGCCGAGTTCTTCTAGCCGTTTGACGAGTGAGGCTTCGGAAAAACGCGGCGGCGGTTGAGTGAAGTGTTGATCGGCCTTTACGTCCGCGACAGACGCGGGTGAGCCCTGCCTGACCTTGGGCAGAACTCCGGCGCCGTCCTCACCGTCCGGATCGTCGCGGCCTTCTTCATAAAGTTTCAGGAAGCCGTCGAACAAGATGACGGAACCGGTCGCGCGCAACCCGGTTTTCCGGTCTGACGACAAAAGATCGATCGCCGTATTTTCAAGTTCAGCCGATTGCATCTGGCTCGCCATGGCGCGCTTCCAGATGAGTTCGTAAAGTTTGTGCTGATCGGAATCGAGCCCGCGGATCTTTCCAGGCAGGCGCGAAAACGAGGTGGGGCGAATACATTCGTGCGCTTCCTGCGCGTTTTTGGCTTTGGTCTTGTAGATGCGCGGCGCGTCGGGCCGGTAATTCTTCCCGAACTCCTTATCGATCGCCGCGCGCGCGTCGGCGATCGCTTCACCCGCCATATCCACGCCATCGGTTCGCATATAGGTGATCAGGCCAGTCGTCTCGCCGCCGATATCGACGCCTTCATAAAGCTGTTGCGCGACACGCATTGTGCGTTTGGCGTTAAAGCCGAGCTTGCGTGAGGCTTCCTGCTGCAAAGTCGAAGTCGTGAATGGGGCGGGCGGGTGGCGCTTCGCGGGTTTCGCCTCGATCGAATCGATCGAAAAGCTTGAGGATTCGACGGTTTTTTGCGCCGCTTTCGCCGCTGCTTCATTGGCGAGAGAAAACTTTTTAAGCTTTTCGCCGCCAAGAATTGTCAGGCGCGCCTCGAACGGCGTCGAGCCTTGCGATGTCGCCTGCGCCGCGACCGTCCAATATTCCTCGGCGATGAATTTCTCGATTTCGAGTTCGCGCTCGCAGATGAGGCGCAGGGCGACCGATTGTACGCGCCCGGCCGAGCGCGCACCCGGCAGTTTGCGCCAGAGGACCGGCGAGAGTGTGAACCCGACGAGATAATCGAGCGCGCGGCGCGCCAGATAGGCGTCGACGAGCGATTGATCAACGGCGCGCGGATGGGCCATTGCTTCGACGACGGCCGATTTGGTGATCGCATTGAAGGCGACGCGGTCGATCTTGAGATTTTTCTTTAGCGCCTTCTTCTGGGCGAGAACCTCAAGCAGATGCCAGGAAATCGCCTCGCCTTCGCGATCCGGGTCGGTCGCGAGGACGAGCCTGTCAGCCTCTTTTACGGCCTGGGCGATCTCGCTGACGCGCTTTTTCGAGTTGGCGTCAAGCTCCCAAACCATTGAAAAATCGGCATCAGGATCGACCGAACCGTCCTTTGACGGCAAATCGCGTATATGGCCGAACGAGGCGAGAACCTTAAATCCCGACCCCAGATACTTGTTGATGGTTTTGGCCTTCGACGGCGATTCGACGATAACGACCTGCATGCGTCGGGCTGGCTCCGGTGCGGGCGGCGGGTGAAGTCGCCGGGCTGAATGGCGCGGGAACCTGCGTCGGCGTCGGCGTTCCTGTCAACTCCGGCCCGCAAATACACCACAACCATAGGTATAATTTATCTTTTCACAAACATTTAAAGTTGCTATCGCTTACGGGTGGCGCTGAAACGCGGGGCGAGACCGAATATGAACAAAATATCGGCGAAAACCGAAGATCGGGACGGCGGCGAGATTTCGCTCGCCGGCGATGCTGAAACGGCTGAATATATTGGCGATCTTGTCGGGCAGCTCGAAAGGCTCGCCTGCACGCACGGGCTGGTGAAACTGCAATATCTTCTCGCAGCCTGCCGGGACGAGGCGCGAAACGCGGCCGGCGAGCGCTGAATGCTCAGGGCGAGAGAGAAAAGCGCCCGCCCGAATGTTCTTCCGCCTCGCCGGCGAGGACGAGCATCAGGAGCGAATCGAAAACGAGTGCGGCCGGCGCGTCGATGTCTCTAATGATTTCGTCGCGGTGAACCGGGGTGAACCCGAGCAACTCCTTGACTGATGCTCGGACGCGCTCTGTCTCGCGTGTACTGAACGGATCGCCTTTGGGTTCGGTGATCCAATCGTCCTCCTCGTCGGACATTTCCTGCACGCCGCCCAATTGCCCCGCCAGCGCGTCGATAACGTCGTCTGCCGATTGCGTCAGCATTGCGCCCTCACGGATCAGCCTGTTGGCGCCCTGACAGCGCGGATCGAGCGGCGAGCCGGGAACGGCGAAAACTTCGCGGCCCTGTTCGAGCGCAAACCGTGCGGTGATCAGCGTTCCCGACCTCGCAGCCGCCTCGACAACGATGACGCCGCGCGAAAGACCCGAAATGATCCGGTTGCGTTTTGGAAAATCCCGCGCTGTCGGAATGGCGCCCGGCGGCTGTTCGCAAACAAGCGCACCCTCGTCAGCAATCCTTATCGTCAGTTCCTCGTGTTCAGGCGGGTAGATGACATCGACGCCGCCCGCGACGACGGCGATTGTCCCGGTTTTGAGCGCGGCCGCGTGCGCTGCGCCGTCAATACCGCGCGCGAGGCCGGAAACAATCGCGAACCCTTGTTCGCCCAAACCTTCCGCAAGATTGCGGGCCATCTTGCGTCCAATGGTCGAGGCGTTGCGCGCGCCAATGATCGCGACCGCCGGTTTTTCAAACAACGAAGAATGCCCCCTAACGTAAATGATCGGCGGCGCGCCGGGGATCGCAGCGAGCGGGCGCGGATAGTCGGGTTCGCATAAGGCGAGCGGGCGCGCACCGCACCGGTTCGCACGCTCGAATTCAGCCTCGGCTTCGGCGCGAGAGACCGCTTTCAGCGGCAATTTGCGGCCCGATTGCGTCGACAATTGCGGAAGGGCGTCGATCGCCGCGCCGGGCGTGCCGAAACGCGCCAGTAGCCGCGCAAATGTAACTGGGCCGACATTTTCAGTCCGGATAAGCCGCAGCCAGTCAAGGCGCTCTGCATGCGTAAGCGTTTTCATGTCTCCCCCTCGTACGGTTTCGTCCGCAGAACGTCAGGTGATTTGCGGCCGGAGATAGCGGCGCTCAAAAGTATTCCGCTATTACCCCGACATTCGCGTTCAACGAAATGCTGTCGATGTTATTACGCCGGCGCGGCTGGCGCTGAAAGGCGCCGGATCGCCGTCGCTGCGACCGGACACATGTCAGGCTTTTTTTGCGCCGCCGATCCGCGGCTCCTCGCCGTCGATCAGGCGTTTGATGTTGGCATGATGGCGCACGAAAATCAGCGCCGCCATAAAGCCGGCGGCGAGTGCGAAAGCCGGTTTGTCCATCGAAAAAAATACGAGCGGCGAAGCGGCGGCTGCGCCGAGTGCGGCCAGCGACGATATTCGAAACACGAAAGCGAGGATCAGCCAGATCGCTGCTGAAAATACGCCCGCCGGAAACCACAGGGCGAGCAGCGTGCCGATGAATGTCGCAACCCCCTTGCCGCCGTTGAATTTGAGCCAGACAGGAAAACAATGGCCGAGAAATGCGGCCGCGCCCGCGATTTCCGGCCGCCATCCGAGCGCGTAAGCAAGCAAAACGGCGATTGCGCCTTTGCCGCCGTCGAGAAGCAGCGTCGCAAGCGCAAGATCCTTGCGGCCCGTCCTCAAAACATTTGTAGCGCCGATATTGCCTGAACCGATCGAACGTATGTCCCCAAGCCCGGCGGCTTTCGTGATGACGAGGCCGAACGCTATGGAGCCGAGAAGATAGCCGAGCAGGGCGGCGAAAAAGGTCGTCAAGATGCGGACCCTTTCGTGATAAGCGCATCGAGAACCGCCATGCGCGTGGCGACGCCGTAAAAAACCTGTTTGAGAATGAGAGAGCGTTCGACATCGTCGGCGAGGGCGCCGTCGATTTCAACGCCGCGATTCATAGGGCCCGGATGCATGATTCGCGCGCCCGGTTTTGCGCGCCTGATAGATTGATGAGTCAAACCGAAAGTTTCGAAATATCCTTTCGCTGCGTCACGTCCGCCTTGCTCCATGCGTTCGAACTGCATTCGCAAAGCCATGACGACATCTGCGCCATCTATCCCTTCAGAAAGCCTGTCGTACCGTTTTACGCCCGCGAATTGATGCGGCGTCGGCATCAGATCTCCCGGCCCGACGAAACGGACTTCCGCGCCCAACCTTGAAAACAGCGCCGCATCCGACGCGGCGACGCGGCTGTGTTTGATGTCGCCGCATATCGCGATGACAAGTCCATCGAGCGCGCCAAACGCGGAACGGATCGTCGCCGCATCAAGAAGCGCCTGCGTCGGGTGTTCGCGCACGCCGTCGCCCGCATTGATAACCGGGCATTCAATGCGTCGGGCGATTTCATCGTGAACGCGCGGCTCTTTATGGCGCAGGATTAGCGCGTGCGCGCCCATCGCCGTCAGCGTCAGCGCGGTATCGACCAGCGATTCGCCCTTATTTACCGATGAAGCGGCGACCGGAACATTTAGAACGTCGGCGCCGAGGCGGCGCCCCGCCAGTTCGAAACTCAAATTCGTGCGCGTTGAATCTTCGAAAAAGAGATTGATCTGCGTCTTGCCTGCGAGCCTTGCGGGCGGGCGCTGCCCGGCGATCAGGAAACGCGCGTAATATTCTGCGAGATCCAGGACGTAATGAGTTTCCGCGTCCGGGAAATCGTCGATATTGATCAGGTTTGCGGCCGTAAAGCCGCCCTTGGGCGCGAATGGTCGGTTGATGAATTCCATGGACGCGCGTTCTAGCCGCCCGCCGCGCCCCTAGGCAATCCGCCCCGCCGCTTCAGGAGGATTTGCGGGTCCTGGCGAGCCAGACGCCGCCGAACGCCAGCACCGCGATATCGAATGCGAACATAAGCGCCAGAGAAAATTCACCTCCGTTTATAACAAAATTCGCGCCGCCGAGGACGATCCCGGCAAACGCCGCCGCCATGGCGAGGCGCATGATGGTGCGCCCGCCCGTACTTAGCCGAACGCCGAGCCCGCCATAAACGGCGCCGAATATCGCGATCGGGACCGCAAGGCGCGGCGGCGCGCCGAACCCGGCGACGAGCAGATGAAGCGCGCCGTTCGTTATCAGGAGCAGCGAGACCACGGTCTTGATCCGGTCCGCCGTCATTCCGGCTCTCCATTCCGTTTCGGCCCTACGCGGGTCAGCCTGTCGATCGCGCCTTGAAGGATAAATGTCGCCGCTGATTCGTCGATCTTCACCGCGCGTTTGGCGCGGCTCGTATCGATGCCGATCAATTCGCGCTCCATCGCCGCCGTCGACAGGCGCTCATCCCACAAGGCGATCGGCAACTGAACAATGCGGTTCAGGTTCCTCGCAAAAGCGCGCGTCGACTGCGCGCGCGGCCCTTCGGTGCCGTCCATGTTGCGTGGAAGACCGAGAACGATCCCGACCGCGCTTCGTTCGGCGGCCAGCACCGCCAGTTTTTCCGCGTCGGCGGTGAATTTCGTCCGGCGGATCGTCATCACCGGCGTCGCAACCCGTCGGTCAGGGTCGCAGGAGGCGACGCCGATCGTCTTTTCACCGAGATCAAGCCCGAGAAGGGAGCCGCGCGCGCCGAACGCGCTAGCGGCCTGTTCAAATTCGCTCGTCATCAGGGATGGTATGGCGCAGTCGCGGCGGGCTGAAAAGCTGGCCGGCCCCTTTAAGTGAGCGCTGCGTCTTGCAGCCGCGCCGGGGCGTTGATAGGGCTGTGGCCATATTTCGCAACGCAGCAGAGCGCCGATGTCCGTTGACAAGGAAACCGTCCGCAAGGTCGCAAAACTCGCCCGTCTCGCCTTGCCGGAGGAGCGCCTTGAGCCTTTGACGCAAGAGCTGAACGGCATCCTCAAATGGATCGAGCAACTTAACGAGGTCGATGTGGAGGGCGTCGATCCGATGGCTTCGACCGTCGATGTCAAATTGCCGATGCGCGAGGATGTCCTTCAGGACGGGCCGACCGGCGGCGGCCAGGCGGACAATATCGTCGCCAACGCGCCAAAAACCGAAGATCATTTTTTCATCGTGCCGAAGGTGGTGGAATAAAATGACGAACATCACCGATCTGACGCTCGCCGATCTTCGCGATGCGCTGAAATCGAAAAAAGTGTCGTCGCTCGAAGCGACCGACGCTTATTTGTCGAACATTGAAAAAGCGCGGGAGCTGAACGCTTTCGTCACTGTCACCGCCGACCGGGCGCGCGAAATGGCGAAAGCCTCAGACGCCAGAATCGCGAAAGGCGATGGCGGCGCGATCGAAGGCGTTCCGCTCGGAATAAAGGATCTCTTTTGCACGCAAGGCGTGCAGTCGACTGCCGGTTCGCATATACTTGAAGGGTTCGTCCCGACTTATGAATCGAGCGTTTCGGCCAATCTGTGGCGCGACGGCGCGGTGATGCTCGGCAAGCTCAATATGGACGAATTCGCCATGGGTTCGTCGAATGAGACGAGTTATTTTGGACCGGTTATCAATCCATGGCGGGCGAAAGGCGGGAATTCGAAACTAACGCCCGGCGGGTCGTCCGGCGGATCGTCGGCAGGCGTCGCGGCGCATCTTTGCGCTGCGGCGACAGCAACCGATACGGGCGGATCGATCCGTCAGCCCGCGTCCTTGACGGCGACCGTCGGCGTAAAGCCGACCTATGGGCGTTGTTCGCGCTGGGGCGTTGTCGCTTTCGCCTCATCGCTCGATCAGGCCGGGCCGATTGCACGCGACGTACGCGATAGCGCGATCATGCTGCGGTCTATGGCCGGGCACGATCCGAAGGACTCTACCTCGATCGATCGGCCGGTGCCGGATTACGAATCTTCGCTAGGCCAGTCGGTCAAGGGCCTGAAGATCGGCGTGCCGAAGGAATATCGCATCGACGGCATGCCCGGCGAAATCGAAAAACTCTGGGCCGACGGCATCAAATGGATGAAGGACGCCGGCTGCGAGATTGTTGATATTTCACTGCCGCTGACGAAATACGCGCTGCCCGTTTATTACATCGTCGCGCCGGCCGAGGCCTCGTCGAACCTCGCGCGATATGACGGCGTTCGCTACGGCCACCGGGCGAAGGAATATAGCGACGTGCTGTCGATGTATTCGAACACGCGCGCCGAAGGATTCGGCAAAGAGGTTCAGCGCCGCATCATGATCGGCGCCTATGTACTTTCCGCCGGCTATTACGACGCTTATTATCTTCGCGCGCAGAAAGTCCGTAAGCGGATTTTTGATGAATTTGTCGATGCTTTCAGCAAGGTCGATCTGATTCTAACGCCGTCTGCGCCTTCCGCCGCCTTCGCGCTCGGCGAAAAGTCGAACGATCCGGTGCAGATGTATCTGAATGATGTTTTCACGGTGACGGCGAACCTCGCCGGCCTTCCAGGCGCGTCGGTGCCCGCAGGGCTTGATGAAAGGGGATTGCCGCTAGGACTTCAACTGATCGCCAAGCCTTTTGACGAGGAAACAATGTTCAAGGGAATGTATGCGCTTGAGCAGGCGGCCGCCTTCAAGGCGAGACCGGAAGTCTGGTGGGCGTAACATGCCCGCCTATCGCGAATTCACCTATGAGGTTTCGCTCTCGGCGCCGATAACCAATAAGGCGTGGATCGCCGAGCGCGATTCCGATTGGCGCCTCGTCATGTTTCCGGGAACGCCGGCGCGGAAATATCTATTTGAACGGTTGCTGCGGACGGCGCCCGCCGATTTCGAAGTCGTCCTGCTGACGAGGCCCGGATATGGCCGCGGCCACAATCGGGCCTACCCTGACTTCAACGATCAACTCGCGGCAGCATCGCCGTTTTTACAAGGCGACAAGAAAGTCATTGCTCTCGGCGCTTCCTATGGCGGCGAGCTGGCGCTGAAAGCGCTTTTGGATCGGCCGGATATCGTAAAAGGCGCGCTCACCTTGTCGGCCTTGATAAACGAGCCGCGCGCCTGGGTGCATCCGTTCCTCAGGCTCGGCGGCGCGCCGCTCGTAAATTCCTTGCTGCCGCGCACGCTTGCCTATTCGCTCCAGGAGATTGACGGCCGACGCGCGCAGATCGGAGCGCTCCTGTCGCGCCTGAACGAGGTGACGGCGCCGGTGACGATCCTTCACGGAGACGTCGATCATCTCGTCGCGATGCGCGACGCGCGAACGCTCATGGGTCATTTCGGGCCGCGGGCCGATATAGAATTCCGTCAAATCAGGGGCGGCACCCATTTTCTGGAGATGCAGTTCCCGAAACTGGTCTTCGATGCGGTGAGGGACGTCATTGCGCGCGCCGGGCAAGGCGCTACAAAGATGGCGAGTTGAGCGGAGAAACGCCCGTGTTCCTGGAAATCGACGACCTTTTGACAAACGATGAGGTTAATAAGCTGCGCACGATCGCCGCCGGTGCGCCGTTCGTCGCCGGACGCGTTTCGAACCCGCACAACATCACCAAGAATAATTTCCAGATTGACGTCAATTCGCCGGCCTACAAGGAAAGCTCCGCGCTCTTGCAGGATGCTTTTATGCGCAACGAGCAGTTCAGGCTTTTCGCCATGCCGAAATTCCTGGCGCCGCCGATGATTTGCAAATATCGCCCGGGCATGGCCTATGGCCGGCATAGCGACAGCGCGTATGAAAACGTCAACGGACGCAAGATGCGGTTCGATGTTTCAAGCACGGTGTTTCTCGGCGACCCGGACAAGAGTCTCGGCGGCGAATTGACGATCCATCTCGGGTCACGGCCGATCCGCATCAAGGGGCGCCCCGGCTCCGCGGTCGTATATCCCTCATCGACCATTCACGAGGTGCTGCCGCTTGAAGAAGGCGAACGTCTGGTCGCAATCACATTCATCGAAAGCGAAGTGCGCGATCCCGTACGTCGCGGCCTGCTTTACGATCTGAATGAAGTTTACGCCCTCGAAGCTGAAACAATGGAATGGGAAAATCGCATTCGCCTGCAGCATGTTCACACATGCCTCAAGCGAATGTGGGCGGAGTAATTTAATGACCGAATCGCGGAAACTGTTAAAGGGCGAAACCGGCGACTGGGAGGTCGTGATCGGGCTTGAAGTGCATGCGCAGGTTTCGTCGAAATCGAAGCTTTTTTCCGGCGCTTCCGCGCAATACGGCGCCGGTCCGAATGAAAACGTTTCGCTTGTCGATGCGGCGATGCCCGGCATGCTGCCGGTCATCAATCGTTATTGTGTCGAGCAGGCGGTTAAAACCGGTCTCGGCCTGAACGCGAAAATAAATCAATGGTCCAGATTCGACCGTAAAAATTATTTCTACCCGGACCTGCCGCAGGGTTATCAGATTTCGCAGTATAAAGACCCGATCGTCGGCGAGGGCGAGGTTGAGGTTGAAGTCGACGGCCAAGAAATCACCGTCGGAATCGAGCGATTGCATCTTGAGCAGGACGCGGGAAAGTCGATCCACGATCTGTCTCCAAAAGAATCCTATGTCGATCTCAATCGCTCCGGCGTCGCCTTGATGGAAATCGTTTCGAGGCCAGATATGCGTTCAGCGGACGAAGCGGCCGCCTATTTCACGAAATTGCGGACGATTCTGCGCTATCTCGGCACATGCGACGGGAATATGGAGGAAGGCTCCATGCGCGCCGACGTCAACGTGTCCGTGCGCCGTCCCGGCGAGCCCTATGGGACAAGAACGGAAACAAAAAACATCAACTCGATCCGGTATGTGAAACAGGCGGTTGAGTATGAAGCGCGCCGTCAAATCGAGGTGATCGAGCGCGGCGGAAAAATCGATCAGGAAACGCGCCTGTTCAATGTCGCGACCGGTGAGACGCGGACCATGCGTTCAAAGGAAGATGCGCACGACTATCGCTATTTTCCCGATCCGGATTTGTTGCCGCTGGAACTTGACCCGGCTTGGGTCGAGGAGATCCGCAAGGGATTGCCGGAACTGCCCGACGCCAAAAAGCATCGGTTCATGAGCGATTATGGGTTGTCTCTTTATGATGCGGCGGTGCTTTCGCAGGAACGGGCCAAAGCCGATTATTTTGAAACGCTCGCCGAAGGGCGCGACGGCAAGCTCGCTTCGAACTGGTTGACGACGGAGTTGTTCGGCGCGCTTAACAAGGCCGGCAAGGAAATCGAACAGTCGCCGATTTCGGCCGTCCAGCTCGGCAAGTTGATCGACCTGATTGCTGACAAGACGATTTCGGGACGGATCGCAAAGGACGTGTTTGCGATCATGTTTGAGACCGGCGCCGATCCCGACAAAATCGTCGAGGAGCGTGGTTTGAAACAGGTGACTGATACGGGGGCGATCGAAGCGGCGATCGACGCCATCATCGCCGCCAATCCGGAACAGGTTGCCCAGGTCAAAGAAAAGCCGAAAACCTTCGGCTGGTTCGTCGGACAGGTGATGAAATCGACCGGCGGCAAGGCGAACCCGCAAGCGGTGAACGAGCTTTTGAAGAAAAAACTGGGCGTGGAATAGGCTGCGCCCGCCCGCCGCGCCCGTAACCGCGGGTAAAATCCATTTTCGCCTCACCAAGCCGTGATCGCTTTCGCGCCCGGATCGGGCTATAAAGTGAGCGGGCGCGGGCTTATTGCGGAGTGATCCATGATGAACAGAACGTTTCTTGTCGCTCTGGTGTGGGCAGCCGGATGCGCGACGACAAATGCCGAGCCTGTAAACAAGGGCGCGGCCGAGACTTTGGACCAGTATGAAAGAACCGGCGAAGTCCAAAGTTGCCTGAATTTACGCCAGATCAGCTCGATTAACGCCGTCGATGAAAACACGCTTTTGATAAAGTCGGGCGTCAATGATTATTACGTCAACGATGTGAAAGGGCGCTGCCATGGCGCGACGCGCAATTCGACACGGTTTCAATATACGACGTCATTGAACCAGCTGTGCCGAAACGACATTTTGAAGATTGTCGATAATGGCGGAGATTTTATAGTCGGATCGTGCGGCGTCGGCTCTTTTGAGAAACTGGAAAAGAAAGCCGAAGAAGAATCGCAAACCGATACCGGCGAATAAAATCCATGGCGTTCTATGTTTGCGCCGGCGCCGAGAAATCGCATTTTGCGCCGGCCCATAAGGAAACGCAGCATACGGAATAAATATTCCACCGGCTGCACGTCGTTAACCGGTTGGTAGCAAATCGGTAACCAATCGGAAACTGATCGTTCACTCAAATTTAGTTTTCACGCTTTCAAAATCTTCATGGTTAACCCGGGTGCGGAAATTCGGGGTTAGGATCTGAAGGGGTGAAGACATGTCTATAAGTTTGCAGGCCGACACATTGATGTCGGCGACGGCGATATTGAGCGGGGAAGAAATGTATCGCCTCGGCCTTGAGGCGTCAGTCGGCGGCGAAGAGGCGATGCTGGACCTTGTTACGGCGCATAAATGGTTCAACCTCGCGGCGATGATGGGAAATATTGAGGCGCGCACATACCGAGCCGAACTTGCGCTTGAAATGACGGCGGAGGAGATCGCTGAAGCGCAGCGCCAGGCGCGGGAGTATCTTTCGACCCATCGTCCGCGTCTGGCCGGCTAAATGCGCCGGCGGGGCCAATCGCCGGGGGCGCTTGACGGCGCCGCCATAACGCTTCGATACTCCGCCCATGGGCGGAACCTCGAATAAAAACCGGGCGTTAGACGAGATCGTGCGCCCTTATGTCGGGCGAACCGGCGGCCTGATCTGCGCATTGCGCGCGATCCAAGCGGAGATCGGGTTCCTTCCGCCCGAAACGGAAGCTGCGGCGGCCGCGGCGTTCAATCTGACCCGCGCTGAGGTCAAGGGCGTAATAAGTTTCTACGCCGATTTCGTTCGCAAACCGAAAGGCGAAACCGTCATCCGTCTGTGCGCCGCGGAAGCCTGTCAGGCGCAGGGCGCGCGCTCCCTCGAAATGGAAGTATGCCGCCGCCTCGCGATAGAGCCGGGCGCGACAAGCGCGTCGGGCGATCTAACGCTTGAACGCGTATACTGCCTCGGCCTTTGCTCGGCGGGCCCGTCGGCGATAATCGACGGCGCCTTGATGGGAAAGGCCACCCCGGAAAAAATCGTGAAAGCGTTTGAGACCGGACGAGGGGCGCGAAAATGAACGATGCGCCGACGATTTTCATTCCGCTCGATTCCGTCGCACTCGCGCTTGGCGCAGAGGAGGTCGCGGCGGCGTTTTTGGTTGCGGATTTCGATATTGTCCGCACCGGCTCGCGCGGCATGCACTGGCTTGAGCCGCTTGTCGAAATTGAAGTCGGCGGCGCGCGCATCGGTTTCGGTCCTGTCGATGCCGGCGATACAGCGTCATTGCGCGAGGTGCTTTTAAGCGGAAATTTCGCGGCGCATCCAAAATATGTCGGCGCAATCGATGAACTCGACTGGATGAAAAACCAGCAAAGGCTGATTTTCGCGCGCTGCGGGATCGTCGATCCGCTCAGTCTGGACGATTACGAGGAAGCCGGCGGACTGACCGCACTCAAGAAAGCCGCGAATACGCCGGCGGGATCGCTGTGCGAGGAGGTTCTGGCATCCGGACTTCGCGGCCGGGGCGGCGCCGGTTTTCCCGCTGGTGTAAAATGGAAAACCGTCGCCGAGGCGCAAGCGGACGCGAAGTATATCGTTTGCAACGCCGATGAGGGCGACAGCGGAACCTTTGCCGATCGGATGATCATGGAAGGCGATCCTTTCCTGCTGATTGAGGGAATGGCGATCGCCGGTCTCGCCGTCGGCGCGACGCGAGGGTTCATTTATTTGAGGTCGGAATATCCGCTCGCCGAACGAATTCTGGGAGAGGCGGTCAGGATCGCCTATAATGAAGGGGTTCTTGGTGCGGATGTATGCGGATCGGGAAAGAGTTTCGATCTGGAACTGTTCATCGGCGCCGGCGCCTATATCTGCGGCGAGGAAACTTCGCTGCTCAACAGCCTGGAAGGAAAGCGGGGCGAGGTGAGGGCGAAGCCCCCTTTGCCGGCGCTTGAAGGTTTGCATGGTAAGCCGACGCTGGTTCACAACGTCCTGACCTTCTGCGCGGTTCCAGACATCGTGCGCGCCGGGGGTAAAGCCTATGCGAGCCTGGGCGTCGGCAAGTCGTGCGGCACGATGGCGTTCCAGCTTTCGGGCGACGTAAAATTTCCGGGTCTTTTCGAAGCGCCGTTCGGTCTCACTCTGCGCGATCTCGTTGAACGGATCGGCGGGGGTGCGCGGTCCGGGAAAGGAATCCGCGCGATTCAGATAGGCGGCCCGCTTGGCGCATATCTGCCGCCGTCGCAATTCGACACGATCATCGACTATGAAGCTTTGCTTGCAATCGGCGCGGGCGTCGGCCATGGCGGCATCGTCGTATTCAACGAAGATGTCGATCTGCTCGAACAGGCGCGTTACGCGTTCGAGTTCTGCGCCGAGGAATCGTGCGGGAAATGCACGCCGTGCCGGATCGGCGCCGTACGCGGCGTTGAGGTGATCGATCGCATCGGACGCGGCGAGGATCACGCGGAAAACATGCAAACGCTCACGGATTTGTGCGAGCTTATGGTCGATGGTTCGCTATGCGCGATGGGCGGCATGACCCCGATTCCCGTTCAAAGCGCCCTAAACAATTTCCCGGAGGACTTCGCTTTTCCCTCAATAAGGCGTACATTCGCCGCCGGAGCGGAGAAAACGCCATGACGATCCTGAAAGAAAAGGATTTCGGCACGCCGCGCCCGAAACGAGCGCGTTCGCAATCCGTCAAAACCGTTAAACTCGAAATCGACGGCTTTGAGGTCGAGGCCGAGGAAGGCGCGAGCATCATGCGCGCCGCCGAAACGTTCGGCCTGTCGATTCCACGACTTTGCGCGACGGACCGGTTAAACGCATTCGGGTCTTGCCGCCTTTGCCTGGTTGAGATTGAAGGCAGAAAGGGGACGCCCGCCTCCTGCACGACGCCGGTCGCCGCCGGGATGAAAGTGCGGACCGAAACGTCGCGCCTTCAAAAACTCCGGCGCGGGGTCATGGAGCTTTATATCTCCGACCACCCGCTAGACTGCCTTACCTGTTCCGATAATGGCGATTGCGAATTGCAGGATATGGCGGGGCGCGTCGGCCTTCGCGAAGTTCGTTACGGGTTTGAGGGCGAGAACCATTTTGGCGCGCCGGAAGACATCTCCAATCCCTATTTCCAGTTCGAGCCGTCAAAGTGCATCGTCTGTTCGCGCTGCGTGCGCGCTTGCGACGAGGTGCAGGGAACGCTCGCACTGACGATTGAAGGCCGCGGCTTCGATTCAAAAGTTTCATTCGACGGCGACAGCTTTCTGGATTCCGAATGCGTTTCCTGCGGCGCATGCGTCGATGTGTGCCCGACTGCGACGCTTCAGGAGAAAACAATCGTCGATTTCGGCGTGCCGGACCGGACAGTATTGACGACTTGCGCATATTGCGGCGTCGGTTGTTCCTTCAAGGCGGAACTAAAAGGCGATCAGGTCATCCGCATGTCGCCGTACAAGGACGGAAAAGCCAATCACGGCCACTCCTGCGTCAAGGGACGCTTCGCCTGGGGCTATGCGACGCACAAGGATCGAATAACGACGCCGATGATCCGCGACAAGATCACCGATCCGTGGCGCGAGGCGAGTTGGCGGGAGGCGATCGGCTTCGCCGCGACGCGGCTGAAGGAGGCGCAATCGAAATACGGGCGCAAGTCCATCGGCGCGATATCCTCGTCGCGCTGCACGATCGAGGAAGTCTGGGTCGTGCAGAAGCTGGTCAGGACCGCGTTCGGCAACAATAATGTCGACACGTGCGCGCGGGTTTGCCATTCGCCGACCGGATATGGGCTGAAGCAGACATTCGGCACGTCAGCCGGAACGCAGGATTTCGACAGCGTAGAAGACGCGGACGTAATCTTGATTATCGGCGCCAATCCGACAGATGCGCACCCGGTATTCGCCTCGCAGATGAAAAAACGTCTTCGCGAGGGCGCGAGACTGATAATCGCTGATCCTCGCTCGATCGATCTTGTCAAAACGCCGCATATTCAAGCGTCACATCACCTGCAATTGACGCCCGGTACAAATGTTGCGCTCATAAACGGGCTCGCCAATGTCGTTGCGAGCGAAGGCATGCTGGATCAGGCGTTCATCGACGAAAGGTGCGACGTCCCTTCCTTCCGCGAGTGGCTGGAATTCATCAGACGCGAAGAAAACGCGCCAGAGAATGTTGAAAATATTACCGGCGTGCCGGCCGATCAAATTCGCGCCGCCGCGCGTCTTTATGCGTGCGGAGGCCGCGCGGCCATCTATTACGGCCTCGGCGTCACCGAGCACAGCCAGGGATCGACCATGGTGATGGGCATGGCGAACCTGGCGATGGCGACCGGCAATATAGGACGTCGCGGCGTCGGCGTGAATCCGCTGCGCGGACAGAACAATGTTCAGGGCTCATGCGACATGGGCTCGTTCCCGCATGAATTTTCCGGATACCGCCACGTTTCGGACGATGCGACGCGCCAGACCTTCGAGGCGGCATGGGGGCTAAAGCAGGATAGCGAGCCCGGCTTGCGTATTCCGAACATGTTCGACGAGGCGATCGGCGGCCAGTTCAGGGGGCTTTACGTGCAGGGCGAGGATATCGCCCAGTCCGATCCGAACACGCAGCATGTCGAAGCCGCGCTGAAAGCGCTCGATGTCCTTATCGTTCAGGATCTATTCCTCAACGAAACGGCGCGCTTTGCGCACGTATTCCTTCCAGGCTCCTCTTTTCTCGAAAAAGACGGCTGCTTTATCAACGCCGAGCGGCGCATCAATCGCGTGCGTCCGGCGATACCGGTCAAGACAGGCATGGACGAGTGGCGCGTGACGCAGGAACTGGCGCGCGCGCTCGGTTATGAGATGAATTTCGAATCCGCGTCACAGATCATGGATGAGATCGCCGCGCTGACGCCGACATTCGCCAATGTTTCACATCGTCTGATCGACGAGCGCGGCGGCGTTCAATGGCCGTGCAATGACGATGCGCCGGACGGCACGCCGATCATGCATGTCGATAAATTCGTTCGCGGAAAGGGCCGGTTCGTCGCGACCGAATATGTGCCGACCCCGGAGCGCGCAAACAGGAAATTCCCGCTGATCCTGACCACGGGCCGCATTCTTTCACAATACAATGTGGGCGCCCAGACGCGGCGTACGCAGAACAAGATGTGGCATGGCGAAGATCTGCTGGAAATCCATCCTGCGGACGCTGAAATGCGCGGCGTACAGGACGGGCGCTGGGTTTCGTTGAAAAGCAGGAAAGGCGAGATCGTCCTGCGGGCGAAAGTGACGGAGCGGGTGGCGCCCGGCGTCGTCTATACGACATTCCATCACCCGGAAACCGGGGCGAATGTCGTCACGACGGAATATTCGGACTGGGCGACGAGTTGCCCTGAATACAAGGTGACGGCTGTCGAGGTGACGCCGGCCAACCATCGCTCGGACTGGCAACGAAACTACGACGAAACGCTTCCCGCCATGCGAAGGCTCGCCGTTGAACCGGCAGAATAAGACGCCCGATATACGAAGCTTCGGCGCGCCGCAGCCGACCGACCGCGAAATAGACCTTGCGGCGGGCGAGCGGCGATGGAGCATAGCCGAGGAAACGCCCGTCGCTTTCATCTACAATAAGCGCAATTATGCGGTGATGCTGGCGACGCCCGGCGATATCGCAGATTTCGCCATCGGATTTTCCTTGTCCGAGCGTGTTGTCGAGAGCCTCAATCAAATCGACTGGATAGAGATTCACTATGGCGAGGCTGGCGTCGATATCCGCTTTTCGATCGCCTCCGGCGCGCTTGAGCGTTTTGACCTGCGTCAACAACGCCGCAACCTTGTAGGCAGAGCAGGATGCGGCGTTTGCGGGGTCGAGAACGCCGACGTGTTTATCGAGAAACTGCCCGTCGTCAGCGATAAAAAAATGGCGCCGGGTCGATCCGCGCTGTTGCGCGCGGTGCGCGACTTGCCGTCGCATCAGCCGCTGAACGCGCTGACGAGAAGCGTCCACGCAGCGGCTTGGGCGGATCACGAAGGCCGGATCCTGCTGGCGCGGGAAGACGTCGGCCGGCACAACGCGCTCGATAAGCTCGTCGGCGCCAGAGCCTGCGCCAGGGCGAACGCAAGCGGGAGCGCCGGAGACGGCTTTCTCGTCATGTCGAGCCGGTGCTCGTTTGAGATCGTGGAAAAGGCGGCGCGCGCCGGCATGGGCGCGATCGTCTCCGTGTCGGCGCCCACTGCGTTTGCGATCCGCAAGGCGCAGGAGGCGAATATCGCGCTTTTCGCCTTGTCGGACGGGCATATTGTCGCTTTCTGACGCCGTTTGCGGTTGGTTGGAAAAGCGCTAAAACAAGGTTCGCGCTTCATTAGGGAGAACCGGAATGAAAACTCGCGCCGCGATTGCGATCGCGCCGAACGAGCCCCTCGTCATCGAAGAGGTCGATCTCGAAGGGCCGAAGGCGGGCGAGGTTCTGGTCGAAATCATGGCGACCGGCGTGTGCCATACGGACGCCTATACGCTTGAAGGTAAAGACTCAGAAGGCGTCTTCCCTTCCATTCTCGGCCACGAAGGCGCAGGCGTCGTACGCGAGATCGGCGCCGGCGTGACCGGCGTCGCGGTCGGCGATCATGTTATTCCGCTGTACACGCCCGAATGCCGCGAGTGTAAGACCTGCCTCTCGCGCAAAAGCAATCTTTGTACGTCAATTCGAGCGACGCAGGGCAAGGGGCTGATGCCCGACGGCACGAGTCGTTTCAGCCGAAAGGGCGAGACGCTTTATCACTATATGGGGTGTTCGACTTTTTCGAATTTCACCGTTCTGCCAGAGATCGCCGTTGCAAAAATTCGCAAGGACGCACCGTTTGAAAAGGCTTGTTACATCGGTTGCGGCGTGACGACCGGCGTCGGCGCTGTGATGTGGACCGCGAAGGTCGAGCCTGGCGCCAATGTCGCTGTATTCGGCCTCGGCGGCATCGGCCTCAACGTTATACAAGGTGCAAGGCTCGTCGGCGCAAACAGGATAATCGGCGTCGACATCAATCCCGCAAAGGAGGGGATGGCGAAAGAATTCGGCATGACGGACTTCGTCAATCCGAAAGAAATCGGCGCGTCAAATGTCGTGGACAGGATTGTCGAATTGACCGGCGGCGGCGCCGATTATTCCTTCGATTGCACGGGAAATACGCAGGTTATGCGTCAGGCGCTCGAATGCTGCCATCGCGGATGGGGCCAGTCCATCATCATCGGCGTGGCCGAATCCGGAAAGGAAATCGCGACGCGGCCTTTCCAGCTTGTCACCGGGCGCGTGTGGAAAGGTTCTGCGTTCGGCGGCGCGCGCGGGCGCACAGATACGCCGAAAATCGTCGATATGTATATGGACAGACAAATCGCGATAGATCCGCTGATTACGCACACAATGCCGCTTGAAAAGATTAATGACGCTTTCGATCTAATGCATAAGGGCGAATCGATCCGTTCGGTCGTATTGTTTTAGCCAGGGAGAGGAAATGTCCGCCGACGGAGCTGTAATCACGACCGAGACGAAGCCGCTGGTCGATTCATTCGGCCGGCGCATCACCTACCTTCGCCTGTCGGTGACAGACCGGTGCGACCTGCGCTGCAATTACTGCATGACGGAGGATGCCGTTTTCGCGCCCAAGGCGAACATTCTCACGCTCGAGGAACTGGGCGCCGTCGCGAACGCCTTTATCGCGCGCGGCGTCCGGAAGGTGCGCCTTACCGGAGGCGAGCCGCTTGCGCGTCGAAATATCCTGGCGTTGATCGATGCGCTCGGCGCGCGGGTTCGGAGCGGGGATATCGATGAACTTACGGTGACGACGAATGCGACGCAGCTTGCGCGCTTCGCCGAACCCCTGAGAGAGGCGGGCGTAAAGCGTCTCAATATTTCGCTCGATACGCTTGATCGTGAAAAATTCGCCGCCATCGCGCGCCGCGACGCGCTCGATCGTGTGCTGGCCGGCATCGACGCTGCAATCGGGGCGGGATTGAAGGTCAAGATAAACACCGTGGCGCTAAAGGATCGAAATATCGACGAGATCCCGTCGCTCATCGAATGGGCGCACGGAAAAGGTATGGACCTGACGCTAATCGAGGTTATGCCGCTTGGCGAAGTCGAGGAAGACCGGATCGATCAATTCGCGTCTCTTACCGATGTCAGACGAAACCTGTCTGAACGATGGACGCTTGAAGATATCTCCGACCGGACGGGCGGACCGGCGCGCTATGTCCGGGTGAAGGAAACCGGCGGGCGCGTCGGGTTCATTACGCCGCTTACCGGAAATTTCTGCGACGGCTGCAATCGCGTGCGTGTAACATGTTCGGGCGAGCTTTATATGTGCCTTGGTCAGCAGCGCCGCGTCGATCTTAAAGGCGCGCTGAGGAGCGGTGGGCCGGCGGCGCTTTCATCGGCGCTCGACGAGGCGATGCGGCTGAAACCGCTTGGACATGATTTCGAGATTTCCAAACGCGGCGACGGCGTGCGCGTGCCGCGTTTCATGTCGGCGACGGGCGGCTGAACATGGCGAAGCTGGTGTTTTACGGACGTTTCGCCGATTTTATGGGACGCGAGCGGTCCATTACCATCGACGGCGAAAAACGCCTCGACGCCGTGATCGAGGAGCTTGCGCTGGCGAACGGCGCCTTCGCCGATGCAGTAAAAGCGCGAGCTGTAAAATTTGCGATAAATGACGAGATGGCGCCGAACGCCGCGATCGTCGCCGATAGCGATGAAATAGCAGTTCTGCCGCCCTTCAGCGGCGGATAACATGATAAGCTTATCGCCCGAACCGATCGACGCCGCTGCGTTGCAGGCCGGTTTTCTCGCCGGGCTCGGCGACGCCGGCGCGGCGGTGAGCTTCACGGGGATTGTACGGGGCGAGGGAGCCAGGAATGTAGAAGCGCTATACCTCGATCATGCGCCGCCCTTGACCGGACCTGCGATCGAAAAGGCGCTGGAAACGGCGGCGGCGAAATGGCCGTTGATTAAAACCCTGATCGTTCATCGTATCGGGCGCGTTGAGGTTGGCGCGCCGATCGTTTTTGTTGCGACGGCGGCTGCGCACCGCCGCGCGGCGTTTGAGGCGTGCGAGTTCCTGATGGACTTTCTCAAGACCGACGCGCCATTCTGGAAAAAGCAGATTTGTCGCGGAGGCGAGGAATGGATCGAGCCGCGTTCTGAGGATTATGCTGACCGCGAACGCTGGCGGTGAAGGAGTTGCAATGCCCGGCATAGACGACAATCTTGAATTCAAACCGGTCAGGATAGCGATATTGACGGTGTCGGACACGAGAACGCCGGAAACGGATACGTCGGGCCAGGCGCTTGTCGACCGGCTGGAGGCGGCGGGGCACAAACTCGCCGACCGCAAACTCATCAGGGACGATATTCCGAAGATCAGGAGCGCTGTTCAGGAATGGATTGCGCGCGAGGATGTGGATGCCGTCATTTCAACAGGCGGCACCGGCCTTACCGGACGCGATGTTACATACGAGGCGGTGACGCCCCTGTTTGAAAAAACGATTGAAGGGTTCTCGGTCGTCTTCCACAAGGTGAGCATGGAAACGGTCGGCCTGTCGACCTTGCAATCGCGCGCGACGGGCGGGGTCGCCAACGGCACAGTGATTTTCTGCCTTCCCGGATCGACCGGCGCGGTGAAAGACGGCTGGGACAAGATTCTCGTTCACCAGCTCGATAGACGCTATCGGCCATGCAATCTTGTTGAACTGATGCCGCGCCTGACGGAGCGCTGAATGAAGCCGAATTTGACGCATTTTGACAATGACGGCCGCCCGCAGATGGTGGACGTCTCGACGAAAGACGCCACGTCGCGTTCGGCGACGGCGCGCGGGCGTGTAGCCTTTTCGAGCGCCGCTTTCGCTGTCCTTCGCCGCGACGGCGTAAAGAAGGGCGACATTTTACGCATCGCCGAAATCGCGGGTGTCATGGCGGCGAAAAAAACGCCTGATCTTATCCCCCTTTGCCACCCGCTCGCTATCTCCTCGGTCAATGTCGCCGCCGAGTTCAATGACGCCGCGCATGCGGTAGATGTCGTTGCAACGGTGAAGGTGAACGCCAAAACCGGCGTCGAAATGGAGGCGTTGACTGCGGTATCGGTTGCGTGTCTCACAATTTACGACATGGCGAAATCCATTGCCAAATCTATGGCGATCGGTCCGGTCGAACTGATTGAAAAGGCGGGCGGAAAGTCGGGCGACTTCAGGCGATGAAGAAAATGGTCACCGTCCTGGAGGCGCATAATCTGATTGTCGCCGGCGAAATTGATCGCGCCGCCGAAACCGCGTCGATCGGCGCCGCGTGCGGGCGAATACTCGCCGAAGACATCATCGCGCGGATAGACCAGCCCCCATTCAGGGCTTCGGCGATGGACGGATATGCGGTCCGATTTGAAGACGCGATTGAGGGCGCTGAGTTGAGGATCGTCGGCGAATCCGCGGCCGGTTCGCCTTTCGGCGGCGCGCTTTCAAAGGGCGAGGCGGTGCGGATTTTCACTGGCGCGTCCGCGCCCGACGATGCAGACCACGTCGTCATCCAGGAAGATACGACAAAGAACGATGCCCGCGTCGAAATCACCGTCGCTCAATCCCGGCCGGGCAATATCAGGAGCGCCGGCATAGATTTCGCCGAAGGCGACGTTCTGAAGAAAAAGGGCGCGGCCCTGTCCGCGATTGATCTCGGCCTTGCGGCTGCGGCTAATATCGATGCGGTTCGCGTTTTCAAAAAACCGGTCGTCGCCTATTTCGACAATGGCGACGAGCTGCGCGAGCCCGGGCAAACGCTCTCTCCCGGCGCGATTGTCGGTTCGAACCGATTTGCGCTCGATGCATTGATACAAGAATGGGGCGGCGAGCCGGTTTATCTCGGCCGCGCCGAAGATAATGCGCTAGCGATCCGCGAAAAATTCCGCAAGGCGGCGAACGCTGACATTATCGCCACCATCGGCGGCGCATCAGTCGGAGATCATGATTATGTGAAATCATGCTTCGCCGAATGCGGCGGCGAATTTGTCTTCTCAAAGATTGCGATAAAACCGGGCAAACCGACCTGGTTCGGCCGCCTTGCGCGTGCGCGCGTTCTCGGCCTGCCGGGAAATCCGGCTTCTGCAATCGTTTGCGCGATCTTGTTCCTGAAGCCGCTAATCGCATTTGCGCTCGGCCAGGATCCGTCTCCGCGCTTTGTACGCGCAAGGCTGAAAAGCGCTATGGAGCCTGCCGGTCCAAGAGAAACTTACGTGCGCGGCGCGATAGAAGCCGATAGCGACGGCGTCCTACTCGCGATGCCGAACCGACGCGAGGATTCCTCCCTGTATTCGCCGCTTTCCGGCGGCAACTGCCTGATACGGCGATTGCCGCATGCGGAGGCGGCGGGCGAAGGCGATGTCGTCGACTGCCTCGTCTATCGCGCGATCTTTCGATGACGCAAAAGATTGTTTCGCCGGATCGGATTGCGGGCGTTGTGTTCGCGGGCGGACGCTCGCGCCGTTTTGAAGGCGGGGAGAAAGAGAACGCAGTTTTTGGCGATCGGCCGTTGATCGATCACGTAATTGAACGCGCCGCGCCGCAGGTTCGCACGCTCGCCATCGGAAGGGCGCGCGGGGCGCGGGGAAATTTGCGCGGCGCGGAGATTATCGCAGACGAGTTCGAAAACTGCGGACCGATTGCGGGCCTTTCCGCCGGCCTTAAATGGGCGGGCGCATTGACGCCGCCCGTTGAATTTCTCGCGACATTCGCTTGCGACACGCCGCGCTTCCCGGTGGATATCGTGCGGCGACTTTCCGAACCTGTAGCGGCGGGAAGGGCGCGCGCGGCGATCGCCGCGACCGGCGGCGCACTTCATCCGACATTCGGTCTTTGGGCTGTCAGCTTCGTCGATGAGATCGATGCGGCGATCGGTAGGGGCGAATTTTCTCTGAAAGGATTGGCAAAAGCGGTCGGCGCGGCGAACGTCGACTTCGGCGCCGCTTTGCAGGGCGCGTTTTTCAATATCAATCGCCGTGAGGATCTTGAGCTGCTGGAAAGAAGCGGCGACAAAAATAATTAAATAAAACAAGCGTCTAGCGAATTTCATGAAAAATCTGCCGGAAAGCCCCTTGCGCGTGATGTTTTAACGTATTAGCACGCAGACACATAAAGAGGCCGCCCATGGCAGCGAATGCTGATAAACCCGATCTCATCGACGCTTTACTGACGCATTCAAAGCGCAGCGAGCTGGAAGCGTTTCTCGCAGACCTTTGTACGCCCGCCGAGATCAAGGCGTTGTCGGAGCGTTGGCGCGTCGCGCGCTATCTCGACGCCGGAGAGCTTTCCTACCGTGAGATCGCAGTCGCCGCCGGCTCAAGCACCGCAACCGTTACGCGCGTCGCGCGGTTTTTAAAGGACATGCCCTATCGCGGATACAGGCGCGCGCTCGACCGGCTGAGAAGGAAAAAAACATGAGTTCGCCGCGCTTGCGTATCGCTGTTCAAAAAAGCGGCCGCCTCGCCGACAAAAGCCTTGAATTCATTGAAGCGGCCGGCTTGCGAATTGTTAAAGGCGCCAATGAACTCCTTTATCGAATCGAGAACGCGCCGATCGATCTGTTGCGTGTTCGCGATGACGATATTCCAACTTTTGTCGGCGACGGCGTCGCCGATTTCGGCATCGTTGGAAGGAACGTGCTCGAAGAGCGCGTTGAGGGCGAAAAGCCGATCGAGGTGATGGCGCTCGGTTTCGGCCGCTGCGACCTTCGTATCGCTGCGCCAAAGGATTTCATGTATGACGGGCCGCAATCGCTGGCAGGCGAGCGTATCGCCACGTCCTATCCGAACATTCTTCGCCGCTTCCTCAAGAAGAATGATGTGAAAGCGGAAATAGTGACCATGCGGGGCGCGGTAGAGGTGGCGCCGCGCCTGAAACTCGCACGCGCAATATGCGATCTGGTTTCAACCGGCGCCACGCTCGAGACGAATGGTCTGGCGGCGACCGAAACCATACTCGAAAGCGAGGCTGTGTTGATTCAGTGCCGCGGCCCGCTTTCGCCGGATCTGCGTCCGCTCGCCGACAGCATCATCGCTCGAATGCGCGGCGTTTCAGCCTCGCGCGGCGCAAAATATGTGATGATGAACGCGCCGCGCGTCAGGTTGCCCGAAATCACAGAGATACTTCCGGGCGCCGGCGCCCCGACGGTTACGCCATTGGCCGGGCGCGACGATGCGGTTGCAGTGCATGCCGTCTGTCAGGAATCGGTATTCTGGGAGACGCTTGAAAAGCTGAAGTCCGCCGGCGCTTCGGCGATCCTCGTATTGCCAATCGAAAAGATGATGTGAGGCGCGCTGTGCAAGTACGATTTTGGCGTGCGCTCGACAGACAAGAGCGTCGGGAATTGCTCGCGCGGCCGGGAAGGCGGGTAGACGCCGCCATTGTCGCGCGGGTCAGCGAGATAATCGATGACGTTGAAGAGCGCGGCGCGGCCGGCGTGCGCGATTGGGCGATTAAACTTGATGGCCACGCGCCGAGAACGATTGAATTGAACGCAAGGCGCGTGAAAGACGCGCGCGCCGCGTTGACCGGCGAGGATATCGCCGCGCTGGAGATTGCAGCGGAAAATGTCCGAATTTTCCATCGTGAGACGAAACCGCGCGATATCAAAATCGAACTGCGCTCCGGTCTTGTTTGCGAACGGCGATGGCGGCCGATTTCGGCTTGCGGTCTTTACGCGCCGGGCGGATCGGCGCCGCTTTTTTCTACGCTCCTGATGTTGGCCGAGCCTGCGCGCGCCGCCGGTGTTGGCGCGCGTATCGCGGTGACGCCGCCGATGCGCGACGGCGACGCTCATCCGATGATGGTGCTTGCAGCCTCGCTGTGCGAGCTTGAGGCGCTTTTTCTCGTCGGAGGGGCGCACGCGATCGCCGCGCTCGCATTCGGCGCCGGCCTGACGAAGGCTGAAAAAATATTCGGACCCGGAAACGCCTATGTCTCCGAAGCGAAGAGGCAGGTCGCAGCGCGCGGGTTGGCGGCGATCGACCTGCCGGCCGGCCCGAGTGAGCTTATGACGGTTGCGGATGCCGCCTGCGACGCGGAAATGGTCGCCGCCGATCTGCTGAGCCAGGCTGAACACGACGCCGACGCGCAGGTCGTTCTCATAGCGACGTCGATAGAAGTTGCAGAGAAAATTCTAGCTGCGCTTGGTGAACAGATGCGCGACCTGCCGCGAGCGGATATTGCGGCCCGCGCGCTTTCCCACTCCTTCGCCGTCATCGTCGAGGATCTCGAAGCGGCGGGGGCGATCGCCAATGAATATGCGCCGGAGCATCTGTCCTTGCATCTGGAAAACGCGGAGGAATTTTCGCGGACCATTGAAAACGCCGGTGCGATATTTCTCGGTGCGGCGAGCGCGGAAGTCTTCGGCGACTATATCGCCGGGCCAAGCCATGTATTGCCGACCGATTCGGCGGCGAAAGTGTGGAGCGGCGTTTCGACGGCGGCCTTCATGAAATGCATTTCGGTGCAGCGCCTGAGTGAAAACGGCGCCGCCGCGCTCGCCGGCGCTGCGGCGCGTCTCGCTCGGCTTGAAGGACTTGAAGCGCATGCGCGCGCGGCGGAGTTGCGGCGATGAGGGACGCGCCGTTCGCACCATTGATTAACGGCGGCGACGCTTTGCGCCGTCGCGCAGGCGAAACCGACCGCCTTCGTCGACGCATGGCGGATTTGTATGCGGTCGACGAGGAAAACATCCTGCCTGTTCGCGGGCGAGCGCATGGATTTGAGCTCGCGTTTCGAATGCTGGCGCGCGATGGCGGGACTGTCTGTACTATGGAAAGTTCGCCGACGATCGCCTGGCTTGCTCGACTTTACGGTGTCGCATTCGCAAGCCCGGCCGAGGCGTCTGTCTTATTCGCCGCCCAATCCGCCGTCCCGTCCGCCCCCTCAATGGAGGCGGATGGGCGGCGATTGCTCATTCTCGATGAAAGCGAGATTGAATTCTGCGATTCGCCGAGCCTCTCGAAAGACGCGGTGAGGAGTGATGGCGTCGCCGTCATTCGTTCGCTTGAGCTTTCATTCGGTTTGGGCGGCGCCCCATGCGGCGCAATTGTCGCAAACGCTGCGCTCGTGCGCCGTCTCGCGATGTTTGTCGAACCGGATGCGTTGCCGCCGGTTATCTGCCAGGCGGCTCTCGCCGCGCTCGACCCAATGCGGATGGCGGCGACGAAGGCGCGCATCAGTTTTGTGAAAAGCGAGCGGGAGCGCATCGCGGCGGCGCTTATGGGTGCAAAGGCGGAACGCGGCCCGTCTGTCGTCATCGAGGCCGGTGCGCAAAGTCCGGTGATCGCGCGATTGCGCGAATTCGGCATCTGCGCCGAGCGGCTTTGCGAACGCCGAATTCGCCTTCCCATTGGAACGGGTGAGGAAAATGACCGATTGCTCGCGGCGTTCGGCGCTGCGCCGGACGCGGGCCGCGTGCGCCGTGGAGAGGCCGTGCGCGAAACGAAAGAAACGAAAATCGTCGCGATCGTTGATCTCGACCGCGAAGGCGGGAGCGAGATAGACACCGGCGTCGGGTTTTTCGATCACATGATAATGCAGATCGCCCATCATGCAGGCGTTTCGGTGGCGCTTTCCTGCAAGGGCGATCTCGAGATCGACGCTCATCACACGATCGAAGATTGCGCGATCGCGTTCGGCGCGGCGCTGTCAGATGCGCTGGGGGAGCGGCGCGGCATCGCGCGATTCGGTTTCACGCTGCCGATGGATGAAGCGCAGGCGCAAATATCCATAGATCTTGGCGGGCGGCCCTATCTCGTATTTGACGGAGAATTTTCAAACCCGTCGATCGGCGAATACCCGACCCAGATGAGCGAACATGTCTTTCGATCCCTGTCGCAATCATTAGGCGCGGCAATTCATCTTCGCGTTACGGGCGAAAATGATCATCACAAGACAGAAGCGTGTTTTAAAGCGTTCGGGCGCGCGCTGCGCCAGGCCGTACGGATCGAAGGCGACACGACGCCGTCGACCAAGGGGGCGATCCTGTGAAAGTCACTGTCATCAGGCTCGGCGTCGGAAACACAGCGTCGGTGAAATTTGCGCTGGAGCGCCTTGGCGCCGCTGTTCGCCTTACCGATGATCCGTTAGAAATATCAGAGGCTGAAAGGCTCATTCTTCCGGGCGTCGGCGCCGCCGCCTTCGCCATGCATCGAATGGACGCGATCGGCGTAAGGGACGCCATCGTGAATTTCAAAAGGCCGCTTCTCGGAATTTGCCTTGGTCAACAATTGCTGTTTGAGGAAAGCGAGGAGGGCGCCGTAGAAACGCTTGGGCTTATCGGCGGAATGGTCCGCCGGCTTCCGGCGTCGATCGCCGCGCCTGCGCCGCATATGGGGTGGTCGCGGCTTTCCGCTGTCAAACCCGATCCGCTGCTCGAAGGAGTTCGGGAAGGCGACTATTGCTATTTCGTACATTCATTCGCCTGTCCGGTGAATGAAGCAACGCTCGCCGTCTCGTCATACTCTGGCGCGTTCGCCGCGGCGATTGGTATGCGCAATATTTATGGTTGCCAGTTTCATCCCGAGCGTTCCGGCGAGCCCGGGCGGCGCATCCTTTCCAATTTCCTGGCGCTCCCATGCTGATTATTCCTGCAATCGACCTGATGAGCGGGCGCTGCGTGCGGCTGAAGCAGGGACGATTCGATGATGCGACCGTTTACGGCGATCCGCGGGCGCAGATTGCCGAATTCGCCGCCGGCGGCGCTGAATGGATTCATATCGTCGATCTTGACGGCGCCCGCGACGGCGCGCGGCGGCAAAGCGGGCTGATCGGCGAACTCGCCGGCGCCTCGCCGTCGAAGATACAATGCGGCGGAGGCGTACGATCGCGTGACGACGTTGCACGCTTGCTGGACGCTGGCGCCTCGCGCGTCGTCATCGGGTCGATGGCGGTTAAAAACGCGCCCGCGACAGCGAAGCTTTTCGATGAATTCGGCGCAGAACGAATTTGCTGCGCCTTTGACGTCGCCGAAACTGCGGCGGGTGAATTCGACGTTCGCGTTCACGGGTGGACGGCCGGCGCCGGGGTTTCGATCGATCAGGCGATTTCGGCGTACCAGGGAACGGATCTGGCGCATATTCTTGTCACGGACATTTCCCGTGATGGTATTCTTGCCGGCCCGAATGTCGATCTTATGGCCTCATTGAAATCGAAACATCCATCGATACGTTTGCAGGCGTCCGGCGGCGTTGCGGCGCTTGCAGATATCGGCGCGCTTCGCGATGCGCGCGCTGACGCAGCGATTGTGGGCCGCGCATTCTATGAAAACCGATTTACGCTGGAGGCGGCGCGTGCCTGCTAAACGCATAATCGCATGTCTCGATGTCCGGGACGGCCGCGTCGTAAAGGGCGTGCGGTTTGAAGGGCACGTAGACATGGGCGACCCGGCCGACCTGGCGGTGCGTTATCGCGACGCCGGCGTCGATGAACTTGTCATCTATGACATAACCGCCTCGGCGGAGCGCAGAACGATAGACTATGGGTGGGTAAGCGAAATCGCGCGTCATCTCGATATTCCGCTGTGCGTCGCCGGCGGCATACGCTCTATCGAACAGGCGGTATCCTGTCTTGAAAGCGGCGCCGACAAGGTTTCGATAAATTCTCCTGCGCTTGCCGATCCCGAATTCATCACGCAGCTATCCAATGTCGCCGGGTCGCAATGCGTGGTCGTCGGCGTCGACAGCCGGCTCGTAGAAGGCGAATGGTCGGCGTTTCAATTCACCGGAGATGCGAAAACGATCCGTCGGACGCCGCGCCGCATGCTCGACTGGATCGTGGAGGCGGCCGAACGCGGCGCGGGGGAGATTGTCCTTAACTGCATGGACAGTGACGGCGTACGCAATGGCTTCGATATCGCGCAGTTAAAGGAAGCGCGCGCGCGTCTTTCGGTTCCGCTTGTTGCGTCGGGCGGCGCGGGAACGGCGGATGATTTCGTGCGCGTGTTCAAAGAGGCGGACGTATCGGGTGCGCTCGCCGCAGGCGTATTTCATTCGGGTGCGACGAGCGTTTCAGATGTGAAAGCGGCTTTGCGCCGCGCAGGACTGGAGGCGCGGACATGAAGGTTTCCCCGAATTTCGAGATCGATTTCGAAAAAGGCGGCGGGCTGGTCCCCGCCGTTGTTCAGGATGCGAAGACGCGGCAAGTCCTGATGCTCGCCTATATGGACAAGGCGGCATTCGACGAAACAATCGAGAGCGGCGAGGCGACATTTTTCTCGCGTTCGCGCGGCGGGCGCTGGCGCA
This sequence comes from Parvularculaceae bacterium, assembly GCA_020446945.1. Classification (GTDB taxonomy): domain Bacteria; phylum Pseudomonadota; class Alphaproteobacteria; order Caulobacterales; family Parvularculaceae; genus Amphiplicatus. The sequence goes on from JAGRDS010000019.1 coordinate 105,059, forward strand.
AGGGGGAGACATCAGGCAACCGATTGAAAATCGTTTCAGTTACGCCCGATTGCGATTGCGATGCGATCCTCTTGCTCGCCGAACCGCAGGGGCCGGCCTGTCATACCGGATCGACTAGCTGCTTCGGGCGGGATGAGGCGCCCGGCGTCGGCCGCTTCGGCGCGCTCGAACGCACTGTGAGAACTCGCGCGAACGCTTCGCCGGAAGAAAGCTGGACGGCGAAGCTCATTGAGTCCGGCGCCAAACGCATAGCGCAGAAGGTCGGCGAGGAAGGCGTCGAATGCGCACTCGCCGGCGCCGCCGGCGGTGATGAAGAGTTGAAAAACGAAGCGGCGGACTTATTCTACCATCTCGCCGTATTATTATTCGTACGCGGATTGTCTTTCGAAGACATAGCGGCGACGCTTGAACGGCGTGCGAAAGGGGAAGCGTCGTGAGTGGTCCGCGGCCGAGAACCGGCGTTCTCGATATTCCTCTTTACACACCCGGAAAATCGCCGGCGGCGTTCGAGCGGGATATAGTCAAACTGAGCGCAAACGAGAACGCGCTCGGGTGCAGTCCGTTATCGCGCGCCGCCTTTCTCGAAGCGGCGGGAGGTCTCAGCCTTTACCCGGACATGTATGCGCGCGCGTTGAGAGACGCGGTTGGCGCGCGCTACGGTCTCGATCCAAAAAGACTGGTTTTCGGCGCGGGATCGGACGAAATTTTTACGCTCGCCTGTCGGGCCTTTCTTTCGCCCGGCGACAATGCGGTGCAGCCGGAATACGGCTTCGCCGCCTGGGAGATTGCGACACGCGCCGCCGGCGGCGAAATGCTGTGTGCGAAAGAGAGAGACTTTCATGTCGATGTCGACGCGCTATTGCGCCGCGTCAACCGCCGTACACGGCTTGTCTTTGTCGCAAACCCCGCAAACCCCACCGGCACGGCGATTTCCTTCAGCGAAATCGAACGCCTTCACAACGGGCTGCGCAAGGACGTCTTGCTTGTCCTTGACGGAGCTTACGCCGAATTCGCGGGCGCGGACGATTATGCGCGCGAGTTTGCGCTCGCCGCTGAGGCGCAGAATATCCTGGTGACCAGGACTTTCTCGAAACTCTATGGGCTCGCGGCGCTTCGTATCGGTTGGGGCTTCGGTTCGGCGGAAATTACAGGCGCGCTGGAGCGGGTAAGGGCGCCGTTCAACACGAGCGCGCCGTCGCAGGCGGCGGCGGCCGCAGCGCTTGCAGATACGCAGTTTCATGCGCAATCGGTCGCCTATGTTGAAGAGGCGCGCGCCGATCTTTCCTCGTTCCTTTCCGGGTTCGGCGTGCGCGTACTTCCGTCGGCCGCAAATTTCGTGACAATCCTGTTCGAGGGCGATGACAACGTGCAGGCGCGCAAGGTCGAATCGCGGCTGGCGAGCGCCGGCGTGCTGGTGCGCGGGCTTCGCAATTACGCGATCGCCGAGGGGCTTCGCATAACGATCGGACCGCCCGAAAGCCTTGCGCGGTTCAAAACCGCCTTCACTGAAATCATCGAGGACATGCGGCGCGCCTGATGAGCCGATAGGGCGCATGGACGCCGATTGGGATCGGGGCTAGTTTCAGCGCCGACCACAAGCGGAGCGGGCGCCATGAGCAAAAACGTCGAGACTTTTGACGGCTGGATTCGCGGCCGGTTCGCCGACTTCAATTCGGAACTTGAAGAGCTTTATTTCGCCCAGGAGGACCGGTCGAATGTCGATGGGGTCGGCGACGATCTGAAAAAGGCGATCTATGACGAGGGCCGGAATTTCGTTTCCGCATTGCGCGAGGAAGGAAATACGGACGAGGGGTTCGATCGCGCTTTTGATCTGCTTGGCGATCTCGGCTTATGGCTTGCGGCGCTGCGCCGCCATGAAATGACCAACCCGGCGCGCGAGGAGAAATCGCCATTTTTCGAAGCTTCAGCGCTCGGCATGCATATCGGCGCTTCGATCGGCGTCGTGCCGCGCTTCGCGACGAGCCATCTTTCGACCCATAACGCAGCGGTAAACGGCAAGGCGAAAGCCTTTACGCGCCTGCACGATGAAAAGCTGTTTCTTGATTACAATACGCGCGGCATATTCTCGTATAAACGCGCCGCCGACGCGCTGATGCGGATTACGCCGATCGGCGTATCCCATCCGGTCGCGCACACGCTTTTCGAAGACGCGCTAAACGCGCTGGGGGACGTTGCAAGGTGGAACGAGATTTTATTTGATGAGCTGGATATAGACCGGTTCTTTTACAGCGTACGCCCATATTACAAGCCTTATCGCGTCGGACGCCATGAATACCGCGGCGCAAACGCCGGCGATTTTTCCGGTATCAACGAAATCGATTTGCTGCTGGGTCTGTGCCAGGCCAATGACCCCTATTATTCGCAGTTGCTGGTCGACAAGATGCTGTTCATGAGGCCGGAGGACCAGTCGTCGCTTCGCGATTGCATGCGCCGCCGAAATTTCCTCGACCAGTTTCTGGACCTTGCCCCGGCCGCGAAAAAGGAAACCTGGTTCAAGGAGAACGCGACGATGTTCGTTAATGTCGTCGAGGCGCATGGGCGCGCGGCGCGCCAGCATCATGACATGCTTGTCTCGCGCTTTATCGAAAAGCCTTCCGTCGCGCTCGATCAGGCAAAGCTTTCCCAGGTGACGGCGAGCGGCCCGCCATTGCCGGTGTTGCTGCGTTCGCTTGAAATACTTCGTGATTTGCGCATGGCGGCTGCGCGGGACGACATTAAAACGCGCCATGACGATCTTGAGCGACTTAAGAATGCAATCGCCTGACAGCCGGCTCGGAGAGAAAAATACCGCCATGGCCGCACGGGGGCTCGATCAGCTCGCCATCGCGCGTTGATGAATTCCCGTAACTGCGGGGACTGTTTCGACCGGCCTGGTGAAATTGTGTTTGAACCCTAACGCGCCATCACATCGGCGAGGGCCTGGCACAAATGATCGACATTCGATTCGTTTACGCCGCACATGTTTGCGCGCCCGCCGCCCGCAACATAAACGCCATGCCGTTCGCGCAGCGCTAAAACCTCGGCGTCCGTAACGGGAAGCAGCGAAAACATGCCGTTTTGTTCTTCGATGTAGGACAACCTGTCGCCGAGCTGATGCCTGGCCGCAGTTTCGACAAGGCGCCGGCGGTTGGCGATAACCGCAAGGCGCATTTCTTCAAGTTCAGCGCGCCAGGATCTGTTCAGCGCGGGATCCGTTAAAATTCCTGCAACGATGATTCCGCCATGGCCCGGCGGCATGGAATATATCTGCCGGGCGATATTCAGAATATGGGTCTTCATTGCGGCGGTGCGCCCGGCGTCGGCGCCGACGGCGATAATGGCGCCGGTGCGCTCTCGATACAGGCCGAAATTTTTCGAGCAGGAGTAGCTGACAAGGAATTCGGGCGCGTATTCAGCGAGCCGGCGAATGATATAGGCGTCGGCGTCAAGGCCGTTTGCAAAGCCGTGATAGGCGCAATCGACAAAGGGCGTAAATCCCTTGTCGGCCGCAAGTCCGGCGATGGCGTCAATCTCATCCGTCGAAAGGTCCGCACCCGTCGGATTGTGGCAACCGCCATGCAGCAACAGCGCGTCTTTGCGCCCGAGCTTCGACGCGCCTGCATAAAAGGCGTCGAAATCGATGCGGCCCGAAGGCGCGTCGTAATAGGGGATCATCGAAATATTGAGTCCCGCCGCGGACAGAAGCGGCTTATGGTTCGCCCATGTCGGCGCGCCTATCGAAACGGACTGCGCGTCGGCGCGTCTTAAAAGTTCGGCGCCGACCCGAAGCGCGCCGCACCCGCCCGGCGTCTGGATGACAGCGCACCGTTCCGCGCTTAGCGCGTCGCCGAAGATTAGCGATCGTATGGCCTCGCCGAAGCCGGGCGCGCCCTCAGGCGGCAGGTAGACTTTTGTCGTCTCTCGTTCGACGAGCGCTTTTTGCGCGTCCGCGACCGCGCGCATGACGGGCGTGCGATTATCCGGCGTTCTGAATACTCCGACGCCAAGGTCGATTTTCGCGGCGCGCGGGTCTTCGTTGTAGAGCTTTGTCAGTCCGAGCAGGGCGTCGGGAGGCAAGGCGGAGAGGTCGGCGAACATCGAACAGCACTTTCAGGCGGCTTTGGTAGGGCGGCTCTCCTTAAACGATCCCGCGAGCGCCGCATACCGTTCCCCGGCTTTTTTTATTGCGGCGAGTTTGACCGGCCCGTAGCCGCGGATTTCGTCGGGTATGTTTGCAATATCTATCGCCGTTCGAAGATTTTCTAATGTCAGCTCCCCGCAAACGCGCCGGACCCGATCCATATATTCCCCGATCAGCCGGCGTTCGAGCCGCCGCTCCTCGCTGCGGCCGAACGGATCGAACGGCGTTCCCCGCAATACCCTGAAATGCTTCAGAAGGGACAGGGCCGAATACATCCATGGCCCGAATTCGGACTTTCCGGGCCTTCCTTCAGCGTCTGTTTTGCGATTGAAAACCGGCGGCGCCATATGGAATTTCAGGCGATAATTTCCAGTGAATTCGCTGGACAGTTTCCGGGCGAAGACGCCGTCTGTATAAAGGCGCGCAACTTCATATTCATCCTTATACGCCATAAGCTTGAAAAGATTCCGCGCGACAGCGGATAAAAACTCATCGTTCCTGTCTATTTCTGAAGCGGCGGAACGAATGTCGCTTAAAAAATCAGCGTATCGCGCCGCATAGGCGCCGTTCTGGTAGTCGGACAGAAACGCCTTCCTGCGCGCGATGAGTTCATCAAGGCTCTTTTCCGGCATGCTTTCCAGCGTCACGCCCACCGCGCGCAGGACCGCATCGCGATTGACGCCCGCTGCGCGCCCAAGTGCGAACGCGGCCTTGTTTTTTTCAACTGCGACGGCGTTGAGTTCTATTGCGCGCGTAATTGCTTCCTTCGACACCGGAACGAGGCATTTCTGCCAGGCGAACCCGAGAAGGAACATATTCGAAAATACGGTATCGCCCAGAAGTTTCAAAGCTATCTCAACCGCATCTATCTCATCGACATTTTCTGCGCCGCAGGCGGTTTTGAGCGTATTCAATCTTTGCCGGGCCGCAAAATCTATGCTGCGGTTTTTGATGAAATCCGCAGTCGGAATAATATCGGCGTTCGCAACGGCGCGCGTTTTATCGGCCTGCATGACATTTAGCGCACGCTCGTCGGTCGCAACGACAAGATCGCATGCGATTATGCTTCGCGCCGCGCCGGAATCGATGCGCACCTGATTGAGTGACGCCGGGCTTTCCCCGAGACGGACATAGGACAGCACCGAACCGCCCTTTTGCGCAAATCCCATGAAATCAAGAACGCTCGCGCCCTTGCCTTCCAGATGCGCGGCCATCGTAATGATCGCGCCGATCGTGACCACGCCGGTGCCGCCGACGCCCGCGACAAGAATATCGAATGCGCGCTCTATCGCGGGCGTCACAGGGTCGGGAAGCGCATCGATAACTGCGTCAAGCTCGGCGCCGAATGCGCGCGTCTCCGGCTTGCGCAACTCGCCGCCCTCGACCGAAACGAAACTCGGGCAAAAGCCTTTGACGCAGGAATAATCCTTGTTGCAGGACGATTGGTCAATTTTCCGCTTGCGTCCGAATTCGGTTTCAACAGGAACGATTGACAGGCAGTTAGATTGCTTTGAACAATCGCCGCATCCTTCGCATACAAGCTCGTTGATGAATATGCGTTTCGGCGGGTCGGGGTATTCGCCCTTTTTGCGGCGCCGGCGCTTTTCCGCTGCGCAGGTTTGCTCGTAGATGATGATCGTGACGCCCTTGATCTCGCGCAATTCGCGCTGGACAGCGTCAAGCTCATCGCGATGGCGCACTTCGGCGCCATGCGGCAACCCGCCATTCCTGACGATCGCTTCCGGCTGGTCAGAGACGATGACGATCTTGCGCGCGCCTTCGGCCTGGACCTGGTTGGCGATCGCCGGAACCGTGATCACGCCGTCGACCGGTTGCCCGCCGGTCATCGCGACAGCATCATTATACAGAATTTTGTAAGTGATATTGGCGCCGGCCGCGATCGACTGGCGTATCGCCATATAGCCGGAATGATAATATGTGCCGTCGCCGAGATTTTGAAAGATATGCGGCCGGTCTTTCAGGAACAGGGATTTCGCGGCCCAGTTGACGCCTTCGCCGCCCATCTGGATGAGCGAGGTCGTATCCCGATCCATCCACGACGCCATGAAATGACAACCGATTCCGGCGAGCGCCTTTGATCCTTCCGGAACTTTTGTCGACGTGTTGTGCGGGCATCCGGAACAGAAATAGGGAATACGCTTTGCGCCGGCCGGCGCCGCGACGCTGCGCGATGCATGTGCGATCCGAGCCAGCGCATCTGAAAAATCGAGATCGGGAAACACGCGATTGAGGCGCTGCGCGATGATCGGCGCCAGAATGGACGGGGTAAGCTCCTCGACCCAGGAAATGAGAGGCGCGCCGGTCTCATCATGCTTGCCAAGGATCAGTTCGGGTTTCGAAACAGCGCGGTCGTATAGGTATTCCTTTAGCTGGCTTTCTATGACGCCGCGCTTTTCCTCTATTACCAGCACTTCTTTTTTGCCGGCCATAAAGCGTTCAGCGCCTTCATTCTCCAGCGGCCAGACAAGTCCGATTTTGTAAATGTCCAAACCGATCGCGCGCGCGCGATTTTCATCGACGCCTAGCATCTCAAGCGCCTCGATAACGTCGAGATGCGCCTTGCCGGTTGTTATGACGCCGTATCGCGCATGTTTTACGTTGAATATCGGACGATCAATCGGGTTTGCGCGCGCAAAAGCGCGAACTGCGTCTTTCTTGAGTTTCATTCGCCGTTCGATCTGCATGCCGGGAAGGTCGGGCCAGCGCAAATTCAACCCGCCGGCGGGCGCTTCGAAATCGGTTGGCGTCGCAAACATACGCGGAGCGGGTATCGAAACGCTCGCCGCGCTTTCAACCGTTTCCGATATTCCCTTGAAACCGACCCACATTCCGGAAAAGCGGGAAAGCGCAAATCCGTAAAGGCCGAATTCTATATATTCGGCGATGGACGCGGGATTGAGCGTCGGCATGTACCAGGACATGAATGCGACATCCGACTGATGAGACATGGATGAGGAAACGCATCCATGATCGTCGCCGGCGATTACGAGAACGCCGCCATGCGGTGATGATCCGTAGGCGTTGCCATGTTTCAGCGCGTCGCCTGCGCGATCGACGCCCGGCCCCTTGCCGTACCACATCGAAAAAACGCCATCGACGGTCCGATCGGATTCGAGTTCGACTTGCTGCGCGCCGAGAACGGCCGTCGCCGCGAGGTCTTCATTGACGGCCGGCAGGAATGTGACCTGTTCCCTTTTCAGGAATTTCTCCGCACGCCACATCGCCTGATCGACGCCGCCGAGAGGCGATCCGCGATAGCCCGAGACAAAGCCCGCCGTGTCGAGGCCGTTGGCGCGATCGGCCCGGCGCTGATGGAGCATGATCGCCACCAGGGCCTGGCTGCCGGTCAGAAAAACACGCCCGCTTTCGCGGCGAAAACGGTCATCGAGCTGGTAGGGGTCGAGCGGCGCGGGTACCGGTTCGGTCATGCGGCGTTCCTTCAGGGTCTGCGCATGATCTATCTGATTTGCCTGCAAAAATCGCTCCCGGCGTTGCAGGATTATAGCCTTCTATAGAAAAAATATGTCATAATGGTGCAATCTGTGAAGTGAATATTGCGGGACGCGGCCATGATAGATGAAATCGACCGGAAAATTTTGCGCGCGCTTCAACGCCAGTGCCGGCAATCGGCGCAGGAACTTTCGGAGGCTACGGGCATTTCAGCCGCCACGTGCTGGCGGCGGCTCAAGGCGCTGGAGGAGTCGGGCGTGATAAAAGATTACCGCGCAATCCTTGATCGCGAAAAAATCGGCATCGCCGTAACGGCGTTCGTGCATGTCACGATCGAACGCCAGTTTGCGAAAATCGTATCGGAGATTGAGAAGAAAATCCGGGCGCGGCCCGAAGTGCTTGAATGCTACACGACGACAGGCGACGCCGATTTCACCTTGCGCGTCGTGGCGCGCGACATCGCCGATTATGACAGGTTTCTACAGACGTTCCTGCTCGAATTGCCTGAAGTCGGGCAGGTCAGGTCGTCCATCGCGCTGCGCGAAATAAAGGAAACGACTGAATTGCCGCTTTGGCGCTGACGGGCGCCGCAAGGCGCCCGCCGCAATTTTTAAACATGGGCCGCCGGCTAGTCGACCGGAAATCCGCGGTCGCGCAACAGGGCGGAAGTATCCACATCGCGGCCGCGGAATTTTCTGAAACCGTCCGCCGGGTCGATCGAATCCCCCACCGACATGATATAGTCGTGCAGCTTCTTTGCTGTTTTCCGGTCGTAAAAACCGCCGGCTTCGACAAACGCTTCGGCCGCATCTGCGGTGATCGCGTCGGCCCAAAGGTAGCTGTAATAACCCGCGGCGTATCCTTCGCCGGCGAAGATATGGCCGAATTGCGGGGTGCGATGACGCATGACGATTTCATCGGGTGCGCCGAGTTCGGCGAGCGTCTGCTTCTCGAATGCGTCGGGATCGATATCGGCGTCGCCCGCAAGGTGCAGTTTCATGTCGACAAGCGCGCTCATCAGGTATTCGACGGTCGTAAAACCCTGATTGAACGTTTTCGCCGCCTTGATCTTTTCGACCAGGGCTTGCGGCAGCGGCTCGCCGGTTTCGTAATGGACCAGAAACCTGTTCATGACCTCCGGCGTCATCAGCCAGCGTTCGTTCAATTGCGAGGGAAACTCGACATAATCGCGCGGAACATTGGTGCCTGACTGCGACGGGTAAACGACATTTGAATTCAGGCCGTGCAGCGCATGGCCGAATTCGTGGAACATGGTCTCCGCATCATCCCAGGAAATAAGCACAGGCTCGCCCGGCTTGCCCTTGATGAAATTCGAGTTGTTCGAAACGATCGGTTTGATGTCGCCGATCAGTTTTTGCTGGCCGCGATATTCCGTCATCCACGCGCCGGAATTCTTGCCGGTGCGCGCATAGGGATCGAAATACCAAAGGCCGACGAGCGCGCCCTTTTTGTTCAGGACTTTCCAGACGCGAACATCCGGATTGAAGATAGGCGCGTCCGAGACTTCCTCGAACCTGAACCCGTAAAGTTCGCCGGCCGCCCAGAACATGCCCTCACGCAGCTTGTCGAGCTGCAGATAGGATTTCACCTCATTGAAATCGAGATCGTATTTCGCCTTGCGCACTTTCTCGGCGTAATAGCGGTAATCCCAGGGTTCGATCTTTTCTCCGGCGCCTTGCGCATCCGCGATCGCCTGCATGTCGGCGACTTCTTCCTTGACGCGCGCGAGCGCCTTTGGCCAGACCTTCAGCATAAGCTCCATTGCAGCTTCAGGCGTTTTCGCCATCTGCCGTTCGATCGCCCAGTGCGCGTAGGTCGGATAGCCGAGAAGCCGGGAACGTTCGGCGCGCAGCTTTAGCGTTTCCCTGATGATCGCATTATTGTCTTCGGCATCGCCATTGTCGCCGCGATTTACGAATGCGCGCCAGACCTTTTCACGCAGCGCCCTGTTATCGGAATAGGTGAGAAAAGGATCGACCGCCGAGCGGGTGTTCAACACCGCCCATACGCCGGGCCGGTCGTTTGCGCTTGCGGTTTGCGCCATTGCGTCGATCGTAGACTGCGGCAAACCTTCTAGATCGGATTGCTTTTCGATCCAGGTTACCGTTTCCTCGTCTTTCAGCAGGTTTTGGGTGAACTGCGCGCCAAGCGTCGCCGCGCGCTGGTTGATTTCAGCGACGCGCTTCTTCCCGGCCTCATCCAGATTGGCGCCGTTCCGCTCAAATCCCTTGTAGTGATCTTCTGTCAGGCGTTGTTGCACCGCTGAGAGTTTTTTGAATTCCTTGCCGTTATAGACGGATGAAACGCGCGCGAAGAGCGCGGCGTTCTGATTTACTTCATCGTAAAAAGCGGCGAGTTTCGGATAGACGACGAGTTCTATATCGGGAATATCGCCGACATTGAGATTGCTGGAATAAACGCCGAACAAATTCTGGATGCGCGTCAGCGCCGCGCCGGACTTTTCAAGCGCTGCGATCGTATTTTCAAAATCGGGCGCCGCCGAATTCGACGTAATCGCGTCGATATCGGCGCGCGCGGCGGCGATCGCAAAATCAAACGCGGGTATGAAATCGCCCGTTTCGATCCTGTCCCACGGCGGAACCCCGCCATAAGGGCCGGTCCACTCCGCAATGAGAGCGTTGTCGGATGCGATCGTCGTCGGATTTTCCTGCGCCATCAATGGTGCGCTCCCGGTTGCGGCGAACAAAGCGATCGCCGCAATGGCGAATTCTTTACCCACGATAATTTCTCCATCTGCGATTGAATCTTCGGGCCGTCTGCGCCGGCCGGAAATTTGTGCGCATTCACATGCGCCGCGTGCGCGCAGGCTTGCAACAGAAATTTCCGTTTGCGCAGGAAGACCCCGGTCATAAGCCGGCCGGGCGCCTCATGCGACAAGGCTTACCGCCGGAAGCGTCAAAAACAGATCGTTTTCAAGCGTTTCCCTGCGCATGGCGGCGAGTTCGTCGGCGAAATACCGATCCTGATCCCAGGTCGCCGCCCTGGCGCGAACGGCGGAATGAACCTTTTGTAAGGGCGCCGAGGTATTGAGCGGCGCGTGGAAATCCAGCCCTTGCGCCGCCGCAAGAAGTTCAACGCCGATTACGCCGGCGGCGTTCGAGGCGATGCGTCCCGCTTTTCGCGCCGCCGAAGTCGCCATTGATACGTGGTCTTCCTGCCCGGCCGATGTCGGAATGGAATCGACGCTGCCGGGAAACGCCATCGACTTGTTTTCCGAAACGAGCGCGGCCGCCGTCACCTGCGCAATCATGAAGCCGGAATTGACGCCGCCGTCGGCGACGAGAAAGGCGGGAAGGCCGCTCATCTTCGGATCGATCAACACGGCGGTGCGCCGTTCAGAGAGCGAGCCGACTTCGCACATCGCCATCGCGATGATGTCGGCGGCGAAGGCGACGGGTTCCGCATGGAAATTGCCGCCGGAAATCGCTTCGTCCGCATCTGCGAAAACGACGGGATTGTCGGTGACGGCGTTTGCTTCAATTGTCAGCGTTCGCGCCGCGTTGCGCAGGAGATCAAGCGCGGCGCCCATCACCTGCGGCTGGCAGCGGAAAGAGTAGGGGTCTTGCACGCGATCGCAGTTGATGTGCGAGGCGTGAACCTCGCTTCCATGAAGCAGCGCGCGCAAGGATCGAGCGACGTCAATCTGCCCGGGCTGGCCGCGCAGGGCGTGAATGCGCGCGTCGAAAGGCGAATGCGAACCTTTAAGGGCGTCAACCGAAAGCGCGCCGGCGCAAAGCGCTGCGCCGAAAACGCGCTCCGCCTTGAACAGCGCATCGAGCGCGATCGACGTTGAAACCTGCGTGCCGTTGAGCAGCGCCAGGCCTTCCTTCGGGCCGAGTTTGAGCGGCGCAAGGCCCGCCTTTTTCAGCGCGTCCTGCGCTGTCAGAATTTCGCCGTTCGCGCGAATTGCGCCAAAGCCAATCATCGCCGCGGCCATATGCGCAAGCGGGGCGAGATCGCCCGACGCGCCGACCGATCCTTGTTCGGGAATCACGGGAAGGAGGCCGCGCTTTAAAAACTCAAGAAGGCGTTCAACCGTTTCGCGCTTCACGCCGGATGCGCCGCGCGCAAGGCCGATGATTTTCGTCGCAAGGACCAGCCGTGTGATGCGTTCATCGAGCGCGTCGCCGAGACCGCAGGCGTGCGACAGAACGATCTTCTTTTGAAGTTCGATCAAACGGTCATTCGGAATGCGCGTATTGGCGAGCAGGCCGAATCCGGTGTTGAGGCCGTAAACCGTTTTGTTCGACGCGACGATGCGTTCAACGCTTGCCGCCGCGGCGTCAATCGCGGCGAAGCCATCGGCGGAAAGCGATACATCCGCGCCGTTCCAGATTGCGCGCAAATCGGCGAGGGTGACAGCGCCGGACTGTAATTCAATTGTCTTCATCGCCCCACCATCGGCAAATCCAACCCTTTGTCGCGCGCACAGTCGATGGCGATGTCGTAACCCGCGTCCGCATGGCGCATGACGCCGGTTCCGGGATCGTTCCACAAAACGCGCTTCAGGCGCCGGGCGGCGTCTTCGGTGCCGTCGGCGACGATGACGACGCCGGAATGCTGCGAATAGCCCATGCCGACNNCGCCGCCATGATGGAGCGACACCCAGGTCGCGCCGCCGGCGGTGTTCAAAAGCGCGTTCAGCAACGGCCAGTCCGAAACGGCGTCCGATCCGTCCTGCATCGCTTCGGTTTCGCGATTGGGTGAGGCGACGGAACCGCTATCAAGATGATCGCGGCCGATGACAACCGGCGCTTTCAATTCACCCTTTGCGACCATCTCGTTGAAAGCGAGCCCAAGACGATGGCGATCGCCGAGACCGACCCAGCAAATGCGCGCCGGCAATCCCTGAAACTCTATTCGCTCCCTCGCCATGTCGAGCCAGCGATGCAGGTGACGATCGTCGGGCAGGAGCTCTTTCACTTTTGCGTCGGTTTTCGCGATGTCGTCGCGATCGCCCGAAAGCGCCGCCCAGCGAAACGGGCCGACGCCCTTGCAGAATAACGGGCGCACGAAGGCGGGGACGAAGCCCGGAAAATCGAATGCGTTCCTGACGCCCTCGTCGAGCGCGACCTGACGGATATTGTTGCCGTAGTCGAATGTCGGAACGCCCTGCTTATGAAAGGCGAGCATCGCCTCGACATGTTTGGCCATCGCCGCGCGCGCTGCGCGCTCGACCTTTTTCGGATCGCGTTCGCGCAAAGAATCCCACTCATCGACTGACCACCCGATCGGGAGGTATCCGTTGACGGGATCGTGCGCGGAAGTCTGATCGGTCACCGCGTCGGGCTTGACGCCGCGCCGGACAAGTTCGGGAAGGATTTCCGCCGCATTGCCGAGAAGGCCGATGGAAACGGCGCGTTTTTCCTTTTTCGCCTGCTCGATGCGCGCCAGCGCGTCGCCGAGATCGCGCGCCTGCTCGTCGAGATATCGCGTTTCAAGGCGCTTATCGATGCGCGATTGCCGGCATTCGATTGCAAGGCACGCCGCGCCCGCCATGACCGCCGCGAGCGGCTGCGCGCCGCCC
>JAGRDS010000049.1 GCA_020446945.1 Parvularculaceae bacterium
TCTCGGCGGCGTCGTTCCAGGAAACGACGCGCGTTCTCACCGACGCGGCCGTGAACGGAAAAGTCGATACGCTCGAAGGATTGAAAGAGAACGTCATCGTCGGCCGTCTCATCCCGGCGGGCACCGGCGGAATGATGTCGCGCCATCAGCTTGAGGCGGAGCATCGCGACCAGGCGCTGATCGCCGAGCGCGAACGCCGCCGCGCGGAATCGGCGCTTCCCGCGCCCGACGCCGCGCCGCCTTCGGAAGAGGCGACAGCCGCGCAGTAATCTTCGCGGTGAAGACTTTAATGGCGGCCCCCGGGCCGCCATTAATTTTTGGGAAACGAAAACCGGGCGAATTTGGCTTCATGGGAGATTTGTCGCAACAGACAGAGGCGCACGATCCGGTATTCGTTTGCGGGGCGTTGCGCTCGGGCACGACGCTGCTGCGGTTGATGATCGATGCGCATCCCGCCCTGTCCAATCCCGGCGAAATGGATTTTCTATTCGAGCCGCCTGCGGATGGGGACGGGCAGGTCGATATGGCGCTGTATGCGCACGAATTAACGTTCAACCGCGTTTTCAAAAGTTGCGGGCTCAAGATGATTGACGGGCTCACGCACCGCGAACAGGTGCGGGAGTTCGCCGAACAACTGAATGTTCCGGGGCGCCTGCTGACGATTAATATTCATCGACATTTCGATCGCGTTCCGGCGATCTTTGGAGGCGCGCGATTTATTCATCTGCTTCGCGACCCGCGCGATGTTGCAAGTTCCTCGATCGGCATGGGCTGGGCCGGCAACGTATATCACGGCGTCGACCACTGGATTGAATCGGAAAAGTCTTTCGATGCGCTGGCGGCGAAAACACCTTCGGAACGGATCTTCACTTTGAAGAATGAGGATCTGATCCGGTCGCCGGAAACCTCGCTTTCGCGTCTTTGCGAATTTCTCGGCGTAGCGTTTGACCCGGCGATGCTCTCCTATCCGGCCTATACGAGCTATAAATCGCCAAATCCGAAGCTGGTTGAGCAGTGGCGTTCGAACCTCAGCGAACGCGACATCGCCCTGATCGAAGGTAAGGTCGGATCATTGCTGGCCGACCGCGGTTATGCGCCGTCCGGTCTGGCGCCCATCGCCCCGAATTCGGCCGCGCGCTTTCGCCTTCGGCAGATGAACAGGTTCGGCCGGTTCAAATTTTCGATCAAGCGAAACGGGGTCTGGCTGGCGCTGGCGTCGGTTCTTTCGCGGCGCTTGCCGTTCAAAACCTTCCGCGATCGGGTGCGGCGCGAAATCACCGCGCGCGAGGCCGAGTTTCTGAAATGAGGCGCCGGCGAGCGCCGGCGCACTCACGCGCTGCGTCTTTTGAACAATCGGTTTCGAATTTTTCTCGCCGCGCCCAGGAATGGAATGCGCTCTTTCCATCCGGTGTCGTGAATATCCGTCGCCGACGCCCGCTGCACCGCCCATGGCTTTGCCGCGATCGCGGTGACGATGTCGCGATTGTCGCGCCGGAACCAGCTATAGGCGCCGTCGACATGCATCGGCCCGCCGGCCTTGTCGCCGCCGCGCCGGGCCGCCATTTTTTCGAGATAGTCCGCTATCCGCGCTATCGCCGCGCCGCGCACAATCATGGCGTGGGTCAACCGGATCGCCAGGGCGGGGGCGACCTCGCGAATGCGCCCGCTTTGCGGCTCGCCGCCGCCGGCTGATATCTCCGCCGCATAGCCGAGATAGAGAATATCCCAGGGGCCGGCGGCGACCGCGCCGAGCGCCTCAGCCCCGAGCTTGACGAATTCAGGGGTGAAATCGGCGTCGTCCTCAAGGATCAGGACCGATTTCAGCCCCTGCGCGTTCGCGGCGCGCAATACGCCGAGATGGCTCATGAAGCATCCGCGCGCGCCGATCGAGGGGAATTCGCCGGCGTCCTCAGGGCGAACCGCCTCAAACAGGCGGACCCGCGGATCGTCCAGCCCAAGGCCGAGGCGGGCCAATTCCGCCCCCATCTCGGCGCGCCTGTCCGCGCGATAGGGCAGGTTGATGATGAAAATCGCATCTGCGAGGCCGGCGAGAGGGTGCATGGTCATAAGCCTTGGGCGGTCGGGATGGGGCGGCGCACTGGCGCGAATCGGCGCGCAGGATAGGTTGAACCGGCGATCTTGCGAAACATGCGCCATCGCGCGAAAGGCCGCGCCATCTGGAAAATCACTTGAATGGCCCGCTATCCGCCGCTGCGTCCATCGCCTTTGACGGGGATGACCCCGTTCGGGAAAGGCCCGTCAATACGCGATAAAACGGAGATAATCCTGATTTTCGAAAAGCTTTGTAAAATTTACCCGGCGCGGCGTTGTTCCTATTGACCCACCCGATTCGCGCGTCTAGGAAGGCCCCGCTGAAAGGCCGGCAGTCAGCCTATCTGAAACGCGGTCAGTTTAGCCGAACAAAGTTTTGTTTTCCGGGCGGTGTCCCACCGGGTGGGGGCCGCTCCTTTGCGTCGTTTGCGGGCTGGCCCGCATCTGGCGGGGAATATGGAATTGGGGTCTCCCGCAAGGGGTCCGATCCCGACTTTTTGGAGTGCGCATGCCGACGATCCAACAGCTGATCCGCAAGCCGCGGAACCCGCGCCGGAAGATCAACAAGGTGCCCGCGATGCAGGCGAACCCGCAAAAACGCGGCGTTTGCACGCGCGTCTACACGACGACGCCGAAGAAACCGAACTCCGCGCTGCGCAAGGTTGCGAAGATCCGGCTGACGAACGGTTTCGAAGTCATTGGTTATATTCCGGGCGAAGGCCACAACCTTCAGGAACACTCGGTCGTGCTTATTCGCGGCGGCCGCGTGAAAGACCTTCCCGGCGTTCGTTATCACATCGTTCGCGGCGTCCTCGACACACAGGGCGTCAAGGACCGCAAGCAACGTCGTTCGAAATACGGCGCCAAGCGTCCGAAATAAGCGAGGCCGTCATGTCACGTCGTCACCGCGCAGAAAAACGCGAAGTTCATCCGGACCCGAAATTCGGGGATATGGCCGTTTCGAAGTTCATGAATTACGTCATGTACGACGGCAAAAAGTCGGCGGCCGAAAAGATCGTCTACGGCGCGCTCGATCGCATCGAAGGCAAGCTGCGCCGTCCGCCGGTCGACGCTTTCAAGGAAGCGCTCGATAACGTCATGCCGGCGATCGAAGTCCGGTCTCGTCGCGTCGGCGGCGCAACCTACCAGGTTCCGGTTGAAGTCCGCCCCGAGCGCCGGATGGCGCTTGCGATGCGCTGGATCATCAACGCTGCGCGCTCACGCAACGAAACGACGATGGTCGACCGGCTGTCGAACGAAATCATGGACGCCGCCCAGAACCGCGGCGCGGCTGTGAAGAAGCGCGAAGACACGCACCGCATGGCGGAAGCGAACCGCGCCTTCTCGCATTACCGCTGGTAACTGTCAGAGTTTTGAGGAACGAGCCCAATGGCCCGCACGCATAAAATCGAGGACTACCGCAACTTCGGCA
>JAGRDS010000020.1 GCA_020446945.1 Parvularculaceae bacterium
GGTTCGGGTCGTTTCAGCCTTCCACCGCGCATTTTCCGCCTCTCCGCCGCCTCCGGTTCGCGAGGCGGTTTTTCCCTCAATTTATTTCACGGTTCGAACCGGGGCCCGCACGCCTTGCAGGATAGCCGGCCGAAGGGATAATGACCCCCATGGCCGATCTTTCGGAAAAATCCCCCTATCAGGTTCTGGCGCGCAAATATCGCCCGCAGAATTTCGACGATCTCATCGGCCATGGCGCGATGGTGAAGACGCTGAAAAACGCCTTCGCCACGGGCCGCATCGCTCACGCCTATGTGCTGACCGGCGTCAGGGGCGTCGGCAAGACGACGACGGCGCGCATTCTTGCGCGCGCGCTCAATTATATCGGACCGAACGGCGAGGACGCCGGCGCGACGATCGATCTTTCCATAGAGGGGCGCCATTGCCGCGCGATCGCCGAAAGCCGCCATCCCGATGTGATCGAGATGGACGCCGCCTCGCGCACCGGCGTCGGCGATATTCGCGAACTGATCGAGGGTGTGCGCTACGCGCCTGTCGAGGCGCGATACAAGGTCTACATCATCGACGAAGTGCATATGCTCTCGTCCGCGGCGTTCAACGCGCTATTGAAAACGCTCGAAGAGCCGCCGCCGCATGTGAAATTCATTTTCGCAACGACGGAGATCCGGAAGCTTCCCGTCACCGTCCTGTCGCGCTGCCAGCGTTTCGATCTGCGGCGCATTGAGGTCGAGGCGCTCACCGATCATCTGCTGGCGATCATGGAAAAGGAAGGCGCGAGCGTTGATCGCGACGGGTTGTATATGATCGCGCGCGCCGCCGAAGGTTCGGTGCGCGACGCGCTTTCAATCCTCGATCAGGCGCTCGTTCAGCGCGGCGGCTCGGGAGAGCCTGTCAGCGCGGAAATGATCCGTGCGATGCTCGGCCTCGCCGATCGCAGCCAGACATGGGATTTGCTGGAGGCGACGCTCAAAGGCGATGCGAAAGAAGCGCTTGGGTTATTCCGAACGCAATATGACGCCGGCGCCGATCCGGCGGTTATCCTGCGCGACCTGTTGCAGATCGTCCATTTACTGACGCGCGTCAAAGCGGCCGGCCCTGACGCGGCGAGCCATGGCGCGGCCGGCGAGGCGGACGCCGCGCGCGCCGGAAAACTCGCAGGCGATCTTGCGATGAATGCGCTCACGCGGGCCTGGTCGCTGTTGATGAAAGGACTTTCGGAAACACAGGGCGCGCCCGACCCTGTCGCGGCCGGTGAAATCGCGCTCATCCGTCTCGCCTACGCCGCCGACCTGCCGACGCCTGACGAAGCGCTTAAAATGCTCGCAGACGGACGCGCCGTTGAAGCGGGTCGCGCGCCGCGTGCGCCGTCTCGCAGCAGCGGCGGCGGCGCCGGCGCGCAAGCAGCCTATTGCGAGCCGGAAACCTCGCTCCGGCCCTTACTCGGCGCGCCGGCGCAGGCGGGGCCGCGACTTGAAAGCCTGCTTGATGTCGTGCGGCTCGCCGATCTTAAACGCGACGCGAAGCTGAAGGTCGAACTTGAAAGCTATGTCCATCTCATATCATTCGAGCAGGGGCGCATTGAACTGAGATTGAATGATCGCGCGCCGGCCGATCTTCCCAATCGGCTCATGCAGCGGCTGAAGGACTGGACCGGGCGTCAATGGATCGTGTCCGTCAACGCGCAGGGCGCAGGGCGCGAGACGTTGCGCGATGCGCGCACGCTGGAAGTGCTTGCGCATCCGCTCGTCAAGAAGGCGATGGAGGTGTTTCCGGGCGCCGAGATCGTCGCAATACGCGATCCGCGCGCGCAGGAGAGCGAACATGCGGCGATCGATCCGCTAGCGGAAGAAGATGAAAGCGACGAGGAATGAAAGATATCGGCGAGTTGATGAAGCAGGCCGGCGCAATGCAGGCCAGGCTGAAAGAGGCGCAGGACAAGATCGCCGCGATAGAGGTCGAGGGCCAGTCCGGCGGCGGCATGGTGAAGATCGTCCTCAACGGCAAGGGCTATTGCAGCGCCGTCGCCATCGAGCGATCGCTCATGAACCCTGACGAAGGCGAAGTACTGGAAGATCTTATCGCAGCGGCTCTTAACGACGCGAAATCCAAACTCGAAGCGCAAGCCGCCGAGCAGATGAAATCCGTCACCGCGGGCCTGCCGCTGCCGCCGAGCATGAAGATGCCGTTTTAATCCATGCATTCGGCCAATATCGGACCAGAATTGCAGCGCCTCATTGACCTGCTCGCGAAGATGCCGGGCCTCGGGCCGCGTTCCGCCAAGCGCGCGGCGCTTTTCC
Source organism: Parvularculaceae bacterium (assembly GCA_020446945.1). Lineage (GTDB taxonomy): Bacteria > Pseudomonadota > Alphaproteobacteria > Caulobacterales > Parvularculaceae > Amphiplicatus. The sequence goes on from JAGRDS010000020.1 coordinate 2,298, forward strand.
TTTTGAAAAAGCGCGAACCCGTCATGCGCCCGCTTGCCTTCGCGTTGAGCGATGCGGCGGATAAGGTGAAGGCCTGTTCGAATTGCGGCAATTGGGACTCGATAGACCCCTGCGCCGTTTGCGCGGAAACCTCGCGCGATCCATCCATTGTCTGCGTCGTTCAGGATGTCGCCGACCTGTGGGCGCTCGAACGCGCCGGCGCGCATAAGGGGCGGTATCACGTGCTGGGCGGGCTGTTGTCACCGCTCGACGGGATCGGCCCCAACGAACTCAATATCGGAACTTTGCTCGAACGCGCATCGAGCGAAGCCGTGAAAGAAATCGTGCTGGCGCTGCCGGCGACGGTCGACGGCCAGACGACAGCGCATTATCTCGGCGATCAGCTTTTGTCGGCGAATGTCGCCATAACGCGATTGAGCCAGGGTGTGCCGGTCGGCGGCGAACTCGACTATCTTGATGAGGGAACGCTTTCAGCGGCGATGAAAACGCGCCGGCCGGCATGACGAACGAGGCGCTAGACGGGCTGTGGTATCTCGCCGCGATGTCGTCCGAACTGAAACGCGGCGCCGTTTTGCGGCGAATCCTGTTCGGCGATCCTGTCGCGCTTGGGCGAACCGGGGAAGGCGGCGCCTTTGCGCTCAGGGATGTTTGTCCGCACCGCGCCGCGCCGTTATCGGCCGGGCGCGTGTGCAGGGTCGGCGGCGCGCCGGCGCTTGAATGTCCCTATCACGCATGGGCGTTTCGCGCATCGGACGGCGTCTGCGTCTCGGCGCCGGCGCTTTCGGCCTCCGAGGGGCGCGATCCGTCGACCATCGGAACGCGCGCGTATTTGCTGCACGAAGCGAACGGGCTTGTCTGGATCTATCGGGGCGACGGCGCGCCGGAAACGTCGCCGCCCGATATCGGCCTCGACGCCTCGTATAAACCCAAGACTGTCACGGTCGTCGAATCGGAAGGGCCGTTCGACGAGGCGGTGATCGGCCTTGTCGATCCTGCGCACACGCCGACCGTCCACAAGCAATGGTGGTGGCGCGAAGGCGCGGCGCGCCAGGAAAAAGAGAAGTTTTTCGAACCGACGCCGATCGGCTTCAAAATGCCGGCGCACAAACCATCTTCAAATACCCGAATCTATAAATTCATCGGCGGCGCGCCGACAACGGAGATTGAATTCCGCCTGCCCGCGCTGCGCCTGGAGCATATTCGAAACGACAAGCGCCGCATTCTGGGGCTGACTGCGATGACGCCGCTCGCGCCGGACAGAACGCGCATCGTGCACGTGATTTTCTGGGATTTCGCGTTTCTCGATCTTTTGCGGCCCATCGCGCAATCCATGGCGGATGATTTCCTTGCGCAGGATGGCGCAATTCTAAGCAAGCAGAACATGAACCTGTCCCGCCTTGAACATCGCCCGCTATATTTCGGCGATGCGGACGAACCGGCCAAATGGTATTTGAAGCTGAAGCGCGCCTACGCCGCACGCAAACAGGAAGGAGGCTTCAAGAACCCGCTTGCGCCGGCGTCTCTTCGATGGCGAACCTGACGCCGGCGGCCGCAAGCGTTCGGCGCGCGGCGACAAGGAACGCGACAAAGGCCGCGCTGGCGCAAAGCGGCGCCGCCGCATCGCTCGATCCCGGCATCAGGATCGGCGCCGCCCAGACGGCGATCAGGCTGGTGCGTTCAAGGGGAAGCCAGCCCGATACGGCGCCGCGGCGGGCGATCAGCAACATCGCCGGCGCCATAATGACAAGCTCATAATACATGGCGTAAGGCGTCGCCAGCATCGCCGCGGTCGAAAGCGCGGCTACGCGAAGATCCCAATCCTTGATGCGCCGCCAAACGACGAAAATATAAGCCGCAAGCGCCAGGCTCGCGGCGATCTGCACCGCATTTGCAAGTCCGATCGGCGCGCCGAGCATCGTTGCAAATCCGAATGGCGTCACTAGTTTGTAAAAGGGAAATCCAAAACCGCTCATTCGCTCCGTATGCGTTGCGATGGCTGCGGCGAACTCGACCCAGGGCTGATGGCCGAATGCGACCAGACTGAGAAGCGCGAACAATATTGCGCTCACAGCCGCGATCAAAAATGCGCGCCAGCATCCGGCGGCGAGAAATGCGATCGGAATGAGCAGTCCCAGTTGCGGTTTGATCGTCAACAGACCCGCAGCGAGGCCGGCGATGAGCGGGCGACGGTCGGCGAAGGCGCCGGCCAGCGCGATCAGCGCGGCGGTGAGAAATCCATTTTGTCCGGTGATCACCGCCTGAAAGGTCGCGGGCGCGGCGAGAATAAAGACAAACGCCCATTTGTCAGGCCAGAACCGCCAGACGGCGGTCAGGTAGATGCCGCCGAATGCGAGAACCCAGAAAGTGAAACTCGCGAGATAAGGCGCTTCGGCGAATGGCTGAATCAGCAGTGAAATCGTCGGCGGGTAGAGCCAGGGCAAGTTGAACTCGCCTTTTCCCGGATGGGCGGCCTTCAGCGTCTCTTTCAGGAAATCGAGATCGTACAGGCTGGCCATGTCCGGCGTCCCGGCGAGCTGCGCGGCCAGATTGAACATCACGAAATCGCCGCCGATGATCGGCCCGGCCCGCGTGAACAGATCTTCCGAATCGAGAATGATCTCAGCGTAAGCGCCCGATGCTATAACCGCGAACAGGATCGCCAGCGCTGCGAGCGATTGCTTGAGCCTGGTGGTGAACAAATCGTTAATCAGCGGAAATTCCGCCGCCAGTGCTGCGAGCGCCCTGTTCATTCCGCGCGTTTACCATCGCGAAATAAACGAACCGTTATCTGGAGGGCGGCGCGCCCCAGCGGAACGGATGGCGAAGAGTGAGGGGATATCTTTGTCACGGCGTGCGCGAAAAGACGGAGGCGTCATTTGACGACCATGCTCGCAGCTGACGGCGCCTTGCGGCGCCTTCGCCGTCATTACGGCGCCATTATGCGCTTCGGCGTGGTCGGCGTCGGCAATGTCCTGACCGAATTCCTCGTGTTCAACATTTTGATGAAGGCGGGCTTCACGCTGCTTGCGGCGAACGCGGCCGGTTTTTTATGCGCCAATATTCAGAGCTATCTCGTGAATGCCCATGTGACGTTCCGGGAGGACGGCGCGCCGGCGGCGTTGTCCTGCAAGCGCTATCTCCGGTTTTTTCTCGCGCACAGTCTTTCGCTCGCGATTTCAACCGCTTTCATCGCCGCTTTCGCCGACGCGATCGGGCCCAATCCGGCCAAGCTCGCCGCCGTCGGCTTCGGCTTTATCGCCAATTATTCAATGAGCGCGCTGTTCGTGTTTCGCGGCGGGCGCGCGCCGCTTCGCAAGAAAGCCTAGCGAAGCGGAAAGGGCTGGCGCGCGCTCTGGCGCGGCGCGCCGTCATCGGTATTGTCGCCGTAAAGATCGCCGTTCGGCGCAAGATCGTCGCGCTCCAGCGTATTGTGAATGCCGCTGCGTTGTTCAGTTCTTTGCGGTTCGTTCGTCGACGCCAGCCGGACCGGACTGGCGTCGCGCTCGCTTGCGGGATCGCCGCGAAATTCGCGATTCCGTTCCCCGTCGATTTCAAGCGCCGACAACCGCGTCTCCAGCCGGTCGATTTCGGCGAGCGCGCGACGCGCATCGTCCAGCGCGGCGGTCGAATGTTCGCGCACCGGCGCGCCGCGCAATACGCCGCCGAGCGCGTGCAGCGTCGCCATCAGCGAAGTCGGCGAAACAATCCATACGCGCGCGCGGTAGCTGTCCTGAACGATATCCGGGAAACGCGCGTAAAGTTCCGCCGCCATCGATTCGGACGGCAGGAACAGCATGGCGCTGTCTGCGGTGAAGCCCGGCGCGATCAATCGTTCGGCGACGCTGACGATATGGCGCAGCGCGATCCGCCGGAATTCGTTCTCCGCGCTGGAATCGCGCGCAAGGTGCAGGGCTGAAAACGCCTCGACCGGGAACCGCGCGTCGATTGCGATCGGACCCGGCGGGCGCGTCAGCTTTATCAGGCAATCGGCCCGGTAATTGTTGGTTAACGCCGCGTTGAATTCATAGCCGCCCGGCGAAAGCGCGTCGCGCACGACGTTCTCAAGTTGCAGGCCCGGCGCGCTCGGCCCGAAAGAGGGTGTGTGAACCGATTGCCGCAACTGCGCGATCTCGTCGCGCAACGCCTTCATTTCGGTCGCCGGGCCGATAGTATCCAGCCTGTGCGCCAGCGCGTTCAACGCATCGGCGATTTCACGGCCCTGCGCGTCGAGACGCGCATTCACCGTCTCAAGTAGTTCAGGTTCGCGGCCCTGATCGCCGCCAGCGTCGTGCAGGCGCTGAACCGTGCGCCGCTCGAACGAGTCGGCGAGCGAATCGATGCGCTCGGAGAAACGGCGCGCGAAGGAATCGAGAAGGCTGCGCGTTTCGGCCTGAATGGCTTCGCGCTGAACGTGCAGCGCTTCTTCGACTTCCGACAGGGTGCGCGCAAGATCTTCCTGCGGGCCCGCGCGCGAAAGCTCTGGATGGGCGGCGTAATGCGCGCGCTCGATTTCTTCATTGCGCGCCCTGGCTTCGCTTTCGGCGCGGCGGCGTTCTTCGTCGGCGAGGCGGCGTTTGCGCTCATCTTCTGCGGCGCGCCACCTGCGATCCGATTCCTCCTCATCCTGGCGATGGAGTTCAACGTCGCGCGCACTCTCGTCGAATTCAGTCTGCGCAAATCCGGTCTGCGCCGACTGGTCCGCAAAGGGTTCGTCTTCCGTCGCTTCGGAATATTCGGCGCCGGCGAAAAATTCCTCATCGACGCCGGCCGTCGGCTCGCGTTTGTCGCGCTTTGAAAACAGCGAGGCGAACGGCGATCTTTTTCTGGCCGGCGCGGCGGTTTCCTCCATCGGCTCGAACGAAACATCGGCGCCTTCGTCTTCGCCGATCGCCGCGTCGGAAAATGCGTTTTCATCGGCCACGGGCGCCGGCGCGCTCGCATCGTCAAAGGAAATTTCCGCGCTTTCCCCGGCCGGCTGGAAAAATTCCGTATCCTCGTAAGAGCTGCGGGGCGCGCCTGCGCCGCGCGCGCGCCAGCGCGCGACCACCCAGAAGGCGATGATGAAAATCACAGCGAAGGCGATGACGCCCGACCAGAGAAATGTGACATCGCCGGTGATGAGGGGTTGCGCCGCCTCGACCAGCGTCGATCCGGCGGCGCCCGTATCCGGCGTGTCCTGCAACAGCAAAGACGAATTCGACATGCCTTTTCCCCAAAAACTCAACGAGACCCGTCGATTAGCTTACGTTAACTTTTCGGCGAAGGCGAGCGCCCGGCCGGCGCGGCGCGCCTTGACGGGGGTCGGATCGCGCCATACGTGACGGGCATGGCGATCAGAGAAATCCTCACCGCACCAGATCCGCGACTTCGGCGCATCTCAACTCCCGTTGAGGTTGTCGATGACGCCGTGCGGGCGCTTATGGATGACATGGTTGAGACGATGTACGACGCAAAGGGCATCGGCCTTGCGGCGATACAGGTGGATGTGCCGCGGCGCGTCATCGTCATGGACCTCGCCGGCGAAGACGAAGAGCCGAGCCCGATTTATTTCGTCAATCCGGAGATCCTAGATCCGTCCGGCGAGACAAGCCTTTATCAGGAAGGCTGCCTTTCGGTTCCCGAATTCTACGAAGAGGTCGAACGCCCTGCGAAATGCCGCGTCAGGTATCTCGATTACAATGGCGTCGAGACGACGCTCGACGCCGAAGGGCTTTTCGCGACTTGCATCCAGCATGAAATGGATCACCTCAACGGCGTTTTGTTCATAGATCACCTGTCGCGGCTGAAGCGCGACCGAATTCTCAGGAAATTGAAGAAAGAGCAGCGCCTCGCCGCCATGGCTTGATTGAATCGGTCAAGCGCGCCGCGTCGGAACCGGGCCGTTATTGGAGAGTGTTGCGATGCGTCTCGCCTTTATGGGCACACCGGAGATCGCGGCGGCGTGTCTCGTCGAACTGATCGCCGCCGGACACGAGATTGCGGCCGTCTACACGCGTGCGCCTAAACCGTCCGGGCGCGGTCGCGCGCTGACAAAATCTCCCGTTCACAAGATTGCAGAAATGCACGGCGTCGAGGTCCGAACGCCACGCGGCTTGCGCAAGGCCGAGGTGCGGGAGGCGTTCAGGGCGCTGGACGTCGATGCGGCGATCATCGTCGCTTACGGATTGATCCTGCCGAAGGAGATCCTCGACGCGCCGCGCCTTGGGTGCTTCAACCTTCATGCATCGCTGCTGCCGCGCTGGCGCGGCGCGGCGCCGATCCAGCGCGCCATCATGGCCGGCGACACGGCGAGCGGCGCGCAGATCATCCGCATGGAGGAAGGGCTCGACACCGGGCCTATCCTGCTTTCGGAAACCGTCGAAATTAGACCGGACGACACGGCGGCGAGCCTGCATGACCGGATCGCCCTCGCCGGCGCCCAGTTGCTGCCGCGCTTTCTGGCGGCGCTTGAACGCGGCGGGGTCGTCGAAACGCCGCAGCCCGATGAAGGGGCGAGCTACGCCGAGAAAATCAATTCCGTCGAAGCGCAGATCGACTGGTCTCTAGATGCGGCCGAGATCGACCGGCGAATTCGCGGCCTCTCGCCTTTTCCCGGCGCCTGGTTCATGGCGCGCGGCGAGCGCGTCAAGGCGTTGATGTCGCGACCGGCGCCCGGCGCCGGCGCGCCAGGTGAAATTCTCGACGCCGGCGCGCGCCTTTCGATCGCGTGCGGAAAGGGAGCCGTCGAGCTCGTTCGCGTTCAGCGCGCCGGCAAGGGCGCGCAAGACGCCGAAACTTTCCTGCGCGGCTTTCCGCTGAAAACCGGCGAGCGCCTTTGATGGCGCGCTACAAACTGATTATCGAATATGACGGCGGCCCGTTCGTCGGCTGGCAATTTCAGGAAAACGGACCGTCCGTACAAGGCGCGCTCGAACAGGCCGCGCTTCGGTTTTGCGGCGAAAGCGTGACCGCGCATTCGGCCGGGCGAACGGACGCAGGCGTTCACGCGCTCGGCATGGTCGCACATATCGATATTGAGAAGAAAACGGATGCGTTCAGGCTCCGCGAGGCGTTGAATTTCCATTTGAAACCGGCGCCGATCGCGGTGCTGTCGGCGATGGAAACCGACGACGCCTTTCATGCGCGGTTTTCCGCGTCGCGGCGCCATTACCGCTATCGTATCATAAACCGGCGCGCGCCCCTGACGATCGACGCCGGCCGCGCCTGGCGGCTTTCGCCGCCGATTGACGCGGATGCGATGAATGAAGCTGCGCAGATCCTGATCGGAAAGCACGACTTTACGACCTTCCGCGCATCGACCTGCCAGGCGCAGACGCCGGTGAAAACCTTGTCGGCGATCAAGGTGCGCCGCACCGGCGACGAGGTTTGCATCGAAACATCGGCGCGTTCGTTTCTTCATCATCAGGTGCGATCGATCGCCGGCAGCCTGGTCGAAGTCGGTTTCGGACGCTGGAGCGCGGCGGACTTCAAAAGCGCTTTTGAGGCTCGCGACCGGTCGCGTTGCGCGCAAGTCGCGCCGGCCGAGGGGCTTTATTTTCTCAAAGCCGACTACGATTGAGCGCCGATGATCGCGCGCAGCGCCGCGTCGGCGAATGTGCGCAGGATGACGCTTGTTACGACCAGCATGGCGATGACCGCCACAGACGGGCCGATGGAGATCGCAAGCCCGCGCCTGATTATTCCCCATAAGACCGTAACGGCGAGCGCGAGCGCCGGCAAACCGAGCAGCGTTGCGGCCGCGGGGCTGGCCGTTGCGGCGGCGAGCGCGACGGGCGGCAACTGGATCGCCGTCGTAATCGGCTGCGACCAGTTGAATCCCGCGATCAGGCCGGCGGCGTTTTTTCCGGCGCCGAGCGTGCGCGACAGCAAGACCAGAAGCGCGAGGCCGACAGCCCAGTCGGCGGCGAAAAAAACAAGATCGCTGATGACAATCATCGCCGGCGGCGCGGCGAGGTGGATCGATTCGAAATGATCGGGCATGCGTTCGGTCGCGCGCCGCACCGTCAGCGTATAAAGCGCCATCATCGGCGCAGCGATAAAGAAAGCGTAGAACGAGCGAAATACGCCGTCCACGGACCGATCTAGGCGGTCGCGCCAGCCATCGAGATCGAACGCCATCGCCCAGGCGCCGCCCATCTGCGATGCGGCTCGGTCTAGAAAGGTCATGCCCGCCCGCCGAATGCGCCGAAATATCGATCCAGAATGGTTTCGTAAATGTCGGCCAGCGAACGGATATCCGCAATCGCCGCGTGTTCGTCGACCTTGTGAATGGTCTCGCCGACGAGCCCGAATTCGCAGACCGGCGCAAAATCTTTTATGAAGCGCGCATCCGATGTGCCCCCGCTTGTCGAGCGCTCGGGAGCGAAACCCGTCCTATCCTCGATGACGCCGGTGACGAGATCGATGAAAGTTTCGTCTGTCGTCAGGAACGCGCCCCCAGAACACACGGCCGACAATTCGTAGCGAACCCCGGCTGCGGCCGCCGCCGCGTCCAGAGATGCGCGCAGGAAAGCCTCAAGCGTTTCACCGGTCCAGTTCGGATTGAACCGGATGTTGAAACGCGCCGCTGCGCGCGACGGAATAACATTCGCCGCCGGGTTTCCGACATGGATATCCGTGATCTGAAGGTTTGACGGCTGAAAATTTTCATATCCGCCGTCGAGCGCGTTTTCGCTCAGGGTCAGCAATTTTTTCAGCAGCGCCGGAATAGGGTTGTTCGCGCGTGCCGGATAGGCGACATGGCCCTGCGCGCCGAACACCGTCAGCCAGCAATTCATGCTGCCGCGCCGTCCGACTTTCAGCATGTCGCCCAGCTTCTCGCTTGACGACGGCTCGCCGACCAGGCAATGCGAGATATTTTCGCTTTCGCCCGCCATCCAGTCGAGCAGCTTTTTCGTTCCATTGATCGCTGGCCCCTCTTCATCGCCTGTAATCATCATGACGATGGAACCGCGCGGTCTTTTTGCGATGGCGCGTTCCGCCGCCGCCGCGAACGCCGCGATCGCGCCTTTCATATCGGCGACGCCGCGCCCGTATAACCGGCCGTCCTTTTGCGTCGGCTCGAAAGGGGGCGCCGACCATTCGCTCTCATCGCCGGCGGGAACAACGTCTGTGTGCCCCGCAAAGCAGAACACCGGTTCGTCTTCACCCCATCGCGCATACAAATTGCGGACCGGATCTGCGCCCGTTTCTTCAAACGTCATTGTCTTGCAACGAAATCCGATCGCTTCAAGCGTTTGCGAAAGTACGTCGAGCGCGCCTTCGTCCTTCGGCGTCACGGAGGCCCGCCTTACAAGCGCGCAGGTCAGGTCAAGCGGATCGATTATCGTCATCCGGGTCTGGTAACCCACGCGCCGCAGTCTAACAAGCGCCTCGAATTACGCCTTATCGCCGTCCGCGCTCGGCGCAGTTCGCCGCGCCCGCAAATGCGGCGTGCGGGCATGGTTCGCGCGCGCGGACGCAACGCGCTTTTCGTCCAACCGATGGGCGCTATGCTAGAACGAAAAACGCAGCCGGCCCGAAACGGCGTAAGCGGTCGATTTTAGCGTCGTGTCCAGCGACCCGCGAAGCAAATCGTTCGGAGCAAGTCCCGAATTCGATATGTCGCGGTCTTCAAAAAATGCGACGGCGACGCCGAGATCGCCGGAAATTCGATCGCTGAACTTTTGCGTTACGCCGGCGCTCGCCCAATATCGGTCCGCATCGGGAATACGCGGGCTTGCAAGGGCGCCGTTCACGGGCGTGGCGTCATACATGAAGCCGGCGCGCAGCGTCGTCGTTTCGAGAGCCGCATATTCAGCGCCGAGAGATACTGTCCAGCCGTCCTTCCAGTCCTGATCGAGAATTTCCGGCGGTTGCGCCGGATTTGCGAAAACAAGCGACACGTCTTCAAAGCTCGACCAACCGGTCCACGTCGTCGACGCGAGCAATGTCCATCGCTCATTGGCGGCGTATTCGACCCCGACGCCTGCAATCGCCGGCGTGTTGAACGGCGATGTGAAAGTCGTCGGCGCAATTGCGCCGCCAAGCGCGTTCAGAACCTGCGCCGCGGGGCTTGCAGCCAGATCGAATTCGGCGTCGCCTTTGAGATCGAAATCCGCCTTCGACGCGAAAGAGCCCCCAAGCGTCAATTGCGGCGTCAGCGAAAGCTGAAATCCCGCCGTAAACCCGATCTCGACATCGTCGCCGTCAAATGCGGCGGGCAGATCGCTCGATCCCGGCGCAAAACCTGGAACCATATTCGCCGCGGCGATCCCGCCCGCATCGATAATTCCCGTTACGGAAAGATCGAGATACTGAATGCGTAATCCGCCCGCAATGGTGAAATCATCCGTCAGTTCAATCGCAATCGTCGGCGTCGCCGCAATCGTTTTGGCTTCTGAAAACTGCGCGTGATAGCGGATGACGGAATCGGGTTCGAATTGCGTATTCAATCCAAACGGCGCGTGAACGCTCAAACCGATGGTGACGCGCCCGCCGACCGGCGCGGCGATTACGAATGACGGCACGACCGCCTCGCCTGCATAATCGCGCGCGCTCGCGGTCCCCGAAACCGGCGCGACGCCGAAAAGCGCGCCTTGCGCGTTTTCGTAGGAAGTGCGCGACCAGACGCCGGTCGCATTCACGCTTATTTCCGCGCTGGAAATTCCTGCGATCGCGGCGGGATTGTAAAAAGCAAGGCCCGGATCGGCGCGACGGGCCTGCGCGCCGGCGAAGGCGGCGCCGAGCGCGCGCGCATTGTGCTGTTCAAGGGCGAATCCGCCGGCCAGGGCTTGCGAATTCTGTCCAATCGCAGCGACGAAACCGGCGGCGACGACGCGGCGAACGACATTCGGCATTATCCAATTCCCCAATTTGCTTGCGGCCTCAGGAACACCAGCGCTGGTTAACGGTTTATGACCGCCTGGCCGGCGCCCGCAGCGGTAGATTGAGAATCTACGTATACCCAAATAAAGGGAACCACAAAAATCTGTTGAAATTAACGTTTTATTAACATTATCTTCTAGCTCGGGTGAGCCGGATTTTCCGCGTTCGCCGGCAAACTGGGTGTGAGCTTGTGAAGAATTCGCCTGAATTCGGCCGTGGCGCGGTCGCCGGTTTTCGTTCGCGGCGCCGTCGCGTTGACGCTGCGGCCCTGTTCGGCGGCGAGCCGCCGGCGTTGCTTTTCGATGACGAGCAAATGGTGCTGAAAAATATCAGCGCTTCCGGTTCGGGTGCGTTCGCATCCGATCGCGACACAGGCGATGACGCGCTGGAGGTCAGCCGGCTTGGCGTATTGCGCCTCATGCAGCACGGCGAGGAAATTTTCTGCGGCGCGGCGCGTATAGCGCGTACGGAAAACCAGTCGGGCGGAACCTTTGCGGGGCTGGCGCTCGAAAGCGACGAATTCGACCTCGCCGATCTTCAAAGGCGGAATTTCGCCGCCATCATGCGCGCATTGCCGGGGGCGCAGGCCCAGTCGCTGACGCAGGGCGACAACGGGTTCCTGCGCGCCGATCGAAAGCCGTCGGAAAGTCTGTTCGGGTTTGAAAACCTGAACGCGGAACTCGACCGCGTGAGCGAGCGATTTTCGCGCGGCGATATTATCGGCGGAATGGCCGACGGGCGCGAAGTCCTGTTGAAAGCGCGCGCAGACTTCGGACCGCGCTGGCGCGATGAGGCGGTCGACGAAATTCGCCGTCACGAACTCGCCACCTTTGCGCATCGCTGTCCGCTTACGCGCCGTTCATTCAATCGTCCGCGCGGTTACCCGGGCGATGCGCCCTTGCTCGACCAGATCTATGGTCTTGGCGAAGCGGTTTTATGGCCGCATCCGGCGACCATCGGCGGGCAGGTCAGCTTTTTCGTCGTCCATTCCTCAGCCTGTTGGGCGGTTCGCCTGCGCCGCGAAATTCTGGCGCGCGAAATCGACAGGACCTGCGCCGGCGTTGAGGGCGGGGCGAGGATACTTTCGGTCGCATGCGGTCATTTGCGCGAACTTGAATTGGCTGAGCGCGTGCGCGACGGCGGATTGAAGACATTTTACGCGCTCGATCAGGATGGCGAATCGATCAAGGAAGTGCGCGACAGCTTCCCCGACCTTCCTATCGAAACGGTCGAAGGCAGCGTGCGCGGCATCATCTCGAAAAAGACTACGTTTGAGGATATCGATTTCGCCTATGCGGCGGGCCTGCTTGATTATCTGGTTGCGCCCGTGGCGATGCGCCTTATCGAACGGATGTTTTCGTTCCTGAAGCCCGGCGGGTGCCTGCTTGTCGCTAATTTTACGCCTGCGGGCGAGGATATCGGCTATATGGAAGCCTTCATGGATTGGTGGCTCATCTATCGCACGAGCGATGAGCTGCGCGAATTGCTGTCGGGTCTTCCCGGCGATGAGGTCGCCAATATCGAGATTTACGAAGACATGCGCGGCGTCGTCACCTACGCGGTCGTCGAAAAGGCGTAAGTGGCGCGCGCGGCATCGCCGGCGCTCCGCGCGAGTTATGATTGCGCAGACTTCAGATCAACCGCGTCGCCGGCGCGTTGCGCCAGGAGAAAGCGGACGCTTGCGGTCGTTCCGCTCCCTTCTGCCGTTTCAATCGTCAAGCGCGCATCCTGCCCTTCCAGCAACAGGCGCGCGATGGGGATGCCAAGCCCCAGTCCTTCCTTAAGGCGCGAGCGCGCCGAATCGGTCTGTTCAAACGGCGAGAACGCCGCTTTCAGTTTTTCGGGCGCCATGCCGCAACCCTGATCGGCGATATCGAGCTGGTAGAAATCATCCACGATGCGGCCCTCGATCACGATTTTCGTATCGCGCCGGCTCGCGCCGATCGCGTTTTCGATAAGGTTCGACAGCGCGTAGGATGTGTGATGCTGATCGATTCGCAGCACGGCCTTTTGGACGCCGCTCGTGTCGAGCGAAATTGATTTTCCAGAGACCGAAGCGGCATGTTTTTCGCCGAGACAATCGATAATCTCGCTGATCTCGATGTCCTCCACCAGAAAATCCAGCTTGCCGGCCGTTGCATCGGCGTATCGTAGCATCTGGCTCAATTTTTTCAGCAAGCCATGCGCGGAAGTCGAAATCTGGTCGATAGATTCCAGAACGTCATCCGTTTCGCCTTTCGAAACCTGGTTTCGCAGCAGATCGTCATATCCGATGATCTGGTGCAGGGGAGTGCGCAGTTCATGGGTCAGGATCGAAAGGAAATTGAGCTTGGACCTGTCGGCGGCGGTCGCCTCGACCAGCAATTGTTCGATGCGCGCCGCGTCGCGTTTGCGCTGGACGTCCTGCGCCCATTTCTGGCGCGACCGGCGCTCCTGCAGATAATTCGATACGACGGCGACGCCGGTAACACTGATCATGAAGAAATAGCCCGACGCAATTTCATTCGCAGTGAAATGCCGCCCGAGTATCAGCGCGACGCAATAGGTCGCGGCTATCGCGACAAAGACCGGCGTGGCCAGTTTGACGCTGACGCGCATCAAACACGACGCGAAAACCATGACGACGAGCAAACCGATGATGTAAGGCGGCGCGCCCTGGCCCGGCATCCGGTAAATCATGTAAACGATCGACAGCGACATCGCCGCAAAACCGAATGTCGTCGAATATTCAACATATCGCCGGTAGCGGCGAAAGGATGTGATCAAAACGCCAAGGACGATTATTGGCAACGCGAAAATGAATCGAACCATGACGAATTCGGCGCCGAGCGCGCCGCCGACCATGAGATCGAGGAAGCTGTAGGAAAGGTAAACGCCGATGCCGAGCGTTTGCAGCAGGAGTTCGCGGTCGGCTTCGTGGCCGGTCAAATGCGCGCGATACGCCCTTTCCGTATCCGCATCTGCAAATTCGGCGATAATAGGACGCAGCGCGTCGCGAACGGCCGCATTCGATTGAGCAGGCCTCGCGACGCCGTTTCCGGTAGGGGTCGAGCGGTGATCGTTTGTATCGCTCATGCGAAAACCCTAGCGAGATTTGGTTAATCCCGTCTTTTTTTTCGCCGCTGCGCAAAATCAGGAAAAAGGCGCAGAGCGCGGCCCGGTAGCGGCGCGCTCGGCCGCCTGCGGGGCGCCTGAATTCGTTAACGAAATCGTTAACAATCGCCCGGTGCGGCGATGCGCAGACGGGCGTCGGCGTTAATGGCTAATTGGCGGCTTGATGAATGGTGGGCGCACGTAGGATCGAACTACGGGCCTCCACCGTGTCAAGGTGGCGCTCTACCACTGAGCTATGCGCCCCGAAGAAGGTGGGCCTCTAACCGCAAAAGCGGCGCGGCGCAAGGGGGCGGCCGGAGACGCGGCGGGAAAGCGGTGCGCTGCGCCTAGGCGGCGACCATCCGCTCGACTTCCTGGACGAGATCCTTGAGGTGGAAGGGCTTGGAAAGAACCTTCGCCTCTTCCGGCGCGCGATTGGCGGGGTTCAGGGCGACAGCCGCAAATCCCGTGATGAACATGATTTTCATGTCGGGATCGATCTGCGCGGCCCTGCGGGCGAGTTCGATACCGTCCATCACCGGCATGACGATGTCGGTCAGCAACAGATCGAATTCGCGCAATTGAAGTTCGGTTAACGCTTCATCGCCCTGCGCCGCGTCGACGACCGAATGGCCGGCCTTCTCAAGCGCTTTCTTGAGAAAGCGCCGCATCGATTCATCGTCTTCCGCAAGGAGTATCGCAGCCATGTATTACGCCCTTATCAAACGAACCCGCTCTAACCAATTCCGAGCGCGCATGGAAGCCGAAGCGGCCGCGCCGGCGCTCAATCTTCATCTCACGCTTCGCCAAGCAAGACGGGCGCCGTCTTGCACAGATAGCGAAAAGTCTTAACGATCGGACCGCTATCCATGTACAGTGACGGCGCGCGCGCGGCGAATGGCGCGGGTGAAGCAGGTGAATCTGGTGAAAAGGAATATCTGATGCGCGCCGAGCCGACGGCTCATCCTGCGATAGAGGTTGTCGAGCCGGCGCGGCTCACAACCCCGCTCATTTTCGCATCCCCTCACTCGGGGCGCCGCTATTCGCCGGAATTTCTCCGCATGAGCCGCCTCGACCGGCACGCGCTGCGCCAGTCGGAAGATTCCTATGTAGATTTGCTGTTCGATGCCGCGCCCGCTTTCGGCGCGCCCTTGTTGCGGGCCTTGTTTCCGCGCGCCTGGGTCGACGTCAATCGAAGCCGCGACGAACTTGATCCGCGCATGTTCGCAGATGCGCTCCCGGCCAGCGCAGACACGCGCTCGAACCGTGTCCGCGCCGGGCTGGGGGTCATTCCGCGAATTGTCGCCGACGGGCAGGATATCTACAGCCGAAAACTCAAATATTTTGAGGCCAGGCGCAGATTGACCTCCTGCTACGATCCCTACCATCGCGCCCTTTGCGAATTGATCTCCGCCGCGCGGGCGAAATTCGGCTGCGCCATCGTCATCGACTGCCATTCCATGCCGTCCGCCGGGGGCGCGCCGTTTCGTGAGGGCGAACGGGCGATCGACTTCGTTCTCGGCGACCGGTTCGGCGCGTCCTGCGCGCCCGCTGCGCCGGCGCTTGTCGAGCATGTGTTTTCCACGCAGGGCTATGCTGTCGCGCGCAATGCGCCCTATGCGGGCGGACATGTCGCCGCCGCCTATGGGCGGCCGGGCGAGGGCGTTCATATTCTGCAGATAGAAATCAACAGGGCGCTTTATCTCGACGAGTCCAAAATCGCGCGCACTGACGGATTTGACCGATTGAGAGGAAACCTTCAGACCCTGGTCGCCGAATTGTCGAGAATTTCTCCGGCGGCCTTGCGGCCGGCTCAGGCTGCGGAATGAAATTGTTGCGTGCTCAATAAAAAAGCCGCGGGAAAACCCGCGGCTGAGTTGTTTGGGAGGAAACGCCCCAGAAGGGCGGCAATGCGATATTGCATTGCAGCAAAAACCTTGCACATTCTTTGTTGCAGCGCAACAGAAATTGCAATGAAACTATGATGACGGTGCGGAAAACAGATGCGAAACATGGTTGGCGAATACGGGCGGCGGCGCCTCAAATTTCCGCGGCGGGAAGATGGAGAAAGAGTTGAAATCTGAATCTGCGCGCGACGGCGCCCCCGCAGAACGCAAAGGCGCGTTGAAGCGCCTGCAATCGGGCGTCGGGCGCCTTACGCGGCCGCGCCAGCGCTTCACCATGCCCAATCCGCAATCGGGATTGAAAATCGTTATCGCGACCGACGCCTGGAAACCGCAATTGAACGGCGTTGTCAGAACGCTTGAAACGCTCGGCGAAATTTTGACCCGTTTCGGCAATCAGGTGCGCTATATTACGCCGAACGAATTCAAATCCGTGCCTTTGCCCTCTTATCCCGAAATAAGGCTATCAATCCTGCCGAACCGGCGCGTTGCGAAGGTGATCAACGAATTCAAACCGGACGCGATTCACATTGCGACGGAAGGGCCGATCGGGCGGGCGGTCCGGCGTTTTTGCAAACGCCGCGATTATCCGTTCACGACGAGTTTTCATACACGATTTCCAGAATACGCGAATGAACGCTGGGCGGTGCCGATTTCCTGGGGATATGCGGTCCTGAAGGATTTTCACAAGGACGGCGAAACGATGATGGTCGCAACGCCGGGATTGATGGACGAGTTAAGGTCGCGCGGATTTGTCGACATGAAATTATGGGCGCGCGGCGTCGATCTGGACACCTTCACGCCTGGCGACCGGCAATTGCTCGACCATCACCCAAGGCCCGTCTTTCTTTATGTCGGCCGCCTCGCCGTTGAAAAAAGCATTGAGGATTTTCTCAAGCTTGACCTGCCCGGAACGAAGGTGATCGTCGGCGAGGGGCCGCAGCGCGCCGAGCTGGAAGAACGGTTCAAGGACGCTGTTTTCGTCGGATCGAAATATGGTGAAGACCTTACGCGCTATTACCAGGCCTCGGACGTTTTCGTTTTCCCGTCGCGAACGGATACGTTCGGTCTCGTTAACGTTGAAGCGCTCGCCTGCGGCGTGCCTGTCGCCGCCTATCCCGTTCGCGGCCCGCTTGAGATCCTCGACGGGGCGCCCGCCGGATGCGGCGCCATGAATGAGGATCTGCGCAGGGCTTGCCTCGACGCTTTTGAAAATCGCGATCCGGCCGCCTGCCGCGCCTGGTCAGAGCGGTTCTCCTGGGAATCGGCGTCGCGCCAGTTCATCGCAAATCTCGAAATGCCGGGTTTTGACGAAGATTTCTGGCTTCGCTCGGCGAAAATGATCGACTGACAGCCGGGTTCCGTTTCTTCCGTCCCGCCCGGATTCTCTCATACGGCACGAAGATTGCCTCCTTTTCCCGCATTGGGAGCGCAAAGGCATCGCCTTGCGCGACATTCGAAGGGAGAAGACGCTGATGGCCCATCCGATCGACCTGCATGTCGGCGCGCGCGTGCGCCAGCGCCGCCGCCTGCTCGGCATGACCCAGCAGCGCCTCGCGGACGCGGTCAGCATCCGTTTCCAGCAGATCCAGAAATACGAAAGCGGCGCCAACCGGATTTCCGCCTCGCGCCTGTGGTCGCTTTCAAAGGCGCTCGAAGTGCCGGTCGCTTATTTTTTCGAGGGTGTCGATGAGGAAGGGCGCATAAATGGCGGCCATGTCGATCATGGCGGCGCGGCGCACGCCGATATTCTGCAAAGCAAAGAGACGATTGCTCTCATTCGCGCATTCTACACGATGAATGACGAACCGCGCCGGCGCCTTCTCGATCTCGCAAAGGCGATGTCGGGCGACGACTGATCGCCAGTTGAATTCGCGCGCCGTCGGGACCATGGTCGAAAGGCCATGGTTTTTGATTCAAACCTTAATGGGGAACTCGCTGTTTTCGCCGGCCGCCTCGCCGATGCGGCCCGTTGCGAAACCTTGCCGCGCTTTCGCGCACGCGCGACGATCTATAACAAGGCCGGGGCGCTTTTTGATCCCGTCACCGACGCCGACCGCGAGGCGGAACGTTCGCTGCGGCGGATGATCGAGGCTGTTTACCCGGGGCACGGCATAATCGGCGAGGAATTCGGCGCATTGCGCGCGGACGCGGAATATCGCTGGGTCATAGATCCGGTTGACGGGACGCGCGCCTTTATGTGCGGCGCGGCGACCTGGGCGACGCTGATTGCGCTCGAACGCGCCGCGACGCCGGCGATCGGCGTCATCGATCAGCCGTTTACGGATGAACGCTGGACGGGGAGCGCGGGAGGCGCGCAATACAGCCATGCGGGCAATGCGCGGCCCTGCGAGACGAGCGGCGTAACGGAATTGGGTAATGCGCGCCTGTCAACCACGGACCCGCGGCGCGAAGCCTATTTCAGCGCTGACGAAGCCGCCGCCTTCGCCGCGCTCGCCGCAAAGACGCAGGTCGCGCGATTCAGCCTCGACGCCTATGCTTACGGCCTGCTTGCGATCGGCGAGCTGGATCTCGTGGCTGAGGCCAGTTTGAAGCGCCATGACTTTGCAGCGCTGGCGCCGGTCGTCGAGGGCGCGGGCGGCGTTATTACGGGCTGGAAGGGCGAGCCGCTCGGCGATTGCGCGAGCGGGCGGGTTGTCGCCGCCGCGACGAAAGAACTTCACGCCGCCGCGATCGACGTTTTGAACGCCGCCCCGAAGTAAATTTCGCATGCGACCCGGAAACGCGCCGCCGCGCCATGTTGATTTCCATTCGATATCCATACGTTGATATCTATACGGAGGAACCGGCGTCAAAAACGTTTCAGCAGTCGCTCAAGATAGTCGATTTCTTCCTGCGTCCGCTCACCGTCTGACAGGCGCCGGCGCAACTCCTCAATAAGCTCGCGCGTGCGTTGGGCGTCCGATTTTTCGGGAACTTCGACGCCCTCGCTATAGGCTTCGCCGACATTGCGTCCAAGCGGGTCGCGCATCGGCTGAACGCCGCCGCCTTCGCCGCCTGCCCGGCGCCGGGCGTCGCCGCCGCGCGCAAGGTTTTCCGCGCCCTCGCGCAGGCTTGCGATCGCGCGCTCCATCGCGCCCGCCGCGCCGTCGAAATCCTCTTCGCGAAGCGCGCCTTCAGCGCGGCGCATTTCACCAAGCGCGCGGGAGAGTGCGCGGCCCGCCGCGCCGTCGGGGTCGGCGTTTTCCCGCCCGTCGAGAGAACCCATCAATTCCGAAAGGTCTCCCGCGAGCGTACTTTCCGCGTCGGCGAGATCATCGCCCGCCGCGCCGCGGTTTTGGGCGCGTTCGAACGCCCTGTCGGCAAGTTCGCGCTGGCGTCCGATCAGATCGCCGGCTTGTCCGGTGGGCCCCGCCGGCCCGCCCGGTCCGCTCGCCTCGCCGCCATTGTCGCCGGCGCGGCGCATCGGGCGCATATTGTCCAGAAGGTTTTCAAGATCCTCAAGCGCCTGGCGCGCCGCATCCTGCGCGCCGGATCGCGCCAGGTCGCGTATGGAATCGATCATCGACTGAAGATCGCCCGCGCTCAGCGTCTCGTCCGGCGGCGGGCCGTCCTCCACCGGCTCGCCCGATTGCGCGAGCGCCTGCAAATATTGCTGGAGCGCCGCGCGCAATTCTTCGGTGAGCCGGTTTATCTCACTGTCGGAAGCGCCGATTTCGAGCGCGTCGCGCAGCGCGTCCTTCGCCGCTTCAAGGCGCCGGCGCGCAAGTTCGAGCGTCTCGTCCTCAAGCTGCAACGCAAGCGGCCAAAACTCCTCCACCGCCTCCCGGTAGTCGCCGCCGGCCTCCTTTGAAACGCGCCACATCGCGGTTCTGAGCAGCAGGTAGTCCGTCGGCCTTTCGAAAAAATATTCCGGTCCGAGCGTTAAACCGTTAAACGCCCATTCGGCGCGCCGCCATTGCGCCGGCGCGACGGCGAGCGACTGGCGCTGCTCGATGACGGAGCGCGCCAATGGATTGAAAAATTCCTTTCTCGGCAATGTCGTCGCGACGGTTTCGGTTTCCCCGATCTGTCCGGCGGCGTCGGTGACAATGACGGCGGCGATAACTTCAAGCCCGGCCCAGGGATCGGACGAAAGGTCGAGACTGACCTCGCGCGGCCCGTTCGCCCCGGCGAAACCGTCGAGCGCGATCAGCCGGCTTTCGCTCAAGGCGCCCTCGCTCAGCTCCGGCGCGTCGAGCGGGCGTTCCTGATCGGGATCGAGCCGCAGGCGCAAAGCTGCCGACGCCGCCCCGTAATCGTCGTCGATCCTGAGCGTGAACGCGAAACGCCCGTCGCGGTCGGCCGCAGGCGTTTCGACAAAAGCGACATCGGGCGTGCGATCGTCGATGACGCCGATCGGCCAGCGCCCCGTTCGCCCGCCGGCGTTCAAAACCAGGACGCCGCTTTGCGAAAGCGTCAACGTCATGCGCGCCGAATTCTCCGGACCCTCATGCGCGCCGTTGATCGTCTCGCCCGCCGTCCGGTGCGAAAGACGAAACCGCGATTTCGAATTCACCTGCGCGTGAACGCGCGAGCCTTCCGGCGCGTCCGTCTGGTCGCGCTGGCCGGGCAGAATGTCGCCCGCGCGCAAAAGGTAGATCGGCGCCTTGCCGGTATAGGCGGGCGGTTCGATCCACATATCGGCGAAGCCCGGCGCCGCCGCGCGCGGATCGCCGGGAAGGAAACCGAGCGCAAGCCGGCGTCCGGCGTCGTTTCCTGCAGCGACGAATGCGATGGCGAGAATCGCGAGCGCGCCATAGCGCAATCCGAAACGGTCAATGCTGTTCGCCGTCAATTCCGGCGCGTTGAGCCGCGCGCCCCTTGCGCGCGCGGCGCTTTCGCAAAGATGGGCGTCCCACAAAACATTGGCGCCGCCGCTCGGCCGGTCTTCAAGCGCGCGCAGCGCGTCGTGCCTGACGCCGCCGTCCCGCTCAAGGCGCGCCAGCGCCTCGCTGCGCGTCGGCAGCAATTTCGTCGGACGAAAGCGCCAGACGAGGCTCGCAGAAAGCGCGAATGCGGCGATGAGCGCCAGCGTATGCGCCCATCGCGGCGTCGCGCCCCAAATATCGAAAAGGCTGGCGGTAAGGATAACGCATATCGGCGCCGCGCCGAGCAGAACGGCCGGCGTCGCGCGTTCGGTGAGAAGCGTCGCATGCGCGAACAATATCCGCCGCGCACCGGCCCGCCGGTCTGCGGGCCGCGTCATTTTGGGTCGGCCTTGCGCCAAATTCGCCGTCATGCTTCTTGCAGAATAGCGCGCAGAACCGGCCGCGTCGATAAATCCCGTCGCGAACCGGTCTCCGATCGGCGCGCCGAGCGGCGATTCGGTGTCAATTCTAGGTTAACGCTGGAGAGCCGCCTTTTGACCAGTTTCCTTCTCTCCCAGACGCGCCGCGCCGCACTCGCTTCCGATGCGGCGATCGCAAGAACGAATCGAACCAACACGATTATCGCATTCGCGGCGGTGATCGCCTATAATTTCGTCGGCCTGTTCGACATCATTTCAACAATCGCCGCGATCGAAATCGGCGTTGCGGAAGAGGCCAATCCTTTAATGCGCGCTATAATGGACCATTACGGCGTCGCATGGATCGCAGCGAAACTGTTACTTCAGATCGTAATTTCGGGAATGGTGTTGTGGTTCCCGCACCGCATCGTCCTTTTCATATTCATCTTCGCGGTCTGGACGAACGGGTTCATCGTTCTCAACAATTTCAGGATCGCGCTCGGATTTTGAGCGTGCGCGCTCACGCCTTGCTCCAGACGGGATTGCGCTCGCAATCGAGCATTTCGTCGATTGACGGGCGGCGCCGGATAATCGCGAACCTGTCCTTATCCGCCAGAACCTCGGGAATGAGCGGGCGCGTATTGTATTGCGACGCCTGAACGGCCCCATAGGCGCCGGCCGACATGAAGGCGACGAGATCGCCCTCATTCACGGGCGGCAGATCGCGCGCCCTTGCGAATGAATCGCTCGTTTCGCAAATCGGCCCGACAATATCATAGGGCTGAGGCGCGCCGCCGCAATCGCGCACCGGCGCGACGGCGTGATAGGCGTCGTAAAGGGCGGGGCGGATGAGATCGTTCATCGCCGCATCGACGATCAGGAATTTTTTCGCTTCACCTTCCTTGACGTAAAGAACGCGCGACACGAGGACGCCGGCGTTGCCGACGATCAGCCGTCCCGGCTCGAAAATCAGCCGGACGCCGAGCGGCGCGGCGATGCGGCGTATCAGGCCGGCGTAATCATCCGGATGCGGAGGGTCGCCGGCGGCGTTCTCCGGCTCTCCATAGGGAATTCCTAGGCCGCCGCCGAGATCGAGCGTCTCGATTTCATGGCCGTCGGCGCGCAGCGTTCGGACGAGTTCCGCAACGCGGTTGAAGGCGCGTTCGAAAGGGTCGAGCGCGGCGATCTGCGATCCGATATGCACGTCGACGCCCTGGATTCTCACGCCGTCCGTCTCCGCCGCCCTGGCGTATATTTCGCGCGCTCTCGTCCAGGGCACGCCGAACTTGTCCTCCGCCTTGCCGGTTGAAATCTTCGCGTGGCCGCCGGCCGAGACGTCGGGGTTGATGCGAAAGGCGACCGGCGCGATCGCGCCTTTTGCGCGCGCAACCTCGCCGAGTGCGCTGAGTTCGTTCTCCGACTCGACATTGAACTGGAATATTCCCGCATCGAGCGCCGCCGCCATCTCCTCCCGCGTCTTGCCGACGCCTGAAAAAACGATCTTTCCGGCCGGAACGCCGGCTTCCAGCGCGCGCCGAAGCTCGCCGCCCGAAACGACATCGGCGCCGGCGCCTTCCTCGCGCATGAGCGAAAGAACAGCGAGGTTGGAATTGGCTTTCACAGAGTAGGCGACCAGCGGATCAAGATCGCCGAAAGCGGCGCGGAATACGCCGACATGCCGGCGCAGCGTAGCCGCCGAGTAGCAATAGAACGGCGTACCGACCAGGGCGGCGAGGCGTTCGAGATCGACGGCTTCAGCGTGAAGAACACCGTCGCGGCGCGCGAAATGATGCATTGGGTTTACTACCAGTCGTGTTTGATCGGCGCGCTTTCATTAAAGGCGACCCAAGCATGTTTTCGCTCTTCGTATACTGAGAAAAGCGGTTGGGGGAATGACGGGTCTGCAAAGGCGCCTAGCGCCACGGCGATGCGATCGGGATCGGCGCCCAGCGTAAACCAGACCGTCGATCCGCATTTGACGCAGAAGCGCTGCGTCACCTTGCCGCCTTCATCGCCGGTGCGCTCGAATATTCCCGGCTCGCCGCTCAGGAATTCGACATGCTCGCGCAAAAATCTCGCCTGCGCGCCGAATGGGCCACCCGTGCGTTTCTGGCATTCAAGGCAATGGCAGACAGAAATGCGCACAGGTTCGCCGTGACAGCGAAGTCGAATTTCGCCGCACGCGCAGGAAGCCTCGCGCGCGGTCATTGGTTGAACTCACCCCGATTGAATTCACCCTGATCGAACTCACCCTGATCGTCCGCCGGTTCGTCGTTCGGATTCCATTCCCCGGCGGGCGGGCGTTCGGATGTGGGCGGGCGCAGCGGCGCTTTCTTGCCGCAGGCCGTCAGGAAGCAAAGCGCGGCGAAGGCCGCCAGCAGGATCTTCATTTCAGTCTCTCTTTCCAGCGCCGCGCTTCGGCCGCGACGTTGGCGGGTGCGGTTCCGCCGTAAGATGCGCGCGCGGCAACGCTTGCGTCAACGCTCAGCGCCTTGAATATGTCCTCGCCGATTCGCGGTTCGACGGCGCGCATTTCCTCAATCGGCAACTGGTCGAGACGAAGGCCCTTCGCTTCCGCCGCGGCGACGATTGCGCCCGTCGCATGATGGGCCTCGCGAAACGCAAGGCCGATATTGCGCACGAGATAGTCGGCGAGATCGGTCGCCGTTGAAAATCCGCGTATCGCCGCTTCGCGCATGGCGGCTTCGTTCATCGACATGTCGTCGATCATGCCCGCCATCGCGGCGAGCGCGAGCGCCATATCGTCAATCGCCTCGAATGTCGCGGCCTTGTCCTCCTGCATGTCTTTCGAATAGGCGAGCGGAAGGCCCTTCATCACGATTGCAAGCGTCGTGAATGCGCCGGCGACGCGGCCGACCTTGGCGCGGCAGAGTTCGGCGGCGTCCGGATTTCTTTTTTGCGGCATGATGGATGAACCGGTCGAGAAGGCGTCCGTCAGCGCTGCGAAACCGAAATGCGGCGAGGTCCAAAGAACGATCTCCTCGGCCAGACGCGAAAGATGGCCGGCGCAGATCGCCGATGCGGCGAGCGTTTCAAGCGCGAAATCGCGCGCCGAAACGCTGTCCAGCGAATTCGCGGTCGGGCGATCGAAACCGAGCGTTTTCGCCGTCATGTCGCGATCGATCGGGTAGGGAACACCGGCGAGCGCCGCCGCGCCGAGAGGGCATTCGTTCATGCGTTTTCGCGCATCGAGAAAGCGCGTGCGGTCGCGTTCGAGCATCTCGACATAGGCGAGACAATGATGGCCGTAGGTGACGGGCTGGGCCGTTTGAAGATGGGTGTAGCCCGGCATGACGGCGCCGGCGTGTTTCTCGGCCTTTGCGACGAGCGCTTTTTGAAGCGTCTCGACCGCCGCCGCCAGCTCGTCGCAGGCGCGCCGGACGAAAAGGCGAAAATCGGTAGCGACCTGGTCGTTACGCGAACGCGCGGTGTGAAGGCGCGAAGCCGGCTCGCCGATCAATTCCTTAAGGCGTGCCTCGATATTCATGTGGATGTCTTCAAGACGTTTTGAAAAGACGAACTCACCCGCCTCGATCTCGGCGGCGATACGATCCAGCCCGCCGCGAATGGCCTGCGCGTCGGCCTGCGTAATGATCTTCGCCGCCGCCAGCATCGCGCTGTGCGCTTTTGAGCCTTCGATATCTTCGCGCCACAATCGTCGGTCGATATCGATCGATGCGTTTATCTCCTCCATGATCGCCGCGGGCCCGCGTTCAAATCTGCCGCCCCACATCTGGCTTTTTTTCTCATTGGGACTATCTGGGGACTTGTCTTTCATCGGGAGCTTCTCTTGCGCGTTCTTCTCAATCCCCGCCTCTGGCTCATGATCTGGCTCGGCGCCGGCGCGGGCGCTCTCCTCTACGTGATCGCGTCGGCGGCGTTAAGCGCAAAGGTCGAGAAATCCGCGTCCGGGCCGTCGAATGCGCCGGTATTGGCCGATCCAAATCTCCTCGTCGGCGAGATGGCGGATTTCGTATACGCAGCGAGCGCGCGTGTCGCGCCGGACGAGACGTTTCTTCACGAAGGGCGCGAGGTCGCCCTGGCCGATTTCCGCGGCCGCGTCGCGCTGGTCAATTTCTGGGCGACCTGGTGCGCCCCGTGCCTTAAGGAACTGCCCTCGCTCGATACGCTTCAAACCGATCTCGGCGGCGATGACTTCGCCGTCATCGCGATCGCCGCCGATCCAAAGGGACCGGAAGCGGCCGGCGCGTTTCTGGACAAGCTGAAAATTCGAAGCCTCAGCCTGTACGCCGATCCGACGCTCGCCATGACGATAGCGATCGGCGGCGCCTCGGTGTTGCCGGTCTCCATTCTCTACGACGCCGAGGGGCGCGAAATCGGCAGGATGGTCGGCGAGGCGGATTGGGCGAGCGATGAGGCCAGATCCCTTATCAAGGCGGCGATCGCCTCGACAGCGAGGCGATAGCGCGCGCGGTTTGGCGCGCCGCTTCCTCAATCTCGTCAACGCTGAGATCGCCGGCGTCGATGATCGCCGATGGCGAGGTTCCGTTTCGAACGCGCGCGCGCTCATAGAGCGGATCGTAATGGGCGCGCATCAACGCCTCGGCCAGCGCGCCATAGTCGCGCGCGGCGGCGAGCGAAACCCACTGCGCAATCGTATCCTTTGGGTGAAACGGACGTAATTTGTCGATCGCGGTTTCGAGCGCGCCTTCGGTCGCGATGAAATCGCGATAGGCGTCGACGACGTAACGCGCGCGCGCTTTCGTTCCTGCGCGGATGAGAAGGCGCGGCGCGGCGCGCATTGAACTCCATATCCGCGCCGGCAGGTTGATTTTGCCGATGCGTCGCGATTCCGCCTCGACGGCGATCGGGGCTGCGCTATCGAGTCGGCGGAAAGCGTCGAACAGGCGGGATTCAAAGAGTTTTTGCGACGGCTGGGCAAGCGCCGCGTCGCCGCCGAATACGGACCCTTTATGCGCGGCCAGCCCTTCCAGGTCGATCGCCTGCGCGCCGTTGGCGGACAGCTTGCGGATGATGTCCGTCTTGGCCGTGCCGGTTTGCCCGTCGATAAGGATTAGATTTATCGGCGTCGCCGCCTGCGACATCGCGTCGACGACCGCGCGCCGCCACGTTTTGTATCCGCCTTCCAGAACGCCGACGCGCCAGCCTGTCTGCGACAGGATCGTCGCCATGGCGTTCGAACGCATGCCGCCGCGCCAGCAATAAACGAGCGGGCGAAATTTCGGGCCGCGCTCGGCGAGCGCGGTTTCGAGATGGCCTGCGACATTGCGTGCGACATAGGCCGCGCCGATGCGGCGCGCGCGAAAACGCGAGTCGCGCACATAGATCGTTCCGACTTCCGCGCGTTCTTCATCGGTAAGAACGGGAAGGTTGATTGCGCCGGGTATGCGGTCCTCGGCGAACTCCGCCGGCGAGCGCACATCGATGATCGCGTCAAAGGGCGCGAGCGTTTCAGGCGCGAGCGATGAGATCTTTTCGATCATGGCGCCGGCGATCTAGCGCCGCGAACGCTTGTCGGGCAAGCGCCGGCGTTGCATAGAGGCGGTGCGGAATATGCGCCGACGCCTGTTATGAGCGGACCCTTGAACGAAAATACGAGCGAACCGAAACTCACCAGCCTTGCGCATGGCGGCGGCTGCGGCTGCAAGATCGCGCCGAACGTTCTGTCGCAATTATTGGCCGGAGCGCCGGCGGGCCTTGCGCCTGTCGATCTTCTGGTTGATGCGGCCACCAGCGATGATGCGGCCGTCTGGCGCGTCAGCGATGACGCTGCGATCGTCGCGACGACTGACTTTTTCATGCCCGTCGTCGATGATCCGTATGATTTCGGGCGCATCGCCGCTACCAACGCGATTTCGGATGTGTACGCCATGGGCGCGCGCCCCATTTTCTCGCTCGCCCTTGTCGGCATGCCGATTGCGAAAATCGGCGCGGCGACCATTCGAAAGATACTTGAGGGAGGGCGCAGCGTCGCGCAAGCCGCCGGCGCGCCGATCGCCGGCGGGCATTCGATCGATTCCGTCGAGCCGATTTACGGCCTTGTCGCGCTCGGTCTCGTTCATCCCGATCGCATTCTCAAAAACAGCGCCGCCCAAGCGGGCGATATCCTCATTCTCGGAAAGCCGCTCGGGATCGGCGTGTTCAGCGCCGCGCTCAAAAAAGAAATGCTTTCGGATAAAGATTATGCGGCGATGATCGGATCGACGACCTTGCTTAACAGGCCGGGCGCGGAACTCGCCGCGATTGCGGGCGTTCACGCCGTCACCGACGTCACGGGATTCGGATTGTGCGGCCATCTCGCCGAGATGTGCCGCGGCGCGGGCCTCGCCGCCCGGATCGACCGGAAAAAAATCCCCGTATTCGACGGCGCGCGCCGTCTCGTCGCGCAAGGCGTCAGAACCGGCGCCTCGCCGCGAAACTGGGCGAGCATCGAGGCGATGGTGGATAGCCCCGCAGGCTGGAGCGACGCCGAGCGCGATATTTTCTGCGATCCGCAGACGAGCGGCGGGCTTTTGGTGTCCTGCGCGCCGGAGGCTGGCGAGCGCGTCCTGCAACTTTTCAGATCGCACGGCCACGCGCACGCCGCCATTATCGGCGAAATGGAAGCCGGACCTGCGCGCATCAGGCTTGCTTGAGCGCCCTTGCTTGCCTTCGGCGCGCCAAGCGGGGCATGCTTGGTCCGGGCTGCAAGGAAAAAGTCGATGATAGGAATACGCGCCGCCTCGGCGATTTTCGCCGCGCTCGTCCTGGTATCCTGCGGCAATCGTTCCGACGCGCCGCGCAGCGCATCGAGCCTGGGCGCGTCGGACGTCGACGCCGCTTCGCCGATCGACCGGCCCTATCGCGTCAAGAACGCCGAAGCGCTCGATGTCGACAGGTTTTTCAAAATCCTCCCGCTTTATTTGCGCCCGACATATGAGCGGATCGAATTCGATGAAAAGACCGGCGCGACGGTCGCACACAATCTGAAATTCACCGGCGATGATGAATTCACCGTCGCCCGCGCGGAATTTTATGGCGTCGATATGGATGCGATCGACCGCATCGGCGCTGAGGAAGATGCAGCGCTCGATGCGCCGATGGAAACGGCGCTGAAAAAATTGCGCCTGTTCGACCTTTCGTCTAAAACCGGCGACGAGGACGCACCCGCGATATCGATCGGCGCCGTTGAAATCGACACGCTTCGAATTCGCCGCGGCGGCATGCCCGACGCCTCGCCCGCTTCGGGCCTCGCCGCGCTGTTCAATGCGTTTGAAGTCGCGGGCGTTTATTTCAAGGACGCAAGCTTCGCGGGCGAGGCTGAATCTTCGAGCGGCGTTTCAACAGGGCTTAAAGCGAGGGATATGAGATTTGTCGGCGTCGATGGCGGGCGCCTGGACGCCTTTGTTGCGCGCGATTTCGAATATCGCGTAGACCGGTCGTCGGCGTCGCCCCTCCCGGCCGGCAAGGGGCTTGGACCGGTCGCCGGCATCCTCGTCAACGGCCCTCTGCGCAATTTCATCGCACCGGCGAACCAGCAGGTCAAAATCGGTTCGATCGAGTGGAACGGCATAACTTTCGCCGGGCTTATGGAATATGGATTAAAGGGCGAAAAACCGCCGGTTTCGGCGACAAATCTCATTGATCTCGGTACGGCGCATATCGCAGATGCGCAAACCTTCTACGGCGGAAAGCGCGTATCAGTCGCGCCCGAAACCGATATTTCCGCCATGGAGTTCACCTGGCTTTTGCCGTCGAAAATTCGCGCAGTTTCGCGCGCGGCTTCATTTGACCTGACCGGCTATGTTCCCGACGAGGAAAAAGATGCGATCGCTGTTTTGAAATCGCGCGGGCTCGACCGGGTGAAGGCCGACAGCTCTCTCGCCTATGACTGGAGCGCCGAACAGGGCGAGGCCGTGTTCGCGGCCGACTATCGCGGCGCAGGCTTCGCCGATTTAAAGATCGATATCGCGCTTGAGGGGCTTGAACTCAAGCGCATCGATGCGGCGCAGGCGGCGGGCGGCCGCAACGCCGCTGCGGAACTGGCGAAGCTGAGCCGGCTTTCTTTCCGCGTTGACGACGATCAGATGCTCGACGCCTTCTTCGCGCTTTCCGCCTTGCAAACAGGCGGCGAAGCGAAGGACGTACGCGCCGCGACGCCGGCCCTGATGCGCCTTACCCAGCTTGAGTTGAAGCGGTCAAATCCGCGTACGGCGTCCTATATAGATGCAATTGCGGATTTTCTCGAAGATGGCGGTTCGCTTGAGATAAAGGCCGAGCCGGAAACTCCGGTTCCGCTGCCGGCGATCAGCGCCGCACTTGCCGGCGGACCTGACGCGCTGGCGGGTGCGATAAACCTGACTGTAACGCAGAAAGACTAACCTGAATCATTTCAGAGCGAAGCGGGAGCGGTTCGCCGTCGGGAAATGCGAAAAAATAATTGAAGCCTTGTCCCGGTTCCGTTTGAGGCGAAGACGCTTTAGCTCGCGCGCCGCACGATCACCGAGCCCGCGGAATATCCCGCGCCGAATCCCGATATGACGCCGATATCGCCGATATTCAGATCGCTGCGGTGCTTGTGAAAGGCGATAATCGAGCCGGCCGACGACGTGTTCGCATATTCATCGAGAATGTTCGGCGCTTCGGCGCGCGTCGCCTCGCGTCCGTATACGCGCTTTGCGATAAGTTCGTTCATCGACAGATTGGCTTGGTGCAGCCAGAGACGCTTCACATCGTCCGCGCCAATATTGTTATCGGCGAGGTGGCTGGAAATCATTTCGCCGACCATCGGCACGACATCCTTGAACACCCTGCGCCCCTGCTGGACGAACAGCTTGTCGGTGTCAAAGCTCGATTGAGGATCGGCGGGCGATCCGGTTTCGCGTTCGCAATGATTTATGAAACCGTAATTGTTGCGGATATTGTTGGAATAGACGGTCTTCAGCCGCGTCGACACGATGTCCCAGGTTTGGCCGGACGCCGCGCCATCCGCGCTTTCGACGATGACGGCGGTCGCAACGTCGCCGAAGATGAAATGACAGTCGCGATTGCGAAAGTTCAGATGCGCGGTGCAGATTTCAGGATTGACCATCAGTATGCGGGACGATCCGGCGCGAATGAGTCCGAGCGCAGTTTCAATGCCGAACGCGGCGGAAGCGCAGGCGACATTCATGTCGAAAGCAAAGCCTTCGACGCCGAGCGCCGCCTGGATCTCGACAGCCATGGCGGGATAAGCGCGCTGCATGTTCGACGCGGCGCATATGACGCCGTCGATATCGCCCGGTGAAAAATCACCCCGCTTCATTGCGTCCTTCGCCGCCGCGACGCCGATTTCGGCGACGATGGACAAGTCCTCGTCGCGCCGCGCGGGTATCATGGGGGCCATGCGACCCGGATCGAGAATTCCCTTTTTGTCGACGACGTAGCGGGATTTGATGCCGGACGCCTTTTCGACGAATTCCGCTGAAGAGGGTTGCAGGGCTTCTATCGCGCCGGACGCGATCGCGGCCGAATTCTCTGCGTTGAAAAGCGCGACATAATCATTGAACGCCGCGACAAGCTCGGCGTTCGAAATCGAATGCGGCGGCGTATAAAGACCGGTCGAAGCGATGCGGACGCCAGCTTCTGTCATGGTTCGGCTCAATCATCCTTGCGTATGCGCCACATTGCGCCCGATGCGCCGGCGAGGCAACGCCGGTCTTACGTCTTGGCCGCTTTCTGCACCGCTTTCCAGCGCGGGCACGCCGTTTCGTGATCGTTCACCATGCCGGTCGCCTGCATGAAGGCGTAGACGATGGTCGGCCCGCAGAATTTAAACCCCCGGCGTTTAAGCTCTTTCGACATCGCCTCGGCCTCGCGCGATTTGGTCGGCGCATCGCGGAAGTTTTTCCAGCGATTGACAACGGGGCGTCCGCCGACGAAATCCCACAACAGTCCGGAAAATCCGTCGTTCCGGCTTTCCATAATGTCGAGCCAGGATGCGGCGTTTCCGATCGACGCCTCGATTTTAAGGCGCGAGCGCACAATGCCTTCGTCATTCATCAGTTTTTCGATTTTGCGCGGTGAATAGCGCGCGATTTTCTCAACGTCGAACCCGTCGAAGGCGCGCCGGAAATTCTCCCGCTTATAAAGTATAGTGCGCCAGGAAAGCCCCGCCTGGAAGCCGTCCAGGATCAGCTTTTCGAACAGCGCGCGATCGTCAAATTCCGGAACGCCCCATTCCTCGTCATGATACTGACGATAAAGGGCGTCGTTCGCCGGCGCCCAGGGGCAATGCAGCTTCTTTTGCGTCATGTTTGTCAGATGAGATGCGTCAGCTTCAGGATCCAGAAAACGAGAATGGCTATCTGCACGCTGTAGAAGAACAGGCGCACCAAAATAGCGTTGCGGCTTGTCGAGGCGATATGCGTCGCCGATTGAAGCATTCGCGCGCCGAGGAAAGCCGGCGCCAGGGGGTCGGTGACGACGCTCTGGTTCGTTGCGATCGCATAAAGCAGGATTGCGCCGACAAGCGGCAGGTTTTCATAACAATTGGCGTGCGCGCGCGTGATGCGTCGGCCGAATCCGTCGACATCATCGCCGTCGGCGTTGAAGTTCGGCGAGGCGCGTTTGCCTGTCGCGACGAGCGAAATGCGATAAGATGCGAGCAGCAGAACAAGCAGGATCGTCCAGGCGACAAACCCCAGCAGGGCGAAAGCGGTCGGCGTCATGGCGTCTCTCCGTTTTGCGAAAGAAGATACAGCCTATTCGCGTTCGAGATACGCAGGAAAGACGATCCGGACCGCCTTGCCATCCGCCGCCAGCGCGGCGCCGGCCGCCTCGGCGGACGCCAGACGGTCGAGACGGACAAGGGCGAGGGCGCGGCCCTCCCTTCCGGATAAAATCCGGCCGATCGCAGCTCCTCCGGCGCCGATCTCCGCGCCCTTGTCGGGGGGCGCGCCGTCGAACGCCGCAATCAGGGTCCGTTTGCGAATTTCGCCCTTACGCTTCATCCGGCTCGTCACCTCCTGGCCGACAAAGCACCCTTTCTGGTAGCTGACGCCTGCGAGCGCGTCGTAATTCACATCGAGAAGAAATACTTCCTCCGCGCCGAAATCCTTTCCGAATTCGGGAACGCCTGTTTCGAAACGAACCCGGTCATAGTCTGCGTCTGCGGGCGGTATCTCCGCGTTTTTGACGATCGCGCGCGCCGGCAGGGCGACATGGCGCGGATCGGCGTATGAAATCAGCGGATCGCGCATGTCGCCGACGCCGACGGCGAGATTGTCTTCGATCGCAACGCCGACCTTCGCGCGCAATTTGTACATGACGAGGCGGGCTTTCAGCGCGTCGGCGGCTTCCCTGTCGGCGTCGATGAGAAATCCGTCCTCAAACGGCGACAGGAAAAAATCGAAAAGTATTTTCCCCTGCGGCGTCAGCAGTGCGGCGAATACGGCTTCGTTCGCCTTGGCGTGAAGAACGTCCTGGGTCACGAGACCTTGAAGAAAGGGCCGGGCGTCGTCGCCGGAAAGACGAATAACGGAACGGTTTGAAAGGATGCCGCGCATAAAAACTATCTAGAACGCCCGGCGCGGCGAGCCAATACATTCGGGGCGATGTAAAAACGCCCCGCCGCTTCCGGGCGACGGGGCGAATAGACAAAATGGCTGCCGGGCCTTGCGAACGCCGGATCAGAGCCTTTCCAGCGCCGGCTTCCCCTTGCCGATCCAGGCCGCTTTCATCAGGCCTTCCGCGTATTTGCGCGCATTCTTGTCGCCCTGCGCCTTGTAGGCTTCCGCCAGCCCGGCATAGGACCAGCCATTATTGGGCAGCTCGCCGAGCGATTCGATGAAAAGCTGCTCGGCGCGTTGCGCATCGCCCTTGCGCAGGACGAAAGCGGCGAGCGTTTGCTTGGCCGGATAGTACCAGTAAGGCGGCTCGGTGTAGTTGAGGCTTTCCTGCGTCGCGACGGCTTCCTCCATGGCTTCGATCGCCGTATCGAGATCGCCGTCGGCAGCCGCGGCGCGCGCCGTCACAGTCAGATATTCGATCTTCAAAACATCCGGCGCGGGCACCAGATTTGCGACAAGGCCGGACAGATCGGCGTTCGCGATTATATCCGAAATCGCTTCGGCTTCGGCGCGCGCCTTGTCGGCTTCGCCGTTCCGCGCAAACGCTTCGCCGCGCGCATAACGCCAGGCGGCCTTGATGAACGGCGCGTCGTCTCCAGGATCTTCTAGCGCGAGGATATCCGCCGAATCGGCGAATTGCGCCATCGCGAAATAGGGCGCAACCTTGATCGGCTGGGCGAACGGCACGGCGAGCGCCATTTCGGTCGGAAGTTTCGCGTCCAGCTTCGCCGCCATCGCCAGCGCGGTATCCTTGTCGCCCGCCATTTGCGCCGACGTCATCACGAAATGAACGTTGTGAACGTAATAGCCGTATTGATAGAGCGGGCTCGGATCGGAATTTTCGAGGAAATTCTCATCGGCCGCGACGGCCTTGACGTTGGTCTCGATTGAATCCCGGAAACGGCCGATGCGCGCATAGGTGTGCGAGGGCATGTGGATGAGGTGCCCGAGCGAGGGCGAAAGACGCGCCAGCTCGTCCGCGAACTTCTCCGCGCGATACGGATTGGTCGTCGCCTCCGTCATGTGAATATAGAGGTGGATCGCCGGTTGATAGTGCGGATTACGGGCGAGCACCGTTTCAATAAGCGATATTGTCCGGTCGGTGCGTCCTTTCGCGGTTCGGCCGTCCGCCAGCCAGTAATCCCATGGCTGCGTATCCATATTCGCTTCGGCGGCGAGCGCGAGAATGAAATCGTCATCTGGATAAGCGACCGCCGCCTTGTCCATCGCGTCGGCGAAAGCCGCATCGAGCGCGCTCCGGTCGGCGAGCGGTTCGGCCGCATACCGCAATGCGAGCGCATCGATCAGCATACGTTCCTTGTCGCTCGCCTTGTCTTTCAGCTTCACCGCCTTTCGCATGGCGGCGAAAGCAGGCGCGACGGCTTCCTCGCTCATCGGCGCATTGATATTCGGCCCGAGCGCAAACGCTTCGGCCCAAAAGCACATCGCGCAATCGGGATCTTCGGCCTGCGCCGATTTGAATTCGACAACCGCCTCGCCGTGATTGAAGTTCCAGACATGCGCAAGCCCTGCATTGAACAGCGACTGCGCCTTGTCGTTCGCTGTCGTCACGTCGTATCCGACGCCTGGAACGGGGCGCGTGCGCGCCAATGCAGGTTCGGCGGCGGGCGACGATTCCGCCAGGCTCGCCGCATAGGCCGCGCCGATCGAGCGAAAATAGAGCCTGCGCTTCAGCGCCGCCGCCGGATCCTTTCCGCAGGCGGAACGGACAAGCGACATCGGGTCGATGAAAGGAACGCCTGGATCGTTCCGGGTGTATTCAACGCCGCCGAACCCGACGGCGAGCGCCGCCGCCGCGGCGCCTGCGAAATAGATAGCCCTCATGAGTCAATCTCCCTTTGATTTCATCTACTCGGAACATCAACGATTTCGGCGAATACCGGGGCGGCCGCCGTTCGGGGCGACTTACGCGCGAGCATGGCGGGCGCCTGTGACCTTTGTCGCAGTTTTTGCGGGCGCCTTTCGCGCTTGCGCATTTTCGCGCCGGACAGTTCATGCTTAAAGCAGGCATGACTTCATCTTCAAGCGACAATATCCACGAATACACGGTCAGCCAACTTGCGGGCGCGGTGAAGCGCGCGATCGAGGACGGATTCGGCTTTGTGCGCGTTAAAGGAGAGCTGGGGCGCGTCACTCGCGCGCCATCCGGCCATGTCTATCTCGACCTGAAGGACGAAAACGCAACGATTTCGGGCGTTATCTGGAAAGGCGTCGCGCAGCGCATCAAATTCGCTCCCGAGTTGGGGATGGAGGTTGTGGCGACGGGAAAACTTACAACCTTCCCCGGACAGTCCAAATACCAGATCGTAATCGACAGTCTTGAACCCGCCGGCGCCGGCGCGCTGATGGCGATACTCGAAGAGCGCAAGAAAAGGCTGTCTGCAGAGGGCCTGTTCGATGCGTCGAGAAAACGGCCGATCCCGTACCTTCCGGACGTAATAGGCGTCGTCACTTCGCCGTCCGGCGCCGTCATCCGCGATATTCTTCATCGCCTGCGAGAAAGATTTCCAAGACATGTTCTCGTCTGGCCGACGCTCGTGCAGGGCAAGGGCGCCGAGGCGCAGATCGCGGCGGCGATCGAAGGTTTTAATGCGCTGGAGCGCAATGGGGTTATTCCGCGCCCTGATGTTTTGATTGTCGCGCGCGGCGGCGGCAGCCTTGAAGACCTCTGGTGTTTCAACGAGGAAATCGTCGTGCGTGCGGCGGCCGCGAGCGATATCCCCCTCATCTCCGCCGTCGGTCACGAGACGGACACGACCCTGATCGATTACGCAGCGGACCTGCGCGCGCCGACGCCGACCGCTGCGGCTGAAAAAGCGACGCCGATGCGGGCGGAGCTTCTGGCCGAAACGCTCAACAAGGAACGGCGCATGATTACGGCCGAGCATCGCCGTCTTGACGAAAGGCGATTGCGGCTCGTGTCGGCGGCGCGCGGTCTCGGGCGGCCCGAAGATGCGACCGGCGCGCTCGGCCAGCGCCTCGACCTTGCGGCGAGCCGGCTTGCGGCGGGGTTGCGCGCGCGAAAGGACGGCGCGGAGACCAGACTTGCAAAAACAGCGACGCGATTGCGGCCGATGATCGTTCGCCGCCGGATTGAAGACGGGCGCAATTCCTTGAAGCGCGAGGCGGTGCGCCTTTGCGATGTCGGCGGGCGAATGCTGGCGCGTCCGGGCGACCGGTTGAAATCGCTCGCCGGTCTTCTCCAGTCGCTTTCCTATAAGGGCGTTCTCGATCGCGGGTTCGCGCTCGTCAGAAAAGCGGACGGATCGATCGCGCGCCGTATTGCGGACCTTCCCGCAGTCGGCGCGGTGGCGCTCGTCTTTGCCGATGGCGAACGCGGCGTCCGCCTCGGCGAGACGGGTGAAAAAGCGCGCCCGAAAAAGCCGGCGCAGGGATCGCTGTTCGATTAGTGCGTCCGCCGGGCGAACGCATGCGCCGCACCCCTTCGGGTTGAATATCCGTTTACGGAATACCCGCCGGCGGTAATAGAAATTGAACGATCCTGCTACGGTTTTTCAGGGCCGCCTCCGCGTTAACGACGATTTTTCATTAACCAAACAGCGCGTTGAAATTACTGGGATAAAAAAACTTATCCCCCTACTTGTCCCCCTGGTTATCCCCCACCTTATCCCCCTACTTATCCCCCAGTTTATCCAACACCCGGCCGGGGCCGCTATTATCCCTCCCGCCGGACCGGGAAAGACGCCTTGCTTCGATCCAGGTTTGGCCCAACTGGACCCAGAAAAGTCCAATCGCGGCCGGCGCGCCGCCGCGAGGGCGGCGTCAGGCGGAAAAGGAGGCAAAATGCGCCGCATTCGGAAAATCGAGATTCAAAAATCGTCCGGGCGAAAACAGACAGTCTGCGCAGCCCGGCTAGGAAACCCGCGCCCTGGGGGAGAATTCGTACCCGGATCAGCCTTGTCTTTCCTAAACTTAACCTTGCCAAGATTTTGACCTGAAAGGAGAAATCTGACACAAGTCGCCCGATTCCGCCGACCGAATTAACGGAAGGCTCCAGCAGGGGTGCAAGAATCATGAGCAAGAAGTGGTTGATTTTATTGGCTGTTTCGTTCGCCGCCGGCGGACTCGCAGCCTGTGCGAAAAAAGAAGCGGCAAGCGACACGACAGTGGAAGACGCCGCCGCCGCCGTTGACGAGGCCGCCGATGACGCCGCCGCCGCCGTCGATGGCGCTATGGACGACGCCGGCGCTGCGATGGACGCGGCCGCCGACGATATGGGCGCTGCGATGGATGACGCCGCTGACGCGGCCGGATCCATGGTCGATGACGCGGGCGATGCGGCCGCTGGCATGATGGATGATGCGAGCGATGCGGCAGCCGGCATGATGGATGACGCAACCGACGCCGCCGGCGACATGGCGGATGACGCGGCCGATGCGGCCGGTGACATGATGGATGACGCGGAAGCGGCAGTCGACGAAGCGACCGATCCCCAGCACTAACCGGGATTATCGGTTCGGATTTAAAGGCCGTCCCGCATGCGGGACGGCTTTTTCTTTGCGGCCTTCGCATTGTGCGCGGTCGATAATTGTATGAGATGATCAAGAGCGGAGAAGATGAAGGCAAGACTGAACCCCGTATTCGCCGACCGGCCGATGACGATATTCGCGGTCATGTCGGCGCTCGCGCGCGATCATGACGCCGTCAATCTCGGCCAGGGTTTTCCGGACGAAGATGGTCCTGAAGAAATCGTAGAGGCCGCCGCGCGCGCAATCCGCAGCGGGCCGAACCAGTATGCGCCGGTGCAGGGGACGCCGGAATTGCGCAAGGCTGTAGCGTTCGCCAACAAGCGTTTTTACGGCCTGGACATAGACTGGTCGAAAGAAACGCTGGTGACAGCCGGCGCGACGGAAGCGCTCGCCGCGGCGTTTTTCTCGACGCTGAGACCGGGCGATGACGCGCTGCTTGTCGCGCCAACTTACGATTGCTACGCGCCGATCGTCGAAGCTGCGGGCGCGCGGGCGGTTTATTATTCTCCGAAGCCGCCGCAATGGCGTATCCGGCGCGATGAACTGAACGCGGCGATCACGCCCGCGACGCGCGTCATCGCGATCAACACGCCGCATAACCCGACGGGGCGCGTCCTGACGCGCGATGAACTCCAGATTGTCGCCGACATCGCGATTGAGCGCGACCTGATCGTTATATGCGACGAAGTGTACGAACATCTCATTTTTGACGGATTGGCGCACATTCCCCTGATGACGCTGCCAGGAATGCGCGAGCGCTGCGTCAGGATAGGGTCCGCCGGGAAAACATTTTCAATGACCGGGTGGCGCATCGGCTATGCGACCGGACCTGAAGAGCTGATCACCGGCATGATGAAAACACACCAGTTTCTCACCTATACGTGCCCGCCGCATCTTCAGTTCGCGATCGCGGAAGGCCTCGCCTTCGGTGATGAGTATTATTCCGGCTTCGTTTCGCAGATGCAGATGAAGCGCGACTTCATCACGCAGGGCCTTGCAAGGATCGGATTCGAGGTATCGCCGTGCGAAGGCACATATTTCGCAACAGCCGATATCAGGCCGGTCGGGCGCGATGACGACGCGGCCTTTTGTAATGAAATCACGACGAAGGCCGGCGTCGCCGCGGTTCCCGTTTCGGCGTTTTATCCCGCGAATTCGGGCGCGGCGCCGCGCCATTACGCGCGATTTTGTTTTTGCAAGCACCGCGAAGTGCTGGAAGAGGCGATTGCGCGGCTTGAAAAATATTTCGGCGGCGGCGCGTAAAATGGTGAGGACCGGGATGTCTCGAAGCGTATTTTTGTTTTCGCTTTTCGCGATTGCGGCGCTGGTCGATGCGGCGCCGGCAGCGGCTTCGCGCGGTGATCGCAATTTCGACGCAGGCGATTTTGATCGCCGGCTTGAAAGGACGGTCGCTGGAAAAGGGCGGACAGATCCCGTCGCCGCAGTTTCCGTCGCAGTCATGATCGGCGACAGGCTGGTCTATCAGGGCGCGGCCGGCTGCGCCGAATTCAGCGCGGATGGGACGGAATGCGTCAGGGAAATGACGGCCGCGTCGAAATTTCGCGCCGGGCCGGTTTTAGAGATTGCGCACGCCCTCGGCCGGGTGTCGCTCGAAAAGAACGAGCGGCCCGACCGCAGGGCTTACTCTGTAAGTTACGAAGCCGAAGAAAATCCGGCGCTGCAATTTCCTCAAGCAGACCTGCGCGCATCCGTCGTCGATCTTGCAAGGCTGGCGAGGCGACTGGAAACGCTGCCCGACCTTACGGCGGCGCAATCGCGCGGTAATGACGCGCCGACGAATGGCGGGTCCGTGGACGGCCGGTTCGCCGCCTTCGGGCCCGGCGTTCAGCAAATCGCCGGAACAAAGGAGTTTCTTTCAGGATCGACCCTGATCGGCCGTTCAGGGAACGCGGACGGGCTTTATAGCGGCGCGTGGCTCGTCAAAAGCGACGCCGCCGGCGCGGCGGAAGACGGCGTCGCGATCGCATTCGCTGCGACAGGCGTAAAGGGCGAGCCGGCGAAAGGCGCGCATCTCGCGTTCAATCTGATTGAAGAGCGATTGATGCGAACCGCGATGGATGCGGCGATTGCGGCGGACGAACCGCGCCCGTTCGACAAACACGCCGATGCGATGCGCGATGTCGATGATGCGCTGGCGGCGGCGAAAGAAAGCGGCAAGCGCCCCTTGCTCGTACTCGGCGCCAATTGGTGTCATGACAGCCGGGGGCTGGCGAAGAAGTTTCAGACGGAACGCTTATCTCGCATTATCGAAGGCGGCTATGAGCTTGTCTGGGTCGATGTCGGAAGGAAAGACAGAAATCTCGACGTCGCCCGGCGCTTCGGCGTTGAACGGATCATCGGTACGCCGACCATTCTCATATTGTCTGCGGACGGGTCGATCCTGAACGCCGATTCGGTGAATGATTGGCGCACGGCTGATTCGCGATCCATCGACGAGGCGATCGAATATTTCGGCGCTTACGCTGCGTCGGACGAATGATTACGGCGTTGTAAGAAACCGCTGTTTCATTATGAATTCTGGGTAAATATCATTCATTTCGCTTGTGCCGATTGCGCGACTGGGATTGATGTCCCGCCATCAACCTACGGAGGGCATTTCCCATGAATATCAAACTCGCCTTGGCGCTCGGCGCCGCCGCTGCGCTCGGCCTTTCCGCCTGTGCGACGGAAACGACCAGCGAAGCCGCCACGCTCGACGCGCCCGCGCTGGCCGAAGGCGGCGAAGCTGTGACGGACGCTGCGGTCGCCGAAGATGCGGCCGCCGCGGAAAGTGTCGACGCTGACGCCGCGGTCGCCGAAGCCGCCGATGCTGAAGCCGCCGCAGACGAAACTGTCGAAACGGACCAGACGATTGCGGCGTCCGCCGAGGCGTCTACGGAAATTGCGATCGACGAAACAGTTGAAGGCGGCGTTGTTGAAGCCGCCGCCGATGCGGCTGACGACGCTGCGATCGAGCCGGCTGTCGAGCAATAATCAACGCAAGGTTTTGTTGCGTATCAATCGGCGCGTTCTTCGGAACGCGCCGTTCTCTTATTTGCGGCCGGCCGCAAGTCGCGCAAGATACTGGCCGTACTGGTTTTTCAAAAGCGGTTCGGCGAGCCTTCGCAACTGGTCGACGTCGATAAAGCCGCGTCGATAGGCGATCTCTTCCGGGCAGGCGATTTTGAGCCCCTGGCGCGATTCGATCGTCTGAACGAACTGGGCGGCCTCAAGCAGCGATTCATGCGTACCCGTATCAAGCCACGCAAAACCGCGGCCAAGCATGCGCGCGTTCAGTTTTCCATCATTAAGATATGACTCGTTCAAACTTGTGATCTCCAGCTCGCCCCGCGCCGACGGTTTCACATGTTTGGCGCGTGCGACGACTGTCTCGTCGTAAAAATACAGTCCCGTCGCTGCAAAATCTGATTTCGGGTACTTCGGCTTTTCTTCGATGCTTGTGACTTTGCCGTTCGGATCGAATGCGACGACGCCGTATCGTCCGGGGTCTGTCACCTGATAGGCGAAAATAATTGCGCCTTCATCCAACGCCGCCGCTTTCTCAAGTTCGTCGGTCAGGCCATGACCGTAAAAAATGTTGTCGCCGAGGACGAGCGCACATTTGTCTCCGGAAATGAATTCTTCTCCGATGATGAACGCCTGGGCGAGGCCGTCCGGGCTCGGTTGAGCGGCGTAGGTGAAGCGAACGCCCCAGTTGGTTCCGTCGCCGAGCAGTCGCCGGAAGGAAACCTGATCTTCCGGCGTCGTAATGATGAGTATTTCTTTTATGCCGGCCAGCATCAGAACGCTGATCGGATAGTAGACCATCGGTTTGTCGTAGATCGGCGTCAATTGTTTCGAGACGCCGCGCGTTATCGGATACAGGCGCGTTCCTGAGCCGCCGGCGAGAACGATTCCCTTCATGTCTCAGCCTTTCATTTCTGAGATGCGTCGCGCGTTGCGATTTCCCTGACCGTCGACGAAAGGTCGAGGCGCCAGTCCGGCTGGGCGACACCGTATTCGCGCAAGATTTTGGAACAGTTAAGAACGGTATAAAGCGGCCGTCTGGCCGGCGTCGGATATTCCCGGGTCGTAATCCTGTTGATTTTGACGTCGCGGCCGGCCGCCTCGAATATCGCCTCGGCGAAATCGGCCCAGTTTGTCGCCGGCGCGCCCTGAAAATGAAAGACGCCGCCGGCGCCGTCTTTCCGTTTTGCAACGCTGAGGCAGGCCGCAGCGATATTGCGCGCCGGCGTCGGGCCGCCGAACTGGTCCGCGACAACGCCAAGCTCGCTGCGCGTTTCGGAAAGGCGAATCATCGTCCGCGCGAAATTCGTTCCGTAAAGGGAGTAAACCCATGACGTCCGAATGATGACGGCGTCCGGGTATGCGCGCAGCGTCGATCTTTCACCTTCCAGTTTCGTAGCGCCATAGGCGTTGATCGGGGCGGTCGGCGCCTCTTCGTCGAGCGGCGCGCCGTTATGCTCGCCCGAAAAAACATAATCCGTCGATATGTGAATGAAACGTGCGCCGTTTGAACGCGACGCGGCGGCGAGTTCTTCCGGCGCCTGTGCGTTCAGGCGATGCGCGGCCTGCTTTTGCGTCTCGGCCTGATCGACCTGCGTCCACGCGGCGGCGTTGATGACGATGTCCGGTTTCTCGATCCCGATGGATCGCGCGCCTTCACCGGTTCGCGAAAGATCCGCCTTGTCGCGGGTCAGGGCGATCAAACGAACATCCCTGTCTTTTCGGCACGCCTCGACAATCTCGCGGCCGACTTGTCCATTGGCGCCGAACAGAAGAATTTTCATGGAATGTCATACCGGGCGGCGCGCGATTGACGATGCGCCGGCGAAGGTGAGGGCTTAAAATCCGCAGGCAAACCGTCGCGATGAATTGAACGGCGGCGTCGCGAAAGGAAAGATGGTGGAGCTGGATGGAGAAACTTCGAACCGGCGCAACCAGGCGTGCGACTGCGCGCCGGCTGGTCAGGCCGCCCCCGCGGAGGACATCGCGAAGCGATTGTCCCCGAGCGAGAAAATGGTGGAGCTAAGGGGAGTCGAACCCCTGACCTCTTGAATGCCATTCAAGCGCTCTCCCAACTGAGCTATAGCCCCGGTGTTCAGTTCGCGCGGCCGATTGGGACTGCGGCCGCCGCTGCGCCCCTTCGGGCGCGCGGAACCTAGCCGCAGGGGACTGGTTCCGCAAGCCGGTATACAGTGCGTTTCAGCTTTCGTCGTCGTCGCCGCCGGAGACGATGCCGCCCATGTCTCCGTCCTCGTCTTCATCGTCGTCAAGCAGCGTGTCGTCGTCATCGTCGTCGATGTCGATATCGAGATCGCCGAGGCCTTCGATATCTTCTTCTTCGTCTTCCGAATCGCCGTCCCCGTCGAGTCCGGGCTTTTTCTTTGAAGCCGGCGCTTTTTGTTCCTTTTCGGCCGCGGCGAGCGAAACCTCGCCCGCCGGCTTCGCCGCAG
This sequence comes from Parvularculaceae bacterium, assembly GCA_020446945.1. Lineage (GTDB taxonomy): Bacteria > Pseudomonadota > Alphaproteobacteria > Caulobacterales > Parvularculaceae > Amphiplicatus. Next base: position 44,970 of record JAGRDS010000020.1, read on the forward strand.
GCGTTTCGCTTTCCGCCGCTTCGTCCTCGCGCCGGGGCTTTCGGGGTTTCAAGAGCGCTTCCGGAATGAAATCATGGTCGCATTTCGGACAATGCGCGGGTTCCTTGTTGAGGTCGTAAAAGCGCGCGCCGCATTGCGGGCAGTCGCGCTTCACGCCGAGTTCGGGTTTATTCACGGATGTCGGTCCCTGCCTTGGAATTTCGTTTGGCGGCGTCTGTTGCCACGCCCGGCGAGCCCTGTCAAAAGCGGCGCGTCGACGGGTGATCGGAGACTGGTATGGCGGTCCATGGCCGGGGGTTGAAGGCGGCGCGCCGGGGCGCGCTCGCCGGCGATGTCAGCGCGCCCGGCGACAAGTCGATCTCACACCGCGCGATGATCCTCGGCGCGCTTGCGCGCGGCGAGACGGTCGCGACGGGAATCCTCGAAGGCCACGACGTAATCCGGACAGCCGCGGCGATGCGCGCGCTCGGCGCGCGCGTTGAGCGCGATATCGCCGCAGCGCATGGGCCTGTATGGCGCATAGAGGGCGCGCCATGGCGCGCGCCGGACCGGCGGCTTTATTTCGGCAATTCGGGGACGGGTTGCCGCCTCGTCATCGGCGCCGCAGCGGGGCGGGGCGTGACGGCGGCGTTCGACGGCGACCAGAGTTTGCGCGCCCGCCCGATGACCCGGATCGCGGCGCCGCTAGAGGCGATGGGTGCGCGGATCGGGCTGTCGCAGGGCAAGCTTCCGGCGTCGATCGAGGCGGCGCCCTTGCGCGCAATCGATTTTGAAATGCCCGTCGCCTCCGCGCAGGTGAAATCGGCGATCCTTCTCGCAGCGCTTGGCGCGAAGGGAACGACGCGGATCGTCGAGCCGGCGCCCTCGCGCGATCACACCGAACGCATGCTCGCCGCATTCGGCGCCGATATTGCGATCGGCGTGCGGGGCGGCGTGCGGGGCGGGGCGCGCGAAATTTCCCTTGCGGGCGGCGCGGATCTGACGGCGACGCGCATCGAAACGCCCGGCGATCCGTCATCGGCGGCGTTCATCGCGGCGGCGGCGGCGATTGCGCCGGGTTCGGACGTTTTGATTCGAAACGTTCTCGTCAATCCATTGCGCACAGGATTTTTCGAAACGCTCAAAGAGATGGGCGCGCATATTGTATTCGAGAAAGCGCGAGAGGTCTCGGGCGAGCCTGTCGCCGACATTCGCGTTCGCGGCTCGTCGCTGAAAGGGGTGGATGTGCCTGCGCAACGTGCGGCGTCAATGATCGATGAGTATCCGATACTCGCCGTCGTCGCCGCTTTCGCCGCCGGCCGGACGCGCATGAGCGGGGTCGGCGAATTGCGCGTTAAGGAAAGCGATCGGCTGGCTGCGGTCGAAGCGGGGCTGAAGTCGAACGGGGTCAAATGCGAAAGCGGCGCGGACTGGCTTTGCGTCGACAGCGACGGCGATGTTCGCGGCGGCGGTTTGGTCGAAACGCATCTCGATCATCGCGTCGCGATGAGTTTTCTGGTCATGGGGCTCGCGGCGGATAAGCCGGTTGAAATTGACGACGCATCGATGATTGCAACGAGTTTTCCGGGTTTTGTTGCGCTTATGCGCGAACTCGGCGCGGAGATTTCGCCGCGCTAGTCGGGCGCGCTGAATTCCACCCCGTTCGGCGTAATCTGCGCCCCCGACGCGCTCCACACGTCATGCCCGCCGCGCCAGATCATTTCGGCGGCGACAAAGAGGATGATCGCAAGCCCGATAAAGGCGATCCAGCGATGGCGCTCCAGAAGGCGCGCGATATAGGTCGCGGCGAAGCCCATCAGCATGATGGAAAGCGCAAGCCCGAAAACGAGAACGCCTGGGTGTTCGTGCGCTGCGCCTGCGACGGCGAGAACATTGTCGAGCGACATTGAAATGTCGGCGATCACGATCTGGAAGATCGCGGTTGAAAGCAATTTCGATGATGCGGGACCGGCGCCGTCTGCAGGTTCGCCGGCGCCTTCCGTATGCGATTTATTCCCGTGCGGCGCGCGCAGTTCGCGCCACATCTTCCAGCACACCCAAAGCAGCAATATGCCGCCAGCGAGCAAAAGGCCGACGATCGACAGCAAAGTCGTCGCCACCAGGGCGAAGACAATACGCAGAACCGTAGCCGCGAGAATGCCGACCGCGATCGCCGTTCCGCGTTTTTCGCGCGGTACGCCCGCAGCGGCGAGGCCGATGACGACGGCGTTGTCGCCGGCGAGCGTCAGGTCGATCAACACGACCTGGAAAAACGCCGTCAAAGCCTCCGGCGTCACGCCGAAACCGGTCAGATCCATCATGCTCGCCTGTCGCCCGCCGGGCGCTTCGGGCGCGCCCCGTCCGGAAAGCGCGTGATATGAGGATGTTCGCGCCGGTTTTCAAAGGGGGCGAATATGAAATCGGCGAGGCGCGATTGCGCGCCGGGCCTTGTCTCGGCGCGCGTCCTGCCGCTAATTCGGGGCGCCATGCCTGAACCGCTCATCATTGCGCTCGACGGACCCGCCGCCTCCGGAAAGGGAACGCTCGCCCGGGCGATCGCGCGCCATTACGCGCTCGCCTATCTCGATACGGGATCGCTTTACCGGGCGGTTGCATATCTGCTCCTGCGCGAAGGCGCCGATCCGTCCGACGAGAAAGCGGCGGCCGCCGCGGCGCGCGCCTTTTCGCTGGAGACAATAGACAATACCGGCATCCGCAGCCGCGAGGTCGGCGCGGCGGCGAGCGTCGTCGCGGCGCACCCGGCGGTGCGCCAGGCGCTGTTGGAGTTCCAGCGCGATTTCGCCCGCCGCCCGCCGGGCGGCGCGAAGGGCGCGGTGCTGGACGGGCGCGATATCGGCACCGTCGTCTGCCCGGACGCGACCGTGAAATTCTTCGTCGTCGCCAGCCCGCAGGTAAGGGCCGGGCGCCGGTTCCGGGAGCTGGAAGCGGCCAAGCCCGGCCTGACGCAAGCCGACGTTCTGGCCGATCTGATGGAGCGGGATGCGCGCGACGCCGCCCGCGCCGACGCCCCGATGGCGCAGGCCGAGGATGCGGAGTTGCTAGACACCACCCATTTGACTATAGAAGCGGCCTTCGCGGCGGCGCGCCGCGTGATCGACGGCGTTATCCGACGCTGCGAGAGCTGATCGGGGCCTCCGCAAAGGCGGCCCAAATCCAGGGCCGGCTCTCCCGGGCGACCATCGGAAAACGGGTTTTTGTGTCCGTCATACGCTCGCAGCGCCGCCAATTGTAACCCGAACAGGCATTCACCGCCCGAGGCCGCTTCAGCCGAGGGAAGACCGCCGGACGAACCGGTCGGCATTGAACGCTGAATTGAACAAGGACTTAAGACAACGTGTCTCAAACCCAGTCTATGAACCCGACCCGCGACGATTTTGCGGAAATGCTCGAAGCCTCGCTGCTCGACCGCCAGAGCTTTGAGGATAATGTCGTCACCGGCCTCGTCACCGCCATCGAAAAGGACGTCGCCGTCATCGATGTCGGCCTCAAGACCGAAGGCCGCGTGCCGCTGAAGGAATTCGCCTCCGCCGGACAGCCCGCCCAGATCAAGGTCGGCGACAGCGTCGAGGTTTTCGTTGAGCGTATCGAAAACGCAAACGGCGAAGCCGTCATCAGCCGCGACAAGGCGCGGCGCGAAGAGGCGTGGGATCGCCTTGAGGTGCAGTTCAAGGACGAAGCGCGCGTCGAAGGCGTCATCTTCAATCGCGTCAAGGGCGGCTTTACGGTCGATCTCGGCGGCGCGGTCGCGTTCCTGCCGGGCAGCCAGGTCGATATTCGCCCGGTGCGCGACGCCGGCCCGCTGATGAATATCCCGCAGCCCTTCCGCATTCTGAAAATGGACAAGCGCCGCGGCAATATCGTCGTCTCGCGCCGCTCGATCCTCGAAGAGGATCGCGCCGAGCATCGCCAGGAAGTCGTTCGCGAACTGAACGAGGGCGACGAGCGCGACGGCGTCGTCAAGAACATCACCGATTACGGTGCGTTCGTCGAGCTTGCGCCGGGCGTCGACGGCCTTCTTCACGTCACCGACATGTCGTGGAGCCGCGTCAATCACCCGTCGGAAGTTCTCGGCGTCAACGACACGGTCAAGGTCAAGATCATCAAGATCAATCCGGAAACGCACCGCATCTCGCTCGGCATCAAGCAATTGCAGCCCGATCCCTGGCAGGGCGTCGCCGCCAAATATCCGATTAGCGCGAAGTTCAAGGGCCGCGTCACCAATATCACCGATTACGGCGCATTCGTCGAACTGGAAGAAGGCATTGAAGGTCTCGTCCACGTTTCCGAAATGAGCTGGGTGAAGAAAAACGTTCATCCGGGCAAGGTCGTTTCGACCAGCCAGGAAGTCGAGGTGATGGTGCTTGAAGTCGATGAGAACAAGCGCCGCATTTCGCTCGGATTGAAACAGTGCCTCGACAATCCCTGGGAGCGCTTCGCCGAGGAGCATCCGATCGGCTCCGTCATCGAAGGCGAGATCAAGAACATCACCGAATTCGGTCTGTTCGTCGGTCTCAACGAGGAGATGGACGGCATGGTCCATCTTTCCGATCTCGACTGGAACAAGTCGGGCGAGGAAGCGATCAAGGATTACAACAAGGGCGATATGGTCAAGGCGAAAGTGCTTGACGTCGATCCTGACAAGGAACGCATTTCGCTCGGCATCAAGCAGGTCGGCTCCGATCCGATGGAGTCGGTCGGCGAAATCAATCGCGGCGACGATGTCACCTGCACGGTGACGGCCGTTGAAACCGGCGGCGTTGAAGTGCAGGTCGGCGGCGAGGGCGGACCGAAAGCCTTTATCCGCAAATCCGATCTTTCCAAGGACCGCAATGAACAGCGCCCCGAGCGCTTCGCGGTCGGCGACAAGGTCGATGCGCGCGTCACCGGCTTCGACAAGGTCTCGCGCCGCATTTCGCTCTCCATCAAGGCGCGCGAAGTGGCGGAAGAAAAAGAAGCCGTCGAACAATATGGCTCGGCCGATTCCGGCGCCTCGCTCGGCGACATTCTGGGCGCGGCTCTTAAAGGCCAGAAAAAAGACTAGGCGTATTTCACGCTGTTCTTCTGAAACCCCGGCGGGCGACCGCCGG
>JAGRDS010000050.1:0-1386 GCA_020446945.1 Parvularculaceae bacterium
TGTCGTTGATCGGCACGCCCTGCAAACGATAAACTTCCTGAATTTCGTTGATCAGGTAGTTGGCGAGCGCTTCGATGCCCATGATCTGAAGAATGTCATGGGGCGCCGGATTGCCGTCGATCAGGTACTCGCCCTTGGCGATGAAATCGCCTTCCTGCACTGTGATGTGCTTGCCTTTCGGCACGAGATAATCGCTCGGCTCTATGCTTTCATCCGTCGGAACAATCCGTATACGGCGCTTGTTCTTGTAGTCGCGGCCGAATTCAACGCGCCCGTCGACTTCCGCGATGATCGCATGATCCTTCGGACGCCGCGCCTCGAACAGTTCGGCGACACGCGGCAGACCGCCGGTGATGTCGCGCGTTTTGGCGCCCTCGGTCGGAATACGCGCAAGCGCGTCGCCGACGCGAACGGCGTCTCCGTCCTCGACCGACAAAATGGCGTCGACCGGAAGCTGGTAACGCGCTTCCGCGCCGGATTCGAGTTTCAGCGCCTTGCCCTTGTCGTCCACGATGACGATCGAGGGTTTCAACGCCGCAGCGCGCGGATTGGCGCGCCAGTCCATGACGACGCGGCTCGCAATGCCGGTCGCTTCGTCGGCGACGACCTGCATCGAGAAACCTTCCTGCAGGTCTTCGAATTTCACCTTGCCCGCAAGGTCGGTGAGGATCGGCAGGGTATAGGGATCCCAGTCGGCGAGGCGCTGGCCGCGCGTCACCTTGCCGCCGTCGTCGACCCGCAGCTTGGTGCCGTAGGAAACCTTGTAGGAAGCATGTTCCTTTTCCGCGGCGTCGACGATTTTCACGAGCGTATTGCGGCCCATGACGATGAGATCGCCGTCGGAGTTCTTCACGACATTGCGGTTTTCAAGAACGATCTTGCCCTCATGGCTCGCCTCGATGAACGAGGTGTCGCCGACCTGCGCCGTGCCGCCGATGTGGAAGGTGCGCATGGTGAGCTGCGTGCCCGGCTCGCCGATCGACTGCGCGGCGATAACGCCGACAGCTTCGCCGACATTGACCGCCGAACCGCGCGCAAGATCGCGCCCGTAGCATTTCGCGCAGACGCCGACTTTCGAGTCGCAGGTGAGAACAGACCGCACACGGACTTTCTGGATACCCGATCCTTCGATCTCTTCGGCCTGCTCTTCATTGACTTCATCGCCCGCGGCGGCGAGGACTTCGCCCGTTTTCGGATGCACGGCGTCGTCGAGAAGCGTGCGGCCGAGAATACGCTGCGAGAGCGTAACAACCGTTTCGCCGCCCTGAACGACCGCATCGAGCGTAATGCCGTTTTGCGTGCCGCAATCGAGATCGCGAATGATGCAGTCCTGCGCGACATCGACGAGACGGCGCGTAAGATAACCGGAGTTCGCCGTCTTGAGCG
>JAGRDS010000050.1:1408-2369 GCA_020446945.1 Parvularculaceae bacterium
TCGAGTTGAAGTATTCAAGGACGGTGAGACCTTCCTTGAAGTTCGAGATAATCGGCGTTTCGATAATCTCGCCCGACGGTTTCGCCATCAGGCCGCGCATGCCGGCGAGCTGTTTCATCTGCGCCGGCGAACCGCGCGCGCCGGAATGGGACATCATGTAGATGGAATTGACGTCCATCTCGCGGCCCGTTTCCTTGTCCGTGCGCTTGGCCTGGATCTGTTTCATCATTTCGTCGGCGACCTTGTCGGTGCATTTGGCCCAGGCGTCGACGACCTTGTTGTATTTTTCCCCGCGCGTGATGAACCCGTCGGCGTATTGCTGTTCGTAATCGCGGACGAGCGCGCGCGTTTCCTCGACGAGATCGTGCTTGGCCGCGGGAATGACCATGTCGTCCTTGCCGAAGGAGATGCCCGCCTTGCAGGCTTCCTTGAAACCGAGGTCCATGATCCGGTCGGCGAAGATGACCGTCTTTTTCTGACCGCAATGGCGATAGACGATATCTATAAGGCCCTGAATCGTTTTCTTCGTCAGCAATTGATTGACGACCGCGAACGGCACGTTGCCGTCTTTCGGCAGAACCTGCGCGACCTTCATGCGCCCCGGCGTCGTTTCGACGATTTCGCGGATCGGCTCGCCGTCCTTGTCGACCGATTCCCAGCGCGCCCTGATCTTGGTGTGCAACGTCACGGCGCCGGCTTCCAGCGCGTGTTCGATCTCTGACATCGACCCGAACACCATGCCCTCGCCCGGCTCGGCCGATTTTTCGAGCGTGATGTAATAAAGGCCGAGAACGATGTCCTGCGAGGGAACGATAATCGGCTTGCCGTTGGCCGGCGAAAGAATGTTGTTCGTCGACATCATGAGAACGCGCGCTTCAAGCTGCGCTTCGAGCGCGAGCGGCACGTGTACCGCCATCTGGTCGCCGTCGAAATCGGCGTTGAACGCGGTGCAGACCAGCGG
>JAGRDS010000021.1 GCA_020446945.1 Parvularculaceae bacterium
GTCCAGAACTGGTATCCGGGCGACAAGGACGGCAAGGGCGGCATTTATAATTTCGTGACGAAACGCGCCGATTGCCGCGGCGTCAATTCAAAGGTCTCGTGGACGCAGGTTGAAACCGGCTCGGCGATCACATGGAAATACCCATCCTGCATTTTGAAAGGCGATAATTCCTCCGGCGAATTTTATTCGATCGCGATCACCAACAATCATCAACAGGCCGACACCGGCACCAAGATGATCCATCTCGGCAAGAATACGAAATCGCGGATCATCTCCAAGGGTATTTCGGCCGGAAAATCGAATTCGACCTATCGCGGCCTTGTCAGCATTCATCGCAATGCATCGGGCGCGCGCAATTTTACGCAGTGCGATTCCCTTCTTATCGGGCAGTCATGCGGGGCGCATACTGTTCCCTATATCGAGAGCAAGAATGCCGGCGCGATCCTGGAACATGAGGCGACAACCTCCCGCCTTTCCGAAGACCAGCTTTTCTATTGCCGGCAACGCGGCCTTTCGGAAGAGGAAAGCGTCGCGCTTCTCGTCAACGGGTTCTGCAAGGACGTGTTGCAGGAACTGCCGATGGAATTCGCAGTAGAGGCGCAGAAACTGGTGAGCGTGTCGCTGGAGGGGAGTGTCGGTTGATGGAGCGAAAATATACAAAACCCGTCCGAAATATCGCTGACGCCGATCTCATGGACTTCATGAGTCCGAAGGAAAAGTTCAAGGCGAAACTCTGCCGCATGGGGCCGTCGATCGGCGCTGAAAAACTCGGCGCATGTTACACTGAGCTCGAGCCCGGCAGGAAATCGTTCCCCTTTCACGTTCATCACGTCAATGAAGAGATGATTTACGTGATCGAGGGCGAGGGCGAATACCGCTTCGGGCCGCAGACTTACAAGGTGGGCGCAGGCGATCTGATCGCCGCGCCGGCGGGCGGGCCGGAACGCGCGCATCAGATGACGAACACCGGCGATAAGGCGCTGCGCTATCTGTGCTTTTCAACCATGTATCCGGTCGATGTCGTTGAATATCCGGACTCGGGAAAAATCCTCTCCTATTCGGCGAACCCGGAAAACCCGGCGGCGCCGCGTCTGCGCCATATCGCGCGGCCGGGAACATCCATTGATTATTTCGAGGGCGAAGATGATTGACCAAATTAGAGGCGAGAAGGCCGCAATCCCGGACGCGCCGCAGCGCGCAACGTCGCCGCGCAGCATTCGGGAATTTGCAGGAAAATTTGTTCCTGCTTTCGCGATGTGTTTTTTGCTCGCGGCTTGCGCCGCAGAGGAAACGCCGCGCGTTTACGACCGCGATCCGTCGCTGCCGGCGGAATTTCCTTTCTCCTCCGCCGTTGTCGCCGGCGATACGATTTACCTTTCAGGCGAAATCGGCCGCGCGCCAGGCACGGTGACGCTCGTAGACGGCGGCGTCGGACCGCAGACGACGGCGATATTTGAAATCTACAGGCAAACGCTGGCGCGGGTCGGCGCGGATTTGTCAGATATCGTCAAATGCACGGTCTTTCTCGACGACATGTCCAAATTTGCGGAGATGAACGCCGCCTACGCCGAGGTTTTTCCCGGCGACAAGCCGGTGCGCTCCACTTTCGGCGTTGAAGGCATCGCGCTCGGCGCCGCAATAGAAATCGAATGCCTGGCGGTGAAACGATGAACCGGATGAGCGTGAGAACTGGTCGCTCCCAAGCGCGCAGCAGCGGCGAACCCGGCGCCGATGCGCAAGGTTGGACTATGGCTTGCGGGTTCCGCGCTTTGCGGCGCTCTTCAATGGCGGCTGCGTCGTTCTTCGCCGCCATTGCGTTCGCCGCGCCCGCTTTGGCGCAAAACGAAGGCGGCAATCCGATTCCCGCTTCGGGCGGCGCGCTCATCATGCCGAAAGCGGCGCTGCCCGACCCGCTCGAGGCCGGCTGGAAAGGCGAAAAAATCTGCGCCGTGCTGGAGGAAAGCGATACGTTCCGCGCGCTCAAATGCACGTTCGCTCCAGGCGCCGGTCATGAGCGTCATTTCCACCCGCCGCATTTCGGTTACGCGCTTCAAGGCGGAAAATTCCGGATCACCGACAAGAACGGCGCACGCGAACTGGATATTCCAACCGGCGCAACATGGAAAAGCGACGGCGTTGACTGGCACGAAGCGCTCAATATCGGCGCGACCACATCCGTTTACATAATCGTAGAGCCCAAAGGGGTGGTGAAATGAGATTTGCGATCGGCGCGCTGGCGTTCATGGCGCTTTCAGCCTGTAACGATGAAACGGCCCACCCGGAATTTCGCGCGGCCCTCGATGCGCATCTGGCGGCGATCGATGCGCGCGATCTCGGCGCCTATGAGAAAACGATTTCGGCTGGAGATTTCTACCTGATATTTCCGGACGGCGAAACGATCGACACGCGCGACGGCGTCATTGATTTTCACACGCGCTGGTTCGCCGATCCGGACTGGCGCTTCTCGCCGGAAATCATTCGCGTGATCGAAGGCGAGGATATGGCGTCGGCGCTCGTCAAATATGATTATCGCGATACGCCGGACGGTGCGCCGCGCACCTCCTGGCTGTCGCTCGTGTTCAAGCTTGAGGGCGGCGAATGGCGGCTCGTTCATGATCAGAATACGCGCATTACCGCGCCGGCGGCGCCGGAAGAAGATACGGATACGGAAGAATAGGAATGCTTAAAATCGACGATCTCCACGTCGCCGTGAGCGGCGCAGAAATATTAAAGGGACTGACGCTCGAAGTGCCGGCCGGAGAAGTTCATGCGATCATGGGCCCGAACGGTTCGGGAAAGTCGACGCTTTCCTACGCTGTTACGGGGCGCGAGAATTACGAAGCGACGTCCGGCGGATTGACGCTCGACGGCGAGGATATTCTCGGTCTCGATCCCGATCAGCGCGCCGCCAAGGGGCTTTTTCTGTCTTTCCAGCACCCGATGGAAATTCCCGGCGTCGCTACAATGAATTTCATAAGGACCTCCCTGAATGCGCAACGCAAGGCGCGGGGCGAGGGGGAGATATCGGCCGCTGACTTTTTGAAACTCATCCGCGCGAAGGCGAAAATTGTCGGTTTGACGGATGAGAAGCTGAAGCGGCCGTTCAATGTCGGATTTTCGGGCGGCGAGAAGAAGCGCATGGAGATGCTGCAAATGGCGATCTTCGAGCCGCGCTTTGCGATAATGGATGAAACGGATTCAGGGCTCGATATCGACGCGCTGAGGATGGTCGGCGATGTCGTCAATTCGCTGCGCGGCTCGCGGCGCGGTTTTCTGATCATCACGCATTATCAGCGCTTGCTCGACTATATCAAACCGGACCGTGTGCATGTTCTGGCGGGCGGGCGCATCGTAAAATCGGGCGGGCCGGAGCTTGCCAAAGCGCTTGAAGAATCCGGCTACGAACAATTCATAGAGGCGGCATGACGGCGAATGCGGACAAGTTGACGCCGCTCGAAGATGCGCTCGCCGCATGCGCCAACGCGCTTGCGCCGCATCGAGAGGCCGCCTTTGCGTCGTATCGCCGGCAGGGTTTCCCGCACCGGCGCGTTGAGGGCTGGCGTTGGTCCGACTTCAAGGCGGCGCTGCGCAACGCGCCGGGCGCTTCGGCGCCGATCCACGAGGCCGCGCCGCCGCTCGCCGGCGATCTCGCCGGCCTGAAGCCGATTGAAATCCGCATCGTCAATGGAAGGATCGATTTCAAAGCCGAACCGCTCCCCGATGGCGTAAGATACGGAATTGTCGATGCTGTAGGCACGATCGCCGAGCTGGAAACTAACGCAATCGCATCGCTCAATGTCGCCATGTCGAAAAAGGCGTTCGGCGTCGAGATCGGTGAAGGCGTAAATTTCACGCGCCCGATCCTTATCCGCCACATAAATAGCGGCGCCGGTTTTTCATTCGCCCAGTGCATGTTGCGGGTTAAAAGGAACGCGCAGGCGACGATCGTCGAAACTTTCGAAGGCGAAGGCGCAGCGTTCAATTCCTCGCTTTTCCATGTCGACCTGAAAGAAGGCGGCGCGCTTTCGCGCGCGATACTCCATGAAACCGGCGCCGAAGCGGTCATTCACTCTATCCTTGCAGTGAAAATCGAAGCGCATGCGCGGTTCAATCAGGTCGCGCTTTCGACCGGTTCGCGGCTCGCCCGCCATGAAACGCATGCGCTGGTCCTCGGCGACGGCGCGTCGGCGGAGATTTCGAGCGCGGCGCTTCTTTCGGGCGAACGTCACAGCGATTTTACAAGCGAGGTGAAATTCCGCGGCGCGGCGTGCCAGACGCGCCAGTCGCACAAGGGCGTTGCGGCGGAAAAAGGGCGGAATGTTTTTCAGGGCAAGTTCAAGGTCGAACGCAGCGCGCAAAAAACAGATGCGCGCATGAACGCCGATGCGCTGCTCCTTTCCGATACGGCCGAGGCGAACCACAAGCCGGAACTGGAAATTTACGCAGACGATGTTCAATGCGCGCATGGAAGCACATCCGGCGCGCTCGATGAAAGGGCGCTTTTCTACATGCGCCAGCGCGGGCTTTCCTACAACGCCGCGCGCGCAATGCTGATAGAAGCGTTCGTCGGCGCGACCTTCGACGAGGTCGCCCATCCGGGAATTGAACAGGCGTTCCGCCATCGCGTCGCCAAATGGCTGGAGGGCGCATGACGAAACCGCTCGATATTTCGCGCATACGCGCCGAATTCCCGATCCTATCGCGCGAAGTGAATGCGCGACCGCTTGTCTATCTCGACAACGCCGCTTCGGCGCAAAAGCCGCGCGCGGTGATAGACGCGATGCGCAACGCGATGGAGGGGAGCTATGCGAATGTCCATCGCGGGCTCCACACGCTCGCCAACGAAACAACCGCCGCGTTCGAGGCTGCGCGCAAGACGGCGGCGACGTTCCTGAACGCAGCCTCAAGCGATGAAATCATTTTCACGGCGGGCGGCACCGACGCGATGAACCTTGTCGCCAATTCGCTCGGGCAGGACATCGGCGAGGGCGACGAGATCGTCCTGTCCGTTATGGAGCATCATTCCAATATCGTTCCCTGGCATTTTTTGCGCGAACGCAAGGGCGCCGTTCTCAAATGGCTCGATGTCAGCGATGACGGACAGATTGATCCGGCGGCGCTGGAGGCGGCGATCAACGGCAAAACCCGGCTCGTCGCGCTGTCGCATATGTCGAATGTGCTGGGTGCGCGCACTGCGGCGAAAGACCTGACGCGCGTCGCACATGAGGCGGGCGTGAAGATATTTTTCGACGGCTGTCAGGGCGCGGTGCATGGCGTCGTCGATGTGTCCGACATCGGTTGCGATTTCTACGCGATGACGGGACATAAATTGTACGGGCCGACCGGCGTCGGCGTTCTCTACGCCCGCCGGGAAGTCCTGAATTCCATGCCCCCGTTCCGCGGCGGCGGGGAGATGATCGAAGTCGTGGCGCAGGACTACGTCACCTACAACGACCCGCCGCACCGGTTCGAGGCCGGAACGCCGCCGATCCTTGAAGCGATCGGGCTCGGCGCTGCGCTCGAATGGATGATGGCGAAGGGCGTCGATGCGATCGCCGCGCATGAAGCCGCGCTCGCCGAACAGGCGATGGCCGAACTCAGAAAACTGAATTTCGTGCGCGTATTCGGCCAGGCGCCGGGCAAGGCGCCGATTATCGCGTTCAATGTCGCGGGCGCGCATCCGCACGACGCCTCAACAATTCTTGATCGGGCGGGCGTCGCCATCCGCGCGGGTCATCATTGCGCGCAACCGCTGATGAAACGGCTGGGTCAAACGGCGACGGCGCGCGCCTCCTTCGCTGTTTACAATACCGACGAGGATATCGAAGCCCTCCTGAAAGGTCTTCATAAAACGCACGAGCTGCTTAAATAGGATGTGCCGGTGACCGATATGCGCGATGTGATCGACTTGAACGCTGAAGAAGTACGCCCGCAGGCGGAAGTCGCGGGCGGCGGCGCCATTTCCGAAGAGGAGATGACGCGGATAACGGCGGACGTCATTAAAGCGCTAAAGACCGTGTATGATCCGGAAATTCCGGTCGATATTTACGAACTCGGCCTGATCTACAAGGTGGACCTGTCTGACGCGCGCGCGCTGACCGTCGATATGACGCTGACCGCTCCCGGCTGCCCGGTCGCCGGTGAAATGCCCGGCTGGGTCGAGGGCGCGCTTTCCGGCGTCGAGGGCGTCGAAGAAGTCAAGGTGCAGATGACGTTCGAGCCGCCCTGGACGCCGGAGCGCATGTCGGACGAGGCGAAACTGGAGCTGGGATATTTGTGATGGCGCGCAGACCGAAACCAAAAGTCATTACGCTGACGGACGCCGCAGCCGCCCAGATGAAAGAAATCATGGCCGGCGCGGAAGAAAAATTCATCGGCGTCCGCATCGGCGTGCGTAACGGCGGCTGCGCTGGCATGGAATACGAGATGAGCTACGCAACGGAAATGAAGCCGCTCGAAGAGGTCGTTGAAGAAAACGGCGTCAAGATTTTCATCGACCCCAAGGCGATCCTTTTTCTTATCGGCTCCAACATCGATTTCGTTGCCGAAAAGCTTTCGCAACGTTTCGTATTCAACAACCCGAACCAGACAGACGCCTGCGGCTGCGGCGAAAGCGTGACGATCGTTCCGGCGAAGGAAGAGGCCTGACGCCGTCGCCCGCCGCCGGGCTTGCGTAGTTGCGTAGTCTCGTCCTCAAACGGAGGCGCACATGGCCGTATCCGCAAAATCTATCGATCGCGCGAAGGAGCTTTTCGCGCCATTCGGCGATATTCGCGTGCGAAAGATGTTCGGCGGGGCGGGCGTTTATTGCGATGAGCTTTTCTTCGCGATCATGGATGAGGATTCGATCTATCTGAAAGTCGATGAGGAAACGCGCGATGTTTTTGAGGCGCGCGGACTGGCGCCGTTCGTATTCGAAATGAAGGACGGCTCATCGGCCTCGATGAATTATTACCATGCGCCGGATGACATCTATGACGATGAGGACGAGCTGAAGCGCTGGACCCTTCTGGCGCTCGATGCGGCGGCGCGGGCCGCCAGGTTCAAGAAGAAGCCGGCGAAGAAGAGAGCCGCGAAAAAGCGCTAACCCGTCCCGAAACTTTGCACGAGGCTTCCCGCGACCAGCCGCCAACCGTCGATCAGCACGAAAAATATCAGCTTGAACGGCAGCGAAATGACGATCGGAGGCAGCATCAGCATGCCCATCGCCATCAGGATCGACGATATCACCATATCGATAATGAGGAACGGGATGAATATCATGAAACCGATTTCGAATGCGCGCCGCAATTCCGAAATCATGAAGGCGGGCGTTACGATATGAAGCGGCGCAGCCTCGGCCGTTTGCGGCTCGACTTTCGCGAGATCGAAGAATAGCGCGAGGTCTTTGTCGCGCGTCTGGCTGAGCATGAATTCCTTTATCGGCGCGGCCGCAGCCGGCAGCGCCTGTTCGATCGGCATTTCCTCTTTCATCAATGGCGAGATGCCGGCGTCATAGGCCTCGGTGAAAGTCGGCGCCATGACGAACGCGGTGAGGAAAAGCGCCAGCGACATGATGACGGGATTGGGCGGGCTTTGGTGAACGCCGATCGCGGTTCGCAGCAGGGAAAGGACAACGACGATCCGGATGAAGGATGTCATCATGATGAGGATCGACGGCGCCAGCGACAAAACCGTCAGCAACAGAACGAGTTGAACGATGCGCGAGGAAAAGCCGCCGCCTTCGCCCATGTCGAGCGTCAGGGTTTGCGCGCTCGCCGCCTCGGGAATGAGGACAAGGGCCACAAGCAGGACCGGGATGAGGACGCGGCGCGCGATCATAGGATGCCGGCGGCGCGAAATGCGGGCGCGCGGTCTCGCGGCGTGCGTTGAAGGAAACCGGCGACCCGCGCCGGAACATGAAGTTTCCTCGGCTCCGGCGCGTCCGCCATGCGGGCGAACGGGTCGGCGTCGGACGCGAGCGCTGTCTCGCGCGCTGGAATGGCGCGTTCGATTAGTGTTACGCGCGATTGGTCGAGGATGACGAGATGCTCGCGACCGTCGCAGGAGATGATGGCGATACGCCGGCGCTGGTCGATCGGCAGGGATTCGACAAGGGCGAGGCGACGCGCGCGATTTCCAGCCAGCGCGCCGTTTTGAAGACCGAATTTTTTCGCCGCAATTGCGGCGACGCCGATCATGCCGATAACGGCGATCAGCGAAAATACGATGCGGGCCAGATCGATGAGTTCCATGGGCGCCATCCTGATAAAAGCGACATTCGCCATGGATAGAATTAGAATTTCGGGCTTAACGCGCAGTTAAGGTTAATTTCCGCTCGCGGCGAGATCGGCCAGTTCGGCGAGGCTTATCGGCGCGCCGCCGTAATCTTTCATAAAGAATTCAAGATAGCGCCCGGTCAGCGCCAGCGCGGCGTCCACGCTTTGCGCGTCTGGCGCATAGGCGTTCGCGCCCGGCGTCAGCGTCGTCGAGTGAAGCGAAAATGTGAGAATGCGCGCGCCGGCGCCGGTGAGATAGCGCGTCAGGGCGACAAGGTCGTCAAATCCGGCGCCCTCGCAGGAAAGGCGCAAAGGCGCAGTCGGGAGAAGGAAAGGTTTTCGCCGCGCCTCGGCGAATCCGGCCGGCGAAAGCTCCTGATTGAGAAATCGCCGCCCGCCCTTTATCGCGCGCGCCCCGTTCACCGGCGCGACGAACACGCGCCCCTCCGGCGTTTCGATATGGAAGGGCGCGTTGCTCATCGCGGAAAAATCCGGTCCGCCCCGGCCTGAAAAATCGAACGCGACGGAAGGGCTGAAATCGAAGCGAACGCCGCAGGCGGCGAGCGCGCGGTAGGCGTTCGCGTCAACGCCGTATCGCCCCGCGCGATGGGCGAGCGGCCTGAAACCGAACGACTGTTCGAAGGCGCGCGACAGCGCATTCAGTTTCCCGACCTGCGCGTCCTGAGGAAGATTGCATTGCCAGGAATAATATTCGCCGGCGTATCCCGCGCCGCCGGGCGTCGTCCATTGATGGAGGTGGATGCCGAGATCGGCGCGCGCGTCTTCGGCGAGGCGGCGGAAAAATCCTGCATTTTCCGCATCGGTGACAATAGGATGGGTGAGGAAATAGATCGGCCTCAGCGCGTATTGTTCGGCGATTGATTGCAGGCGGCGCACGGCCGCAGGGCGCTCAACGCGATATTCGTCCGCCGAAAACCGCGACCAGTCGAACGTCTCCTCGGTGTCGATAGTGAAAAGCAGGCGCGCCTTCCCGGTATTCCGCATAATCGCCGGCGCAGATCTTGTCGGCGCGGCGCGCTCGTCTGCGATGCGCGCGTAAAACGCCGTCAACGCATCGGATGTATCGTCCCAGCTGAATTGTTCGGCGTATCGCCGCACCCGCGCGCGGTCGAGATTTTCAAAGGCTTCGTTCAGCGCGGCGGCGAATGCGTCCGGTTCGCGGTTTGCGACGATGCGTCCGGCGTCCGCTGAACGGATGATCTCGCGGCAACCGCCCGCGTCGGCGGCGACGACGTATGCGCCGCACGCCATCGCCTCCAGAACGACATTCGGCCAGCCTTCGCGTTCGGACGGGAGTATGAGGGCATCGGCGGCGTTGTAGATTTCCGCCAGATCCTCATGCGCGCATTCGCCGAGGAAACGGACGCGATCGGCGACGCCTTCGCGTTTGGCGAGCGCCTCAAGACGTTTTCGCGCCGGCCCTTCGCCGGCGATTAGCAGCACGGTGTTTTCAAGTTTCGCGATCGCGCGGATCGCGATGTCGCATCCTTTCCGATCGATAAGCCCGCCGACGAAAGCGGCGACGCGGCCTTCCAGCCGCATGCGGTCCCGAATGGCGGCCCGGTCCAATGGTCGGAACAGGTCGAGATCGACGCCGTTTCGCAATACGATGATTTTTTCGGCG
Source organism: Parvularculaceae bacterium (assembly GCA_020446945.1). Lineage (GTDB taxonomy): Bacteria > Pseudomonadota > Alphaproteobacteria > Caulobacterales > Parvularculaceae > Amphiplicatus. The sequence continues at coordinate 9,904 of JAGRDS010000021.1, forward strand.
GGCGCGCCGATTGCGACCAGATCCTCTTTCAGCGACCGGGCGACGGCGACAACGCCGTCCGCCTTGAAAATCGCATCGAGTATCATCGCATGCTGGCGTGGAAATCGCGTCAGCAGCGTAACATCGCTGCCGCGCGCCGTCAGGATCACCGGCTTTCCGAGCGCGCGCGCGGCGCGGACCGCGGCGACGCCGTCCGGATACAGATAATGCGCATCGATCAGGTCGAATTCGCGCCCCTCCGCGATCAGCGCCCGCGCCTGGCGTTCGACAACGCGCGCGATTGCGGCGGGCGCGTAGTCCATGCCGATTTTAGGCGCGAGGAAATAGCGCGGATGGAATATCTCGGCGCCGCGCCGGCTCTCGCGCAGGGGCGCGGCTGCGTAGCGCGCATATCGCCCGAAAACGGAGGCGCGAAACGGAAACCACGCGATCGGCGCAATGACTGTCGCTTCGCCGCCGGAACGCCGCCGCCAGGCGTCGAGCCGGTTTTCGACAAAGACGCCATGCGCGCGCGCGCCCGCGTTCGGATACAATGTCGTAACGGTCAAAAGCCGCATACGGCGGACCGCCTTTCGGATCGGGTCGGGTTCGGTTGAACGCCGCGTTGAACCCGCAATGGGCTGATCCTGCCCGAATGTCAGCATTCGCGCGCTGAAATTGCGCCAATCGCCGGCTTCCGCACCCGGCGATTGCGCCGCTGCGCCCCGGGGCGTTAATATTTCATTAGGCGTGATTTTCGCTTGCGGGGGGTGACGGGCGCCGTTTTGGCGCGATTTTGGGGCTTGCGTGTCGCAAAGCGATACAAATGTCTGTGTGGTGGTCTGAAGTGCCGAGCGTTCACTCGCCTTTCAAGGGCGGGCAAGAGGCGCATCGCCCGTTTCCTCCGGCGGGCGGGCTGGCGGCGGCGAATGACTGCGTCGCGCCGGCGGCCAATGACAATGAAGGGGCAAAATCCCGGCCGGCCGATCCGCGCGTCAAGCGCGCTTTCGATATCGTCGCGGCGATCTGTCTGTTGATCTTCACCGCGCCGGTTCTTCTCATCACGGCGATCGCCATCGGTCTCGATTCGCGCGGACCAATCCTTTATCGCCAGAAACGCATCGGCCTGAACGGCGCGCCGTTCCATATTTTCAAATTTCGCTCTATGCGGCGCGACGCCGAACCCGACGGCGCGCGATGGGCGAGCGCTCATGACGAGCGGATCACCAGGGTGGGCCGCTTCATCCGCCGAACGCGCATCGACGAGATACCGCAGGCGATCAATATTCTTCGCGGCGAGATGAGCTTCGTCGGGCCGCGACCCGAAAGGCCGGAATTTGTAAGCGTCCTTGAAAAGGCGATCGCGAATTATCACGAACGGCACACCGTAAAACCGGGCGTCACCGGCTGGGCGCAGGTCAGGCATTGCTACACTGCATCGGTTGAGGGCGCGCGTGAAAAGCTCGTCTTCGACATGTATTATATCAGGAACTATTCGCTGGCGCTTGATTGCCGGATCGTCCTTATGACCTTCAGGGTCGCGCTGCTGGGCGTCGGCAGCCGATGATGAACTTTCGCAAGAGAAAACTGTCGCGCGCGAAAAAGTCCTGGATCAAGCGGGCGGTCATGGCGCTGGTTGCGTGCGTCGCCGCGCTCAGCGCCGTTTCCGTATTCAACTCCGCGACGGTGAGTTTCGGCGCGCCGGGTCGCGATCAGATGACCCCGGCGAAGGCGCGCGCGATCGGCGCAAGGTGGCGCAAGAACAAGTCGGATGCGCTCGCCAGGCGTTACGCCGATGCGCTCGCCGCCGCCGGCCTTGATGACCGGCTTGTCCGGGAAATCGACGAAGGCGGGCTTTTCGCCGGCGATGACGGCGCGCGTTTCGCCTACCGCTCCGAGGCGATGTTGCGGCTTCGACGTTTCGAGGATGCGCGGCGGGCGGCGGACCGACAAGACGACAATCCTCTGGCTTCGTTCATCCGCGCCCGGACGGTTTATGCGTTGACGCCGGATGAAGATGCGGTTGCGGAGGATTTGCGGCGCGCATTGCGCGGTCCCGACGCGCTGGCCGCGAAAGCGTGGCTGCTGCGCGCGCGCGTCGCGCTCGACGCCAACGATATGGAAACCGCAATCTCGGCGAGCCGTCGCGCGCGCGAAGCCGGGGCCGACGAAAACCTCGTCAACGCGATTGAAACCGAACGGCTGGTTCGCGCGGGCGACCTCGCCGCGGCTGCGACCGCAATTAGCAATAGCGCCGGCGAAAAGGGGCCGAACCGCGCCAGGGCGCGCCTTGCCGCAATGATCGATCTAAGGCGCGGCGACGGGCAGGGTGCGGCGCGGCGCCTTTCGTCTATCGGCGCGGATGACGGGTCCGCCGCCTTGCTGCTGGCGCTTGCGAAATGGCGCACCGGCGACGTCGCGCAGGCCGAGGCGCTCGTCGCGCGCGAGCTTGCGCTGGCGCCGAAAAACTGGATGGCGCTCGACCTCGCCGGTGCGATCGCACGTGATGTGAAGCGTAAAGACGACGCCGAAAAATTTCTCGCGCGGCTGGAGAAAGTGCGTCCCGCGCTCGCTATGTTGCGCCGTTTGCGCCTTGAGCAAGACCCCGACGCCGCCTTCGCAGCGCTGATGAGCCTTTCGGAGGGAACGAAAAGCGAAGGCGCCGGTGCGGCGCTTCTCGGCGAGGGCGCGGAGCTTCCGGACGAATTGATGGAAGGGCGCGCACATGAGCGCGCGCTGGTCGCGCTCGCCGCCGCCCTCGCTGCGGGAGAAACGGAAGGTTTCAATCCCAATGACGCCAATATCGGCGGCGGCAACGATCCCGTCGCGTTAACGCTGGGCGGCGCCGGGTTCGAAGCGATGGGCGAGTGGGCGAAAGCCGACGAGATGTATGTGCGCGCGAGCGTCGTCGCACCCGATTTTTTCAGACCGGTCCTTCGCGCCGCGAAACTTGCGCGCCGCCGCGGCGCCGATCGTCGCGCGATCACGCTGCTCGACCGGTTTTCAACCGCCCATCCCGATCATGACGGGGCGCGGCTCGAACTGGCGCAGGCTTATGCGGGGGATGAAAATTATAGCCTCGCCGCGAAAACTTTCGCGCTGGCCGAGCCGTCGCTTGTTTTCAAAACGCTGGATACGGCGCAAGCCTATGCGCAAGCGGCCGCCTATGCCGGGCGCGGCGAGCGCGAGGCCATGATCTCTTCCGCGAAAAGCGGCGCGCGCGACATGAAAATTCTCGGCGCGGCCCTTTTCATCGCCGGGGAGAACGAGGCCGCCGCCGCCGCCTTTCGAAAATCGCTGATCGCCGATCCGCGCGACGCCGACGCCGCCGACCGCTATACTGAAGCTATGGCCGCGATCGGACGCCGCGCAGAAGCCAGATCGCTGCTCGATGCGATCGAAGCGATCGGTGAAACGAACGCCCCTGCTAAGGGCGGCGATGAGGACGGCGCGGCTGCGCCTGTGGAAGAATCTGGCTCGCCAGAGACCGATTTCGCCAGAAACAAGGTTAAAAATCATCAATAACGCCCCGGGAATCGGGGCGCGCGCCATGGCAAAGAACTTGCTGGACGTCTAGTGTGGCGGCGATTCGCGGCGTTCGTCCGTCGCGAGAGGATCCGATTGATCACAAACGAGGTTAAACCGATGTTCTTCCGCATTCTCGCAGCCGCCGCAGCGGTTATTCTCGCCGGCTGTTCGTCCGGCCTGCAAAGCGCCAGCACGATAGAATCGGCGCCCGATTCGACGATCGCATCCGTTGCGCCGTCGCCTGATTACCTGATCGGCCCGCTCGACCAGCTTGAAGTTTTCGTCTGGCGCGCGCCGGAGCTGTCGACGAAAGTCACCGTTCGTCCGGACGGGCGCATTTCGACCCCGCTGGTCGAGGACATGGTCGCCGCCGGCAAGACGCCGACGCGCCTCGCCAAGGATCTTGAAAGCTCCCTCGGCGCTTATGTGAAGTCGCCGCAGGTTTCAGTCATCGTCTCGAATTTCCAGTCGACATTCGACCAGCAGGTGCGCGTCATCGGCGAAGCGCAAAAGCCGATCGCGCTTCCCTACCAGTCGGGCATGACCGTTCTCGACGTCATGGTCGCGGTCGGCGGGTTGACGCAATTCGCGGCCGGCAACAAATCCGTCCTTATTCGCGGCACGGGTGAGGATCGCCAATCCTACCGCCTGCGTCTCGACGATCTCCTTCGCAAAGGAAAAATCCAGGCGAACGTTCCGGTGCTGCCGGGCGACGTCATTTTGATCCCGGAAAGCTTCTTCTAGGGATTGTCCCCGGGGCGCGCCGCAATATTCGGCGCGCCTCTTGTTTACAGGTGTCGGGGGATGGTGCGTAACTTTGATTTTGCCGACATTCCCGCGCCCGTAATCCGTTACGGCGTTGGTTTGTGGCGACGGCGCTGGGTCGCCATCGCGGTAATCTGGGCCGTGACGCTCGCCGGTTTCGCCGCGCTTTGGCTCATTCCCGATAAATATGAATCGAGCGCCGTCGTCTATGTCCAGACGGAATCGGTGCTTGATCCCGTCATGAACGGCGTCACTGCGCGCCCGAATTATGAAAAGCGCGTCGAGATCATGAAGCTCCAGCTTCTGACGCGGCCGAATGTCGAGGAAATCATTTTCCGCTCCGGTATCGACAAGGAAGTGACGGCGAAAAATCCGCGCGAACGGCGCGCGCAGATGGAAAAGCTCATCGACTGGGTGGCTGGCGAAATTTCGATCACCAGCCCGCAGGAGATGTATTTCAATATAGACTACAAGAATTCAGATCCCGTTCTGGCGCGCAATGTGGTTGAGGCCGCGCTGAACCTTTTGATTGAACAGGATCTCGGCGCGTCGATTTCCGAAAATGAAGAAGCGCGAAAGCGTCTCGACGCCGAAATCGCGGCCTTTGATGAGCGGCTGACGACGAAGGAGCGTGAAGTCGCCGATTTTCGCCGCGCGCACGCCGAAGAGCTGGCGCTTGTCGAAGGCAACGACCGCCGACGCGATTTGATGGAAGCCGAGCTTTCGCGCGTCACCGACGATCTCGCTTACGCCGAGCGTCGCGCGGCGACGCTGCGCAATCTTCTGGGTTCGGCGCAATCGACGTCGACCGGCGCGGAACTTGAAAAATTGCAGGTCGAACTCGCCGCGCTGAGAAGCCAGTATCAGGAAAATTACCCGGATATTCAGGCCGTCAGGGCGCGTATCGACCAGTTGCAGGTTTCGGGCGCCAACGCGCGTCCGTCCGATCCCGAATACAGGCGCCTTTCCGCAGAAGTCAGGGCGGCGCAGGATGTCGTCGGCGGGCTGACGGAGCGGCAAACGCGCCTGCGGTCCGATCTCGACCTGCTGGCGGTGACGATGGGTCAGGCGCCGCGGGTTCTCGCCGATTTGCAACGCATAGAGCGCGATTACGAACAAACGCGCAAAAACTACGAGGAACTGATCGAACGCCGCGACCGCCTGTCGATCACCGCCAATCTCGGCGCCGGCGCGCAAGGCGTCGCCTACCGGATTTTCGAGCATCCCGAAACGTCGCTTATCCCTGCGGCGCGGAATTTCCGGGTCATCCTTATAGCGCTTGTCGTCGTCAGCGCCGTCGCCGCCGGCGCCGCCGCAGCATTCCTTTTGACGTGGATGCGCAAAAGCTTCTCGCAAACGGAAGAACTGAAAGGCGCATTCGGACTTCCGGTTCTGGGCGCCATGAGCGAGGTCAGGTCCGATCTGGTGGTTGAAGCGCGCAAACGCGAATTTGCGCGCCTTGCTGTCGCCGGCGGCGCGCTCGCGCTTGTCACGGCGTTCTACGTTTATTGGGAGGTCATGCGCCTGCCGGCGGTTTCCGTCGACGGCGCGACAACGGCGTTCCTCGCGGCAGGCGCGAGGTAGGAGCGGGTATGGGGCTCATCGACAAGGCGATCGGTGCGGGCGCGGATGCGGCGGCGAACGACCGGAAAATCGTCGCGCTTGAGGGCGTTCGGGAATTCGAAATCGATTTCGCCGCCTTGCGCGCGAAAGGCGTTTACACCGACGCCGCGCGCGAGGAGGCGCAGGCGTTCGAATTGCGCGCGATCAAGCGCCGGCTGTTGCGCCGGCTCGGTTTCCTGCGCCGCGCCGGCCGCGACCGGCGATTGCTCGCCGGCGACGGACGCAATCGCAATGTCGTTCTCGTCACCTCGACAAAGCCGGGAGAGGGAAAGTCCTTCGCGGCTGTCAATCTTGCGATGAGCCTCGCGCTGGAAGAGCGCATTCCGGTTTTTCTCGTCGATGGCGATCCGGCGCGGCCGCGCCTTCGCAGCTATTTCGGGTTCGGCGAAGGGAAGGGGCTGACGGATTTCATTCGCGACCCCGCGACCAGTCTCGCCGCCGTCGCCCGCAAGGCGGCCGGCGTTCCCCTGACCTTTATCGGCGAGGGCGGCGCGGCGGCGAATGCGACCGACCTGTTCGGCTCCATCGAGGCCAGGCGCGTATTTGCGAGCCTATCGGCGCTTTGCCCGGAGGGAATCGTTCTCGTCGATTCGCCGCCCATGCTGGCGACGACGGAGACGCTGGCCCTTGCGCGCTGCGCCGATGAGGTGGTTTTTGTCGTCGAAGCTGATTCGACGGTCCGCCCGGCGGTCGCAGCGGCGCTCGACGACCTGCTGGATATAAATCCGAATGTCAGCCTTTTGCTGAATCGGTGTCTAGTCCCGGCCGGCGGTTCGCACTATGCGGCCTATGAATATTATGACAAACGCAATGACGGGGATGGTCTCGCCGACGAGACCCGGAAGAGGGGATAAGCCGATGACGTTCGATCGGGTGACGAGGGTGCGGCGTTTGCCGCGTGCGGCGAAAAGCGCGCTTATGGCGACTGCTGCGGCTCTTGCAATCGGAAATGCGGCGGCGCTCGCCCAGAATCAGGGCTCAGGGCCCGGCGCGCCGCTCAAATTCCGCAACAGCTATTTTGGCTATGGCCTCGCGGTTGGTCCGCGCGTCACCTACACCGACAATATTTCGCTTGCGCCGGACGGATTGCGCGACGGCGAATTCGCCGCCGGCGTCTCGACGGACGCCAGCGCGATTTATTCGAACAACCGTTTCACGGGCATTTTCGACGGAACGCTCGACGTTTCCTATCTCACCGATCAATCCGAAATCGTCGCAAGCCAGGATATCGGCGCGGTCGGAACGGCGACAATCGCCGACAATCTTTTCTATGTCGATCTCGGCGCGTCGTCCTCTCGCCAGCTTGCAGGCGAAGACGCGCGGTTTTCGCACAACGTCAACGCCGGACGCAATCAGCGCGTAAACGTGCATGATTTCGCGGTCAGCCCGTATCTTAACCGCCGCTTCGGCGACGGGTCCGCGGTGGAATTGCGGTACCGCTTCGCGCAGGCTTTCATCGAAAGCAATTCGACCAATCTCAACCGCACGATATTCGATCGCAATTCGCGTACGCAGGAAGTTGTCGCAACCTATGACAGCGGACGCGCGCTCGACCGCCTTAATGTCGCGCTGACCGCATACGGCAATCGCACGCGCGATTACGGCGCCCAGCTTTTGCAGGATTACGAATATGAGCGCGGCACGCTTCAGGGTGATTTCCAGTTCGGATTGAGCGACCGTTTCGCGCTCGCCGGATCGATCGGCTATGACGAGGTAGATACGAGCGCGCCGACGAATTTCATCTCCGAAGACGAATTGAGCGGCGTATTCTGGGACGCAGGTTTTCGTCTGACGCCGGGGCGCAAGACGGACATTCTGCTGAAATACGGGCGCCGCTACGGTAATGATTCGATAAACGGCTATATCCGTTACGACGTTACCGAACGTATTCATTTTGCGGCGAACGCCTCGCGCACATTCCAGACGCGCGCCCTCGCTTCCGCGACGCAGTATCAGGCGATGCAGCGCCGCACCCTCGACTTCGTCGAAAATCTTCGCGCCGGCGGTTCCGGCGATGCGAGCGGCATCGTCGACGCGCTGACCCGCGTTGCGCGCCAGCGCTTCGGCGTCCAGCAGATCGGTCTCGGCGTCGCCGATAATGTCAATGCGTCGCTTGCTGGCGTTTTCGGGCGCACGACGCTCACCATGGCCGGGCATTACCGCGATGTCGATTACGGCTTCCGGCAGATAGAGACGATCGGCGTCACCGGCGGGATTCGCCGCGCCATGTCACGCCGCATGACCGCTTATTCGAATGTTTTCTACCGCCGCGCCGATTCAACAGCTGATCTGACGGCCTGTCTCGCCGATCCGACACAGTTCTTCCTCGATCCGACCGCGCCGGGCTTCGATGCGGCGGCTTCATGCGGCGCCGTCGCCGGCTTTCAGGGAACGAACACTACGGTCGGCGGGCGTATCGGTATTTCCTACCGCGTATACCAAAATGTCAGCGCTTTCGGCGAATACGCGCACACGGAACGATTTTCGCAGAACCCGGGGCTAGAGTACGGAGAAAATACAGTCACCGCGGGACTGCAACTGGAATTTTAGGTTAATGTACGAAGAGTTCTTCGGTTTTTCGGGATCGCCGTTCCGACTTGCGCCGGACCCGAAGTTCTTTTTTGGTTCAAAAAGCCACAACAAGGCTATGGCGTATCTCCATTATGGACTGCGCCAGGCCGAGGGCTTTGTCGTCATCACCGGGGAAATCGGTGCGGGCAAGTCGATCCTGATCGGGCGTCTGCTCGACCAGCTCGACAGATCGAGCGTTGTCGCGGCGACTTTGGCGACGCCGAACCTGACGCCCGAAAATCTTCTTTCCCATGTTCTCTCCGCCTTCCGGATCGAACCGGCGGGCGAGAGCGATGTCGCCGAAATCGAGGCGTTTGAGGATTTCCTGTTCGATCAGCTAAATCATGGCCGGCGCGTATTGCTGATTGTCGATGAAGCGCAGAACCTTCCGCTTAATACGCTGGAGGAGCTGCGAATTCTTTCGAACCTCGAATATGAGGGAACGCCGCTTTTCCAGGTCTTCCTGATCGGGCAGCCGGATTTTCGCGAAACGATGGCGCGCGCTGATATGGAGCAGCTTCGCCAGCGCGTCATTGCGACTTATCACTTGACGCCGCTATCGCGCGAGGAGACTGAGAAATATATCGAGCATCGGCTCAAACTGGTCGGCTGGACCGGCGCGCCGGCGATCGCCGCCGAGGCCTATGACAGGATTTTCGGCGAAACCGGCGGCCTGCCGCGCAAAATTCACAGGCTTTGCGACCGCGCGCTTCTTTATTGTTCGGTCGAAAAAATCGATACGATAGACGCCGCGGCGATCGGCGCCGTTCTTTCCGATTTGAGCGAGGAACAATCCGCAGGCGAAAATGCGAACGCCGCGCGCGACGACGCAAAAGCGGAGCGCGAAAGCGCGTCCGAAGAAGGCGCTGCGGCGGCGCCGATCGCGACGCCGCCCCCGACGGAGAAAATCGATCAAGCGATTTCGTCCTTAACGACGCAGAGCGACGAGCAGCCGGCGAATACCCCGCAAAACGTTTTCGACCGGTTGCGCGCCAAACGCATGCGCGGCGGCGATGCGGCGGAAGGCGCTGAGCCGCCGAGGCCGGCGACGCTTGACGATGTCGCAAATGCGATCGCCGCGGCGCGGATCGACACGCCGCAGGCCCGTGCGGATCTCGGCGATCTTGAAAGTGAAAGCGCGCCGCCGCCCGCGCCCGTGTCCGAAATTTCCGAGGGCTGGAAAAAATCCGTCGTTATGTCGATCAATGAAACGCGCGATGAATTGCAGCGCGCGCACCGAAGCGTCGAAAAATTGCGCAAACAGGTGCTGGACATGGACAAACGCCGCAGCAAGCGCCGCTCTCGTATTGTCGCCAGTCTTGATCGCGCCGAAGCCTTGCTGACCGAAATACAAAACGCCTGGCGATAGGGCCGGGCGGAGCGCGCCGATGGCCGAAGAATCTTCAAATCGCGCATCCAGGGCGCCGGCCTTCGCCATGTCGGTCGACGTTGAAGACTATTTCCAGGTCTGGGCGTTTTCCGATGTCGTCCCGCGCGCCGACTGGGACAGATTTGAGCTGCGTGTCGAGGAAACGACAAGGCGCGTTCTCGATCTTTTCGACCGTCGCAGCGCAAAGGCGACTTTCTTCCTGCTCGGTTGGATCGCCGAGCGCGCGCCGGGTCTGGTGCGCGAGATTGCGGCGCGCGGTCATGAGATCGCCGCGCACGGCTATGATCATGTGAAAGCGTTCAATCAGTCGCGAAGCGAGTTTTCGGCCGACGTCAAAAAAACGAAGCGCATACTTGAGGACATTTCCGGCGAGGCGGTGCGCGGTTATCGCGCCGCCGGTTTTTCGATCGATGCGCGCGCGCCCTTCGCCTATGAAGCCCTCTGCGATGCCGGTTACGCCTATTCGTCGAGCAGCCATCCGATCGCGCATGATCACTACGGCGATCCGCATGCGCCGCGCGCCGCGCATCGCATAAACGGCGTGATCGAGGCGCCGGTCGCCACGGCCGAATTACTGGGCGTACGGATGAGCGCCGCCGGCGGCGGCTGGTTTCGCGCCTCGCCTTACGCCCTTTCGCGCCTTCTGATTTCGCGCGCATCAAAGTCGATGGATGGTCCCGTCATTTTTTATTTTCACCCCTGGGAGATTGATCCGGACCAGCCGCGAATCGCGAATGCAAGCGCGCGTTCGCGCATTCGTCACTACCTCAATCTCGCTCAAATGGAGGGCAAGATCGAACGCCTGCTCGGCGACTTCCAGTGGGGGCGTGTGGATCGCGCGCTCGGTATCGTCGGCGCGGCGGAGGTGCAAGTATGAGCGTAATTGTCGAATATGCGCGCGAAAGCGACGCGAAAGCCTGGCGAGCATTCGCGGACGCGCATCCGCAGGCGACGCTGTTTCATGATTTGCGGTGGAGCGCGGCTGTTGCGGCCGGGTACGGATACGCGAACAAAAACCTTATCGCGCGCCGCGCCGGTGCGATAAGCGGCGTGCTTCCGCTGACATATGTCGAAGCGCCGCTGCTTGGACGCTCGCTGATTTCATCCGCATTCGCTGTAGGCGGCGGCGTCCTTTCAAGCGATCCGGAAACGGCGATTGCGCTCGCCGCTCGCGCGCTTGAACTTGGCCGCGAACTCAACGTCAATTATGTCGAACTTCGCGGCGGCGCGGGCGCGGGCGCCGGTTTCATCGAAAAATCTGACACCCACGCGACATTCGAGAAGGAATTGCCGAAAGAAGCAGATGAGATCCTGTCATTCATTCCGAGGCGCCGCCGCGCGGAAGTGAAAAAAGCTCTCGCGATCGAGGCGTCAGGCCAGTTCGCAATCCGCACAGATGCGACGATTGATGAGTTTTATTCTATATATCGGCGATCCCTTCGCGATCTCGGCACGCCGGCGATGCCGAAGAAGTTTCTTATTGCGCTGAAAGATGAATTTGGCGATGAGGTCGAGACCAGCATTGTCGAGTATCGGCGCGCGCCGGTTGCAGGTTTGCTGACATTCTGGAGGCCGAACCGCGTCATGCCGTATTATGTCGGCGCAAACGAGAAAGCGCGCGCCTTGCGCGCCTATGATTACCTCTATTACGATTTGATGCGCCGCGCCGTCGAACGCGGCGTGCGCATATTCGATTTCGGGCGCAGCAAGGTTGGTTCTTCACATTATGCGACGAAAACCTATTGGGGATTTCAGCCGTCGCCCGTTTACAGCCGGATTGGGCTGGTGCGCGCGTCGCGCCTTCCGAACGTTAATCCAAACAATCCGAAATTCGCCGCGTTCGTTTCGCTCTGGAAGCGGACGCCGCTTGTGATCGCCAACACGATCGGTCCGGCGCTGGCGCGCAATTTCGCATGAACGCCGCCCATATTCTCTACCTCGCCCATCGTGTTCCCTGTCCCCCGGACAAGGGCGACAAGATCCGTTCGTACAATACGATTCATCACCTTGCGCGGCGATTTCGCGTTCATCTTTGCGCATTCGCGGATAATCCGCGCGATCTCGCTCACACGGCCTATCTGGAATCCGTCTGCGAATCCGTCACGCTTATTCCGCTGAACAGGAAAGCCGCCGCAGCGCGAAGCGTATCGGCTTTTTTTACCGGCGCGCCGCTGACTTCGCTCTACTATCGAGACCCGAAAATGTGCGCTGCGGTCGCGAAGGCGCGCGCCATAGGCCTGTCGGCGGAGATCGCGTTTTCATCGGCGATGGCGCAATATATTGCGGCGCAGTCGAATGCGCCGCGCCTGGTCGATTTATGCGACGCCGACAGCGCGAAATGGGCCGAATATTCGCAGCGCAGAAAATGGCCGATGAGCGCCGTTTACAAGCGCGAAGGGCGCCGTCTCGCGCTTGAGGAGGCCAGGATCGTTAACTGGGCGAATGCGAGTTTCGCGATCAGCAAAAGCGAGGCCGATCTACTCGGCGCTCTCGACGGGGTGCAAAAGGGCGTGCGCTGGTTCTGCAACGGTGTCGACGCCGTTCACTTCGCGCCCGGCGTCGTTCCAGCGGCGGAAAAACGGTTTTCCTGCGTTTTTACGGGCGCGATGGATTACTGGGCGAATATCGACGCCGTCCGCTGGTTCGCGCGCGAGATCTGGCCGGAGGTGAGGGCCTCAATATCTGATGCGCGCCTTGCCGTCGTCGGCGCCGACCCGGCGCGGGCCGTTCGCGCTTTTAACGGGGTCGACGGGATCGAAGTAACGGGGCGCGTTGATGATGTTCGTCCATTCCTCGAAGGCGCTGCGCTCGTCATCGCGCCGATGCGGATTGCGCGCGGCGTACAAAACAAGGTTCTCGAAGCGATGGCGATGGGAAAGCCCGTCATATCGACGCCCGCCGGCCTTGAAGGGATCAACGCGCAGATCGGGTCCGAAGCGATCGCCGCCGCCGCGCCGCAGTCCTTCGCCGCAGAAATAATCCGTCTGCTCAATGATGTGGACGCCGCGCGCGCAATCGGGGAGGCGGCGCGTTCGCGCGTTCTCGCCGAATATCAATGGCCGGCGCAACTTTCCCGCCTCGATGCGGCGATCGACGAGTTGATCCGGAATTCGCCGGCGCCTTGAATTTTCCGATTGTTCTCCCCGTTCGATCAATCAACTTTGTTTTGTCGTGGGCGCTTGCTGGAAAATTCCGCCGGATTACGCTCGCCATCATCGACGTGAAGGCGGAATATATCCGGCCGCGAATAATGTCCTGCTATATCGCAGGCGGATTTCGCCGCGCGCACGATATCGAGCGATCCGTCGGCGAAAATTATTTCTTCGCCTTCGACGGGACCGGCGATGATTTCTCCACGCGGGTCGAATATCGCGGATTGTCCCGTATGCTCCCACACGCCGAGCGGTTTCCAGCGATCGGGAATGTGTTTTTCAAGGCGCAGCCCCGCCGCGCAGATGACATAGGCTGCGGCCTGGCTGGCGAACGCACGTGAGAGAAGGTGTTGGCGCGCCCAGCAATACTCTTCCTTGCGCGGAATTTTCTCCCAGCCGGGCCAGAGCGCGGCGTGAACCTGCGCGCCCTGCGCGGCGAGTGCGTATCCTGGAAGCATCATCTGATGTTCCCAGCAATTGAGCGCGCTGATCTTCGCATAGTCGCGTTGATGGGTTTTAAGTCCGACGGCGTCGCCGTCAGCCCAGATGATGCGCTCGGCGTGGGTGGGTTTTAGCTTGCGGTGGCGGCCCAGAATTTCGCCTTCGCGCCCGATCGTCAGCGCGGTGCAATAGGCCGCGCCTTCGCTGTTTGCATCTTTTTCCGCGATACCGATGACAACGTCGATCCCGCCTTCGCGCGCCGCATCGCACAGGGCCTGCGTGTGCGGACCGCCGATAAGCACCGCGTTTTCGAGATAGTCCGCGCTCGCCTCCCAGGTGAGATCCTGCACGCCGCCTTCCACCCAGAAGGGATATCCCGGAAGCCAGGTTTCGCCGAAAGCGACGATATCCGCGCCGCCCTTAGCCGCTGCGGCGATCAGCTTGCAGGCTTTTTCCGTCGAGGCGTCCTTGTCGAAAAGCACCGGCGCGGCCTGCGCCGCCGCCATACGGAAAGTGTTGCGTTTCATTTGGTTATCTCTTCGGCGCCCGGTGGTTATGTTGCGTTGCGGCAAGAAAATAGGCGGACGGTGTGACCCTGTAGCCGCTTCATTTCGGGACGCATCGCGTTAGAGTGCAATCAGGGTTCAACGGGGTCAACGGGGGTCCGAAATGGTCCGAATTCTTCTTCCGCTCGCCATTATCGCGACGCTTCTCTTCGCGCCGATTTTCGGCGCCGAGCCGACCGAAGTCGGCGGCATAACAAAGACGAACACCGTAACCGGCATGGATTATGTCGGTGACACGATCAATTGCTGGATGGGCGGCGAGTATTCAGTGTCAGGCGATTGCGCGCCGCAGGGCGGTACGAAAGGACTTGCGGTTTTCGCCGCCGCTTTCGTTTCCGCAGTTGCGGCGGCGCTCGGTTTCATCGGACTTCTTCCGGTTGTCGGCCGCATAACCAGCGCGATCACTATGCTCGCCGGCGTTATCGTGATCGCAGGCATCGGTTTTTACATCCTGACCTCGCTCGGATCGGATGAAGGGATCGGCGGCATTCAGTGGGGCGCCTATCTCGCCGGCGGCGGCGGATTGCTGACAATGATCTCCGGGCTTTCCGGAATGCGCGGCAGATAGAAAACAAGACCGCGCACTTTCCCGATCCTCAGGGAGACGGGAACGCGCCGCCTCGCCGAAGGGCTTGAGGCGGCGCTTTTTTGCGGCTCGTCGCGTAGTGCGATCATTTCGGCGACGCGCGCCTCGCACCCGCCTTTCGCCTTGTCGCAGGCGTCGAACAGTCCAGCGAAATCAGGCGCTTGCCGCATTGTATCGCAATATAACGCGATTACGCTCTGCAATGCGCAAACAAATACCGATTCAGAAAAACAGCCAGCGCAGAAAGAGAGGGCCCAGTGGACATAAGGGCCGGCGATACAAGATCAAATGCGTCACGCATGCGCAGTGCGCGCAACCTCATCCGGCGCGCTGTCGTTTTCGCCGCGCCGCTCCTCGTCATGGCCGGCGCAGTTTTCGGCGTCATGACTATGATGGCGACGGCGCCGAAACCGGAAAAAAACAATACCGAAACCCTGCCGGTCGCGGTCGAGATCGCGACGGCGCGATCGGAAGAAACGACTATGCGCGTCACGACGCAGGGGCAGGTGAAACCCAAAAACGAGGCGGAAATCGCCGCGCAGGTCGCCGGCCAGATCATCGAAATTTCACCTGCGCTCGAACCCGGCGCGCTGTTCAAAAAAGGCGACGTTCTCGCGCGCATAGACCCGGCCGAATACGAGCTTGCGGTCGATCGCAGCCGCAGCCAGGTCGCGCGTGCAAAAGAAGCGCTCGCCCGCGCGCGTTCGGAAGCCGCGCTCGCCGAAAAGGACTGGAAGGATCTGGGGTTAAGCGGCGATCCGTCCGACCTCACGCTCCAAAAACCGCAGGTGAATGCGGCGCTTGCCGAACTGAAAACCGCCGAAGCGGGCGTGCGCGAAAGCGAACTCGCCCTTGAGCGGACGAAACTTAAGGCGCCGTTCGACGGGCGCGTCATGACGCGCAAAGGCAATGTCGGCGATTTCGTTTCCCCAGGCGCCGCGCTCGCAACGATCTTTGCGGTCGATGTCGCGCAGGTGCGAATTGCGCTGACCGATGCGGACCTTTCCATTCTGGGCCTGTCGCCGGGATTTGCGGCGGATGACGCCAAAACGGCGCCGCGTGCGCGCGTGACCGCGATCGTTTCCGGCGCGCAACGCGAATGGACGGGCCGGCTGGCGCGCGTTGAGGCGTCCGTCGATCCCCAAACGCGCCTTATCTATGCGCTTGTCGAAGTCGCCGATCCGTTCGGCGCCGCGCAGCCTGCGCCGCTGGCGCCTGGACTATTCGTCAATGTTGCAATCGCCAGTCGGACAAGTGAGCGGCTGGTCGCGATTCCACGCGCGGCGCTTAAGAAGAACCAGTATGTTTATGTCGTCGATGCGGACGGCGCGATCAAGGCGCGCGAGGTTGCGTTCGCGATGGCGGACGCGGAAACGCTATATTTTCGTTCCGGCGTCGGCGCGGGGGAAAAGGTCGTCGCCTCATTCCTGCCGAGCCCGCGCGACGGCATGAAGGTGCGCGATATCAACGCCCGCGCGGCGAAGGCGGAACTGGTCGCCGACGCCGATGCGCCCGCAAACCGGTAGGAGGGGGCGATGATGAACGCTATTGTCGCCTGGTGGGCGCGCAATCCCGTGGCCGGCAATTTGATGATGCTCGCCTGCGTCGTGTGCGGACTTTTGTCCTATTCCGTCATGGAAAAGGAATTCTGGCCCGCCGGGCGCGGCGATGTCGTCTCGATAAACGTCGCCTGGCCGGGCGCCTCACCCGAAGATATGGAATCGCAGGTCATCGTCCGAATAGAGGAGGCGACGGCCGATCTCGATGGCGTCGACTGGGTCCGGAGCCGCGCCAGCGAAGGCTCCGGCTGGGTCAATATTTTCGCGATGCCGGGAACGGACGTCAATGCGCTGACTAGCGAAGTAAAAACGCGCGTCGACGCCATCTCCACCCTGCCGCCCGGCATGGAGCCGCCGCAGGTTCGCCGCGAAGTTCAGCGAAACTGGTCGATCATCATGTCTGTGCATGGCGATGCGCCGGAAAAAACGCTGCGCGCGGCGGCGATGACGCTGCGCGACCGGCTGGCGCTCGTCGACGGCGGCGCCAATACGATCGTCGTCGGCGCACGATCGCCGGAGGTTTCAATCGAAGTCTCGGAAGAGGCGTTGCGGCGCTTCGGCCTAACCTTCGAAGATGTTTCGCGCGCCGTGCAAAGGACTTCGCTGAACGTGTCCTCCGGGCGCGTTCGGACCGGCGACGGTGATTTTCAGTTGCGCGCACGCAATCTCGCCGACACTTCTTTCGATTTCGGCGCGATCGTCGTGCGCGAAACGGCGGATGGCGGCGTCGTGCGCGTGCGCGATGTCGCAACGGTCATAGACGGATTTGAAGACCGGAATATCTATAATCGTCTCGATGACGATCCTTCAATCCTCGTCTCCGTTCAGACGGCGGACCGGTTCAATATCTGGCGCACGTCCGGGGAAGTTAAAAAAGTCGTCGCCGACCTCGAAGCGGAGTTGCCGGACGGCGTCGGCATCCGGCTATTCTACGACGAGGCCGAAGATTTCGGCACGCTGACCCGCATTCTGTTTTCGAACGCGGCGCAGGGCTTTTTCCTGATTTTCGTCCTTTTGATGTTTTCCCTGCACCCGAAGGTCGCGTTCTGGGCGACGGCGGGCGTTATGACCGCTTTTGCGGGTGCGTTCTTCATTCTTCCCTATGCCGGCGTGTCGCTCAACTTCATGTCGGTGTTCGGCTTTCTGCTTGTTCTCGGCATCATGGTCGATGATGCGATCATTGTCGGCGAGTCCGTTTACGAGCAGGCGGAAAGGCGCGGAAAAGGCGGCGTCGAAACGTCAATTCTTGCAACGCAGCTTGTCCTGAAGCCGCTGATCGCCTCGGTCCTTGTCACCATGATGGCGTTTTCGCCGTGGATGCTTATTTCGGGAGATGCGCGCCAGTTCACGCGCGCAATTTCGATTGTCGTCATGTCGACGCTGGCTTTTTCGCTCGTCGAATCCCTGCTGATTCTTCCCGCGCATCTCGCCCATGTCGAGCCGGTCAAATCGTCGAAAAGCCTTGTCGGGCGAATGATGGCGTTTCAGCGCAAATGTGCGAATTCAGTGTTGTGGGTCGCAGAGAAAGTCCACAAGCCGGTGCTTCGTGCGGCGATAAATCATCGTTATCTCACGCTCGCTGCGTTCGCGTCCGTTTTCCTTCTCACTATCGGCTATATGGCGAGCGGCCGCATAAAGCAGACCTTCATGCCGGAAGTTGAAGGCGATTTCATGCAGGTCTCTATCGAGCTGCCGCAATCGACGCCGTTCGCGCGGATGCGTGAAGTGGCCGAACAGCTTAATGCCGCGCGCCGCGCGCTCGAAACAGAAACGGCCGATCTCGCCGTTCATGATCCGAATACGGACAGGAGTTCGAACGGCGTCGTGAGAAGCTGGGCGATGACGGTGGATGAGAACATGGTTCGCGCCTGGGTCGCACTTACGCCGCCCGAAAGCCGCGACATGCGCTCGAAAAAGATCGCCGAACGCGCCAATGAGCTTCTCGGCGATGTGCCGGACGCAGAGCGCATCAGCTTTGATCTGTCGGGAAACAATAACGGTCCAGCGATCCAGATCGCCGTCATCGGCGAGAATCAGGAAGACCTTTCAGCCGCAGTAGAGGAATTGAAGGCGAAACTCTTAACCTATTCGACTGTCAGGAGCGTGCGCGACAGCGAGGAGGCGGCGAATGAAGAACTGCGCCTTGAGCTTAAACCCGGTGCGGAACGTCTCGGCGTTTCGCTCGCCGCGCTCTCAAATCAAGTGCGCCAGGCGTATTTCGGCGAGGAGGCGCAGCGCTTGCCGCGCGATGGCGACGATGTTCGCGTTTATGTGCGCTACCCGCAGGATGCGCGCCGCTCGTTGTCTTCGCTTGAGGATTTTCGCGTACGCACGGGCGACGGCAGGGAAATTCCACTTTCCGCAGTCGCGGAGTTGAAGTTTGAGGAAGGCGTGACTGGACTTGACCGCCGGCAGCGTCAGCGTTCCATCATGGTGGAGGCCGAAGCCGACCGCGAAGCGCGCGCGGATGTCATGCGCGATCTGGAGGAAAATTACTTCCCGCAATTTGATGCGCGCTTTCCGACTGTATCGCGGCGCGATCTTGGCGAGGCGGAGTTCCAGCAGGAATTCATGGCGGAGATATTCCGCCTTTTGACCTTCGCGTTTTTCGGCATGTACGCCTTGCTGGCGATTGTCTTTCGCTCATACATGCAGCCGGTTCTTATCATGTCGGCGATCCCGTTTGCGCTTGTCGGCGCCATTATCGGTCATGGCGCGTTCGGCTCCGCTTTCGGCCTTTTTTCCTATCTCGGCGCAATAGCCGCGATGGGCGTCGTCGTGAATGACAATGTCGTTCTTATCGACAAGATGAACCAGTTTCGGGAAAACGGCGAAGGCGCCTATGCGGCTGCGCTCGACGCGGGCGTATCGCGTTTCCGCCAGATATTCCTGACTTCGGTGACGGAGTTCATCGGCCTTGCGCCTATGATTTTCGAGCAGGCCGCAATTGCGCAGTTCCTGAAGCCGATGGCACTGTCTCTCGCGTTCGGCGTCCTTTTCTGCATGCCGGTGACGCTCATCCTCAGCCCGTGCCTGTATCTCATAGGCAAGGATATCAAGGATAATTCCGGAAAGGTCTGGCGAATATGGCGGCGCGGATGGAGTGCGGCGGGTGTTGCGCCGGCCGAATAATCAGATGGCGAACAAAACGGCGATGCGTTCGATAAACCAGTAACCGGCGATTATTCCAAGGCCGTAGGAGGCGATGCGCTGAACGGTCGCCGACCCGATTTTCGCCGGCGACAGCGCCGCGGCGCGGCGCGCGAGCATGACGGCCGTGAAAGCGCATGCGATCGCAGCGACCTGGCCTGCCTCTACGCCCATATTGAAAAACAGCAATGCGGCGAGGGTTTCCGTTTTTGGAAGTCCGATTTCCCCTAGCGCGGCGGCGAAACCGGCGCCGTGCGCAAGGCCGAAGGCGCTGGCGACCAGGACGGGGCGCCGCCAGGTCAAGGTCGATTTGTCTGCGCGCGCGATCTCGGTAGCAAGGAACACGATCGACAAGGCGATGACAGCCTCGGTCGCGGCGATCGAAACGCGCAATATCCCGAGTGCGACGAGAGCAAGCGTCAGGGAGTGGGCGAGCGTGAACCCGGTGACGGTGACAAGCGTTCGGCGCGGCGTTCCGGCGATTGCGAGCAGGCCGGCGAGGAAAAGAAGATGGTCGATCCCCCCGAATATGTGGCTGACGCCGAGCCTGAAATAGCTTTCCGAAACGCCGGCGAAACTTTCCGGCGCCGGTGCGCGCCAGGAATTTTTCGACGGATCGAGGATTTCGGTGCGTGTCTCGCCATCTGCAAAGTTGACGCGAACCAGTGTCGAAATCGACGGATTGAAAACCGGCCATTCAATCGCGAGCTCGGCGCCGGCAAGCTCACAATCATACATCGCTGTCTGTCGCGCTCGCCCGGATGAGGAACGCGCAAGTTCCGCGCATGGCGCGCCGAGCGCGAGAACCGGTATGTTGGCGCGGTCAACGCTTGGCGGCGCCGTCCATTCCATCTTGACCCGCGAGCCGGCCAGCTCGCTCATTTCCACGAATAAGGGACGCGAATCGTGCGCGTCGGCTGCGGTCGGTAATGCGGCGAAGAACGCCAGCGAGATTAACGCGCGCCGCATGTCACCGGCCGCCCGAGAAACGGTTTTCCACCTTGTAGCCGGCGACGATCTCGTCGATAGCCGCGCCGATAGCGGCGGCGCGCAATTCCTCTTTCAGGTCGGCCGATACGATGTCGCGGATCTCATCGAGCGCGGGCGCCCGCGCGGCCTGGCGCGATGCAATGAAGACGAGGTGTTCGCCATATTGCGACGGGTAGGGGCCGGTCCATTCGCCAAGCGGCGCGCCGGCGCCGAATACGGCCTCGCCAATTTCAGGGCCAAGCTGGCTTGTAATATAATCGTCCGTGCGCTCGACGTAATTTTTATGAAAAATAAAGCGCTCGCCGTAACCCGTCGCATCGTTAAAGCCGGCGTTCGAAGCGCGGAGCGTTTCGAGAATTGAACGCGCTTGCGCGCGCGCCGCGTTGCGGTCCCTGTGTTCCGTCGATATGAAAACATGCGTCAATGTCGCAGACGCCGGCAGGGCGTATCGCGAATGGTTGGCTTCGTAAAAATTCCTGATCGCGTCTTCGCTCGGCTCAGAGGGAGCGGCTGTCGCCTCGACCAGGAATTCAGCCTTGCGCACCATGCGCTGCTTGATGACATAATCATTCGCCTCAAGCCCCATCGATTGCGCCTCGCGTGCGAGCGCTTCTTCGCGGACGAAATCATCGATCAGCACCTTGCGTTCTGCGGTGTTCATGGAGTCGAGAATTTTCGCGGCCGTCGCCGGCTCGAACGCCTTTGACCGGTATTGAATGAATTCAAGCAGCGCCGTGCGATCGACCGCAATGGTTTTCTCATCCGCTTCGGCCGGTTTCACGAGGCTCGCAAGCGCAAACAAGGCGAGCCCGGCGCCTAGAAAATGGACAAGCGGGTCCTTCAGCAGCTCGCGCAATGCTCAACCTTTCGCGGGCGAATACCAGATCGGCGAAGTATAGGCGCGCTCCTGGATCGTTGCGGGATACCCTTCCGGCGGCGGCTGTTGCAGCGCGATTGAATCGTAAAGCGAGTTTCGGGGCGTCGGAATCTGGAGGACGCGAACGTAGTAGAACGCGCGCGCATTCTCGTCGAATTCCGGATCTGTCCAGACGGCCGACAACTCGGCGGCGCCTACGGAATTCGTGTAGGAGGCCGAGGAAAGATCGACGGTATCGCCGACGGATTCCGGCTTGCCGTCGCCGTCGACCGCGCGCCCCGCCGACCAGGCGATGTCGAAAACCTTTTCCTGCGCCTTGCCGTCGCGGCCGAGCCATCCTTTTACGATCTGTATGCGGTCGAGATTGCCGTCCTTTGGATCTTTCGTCGCGCGGATGAGAAAGGAGGGTGCGCGGGGCGCGCTGGTGAGATCGCCGCCCATCGGAACGCCCTTGGCATAGCCGATCGCGGCGATATCCGCCGCGTCCGCGTCGCCCGCTTCAAAGTCGAAACCGCCGAAAAAACGCACAGCGATGCGTGGTCCCGTCGTCCCGTAAACTTCCCGCCGTTGCATCGCCGCGAATATTTCCTCGCGCGTGTTCTCGCGCGCCCATACGCCGGCGAGACCCGACGCCGACATATCCCAGCCGGATACGATGCCGCCCAGCTTGTAGGATTTCATTTCCGGCACGGAATCATAGGCGAATTTGCCCATGAAGTTGTTTTCCTCGGTTGACGAAAGGCCGCTATGCGAATCCGTCGAGCCGATCATGCCGAGTTTGTACGGATTGACGCCAAGCATTTCCTCCAGCTCAAGGCCGGTTTTCAAAGCGCTGCGGACATAGTCGGCCTCGGTCACGGGCGGCGTCGTATCGACGCCTTCGCGCGCGTCGATCTTGGCCTTGAAAAATTCGAACGCCGCGAATTCGTCATTCGGCGAAAGCAGGGGATGCGTTTCGGATGTGCCTTTAATCTGGGTCACTTCGGCGAGCGGCTCCCACGCGGCGCGCAGGCGCGCGTATTCCGCCGTAATCGGGCGTCCTTCGAAATCGACCCTGGCGAACATCATGCCGTTCGAAATGTTCGAATTGTGCGGTATCGCGAGGAAATCCTCGCCGAGTTCGTCTTTCCTCACTTCAAGCCAGCGCCAGAGATTTTCCGGATTACCGCTTTCGCGCGCCGAATAGGGAGTAATCGACTTCGCTTTTTCCGGCGACATCGGCGAGAGCACGATGCGATGAAGATTGGCGCCTTTCGGCGTCGAGGAATATTCCCATGCGACAAAGGTCGTGAATTCGCCGGGGCGGTAATATTTTTCCGCCGCGTCCATGTTGCTCGCCCATGCCGATTTAACGACGCTTTCGTCTGCGAGATCGTCGAACAGCGTAGGGTCAGAAAACACCCAGCGCTGCACGCGCGATTGCAGGTCGGGCGCCTTGACGAGATCCTGAAATCGCCAGCGCAGCGCGGTCAGTGCGCCGATCTTCAGCGGACGTTCCTCATCGCGCATTTCCGCCGAGTTTATTCCAAGCAGGAATACGCCGAACGCCTCCTCCGCGCGGCCCGATTCATAAAGATCGACGAGCCGCTTGCCGAGGCGCGTCCGCGAAAGGCGGCGGTTTTCGAGCGTGAACAGATTATAGGGAACGCCAAGCATTTCGGCATGGTCGCTGACGGCGAGGAAATCGAGCGGCGTGTTCAGTTGAACGCGCGCGCGCGAATAGGCGTTGATGACCGGCTCGCCCATTGCGAAACGATAGGAAGTCGCCGCGTCTACCGAATGATTCTGGAGGAAATATGCGTCCGGGGACAGGTTCGTATGAAGGTGGGTGTCGCCCCAGAGCAGCTTGTCGGGATAGGCCTGAGCGGCTGCGGAACCGAACAAAATCGCGCCCGCAGCGGCTTTGACAAGAAATTTGGAGGCCATAACTGCGCCTTTTTTTCGCCAGCGCCATCTTGCAGCCATGCGGGCGCCCCCCGCAAGCGTTCTCGGCGCCTTCCCTTCGGCGGCGAAAACCGACTAGAAGCGGCGCTATGAAGATCGGAACGAGAGGCTCGAAAATGGCGCTGGCGCAGACCGCGGAGGTCGTGCGCAGACTTGACGCCGCGCATCCAGGCCTCAGCGCTGAAGCGGTCAGGTTCACGCCTTCGGGCGACCGCGACCAGACTTCGAAACTCGACCGTCATGGCGGCAAGGGCGGGGCGTTCGTCGCCGAATTGCGCGCTGCGATGATGGCCGGCGAGCTCGATTGCGCAATGCATTCGCTGAAGGATATGCCGGGAGATGAGGAAACGCCCGGCCTTGTCATCGCCGCCTATCTGAAACGCGAAAGGGCGGAAGATGCGCTTGTTCTGCCGGCCGGCGTCGGCGTCGACGCGATAGACGGGGAACGCCTCGCCGGAAAGAAGATCGGCACCAATTCGGTTCGCCGTGCGGCTTATCTGAAGCGTCTTTATCCAAAGGCGGAAATCATCCATTTCCGCGGTGCAGCCGACACGCGCCTTGAAAAACTTGACAATGCGACGCCGCAAAAACTGCCGGGCGGCGGAACGGTCGGGCCGGCGGACGCGCTGGTGATGGCGGCGACGGGACTTGAGCGTATTGCGCGCGCGGAACGCATATCGCGAATCCTGTCGGTGGAGGAGATGCTTCCCTGCGTCGGGCAGGGGATTGTCGCTGTCGAATGCCCGTCTGGCGCGTGGAAAACGCGCGAGCGTCTTTCTGCGATCGACGATGCGGAAACGCGCGCCGCCGCATTGGCGGAGCGCGAAATGCTCTGGGTCTTGAACGGGCATTGCAACGCGCCCATCGCCGGTCATGCGCGCGTTACGGTTTCACGCCTCGCGCTCAAGGGTGCAGTCATCAGCCTTGACGGCGCGACGCTGATCGAAATCGACGCGGAAGGCGCTATAGACCGCCCGCGCGAGCTTGGCCGATATGTAGGTCTCAAGCTGCTTGAAAGCGGCGCGCGGGACATAATCGAAGCGGCGCGCGAATAGGCCGGGCGCGCTAAACGCCGGTATTGAAAAACGCGCCGCTATAGGCGGCGACGGCGACGGCGGCCGAAAGAACCCCCGAAATCGCGAACAGGTATCCAAGGCGCCGACCGAACGCCGGCGCGCCGAGCGACCGGCAGAAATAATAGGCGCCGACGCCGACATGCGTCATGACCGCGACGATGCCGATAAAATGAAATGCGACAATGTACGCTCTCAACGGTCCGGGTCTGAACAGCTCAGCGATCCAGAAGAAATCCGTCTGGACGCCGAAATAATAGCGCGTCATAGCAATCGCTGTAAGATGAATAAGAATAAAGGCGGCGAACAGCCCCGCCGCGATCAATTCGACGGCCGATAAAAGCGGCCTTGGTCCTTCGCGTTTGGAAGATGCAAGAGCAAGCGCCGCGCCGCTGATCAGTTGAACGCCCAATAACGCGATTAGCAACGGCTCCCCGATCTCGCTGCGATAGACCTTGCGGAGCGTGGCGGCGAAAGCCTGGTAGGTTTCAACGCCGAAAACGGCGGAGACATGGTTTGCGACATGCGCAATTATGAACAAGAGGATCAACAACGCGCTTATGCGATGAAGGATCTTCATTATCGCGCCCGCGCAAACGACTACAGCGTTTTCAGGTAAGCAATGATCGCTTTGCGCTCCTCGGCGTCGGTGACGCGAAATCCCATCGCGGTTCCAGGCGCCATGGCCGACGGATTGGTCAACCATTCATCAAGCGTTTCTTCATCCCAGACGATATCAAGCGCGCCGAGCGCTTTGGTGTAACGAAAATCCGGAACGCTTCCCGATTTG
The DNA here is from genome assembly GCA_020446945.1 of Parvularculaceae bacterium. Lineage (GTDB taxonomy): Bacteria > Pseudomonadota > Alphaproteobacteria > Caulobacterales > Parvularculaceae > Amphiplicatus. The sequence continues at coordinate 34,888 of JAGRDS010000021.1, forward strand.
CGTCCGTAAACGCCTTCATGGCGCGGCCCGATGCGATTGGCGTCCGGAGAATGGCATGCGCCGCATTTTCGTACATATAATTTCGCGCCGCGTTCGATAAGGGAGGCGGCGTCTGCGCCGCCCCCCTCTGACGCCGCGGCTGCGCGCGGCTCGCCGTCATCGACAACAGCCATCGACGCGGACGCGCCGAAAACGATGAAGGCGGAAACGGCGCACGCTGCGACGTCAATTCGCATGATGATTTTCCGATTGGTTCGCGGTGAAGGTCTGGCGGGCCTTATCCGAAGATGAGCGCTGATTTCGGGATCGGCTCGCCGAGCGCGTTGCCGAGTATCGCCGCGTGGAACGCCTCGTCGCCGGCCATTCGCGCGGCTATTTGATGGTAGTCCGGACCGAGTGAGGGAATTAGGCCGAGATAGGCGTTCGCTGCGCCGCGTTCGAGTTTCAGCGCCAGCTTCAATACATCGCTTTGCGATTTCAGGGTGGCGGCGCCGAGCGCCTGCGCGTATTCATCCAGCGCTTTTTCTGCGACTGGATTTCCGCCGAGATCGCGAACGGCCTTGACCAAAGCGTCGCGGTGGCCTTTGTGATGGCCTTGAAACGTCAGCCCGATTTCGACAACGCCCGGTTCCAGCAGTCCGCTTGTCGCCGCAATCTGATAAGCGGCGATCCCTTCATGTTCGAGCGCGATTGCGGCGTTCAATATCTGGACATCCTGTGAAATCGCGTCGTCTTTCGCCGCGAATGCGGGCGAGACGCCGCCTGCGACGAGGGCGAGGCCGGTAAGCGACAGGGTTTTCCCGGCGCCGCCAAGGATGCTGCGGCGGGATCGGTGATGCGTTAGGTCGAAGGTCATGTCATTTTTCCTTTGAGCTGGCGGAGGTGTCTAAAAAGCGTTCAATTATGGCGGCCGTCATGCGCTCGCAGTCGGCGCCCGCAAATGTCAGCGTTTCGGCGAGCGCCGCTTTGAGATTCGGCGCCAGCGCGTCGCGCAATTTTTTCCGTGCGCGCATCAATCTCGTATTGACCAGCGCTTCCGCGACGCCGAGAACCGCCGAAGTCTCGCGCGACGACATCCCCTCGATCTCGCGCAGCACGAAGACGGAGCGCAGCCCGTCGGGAAGTCCGGCGACGGCTGCTTTCAGGAGCGCGGAGAGTTCGGAATTCATCAGTGCCGATTCCGGCGTGCCGGCTCCGGCGCCGCTCATGCGGCTGCGATACTCGTCTAACATGGCGACATCATTGGAAATAAGTTCGGCGCGCCGGCGCGCGGATGCGCGTTTGCGGTCGAGCGCGGTATTGAGTGTAATGCGTGTAAGCCAGGTCGAAAGGCTTGAATCGCCGGCGAACTGACCGATCGACTGAAAAGCTTTCAGATAGGCTTCCTGCACGATTTCCTCGGCGTCGGCGTGTTGGCGCGCAACGCTCCAGGCGGTTCGAAACAGGCGCTGGTTATTGCGCGTTGTGATGAGCCGGATAGCGGCTGGATCGCGCCTCGCCGCGCAGGCTGCGAGCGCGCGATCATCCATTTCTTCGTAGTTGCGAGCGAAAAGAGCCACGGATATTTCCTGTTTCACCCTGTTAGACGCCGCAGCACGGAAAATATGACACCGGCCGGCGTGAAATAAAAAAGGCCCCGCGCGCGCGAGGCCTTGAGGTCCGGTTCACAAATGTGAGAGCGGCGGTGCGATTAACCGCCGTTTCGCCGGTTCTTCACCAGGTCATCGACGACGCCGGGATCGGCGAGCGTCGAGATATCGCCGAGATTGGTAAAATCGTTTTCGGCGATTTTTCTCAGGATGCGGCGCATGATTTTTCCAGAGCGCGTTTTCGGCAGGCCGGGCGCGAACTGGATGACGTCAGGTTTGGCGATGGCGCCGATTTCATTTCGGACGTAGCCGACCAGTTCGTTCGTGAGTTCGTCCGAAGGCGCGGCGCCTTGCATCAGCGTGACGTAGCAATAAATGCCTTGTCCCTTGACGTCGTGCGGGAAGCCGACAACCGCGGCTTCGGCGACTTCGGGATGGGCGACAAGCGCGCTTTCAACTTCCGCCGTGCCAATGCGGTGGCCGGAAACGTTCAGGACGTCGTCAACGCGCCCGGTGATCCACCAATATCCGTCTTCATCGCGCTTTGCGCCGTCGCCGGTAAAATACATGCCGGGATAGGTCGAAAAATAGGTTTCGATAAACCGCTGATGGTCGCCATAGACCGTGCGCATCTGGCCCGGCCATGAATCAAGTATGACGAGATTGCCGCTCGTTGCGCCTTCGAGAATTTTTCCGTCTGCGTCAACGAGTGCGGGCGCGACGCCGAACATCGGCTTAGTCGCCGAACCCGGTTTCAAATCCGTCGCGCCGGGAAGGGGGGAGATAAGGACGCCGCCGGTTTCCGTCTGCCACCAAGTATCGACGATAGGGCAACGCTCTTTGCCGACGACGCGATAATACCAGAGCCAGGCTTCGGGATTGATCGGTTCGCCGACTGTGCCGAGCAGGCGGACCGATGAAAGGTCCGCCGCTTCCACGGGCGCTGCGCCCTCGCGCATCAGCGAACGCAGAGCCGTCGGCGCGGTGTAAAAGATGTTGACCTTGTGTTTTTCACAAACGCGCCAGAAGCGCGACACGTCGGGATAGGTTGGCACGCCCTCGAACATCAAGGTCGTCGCGCCGTTCGCGAGCGGGCCGTAGACGATATAGGTGTGTCCGGTGACCCAGCCCACATCGGCGGTGCACCAGTAGACTTCGCCGGGCCGATAGTCGAACACGACTTCATGCGTAAACGCGGCGAAGGTGAGATAGCCTCCGGTCGTATGAAGAACGCCTTTCGGTTTACCGGTCGAGCCGGAGGTGTAGAGGATGAATAGCGGGTCTTCCGCATTCATGACCTCGACCGGGCAATCGGGCGCAACATCGTCGCGCGATTCATGCCACCAAAGATCGCGTCCCTTCCTGAATTCGATTTCGCCGCCGGTCCGCTTGACGACCAGCACGAAACGAACGCCGTCCGTTTTGGCGAGCGCCGCATCGACATTGCGCTTGAGCGGAATTTTCCTGCCCGCCCTTACGCCTTCGTCGGCGGTGATGATCGCCGCCGGCGTGCAGTCGTTGATCCGGCTCGCCAGGCTGTCCGGCGAAAAGCCGCCGAAAACGACAGAGTGAATGGCGCCGATGCGTGCGCAGGCGAGCATCGCGAAAGCCGCTTCCGGAATCATCGGCATGTAGATGATGACGCGGTCGCCGCGTTTTACATTGCGCGCTTTCAAGAGGTTCGCCATCCGGCACACCTCCTCGTAAAGCTCGCCATAGGTGACGCGCCGGTCATCGCCCGGCTCGTCGCCCTCCCAAACGATCGCAACATCGTTCTCGCGGTCGGGAAGGTGCCGGTCTATGCAATTATACGCGGCGTTCAGCGCACCGTCTTCGAACCATCGAATACGGAAATCATCCTTGTTGAAGGATACGTCCTTGATTTTCGTCGGCGCGCTATGCCAGTCGATTCGCGCCGCCGCATTCTTCCAGAAGCCTTCCGGATCGTCGATGGAGCGTCGATAGTCCGCCTCGTATCCGGCCTTGTCATAAAGCGCGCGTTCGGCCGCGTCTTTCTTTACGGAAATAATCTCGGTCATCGCTCGCGCGCTCGCATCAGTTCAACGGCTTCAGGACCGCCTTCGTTTCCAGGAATTCTTCAACGCCGTGGGTGCCCCATTCGCGCCCATTGCCGGATTGCTTGTAGCCGCCGAATGGCGCCGTGGCGTCGACGCCGGCGCCGTTCAGATGAATATTGCCGGCCCGGATGCGCTTTGCAACTTTCCGCGCATGGTTGATGTCGCCGGAATAGACATAACCCGAAAGGCCGTAGGGTGTGTCGTTGGCGATCGCGACCGCGTCGTCTTCATCCTTGTAAGGTATGATTGTGAGGACGGGGCCGAAAATCTCCTCGCGGGCAATCGTCATCTGATTGTCGGCGCGCGCGAAAATCGTCGGCTTGACGTAGTAGCCCTTGTCGAGTCCATCGGGCCTGTCCGCGCCGCCGGCGACGAGTTCGGCGCCTTCCTCCATGCCTTTTTTGATAAGCGCTTGAATCTTGTTCCATTGCGTTTCATTGACGACCGGCCCGATAACGGTGCCTTCCTCATTCGGATCGCCGACGCGCACCTTGGCGGCTGCGTCCCTTGCGATGGCGATCGCCTCGTCCATGCGCGCCGCCGGCACGAGCATGCGCGAGGGCGCGTTGCACGACTGGCCCGAGTTATTCATCATCGCCATGACGCCGCGTGATACGGCTTTCTTGAAGTCCGCGTCGTCGAGAATGATGTTCGCGCTTTTTCCGCCAAGCTCCTGCGCGACACGTTTGACGGTCGGCGCGGCGTTTTTGGCGACTTCGACGCCGGCGCGGGTGGAGCCGGTGAAGGAAACCATGTCGACGCCCGGATGGGACGACATCGCTGAGCCGACTTCAGGGCCCATACCATCGACGAGATTGAATACTCCCTTGGGCACGCCCGCCGAATGGAGAATCTCCGCGAAGATATGCGCGGAAAACGGTGCGACTTCCGACGGCTTCAGCACCATGGTGCAACCGGCCGCGAGCGCCGGCGCCACTTTGCAGGTGATCTGGTTCATCGGCCAGTTCCATGGCGTGATGAGGGCGCAAACGCCGATCGGCTCGCGCACCAGCCAGTGGGAACCCTTGTCCTGCTCAAACTCGATTTCATCGAGCGCTTTCATCGCCGTCATGAAATGCCCGAGCGAAGAGGCCGATTGCGCGTGAAGGGCGAGACCCTTCGGCGCGCCCATCTCCTCGGTGATCGCGCGCGCCATTTCTTCATTGCGCTTGAGATATTCGTCGATAATGCGCTGAAGGAGCGCTTTGCGCTCTTCTATGGAGGTGTTGGAAAAACCGGGGAAGGCGGCCTGCGCGGCGCGCACGGCCCGGTCGACATCGCTCGAATCGCCGAGCGCGATCCTGGCGAAAGCCGTTTCGGTTGCAGGGTTGATAACGTCGAGCGTTCCGGCGCCATGCGGGTCGACCCATTCGCCGTCGATGTAGAATTTTGTCAGGTCGCGCATGCTTGCATCTCCATGAAAAGCGGGGAAGCGGCAATGCTAGTGCGCCGGCGCGAAAAGGGAAACCCGGGCGCTTGTCGCAGGGCCGAAAAAAACCCGCCGGCTCGCGCCTAAAAATCCATCAGATAGAGCGGGCAGGGGTCCAGTTTGTTCGCTGTCGGGGTGACGCCCGCATAATCGAAGCGAAACCGGTCGCCGGCCGTCGCGGCGGCGGCGCCTGCGAAACTTTCACTTGCGAATACCCCGCCTGCAGGCGTTTGCGGCCGGCATAGAGCGGTAACGAGAGTTTGAAGAAAATTCGACCGGTCCTTTTCCGAGCGAATATCGGCGACGCCCGCATCCAGCCAGAACCGAAGCCTTGCGCCTGCCGGCGATCGAGCCGCCGTCTTCGCCGCTTCGCCGGCCCTGATGGGGCAGTCGAAAGCGTAAACAGTCAATCCGCCTTCGACGGCGACGAAATTCGCCCCCGGATCGAAGTCGCCCAATGCGTCTTTGGAACTTGAACTTTCGACAACCAGCGCGAAGCACGGCGCAAACGTTTCATCTGAACTCTTCTTCGACAGCGGCGAAGGCCATTCGTCCTCGAATGTTTCGCCGCGCCGGCCGAGCGACATCCACTTTTCCGCGTTCTCGCAGCTGATGGATTCGCGCGGCGTTCGCCCTTTCTGGACTGCGAACGCGCCGATCGCCTCGGTTGCGAGATCATCGGCGAGGCGCAGCGTCCGTCCCATCGCGATATGCGCGCCGAGGCGGAAGGCGGCGCGCGATGGCGGCTGCCTGCGCGTCCATTCGACCGTTTTTGCAGCCTCGACGCACGCCACGAACCGCTCTTTCCATTCCGGGCCGGCGGGCGTGACCGAGGTCGCCAGGAAATCGTTCGGCGCCAGCGGCAGGTGAACATGCAATGGAACGCCGGCTTCGATGAGACCTTCGGCGAAAATAATGTCCGCGCCGGCGGCGAGCGCGCCGATAGCGGCGGCGATCGCTTCGCGCTCCAGCATTGCGGCGAACCTATCTTTAAGGCGCGTCGCCGCGCCGGTATCGTCAGACGTCGCCAGCGGCCCGCTGAAGAACAGGACGGCGCCCTGCGGTGCGGCGGCGTTTATCCACCCGTCGTCGATCGGCAGCGAGCCGGAAAGACGCCGGAGCTGCTTGCGCGTCGTTGCGATCTTGCCGGGCGCGGCGTCGACCGCGGCGACGGCCGAGGCGAAACCGGATGCGGCGCCGATAAGATCGCCCTCGATCAGCCGGCATTCGGCGAGCGTTGCGCGCGGCCAATAGGCGTCGTCGTCGACGTCGATCGCATCGAGGGCGCTTTCGGCGCGCGCACGCACGTCCTTTGCGATACCCTTGGCGCGATCGACATCGCCGGCCATCGCCCAGGTCGCGGCGGCGTTGACGCCGGGATAAGTCGTTCCAAGCGCCTTGAAGACCTTTTCATATCCTTCCGCCGCCTTTTTCAGCGCCGCCCTGTCCGCCGCGCCTTTTCCGGCGAAGGCGAGATCGCGGCGAAGGCGCGGTTCGATGCTGGCGACGTCTTCGTTTTTCGCGTTTGTCGACAGTTTGAAATCATCGACAAGCGCAAGCGCTTCCTTCAGCGCGCCCATGCGCGCCATGGCGAGTACGGCGAAATATTTGAATTTCTCATCGCGCGGCGCACGCTTTACGCCTTCCATCGCCAGATCGTATGCGGCGCTGTTCTCACCAAGGTTTATATGCGCCGAAATCTCCCAATAGGCGTCGCGTTCCGCGTCCGCAGGCGAGGGCGCATTATCGCCGGCGAGCTGCGACAGGCGCTTGCGGTTTTCAATGACGATATCGCCGCCCTTGGCCTGGAGAATAAGGCCCGAGCGCTCCCACATCGTCATTGTGCGGTTCACATGTTCGCGGCTGACGCCGAGCATATCGGCGATCTGTGTTTGCGGCAGGCGCGCAATCGTCGCCTGCGGCTCCCAGCGATTGCCGGTCGCAATCACGGCGAGTTGAGACAGGAGGGAGGCGAGGCGCGTTTCGAGCGGGCTTTGAAGCGCCGCCGCATGGCGCACGGTCAACTCGCGCATATATTTGGCGAGGGAGGCGAGGGTCGCCATGGACAGCTCTTCCGACCGCCGCATGACGCGCAGGAAATCCGCGATCGGAATCGCGACAAGGGTCAGGTTCGAAAGCGCGCGCCATTCGCTCCCGTCGGTGATGGCGTCGACTTTAAGGGTTTCACCGACGCGCACGAGCCCGATGACATCGCCCGGCCCCATTAACGCGGCCAGCACGCCGCCGCCGTTTTGCGGTCCGCGGCAGATCAGCGCCGCGGCGCCGCCGACGATGAAGAACACGTTTTCGGCCTTGCCCCTGGCGGGCGCGATCGGCTTGCCTCTCTCGATCGCAAGGCTCCGCGCGCAGCGCGCAAGCTCCCCAACGTCGTCTTCGCCGACGGCGTCGAATAAAGGCGCAGCGCTTATTATACGGGCGAGATAACCCCGTTCAGCCTCTTTTGCGTCTCGCGCCACCCAACCCTCCCTGACGCGCGGGCTGTTTATCGGGGTTTGCGCCGTCTCAAGCAAGGTTCAGTTCCGTATTCGGTCCCAAGGTCTGGGGGACGTCGAGATTTCCGGCCCAAACAACGAGAAACGACCGGATCGCTCCGGCCGTTTCCATCTCCCCCAGGCTCGGGTTGCGTGATCGCCGCGCTTCCCTTGTCTGCTACAGCTGGCGGGGTCTGGGCGTCTTCGAAGGGGCTGTTTGACTATCCCACCATCCGCAGCCTGAAAGTTAACGCGCCTGCGGGCGGCGGACTGTGACCTAGGTCACACGCCGGGGCGATTGGTCCGGCGGGATTGGCCGGGCGCGCTTTGCGGCCGGGCGCCGTGCATCCCCTGCAAAAGGGCCCGCCCCCGATTTTTCACGGGGGCGACAGGGCGGGGATCAAGGCGCGCGCGGCCGGCTGATCAGCCGAGATAGCCGTTCTTTTTCAGGTGTTCGACGATTTCGCTCGCCGCATCCGCGGCGGATACCTTCGACGTGTCGAGCGTGACCTCGGCGTTTTCCGGCGCTTCATAGTCGGAATCGATGCCGGTGAAGTTTTTGATCTCGCCGCGACGGGCCTTGGCGTAGAGGCCTTTCACATCGCGCCTCTCGCAGACTTCGATCGGCGTCGAGACAAACACCTCGATGAATTCGCCGCTTTCCACCATGTCGCGCGCCATGCGCCGCTCGCTCTGGAACGGCGAGATGAAGGAGACGAGGACGATGAGCCCCGCATCGACCATCAGCTTCGACGTTTCCGCGACGCGGCGGATGTTCTCAACGCGATCGGCGTCTGTGAAGCCGAGATCCTTGTTGAGACCGTGACGCACATTGTCGCCGTCAAGCGTATAGGTGTGACGGCCGAGATCGTGCAGCTTTTTCTCAACCAGATTGGCGACCGTCGATTTTCCCGCGCCCGAAAGGCCGGTGAACCATAGCACGCACGGTTTTTGATGTTTCGATGCGGCGCGCGCCAGTTTGTTGACGTCGAGATCCTGCCAGTGAACGTTCTGCGCGCGTCGAAGGGAAAAGTCGATCATGCCGACGCCGACCGTATTGTTCGTCCGCCGGTCGATGATGATGAAAGATCCCGTCTCCCGATTGTGCGCATAAGGATCGAAGGCGATAGCCGCCGATGTCGAGATATTGCAGAACCCGACTTCGTTCAGCTCAAGCGTCTTGCCCGACATGTGTTCAAGCGTATTGACGTTGACTTTGTGTTTCAGCTCGGTGATCGCGCCGGCGATGATGCGGTTCGCGGTCTTGAACAGGTATTGCCGCCCCGGAATCATTTCATCGTCATGCATCCAGATGACATGGGCGGCGAACTGGTCCGACTGTTCGGCGGGCGCCTTGCCGGCGCAGATGATATCGCCGCGCGATATGTCGATTTCATCGGCGAGGCAGATTGTAACCGCCTGATGCTGGCCGGCGGCGGCGAGATCGCCGTCTTTTGCGACGATGCGCGTCACGCGCGAACGCCGGCCCGACGGAACGACGACGATTTCATCGCCGGGCCTGACTGTTCCCGATGCGACCGTTCCCGAAAAGCCGCGGAAATTGAGGTTCGGGCGGTTCACCCATTGAACCGGCAGGCGGAACGGCTCGGCCGAACCGTCTTTGGAAACGTCGAGCGATTCAAGATAGGGCAGGAGCGCCGGGCCCCGGTGCCATGGCGTATTGGCGCTTTTTGTCAGAATGTTGTCGCCTTCGAGCGCCGAGACGGGAATGCAGACGATCGACTGGAAGCCGAGTTGTTTGGCGAAGGCGCGATAGTCCGCCTCGATCTTATCGAAAGTCGCGCGCGAATAATCGACAAGGTCCATCTTGTTGATGGCGACGACAATGTGGCGAATGCCGAGAAGCGAACAGATATAGGAATGGCGCCGCGTCTGTTTGAGAACGCCCTGGCGCGCGTCGATAAGGATGATTGCGACATCCGCCGTGGACGCGCCCGTCGCCATGTTTCGCGTGTATTGTTCGTGGCCGGGCGTGTCGGCCACGATGAATTTGCGCTTTTCGGTCGAGAAAAACCGGTAGGCGACGTCGATCGTGATTCCCTGTTCGCGCTCTGCGGCGAGACCATCGACAAGAAGCGCGAAGTCGATTTTTTCGCCCTGCGTTCCGACTTTTCTGGAGTCGGCTTCAAGAGCGGCGAGCTGGTCTTCATATAACAGCTTGGTGTCGTAAAGGAGACGCCCGATCAGGGTCGATTTCCCGTCATCGACGCTGCCGCACGTGATAAAGCGAAGCATCGACTTTTTCTCATGCGCATCGAGATAGGCGATAATGTCGTCGGCGGCGGTTGCTGCTGCGTGGGCCATTAGAAATACCCCTCTTGCTTTTTCTTCTCCATCGACGCGGACTGGTCATGGTCGATGACGCGGCCCTGACGTTCTGACGAGGTTGAAACGAGCATTTCCTGGATGACCTGCGGCAGCGTATCGGCCGATGAACGCACCGCGCCGGTCAGCGGATAGCAGCCGAGCGTTCTAAAGCGCACCATTTCCATTTTCGGCCGCTCGCCGTCCTTGAGCGGCATCCTGTCGTCATCGACCATAATGAGCGCGCCGTCGCGATCGACGACCGGGCGTTCCTTGGCGAAATAAAGCGACGGGATCGGAATATTCTCGCGATAGATATATTGCCAGATATCGAGTTCGGTCCAGTTCGAGATCGGGAAAACGCGGATCGATTCGCCCTTGTGAATGCGCGTGTTATATATGTTCCAGAGTTCCGGGCGCTGGTTCTTCGGATCCCAGCGATGCTGCGCCGAGCGGAAGGAAAAGATACGCTCCTTCGCGCGCGATTTTTCCTCGTCGCGCCGCGCGCCGCCAAAGGCGACGTCGAACTTGTATTTATCGAGCGCCTGTTTCAGCGATTGCGTTTTCATGACGTCGGTATGGATCGCCGAGCCGTGCGTGAACGGGCCGACGCCCTGTTTCAGACCGTCTTCGTTGATGTGAACGATCAGTTCAAAGCCAAGCTCCTTCGCGATGCGGTCGCGATGGGCGTACATGTCCTTGAACTTCCAGGTCGTATCGACATGCATCAGTGGGAAGGGGGGGCGTGAGGGAAAGAACGCTTTCGCCGCAAGATGCAGCATGACCGACGAATCCTTGCCGATCGAATAGAGCATCACCGGGTTTTCCGCTTCGGCTGCGACCTCGCGCATGATGTGGATCGCTTCGGCCTCGATCCGGTCGAGATGCGACATGCGCTGCGGTGAAATAAGGTCGGCGCCGCCCTTGGCGGCCTCGTCTAGCGGTGCGGTCATTTGCGCGCCTTTCGGCTGAGGATTAAGGGCGGTGACGCCCGCAGGTTTGTCTGCGCTTTCCAAAGCAGACAAACGTTCAAAAGCGGTTTCCAGCGTCCGCATGGTGAGCTGGCCGCCGGATTTGAGACGGTTGATGCCCTTGCCGTCATTGAGCAGCTTTCGCGAGACCGTCGACAGGGCGAGGTCTTTCCGTTCGGCGAGACGCTCAGCGCGCGAGACAAGTTCCTCAATCGAATTCATGGGATAAATCCCTTTTTGGGTCAGTTCTAGCGGCATATATTCAATCAAAATCGTGGGATGCAAGCCCGGCGCCGCAGGTTTCCGCGAAAGTTGCCTCAAAAATTCAAGCAGTATGTGGGTAATCGCCCACGATTTTAGTTAAATTGGCGTGGGTATGTGCTGCGGCGAAATGGCGGATTGAGTTTGGGGCGATATATTCAGATATTTCTGTTATGACAGAAAATACGGAAACCGGATTTGAGATGACGCCCGCCCTGGAGCGTTTCGTACTTCATTGGGGCGATATGGGCGCGACCTGGGGCGTCAACCGCTCCGTCGCGCAGATCCACGCGCTCTTGTTCGTCGCCGGCCGCGCGATGAACGCCGAGGAAATCGCCGAGACGCTGAAAATCGCACGGTCGAACGTTTCAACCTCCATCCGTGATCTGACGAATTGGGGATTGGTTCGCCGCACGCCGCTGCGCGGCGACCGCCGCGACTTCTTCGAGGCGGAAGGTGATGTATGGGAGATGGCGTCGAAAATCGTCGCCATTCGCAAGGCGCGGGAGATCGATCCGGCGCAGGCGGTGTTGAAATCCTGCCTCGACGACGCCGCGCGCGACCCGGCTGCGTCGCCGGCTGCGGTCGCCAGGCTTACGGAGATGAAGTCGCTTATCGATCTGCTGAACGATTGGTACGCGCAGATGAACGCAGTGCCGAAATCGAAATTGCTGCCGCTCATCAAACTCGGATCGAAAGCGGTTGAGCTGCTCGGTCCGTTTTTGAAGAAATCCGTTCCGACAAAGAATGAACGGTGAAACGAAGGAGGCGATAATGGTCTACGCAGATGTCCTCGAACTCAATCGCCGGCAACCCCGCCGCGTGACGACGCACCAGCGCAATACGCCGGAGGCGGCGCCGATGACGGGGGCGGCGAGCTTCCTCGCCTATCTCGGCGCGGCGCCCTTGCTCGCCGCCGCGCTTGCAATGGTCGCCGATCCGGCCGACGCCGGCGCCGCGGCGTTCATGGCGCTTTACGGTGCGGCGTTGCTCATCTTCTTCGGCGGCGTGCGCTGGGGCGTTGCGGTGATGAAGCCGGCGGGGCCAAGCATGCGGGCGCTTTTCGGCGCTGCGTTGCCGATGCTGGCCGCGCTGCCCCTGTTTGCGCCGGGCGACGTGCAGATGAAGATGCTCGCCATTATGGTGTTGATGTTCATCCTCCTCTTTGACGATCTTCAGGCGACGCGCCGCGGCGAGGGCGCCCCGGCGTGGTATCTCGGCGTTCGCATTCCGCTGACGGTGTTGATCGAGGTCGCGCTTCTCGTCGCGCTTGCGGCCGGAGCAAGGGCGTAAGCGCGACGCGCTATTCGTCCTTCATCGCCAGAAACAGCAGAATGAGACCGCTCGGGGTCAGGTAATGATGCGCATCGACGAGGGAATCGCGTCCAAGGCCCGTTTGCCACATCTGGAAGGCTGCGCCGCCGATGACGGTGAAAATTCCGAACCAGACGATCAGCGCCATGCCGCACCCCCATATCGCCATCGACTTCGACGCATTGAACCCGGCCGCCGGCCCTGACATCGCGCCGAGCATTTTCAGGGCGCCGACGAGGCAGAGCGCGCCAACCAGAAATTCGCCGGCGACGATGACGCACGCGACAAGCGTGGCGAAGGCGGGATCGGTGAAAGACGGTATCACGCCATGCGCGTAGTAAGGCTTTTCACCCTGGGCGATCACCTGCCCGACGACGGCGTTGGCCGTTTTCCAGTTAACGAAATTCGTTACGCAATAGATGAGCCCTTGCAGTCCCGCAAAGGTTACGAGGACGATTTTGAGCAGTCGAACCATGACTGTCGCCTCCTGTTTGCTATCTGCGCGCGCACAATGGGTGAAATCGGTCCGCCGGCCAAGTTGTCGCAGTAAAGTGCGCTTTCGGGGCGTTGCAAATCCGCGCGGCGCTTGCTTGTTGGGTCCGCTGCGGCTTAAGCCCGTCGCCGCGCAGCTCGTGGTTCGAATTGGAATTCCAGGAATTATTGCTACTCGCCCTCGCCGGCTTCGCGTCGGGGTGGATCAATGTGATCGCCGGCGGCGGGTCGCTATTGACCGTCGGCGCCCTCGTCTTCATGGGGCTGCCGGGCCCGGTCGCTAACGGTACGAACCGCATCGCGATTATTGCGCAATCTCTCGCGGCGGTCGCCTCGTTCCGCTCCAGGGGGTTCTCCGATTTTCGCCTGTCGGCGACGCTCGCCGCCGCCGCGTCTCTCGGCGCCTTTTTCGGCGCGCAAGTCGGCGTCAGCCTCGCCGGCGTCTGGTTCAATCGAACCGTCGCGGCGGTCATGATCGCGGTGATGGTCCTGATGGCGAGCGAACGCGATAAATCGAAATCCGGCGCCGTCGCGTCTGCGAAAGCCGCCGCGGCGCCCGAACGTTCTGCGAAGGCGAAAAATCTGGCGCTTGGTCATGTGTTGATGATCGGCGCCGGTTTCTGGGGCGGGCTCATCCAGATCGGCGTCGGTTTCCTGTTAATGCCGATCCTTTACCGCGTGATGGGGTTGGACCTGTTGCGCGTCAACATGCACAAGGTTTTCATTGCGCTCGTCTTTACGACGGTCTCGTTTTTCGTTTTCGCCGCGAAAGTCGAAATCGTGTGGGAGGCGGGCGCCGCGCTCGCGGCGGGAACGGCGCTCGGCGGCTGGATGGGCGCTCACGCCGCGATCCTGCGGGGAGAGCGGTTCATAAAGCGCGCGCTTGTCGCCGTGCTCGCCGTGATGACCGTCAAGCTGCTCTTTTTCCCGTAATCGCAATTTCCCGAAATCGCGAAATTGATCGAATCAGGGAACGCGCGCAAAGTAGCGCCCGCAAATCGGAGGGTGGCCTTTATGGGCGTTTCGGGCGTTTTCGCCGTCATCATCGCTGCGGCCGCAATCGGCGTCGCCGTATTGTTCAATCTGCTCGTCCGCAAACGGCAGATGGCGCTGAACGGATGGTCCGATATCGACGTTCAGTTAAAGCGCCGCGCCGATCTGATCCCGCAACTGGCGAATGTCGTAAAGGGTTATGCGGCGCATGAACGCGCCCTGTTCGAAGAGATTTCTCAATTGCGCAGCGCCGCGTTGCTGGCGGGCGACGACGTGCCGGCGCGCAGCGCGGCAGAGACGGCGCTGTCCCGTCCGGTCAGGCGCATCGTCGCGCTCGCCGAGGACTATCCCGATCTCAAGGCCAGCGGGAATTTCCTCGAATTACAGCGCGCGCTCGCGGAAACCGAAGACAAGATCGAAATGGCGCGGCGCTTTTACAACGGCGCGGTGCGCGAATTGAACACCGCGATTGAAACCGTTCCGTCCAACTTCGTCGCCGGCGCGTTCGGTTTCGCCGTACGCCAATATTTCGAAGCGGGGGAGGGCGATCGCGCGACGCCTTCCGTTTCCATGGAGGGCGGGCGATGATCGTTCGCCGTTTCCTGGTCCTGTTCGCTTTTCTGTATCCGCTCGCCGCGGCGGCGCAGGAACGGATTACGAATTTCGATGTTTCGATCGACGCGCAAAAGGACGGAGACATCCTTGTCACGGAACGGATCGATGTTTTGTCGGAGGGTTATCAGATCCGGCGCGGCGTATTCCGGGATTTGCCGCGCGCACATCTGAAAGACGGGCGAACGCTCGCCTATCGCTATGACGTGAAAAGCGTCCAGAGGGACGGGCGCAAGGAACCCTACGCGATTGAAAAGGACGGCAACGCCTATCGCATCCGTATCGGCGATGCCGATGTGTTTCTGGAAAACGGTCCGCATGCCTATGAAATCGTTTATGAAGTTGAAAATCAGGTTCGGTATTTCGACAGCTTTGATGAAGTCTACTGGAACGCCACCGGCAATTACTGGGCGTTCCCGATAGACCATGCAATTGCCCGGGTGAGTTTGCCGGGCGCCGCCGGCGCGCAGCGCACCGCCGCCTATACCGGCAAGCTGGGCGATTCGGGCCGCGATTATGACTACAGATTTGAGAACGGCGTTCATATCTTTGAGGCCGATCGACCATTGGGCCTGCGCGAAGGCCTGACCGTCGCCGTCGGATTTGAAAAAGGGATCGTCGATCCGCCGACGGTCGCCGATGCGCGCCGCGACTGGTGGGCGGCGTATGCGTCATTCATCGTTTTGTGCGCGGCCGCGTTTCTTATCGGTCTCTATTACATTTTTACGTGGAACCGGGTCGGGCGCGATCCGGCGAAAGGTCCGGTCTTTGCGCGCTACGAGCCGCCGGAGAATATGTCGCCCGCCGCAACCCACTATGTACTTTATCGCGGCGTCAAGAACCACAAGGCGTTCATTTCGACATTGATCAATCTCGCGATCAGGAAGCGCATAAAAATCGACGCGGGCAAGAAAAAGACAACCATGCTGACGCGCCTTTCGGGCGGTTCGGCGGACGGGTTGGAGGATTTCGAGCTATCGACCGAGAAAAAACTTCTTTCCGGCGAAGGCGCGGCGATCGCTTTCGGCGGAAAATACAGCTCCGCCCTGACGAGCGCCTATGGGGCGCTCAAAAAGGAACTCGCGGCGGCTTACGGCGCTCCCTATTTCAGATGGAATACAGGCTACCTGGTTTTTGCAATCGTGATGTCGATCGCCGCAGTCATTCTTTCGGTGAATCTGACGCTCGCCTGGTCTGGCCTTCACACGCTCGCTGTACTGGCGCTCGTTATAATGGCCCTGGCGGCGGCGTATTTTCTGCCCGCCGCAACTGAGACGGGGCAAACGGCGCGAACGGAAATCGAGGGGTTCCGGCTTTATCTGAAAACGGCCGAGCAATTGCAGCTAAATGCGGTGAAAGTAGGCTCGGACGCGCCGCCGCCGATGACGATCGAACGTTATGAACGGTTCCTGCCTTACGCCGTCGCGCTCGGCGTCGAGAAACCGTGGACGCGGCATTTCGAGAAGCTGATGCCGGCGGAGTCGGCGAGCTATCAACCCTATTGGACGAGCGGGCGGCGCGGCGGGACAGGATCGTTGTCCGGATTGAACAGCGCGCTCGTGAGCGCAATGTCGAGCGGCGTTTCTTCTTCGCTGCCGCAATCGTCATCCTCCTCCGGATCCGGCGGCGGTTCGTCGGGCGGGGGCGGCGGGGGCGGCGGCGGCGGCGGGTGGTGAACCGCGCGCCGTTCGGGGCAATCGGGCGTTCAGCGCCTGTCAAGCATTAGTTTTCCGGAGGCGATTTGCCGCTTTTCCACAAGGGCGAACGGCTTTGACAGCTTGTCGCAGGTGAGGCAGGTATTGCGCCGACGAATTCGGCCCGGTTCCGGCGCGCCCGAAAGTCGCCCAACCCGTTCAGTCCAAAAGGAAATTCGATGATCACGCACGACGTCCGCGCGCACCGCTCCAAAGACAATCTAAAGCGTGAGGATCAACTCGCCTGGAAAATCGCTGAAGTCGCGGCCGATCCGGTCCCTGTCGATGCGGACGTGAGCGACATGATCGTCAATCGCGTTATCGACAACGCCTCGGTTGCGATCGCGTCGTTGAACAGGGGGCCGATCAAGTCGGCGCGCGCCATGGCCCGGGCCCATGCGCGAAAGGGAGGGGCGACCTTGTTCGGCGCGGGCGCGGATGAAACGGTCTGCGCGGAATGGGCCGCGTGGGCGAACGGCACGGCCGTGCGCGAACTCGATTATCATGACACTTTCCTTGCGGCGGATTATTCGCATCCGGGCGACAACATTCCGCCCGTGCTGGCGGTTGCGCAGCAATGCGGCATGAACGGTGAGGCGCTCGTGCGCGCAATTGCGACGGGCTACGAGATTCAGGTGAACCTCGTGAAAGCGATTTGCCTTCATGAACACAAGATCGACCATATCGCGCATATCGGCCCGTCGGCGTCCGCGGCGATCGGAACTCTGCTCGGCCTGCCGGCGCAGACCATCTACCAGTCGGTGCAGCAGGGGTTGCACACGACGATTACGACGCGCCAGTCGCGCAAGGGCGAAATATCGACATGGAAAGCTTTTGCGCCCGCCTACGCCGGCAAGCTGGCGATTGAAGCGGTCGATCGCTGCATGCGCGGCGAGGGCGCGCCGTCGCCCGCCTATGAAGGCGAGGACGGGCCGATCTCCTATATCCTGAACGGGCGCACCGCGCGCGACCGCGGCGAAAGCCCCTATGCGCCGACATATCACGTGCCATTGCCCGCCAAGGGCGAGGCGAAGCGCGCCATCCTTGAAACCTATACGAAAGAGCATTCGGCCGAATATCAAAGCCAGGCCCTGATCGATCTCGCCTTCCGAATGGGCCGCGAAATCGAAGGGCGAGGCGGTTTCGACAAGGTGAAATCGATTGTTCTGCACACGTCGCATCATACTCACTATGTCATCGGCACGGGGGCGGGCGACCCGCAGAAGATGGACCCGAACGCCTCGCGGGAAACGCTCGATCATTCGATCATGTATATATTCGCCGTCGCACTTCAGGACGGGGAATGGCACCATGTAAGGTCATACGCGCCGGAACGCGCCAATCGGGCCGATACGGTCAGCTTATGGCGCAAGATTTCGACGATTGAAGATCCGGAATGGACGCGCCGCTATCACTCGCACGACCCGAAGGAAAAGGCTTTCGGCGCGCGCGTCGTCGTATCGTTCGAAGACGGTAGCGAGATTATCGACGAGCTCGGCATCGCCAATGCGCACCCGTTCGGGGCGCGCCCCTTCGGCCGCGCCGAATATATCAGGAAGTTCAAAACGCTGACCGACGACATTCTCGATCCGGCTGAATCGGCGCGTTTCCTTGAGCTCGTTCAGCGCCTGCCGGATCTCACTGCGGACGAAGTGCTGGCGCTTAACCCGGTCGCGCCGAAGGGGTATCTGGTCGAAAACCCTGCGGCGGGGATATTCTAGCCGCGCAGCGTCCTCCGTGCGGTCGGTGCGGTTAGCGCGTGCGCGCGGTACGCGATTGTGATTGGCCGCCCGCCGCGTCGGAACGCAAAATTGCGCGTGGCAACAAAGGAGATTTCCATGATTTCTTATACGACCGTCGGAACGAACAATATGGAAGCAGCGAAAAAGTTCTATAGCGCGCTGCTCGCCGATCTTGGCGCAACGGAACAGATGAACTTGGAGGACCGCTTCGTCATGTATGGCGACGGCAAGGGGCCGATGTTCGCGCTCGCCCGGCCTTATGACGGCCAACCGGCGAGTGTCGGAAACGGCGTCATGATCGCGCTCGCCGCGAAAGACCCAGCGCAGGTGAAATCGCTCTACGACAAGGCGATCTCGCTCGGTGCAAAGGATGAAGGCCCGGCCGGCCCGCGCATGGACGGACGGTTCTCATGCGGATATGTGCGCGACCTCGACGGCAACAAGCTCAATTTCTTCTGCATGGGAAGCTAGACGGATATGACGCCAAGCCTGACGCCGACGGCCGAGCGCCGCGTGCGCGACAGTTTCGCGCGTCAGGGATTCATGAAGAAACTCGGCGTCGAAATGCGCGCGCTGGATTACGGTTGGTGCGAACTCGCCGTCGCATTCGACGAGACGCTGACGCAGCAGCACGGGTTTTTTCATGCCGGCGTTACGGCGACGATCGCCGACAACGCTTGCGGCTACGCCGCTTATTCGGTGATGCCGGAAGGCTCGACCGTTCTGACGACCGAATTCAAGTTGAACCTGCTGGCGCCGGCGAAAGGGCCTGTGCTTGTCTCGCGCGCGCGCGTCATCAAGCCGGGAAAAACGCTTGTGATCGTTGAATGCGATGTCTGGAACAATGGAGAAGGCGAGGAAACGCTGGCTGCGAAAATGCTGGCGACGACGCTTTGTTTGATGAACAGGGAAGACGCGCCCGGCGGCGCGGCGAAAAAATAGAAAGCGAGCGCGTTTATGCTCTTTACGAAAAAGCACGCGGCGGAAAAACGAGCCGATTTCAGGAAGGCGCTGAAAACAGGAAAACTGTTGCAGTTTCCGGGCGCGTTCAATCCGCTTTGCGCGCAGTTGATCGAACGAAAGCGCTTTGACGGCGTTTACATTTCAGGCGCTGTCATGTCGGCTGATCTTTGCCTTCCCGATATCGGCGTTTCGACGATGACGGAATTCGCCGATCGCGGACAGCAGATTGCGCGCGTCACCGATTTGCCGACAATCATCGATATTGACACCGGCTTCGGCGAGCCGATGGCCGCCGCGCGCACCGTCCGCACGATGGAGGAGGCGGGAATTTCCGCCTGCCATATCGAGGATCAGGTGATGCCCAAACGCTGCGGCCATCTCGACGGCAAGGAAGTCGTGGATGTCGAAACGATGGTGAAGCGGGTCAAGGCGGCGGCGGAAGCCAAACGCGATCCGAATTTCATCCTGATCGCTCGTTCCGACGCGCGCGCGGTCGAAGGGCTCGACAAGGCGATCGATCGGATGAAAGCCTATATCGACGCCGGCGCCGACATGATCTTTCCCGAAGCGATGAAAGATGAAAAGGAATTCGAGGCGGTGCGCGCCGCGCTCGACGCGCCGATCCTCGCCAACATGACGGAGTTCGGCAAGTCGCGGCTCTTGAATAAGAAAGAGCTGGAAAATCTCGGCTTCAATCTCGTCATTTATCCGGTGACGACGCTGCGCCTCGCGATGTTCGGCGCCGAAAAGGGGCTGGATGCGATCCTTGACGATGGCGACCAGAACGGCGTTCTCAATATAATGCAGCACAGGCGCGATCTGTACGATCTTCTACGCTATGAGGACTATAACAGGTTCGATTCGTCGATATTCAATTTTCACGTGGGCGATACGCCGTTAAAATAGGTCTATGGACATGTGCGAAAGCAGCCGGTTGCGAGTTTGATGGGGGCGTCGCCAGCAAGTTCCCGGACGTTCTTTACGCCGCCTTGTTCAGCATGAATGGGGATAATACGGTCTCGAACGAGGATGGCGGCGTCGACGGCTCACTTTTCGGGCAGCGGCGACAGTGCTGGAGGAATCGGATGAATAAATTTGGCGGTCGTATAGCTTACTGGTCAGGCTTTCTCGCTATTGTCGCGGGTTGTCAAACGACAGAAGGTTTGACGCGGGATCAGGTCCTGACCAGCGCGGAGCAGGCGATTGAGAATGAGGACGGGCGGGGCGCGACAGATTCCGATCAGAGATATGATCCCAATGAAATTATCTGCAAGACGCAACAAAGATCGGGTAGCCGGCTAAACGTAGAAAAGGAATGTCGCACTGCAGAAGAATGGCGAAATATCAAGTCCAGCACCAAACGCGATCTTGATCGAGTAAGAAGCCGAATAACCAACCAGTGATTTTCGCGCCCCGTTTACGCCGCATCTTCGCTTCGCGGGGAACGTCTTGCGAAGTTCTTCAAGAAGCGGCGCGCGCAGACGCGGCTGAGCGTTTGGGCGCCGGAGCTATGAAGCGCGGACGTTTCTAACGAATGCGCATGACAGATACGAAATGAGAGAGAGAGGAACCAGGATGGCTGAAGCGGAAGTAAAATACGGTCTCGCCGGCGTACTTGCCGATGACACCGCGATTTCCAAAGTGATGCCGGAGATCAATTCGCTCACCTATCGCGGCTATAAGGTTCAGGATCTCGCGACCGCGTGCCGCTTCGAGGAAGTCGCCTATCTCATCTGGAACGGCGAGTTACCGAACAGGGCTCAACTCGACGCATTCAATGCGGCGGAGAAAAAAGCGCGCGGCCTTTCTGACGGCGCGCTGAAATTGCTCGCCATGCTTAATCGCGAAGCGCACCCGATGGACACGCTGCGAACGGCGGTCTCCTTTATCGGTCAGGAAGATCCCGAAGCGGATGATTCCTCGCCCGAAGGGCTGCATAAAAAGTCGATCCGCCTATTCGCGCTGATACCGGAAATCGTTGCGGCCGATTTCCGCCTGCGCAACGGCAAACAGCCGATTGCGGCGACAAGGGATCTGGCGTTCTCCGAGAATTTCTTTCACATGTGCTTCGGCGAAGTCCCCAAGCCCGAAGTCGTCAAATGTTTCGACATTTCGATGACGCTCTACGCCGAACATTCGTTCAACGCCTCAACTTTTACGGCGCGGACGATCGCATCGTCGCTTTCCGACATCTACTCGGCGGTGACGGGCGCCGTCGGCTCTTTGAAAGGCCCGCTCCATGGCGGCGCCAATGAAGCCGTCATGCATATGCTGAAGGAAGTGCCCTCGGCCGCAGCGGCCGAACAGTGGATGATGGATGCGCTTGCGGAGAAAAAGAAAGTGATGGGCTTCGGCCACCGGGTTTACCGCTCCGGCGATTCGCGCGTGCCGACGATGACTGACGCCTATAAGAAAATGGTCGATGTTATCGGCACCGATGAAGCGAAAAAATACTGGGAGATCAGCCGCAAACTGGACGAGGTCATGGTCCGCGAAAAGAAGATCTATCCCAATCTCGATTTCCCGGCCGGCCCCGCTTATTACCTGATGGGCTTCGATATTCCGATGTTCACGCCGATTTTCGTCATATCGCGAATTACGGGCTGGACAGCGCATGTGATCGAACAACTTTCCGCGAACAAGCTCGTTCGCCCCTTGTCGAACTATACGGGGGTCGCGCAACGTGACGCGCCGCCGATAGGCGAGAGATAGGAAAGGGACGAGCCGACATGGGAAATCCGCGACAACGCAATGAAGACGAGCGCCGCCGCGCCGAGGAGGCGGTGAAGGAGCTTATTCGCTGGATCGGCGACGATCCCGCGCGCGAGGGGCTGGTCGATACTCCGCAGCGGGTCGCCGACGCTTTCCTTGAATATTTCGTCGGCTATGAAGAATGTCCGGAAACCTATCTGCAACGGACTTTCGAGCAGGTCGGCGGTTATGACGAGATCGTTCTTCTGCGCGACATTCCGTTCCATTCCCATTGCGAACACCATATGGCGCCGATTATGGGCAAGGCGCATGTCGCCTATCTGCCGAGGGATCGCGTCGTCGGCATTTCGAAACTTGCGCGCGTCGTCCATGCTTTTGCAAAGCGCCTGCAGGTGCAGGAACGCCTGACGGCGGAAATCGCCGATTGCATCGATCGCGTACTTGAACCGGTCGGCGTCGCCGTCGTAATCGAGGCCACGCACGCCTGCATGACCTGTCGCGGCGTCGAGACGCCGGACGTTATCATGACGACAAGCCGGATGATGGGGGCGTTCCGCGAGGATCCGCGCTCGCGCCAGGAAGTCTTGAAGTTGATGGGATTTAACTGATCCCGTCCCGATGCGCCGAGGAGGGCGCCATGCCATATCAATGCATTCTTCTTGAAACCGATCATGATGTCGGCATCGTCACCCTCAACCGTCCTGATGCGCTCAACGCATTTTCCGATCAGCTTATGGATGAGTTGACCGACGCGCTGAAAAAACTCGAAGCGGACGACGATATCGGCTGCATCGTCATAACGGGCTCGGAAAAAGCGTTCGCCGCAGGCGCCGATATCAAGGAAATGGCGTCCGTCACCTATATGCAGGCGGTGAACGAAAACTTCATCACGCGCAATTGGGAAGAAGCCACGCGCTGCCGCAAGCCGGTTATCGCGGCCGTCGCGGGTTATGCGCTGGGCGGCGGGTGCGAACTCGCCATGATGGCCGATTTCATTATCGCCGCCGACAACGCCAAATTCGGCCAGCCGGAAATAACGATCGGCGCGATGCCGGGCGCCGGCGGAACCCAGCGCCTTGCGCGCTTTATCGGCAAATCCAAGGCGATGGAAATGTGCCTGACGGGCCGCGTAATGGATGCTGAAGAGGCTGAACGCTGCGGGCTTGTCTCCCGCATCGTTCCAAAAGGCGAATTGCGAGCAGAGGCGATCAATACCGCGAAAAAAATCGCATCGTTCTCGCGCCCGATCGTCATGTTGACGAAAGACGCCGTAAATCGCGCTTTCGAACTTCCGTTGACGGAGGGCGTTCGATTCGAGAGGCGTCTGTTCCATTCGATATTCGGTACGGAAGACCAGCGCGAGGGCATGGCCGCTTTCACCGAGAAGCGAAAGCCAGTATTCAAGAACCGTTAGTCGCCTGAGGGAGGCGGCGGATGGACAATCTCGTCCTCGCCATCGCCATTATCGGATTGCTGGGCGTTGGCGCGCAATGGCTCGCCTGGCGCCTCGCTATGCCCGCGATTGTCTTGATGTCGGCCGCCGGCCTGCTCGCCGGCCCTGTTTTCCGAATACTCTGGCCCGAAACATGGACGCCGGGCGGCGCGGCGCCGATGGAGGTTTTGTTCGGCGAGTTTTATCGGCCGATGATTGCGGTCGCCGTCGCCGTCATCCTTTTCGAAGGCGGACTGACGCTCAATTTCGCTGAGATCCGCGGTCTGACGAAGGGCGTACGCAGCCTTGTCTTTCCGGGCGCCTTCATCGCATGGGGGCTCGGCGCGGCGGCGGCTGTTTATATCGGCGGCCTCGCGCCGATGGTCGCCCTGCTGTTCGCAGGGATCATGGTCGTCACCGGCCCGACGGTGATCATCCCGCTACTAAGACAGGCGAAGCTGAATCAGCGCCCGGCGGCGTTATTGAAATGGGAAGGGATCATCAACGATCCGATCGGCGCGCTGCTCGCCGTTCTCATTTATGAATTCGCATCCTATGGCGCCGCGGGAAGCGGCCATCCAACGGGGGAGGTTGTCGCCGGCCTGCTGATCGCGTCGGCGCTTTCCGTGCTGCTTGGTTTTTCGCTTGGACGCGGCGCGGCGTACATGTTTCGGCGCGGCTGGGCGCCTGAATTCCTGAAACCCCCGATTTTGCTGGCGCTCGTCCTTTTTTGTTTCGAAATAGCCAATATGCTCCAGGAAGAAGCAGGGCTTGTCGCCGTAACCGCGATGGGCGTCACGCTCGCGAACTCGAAAATCCAGAGCATCAACGAGTTGAAGCACTTCAAGGAATCGATCGCGACATTGCTTGTTTCCGGCGTATTCGTCGTTCTCACCGCCAATCTGACCTGGGAGACGATGGGCGCGCTCGGCGCCGATGATTTCGCGCTGATCGGCGCAATGCTTTTCATCGTTCGCCCGTTGACGGTTTTCATCTCGACAATCGGCGCCGGGCTGACCTGGCGCGAGCGATTGCTGGTCGGGTGGATCGCGCCGCGCGGCGTCGTCGCGGTTGCAATTTCGAGTTTCTTCGGCGCCGCGCTCGTCCAGCAATATTCAGGGCAGGCGTTCGACGGCGCGACCGGCGACGCTGCGATCGGCGCGCTCGCCGCGTCTTCGGAACGATTGATCCCGCTGGCTTTTGCAATGGTCTTTGCGACAGTCATCCTCCACGGCTTTACGATCGGACCGCTCGCCAAGGCGCTCGGCCTTGCATCGACGAACCGCCCCGGCGTTCTCATTGTCGGCGCCTCGCCCTGGTCGGCGGCGCTCGCGGCGAAGCTGAAGGAGATGGAGATTCCGGTGATGATCGCCGATGCGAGCTGGCGGCGGCTGCGGCCTGCGCGGCTCGCAGACATTGCGACCTATTACGGAGAAATCCTGTCGGAAGTGACGGACCATCATCTCGATTTCAACCGGTTCGGTTCGCTGCTCGCCGTTTCTGGCAATGAGGCGCATAACGCGCTCGTATGCACCGACCTTGCGCCTGAGCTGGGGCGCGCGGCGATTTACCAGTTGAGCGCAAGCGGAAAAGGCGAAGACGACCGGCGTTCGGTTTCCTTCGCCTTGCGCGGGCGCACCTTATTCAAATCGGCGCCGACGCTTGATGAATTGCTGCGGCGCCATTACGCCGGATGGACCTACCAGAAAACCAGATTGACCGAGGAATATCCGCCTGACGAATATTTTAAAGATCTTGGCAAGGAATATGAACTGACGCTTGCAATCCGCAAGGGCGCGATTGTTTTCGCATCGAAGGAGCGCCCGATAACGCCAGAGATCGGCGATACGGTTCTCGCCTATATTCCAAAACCGGTCGAGACGGCGAAATCCGCCGCGCCGGCGACGACCTCCCCTGCGGAAAACGACGCCTGAGCCCCCATTTTCGGGGCTTTTTCCGCATTCGCATTCACGCTGGTTAACGAGGCTTTAGCGCTTGCGCACTACCGTCAACCGATCGGGGAAGGTTGATGCGCGATCTAGTTACATTTGAATCGAAATCGAGCGCGTTGATGTCCGCATTCGCTACGGGAATTGCGGAAACAATCGCCGTCCGACGCGCTGAAAGGACAGCGCAGAAGGCTCGCGCGGAAGCAGAAGCCTCGATCAGGGCGCGCGCCGAATTTCTCGCCAACATGAACCATGAATTGCGAACGCCGCTGAACGCGATAATCGGCTTTGCGACCATGTTGAAAGAAGGTGAGAGCTACAAGCTCTCTGCGGAACAGCGCGATACCTACGCCGATTACGTACTTCAGTCGGCGGATCTTCTTTTGAGCCATATAAATACGCTGCTGGAGGCGGCGGCGCTCGATGGCGGCGAGGTCGCAATCGAGCCGGCGTCGATAAACCTGGCGGAAACTCTGGGCGAGGCTGTCAAACGCGCCAAAGTCGCCGCGGATGCGGCCAAGGTTTCAATCGAGGACAAGACCGGCGCCGCCGGCGCGCCGGCCGGCGGCTGGGGCGATCCCGTCAGAACCGCCCAGGCGCTCGACCATGTTATTCGCACCGCGATCAAATCCTCGCCGGAGAAAGCCCGGATCATCGTGCGCGCCGTCGCGGCCGATGACGGCTGGGGCGAGATCGCCATTCGCGATCACGGGCCCGGGCTGTCGGGTGAGGATATCGCCAAAGCGTTGTCGGCGTTCGACGAGACGCATCGCGGTCTCGACCGGTCGTTCGCCGGACCGGGCATCGGCCTCGCCATCGCCAGGACTTTCATCGAAATGCAGGGCGGACGCTTTGCGGTCAAATCGAAACTCGGCGAGGGAACATTGATCCGTTTCGCCTTGCCGCCGCCTGAAGAAACCGGCGCGGCCGCCAGCGGCGAAACAGAGCCTGACAAGGAAATCAAACTCGCCGGATAAAACCCGGCGCGAGGAGCGTTTATGTCGCAAGCAGCATTAGATAATTCGGGCGCCGCAGAAAAACTGCGTGCGAGCGCGCAGCGACGCCGCGCGCGCATCGGCGAAGTTGTTTCCGTCAACGGCAGTCATGCGCTCGTCATGCTTGACGAGGATCGCCCCGATCTCGACCGCGTACATCGACCGCAACTCGGTGCGATCCTGTCTGTCGATACCGGGACGTGCATCGTTCTCGGCCTTGTCTCCGCGATGAGCGTGCCGGCGCCTTCGCTCGATTCTGGCGGCAGGGATCTCAGGATCATCGAGCTTGAGCTGATCGGCGAATTCACGAAGCCGACGCCGAAAAAGCCGGCGCGTTTCCGGCGCGGCGTATCAACCTATCCGACCCTGCACGATGAGGTGCAGCTCGCGGCGCGGGACGAACTGGCGGCGCTGTTCGCCGCAAACGGCGCGGCGAGCGTCAGGATAGGCGTCGTCAAACAGGATATCGCCATTCCCGCGACCGTTTCCGTCAATGACCTGTTCTCGCGCCACTGCGCGGTCCTCGGTACGACCGGTTCCGGAAAGTCCTGTGCGATAACGCTGATGCTGTCGGCGGTGCTGGAGCGCTACAAGCAGGGGCACGTCGTCGTTCTCGATCCGCATAACGAGTATTCGCAATGTTTCGGTGGTAATGCGGTCGTGTTCGACACGTCCAGCC
Source organism: Parvularculaceae bacterium (assembly GCA_020446945.1). Lineage (GTDB taxonomy): Bacteria > Pseudomonadota > Alphaproteobacteria > Caulobacterales > Parvularculaceae > Amphiplicatus. The sequence continues at coordinate 61,610 of JAGRDS010000021.1, forward strand.
TGACGTTGCCCTACTGGATGCTGACCTTTGAGGAACTGGTCGAAATACTCTATCCCGGCCGCATCAATTGCGCTGAAGAAATCGAGATTCTCGCCGACCTCATCCCGGTCGCCAAGAAGATGAACCTGTCGAATTCGACGTCGGGCGCAAAACTGATGGCGGATCGGCGCGAGGGTTCGAATATTACGGTCGACACGCCGGTTCCCTATCGCATTTCAGAATTGCTGACCTTGATCGACAAGACGCTCGGCAGTCTTGAAAATACGCGCGCGACAACACCCTACAAGCGGCTGCGCGGGCGCCTGCACGGCATCAGCCAGGATGCGCGATACGGGTTCATGTTCGGCGGCCTCACGGTCCAGGATACGATGGCCGAATTTCTGGGCCAGCTTTTCAGGATTCCGGTCGACGGCGCGCCGATCTCGATTATTGAACTGGGCGGGCTTCCGGCTGAGGTTGCGCAGGTCATCGTTTCCGTCGTTGCGCGCCTCGCGTTCGAATTCGGCCTTTGGAGCCATGGCGCGACGCCGTTGGCGATTATCGTCGAAGACGCGCATCGCTATGCGCCGGCGAAGGAAAGCGCCGGTTTCGGCCCGACGCGCAAGGCGCTTGTGCGCATTGCGAAAGAAGGTCGCAAGGTCGGCGTATCGCTTTGGGTCGCATCGCAGCGCCCGACCGAACTCGACGCTACGATCCTTTCCCAGTGCAACACGATTTTCGCCATGCGCCTTGCAAACCAGGCCGACCAGGAGGCGTTGCGCTCCGCCATTCCCGACGCCTCCACCAGTCTTCTTTCCTGCCTGCCTTCTCTCGGGCTAGGGGAGGCGATCGCGGTCGGCGAGGGCGTTCCCTTGCCGACGCGCATCCGATTCGACGCCCTGCCGCGCGAAGCCGTTCCGCGCAGCCTGACGGCGAGTTTCACCGACGGCTGGTCGGTCGATGTCGACGACATGACATTCATTTCGCGCATCGTCGAGCAATGGCGCGCGCAAAAGCTGCTCCTGCCCGAGGTTTGAGGCGAACGGCTCCGGCCGGCGCCCGAGATAAAGCCAAGTTGCATTGGCGCGAATATGCGGCCATCCTTTTCACCGGAGGGCCGCATGATTCGTTTGGGACTTTTTTTGCTGGCGCTGTCAGCAACGTCGGCGCTTTCGGCGCCGCCGGAACCGGGCGAGGCGCCGCTCACCATCGTCATACATGGCGGCGCCGGCGCGCTTGAGCGCGGGCGATATACGCCGTCGGAAGAAGCGGCCTACAAGTCGAAGCTCAGCGAAGCGCTCGATACAGGTTACGCGGTTCTGGAAAGCGGCGGCGCGGCGCTCGACGCGGTGGAGGCGGCGATTGTCGTGATGGAAAATTCGCCCCTGTTCAACGCCGGCAAGGGCGCCGTGTTCACGCGCGAAGGCGAAAATGAACTCGACGCCTCGATAATGGACGGGCGAACGAAAGCGGCCGGCGCCGTCGCCGGCGTCACGCACATAAAAAACCCGATACGTCTTGCGCGCGCGGTGATGGAGCGATCGCCGCATGTGATGATGATCGGAAAGGGCGCCGAGGAATTCGCGAAGGAACAGGGCCTCGAATTTGTCAAACGCTCGTACTTCAGGACCGAGGCGCGCTGGAAAGCCTATAAGAGCGCGGTCGAAAAAGAAAAAAGCGAAAAGCGCGGCGACAAGGAAAGCGGACTGCCGCATGATTTCAAATACGGCACCGTCGGCGTTGTCGCGCTCGATGCGAATGGCGATCTTGCTGCGGGAACCTCGACCGGCGGGATGACCCTCAAAAGATACGGCCGCGTCGGGGATGCGCCGATTATCGGCGCCGGAACTTTCGCGGACAATAATTCCTGCGCCGTTTCTTCGACCGGCTGGGGTGAATATTTCATCCGCCTGACTATTGCGCGCGATATCTGCGCGCAGGTCGAATATGCGGGCAAAACTGTCGCCGAGGCGGCGAATAACGTCATCCATGAAAGGCTACAGGAATCCGGCGGCGACGGCGGCGTAATCGTTCTCGGCCGAAACGGCGATTACGTCATGGAGTTCAATTCCGCCGGTATGTTTCGCGGTGTCAGGCAGGGCGAGGTGAAGGAAGTTGCGATTTATCGCGACTGAAACCCGCTTTCGGCGCATCGCGCGCGCGACCGGCGCGCGCAAATTGGCTCTTGCAAAAAGGACGGGTTGCATGGACTTCGATCGCAGAAATTTCATCGCCGGCGCAGCGTTAGCCGCAGGTCTGGCTTCAGCGCATGGCGCGCAGGCGAAATCGCGCGGCAATGGCGGCAAGGCGGAAGCGAAGGCGCTCAAGGCGCTCGAAGCCTATGTTGAAACGCACCGCGCCGAATGGGGGCTTCCCGGCATGAGCGTCGCCGTGGTGACGCGCGACGGCTTTGAAGGGTTCGTCACGTCCGGCCTTGCCGATGTAGACAAGAAAATCCCGGTCGGACCCGATCACCTTTTCCAGATCGGATCGATCTCCAAAATGTTCACCGCGCTCGCGGCTTATTCCCTTGCCGATGAGGGAAAGCTGGCGACGGATGTACGCCTTCATGACGCGTTGAAAGGCGTCAAAGTGCGCGACGGCCAGGCGATCACTCTGCAACATCTTCTCAATCACACGGCCGGCCTTCCCGCCGACTCCGACATTTTCCCGAAGGGCGGGCTGTGGTCCGCGTTCGAGCCGGGGTCGAACTGGTCCTATTCGAATTGCGGCTATGACCTCGCCGGCATGATCGTTGCGGCGGCGGATGGGCGATCGAATGGAGAGGCGGTTCGCGCGCGCGTGTTTAATAAACTCGGCATGGCGAATGCGCGTCCGGAACTGCGCGTCGCCGACCGCCATCTTTACGCGCAAGGCTATGAAGCGGCTCTGACCGACCGGCTGAACCGCATCCCCGCGCGCATGACCGCGACGCCATGGGTCGATTCGGACAGCGCCGCCGGATGCATCGCGGCGACGCCGGCCGATATGGCGGCGTTCATGCGCTTTCTCATCGAACTTGCCGGCGGAAAGGGCGGGGCTGTCTTTTCGGACGAAACCGCGCGGCGCTTTCTCGCCGATCCCGCCGACGGCTGGGGGCCGGGATCGGCATATGGAAACGGCGTAGCGCGCGTTGAAATCGACGGGCGTAACTATCTTCACCATACGGGCGGCATGGTTTCGTTCTGCTCGTCCCTCCATGTCGATAGAGAGGCGGGCGTCGCCGCTTTCGCCTCGTCCAATGTTCATTACGCGCTCGGTTATCGTCCGCGGCTTGTTACAACATTCGCCTGTGAGTTGTTGCGAGCGATAAGGGAAGGCGCAAGCGCGCCCGAACCCAAGCCCGCGCGCGACAGGCTCGAAAATCCGCAGCGATACGCCGGCGTCTATACGGCTCCGGACGGGACCGCTTTTGAAATCGTCGCCGGCGGCGATGGAATTCAGATGCGTCGCGGCGGCGCCCTCTCGCCGATGCAGGAAGCCGCCCCAGGCCTGTTTACAAGCGAGGAGGCGCAATTCGCCGTCACGGGGATCGCTTTCGACATGGACGGGGAAACGTCCGCGCGCGCATGGGCGGGCGACGTTGAATATTCACGCGATCCCGCGTCAGGCTATCGTCCGCCGGCGGACGAACGCCTGCGCGCACTGGCGGGCCGGTATGATAACGACAATCGCTGGGCCGGCCCTCTTTACATCTATGCGCGCGACGGCGCGTTGTGGATCGGCAATGCGGTAAAGTTGAAAGAGGTCGCGGAAAACGAATTCCATATCGACGGCGAGCCTTCGCCAGAGCGCATCACCTTTGGCGGGTTTATCAACGCCCGACCGCAGCAGATGTGGTATTCCGGCGCACCCTATATCAGGCGGTTCAGTTGATCGGCGCCGAACGGGCTCGCCCGACCTCGCGCGGCGCTAGCGTCGCCGCCGAGAAACGGAGCGTGAAAAATGAGTGATCTGGTCGCGACAGAACTGGACGCGCGCGTTCTGACCGTCACCATGAACCGTGCGGACAAGAAAAACGCCCTGACGCACGATATGTATTCCGCGATCGCCGGGGCGCTTGAGCGCGCCCATGGCGACGGACGTATCCGCTGCGTCATCCTCACCGGTGCGGGCGACAGCTTCACCGCCGGAAACGATCTTTCCGATTTCGCCGCCGGCATGCCGCAGGGAAAGCCGCCCGTCGTTCGCTTCCTTGAGGCGATCGTCAATTGCGACAAGCCGGTGATGGCGGCGGTGAACGGACCGGCCGTCGGCGTCGGGCTCACCATGCTGCTGCATGCCGATCTCATCTATGCGAGCGAAAAGGCGACATTCCGTTCGCCGTTTCCCCATGTCGGCGTCGTGCCGGAGGCGGCGTCCTCTATGTTGCTGCCTCTCGCAGTCGGCAACGCCTGGGCCAATGACATTTTTCTAGGCGGGCGCGTTCTCACCGCAGCGGAGGCTTTGTCGGCGGGGCTCGTATCGCGCGTCTTTCCGGCGGCTTCATTCATGGAGGAATGTCGCAAGATCGCTTCAACGGTCGCAGCGCAGGCGCCGAATGCGATGCTACAGACAAAGCGCCTTATCCGCGCCAATCGCGAGAGCGTTCTTGAACGTATGCGCAAAGAAGGCGCGATTTTCAACGAACAACTCAAATCTCCGGAATTCATGATCGCCGCCGCGGCGTATATGCAGCGGCGATTGCCGGAATTCGATTAGCTGTCCGAACTAAAAAGCCGCTCGACATCTTCCTTGCGAAAGAGCGATGTGCCGCTTGAAAGGCGCGTCGCGGCCGCGCAGGCGGAGGCGTAGCGAAGCGCCGATGCATCGACGTCGCCGCGCATCAGCGCGACAATAAGCCCGGCGACGAAACTGTCCCCGGCGCCGACTGCGCTATGCGCGCGCACGGGAAAGACCGGCGCGAAAACCGTCCCGCCTCCGGCGGCCATAACGGAGCCGTCGCCGCCATGGGTGATGACCACCCGCTCCGCGCGGCCCTGCGCGACAAGGCTTTCGGCGAATTCTGAAATTCCCGCCGGCCAGTCGAGCGCGCGACCGGAAAGCTGCTGGTATTCATGTTCATTATGGCGGAGCAGGAACACGCCTTCTTCAAGCGCTGCATTAAGGCCGCTGATCGAATCGAGCGCGAAACGCGCGCCCTTTGATTTGGCGATGCGCGCGGCGTCGGCCCAGAAGGTTTCCTGCGCCTTCGCGCCGCGCATGGGCGGCAGGCTTCCCGAACCGACGACGACATCGCCCGCGCGCGTTTCCTCGCTCACCGCGTCGAGGAGCGCCTGGCGTTCCAACGGGGAAAGCTCGCTACCCGGCAGGTTGAAGCGGTATTCATCGCCGCTTTGCGCATCGCGCACGTGAAAGGCGATGCGGGTTTCCCCTGCGACGCTTATCGCATGCATCGGAACATGCTCCTCGGCGACAAGGCCTTTCAGCGCCGCGCCGTAAAGCCCGCCCGTGGTGAAAACGGCGAGCGTGTCCGCGCCCAATCGCGCCGCCGCGCGCGCGACATTCAGCCCGCCGCCGCCCGGATGACTCTCAGGATTGACGCAGCGAAGTTTGCGGTTGGGTTCGACCTTCGGCGCGTCGACGGCGAAATCATAGGTCGGGTTCGCAGTGATAGTGATGATACGCGGCATGTTATAATAATCCCAAACCCTTGAAACTCACCTCGCTCTTGTGTCCGATGACGAGGTGATCGTGAACGCGAATATTTAGCGCCGCGCCGGCTTTTTGTATCTGGTTGGTCATTTCAATATCCGCCCGCGAAGGCGTCGGATCGCCTGACGGATGATTGTGAACGAGAATGATTGCGGAGGCGCCGACTTCGAGCGCGCGTTTTACAACCTCGCGCGGGTAAACGGGCGTATGATCGACCGTGCCGCGCTGTTGCACTTCGTCGGCGATGAGAATGTTTTTCCGGTCCAGAAAAAGTATGCGAAAAAGTTCGGTTTTCTCGTCGGCCATCGCCGCGCGGCAATAGGAGAGCAGATCGTTCCAGGATGAAATCACCGGCCGGTCGAGAATGCGCGCCTGCGCGAGCTTGATGGATGCGGCGTGAACGACCTTGAACTCGAGCGCGACGTTTTCCGAAACGCCCTTGATTTCGGTGAGCCTTTCGACCGGCGCGGCCAGCGCCTGCGGCAGGCCGCCGAAAACGCGGATGATTTCTTTCGCGAGCGGTTTGACGTCGCGGCGGGGTATGGCGCGGAAAAGGATGAGCTCGAGAAGCTCATAATCCTGCACCGCATCGACGCCGGCGCGGCGAAAGCGATCGCGCAGCCGGTCGCGGTGGCCCGACGCATGATGCGTCGCCGCTCGTTTCAATTTTCCGGGTGTTTCAGCGTCCAACTCGCCATTCCCCTCCGCCGCAGCCATTCAATCGACTCGATGGGCGCGCGCGCAGTCTAGTTCAATTCGCTGATTTCGAAAATGCGTGCGCCTCAGCCGGCGGCGTAGGGCGGGCGGTCGAGCCCTTTGGGCGATTTCGTAAATATCTCAACGCCTGTTTCGGTGACGCCGATGGAATGTTCGAATTGCGCCGACAGGGACCGGTCGCGCGACACGGCGGTCCAGCCGTCCTTGAGCAGTTTCACGTCCGGCCTGCCTTCATTGATCATCGGTTCGATGGTGAAGAACATGCCGGGCTTCAACTCCGTTTCAGGCGCGCGCTGGATGCCGAAGCGGTCGCGGTATTCGGCGTAATGCACGACATTGGGAGCGTCGTGAAAGATGCGCCCGACGCCATGCCCGCAAAAATCGCGAACGACTGAAAAGCCGCGGCCCTCGGCGTGGGTCTGAATGGCGCGGCCGATATCGCGAAGCGTCGCGCCGGGTTTGACCTGTTCAATCCCGAGCATCATTGCTTCATAGGTCGTGTCGACGAGGCGGCGCGCCTTCACTTTCGGCTCCCCCGCCCAGAACATCCGGCTGGTGTCGCCGTGCCAGCCGTCGATGATGACTGTGACGTCTATATTCAATATGTCGCCGCCGCGGAGCGCCTTGTCCGAGGGGATGCCGTGGCAGATCACATGGTTGAGCGATATGCAGCTTGCATGTCGATAACCGCGATAGCCGATCGTCGCCGGCAAGGCCCCGGAATCGAGTACGAATTCGCGGATCAGATCGTCCAGCCGCTTCGTCGTCACGCCCGGCGCCACATGGGCCGAAACCATGTCCAGGCACTGCGCGGCCAGGCGCCCGGCCGCGCGCATGCCGGCGAATCCTTCCTCTCCATGGAGCTTGATCTCGCCGGTTTTTTCATACGCCGCTTCGTCGGCTTGCACGTAATTCATCGGGCCGGTTCCTTTTGCGGTTCGCCGTCTGTCGGCGGCGTTACCGTATCTGGCGCCGCAGCGCGTCGATATCAACCGAAAAAAGGCGCAAAAAGTGCGCGATTTGGGTCTTCCCGTTAACAGGACGCTAATCAACGGCGAAATTTTTTTCACGAATTCGAAGCGATTGAGCGCCTAACAAAATGACGGGGGAGCAAGCAGTCTGGAAAGAAGCGGGCATGTCCTTCCCGTCTGATCGCGGCGGCAATGTCGTTGTTTTTTTCGCTGTGCTGGCGCCATTGCTGTTCGGTGCTGCGGGTTTAGCCATCGATTTCCAGGCGCGCCTCGCGCAGCGCGCGGCCCTTCAGGATGCGGCCGATACGCTCGCCTTACGCGGCGCGCGCGAGCTGTTGCTCGAAAACGCGAGCGAAAAGACTATTGAAGCGATGTTGCAGGCGACGGCGGCCAAACAATTCAAGCCCTCGCTCGGCGCGTTCGCCATGGCGCCGCGCGTCAACAAGGCGGATGGCGAAGTCGTTGTCGAAATAACGCAGCCGAGCCGAGCCAGTTTTTTTCTGTCAAACAGCGTTACGCGCAAGGGACCGGTTTCCACCCAATCGACCGCGATCGCGCATGGGGTCACGAATGTGTGCGTCGTCGCGCTGGAGGAAAAGTCTTCGGACGCGATCAAGGCGGGCGTCGATTCGCGCCTTGACGCGCGAGACTGTGCGATCCTTTCGAACTCAACATCGACCTCCGGCGTCAACGTATCGGGCATGTCGCGGATCACCGCCCGGTTCATCTGCTCGGCGGGCGGCGCGGCCGGCGCGAGCATGAGTTTCAGCCCGGCGCCGCTGCTCGATTGCCCGCGTTATGACGACCCGCTCGCAGAGCGGGTGGCGCCCGATACCGCCGGCTGCGATTTCGTCGATACGAAAATAACGCTGGCGTCAAAGTCCGGGCGAACCGGCGGCGGCGCAATTGTGTCGACGGTGACGGCGCTGATCGACGGATCGATAGCCGGCACGCTTCAGGGCTATGCGCGTTACGATATTGAACCCGGCGTTTATTGCGGCGGTCTTGAAATCAAGGGACTGGCCGACGTTCACGCCGCGCCCGGCGTATATATCATGAAAGACGGTCCGTTGCGGGTCGACGCCGGCGCCCGACTATATGGGCGAAATGTCGGCTTTTTCCTTGAAGGCGACAATTCGGTTTTCGATTTCCGGATCAATTCGATCATCAACCTCACCGCGCCGAAAACCGGTCTGATGGCGGGCTTGCTTTTCTGGGAATCGGCGGCGGCGACGCCTAACCGGCTTCATACGATCTCAAGCGACAATGCGCGCGAATTGCTCGGCACATTCTATCTTCCGCGCGGCGTTCTCAATGTAAACACCGTTCAACCGCTTGCGGATACTTCGGCCTATACCGCAATAATCGCAAGGAAGCTGAATCTCAACGGCAGACCGCAACTTGTTCTGAATGCAGATTACGACGCCACCGACATTCCAACGCCGGATGGCGTAGGCCCGACGGGCGGGTCGGTTTACCTGCGCGATTAGCCGCCGGGAATTGCCGGCTGCGCGCGTGGCGGGTAAACTAGCCGCCATGATCAATCCGCCGCTCGGCGTTATTTTCATACTCGTTCTCTCGCTTTGCGCGCTTTCCTGGGTGCGCACGCCGCCGGCGCCGGATCGCCCGCGCGCTTCCTATTTTCGCGAGCTTTTGCCGCTCGGGCGCGAACGGTTTCCGCCGCTTCCCGCAGCGCCCGATTCCCTGATCTCGGCGAATGGCTGGCTCGCGATAAACAATAAAGGGCTGGCGATTATCAAGAAAAGCGAGGGGTTGCGCCTCGACGCCTATTTTCTCGCCGGGCAATGGCTGATCGGGTACGGTCATGCAGGAACGGCTGAACAGGGCATGTCGATAACGAAGGACGAGGCCGAACGGCTACTGATCGACGATGTGAAGCAGTCTGAAGATGCGGTCAGAAGCCTCGTCAGCGTGCCGCTCAACGAAAACGAATTTTCCGCGCTCGTCTCGCTCGCCTATAATACGGGACGACGCGGCTTTGCTGAAACGCAGGTGCTGCGCCGGCTGAATGCGGGCGACCGAAAGGGCGCGGCCGATGAATTTCGCCATATTATCTGGGCGAGCGTTCGCGGCGAGCGCGTGGTTCTCGACGCGCTTAAACGACGGCGCGCCGCTGAACGTGCGCTTTTCCTGACCCCGCCCTTGCGTGCGTGAGCCGGCGGGACTCGCCGCGGGCGGGGAAGCGCACTATCCAATAGCCGCAGTGAAAGCCGGCTATCGGCTTTCGGTCCGATTACGCGCAGCAGGCGGGAGCAGGCGATGGAAAAAATTTCCGTATCAAAATCATTTGACGGCGAGCAATCCGTCTACAAACATTCAAGCGATGCGCTTTCTTGTGAAATGCGGTTCGCCGTATTCACCCCGCCGATCGCGCGCCATGGGCCGGGGCCTTATCCGACCCTGTTCTGGCTGTCGGGCCTTACCTGCACGGAGGAGAATTTTATCGCCAAAGCCGGTGCGCAGCGTGCGGCGGCCGAACTCGGCCTTGCAATCATTGCGCCCGATACGAGCCCGCGCGGCGAGGATACGCCCGATCTCGATCCCAAGACCTATGATTTCGGGAAAGGCGCAGGGTTTTATCTCGATGCGACCGAGGCGCCATGGTCGAAAAACTACCGGATGCGATCTTATATCGTCGATGAGTTGCCGGCGCTCGCCGCACGTCATCTGCCGGCCGATCCCGAACGCACCGGCGTTTTCGGTCATTCGATGGGCGGGCATGGCGCGCTGACGATCCATTTAAGCCATCCCGACAAATTTCGGACCTGTTCGGCTTTCGCGCCGATTGTCGCGCCGATGTCGGTTCCCTGGGGCGAGAAAGCATTTTCATTATATCTCGGCGCCGATCGGACGAAATGGGCCGACTATGATGCGACGCGGCTTTTGGAATCGCGCGGCGCGAGCGCTGCGCACATCCTCATCGATCAGGGAACGGCCGATCAGTTCCTCAGCGAACAATTGCGCCCCGAACTGTTTGAGCGTGCAGCCAAAAAGGCGGGACAGAAGCTGACCCTCAATATGCGCGAGGGGTACGACCATTCGTATTATTTCATCGCCAGCTTCATGGAGGATCATCTGCGCTGGCATGCTGCAATGCTTGCGCGCTGATTGCGCGCCGGCATTGGCCCGCAGCGTCGAATAAATTCCACCCGATTCTGTAAGGTTCTGATTTTATTGAGAAACAAAAGTTATCCAACACCTTGCCCCATGCTTTACAATGCATGCACGTCGGTTTGGTCATGGAGTTTTGCGTGCTGTTTTGCGGTTCGAGCGTTTTTAGCCTGATCGGGGAAAAATTCCCCGGCGGGATGTATTCGGCGAATACGGGCGATGCCGAAGCGCGCCGCCGGGCGGGCGGCATTGGTTTCGCCCGAGAAGCGGGGATTGCGCAGGCGACGCCCGGACTCCGCCGGCGGATTGAAGGAACGCGCGCATGAAAGAGAAAACGGCGGCGATCCTGGCGATTGGCGATGAATTATTGTCCGGGCGAACGCGCGACGCAAACATCAATCATCTTGCGGTCTGGCTGAGCGAACGCGCGATAGCGCTGAAAGAGGCGCGCATCGTCGCCGATGACGAATGCGCGATCGTCGATGCGCTGAACGCGCTTCGCGCGCGCTACGATTATGTTTTCACTTCCGGCGGCATCGGTCCGACGCATGACGACATCACCTATATGGCGGTCGCCAAGGCGTTCGGCGGCTGCGTCGCCGAACACGAAGAGGCGATTGCGCTAATTCGCGCCTGGTACGAGGCGAAAGGCGAAGAGGTGACGCCCGCGCGCCGGCGCATGGCGTTGATGCCGCGAGGCGCGGAGCTGATTTTCAATCCGGTCACCGGCGCGCCAGGCGTGCGCGTCGGAAATGTATTCGTCATGGCCGGCGTTCCGTCCATCTTCAGGGGAATGCTCGACGGGGTCGAAACTGCGCTCGAACGCGGGATTTTTGTTCATGCGCGCGCCGTGACTGCGCTCGGACTGCCTGAATCACGCCTCGCCGAACAGCTTTCAGCGATCCAGTCGGCTCTGAAAGGCGTCGCGCTCGGCTCTTATCCGATTGATGGAGATGAATTCGGCGTGACCATCGTCGCGCGGTCGGAATTTGCAGCAACAGCCGAAGCGGCGATTACGAGCGTGGCGGCGGCAATGCGCGCGCTAGGCGCCGAGCCGATCGACGGCGAAAGGCCGGGGCGATGACCGCGCGCGCAAAAGGATTTATACTGAAAGCCGCGACCGGTTTGAAGGGAGATGTTTTCGTGAAATTTCTTGCTATCGCAGCGCTCGCTTTTTCAGCCGCCTTGGCGGCGTCGCCGGCCTACGCGGCGGGATCGGGTTCGGCCGGCGGGCTTCCATCCTCAAGCCGCCCGAAAGTCGATCCGGCGAAGGCGTTCAGCGAAGGCGTCGATGCGCTTCGAACGGAAGATTATAAAAAGGCCGAAAAGAAATTTCGCGACGTTCTTTCCGTTGCGCCGAAACACCCCGAAGCCAATTACTATATGGCGCTCGCCAGGATCGGGAACGGCAAACCGAAAAGCGCCGTGCGCTATCTTGAAACGGCGATTGAGGAGCGCGGCGATTTTGTCGAGGCGCGCGAACGTCTGGCCCTGGTGCAGATAGAGCTTGGAAAGCCTGAGGCCGCGCGCGATCAACTCCTCGAAATAGAGGCGAAGAAATCTGAATGCGCGCAGGCGGGAAATTGCGATGAGGCTTATGTTGCGCGCGTTGAAACGGCGTTATCGCGCATCGCCGCCGCGCTGGAGGCGCCGTCCAGCGAGACGAGCGAGGAAGATGCGGGTGCAGCAGGGGAAGAGGTCAGCGATCAGGCCTATCTTCTGTTTGCGCCGCGCGGCGATGGTGTCGCGCTCTATACGGCCGCTGTGCGCCTGATAAACGAACATCGCTATCTGGAAGCGATCGATCAACTTTATGATGCGCAGGCGATAATCGGTCCGCACCCTGATATACTTAATTACCTCGGCTACGCGCATCGCAAGATCGCAAGGATTGAGAAAGCGAAGGAATATTATCATACCGCGCTCGCGATCGATCCGGATCACAAGGGCGCGAACGAATATCTGGGCGAACTTTACCTTCAGACCGGCGAGATGGGCGAAGCGAAAAAGCAACTCGCAAGGCTCGATCGCATCTGCGTTTTTGGTTGTGTCGAACGCGAAGACCTGGCGCGGCTTATTTCGCGCCGAGAGGGCGCCATTGCTTCGAACTAGTATCGCAATCGCCGTCGCCGCCGCTTTCGCCGTTCCAGCGTCAGCGGAAGGATTGACGCAGGCGCGCTGGCTTTCGCCCGAAGCGGACAAGGTCGCCGCGTTAACGCTTTCGCCCGGCGAATGCCTCACCGAACCGGCGGACGCGGATAACGCCTATCTCGTTGAGGTCGGACGCGCAGCATTCAACAGTCCGCTCTTGATGGGAGGGCAGGCCGCGCGCGGCGGCCTTTCCTGCGCCGCCTGTCATGTCGACGGGCGCTCCAACCCCGATTTTTTTCTCGCCGGCCTGTCAGGCCCGCCGGGCACGGCCGATGTGACAACGTCGATTTTTTCGCAGGTTCGCGATGACGGCGAATTTAACCCCGTTCCGATTCCGACATTGCTGAATGCGCGTGAGAAAGAAACCTTCGGCGCTGCGACGCGCGCGCCAAGCCTTCACGCCTTCATCAGCGCCGCAATTGTAGATGAGTTTCAGGCAGAGCCGCCGCCGCCGAAAGTCTTCGACGGTCTGATCGCCTATATTGAATCGTTCGACGCCGCCGCGTGTCCGGACGGGCCGACGGCGCAAACCGCGCGCCGCGCCTTGAACGACGCGATGCGCGTCGCCGAGGCAGCGAAAGCGGCGATCGGCCGGGGCGATTATCCAACGGCCGATTTTCTGCTCGCGAGCTGTCAATTCATGCTTGGCCGCATAAGCGAGCGATTTCCATTCAAAAAGGGCGCGAGGCTGCGGTCCGATCTTGCGGTATTGTCGCGCGATATCGGACAGGTGCGAAAGGCGCCCGACAGCGCCGGAGAGAAATTCGCCGCAATCGAAAAGTCGGCGGCGAGGCTCGGAAAACGCCTTCACAAAGCGCGCCGCATTTCGCTATACGATCCCGACGCGCTGAAGGATTTTCTAAAGTCGCGCGACAGGGATTAAAAGCGCGATGCTTAGTGTTTTCGATATATTCAAGATCGGGATAGGTCCGTCGAGTTCGCACACAGTCGGGCCGATGCGTATCGGCGTCCGGTTCCTGACCGAGGCGAAAGAGGCCGGTGCGCTTGAGAACGCCGCGCGCGTCAGGATCGACCTTCACGGCTCGCTCGCCCTGACCGGCGTCGGACACGGCACCGACAAGGCGTCCATTCTTGGTCTGATGGGATTTGCGCCGGACGAAACCGATCCGGACGCCGCCGACGCGGCCATCGCCGCCGTGAAAAAAAACAAACGCCTGAAATTGGCCGGCGGGCCGGAAATTGCATTCGACCCGGCGCACGATATTGATTTTCGCGGCGACATCATTCCGACCATTCATCCCAATGAAATGCGTCTGGCGCTGCAAGACGCTGAAGGGTCGGAAATTTTCGAGCAGACCTATTATTCGGTCGGCGGCGGTTTTATTGCGGGCGCGAAGCAACTTACCGCGCCGGCGCCTGGCGATATGATCAAGGATCCGCATGCCAGTCCATACACATTCGGATCGGCAAGCAATCTTCTTTCGCTCTGCAAAACTGAAAACCTCTCGATCGACGAGGTAATCCTTCGCAATGAGGACGCAATTCGTCCGCGCGCGCAAACAACCGAAGGGCTGGACCGCATCTGGGCGGCGATGCGCGATTGCGTCGCGCGCGGATTGATGACGAGGGGCGTGCTTCCAGGCGGTCTGGTAGTGAGGCGCCGCGCACCCGCGCTTTACGCGAAATTGCAGGACGCGCCGCTGGCCAACGAGCGCGAGCAATTGTTCGACTGGCTGAATGTTTACGCGATGGCGGTGAATGAGGAAAACGCCGCCGGCGGGCGCGTCGTCACGGCGCCGACAAACGGGGCCGCCGGAATCATTCCTTCGGTGATCAAACATTATTGCGAAGACGGCGGTGAGCGGCAGGCGGATCAAATACGCCGGTTTCTGGTTACAGCGGCCGGCGTCGGCATGCTGTACAAACAGCGCGCGTCGATCTCCGGCGCGGAAATGGGATGCCAGGGCGAAGTTGGCGTCGCCTGCTCGATGGCGGCGGCGGGGCTTGCATCGGTCTGGGGCGGTACGCCCGAGCAGATCGAACACGCCGCCGAAATCGGAATGGAGCACAATCTGGGGCTGACCTGCGATCCAGTCGGCGGTCTGGTACAAATCCCCTGCATCGAACGCAATGCAATCGGCGCCGTCAAGGCCGTCAATGCTGCGCGACTGGCGCTTCGCGCTTCGGAAAGTCACAAGGTCTCGCTCGACCAGGTGATCGAGACGATGCGCCAGACCGGTCTCGACATGTCGCGAAAGTACAAGGAGACGAGCGAGGGCGGGTTGGCCGTCAATGTGGTCGAGTGTTAGGAATAGATTGTGTTCGATGAATTGAAGAAACTATTCGCCTCCAAGGGCCGCAGTGAAAAGTCGGCTGGGGTCGAGGATCATGTTGTTTCGATAGCGGCGCTGCTGGTGGAGGCGGCGATCGCGGATGAACGTTATACGGAAAATGAGCGGGACGTGATTTCGCGATTGCTCGTCGAGGCGTTCGGCGTCGATACAGCCGAAGTAGCGGCCATCCTTACCGAGGCGGAAACACGTCAGAAAGAAGCTGTCGATCTTTACACTTTTATCAGGGATGTGAAGACGCTTACGCCGGATGAAAAGATCGTTCTCATTGAATCTCTCTGGCGCGTAATACTGAGCGACGGCGAAAAAGACGCCTATGAGGATATGCTCGTTCGCCGCGTTTGCGGCCTCATTCACGTATCAGACGTTGACAGCGGCCTCGCGCGGCGGCGTGTTCAGACGGCGCTCTCGCGCTGAGCGTCGCCCGCCGTTTCATCATCCGCGCCGATTTCGAACACCGTCGGTGCGGCGTTTTTCGGAAGCGGCGCAAAGGGAGATTTCTGCTCTTCGGGCACCGGCCCTTTCATCAGTATGCGTATGAGGCAGAAGCCGGCGAAAAGCGCATATACGCTGGCGATATAGACGAAAAGCGACGCCGGTCCGAATATCGCCATGACGATTGCGCCGGCTGTCGCGCCGACAACCGAACCGATACCGTGCAGCAAAAGCAGGCCGCCATTGGTTGAAACAGCCTCGCCGGGAGGCGCATGATCATTAGCGTGCGCCGCGTTGATGCCGAACATCGGGAAAATGAATGCGCCGAACACCGCGCCGAGCCCCAGAAGATATTCAGGAGAGCGCCCGCCGAAATGCGCAAGCGACAGCGCGCCCGCGACGCCGAACAGGCTCGAAGCGAGCATGACGCGGCGTCGGTCGATCCGGTCTGACAACCAGCCGAGCGGCCATTGAAGAACCGCGGCGCCGATAATGACGATGCTGACAAAACTGGCGATGAGCGCGGTGTCGTAACCAAGTCTTTGCGCGTAGACCGCGCCGACCGCCCAGAAAGAGGCGTTGGCGAGGCCGATCAGCGGCGCGCCGACCGCGGCTACAGGCGAGAGTTCAAACAACCGGCGGATATCGAGACGCGCCGTTTCAATCGGTTTGGGCGCGTCGGATTTTGTGAGCGCGACCGGTACGAGCGAGAGCGATATGAGTATCGAAACGATGACGAAGAGGTGAAAATCGGATGGGTCCGCCGTCGCCAGCAATGCGTTTCCGGCCGTCGTCGCGCCAAGATCGATAACACGGTAGATCGAAAGAATTTCGCCGCGGTTCTCGTTTGTCGCCCGCTCATTGATCCAGCTCTCGATCACCATGATGAGGCCGGCGAAACAAAAGCCGGTGACCGCGCGCAAGACAGCCCAAGCCCAGACCTGGACAAACAGAGGATGGATCAGGGCCGACGCCGACGCGATCGAAGCGAGGGCGAGAAACGTGCGAATGTGCCCGACCGATTTGATAAAGGTCGGATTAAGACGGCATCCGATCACGAAACCGCCGAAATAGGCCGACATCAAAACGCCGATAAGCGAAGTCGGAAATCCTTCAATATTGCCCCTTACCGCAAGCAGGGTACCCTGCAGGCCGTTGCCGGCGAGCAGGATCGCGGCAGCAAGCAGTAGCGAGAATATGGCGGCGACGGCGCGAAACATTCCAGGACCGGGCAGGGCTGATTCGACAGAGTGAATTTGCGATACGCGCGCCCAGCGAGCCGATCAAGGCGGATGGACCTTTGCCGCGGCGGCGAATGAATGCTAAGCGCGGCGCGGATGCGGGCGTGGCGGAACCGGTAGACGCAACGGACTTAAAATCCGTCGGCAGAAATGCCGTGGGGGTTCAAATCCCCCCGCCCGCACCAGGCTCAGGCGTCGTCGCCCTTGGTGAGCAGCGCATAAGCCGCATTCGCCTCGGCGAGGAGGCGTTGGTCGGCGCCGTCGAGCGGGGCGTTCCTCGTCGTCGGCGCCCTGATTGCGGCGGCGTTCGCGGCGAATCCAGCCTTGTCGGAAAGCTCGCTCAAATCTGCGATGCGCCGCAGCGCCTCCGCAGGCGAAGAAATCGTGCGTTCGTACGAGACGAAGTGGACGCGCTCGTCGGCGCGCTTTGCAGCATAGGCGTAGGCGTCTATCCAATATTGAAGCCAGAAATTCGGATCTCCCGCCTGTCTGGCGGTGTAACCGCGCCCTGCGAAATCGATCGGGCGAAAATTCGCGCCGAAATCATAATGACCTATCCAGCGCATGTAAGACCGCGCGAATTCGTCCGTTTCGTGAAGTGAAAGAAAACGCTCATGCTGGGTCTTTAATGAACGCACATGGGAAACCGGATCTCTTATGCAGACAAAAACTGTAGCGTCCGGAAAAATCGCCCGAACAGCGCCGATGCGAGAGATATTCGCGTTGTTCTTCGAAATATAGCGAAGCGGCGCGCCGTCTATTGCGTGAACCGCGGCGAGCTTTCTCACAAGCGTCTCGAATGCCTGTTTGAATTCGCTGGAAACCATGTCGGCGCCGACCGGTTTCAGATTTTCATCGCCGACATATTTCTCGCGCAAATAGGTTAGCCAGGCGACCTCCTCAAACGCTTCGGGACTGTCAAATGAAATTTCCATCCCGTCGCCATGCGCACGCTCTTTCAATGCGCCTTCGCGCCGACCCGACTTTGTCATCGACGCCCATAAAAGCGGGGCGAGGACGAACGGCATCTCGCGGTAGGTGAAGGTTGAGAATTCACCTGTTTTGTACAGGAGTTCGAGCAGCAATGTCGTTCCGGCCCGCGGCAGGCCGGTTACGAAAACAGGTTTGGCCGATGACTGATCCGCGTACTGACGCGCAAAAATGTCGCTTTCTATCTCTCCAAGCGCGCGCTGAACTATCGGGTGCGCGAACGCCAACCGATGCAGGCATCGGTCCAGAAAGGAATAGCTGTCTGCACGATTATCGCTGCCGGCGGCCATGACGGATCATTCCATAGGCCGTCACGCCGACAATTGTCGCTGCTAGCGGCAATGGCTTGACCGAATAGGCGATGAGATCTGAGAGCGGCCAGGCAAAAAGAGAGACGGCGAAAAGGACGACGCCCGCGGCGGCGATCGAGGCGACGATTTTTACCAGCATCATGGCGAGCGAGGCGAACATCGACATGCTGGAGCGTTGCATCGCAACAGCCTTTTCCTCATCGCTCATAGTCGCAGACTGAATGACGCCGAACGCTCCCTTAGAGGTCGCGCGCATCGTCTCGACATCCGCCAAAGTCTTGAGCGCGACGAAGACCTCGTAAAAGGCGACCCCGGCTAAAAGGATGACCGCCAGCATCAGGATGGCGAATTCTCCGATTTGTCGGCGGCGGCGGAGAGACTTGCGCCCGCGTCCGGCGCCGCCTTTTCATTCTTTTCTCGCTTCTTTCGCAGCATCGCCTTGATCGGATACCATAAAAGCCCGGCGATCAGCATAAAGAACGCGCCAATCGCGCCGAAGATCGTCGCGATAACGCCGAGCCCGACGCCCGGGCCGATATACGCGGCGGCGGGCGTCGCGAACGCCAGCGCGCCTATCAGGCTAAGGGCAATTCCAGCTTTCAGGTTTTTCATCGAAATAGTCCTCCGGTAGATGGACCGCCATCGACGCAATTGCGCTGTGGCGCGCGTCTATACGATTGTTGAATTCGAACACGGTCTGCGATGATTTGAGATCGATTTCCAGAACCCGGCCTTCCTTGGCGGCCACAACCAATACGCGGTCTGCGCCGATTGGTTGGTGCGCGCCCATTTCGGGCGTGAAAAAGACGCCGGAGGCCTCTGGCAGGATAGAGCGTACTGCGCCGTCCGACGGGTTCACCGCAATGAGGCGTGAGCGCCGGCGGTAAATTTCCTGTCGCTGCGTTGCAATAAACTGATTGTCGAAGACTGCTATCTCGCCGGTCGCGAGAAAGTCAGGATCGTGCTGACGCACCCACGGCCCGCGCTGGCTCCAGATTATTTTCTTCGTTTTGCGATCCACTATCGCGATCAGATCCTGGTTTCGAAAACTCACCAGAAGATCGCCGGGGGAAAATTGAGGAAACGCAGCGGCGAGCGCCGTCGGCAGCGGTTCGACGTCGTTTGGATGGAAAACGTCCGGATCGTTGTAAATATATGAGAGTTCATTTTCCCGGTTGAAGGCGTCCGGCAGCCCGAGGACCAGCCGGTTTTCAAGATCAAGAGCGGCGATATCGTCGAGAAGTGAAATCGATTCTATTGTTTCCCCGGTTTTCGTATCTATTCGGTCGATATACTGATCAATACCGATTTGGTGTTTTTCGCCGCGCCAGGACCATAGATCGCCGTTTTCGTCGAGCGTGAGCTGATGATGATAAACATCATTGCGGCGCCAGATTTCATTGTTGCATTTATCGTAAGCGATAAGCGCCTCATCGGCGTCGCTGTTCACGAACAAATGACCGATCGGCGAAATCGCCGTTCCATGAGGACGGAAAAATTGTTTCGATTTTCTATTTAATATTCTCCAGGTGTGCACGGCGTCTCCGGCGGCGTCGAAAATTTGTGCGAGAAACATGCCCTCTCTCTTGTCGAAGGCGACAATAAGCCTGTAGCCGGATGCTTCTGGCGTCGTTGTTATGCGGTCCATGGCCGCGTAGGGCGGAATCGGTTGAATTAGGCCGCGCGGCGCGAGCATGCCGGTTTCCAAAAACCGCTTCCCGAAGAGGTAGATATTGTCGCGGGCGTAGCGATAAGGGCGGGTGTCCTCGACCGCAGATATGAACGAGAAAGCGCCGCCGGCGCAGAAAGTCGCCGTCAGAAGCGACGCGATGAATAGCCGCCGCGCCGTCAATCGCGCACGCAGGCCTGAAACAAGCCGTTCAATCACCCGTATCGCCGACATGGTTCGGATTTTACCTTGTTCGCCCGGAATGATTCTAACATTGCTATCCGCAAAACTGCAAAAATTGATTTGCAAAATTCAGTCCCCGTCGGAAAAATTCGTCGAAACGGGGCGAAAATCCTCAGTTTCAGCGCGAATTCGGCCGGCGGGGCGGGCGCTATGCGCCGGCTCCGACTGGTGCGTTAACCATTTTCCGTGTGCGTTCGAACCGAATGCGCGAGGTCTGGCGCGCCGCGTCCCGGCGTTCGACGTCGCGTCAAATCGCGGGAGGCTTTCGTCGGCGGCCCGCGAGCGTCTAGCGTTTTGAAATCGGCGTGTAATCGCGCGTTTGCGCGCCGGTGTAGATCTGTCGGGGGCGGCCGATCTTCTGGCTGTCGTCGCTAATCATTTCAGACCATTGAGCGATCCAGCCGACGGTGCGCGCGAGGGCGAAGAGGACGGTGAACATATCGGTCGGGAAACCGAGCGCCTTCAGCGTGATGCCCGAATAGAAATCGATGTTCGGATAAAGTTTCTTCTCGATAAAATACTCGTCCGAGAGCGCAATCCGTTCCAGTTCGCGCGCGACCTCAAATAGCGGATCGTCTTTGTATCCGAGCGCGTTCAGAACTTCGTGACACGCTGTCTGCATCACTTTGGCGCGCGGATCGTAATTTTTGTATACGCGGTGCCCGAAACCCATGAGACGGAAAGGATCGTTCTTGTCCTTCGCCCGCGCGACGAATTCGGGGATGCGTTCCGGCGTTCCGATTTCTTCGAGCATGGTGAGCGCGGCTTCGTTCGCGCCGCCATGCGCGGGCCCCCAGAGCGAGGCGATACCCGCGGCGATACACGCGAACGGATTGGCGCCGGACGAACCGGCGAGGCGCACCGTTGACGTGGATGCGTTCTGTTCGTGATCCATATGAAGGATGAAAATTTTGTCGAGCGCATCGGCCAGAACCGGATTTACGACGAATTCTTCAGCCGGAACCGCGAAACACATGCGCATGAAATTTTCTGTGTAATCGAGATCGTTGCGCGGAAACACGAATGGCTGGCCGCTGGAATATTTGAAGGCCATTGCGGCGATCGTCGGCATTTTGGCGATCATTCGATGGCTCGCAATGCGTCGCTGCGTCGGATCGTTGATATCGGTCGAGTCGTGATAAAAGGCCGAGAGAGCGCCGACGACGCCGACCATAATCGACATCGGATGGGCGTCGCGCCGGAAACCGTTATAGAAATTCTTCAACTGCTCATGCACCATCGTGTGGCGCGTAATCGAATTGTTGAATTCGTCAGAGGCTTTCGCGTCCGGCAATTCTCCGTAAAGGAGGAGATGTGCGACTTCGAGGAAGTTCGATTGCTCGGCCAGTTGCTCGATCGGAATGCCGCGATAGAGCAAAACGCCATTATCGCCGTCGATAAAAGTTATCTGGCTTTCGCAACTGGCGGTCGAGGTAAATCCGGGATCAAATGTAAAAAGGCCGGTGTTTGAATAGAATTTGCGGAAATCGACCACTTTTGGGCCGTGGGAGCCGGAATAGACCGGAAGCTCTATCGATTGGCCGTCATAGGTGACTTTCATGTTACCCGCCGGCTTCATCTTGCTTTCCATAAACCTACTCCCGTTGTGCGATGCGGCAATTTTTGTGCAGTGCGATCATAATCAGAAACTTCGCAGTTTCCAGAGCGGCGCCTGCATTTTGAACCGGTCCGGGTCAAACCCGGAATAACTGTGCTAACTCTTTGTTATTAAACATCTAAAGCGTCACGAATTCGGCCGAGCGCTTCCTCGCGGCCAAGAGCGTACATGGTTTCGCCGAGCGAGGGCGACGGCGCGCCGCCCGTCAAGGCCGCGCGCAGGGGTTGTCCAATCTTGCCGAATCCGACGCCGGCTTCCTCCGCGAGCGCCTTCAGCGCCTGATCTAGGGGCGAGGGCGTCGTCCAGTCGGAGCTTTCCAGTACCTCAAGCGCGCGCGCTATCATTTGCCTCGCCCCATCCAGATTGAGCGATTTGGCCGGTTTGGCCGCAATTTCGATCGGGCGCTTCAGGAACAAAAAGGCGGCCGCATCCGGGACCGCGGCCAGCGTCGGCGCGCGATCGGAGAGAAAAGGCGCAGCGCGGCGCAGGCGCGCAATATTTTCGTCGTCCAGCAAAATCCCGGCGCTTTCGATAAATGGCGCCGCCTTCGCGGCGAAATCGTCTGCGCCCAAACATTTCATGTAATGCGCATTCGTGTTTTCGAGTTTCGCGGGATCGAGCCGCGCGGGCGCGCGGTTTATTCCTGCAACGTCGAACCATTCGAGCGCCCTTGCGCGCGGAATTATCTCATCATCGCCATGAGACCATCCAAGGCGAAGCAGATAGTTTGCGAGAGCTTCCGGCAGGATGCCGAGATCGCGATACGCCTCAACGCCGAGCGCGCCGTGGCGTTTTGAAAGTTTGGCGCCGTCCGGACCATGGATGAGCGGAACATGCGCAAATGACGGAATATTCCAGCCGAGAGCCGAATAAATCTGTTGCTGGCGCGCGGCGTTCGTTAAGTGATCGTCGCCGCGGATTACATGCGTGACGCCCATATCGTGATCGTCGGCGACGACGGCGAGATTGTAAGTCGGCGCCCCGTCGCTTCGCAAAATTATTAAATCATCGAGGGCGCTGTTCGGAAACCTCACATCGCCCTGCACGCTGTCGCGAACTATCGTTTCGCCTTCGCGCGGCGCTTTGAAGCGAATCGTATGGGGCTGTGCGCCCGGCGCGCCGGCCGGATCGGTCTCGCGCCACGGGCTTTCAAATCGCGATTTTGTTTCAATCGCGCGATTGCGCGCCGCATCAATTTCATCGCCCGACATGTAGCAGCGATACGCCGCGCCGGCGGCCAGCAAATCACGGGCGATCTGCGCATGGCGTTCACGCCGAGCATATTGGGATACCGGCTCCTCGTCCCAATCAAGGCCGAGCCAGGAAAGTCCCCCAATGATTGCATCGACCGCCGCCTCATTGTGACGGGCGCGATCCGTGTCCTCGATACGCAATAAGAACCGGCCGCCGCGCCCGCGCGCAAATAGCCAGTTGAATAGGGCGGTCCTTGCGCCGCCGATATGAAGATAACCGGTCGGCGAGGGGGCGAAGCGTGTTACGACTTTCGACGTCATGGTGGCGACGCAGTATCCTTTGCGTTCATTTTCGGGCGATTGCGGCTCGCCTTTAGCACAGCCGCAGCCGGGGGGGTATGGTCAAAGCCGGATTCATTTCCAGCGCGCATAATCGGCCGGCGGCCCGAGCAGCGGCGCCGGCCGCAGGGCCCGCGGGCGAATTCGCCGATCGAATACGTGAATTGTTCGCGGGTGAAGCGGAACGCCTCAGCCTTTGGGCGCCTGTCGCGCTCGGCGCCGGCGCGGCGGCGTATTTCAGCCTCGAATTCGAGCCCTCCCTTTTATTGACATTATCGCTGCTTGCGATTGCGATTTTCGCCGGCGCGCTTTTGCAGAACCTTCGAACGGCGTTCGCCGCCGCCAGCGTGTTCCTGCTCGGTTTCGCCGCAGCTGATTTTCGCGCAGCCATTGTCGATGCGCCAATATTGCGCCAACCGATGGAATTCGTTCAGATCGAAGGGCGGATCCGATCCGTCGATGAATCTTCGGCCCATCGCCGAATAACATTTGACGCTTTGCGGATCGAAAATCTTGATCCGGAAAAAACACCCGCGCGAGTTCGGGTCACATGGCGCGGCGCCGAATTCAACGCAAAGCCTGGCGATCGCGTCTCGATGATTGTCAGCCTGTCGCCGCCGCCGCGCCCCGCAGCGCCGGGCGGATTTGACTTTGCGCGCCAATTATTTTTTCAGCGCATCGGCGCTGTCGGCTTCGCGGTCAGCGCGCCGCGCATGGCGCCCGGCGGCGAAACGAATAAAATCAGCGTTGCGTTCGCGGCGAAGGTGGACGGATTTCGCGTCGCCCTTGCGCGGCGCATCACAGATAAAGCGCAAGGGGAAAGCGGCGCCATCGTAGCCGCTGTCATAACCGGGAAGCGCGGCGCGTTAACGCAGGAATCAAAAGATGCGTTCCGGGACGCCGGCCTTGCGCACCTATTGTCTATCTCCGGTCTGCATATGGGTTTGGCGACCGGCCTCATATTTTTCTGCGTTCGCGGGCTGCTCGCGCTTAGCGAAAAGCTGGCGCTGACGCGGCCGATAAAAAAATGGGCGGCGGCGGCGGCGCTTTTTTCCGGCGCCGGATATCTTGTCCTTTCGGGGGGCGCGTGGCCGGCCCAGCGCGCTTTTATAATGTCGTCCATATTCTTCATCGCCATTTTGGTCGATCGTCGCGCATTGTCGCTGCGCAATGTCGCGATCGCCGCATTCATCATACTATTGTTGACGCCTGAGGCGGTTCTCCATCCCGGCTTTCAAATGTCATTCGCCGCCGTCACGGCGCTGATCGCGGCCTATGAATGGGCGTCAAAACGCGCCGACCCGTTTCGATCTTTCTCTTTGTTCTCCCGGCTGCGCCGATACGCCGTCGGGGTCGCGGTAACTGATACGATCGCTGCAATCGCGACGGCGCCGTTCAGCCTGTATCATTTCAACAGGGCGGCGAATTTCGGGCTCGCCGCCAATATCATTTCCGTTCCGTTGATGGCGTTCTGGGTGATGCCCGCTTCTATTCTCGCAATTGTCCTTACGCCTTTCAATTTCGACGGTCCGGTCTGGCGCCTTGCGGCCGCCGGCGTCGACGTGATGCTTGTCATGGCGCGATGGACGATGGCGCTTCCCGGCGCCGTTACCGTATTTCCACAATGGCCGCCGGGCGCGCTCGGCGTAATTACGATCGGCGGACTGTGGCTTTGCCTGATGTCGCGCGGATGGCGGTTCTGGGGGCTGGCCGCCTTGCCTCTGGCGTTCCTTCTCACAAATTTGAGCCCTTCGCCGTTCTTGTATGTGAATGAAGAGGCGAACAATGTCGGATTTGTCCATGTGACGGATAAGGGCGCGAAGAGTTTCGCCGTGTTCGATCGCCGGCGAAGCCGTTTCGATGTCACCATGTGGATGGAGGAAGCCGGCATCGATATTAATCGAAACCGTGCGGTTGATTTAAATTCGGCTGCAAGATGCGATGAATTCGGCTGTGTGATCAGCGTCGGAACGAAGATGATCGGCGTCAATTCAAACCCTATGGCGCTCGATGATGATTGCGCGCGCGCCGATCTCGTGATCGCGCTCTACCCGGTATCGCGAAAAGCGCGCGCAAACTGCGACGCCGAACTGATCGATCGCTGGAGGCTCATGGATTTCGGCGCCCATTCGATCGCCGAAGTGAAAGGTGAATTGAGTATATCGTCTGTTGCGGCGCAAAGGGGGCGCCGCCCCTGGACAGGAGCATGGACTGCGCCGGCGCGTTTGAATTCGCCTTAATGGTACCGCCGCATCAGGCCGACGAGGCGCCCTTGAACCGAAACGCGGTCGGCGCCGTAAATGCGCGTCTCGAACTCGGGATTGGCCGCCTCAAGTGCGATTGATGCGCCTTTTTTCCTGAGCCGCTTCAGCGTCGCTTCCTCCTGATCGACGAGGGCGACGACGATATCGCCGTTCGTCGCATCGTTGACGCGCTGGATAATCGCGTAATCGCCATCGAAAATACCCGCGTCGATCATCGATTCGCCCTGCACTTCGAGAATGTAATGCTCGCCGGCGGCGAGCAGCGTTTCCGGTGCGGCGATGCGATCGACCTCGTGCTGGATCGCCTCGATCGGCGTGCCGGCCGCGATGCGCCCCAGCACCGGAAGGTCCGTTCCCGTCGCCGTATTCGGTCGGGCGCGCTTCGGCGCGCTCCGGTCCCGGGCGGCGAAATTCCCGGTCACGACGGACGGGGCGAACTGTGCGGTCTGGCGCCTTGAATTGGCGGCGTCGTCCGGCATGCGCAAAATCTCAAGCGCCCGCGCGCGATTTGGAAGGCGGCGCAGGAAACCCCGCTCCTCGAGCGCGGTGATGAGGCGGTGGATGCCCGATTTCGACCGTAGATTAAGCGCTTCCTTCATTTCGTCGAAGGAGGGCGAGACGCCCGTCGATTTAATTCGATCATTGATGAAACGAAGCAGTTCGCTTTGTTTTTGAGTGAGCATGGGGCGCCTCTTTTTATTTCCGGCATTCGCGCCGACCGTCTTTGCAGGCCCGAAACGACGACAGAACAAAACGCCAACGTTCTAGTGATGTTCTATTGGCCGGTCAAGTCCGGTTCGGGCCTATCCCTCTGATTCGAAAAGGGGATCAGGCGTTTGGCGCCGGCGCGCCCAAAAGCGCTCTCGTCGCGGCCGCCACATCGCCTGCGCGCATCAGGCTTTCCCCGACAAGAAAGCCCTTGGCGCCGGCCGAGACAAGACGGCCGAGATCGGCCCTTGTCGAAATGCCGCTTTCGCTGACCAGAAACCGGTCGGCTGGCAGCCGTACCGCCAGACGCTCGGTCGTCGAAAGGTCGGTCTTAAAGGTTTTCAGGTTCCTGTTGTTTACGCCGATCAGGCTCGCGCCGAGCGCGATGGCGCGGTCGGTTTCATCCTCGTCGTGAACCTCTACGAGAACATCGAGGCCGCGCGCGCGGGCGGCGTCCCACAACTCGCGCGCCTGCGCATCTGATAGGACCGCCATAATAAGAAGAATGCAGTCCGCTCCCCAGCAGCGCGCTTCCGCAACCTGGTAGGGATCGATCATAAAATCCTTGCGCAGGACAGGAAGCGTGACCGCCGCGCGCGCCGTTTTCAAAAAAGCGGGCGCACCCTGAAAGCTCGGGGCGTCGGTCAAAACAGATAGGCAGGCGGCGCCGCCGTCGGCATAGGCGCGAGCGAGCGCGGGCGGGTCGAAATCTTTTCGGATCAGTCCTTTCGACGGGCTCGCTTTTTTAATCTCGGCGATCAATCCGAAACCGCCGACCGCCGCCTTGCGCAAGGTCGCCTCGAAACCGCGCGGTTTCGCGGTGTCGTCGGACAAGCGTTCCAGCGCGCCAATTGGAGTCGCCGCTTTCGCCGCCGCCACCTCGTCACGCTTGTACGCGATAATGTCATCGAGAATTGTCACGGCGCAGGTTCATTCGAAATTGATATGAGAAGATCGAGCGCCTTTCGCGCCCGTCCGTCGTCGATGGATTTCGCCGCCATCTGCGCCCCGTCAGGCAGGGTCGGCGCCGCGTCCGCTATCACCAGCGCCGCGGCCGCGTTCAGCAGCGCGATATCGCGATAGGGGCCGAGTTCTCCCTTGAGTAGTCGCAAGAGCGCGTCGGCGTTCTTTTCCGGCGAGCCGCCTTTGAGGTCTTCCGGCGCCGCGCGGGGGATGCCGGCGTCTTCCGGCGCGATTTCAAACGCCGTGACTTCACCCTTGTGCGTTTGGGCGACGTAGGAAACGCCGGTCGTCGTCAATTCATCCAGTCCGTCCGATCCGGCGACAACCCAGGCCCGCTCGGTCCCCAGCGCGCCAAGCGCCGACGCGAGCGGGCGCGTCAGCGCCGCGTCGAAAACGCCCAGTAATTGCCGGCGCGCTCCCGCCGGGTTCGAAAGCGGGCCGAGGACATTGAAGATGGTTCGCACGCCAAGTTTTTTTCGAACTGCAGCGACATGCGCGACGGCGCGGTGATGATAGGCGGCGAACATGAATCCGACGCGCGCATTTTCTATGCACCGCGCAATCGTCTCTGGCGACGCCTTTAGATTGACGCCCATCGCCGCCAGGACTTCGGAAGAGCCCGACCGCGAACTTGCGGAGCGATTTCCGTGTTTTGCGACAGGAACGCCGCATCCGGCGACGATCATCGCCACCGCAGTCGATATGTTGAACGTGTCGGCGCCGTCGCCGCCGGTGCCGCAAGTGTCGATTGCGTTCGGCGGCGCCTTGACGCTTAGCGCCTTGGCGCGAATCGCTTCTGTGGCGGCGATGATTTCATCGACGGTTTCCCCTCGCCTTCGAAGCGCGAGAAGAAAAGCGCCGACATCTTCCTCCGCGACTTCATTGTCGAGCAATGCGTCCATGGCGCGGCGCATTTCAGAGCGCGTGAGCGCGCGACCGCTTTCCACGGCGGCGAGCAGGACGCTGAAATCGTTCATCGCGCCGCTCCGCCTGCGGCGATAGAAAGAAAATTCCGGAATATCTCAAGGCCGTATTCGGAAGCGATGCTTTCAGGATGGAACTGAACGCCGGCTATCGGTGCGGCGGCGTGTTCGAGCGCCATGATTTCATTATCGTCCTCGCTAGTCGCCGTGACGGTGAGGCAATTGGGAAGGTTCGCGCGCTTTGCGACCAGAGAATGGTATCTTGTCGCCGTGAAGGGCGAGGGGATTCCGTCGAAGACGCCCCCGCCGTCATGGGCGATGCGGCTCGTCTTGCCGTGCATCTGGCGTTCCGCCCTGACGATCGTTCCGCCGAACGCCTCCGCGATCGATTGCAGGCCGAGACAGACGCCGAAAACGGGCGTTCCGGCCTCAAGGCTCAAACGAACCGTTTCGACGCATATGCCTGCTGTAGACGGGGTTCCAGGCCCCGGTGAAAGCACGATGGCCTCAGCGCCGAGAGCGACGGCTTCCTGTGCGGTCAATGCGTCGTTGCGAACAACCTTGACGGGACGCCCGAGCCCGCCGATCAGGTGAACCAGGTTCCAGGTGAAGCTGTCGT
>JAGRDS010000051.1:0-338 GCA_020446945.1 Parvularculaceae bacterium
TGCGCCGCTTCCGCTGCATAGAGAAACGGGCTTTCGGGGCTCTTTTGCGTCCCGGTCATCATCCATCGCCTTTCCGCGAAGCGTCTTGCTCGCCGCTTAACGGGAGGTCGTGCAACCAATCCCACGATTGACATCATGAACAGACGAAGCGCGCGCGCCCAGAGTCGAATTTACGATGACGCAAAATCGACTCGAGAAATGACTCAGAAACGATTCCGGATAATGAAAACCCCC
The DNA here is from genome assembly GCA_020446945.1 of Parvularculaceae bacterium. Classification (GTDB taxonomy): domain Bacteria; phylum Pseudomonadota; class Alphaproteobacteria; order Caulobacterales; family Parvularculaceae; genus Amphiplicatus. Next base: position 235 of record JAGRDS010000051.1, read on the forward strand.
GCGCGGAAGTTCCGCGCGGGGGCGTTGTTGTAGTGGAACCCTACGTTAGTTTTGCGGAGTCCAGAGAATGGCGAGAACCCGCTCGTCTTCCTGTCCGGCGGCGC
>JAGRDS010000051.1:505-2152 GCA_020446945.1 Parvularculaceae bacterium
TTGGGAACGATGGTGATCTTGGTATTCAAGGTCATCATCGCCAGCGTGCCTTCAAAGCCGCCATTCTCGCGTTTCGTTACGGTTCCAAGTGATTGAGCCATCTTTTCGTCTCCTTATCGCTTGGCCGGAGAACCATTCCCCGGCCTGACGCGAAACGAGAAGAACGGCGCGCCGGGCCGCCTGAATCCGTGAGGACCGGAGCGCAGCGGAGGACCGGCGGGGGCGGATTTTTTGTTTCGCGATGAATGGCCCAAAAATCTATCTGGGGCCAGAGGAAAAAATCCGGCGCCGCCGGTTTCTGGCGGGCCGGTCGTCGTTCAGTTTCGCTGTGATAAAGGCCGGGAATGGTTGTCTTTGGCGGAGCGAAATCATGGGAGACGAATGGCGTTAGAAACGCAGGACCGGCAACGCGCGCATTGAGAGCGGCGCTGATTGAAGGCGTGGTTTTGATGATCTGAATATCACGGCCAGAGGTTCTAAACTGACGAGGCGAAGCGCGGAATGCGCTCCACCCCGTGATCGCCTAGCCCGCAAAAAGTGGCGCGATTTTTTCGGCGCGTTTGACTGCGCCGGGCTTACCGGCTTGCGTATAGGACAGCGCCGGAAACTGCAGCCAGCGCGGGCGCCAGTTCGGCGTTTTTTCGCGCCCGTTCCGGCCGTCGAGACAATCGCGAATGATCGCTTTCTGGGCTTTCGCCGTGGCGTCGCGGTTCGCCTTTGCAACGCTGCCGCCCGCAATGTCGGCGAGCATGGCGTTGGTCATGTTTTTGTCTCGCAGAAGCTCAAAGAATGCGTCGTCCGGCGTCATCCAGTCGGCGATATCCATGGGAAGTACGCGCGCAAGACAGTCCACGGCCTCGTGACCAGCGGCGATGATTTCCGCCGCGACAAAGGTCAGAATGCGGGCGATGTCGGCGTCGGAAAGCGTCATCATTTTTGCGAAAACCGACGACAATCGCCAGCCGTCTTCATTGCCGCCGGTGATGTGCGATGGCTCGTCAAGATCGAGCAATTTGCCGATTTCGGCGCGCTCTTTCTCAAATGCTATTTGCCCTTTCGAAGCCGCGACGCTCGCCGCCGTTTCCTCTTTCCGCGTCGCCTGCCGGTCGGGCTGGCAGCGAATATTCGGCGCGCCCGCGATCAGATGCGCCGCGAGCAAACGCATCGCAATTTGTTGGTGTTTCAAGAGCACGGCGCGCGCGGCGGCGTGGCGGTGAAGGTCCACATAATTCTCCAAGGGCGCTGAGCATTCGGGCCGTTCGGCGCGTGTTTTTTCTTTCGCCGCGTGGGTTTTCCGCCGGGACGCGTAGCCCTTGATGAACGCAACTTCGCCGGAATGGCGCACTTCGACGAACACTTCCCCACCCTGTTTTTTGGCGAGTTGATCGTACTCCCATGAATGGAAAAACTCTCCGCGCGGCAGGATAGTCACCTTGCTCCAGCCGCTCGAAAGCAGCTTTTCGCGCTCGACTTCAATCGCCGCTTCCTGACGCGCCCAGAACTTTTCGGCGTCGGCGAATACCGAACGTTCGCCGAACAAATCCTCGAAAATGTCGCCGTCATAATCTTCTAGGGAAAAGAGCGCGGCGCCGGTTTCGCTCTCGCCGCCGCCCAAGAGCCAGCGCTTCAACTGCCCGCCCCGTGGCG
>JAGRDS010000052.1 GCA_020446945.1 Parvularculaceae bacterium
GACCATCGGCGCCGCCTATGGACGCGAAGGAGACGCCGATTTCGCCGGCGTCTGATTGTCCGTACCTATCCCGGTTTGTGCGTCCGGACAGGCCGAAGTCGATGAGGCGCGCGCCGAGCGCGTCGCCGCCGAGCAAGCGATTCGCAATCAGCTGCGCAACGCCGAAGCACGGCTCGTCGAAGCCAGCGGACGCTTCGCCGTCGCGGCGGGGACGTGGCGCGCGTGGATGCGCGACGGGTCGGATGTGCTCGGCGAGCAACGCCGCGTGCTCGATCAACTGTGGCGGTCGGGCGACATCACGGCGGTCGAATATCTAGTGCAGCTCGATCAAACCTACAGCGCGGAACGCGCAGGAATTGAACTTCAAGGGTCGTTATGGCGCGCCTGGATCGATTGGCTCGATGCGTCAGGGACGCTCAATGAATGGATGGAGACTCTGTAATGCGTAACTTTCGAAAACTGAATTCTGGCCTTGGACTGGCTATCATCGTCCTCGTGGCGCTGACAGTCGCAGGCTGCGGCGCATCGGATGCTGAACAAAAACCAACGTCATCCGAGCAGTTGGAAGAGGGCCACGGCGAAGAAGGCGGCGGTCATATCGAAATGACGGCGGCGGAACGCAGCGTCAAGGGGATCAAATCCATTGCGCTCGGCAAACGGCAACTGACCGGTGAGTTCATTGCGCCGGGCGAGGTGACGGCGAACCGCTACAAGACGGCGCAGGTCGCACCGCGCATCAGCGCGCAGATTGTTGAGCGACATATCGTGCGCGGAGAGAAAGTCGAAGAAGGCGCGCCGCTGGTCACGCTCTCCAGCGTCGAAATGGCTGAAGCGCAAGGCGCGCTCATCATCAACGACAAAGAATGGCGCCGCGTCCGAAATCTCGGCCGGGACGTCGTTTCTGAAAAGCGTTTCGTCGAAGCCGAGGTCGCGCGCCAGCAGGCCCATGCCAAACTCCTCTCATTCGGCATGGCGGAACAGGAAGTCGCCGCGCTTCTGAAAACCGGCGACGCCAGCAAAGCGACAGGTCGCTTTGTTTTATTCGCGTCGCAAGCGGGCACCGTTGTCCGCGATGACTTCACCTTGGGCGAATTTGTCGATCCGGGGAGAGTGCTGGTCGAAATCAGTGATGAGTCAACGGTCTGGGTTGAAGCCCGGCTGACCGCCGAACAGGCGCAAAGAATAGCCGTCGGTGCATCCGCGCGCGTTAAGTCCAGCGCGGGACACTGGGAAGAAGGCGAGGTCATTCAGCTCCAGCACGCGCTTGATGAAACGACGCGCACATTGATGGCTCGCGTCGAGATCAGCAATGAAGACGATGATTTTCACGCCGGTCAATTTGTCGATGCGGCGATCGCCGCCGGCGCTGGCGATGAAACGCTGGCGCTGCCGGAAAGCGCCGTCGTCCTGATGGACGGCGCGCCGACGGTTTTCCGCATCGAAGGCGATGAAATCGAACCCGTCAGCGTTGAAACCGGCGCCTCAAACGGTGGCTGGATCGAAATCGTCGCCGGCGTCTCGGCAGGCGACGAGATCGTCACTGAACAAACCTTCCTCCTCAAATCGCTCATTCAGAAAACGAAAATGGGCGAAGGCCACGGGCATTAGGAGCTCAGAACATGTTAAACAAACTCGTTGAATTCTCGCTCCAGTATAAATTCCTGGTGCTCATCATCTTCGCCGTTGTCGGCTTTTTGGGATTGCGCGCTGTCTCGACAGTTCCAATCGACGCCTTCCCGGATGTGACCCCCGTGCAGGTCAATATCTACACGGAATCACCCGGTCTCGCCGCTGAAGACGTCGAACAATTGCTGACGTTTCCCGTTGAATCAGCGATGGCCGGCCTTCCCGACGTATCGGAAATCCGGTCTGTCAGTCTTTTCGGCCTTTCCTATGTCGCTGTCTATTTCAAGGACAGCGTCGATATCTATTTTGCGCGCCGCCTGGTGATGGAACGGCTTGCGGAAGTCCGCGACCGGATACCCGAAGGCTACGGTTCGCCGGAAATGGGTCCAAACGCTTCCGGTCTCGGTCAAGTCTTCTGGTACACGCTCGAGCGTGCTGACGAGTCCCTTAAGGGCAATATCAGCGACATGGACTTGAGGACGCTGCAGGACTGGAACGTGCGCCTCATCCTCCGCACGGCCGCCGGCGTCGACGACGTAATGTCCTGGGGCGGGCAAGAGCGCCAGTTCCAGGTCCAGATCGACCCTTTGCAGCTCATCAAATATGAGCTCGGGTTTTCCGATGTCGTCGAAGCGCTTGACGCGAATAACCGGCAGGTCGGCGGGCAATATATCGATCAGGGGCCGGAGCAATATCTCGTTCGCGGCTTGGGTCTCGTCCGGGACGAAACCGATATCGGCAATATCGTCGTCAAGGTGAAGGACGGCGCCCCCGTCTATGTTCGCGATGTTGCGAAAGTCGAACAGGCGCCGGCGCTGCGCTTCGGCGCCGTCACCCGAGACGGCGAAGAAGTCGT
>JAGRDS010000022.1:0-263 GCA_020446945.1 Parvularculaceae bacterium
TGGTGGGGTGGCGATCGCAACAAGCTGTGGCTCAAAACCGAAGGCGAATATTCGTTTGACGAAAACGCCTTTGAAGAGGCGGAAGTGCAGGCGCTCTGGTCGCGCGCTTTCGCTCGCTACTTTGATGTTCAGGCGGGCGTCCGTCACGACTTCGCGCCTGGCGATGACCGCACCTTCGGCGTTCTCGGCATACAAGGCTTGGCGCCCTACTGGTTTGAAATCGACACCGCCCTCTTTGTCAGCGGTGACGGCGATGTTTCAGC
>JAGRDS010000022.1:317-27357 GCA_020446945.1 Parvularculaceae bacterium
CGCACCGAATTGAACTTCGCCGTGCAGGATGTCGCCGAATTCGGCGTCGGCTCCGGTCTTTCAACAGCCGAACTTGGCGCGCGCCTGCGCTACGAAATCAAACGCGAGTTTGCGCCCTATATCGGCGTCGACTGGACGCGATCGGTTGGCCAGACCGCCGATTTCGTGCGCGCCGACGGCGGCGATCCGTCCAGCGTATCGTTCGTCGCCGGACTAAGACTTTGGTTCTAGGGAGGGACTTCAAATGGAAAACATTATTGAACCGAACATCCATCCAATACTTGTTCATTTCGCCTATGCGTTATCGATAACGGCGTTTATCTCTTATGTCTTGGCGTCGTTTACACCGTCAGGGAAATGGCGTGAAACGCTTCGTCCCGCTGCTGACTGGATGCTCGCTTTCGGCGCGCTGGCGATCATTGCAACTATCGCAGCTGGCTTTCAGGCGTATTTCACCGTCGCCCATGACGGGCCGTCTCACGCGGCGATGACAACGCACCGCAACTGGGCGGTGCCATCCGGCGTCGCGATTTTATTGCTCGCACTCTGGCGTTGGACGTCGAGGACAAAGCCCGCGTCTGTGATATTTTTGACTTTTCTTGCCGCCGCCGCGTTGTCGCTGTCTGTCACCGCATGGTGGGGCGGAAAGATCGTTTACGGTTATGGCCTGGGCGTGAAAAGCATGCCGACCGTCACCGGTGAGGGCCATGACCATGAACACGCCCCAGGCCAGGGTCATGGCGATGAAGCAACAGCTGAATCGTCGGGAGATCATGACGACGGTCATGATCATGGGAGCGCGGACGATCACGAATCCGGTGAAGCGCATGAGCATGGCGACACTGCGAGTGCCGAACCGGGAACTGACAGCGCAGAGCCGGCAGCGGCATTTGACGCTGACAATTATCCTACGACTCCGGAAGCTGTCGTTGACGCCTATAGCACCGCATTGAAAGCAAAAGACGAGTCCGCAATTCGCGCCATGCTTGCGCCCGATGTCATCATCGCCGAAGGCGGCGGCGCGGAACGCTCTGTCGACGAATATGCCGGCCATCACATGCCAGCCGACATGGCATTTACGGCGGCGGTCGCTTTTTCCGTCAAAAAGCGCGACGTCATCGCCAAAGAAGACCTTGCGACCGTTATTTCGGAATCGCAGGTCCATGGAACCTTCCGTGGCGAGAACGTGCATTCGCGGATGATGGAAACCATGGTGCTCCGCCGCGACGACGATCGTTGGCGCATTGTCCACATCCATTGGTCTTCTGCGCCGATCATCGGCGAGCATGAGCACTGATGGCGGATCGCCAACGACAGAGCGATTACAAAAAAGGAAGCCTGACGCTTTCCGGAACCGTCGCGATGGGAACCGGCGTCATGATCGGCGCCGGCATCTTCGCCCTCACCGGGCAAGTTGCCGAATATGCCGGTCCATGGTTTCCGGCCGCGTTTCTGATCGCCGCTATCATCAGCGCGTTCAGCGCATACACGTACATCAAGATGTCAAACAAATATCCGTCCGCGGGCGGCATCGCGATGATCCTCCACAAGGCGTACGGACAATCGGCGGTCACTGGCGCCTGCGCGCTGCTGATGGCGTTTTCTATGGTCATCAACGAAAGCCTCGTCGCCCGGACTTTCGGAACCTACACGCTGCAACTTTTTGACGCCGGTGAGAAGCAATGGCTCGTTCCCGTACTCGCCGTGGCTTTGATCGCGGGCGCCTTCCTAATCAACCTCGCCGGAAACAAATATATCGGTGCCGTTTCTAAGATCACCGCGGTCTTGAAAGTCGGCGGCATTCTCGCCTTTGCAGTCGCTGCCTTATGGGCGTCTGGCTTTTCATTTGAAGCTGCGACAACTCTGGAAAGTTCTGATTATTCATTTACCGGCTTCCTAGCCGGTGTCGCGCTAGCCATTCTGGCATACAAAGGTTTCACCACCATCACGAACAGCGGCGGCGAAGTCAAAAACCCTGAACGCAATGTCGGCCGGGCGATTATGATATCTCTTGGCGTTTGCTTAGCTGTTTATATGGCGGTCGCTTTCGCCGTCGGTACGTCGTTGACAATTGAAGAATTGATCGCCGCCAAGGACTACGCCCTCGCCGAGGCGGCGCGTCCGGCGCTCGGGGGATATGGCGTCATTTTCACAGTGACTATTGCGATCATTGCGACGGCGTCCGGATTGCTGGCCAGCGTCTTTGCGGTGTCGCGCATGCTCGCCATGCTGACGGAAATGAATCTGATCCCGCACAGCCATTTCGGCATGCCGGGGCGCATTCAGAATCACACGCTTGTCTATACGGTCGTACTCGCCGCCCTACTCGCCGTATTTTTCGACTTGAGCCGCATCGCCTCGCTAGGCGCTATCTTTTATCTCGTCATGGACATCGCCATTCACTGGGGCGTTTATCGGCATCTCCGGCACGACGTCGGGGCGAAAGGGTGGATTCTCCTCAGCGCAATTGCGCTGGATGCAGTCGCACTCGGTGCATTCCTGGCGATTAAATCGGCGGCCGACCCCTTGATCGTATTCATCGGTATTGCCGCGATCATCGTCATTTTTGCGTTCGAGAGGTTTTATTTGCACCGCCTAAGGGGCGGTGGCGTCACGGCAGCGCAACATAAACATAACGCTTGACTATACCCCATAGGGGTATTATGTATGTCGCATCGACAGCCCACACGCCTTGGGCGATGGCTGGAATTCGACAGCGCCAACCTGACGCTGCCGACGAACAACGGAGGCACATCATGCGCATCGTTCCCGTCGGACACGCTCTGTCCATATTTTTCGTCATCACATTCACTCTGTGCATCGCATGGGGACTCGTCACGCCGCCCGCCATGCACATGCATGAAGCTTGGGAGATGATGATGCCAGGGTTTCACTGGCTCTCATTTCCAGCGTTCCTGATTGGCCTCATCTGGGCCTATGCCTATGGCTGGTACACGGCGATCGTTTTCGTTCCGCTCTACAATCTGTTTAACAAACGCGGAGCCGCGGCATAGCCATGGACACGCACGCTCATTGCCACGCCCAGTCGGACGCCGCTTCTGCAGCGGCCGGAAAGTACGACAACATACCGGAAGGGTATACCGGTACGGTCTGGACCTGCCCGATGCACCCCCAGGTGCGCGAGACATCGAATACCGGATGCCCAATCTGCGGCATGGCGTTGGAGCCGGAGAGCATTTCTCTTGATACAGAGGAAGACACGTCCGAACTCGACTCCATGACGCGGCGCTTCTGGGTTGGCGCCGCCTTGAGCATCCCCCTCTTCATCTACGCTATGGGCGATATCATTCCCGGCAAACCGTTCGAGGGATTGCTGCCCGGCGCCTGGCCGCAATGGATTCAATTCGCGCTGGCGACGCCAGTTGTCCTGTGGGGAGGATGGCCGTTTTTCGTGCGCGGCGTTCAATCCGTCCGCACGATGAATCTCAACATGTTCACGCTGATCGCCCTGGGCGTCGGTGTCGCCTATCTGTTCAGTGTTGTCGCAACGGTCGCGCCCGGTATTTTCCCAGATGCATTCCGCGGCATGCATGGGCAGGTCGCCGTCTATTATGAGGCCGCAGCGGTCATCACCACCCTCGTCTTGCTAGGTCAGGTGTTGGAACTGCGCGCGCGCAGCCAGACTTCCGGCGCCATTCGCGCGCTCCTGGAACTGGCGCCGCCTACAGCCCATCGCATCAATGAAGACGGCACTGAGGAAGAAATATCGATCGACCACTTGCACGAGGGCGATCGCCTTCGCGTTCGTCCGGGTGAAAAAGTCCCGGTCGACGGTGAAATCATCGAGGGCAAAAGTTCGGTTGATGAATCCATGGTCACCGGCGAACCCATACCCGTCGAGAAGAATGTCGGCGACAAGGTGACCGGCGGCACGGTGAACGGAACCGGCGGCTTCATCATGAAGGCGACGCGAGTCGGCGAAGACACCATGCTGTCGCAGATCGTCAAGATGGTGTCGGAAGCCCAGCGCAGCCGAGCGCCAATCCAGCGGCTCGCCGACACCATATCCGCCTGGTTCGTTCCGGCGGTGGTCGTCATCGCTGTCATCACGTTCATTGTCTGGAGTCTATTCGGCCCGGAACCGGCGATGGCGTTCGCGATCGTCAACGCCGTCGCTGTTCTCATTATCGCCTGTCCGTGTGCGCTGGGGCTCGCAACGCCCATGTCGATCATGGTCGGGACAGGTAAAGGCGCCCAAAATGGTATTCTGATCAAGAACGCCGAAGCGCTGGAGACATTCGAGAAGGTCGATACGATCGTTGTCGACAAGACCGGCACGTTGACGGAAGGCCACCCGAAGCTTGTGCTCGTCGAGCCGCAACCGACGCTTACCGAAGCAGAACTCCTGACGCTTGCAGCCTCCGTTGAAAAGGGCAGCGAGCACCCGCTGGCGGCAGCCATCGTTGCAGGCGCAGAGGAGCGCGGGGCTGAAGTGAAGAATGCGACCGGGTTTGCTTCGGTCACTGGCGAAGGCGTCGAAGCTGAAGTCGACGGCTACAGGGTGGCGCTCGGCAACGCGAAGATGATGAAACGCGTCGGCGCGCATGACGAAAAGCTCGTTGCGGTCGCTGAGGACCATCGACGTGAAGGTCAGACAGTTATGTTCGTCGCTGTCGACGGCCAGCCTGCCGGCCTCATCGGCGTCGCCGACCCGATCAAGGAAACGACGCCGGAAGCCATCCGAGCACTTCACGCAGCCGGTGTTAAAGTCGTGATGCTCACCGGCGACAGCCGCGCAACGGCGGAAGCGGTCGGCGCAAAGATCGGCATCGATGAAATCCATGCGGACGTGTCGCCTGAAGACAAGAATCGCATCGTGCGCGAACTGCAGGATGCGGGCGCGAAGGTCGCCATGGCCGGCGACGGCATTAACGACGCCCCCGCCCTTGCCCAGGCCGATGTCGGCATCGCGATGGGTACTGGAACCGACGTCGCTATGGAAAGCGCCGGCGTCACGCTCGTCAAAGGCGATCTACGCGGCGTCGCCCGCGCGCGTCGCCTAAGCCAGGCGACCATGCGCAACATCCGCCAGAACCTGTTCTTCGCCTTCGTCTACAACGCGCTCGGCGTGCCGGTCGCCGCAGGCGTTCTGTACCCGGTCTTCGGCCTGCTGCTGAGCCCGATGATCGCCGCCGCGGCGATGAGCTTTTCGTCCGTATCGGTCATTGGCAACGCATTGCGGTTACGGGGTTTGAAGCTGTGAGCAGCGCGACGAGGACCGGTCGAGCTGATGCGCACACGCCGCCGCTCGGCCATCGCGCGCTGACGCCGCTTTACGATCTCGCCATTGCGGCGATGACGCGGGAAAAGACGTGGCGCGCGGCGCTGGTTAAAGTAATGGCCCCATCGCCCGGCGACCGCATTCTCGATATCGGCTCGGGCACTGGCAGTCTTTCCGTTGCGCTTTCTACTGCGTGCCCTCGCATTCGATATGTTGGCGTCGATCCCGACGCAGACGCTGTCCGGCGAGCCCGTCAAAAGATTGTTGGGCTGGAAGGTAACATTCGGTTCCACGAAGGATATTTCTCAGCAGAGGAGGAATATTTCAGCGAGCCGCCGAACAAGATTGTATCGAGCCTTGTACTTCACCAGGTTCCGCTTGCCGAAAAGCGGCGGATTATTGTCCAGGCCAGAAAAGCCCTTGCGGCAGGCGGCTCTTTTTTCATTGCAGATTACGGGCTGCAGCGAGGGATCCAGCGATTGCTGTTCCGGAGCACAGTCCAGACGCTGGACGGCGTTGGAGACACCCAACCGAACGCCGAGGGAATAATCCCGAAGCTTCTGGAAAGCTCAAGGTTTTCTTCCGTGAATGAGACCGAGAGACTTGATACCGCCACCGGTACAATTTCGATTTACGTGGCACGCCTGACACGCTGTCGACAGTCGGATGGCAGCGCCTAAGAAGAGTTATTCAATTGTGTCTGGGACTAGCGATTCAAAAATCCTGCTTCGCTTGCGAACAAAACGAAAAAATTGTCCCCAGAAAGAGCAGCAAAAATTTGGTACCCCGCTGGTACCCTGAAAAGAAACTCAGAATTTCAGAAAACTTTGGAGTTTCTTAAGGCGTTCATTTTCTTGAAGAAAATGGCGCGAGTGACGGGACTTGAACCCGCGACCTCCGGCGTGACAGTCCAGTGGTAAGTAATTTGCGCGTGTTTGCTTGAGTTGGCTGAAGTTGGATAAGAGACTGAAAATAAATATATTTTATTGATGACGCAGTCCGGAGGTCATGCTAAAAATAGATCTGATTTGAGCCATCCTGCTTACCATACGCTTACCCAGCGCTCAGGTAAGCAAGAACTGCGCGGACGAAAAAAGAGCCCCTCATGCCCCGGATCACAAAGAGCTTAATCGCCTCATCCCATCCCAAACCGGATCGCTACTATGTCTGGGATGAAAAGCCGTGGGGCTTCGGGCTTTCGGTCTTCCCAAGCGGTCGAAAGAGCTTCGTCTTTCAGTTTCGGACGACTGAAGGCCGCACCCGACGCGCCACGATCGGAAAGGTCGAGTCGTTGTCGCCGGATCAGGCGCGCGAGCGCGCCCAAGAAATGTCCGCGACAGTACGAAAAGGCGGCGACCCTCTGGAGGAGAAGAAAGCCGCAAGAGCAGAGTTGTCGGTCGGGGAATTGTTCGACGCCTACCTCGCGAGCGAGACTTTCATGGAGAAGGCTCGCAGCACGCAGGATACGGACGCCGGGCGAATCAAGAACCACCTGCGCCCCCTCCTCGGCAAGAAACTCGCCCGCAAGCTCACAACGGAGCAGGTAAAGAAAGCCCGCCGGGAGATCGCCGCCGGGAAAACCGCGCGCGACGAGAAGACAGGATGGCGCGCGCGCTCCATCGTGCGCGGCGGCGAAGGAGCCGCGCGGCAGTCGATGCGCATCCTCGCCGCCATCTATTCCTGGGCGCGAACGGAAGGACTTCTCGATCACAACCCTGCTCGCGACATCGACAATGGCGGCGATGGCGAACGCGATGTCGTGATGCGCAACGCCGACGATTACAAGCGTCTGTTTGAAACCCTCGACGTAATGGAGCACGAGGGGCGCGTGCGGGCGCCGGTGGCAGACATTTTCCGCCTGATCGCCCTCACCGGCTCCCGGCGCAGCGAGATCATCGGCCTCCTTTGGAGTGAGGTCGATCTACAGCGCGGCGTGATTACGAAATCACCGAAACGGCACAAAACGGGAAAGAAAACCGCGAAACCACGAATCATCGGGTTGCCTGAACTGGCGCGGAACATCATCGCCCGTCAATTCAGCGACAACCCCGACGGGCTGGTCTTTCCGCCCATGCGCGAAGATGCAGCGGGGCGCGTGTATCCGCCATCTCGAAAAGGGGAAGCCGGAAGCATCAACGTAAACAAGGACTGGCGAGCCGTTCGCGCAGAAGCAAAGCTTCCTGAAGGTATCGGCCTTCATGGGCTCAGGCATTCGCTTGCAACCCACATGGCCATGCAAGGCGCGCAAGCCGCCGAGATTATGGCCGCGCTCGGTCATCGCAAGCTCTCAACCTCGCAGCGATATATTCACTACGCGGAAGATGCGCGCGCCGCGCTTGCGGAGCGTGCGGCGGCCTTTATCAGCAATGTCATACCAATCAACGGTTCGCGGCAAGCGCGCGCCGAAAAAGAGAGACCGAATGAAGCATCTGTAGAGTATGAAGGTGAAGACGATGACCGCTTACATCTCGCCGTTCGATGACCGCTTCCTCACGCTCGGCCGAGCCGCAAGACTCGCCGCCGACAACCATCCCGGCCTAGGCAGCGCCGATGTCATGGACATGCTGGCGCGCGCAGTTTTCGCCGGCGCGTTCGATCCACCCTCGACGGACGGTCTCGATGAACGCGCATGGCGAGCGCGCGAGGCGCCGGAGAACTGGCCGCATATCCTGATCGAGACACCCGCCCCGTGGCTGACGCCGGCTCAAGCTATGCTTTCGCCAAAGCCGCAGCAATATTTCGGCGCCAACCGGCTGACCATCGCCAGCGTCATGCAGTCTGTGGGCGGGCTGCCGGGTGCGGCTGCGCAGTGGCGCGGTCTCCTGCATGATCTTTCCCGCCCCGAGGGCCAGGCGGAAGCCTTCGCCGCGCTCACGAAGACGCCGCTCGCGCATTATCCGGACGCTGGCAGACGCTTTCTCGAAGGCATTTACATCCCTCGCGAAAAACTCCGGCGCTGGTTCGCGCTACGCGAAATTCCCGTCTCGCACTTTCTCCACGATGGGGATGAACCGGGGGACACAAAGAATGCTGCCGCCGATTGCCCTCCCTCTGAGCCTCAGTCGCGCGGCCGTCCGCAGAAGGCTGCGTGGCAATGCATCACTCAGGCGCTTCTAAAGCTGCGCGCGGAAAATCCGGCGATGCAGCGAAAGGCGATGGCCTATGAGGCTTGGAAGCGCGCCGCCGGAGAGTTTGACAAGTCCGACCTGCCGAGCGTTTCGACGATCCAGCGCAAGTTAGGTGAAATCTTTCGCGCGAATAGCCATTAACCGTGGCTTGACCTCAGCCGAGCGCCCTCCAGCGAAAAATTTGCACGATCCCGATTGGTCAGTTCGCGCTCTATCGTCGTGGTCGCCGTCACCGCGGCCATCAAAATCATCGTCAAACCAATCGTCTTCTTTATCGGCGCAATGATTATGCGCCACTCGGTGAGCTGTCATATGCGCACTCCGCTGTGATAAATTCGGCCAAAAGGTTCATCAATTTTATGCGGTTTTTTTTGAGCATATCCGTCGCCCAGACCGTCCTAATTTTCGCGCAGACACGCCCTCACCATATGTGGTTTACAATCAATGAACTCCATTAGTGCACTGTTAACTTCACTCCCGCAATATTTTTGCATCTATCTTTTTGGAGGGGGAAATGAATCTCACGCATCTCTTCTTGGGGTTCTGTCTGTTGTCAGCCGGTTGCTCAAGCTATTCCGAAAACGGACTTATGAGCAGGTTTGACGACGAGCTTTGGGGAAGCATCGGCGTAAGCCGGGCCGGATATGACGAGACGCCGCTCGCCAGCGACGCATATCGCATTCACGCATACGGCAATCAGAATGCGTCGTATGAGAAAACGGCTGCTGTGGCGCTGGTCAGGGCCGCGGAACTCGCGGCGGAGCACGGTTATGATCGATTCGTCATTGTTGATTACGACCAATGGGTAAGCACGTCCTACCACACGACGCCAACGACAGCGACCACCGATTCTTCGACACGCACGAATCTCTACGCTCACGGCTCCGCATACGATGTTGGTCAGTACACGTATGCTGACATATACGGCCGCGCCGATTCAAGCACCACCTCGACGACCACGATCCATCACGGACAGACCTACGCCATAGACAAGCCGAAGACGGATATTGTCGTATTGTTCGTTTCGAACAACGCGCCCGAAGCCGCTCGCGCGCTCCGCGGCGCGGACGTGATCGCGCGCTACGGCAAATTGGCAGGCTATAAACCAAAGGAAGCGGCGTCGCCTGTGCAGGCGGCTTCGATCATCCCCACGCAACCCGCGCCGGTCGCGCCCGCGCAAGCGGCGCCGGCGATGGCCGAAGATGTTGAAGAAGAGGCCGAAGCGGCACCTGCGGCGCCCCCGCGACCGATTGCGCCGATTCAGGTCTCGGCGGATCGCGCGCTGCCGACGCTAGACGAAGTCTACAAATCGCTTTCCGCCAGCGAGAAGGCGCGCGTCAATCGCCTGCCGCCGGCGCAGCGCGCCGATTATCTCGAACAAATCCGGAAGCGCCGTTTTTGAGCGTCGGGAGCAATGATGATACAACGATCCGTCCGCACAAATATCAGAGATCGCATTTCGACTGAGGTAGCCGCATGCTGACTATTGCTGGCGGTATCATTCTAGGCGTAATTGCAATCGCCATCCTGCCATACCTCCTAGAGTTCTTGGCTAAAGCAGTGGCGTGGACGCTCGTCGCCGGTGTCATTCTCATTGCCCTGATAGTATTTTCTCAGTATCCAGAGCTTATTCTATATGCCATATTATTCAGTCCGGTCGTTGCAGTCTTCCTAGTGGTCCGGTCCATCAACAAGTATGGCAGCCTTAAAAACTGGCTCGAATACATCCGCGTTGTATTCCGAGGCACTAAGACTGCCGATGACGTGGCGCAAAAAGCACAAGACCTGCGCAAACTTGAGCTCCAAGGCGACGATCTCAAAAAGCGCCGCCATGACATGATGATTTCATCTGCCGTAAGCAATTTACTAGCCCAGCTAGAAAGGAAGATAACTCGCTTTGCTCCCGAAGCGTCAGTTCGGGTTGATGGCGACACTTTTGGTCACGCGATATGGTTAGGCGGCTTGGAAATTGGACGTGTCGACATCTACGGACAGAATCGCTTCTTATTCAGCGACGGGGGTTCATACTCATATGAAAGCGCCGATGTGGTTGCCAGCCGCCTGCGCGATAGCCTTAAACGCAAGCTGAAGGCAGACCCCGATCTCATAAGCAAGATTGGACCGAACCTTAGGGAGAGAAAGACGAATAGACAATGATGAGCGCAGCACATCCCAAGCGCGTAAAGTGCTGCCTTTGAATATGAAATTGCGCGCCAATAGGGCGCTACCTATTTTAATTTGAAACTATCGGAAACCCAATCATACGAACTTCAGCGCTTTCCCAATCGTTAAATGAACGTCCGTCGGGGGCCAGCGCTTTTGCGTCGATTTCTTTTGTTATATCAGTCGCGTCGGCGAAGCGTTTGATCAACGCCGCTTTTGATTCATCCGGTAGATTATCCCACCATGTTGGCGACCAATAGATGTTCTGAAGATTTTCAAACATCAAGCGCGTCAGCGCATCGGCAAGCGTTGCACGATCCATCGCGTGTAAGGAGCGCACGAATGGGATGCAAATGTCATCGCTGTCATCGAGCCAGGTGAGGACGACGGCACCGCTGCCTTCGCCTACGGCGAACGAACTCAGGCTCAGATGTTTCAACTTCACGTTAGCGTCGTTTCCGTCCTGAAGCAGAACGCCCTTGAAATCGTAAACGGGTGCGAGGCGTCCGGAACACATAATCGTCGGCGCCTTTTCAAACTTGACGACATATGAGCGCACCGAGGAATAATCCTTCGACGTGAGCACTTCGTCGTAAAGAGATTTATCCTGAGCAATATCGTTTTGGCCTGCGGTTACTCCGTATTCGTAAAGTGCGACTTCACCTTGATGGCCGACTTGCTGCTCCGGAGGACGCCCCTTATCAACATCGCGGATAATGCCGATTGAGTTCGCCTGCGCATCTTTCATGTACTTTTCATAAGCGAGCGCTCGATAGCCGAAAAGGAAGCACTGCTCGGCCGAGAAAACGATCTCCTCATTTTCGATTGGCCTGAATATCGTGTTATCGTGTGTTGCGCAGAAACCCGTGAATGTCGATGCGTTGTTCACCCCGATAAGCTTCGGTTGCGGAACGCCATGATAATTTGCCATCTCATTTAAATCCGGGAATGGCCACCCATAGACGTGTCCGTCCTTGGCGATCCGTTCAAGGCTGCCCGACCGGGGAACCGTATGGGCTTTGACGATCTTGCCGGAGCAGGCGACCGATAAATTCGACGGGGCCAGGCATAAGCATCTTGAATGCGCGGCCTTGAATGCCTTTGCGGCGCTCCACGTAGGAACGGGCAGCTGGTTCTCCCGATTCCAGTGGCAGCGCTTGTATTTCTGCCCAGACCCGCACCAACAAGGGTCGTTTCTTCCCAGTTTTGGGGCCGTTCTGATGGTGGAAAGCACGTTCAAAAGCGGTCTCTCATACGCAACTCATGAGCAAGTGTGTTCTCCATGTTCCTGCGTCAATCCCCTCATGGTTAACGGGAGGGCGGCTGACCCGCATTCAAGCGTTCGCACACGGCAGCTTTGCGGGATTGCGCCACGTTGCGCCATTTCTTCTGCATTTGACGAAATTTCCCTGCTATTTCGCCCTTTTCGCCTGTGCTCGGCTTCTCGCAGTTTCAGTCGTGAGGAGACCCGACCATGGCCGAAAGACCGCAAATTCCGTTTCTCACCCCGCCGCCGCTTGAGGACATCGCGCGCGCCCATCCCGGCTGGTTCGACGAGGCGGTTAACGCCAGGGAGGCGGCGAAGATGACGGGCGTGCCGCCCGCGACGCTCGCCACCTGGCGCTCGCGCGGCGGCGGCCCGAGGTTCCTGAAGCTCGGCCGCGTCGTCCGCTATCGCCGCCGTGCGCTCCTTGAGTGGATGGCCGCTCGGGAGCGCCGCCACACGGGCGACGTTGGGTCGCGATGAGCCGGGAGAAGACGCGCGTCGTCTCGCTGCGCCTGCCGGCGAGCGAAATTGAAGCGTTGCGCGAGCGCGCCGCGCGAGTGCGCGGGACTCATACGGCGCTCGCGCGGGAGATGATCCGGGCAGGGCTCGCCGCCGGCGATGGGCCGGCGGTCGCCGAGCGGCTGATGCGGCTCGACCGCAAGCTCGCGGCTGTCGATCAAAACACGCAGGCGATCTTCGCGCGCATCGAAGCGCAAGCCGAAACGCTCGCCCATCTCGCCGCGATGCTCGACGCGCTCATCGCCGCCCTCAGCGGCGGCGACGGTTCGGCGGATCAATCGAGCGCGCACGAACCCGACGGAGCTTACGCGCGATGAGACCGAAACGATTCCTCTTTCTGCTGACAATCGCCGCGTCGCTCGCCGCCTGGGGCGCGCATGAGATCGGTTTCCGCCGCCTGCCGCCCGGGCCGCTCGACGCCGAAGGACGGCTCATCGCGCACTACCAGAGCGAGGATGTTGAACGCTGCGCCAGATCGCGGTTCCTCGCCATGTTCGGCGACCGCGTCAGGCTCGTCCACTGGCGCGGCTGCGCGGATGACCTCGATCGGCATGGCGCGCGCGCCGCCTTCGATCTTCGGTATTGCGTCAGCGTCGTGTCGGCCGGTCTCGCGCTTGTCTTTCTCATCGGCTTCCTGATCGCAGTCCGCATCGAGCGCCCGCCGGCGCGGATCGTCCGCGGGCGGCGTTACCTCAAGGGCGGTGCGGCGCGCACGGCGCTCCGCGGGGCGCTCGCCGCCGAACGCCGGCGCTTCGGTGCGGGGCTCCCATTCCCGCCGGGCTTTCGTCTCAGCGCCGAGCGCGAGACACGCCACTTACTGATCTGGGGGAGCGTCGGCGCGGGCAAGACCCAGACCATGCTGCATCTGATGCTCGCCGCGCTCGACCGCGGCGACAAGATCCTCGTCCTCGACACGAAAGGCGACATGACCGCCGCGATGCGGGATGACCCCGCGCTCGTCGCGCCGCAGGACCGGCGCTCCTTCGTGTGGTCCGTCGCCGAAGACTGCAGGACGAAACAGGACGCGCGCGAGCTCGCTGCGCGGCTCATCCCGCCGAGCGCCGATCCTATGTGGTCGGACGCCGCCCGCGAAGTGCTCGTCGCCTGCATCGCGCATTTGCAGGCGAGCAAATCGAAAAGCTGGACGTGGCGCGATCTGCGGGACATTTCGCTGTCGGACGCTGAGAGGCTTTTCGCCATTGCCAAGGCTGTTCATCCGGAAGCCGCGCGCGTGCTCGCGGACCCCGCGAGCCGCACGACGCAGAGCATTCTCGCCACGTTTCAGGCGCACATGAACACGGTAAGCGCACTCGCCGACGCGTGGGACGATGGGGCCGCGCCGCGTTTCTCCATCGCCGATTGGCTGCACCTCGAAGGCCCGGCGCGACCGCTCATCCTGCAACGCGATGCGAAGTACCCTGAGCTTTCCAATGCCTGGATTGGCGGACTCTTGGGACTCCTCGCCGCGGCTGTCGGCAGCCCGAGCCTTTCGGAAAGCCGCACCCGTCGGATATGGCTGTTTCTCGACGAGTTCCCGCAATTGCCCGCCATGCGCGAATTCTCGACCTTCCTCGACATAGGCCGCTCAAAGGGCGTCATCGTCGTCCTCGGCGCACAGGATATCGCGCAGATTCGTGCGACCTACGGGCGCGAGCGCGCCGACGCTTGGATCGGCGTCGTCGGCACGCAAGTGATCGCCCGGCTCAATCCGGGCCGCGGCGCGGAGGAAGCAAGCCTGATGATCGGCGAACAGGAAATCGAGATTCGCGCGCGCAGCGTGTCCTACGCCGGAGCGCGCGCCAATGTCACCGAAGGCAAGCGGCGCGAGCTGCGCCGGACGGTGACGGCGGCGGAGCTTTCAAACCGCCTCGGGCCGAAGAAGCGCGGCGTGCGCGTCCTCCTGCTCGGTCCCGGCGCCGACGCCTACGAGATCGACTTGCCCTATGTGCGCCTGCCGAAATGTCGGCCGCCGACGCTGCCCGCCCCGTGGACGGAACGCGCGCCGACGATTGCGGCGCCGACGCAAGCAAACGAGCCGGCGGCAACGCGCGCTGAAGCCTCAGTAGCGCCGCTCTCGCCAGCCGCAGCAGCGCGCATACGCGCCATGCGGCGGCGCTGATGGTCGCCTCGATCTCGGCGCGCAAAAGCGCCGGCACCGCGCTCGGCTATTACCGCCACATGGGCGAGGACGACTATTACGCGCGCGACGGCGAGGCGCCGGGACGCTGGGAAGGCCGCGGCGCCGAACGCCTTTCTCTGGATGGCCCCGTCGAAAAATCGGCGTTCGAGGCAGCGCTGTCGGGGCGCGATCCGAAGACCGGCGCGCTTCTCGTGCAGGCGAACGGACGCGCACACGCGGCCGGCTGGGACATGACTTTCAGCGCCCCGAAATCGGTCTCCGTACTGTGGGCGCTCTCGCCTGACACGAACCGCGCGGATATCGAAACGGCGCATCGGAACGCTGTGCTCGACGCGACCAGGCATCTCGAAGACAACGCCGCCTGGGCGCGCCGCGGCAAGGCGGGCGCGCGCCGCGAACCGACCGCGGGGCTGCTCATGGCGCAGTTCGATCATCACATGAGCCGGGCGCTCGACCCGCAGCTTCACACCCATGTTTTCATCTTCAATCTCGCGCCGCGGCGCGACGGAAGCTGGGGCGCGATCATGAGCCGGCCGCTCTATTTGGCGCAAAAGGAAGCGGGCCGCATCTATCGCGATGCGCTCGCCCGGACGCTCGAACGCTTGGGCTGGCGGCTCAAAAAAACGGCTGACTCCTTCCGCGTCGCCGCCATTCCGCCCCATGTCGAGCGCGCGTTTTCGAAGCGCCGGCAGGAAATAGAGCGGGCCGCAGAGTCGTTCGGCTACAACACGCCAGAGGGCATGGAACGCGCGGCGCTGCGCACCCGGCAGGCGAAGAAAGCCGCGCCGCTCGAACAGCGTTTCGAGGCATGGCGGCAGGAAGCAAGGGCGTTCGATTTTGAACTGAAACCGGAGCGCAACCGCATCAACTGCACGGAAAAAATGGCCGGAAATATCGCCGCAGAGGGCACGCGGAACGCTGAAAAATCGCCATCGTATGCCGCCTCCGCAGCGCGGATTCGGACGCCGGAAACGGCGCGAATCTCGACGACGAATGCAGGAAAGATCGCGGCGCGGTCAGCGCCGAGCGCGCCTCCGGCGGCGAAAATTCATGCGCCGAAACCGCTGCACGGCGTGAAAATCGCGGCCCTTTCATCGCTCGCGCGCCGCCTCACCGCAGCGCTCGACGGCCCTGCGCGGATGAGCGGCGTGCGCGTCAATTTGCGCGAAAAGAGGCGCCCGCGCGACCGCGAGCGAGAGCGCTGATCCGTATACGGCCTTAAGCCGGCGCAACCCGCTGTTTTTACTTGCGTCTTCTATTGACGATTACGCCGCCGTATTCGCACCGGGTACGCTTGTATACGCGGCAGTGGGGCTGCAACCCCGCGGAATCGCTGACATGTCTCGCCGGCGGCGCGCCCTTCTGTCAGCACCGCAGGTGCATGGGGTGTGAAAAAAAGGAACTCAAAACGAGGTCACAAAAAACATCTAACGCGACTTACCAAGAGAGCTGCGGACGATGGCGTTGACACGCCAATTTATTCTGCGTCACGAGCCTCATTAAGATCGATCCGATATTTACGACCGTGTTTCAGAAGCAATACGATCAGGTTCGGTCCATCGATCAGCGAGATCGGCTTGCTCTTCGCGAACTCGTATGCATCAGGCCCATAGGACGCCGTGGTCACAAGAATCCCGCGGTTTGCGCCTTCGTTGACAACCGTTCCATACAGGTCGCGCACGGCGGCAACATCCACAGTTCGCGTATATCTCTTGGCCTGGACGACATACTTGCCGCCTCGAATGGGGTCAGGGTCGAAAATGATCGCATCGACACCGCGGTCCCGCGAAGCGCGCGTGACTTTCACTTCGACGCCGCCATCTTTAAACATCCACTCGAAAAGCTGCCTCACAAGGTGCTCGAAATCTTCCCACGGCATCGACGCGAGGTTCGTCTCCTCACCAAGGTCGGCGGCAACATCCCGGTTGGCCGCGATACGCGCGTCGGCCGTATCCAAAACGAAAATCGGGCGTATGGGTGCCGCGTCTTGGGGATTCGGCGTCGCGATTCCAGCGAGATGACGGAAGCAAGCCTTGGGTTCCAAATGACCTGGCCTTAGAGCAGTCAGCGCGTCTTTCGTCGCTTGGAGCGATGCTGTTATCCCCTCACGAGGATTGCCAGTTGCAGGATCGAACCACTTCTGATGAGCATTCACAGCTATAGTATCAAAAAACTCGCCGGGATCGCTCATTGCTGTCAGGTATGCCGCTCGTATGCAAAGGGAATATAAGAGGCGCTCCGATGAGCGTTTCTTTTCTGTCTTCGAAACGGGAATCCACTCCCAATTCCGACTGCGACGTACTATGGAGAGGCGCGCAAAGTCCGGGGCCTCTATCGTACAAAGAGCAATCTTCGTTTCAAAATCCAAGGCGAATGCCACGCTTGGAGACAGCGGCTTTGGCAAAGGATGGCGGGTGAAAGTTAGCGATAGAAGATCATTAATTGCGGCCGGATCGCCAGACCGGCATCTCGCGTGCAGTTGTTCACACCGCCCTTCGTCGCGCTCCCTCCTCGACAAAATTCGCTTGCGCAAACTGCTAAGACGTTCGTAGCGTGATAGCGTATCCTTATACAACTGTGTCGGTGTAGATGACGGCTTCTCCGGAAGCTCCGGTAATTCTGGCTTCATGAGCAGATCGAGGCCGTGCGGCGCTTGTAATCCTAACGACAATAACCGTTCAATTTCTTTCAGATCGAGCTTGTCGCGTTCGTCCCACCAGGTACGGGGAGCCTGGAAGACGCCGCGATGCTCTTTGAGCGACCGCTCGACATCGGCTAACCGGGAATGGAATTCCTGCCAAGAGCCGCCCTCGACGAATACCCAGTCGTCGGCGAACAGGTCATCTTCCGCATCGGTCTGTCCCACTTGGATTAACCTCTCGGCTCGGCCACGGCGCTATCAGCGCGTCGCACAGTAATCGGACGCTGTTAACGTTTCCTTTTGATTTGTAGGTCAGGCGCCGCGAGCAATGATAAATGGCCGAGCATGTACGCGCCTTGAACATCATGGTTAATGCTCTCATCTGAATTGGATATGCGCGATGACGAGAGAATGAGGAGCAAATGCTATGCAGACTAGATCAATCCGCGAAATAGCTGCGGAGATCAAATCTGATTGGGGAGATCGAATCGACAATGCCGCAATACCCTATGTCTCAGCTATGGAACGCATTGAAGACATTCGTGACGCCTACGGACATGATTCCGCATCTGAAGTTGTCGTCAGGTTTTTGTCAGTAGCGAATACATGGCGCGGCGAGACTGCACGCAGAGTCAAGGCTGAGTTGAAAGCAATGCTGACTTTAGCCACTGCGGCACAGCGCTGAGGCCCAGGCAGACGTGGATTCTACGGAGCGGGTTGCTGAAGAAGGAGACGTGCACGCATAGTCAGTATGGCTTGCGATGCGCAACGAGTTCGTCACTATTTCGTTTCAACGAATACGCCGGTTCGTCCGGGGCATTGTCCGCCTGATTTATTTTTGTGGGGATTGAGCCGGCTGTCTTGTCGGTTGCGCCTGAACTTTTTACTGCAAACCGGACACTGATAAATATGCACTGCCTTACCCACGCCAGCACTCGGCCGCGGCGCGCTCACGTGCTTGGTGGTCGCCTTTGTTGACGTTGCCCGTCGCGGGCGCGCCGCCGCCGGGGCGATCCGCACCGCGCTTTGCGGGCTCAACTCTATCGCGTAGCGCGGCGTGAATGTGCGGTCGGTCACGCGGGCAGCCTCGATGCGATCCACGCGATAGCTGCGATGCTCGTTCTTGTCGGCGTTGAACGCATGCAGCACGATATTGCCGTCTTGCGTGCGGCGCAGGGAATAGGGCTCAATACGCCGCGTCGAACCCTGATAGTCGAGTTCGACCATCAGGTGGTTACCCGCTGCAAACCGGATAATCTCGATCAGGGATTGGGCGCGCGCGGAAACCGGCAGGCGCAAATCGCGCTGGCGCAATACGACCTCGCCTGCGCCCACGGCATAGGCGGCCAGCGCTTCGGGAGCCGCACCGCCTGCGAGCCAGTCAAAGAAAGCGGGCAACTCGTTCCAGAAGCTTTCATGCGGCGGCAGCGTCGGAAGCTGATGCGCCAGCATATTCCGCCAGAGGCTTTCGAGTTCGGTCCGGTGCGGCTCAAGATCAGCCAGAACCGGGACCGAAATGCCTTTGAACTGACACTTCTGCCGCAACACGTCGAGCAAGACAGAAGCTGCGGGACGCGCCTCGGCGTTTCTGAACAGGTTGACCACATCGTAGAGATCGCGAGGGCGTGTCCGCTCGGCGAGCGCTCGCACCTTTTCGCCGAAGAGTTCTTCATAGGCGTAGGCGAGAACGTCGACGCCTTCCGGCGGCGCGTCGCTATAGGGATGGAACACGCTGACGCGCGCTGGCGGCAACACCACGCGCTCGTCTGCGGTGAGGTCCAGTTTGATGCGCGGCAGGTCGCGGGGCGAGACGGGTCCGCGATAGCCGATCTTGCCCTGGCATGAGATCGCGCCGCGCGGGTTCGTGTATATGTCAAACGCCTGCAAATGGGCGGGAATCTCGATGCCCGCGCGCTCGTAAATCCATTCCCCGATTTCGTTGAACGCCTGTTTCAGGAATGCTTCGTCCAGATGCGACGGGTCGGTCAGCGTGAAGTCGAGGTCCTCGGAAAAACGGTACGTCTCGAAGAAGCACTTTTTGAGGCAGGTGCCGCCCTTGAATATCCATGCATCGCGAAGCTGCGGGTTGGCGCTGATGCCCGCCAACATCCAGCCGAGAACATAATCCTTTTCGACGACATGCGGCGTCAGCGACATGCGCGAGGCCGTATCGAGAATTTCCCGGCGGTCGATCATGCGCTGGCGCCCTCTTTCCAGCGGGCCGGAACCCACAGGCGCCAGCGCGTAACGAGATTCGTGCAGTCCAGCGCAGGATCGAGCTTCGCCGCGCCTTTGGTCAGGCGAGTCTGGCAGGCCTCCGCGAGCCGGGATTCCCCGCCATGACGCTCGGCCAGAAAACCGAGACGCTTGAACACGGCGCCGTTGCCCAGACGCTCGATGTAATCGAGCAAGAGCTTGTCATTGCGATCCTCGCGCTTGAGGTAGGCCGCCAGACAGTCCGCAACGTGTTGTATGCCGCCGCCGATAGCGGGATCGTCGAGCATATCGACGATGGTTTTTTGGAGGTCCGACACCAGTACTTTCGTGCGGCCCCGCCATATCGGCTTGGCGCCGAAGATTTTGCGCTCCTGGACATGCTTGACGGAGAAGGTCGCCCCGTGCCGCTTTTGCGACTTCTGGCGGACGGCCTGCGCCGTGATGACAACGATGTCGTTGAACAACTGCTCGGTAAGATCCCAGTATTCTGCGGCCGTGCGCCCGCCGACATAGGCGGGCGCGAAAAGACGCGGCACGAGCACCCAGGGATCGTCAAGGACATGTTCGCTTCCCAAGGAGTCGAGGGCGGCGGGCACATAGACGCCGCGCCGGACGCGGCGGAGCCAGCCTTGCGCCGTCCAGCGCGCCAGCGTCTTGGCCGCCGCCGCGCGATCCAGCTTCAAGACGCGCGCGGCGTCTTCAACCTCGATGACATCGCCGGCGCCCGCGATAAGCCGCGCGAGTTGCTGGCGGCCTTCGGGAATGGCAGGGATAGTATGTTCCAACCGTGGTAATTCCCTGAAACGATGAACTGCGACGGTCGTGATATATCAACGCGCCGCCGAAGTCCAGTATATTCTGCTTGCCTTAATTCAGCATTTTTGGAAATAACGGCAAACGGAATATACCATATGGCGCTGATATTGCTGGCCTTTTTAGAAAAACGGGCGAACTGGCTGGCCTCAGTATTCAGAGGCCAGCATGATCGTAAGAACGCGGGTCGTAACGCCCGGATCGGCGGGATTTTCGGAACCGCAGCGAAGATCGCGGTCGTAATAGTCGATCTTCCAGAACAAGCGCTGCCCCGCGAGATCGAACGCGCCGAAATCGTGTTCGCCGTAAGGGTCGTTATCCGACGTGAAGGCGGCGAACGCCTGCACGGCCCTTATCGCCAGCAACATGAACTCCGGGCCTTCGGCCACGACGCCATCGGTCATCATCCAGCGTCCGCAGGAAGGACCGGCACGACGCATTGCGTCGTTGAGATTGCGGATCGCCGAAGCGGAGGAAGAAGGGGAGGTCATGACTGACCTCCCGCGCCGCGCTCCACGATAGCCCGAAGAACCAAGCGGCCCTGCAAAGGAACGGCGTCACAGGAGAGATTGAACCCCTTGCCGTCCTTGTTCGGCCATGCCGCGCCAATCGGCGTCCAGATCGCCTGATCGCCGTCGCCGACGACGCGGTAAAGGCGGTGCGTCGGTTTGCGGGTTCGCTGCTGCTGAGCGGGTTGTGTTTTTCTGGCCATGACAGGTCTCCTTTTCCCGCCGCGGACCATTCCGCGACTTCATGGGAGCCAAGGGCCTCGGGCCATGGAGCCGTCGGTTACACCCCGCGCGCCAGCGCGCCCGCAGGGGGCGGAGCTACACGGAGCGCAGTGGAGGAAGCGAGCCGGGTTGAACGGCGGCGGGCCTGAGGCACGCCGCTCATGGAGATGAAGCCGACGAATGTCCGTTAGAAATCCAAGAGACCTTCGCCAGGACCAACCCACAGCAAAGCCTCACGCATATACATCATCGGCTTGCGTCTCGCTCTCAGCGCAATCGCCGTAGAACCGGCTGCATTATCGAACGCAGCTTCGCCGGGTCGGCGAACTAGGTTTGACAGATCAATACGTCGGCCTCCATGTAGTACATATGAAAATTTCGATCCGCGTAGATTGGTCGATTGAAGAAAGTTGAATGGTCAGGTGGCGAAATTAGGTCTTCTCCAATGGACGGGACGAATCGCCGGAACAATTCTGTGCACAGCTTTATTCGCCGTTGCGGGCGGGTTCGCCGCATGGCATTTGGGCGAAACATTGATCGACATGCGTTTCATTCGACCGAATGGGAATATAGACGATGACGCGGCGATCCTGAACATGGGCGTCGCACTTTTCGGGGCCACGCTCGGCTTGATCGCTGGACTGATCGCAGGATGGCGCTTAATGCTTCGCCTGACATCCGAACAGTAAGCGGCGGAAGCGAAGAACAGCTTCCAGCCGCCCCAGCGACAATTATCGCCGCTTCTTCATCGAATCGAGATACTCGATCTGTAGCCGGTCGTTCCAATAGTACCGACCGAAAACGTCCCGTGTCAGCCGGTAAGCGAATTCGGCCCGTCGCCTTTCTTCCGCCGCGTCATGCGGTGCGCGGGGCGGATCAGAGTGATCGGGATGAGAAGGCTTCTCAGTCATTCCTGTCTCCTGTCTATGAGGTCGCCGGACGCCGGACCGCATCGCGACGCTGGACGCAGGCAAGGCGCGCGGGGCGCACCTTTCCCGTCGACCAGTTCAGGAAGGGGGAGAAAGACGGGCTTTAGCCGTCGAAGAGCTTGTCGTGGAATGACATGGCTGAAGTATCGCCCAGAGCGTGGCGGCTGACAAGCCGCGCATCCGCAATCTCAATGTTCGGAACCGACGCCGCCCGACATGTCCTGGCGGATCTGTGCGTGAAGCAGGGACTGTATGTCTTTGCGAAAATTCTGGTTGATCCGCGCCGCCTTCGCATCAAGATCCTGCTCGATCGTAATCCGCGCCCGAATGACTTCGGACTGACAAATCGCGTCGCCGTGGCAAGCATTGAAATGTCGCCAGAAAGCGCGCCAGCCGCCAGCGCGCATCGCATCAACCTCCCGCAGCGCGGCGTCGCGGCGCACGCGCGCCGCTTCGATCGCCGATCGGGCGTCCGTCTGGCCTGCCGATGGCGCGGCGACGCGTTTCCAGTAACAATCCTTGCCCTTTGTATTAGGCACGACCTGCAGGATCGTAAATCCTAGGCCCGGCAGGTCCTTGCTGTTGCAGGCGGCGTGCACATCCGCCTGTTCGTAGGTGAACCGGTCGGTTTCCGCCTGCGCGCATACCGGCGTTGCGAGCGCAACGCTTAGACCGGCAATCGTCAGCGCAACGACGTAAAGCTGCGCCAGATGCGCCCCTCTCAAGCGACCGCTGGCGCCGGTCATCTCGTTGAGGCCGTCAACATGATGCGCCACACCATATCCCCACCCTCAGTGTTCATAGCATGCTCCGTCCCGCCAATTTCCGTGGTTGAGTTCACAAATGCCTTGATTGTAGTCGTGTTCGGCCTTGTCGAACGCCTTTTTGAGGCCATCGCCATCATTTCGCTGTTGTGCAATCACCTGGCGCCAGATTGCTGCGCTCTTCGCCCAGTCCGCCTCATATTGCGCGATATAACCCGTGACATCGCCATGAATGCGCTCGCCAGTGATCGCCGAATAGGTCGCGCCGCGCGGGCCGTCGGGCAGGATCACCCAGGCCGGCCCGGCCGTTTCATATGTCTTCAGATCGGCGTGGCGAAAGGCGCCGGCGAAGCCCTCGGACGCGGCCTTGTCGAGAATTACGGCGAGGTCGGTGAAATCGGCTGGCAGCGGGCGGCGCTCCATGCGCGCGCCGTCGAAGGCCCTGCTGGAAATGGCGTATTTCGTTATGTCGAGCTGCAATCCCTCGTTTGCGGCGGGCGAAAAGAACCGCAGGCGGACATTCACCCCGCGCCCCGGCGGGGAGACTTTAACCTCAAGACTGACGGGCGCGGCGTCGGCCCGCCAGGGCAATGCATGCGAGGCCATGGCGGCCGCCGCCATGCCTGGCAGCCCGACCGGCAATTCGTCTCCGGCGATGACGGTCGTCTGAAACGCCGGCAGCGCGTCCGATCGCCGCCAATCCGCTATGGACGGATTGGCGCCCGGAAAGGGAGCAATGAAAATCTTCAGGCGGTCGCCCTGCAATTCGTAAGGCAGGCTCTGGCTGAGTCGGGAATCGACGTCACTGGTGAAGGTGAGGACGCCATCGGCGAGCATGTAAGCGCCGTGATCGTCCGGCGTCGCATCCTGCATATAGGTCGCGTAGGACCCGTCCGGCCGCAATTCGAGGACGTTGAGATAAGACTGACCGACCGCGTCCCGATAACGCATCTCCCAGACGCCGGCGGGCGCATCAGCTTCGACCGTCTCGTCCGCCGCACCCGATTGCGGTTTGCCGCAGGAAGTTGCGCCAAGGCACAATCCCGCGGCCATTATCGCCATTGCAACATTTATGGTTTTCATTCCCGGCCACCTCCAGCCGCCGTTCACAGAAATCATTTCCGCCGTTTCCAGACGCTCGTCCCGAGGCGGCCGGTCAGTTCGAGCGTGTCATCGTCGCGGAAGCGATAGGTTCCGCTGTCTTCGGACGCAAAGTTTACCGCTTGCTGCGACCAGACGCCATTGCTCGCGGTATAGGCGCCCTGAAAACTCGTCTGGTCCGTCGCGAAGGCATAGGTCGCGTCGCTGCGGAATTCCCAGGTCCAGTTGGTCTGTTGCGGGATCGAGAGCGTCCAGGTTCCAACGATCCGAGGGTCGAGACCGGACGATGGCGCCGTAACCTTTGCGCTCGCCCTCGCCGGCTTGGCGTTTTGGGCGAGCTTTTTCAGAGCGTCCGCCGCTTTGCGGCAGGCGTTGGCGTCGGTGCAGGGAATGCGGATTGCGGGCGACCCGGCGCTCTCTCCGAACCCGGTCATCAGAGTTGAGAATTCGAGGGCGCGATGCAGCGGCTTTTCCGGCGGATCGAGGGAGGCGCAAGCGACCCCGCGCTTGCAAGCCGCCGCCACCCGCTGGCCGCCCTCGCCGTCGGCGCGCCCGGATGTCGCCTTGATAGAACCTGCATCGAGCCCTGCGAGGTCAATGGAGAGATCATAATCGCGAAAAAGGGTGTCGAGGCTGCATTCATTGCCGCGGCTCTGCCCGGCGCGCAAGAGCGCAAGGCAGACCTTGCGCCGCACCAGCAGCGCGCCCGCCTCGCCGAATGCGACATCGACCCCGCGCATGACGCGCGTCACCTCGACGCCCGAGACCGGGAGATAGGTTTCGGCGCCAGCAACCGCCCTCTGAAGATCGACGAGAGACGCGTCGTCCCGCGACGCTGCGCGCCGCGGGGCACCTGCTTCGGCGGATGCAGGCCTGTCAGGTCTCAGCGCATCGGCGCCCGCTCCTTCTTTCAGCAGGGCGACGATTTCATCGCACGCCCCTTCCCCCGGGCAGGGAACAGTGAACAACTTGTACGCGCGAATGCCGTTCTGCGAAACGCATGCGCCGCCGTCTCGGCAGAAGACCGCGACCGCGAAATTATCAGCACCTTGATCGTCCTTGTGCGCAAAGAAACTGTCGACGAAATCGATCTCGCCGCCGTTCCGGTCGAAAAGTCGCGTTGAGATGGCGTCAGCGTTCGCCTCGGAGAGCGTGATCTTCTGATAGACCTCCTCAGGGAGGGAATCTTCCGCGCAATCCTTGCCGTCGCCGAGGCGGCACGTCTCGAGGCTGACGACTAGCGCGCCGTCGCGGACCCACGCGTTTTCGAACCTCTCAAGATGGCGCACGGAATTTTCCGACGCGTAGATTCGCCCGCCGCCTGCGGCGAGATCGGCGAGGCGGCCTGCGAGGCGGCCCATTTCGCCCTTGCGCGGCTTTTCCGACCCGGTCGCACCCGACACAAAGGGGATAAGGCCGCGCAGGTCTTTCAGGATCGCGCCGCAGGCGTCGGCGTTGTTGCAGGGGAGATAATAGCCAGTTGTCCAGTTGCCGACCTCGGCGCCGTCTTCCGCGAAACGAATGCACTTGTCGATGGCCCCGCACTTGACGCGCAATCGCGGATCTTTGTCGTCCAGCGCGAGCAGGTCGACGCTCAAGGCTGTGGGATCGAGACCGGCGAGATCGAAACTGTACCCGTAGCGCGGCGCGGCGGCGGCGGGCGTGCAGTCGGCGGCGCCATCGCAGGCCTTACCGCTGAGGATGAGGAACCGATTCTCATAAAGCTCGGCGCCTTCGGCGAGGAACACGCCATGGCGATCGTCGAGGGCGGCCCCCACCACATGGCCGCTGATGCGACGGACGGCTTTTTGCGCTTGCCGCGCATCGCCGATCGTCGCTGCTGGGTTCATCGATTCGCGGTGCGCGCTGCGCCAATCGGCGAATTCGGGCGTCGCGGCGAAACTGGCGATGCCGCCAAAATCGGCGCTCGCCTGTCGGCACGCCTCTTTGCCCCGGCACGGAAAGAAAACATCGAGGCCGCTCGCTTCGGCGCCGACATTTTTGATGCAGCCGTCTTTCGCGCGGCATCCGCCGTAAACGGACGCGCCCTGATAATTGGTCTCGTGTTTGCCGTCATTGATGTTTTCGAAGTCGAAAATCGCGGTCTGCGTCGCGTCGAGATCGGCGAGGGAAATGAGCGAAACCTTGCGCTCCCATTCCGCGCCGACGCAGTCGGCTGCATCATCGGCACCGCAGACATCGAGCGCGATCAGCAGGTCGCCATCCGGGTCGAGTTCAATCGACCTGCTGCGATAGGCGACCCGCTCGGCTGATGAAAGGGCGTTGCCGGCGATATAGCTCTCAAACCAGTTGACCGGATCGACGACATGTTCGCCGCCGCGGCTCGCCGCGTCGAGGCGGGAGACGGCGTCTTCCATCGCCTTCCCGCTGTCGATGAAGGTCCGCGCCGAAGCCGCATCGAGAAACTGGCGCAGCTTCGCCACCAGTCTGTCGCAGGATTTCGGGTTTGCGCAGGCGATGCGTAGCCGGTTCAAGACCTCCGCAACATCATTTGCAGCGTCAACCGTCGCGTCTTCGACCTCGCGCGCGGCGGCGTCGCAGTCGCGTTCGGCGCAAGGAGAATAGAAACCGAATTTTCCGACGCTCGCGCTGAAGCAGCTCTTATCATAGTTTGGGGAACACGCGAACTCGACGGCGAGACCGGATTCGCCTCGTTCGATATCGGGTTCCGTGACGGTGATGCTGGCCGGGTCGATGTATTCCTTCCTGATGAAATAGTCGATTGCGACGCCTTCATTTCGGCCGCACGCCTCCGGCTTTTCGATGTTCGGCGCGCAGTCCCATTGGCGCAGCTCGACGAGCCAAGTCTCGTCAAATATGCCCTCGACGGTCCGCACTGTCAGCGCTTCGGTCCGGGATACATCGACGATGTCGTCGAAGAAGGCCGGCGTCTTGCGGATCGTGACGCCCTTGCCGGCAAGCCGATTGATCTCCTTCGCCAGCCCGGTCGGACCAGTCGCCCCTCCCCCGCA
Source organism: Parvularculaceae bacterium (assembly GCA_020446945.1). GTDB lineage: Bacteria > Pseudomonadota > Alphaproteobacteria > Caulobacterales > Parvularculaceae > Amphiplicatus. Next base: position 26,966 of record JAGRDS010000022.1, read on the forward strand.
CGCCGTCAGCGTAAAAACAAACGCGATCGCCGCCGCTCGCGCCGCATAATGAATGATGATCAAGTCGCCCCCCATTTTCAAACGGCTGAGCCAAACAACAGGCTCGTATCGCAAGCGCCGCATGGCGTTACGTTAACCGTTGCCATCGAGGAAACTTATTCCGAATGGGCGGCGAAGTCTTAGTAGCCGCTGTAATTTTTGATTGGCGATAAGCCGGTGACAAACCGGGCCAGACATCTCGCGGCGTTGACCACCTATGTCCGAAATGGACCGGCTTAGATTCCGGCTGCTTACCCTGTGCTTACCCGGCATCAACGTCCGCGGAGCGCGAGTGACAAGGGCAATGTAAATGATTGATTTTGGTTCTGAAAATGGCGCGAGTGACGGGGCTC
>JAGRDS010000003.1:0-271 GCA_020446945.1 Parvularculaceae bacterium
TCAACGCTCTTGCCTTTGTCGTTGAGCTTTTTGAACGCCTCGAATTCCTGCATTTCGTCCGGCTCAAGTCGCGCGGTGTTTTCAAGAATCGAGGCCTCCACGGCGGCGGCGTCATCGCCTTCGGCCAACACCCGGCAGGGCAATTCGCGCGCCTCGCCGGTTTCCTTTTCAATTGTTTTCGACGCCAGAAACCGGCGCCGTCCGGCGACGATTTCGAAATGGTCCGGCTCGCCATTGGGACGCACGAGCAGCGGCACCAATACGCCGCGTT
>JAGRDS010000003.1:279-1656 GCA_020446945.1 Parvularculaceae bacterium
CGCGGATCGACGGCAATATATCGTCCAGAAAAGGTTTTTTGCGCGACGCCCTCATATTGAGCGCCGAGACCGCCAATCGGTCTAGCGGGATTGTTTGCAGTTCCATCTTTCATTCTCCTGTTGCTGATGGTTGGGGATTGCGCGCCGCCTCACGGGTCATGCGGCGCAATTCATCGACAAGGTCGATCTGGTGCCGGGATTCCAAGTCGAAGAGTCCCATGTCGCAGCGTTTTTGCGCGGCGCGCGGAGCCATGGGCGCCGCCGCGAGAACCGCCAGCCGGTCGCGCAAAGTGATCGGCGCGACGCCGCGCATCAGCGTTTGCGACCCCGCGTCCGTTTCTTCGGTTTCCGGCTTCTCGTCACGCGCGCTCATGCGGCGCGCTCGGTCATTGCCGTCGATCCCGCAGGCGCATTCGTTTCAAAAGCCAGAACAAAATCCGCCGCTTTGGAGGCGAGCGACGCCGCGTTGAAAATCGCGCGGTTGTCCTCTTTCAGAACCTCAAGCCATGCGCCCAGATAATCCGCATGGCGCACAGTCGGCGCGATAGAAAGCGAGGCGCAGACGAAGGCCGAGCTAAGTTCGGCGACCAGTTCCTCGCGGGCGTAAGCGTGGCTTCCGTAGCGGCCCTTGAATTCGCGACCCAAACGCGAGGCGTGGCCGGTCCAGTGGCCAAGCTCGTGAAAGCATGTGCGATAATAGTTGATCTGTTCAAAGAAGGCCGGTTGCGGCGGAACGCGGATAAAATCCTGTGACGGAACATAGAACGCCTTGTCGCCGCCGATCCGGAAATCGGCGCCGGTCGCGGCGATGAGGTTTTCCGCGTGGGGGATCGCTTCGCATTCCGGCAGGGGCGTGGCGCCCGCGGTAAGTTCTTCGGCCAAGCCTTCGCATTGTGCGGCGTTAAAGACGATGTAGCGTTTAAGGAACGGCACGAAACTGGCGTCGCCGCCCTCTTTCTCGACGCGTTGCTGTTCGTCTTTCGGGATGAATTTGTCGGCGTAAACGACCATTGAGCCGCGCTCGCCCTTCATCACCGAACCGCCCAAGGCTTTGGCCTGCTTGAAAGTCAGCCACGTCTGGCCGGAGAAGCCGTGCTCAATGGCGGCGCCCCAGAGCAACAGAATATTGATCCCGGAATATGCGCGGCCTGTCTGCGCGTTCTTCGGCAGGCCTGCGGCAATGGTTGCAGCCTCGCCACGCGCCGCCCAAGGCTGCGCCCATGGAAAGCGCCCGGCTTCCAGCTCCTTCACGATCTTCGCTGTGACTTCCGTATAAAGATCGGCGCGGGGCTTTTTCTTGCCTGAACGCCCGCGCGGCTTCGCGCCGCTGCTCGACGCGTTCTTTGGTTTGACGGCGCGGCTGGGCGCATCGGTTGC
>JAGRDS010000053.1 GCA_020446945.1 Parvularculaceae bacterium
TCGACATCGGCGTCGGTCATGATGACGATCTTGTGGTATCGCAGCTTGTCGGCGTTGAAATCGTCGCGCCCGATGCCTGTGCCGAGCGCGGTGATGAGCGTGCCGATCTCCTGGCTTGAAAGCATCTTGTCGAACCGCGCGCGCTCGACGTTCAGGATCTTGCCGCGCAGGGGCAGGACCGCCTGGTTTTCGCGATTGCGCGCCTGCTTCGCCGAGCCGCCGGCCGAATCGCCCTCGACGATGAAAATTTCCGAACGCGACGGATCGCGCTCCTGACAGTCGGCGAGTTTGCCCGGAAGGGAGGAAACGTCGAGCGCCGATTTGCGCCGGGTCAGCTCGCGCGCCTTGCGCGCGGCCTCGCGCGCCATCGCCGCTTCCGCGATCTTGCCGACGACCTTGCGCGCATCGCCCGGATTTTCCTCGAACCATTCGCCGAGTTTTTCCGCAACGACGCCTTCGACGACCGGACGCACCTCGGAGGAGACGAGCTTGTCTTTCGTCTGCGAGGAAAATTTCGGATCGGGCGCTTTCACAGACAGGATGCAGGTGAGGCCCTCGCGCGCATCATCGCCGGTGAGCGTGACTTTCTCTTTTTTCGCAATGCCGGATTCGGCGGCGTAATTATTGATGATGCGGGTCAACGCCGCGCGATAGCCGGCAAGGTGCGTGCCGCCGTCGCGCTGCGGAATGTTGTTGGTGAAACAGAGAACCTTTTCGTGATAGCTGTCGTTCCACCACATGGCGACATCGACGGCAACGCCGTCGCGCTCGGCGGAAAAAGCGATCGGCGCGTCGATGAGCGGGGTTTTCGACTTGTCGAGATAGCGCGCATAGGCGACGAGACCGCCTTCGTAATAGAGTTTTTCCTCACGCACCTCGACATGGCGCGCATCGACAAGGCGGATCGATACGCCCGAATTCAGGAACGCAAGTTCGCGCAGGCGATGTTCCAGCGTATCGAAATCGAACTGCGTGCCGGTGAAAATCTTGTCCGAGGGAAGAAAGACGACCTGCGTTCCCGTCTCCCCGGTATCCCCGACGACCGCGAGCGGGGCTTCGGGAACGCCCATGCGAAAGCGCATGTAATGTTCCTTGCCGGCGCGTTTGATCCGTAAATCGAGCCATTCGGAAAGCGCGTTGACGACAGAAACGCCGACGCCGTGAAGGCCGCCGGAAACCTTGTAGGAAT
>JAGRDS010000023.1 GCA_020446945.1 Parvularculaceae bacterium
ATGAAACTTCAGTGGCAGGTCACGTCCACTGTTGCCTCCTTTGTTGTTCGCGGAGGCATCGCAGCATCATTTAGGCCCAAGCGGGCCGACTTCGGCTAAAAAGAACCGAATTCGGTTGAAGAGGATCGTTGCGGCTTATTTTGATTCAGGTTTTGAACTTTGCTTCTGCGCCCTTCGCAGCTACCGTCTCGTCAAGGTGCTTTCGAATCGTGTCCTCGCTGAGCGAAAGGCCGGCGCGCGTGATTGCCGACGAAATGTTTCCGGCGACGCTCGAATTTTGCCAGTTCTTCTTCAGGTTAAACTTGTCGATGGCGATACCGAGAACCATGGTCTGAAGGGAACCAATTTTCCTTTTCAGCCCGGTGACGTTTTCATTGGGTGGGCTCGCTGAGTTTGCCTGCTCGCTGACCAGCTTGGCTAGCCGCTTATTCTCCGCACTCAATTGCTCACATTCGAGTTTCCAGTTTCTTAGGTCGATCTTTTTCCGCTTCATCGCGCTGAGCAAATCCGGGGGGATCGGGACATTGCTGCTCGCAATCGTCGAAAGGTAATCGCGTGGGCTGTTTTGAATCGCGTTGGGAAACACTCCGAACGAAAACGCCCGATCAATCAGCAACTCTATCTTCTTCGTGTCTTCGTTGATTGTCTGCGCATTGTGGGGCCTCGCGGGGTCACGCCCCGCAAGTAACGCAATCGCCTCTTCGCGCGTCCAGGATGGCATCGCTACCCAGAAATCGTAATCCGGCGCAGTGTCAGCGTTGCCGACATTCGAAGGCATTTTTCCAGTCTTCATTCTCTGCCTCCGGCTCCATCAGTTACTCTTTGAGCTCCGAGCATCCCTTGAATCTCGTCCGCCCACCAGTCGGCCATACGCACGCGCTCATCCCAATAGAGCGTTCGATTGTAGGCGCGGCGGACCTGATCGGCACCGACATGCGCCAGTTCTGCTTCGATCGCGTCAGGCGACCATAGACCTGATTCATTTAGTAGGCTCGAAGCGCTAGATCGAAATCCGTGAGAGGTCGCTTGTTCCTTGGTGAAGCCGAGGCGGCGCAACGCGCCATTCAGCGTATTCTCGCTGATCGGCTTGCCGGTCGACCAATTCGACAAGAACGCAAATTCGCTTTGGCCCGTCACTTCTTTCAGGTCCGACAGGATCTCAATCGCGAGCTTGGGCAATGGCTTCCTGTGCTCGCGGCGCATCTTCATGCGTGTCGCTGGAATAATCCAAACTGCGCGCTTCAAGTCAAACTCTTCCCAACGCGCAAGCCGAAGTTCGCCTGGCCGCGGATAAAGTAGGGCAAGCAATTTCAGGCCCGCCTGAGATTCCTTTGAGCCTTCGTAAGACCAAATCGCTCTAACCAGTCCAGCAAACTGATCGGGATTAGTAATTGCGGCGCGGTGCGTCACCGTTGGCGCAGTCAGGGCGCCTTTAAGCCCAGAAGTCGGATCATATTCGGCGCGGGACGTGGCGACGCCGTATCGAAAGACCTGGCTTATGACGGCGCGAAGGCGGCGCGTGGTTTCATAGTTTCCAGCAGCCTCAACTTCTCTTAACACCGCAAGGACGGCGGGCGCCTTAATGTCGGTAATTGGCAGCGAGCCGAGGTCGCGCCTTGCAAGGCCCAGTAGCCACCGTCTCTTTCCGATTGTAGTTTCAGCTTTACCCTCTCGTACGTCTTTTTCGAGCAGTTCATCAGCGATGGCATTGAAGGTCGAGATCGACGCCAAGCGTTGTTGGTATTTTTCCTCTTTGGCTTTCTTTGAGGGGTCGTGCCCGTCGCGCAGAATAGCCTTCGCGTCCTCGCGCTTCGTTCGTGCTTCGGCGAGAGAGACGGCCGGGTAGGGGCCGAACGACAGAGTCTACTGCCTGCCTTCGAAGCGATAATTCATCCGCCAGAGCTTTGAGCCTTGGGGCGGGACGTAGAGGTAAAGTCCGCCCCCGTCGCTTAGCTTTTGGACCCGGTCCAGCGGCTTTAAGTTCCTGATTTTGCTGTCAGAAAGCGGCATGTTGGTATCGCGAGGCTGTTTCTGAGCCGATTTTGCCAGAATGCCAGCAGGAATACCATGAGCTTTGTTGGTTGTCCCCGGATTTAGTCGGATCGCGTCGGACGGCCGTTCCTGCTAAATATTTGAATTATCTAATTTTTCAGATTTCATTGGATGTCAAAAAACGTCAACTGGTGCCCAGAAGAGGACTCGAACCTCCACGCCTCGCGGCACAGGTACCTGAAACCTGCGCGTCTACCAATTCCGCCATCTGGGCCCGGAGCGGTCTGATAGGTGAGGCGGTCGGGCGTTGTCAATGCGGGCCGGCGCAAACGGGCGGGCGCGGGCGCGCAAAAGGCGGAGTTGTTCGTTGTCTGGCCGGCGGAATTCGGCTAGGCGTTCGGGCGATTTTCTTGAGGAGAAAGGCGCGCCATGACGGGTGACATGACGGGCAGGCTCGCGGTGGTGTTCGGCGGGTCGGGGTTTATCGGCCGCAACGTCGTGCGCGAACTCGCCAAGCGGGGCTGGCGCGTGCGCGCGGCCGTTCGCCGTCCGCACCATGCGCAGTTCCTGCGTCCGATGGGCGCGGTCGGCCAGGTCCAGCTGTTCCAGGCGAATGTCCGCCATCGTCCCTCGGTCGAGCGCGCGGTCAAGGGCGCGCACGCCGTCGTCAATCTCGTCGGCATCCTGCACCAGACGGGCGCGCAGAGCTTTTCGCGCGTTCAGGCGCAGGGCGCGGCCGCGATTGCGCAAGCCGCCGCGAAAGAGGGGGTTGAACGGTTTGTCCAGCTTTCCGCGATCGGCGCCGACGCGGACAGCGACAGCCTTTACGCGCGCACCAAGGGGGAGGCGGAACGCGCTGTGCGCGATTCGCTTGCGGGCGCGTCAATATTGCGTCCCTCGGTTGTTTTCGGACCGGAGGACCGGTTCTTCAACAAATTCGCGACGCTGATGTCGATGGCGCCGGCCTTCGCGCCGCTGCCTTTGCTGATCGGCGGCGGCGAAACGAAATTCCAGCCGGTTTATGTCGATGACGTCGCCGATGCGGTGTGCGCCGCGCTTGAAAACCCGTCGGCGCGCGGGGAGACCTATGAACTCGGCGGGCCGCGCATCTATTCGTTTCGCGAATTGCTGGAATTTACGCTGGATGCGGCGTATTTGCGCCGGATTCTTGTTCCTGTTCCGTTTGCGCTTGCGCCGGTCCTGGGGCTCGCCGGCGAGGCGATCGGCCTCGTTCCGTTTTTCGACCCGCCGATTACGCGCGATCAGATCAAACTGATGAAACGCGACAATATTGTCGGCGCGATTGTCGGCGCGGGCGCAAGGACCATCGGCGATCTTGGCCTGGCGCCGAAAACGGTTGAGTCGATCGTTCCCGCCTATCTGGCGCGCTTTCGCAAATACGGCCAATTCGCGGAACGATTGGCGTAGCACGCCGCGACCGGGTTTCAGGCGCGAAAGCCGCCGTTTTTCAGAAACTGAATTTCCTCCCGCGTCGATTCGCGGTCGAGCGTTTCATTGCGATGCGGGAAGCGGCCGAAACGCGCGATGATCGCGCAATGGTCTTTCGCAAAGGCCAGGTTCGATGAGGCGGGCATCCTCGCCTTGAATAGCCTGACCGATCGGCGCTGATCGCTGAGCGCTTCTGAATGCATGAAAGGAAGGTAGAAGAATGCGCGCACGGGCGCCGTCGCGGCCATATCAAAGCGCCTGTCGATTGCGCGCGCCGCAATAATGCGCGCGAACGGATCGCTCGCGAAGGCGCGCGGATCGCGGCGGAACATGTTGCGCGAGAACTGGTCGAGAATGAGGAGGAGGGCGAGCGCGCCGAGGGGCGTTGCGCGCCAGTGGTCGAGCAGGCCGGCCGACGCCGCTGCGTGATGGGCGTGAAAGCGCGTGCGAATTTCTTTGTCGAATTCCGGTCCGCCCAGAAACCATTTTTTCGCGCCCGCCTCTTCGAGCCAGAACCGGACGATTTCCCTGGGCGCGCCGACGGATCGTTTTACCTGTTCGGGCGTTTTCATTACCGCCGCTCCGTATCGAAAACGCCGGAACATGGCGCAACATTCGAACCGGCGCAAATGACGGCGGGAATTCAAGGGGGAAATTGCGGGAGGCGGGCGGGCGGCCCGGCGTTCGGGCCGCAGAAAGCTCGAAACGCTCGAATGCGTCTCGTCGCGCCCGATATTTCGCGCGTTTCGCCGCCGCTTCGCCCCGTCATGGACTTTGGTCAACCCCTGTCGTTAACCTGCGCGCGCCAAAGAACTGGAGAGACCAATGCACCTACGGACTTCGGACTTGCCCGTTTCTATGGATGTCGCCGGCGCCAGGATGCAGAACATCGAATGGGGCGCCATGGTCATAAATTACGTGGAATTGCCGGCTGGAGCCGATCTCTCGCCCATGCTGGAAGGGCTTCCCGGCGACAAATGCCAATGTCCCCATTGGGGATACGTCCTGAAGGGCGCTGTCAATCTGAGATATTCCGACGGGTCGGAAGAAAAAACCTCCGCCGGGGAAGTGTTCTACTGGCCGTCCGGCCACACCGGATGGGTTAAAGAGGACACGGTGTTCATGGACTTCAGCCCGGCCGAAGAATTCAAAGTCCTCGCGGAACATCTGGCGAAGAAAACGGCGCAAGCCCAATGAGCGCGTCTGCATTTACGCGACTGCGATAGACGCGCCCGCAGAGGGGCTCGCCGTACGGAGACGGCGGCGGCGCTAGTGCAGTTTCGCCTTGAGTTCGTCGATCGCGCGTTCGGCGAGCGCTGATTGCGCGCCCTGATCCATGCGCGCGCCGATAATCTCGCGCGCGGCCTCGACCGCAAGATCGGCCGTTTGCGAGCGCATTTCGGCGATCGCCTGCGCTTCGGCGCGGGCGATCTTGTCTTCCGCCGCTTTGGTGCGGCGCGCGATCTGCTCTTCGATTTTTTCGTGCGCCTCGGCGGTGAGGCGCTGCGCGTCGCGTTTGGCCTGTTCGATGATGCCGGCGGCTTCCTCTTCGGCCTCACGCTGGCGGCGCTGGTATTTCGCCAGCATCTCCTGCGCCTCGTCGCTCAACGCGCGCGCGCGATCAAGCTCGTCAGCGATATTCTGCGCGCGTTTGTCGAGCGCGTTCGCGATCATCTTGTGAACGCCGAATTTTCCGAACAGGGCGATGACGATGAGAAAGGCGAGGAGAACCCAGAAACTCGTATCCTGCAACAAACCGCCGCTTGTCTCATGCGAATCGGCGGCGGCGTGCGCTGTTTCCTCGGCGGCGGCGAAAAGCGTTGCGGCGATTGATGCGAACATTCGTTTGTCCCCTTACGCCTTAGCGGCTTTCGCGACGGCGGCATCGACAACTGAGTCGGCGGGCGATTCATGGATCAGCGCCTCAACGACGGCGCGGGTCGTATCGCGCGCCGCCTCTTTCACGCGCGCGCCGGCCGTTTCACGCAATTTCGCGATTCTGTCCTCGGCTGCGGCCGCTTTCACCGCAATCGACTGCTCGGCGTCTTTGCGCATCGCGTCGATTTCCGCATTCACTTCCTCGCGCGCCTCTGCGGTGACGGCTTGCGCTTTTGCGCGCGCTTCTGCGAGCGCCTTGTTGAAAGCGGTTTCGGCTTCTTCGGCCTGGCGGCGCGATTCCGCCGCCTTGTCGAGGTCGTCGGCGATGCGGTCTCTTCTTTCTTCGATCGCCGCGCCGATACGCGGCAGGAACATGCTCGACATCAGCCAGTAAAGGACGCCGAACGTGATCGCGAGCCAGACGAGCTGGCTCGCCCAGGTCGAAGAATCAAGTTGCGGCAAACCCGCCGATTCGCCGGCTTGTGCGGCTTCGGCCGCGGCGATGAAGAGGAAGGACAGCATTTAGACGCCAGACTTTCTTTCTGCGTTCGTCGATCAGAACGCGTAGAGAATGATCATCGCGATAACGAAGCCGAGAAGGCCCGTAAATTCCGTCAGCGCGAAGGCGAGAAGCATCGTCTGCTGGTTTGCGGCCGCCGCCGACGGATTGCGGAACGCACCGGCGAGGAAGTTACCGAAAATAAGGCCGAGGCCGACGCCCGCGCCCGCGAGCGGAATGGCGGCGATACCGGCGCCGATCAGTTTTGCTGCTTCAACTTCCATTTGAAAAACTCCTTGAGGTCTTCGATGTCTAAAGAGCCTTAAATCCCTTTTTCGCGGTCGGCCCGTTCGCCGCGAGGGAACTTGCGCGGTTGCGTCCTCAGTGTTCGGCCGCGTGCGCGGCGTCCGAGAGATAGATGCAGGTCAAGATCGCGAACACATAGGCCTGCAACGCCGCGACCAGGAATTCGAGCAGGAAGATCGCGACCGACCCGAGGAACGGCGCGATCGCCAGAACGGAGGCGAAGCCGCCCGCGCCCAAAAGCGCGATAACGAAGCCCGCGAAAAGTTTGAGAATGATGTGGCCGGCGAGCATGTTGGCGAACAGTCGCACGCCGAGAGAGATCGGGCGCGAAAGGAAAGAGATGATTTCGATCGGCACGAGGATCGGCATCAGCCAGATCGGCAGGCCCGAAGGGGCGAATAGTTTGAGGAATTTAAGGCCGTTCTTGGCGAAGCCGTAGATCAGGACGATCGTGATCGTCACCATGGCGAGGGCGAAGGTGACGATGATGTGGCTTGTCGTCGTAAAAGTGTGAAGCTCATGCGGCGCGCCCGGGATCGAGGGCAGCAGGCCGACATAATTGGCGACCAGAATGAAAATGAACAGCGTGAATACATAGGGGAAGAATTTCTTCCCGTCATGGCCGATCGTATCGCGCACCAGATTGGCGACGAATTCATGCAGGATCTCGGCGATCGACTGCGTGCGGCCGGGGATGAGCGTGCGCCGGCGCGTTGCGGCGTAAAAGAACGCAACGATAAGGCCGACGCCGATCGTCATCCACAAGGCGGAGTTGGTGAAAGAGATATCGAGACCGCCGAAGGTCAGTTCGACGATCGGCAGGATTTCAAACTGCTCCATCGGTCCGGCCGCCTGGAAACTGCGGAACGCCGCGTCGATCATCTCTTCTTCATTCCTTCAGCCGGGCCGGACGGAAAAACTTAATTCCCGCCCGCGGACGCTTGATCCTTCTGCGTCTCGTCGCTCGATTCTTTAAATGCGCGGTTGACGTTCATAACCCCCGCCGCAAAACCGAACAGGATGCCGACCAGCAAAAACCACGGCCTTGAATGAAAGGCCGTGTCGAGCCCCCACCCGAGAAGCGCGCCCACAATCAACGCCGCCAGCAGCTCGGACCCGACGCGCATCGCGCGTCCGAGCGCAACGCTCCCCGTGCGGCGTGAGTTCTCCTTTTCGTTCCCGGCGCCGCGCGCGGCGTCGAGACGTTTGGAAAACTCATCGAGCGAGGGAGGATCCTGCTTGGCGCCATCGTTCATTGGCGTGCCCGAAGAGGGGGCGCGACGGACGTCGCACCCTTTGAGACGGCGCGGAACCTAGCGATGCCGCATCGCAGCGTCAAGGCTCGAAAAAGCCCCGAAAACCGAGGGTTTTCGGGGCTTTGAGAGATCGCCGCGCCGCGCCGGAAGGGCCGAGCGGGGCATGGCGCGCGTCAGGGGCGCGAATCCGCCCCGGCGCGCCGCGCCCCCGGTTCAGTCTTCCCGACGGGTCACCGGAAAGCCGCGGTCGCGCATCAACGCCTCGACGCGCGCATCGCGTCCGCGGAACTTGCGGTAGGCCGCGCCCGGCTCGATCGAATTTCGCGGCGCGAAAAGATAGTCGACCAGCTTTCTGGCGGTCTTTTTGTCGTAGAAACCGCCCGGCGCGCGCGCGAACGCCTCGGCCGCGTCGGCGGTCAGGACATCGGCCCACATATAGCCGTAATACCCGGCCGAATATCCCTCGCCGGAGAAGATATGCCCGAACTGGGGCGAACGGTGGCGCATCGGCAATTCTTTCGGCATGCCGAGTTTTTCAAGCTCCTCGCGCTCGAACCTGTCGGGGTCGAGGCCGGTCGGGTCGACCGTGTGATACTTCATGTCCATCAGCGCCGAGGCGAGATATTCGGTCGTTTCAAATCCCTGATTGAAATTCGACGCAGCCTTGATCTTCGCGACCAGCTCTTTGGGCATCGGTTCGCCGGTCTCATAGTGAACGAGAAAGCGTTCGATCACCGGATCGGTCGGCAGCCAGCGTTCCAGCAATTGCGACTGGAATTCGGTGTAGTCGCGCACGCCGCCGTTCAGCGTCGGATAATCGACATTCGAGGCGAGCGAGTGAAGCGCGTGGCCGAATTCGTGGAAATAGGTTTTCGCGTCGTCCCATGAAATCAGAACCGGCTCGCCGGGCGCGCCCTTCACGAAATTCGAATTGTTTGAAACCAGCACCGTTTTAAGGCCGTTGAACGTTTCATGCGAGCGATATGAATTGGCCCATGCGCCCGAACGCTTGCCCGGCCGTGCGAAGGGGTCGAGATACCACAGCCCGATATGTTCGCCCGATGTGCGGTCCTTGACCTCATAGACCTTGACGTCTTCCTGATAGACCGGCGTCGATCCGGCCGGAACCGGCGTGAACTCGAAATTGAACAATTCGCCCGCGACATAGAACATCGCCTCGCGAAGTTTGCCGAGTTCGAGATATTGCTTCACCTCCTCGGAGTTCAAATCGTATTTCGCCTTGCGGACTTTCTCCGCATAGAAACGATAATCCCAGGGTTCGATCGTAATGCCGGCGCCTTCCTCATCGGCGAGCGCCTGCATGTCGGCGACCTCCTCCTTCACGCGCGCAACAGCCGCCGGCCATACGCCCATCATCAGGTCCATGGCGCGTTCAGGCGTTTTCGCCATGCGGTCCGACAGCCGCCACGCGGCGTAATTGTCATAGCCGAGCAGCCCGACGCGCTCATCGCGCAATTGAAGGATTTCCGTGATGATCGCGTTATTGTCCCATTCATCGCCATTGTCGCCGCGATTGTAATAGGTGCGCCAGACCTGTTCGCGCAGCTCGCGGTTTGTCGAAAAAGTGAGGAACGGGTCCATCGACGAGCGCGTATTGGTGATCGCGTATTTTCCCTTCTGTCCGCGATCTTCGGCGGCGGCGCGCGCGGCGGCGACGAGCGATTGCGATAGCCCGCCAAGCTGGTCTTCGCTCAGATAGGTGACGTAGCTTTCCTCGTCATGCAGGACGTTGTTGGCGAATTTCGTGTACAGCTCGGCGAGGCGCTGGCTGATTTCGGCGTAACGCGCCTTGTCTTCGCCTTCGAGCGTCGCGCCGTTCATGGCGAAGCCGTTATACACCAGCCATACGAGGCGCTTCTGGTCGGGGCGCATCTTTTTCATCGCAGCGCTGTCATGCACCGCTTTAATGCGTGCAAAGAGCTTTTCGTTCTGCGTGATTTTCGAATTGAATTCGGCGAGCTTCGGCGCCATTTCCTGCTGGATATCGCGAAATTCCGGCGTCGACATATTGCTCGACAGGATGCCGTAATAAGTGAAGAGATCGCCGAGCGCGCGCCCGGAATCCTCAAGCGCCAGAATGGTGTTCTCGAAAGTCGCGGGCGCGGGATTGTCCGCGATCGCGTCTATTTCGGCGAGGTTCATCGCCATGCCGGCCTCAAGGCCCGGTTTCAACTGGCTAAGGTCCATCTTGTCGAAAGCGGGAACGCCGCCGAAAGGGCCTTTCCACTCGGCGAGAAAGACGTTGGCGGCCGGATCGACTTCGACCGTCGCGGCTGCGGCGGCGAGATCGGCCTGCGGCCATTTCGCGCCGCCGCCCGTTTCGGCGTGGGCGGAAAAGGCGAGAACGAAGGCGCTTGCCGTCAATGAAAATATCGGACGCATCTGGACCCCTCTTTTGATTTTCGCGGCGAAATTAAGCAGCGCCGGGCCGTCAAGGCCATGAAAATTGCGGTAAGGCGAGGCTATGCGGCGGCGAGCCGTTCGCCATCCCGGCCGCGTCAGGCGAACCAGGTTCGGTTTTCGTCGAAATCATCGGCGAGCGCGAATTCACCGTTCTGCGCGCCGCCGAGCGCGATCAGCGCCTCCCGCGCCTGCGGCTCTACGACATGAAGCTGATAGCCCCCGAGCGCCAATGCCAGAACCCCGCCCGATTGCGTAATGTGTTGCTCGTTTCGAACGAAGGCGCAAATCCCGCGGGACTCGAGAAAAGAACGTACGCAGATCAAATCGGTCAAATCATGCGCCCTGTAAATTTCGACGATTGCAACCAAAACGCACATTCCATTCTTCCTGGGGCGCCAAAAGTGTACGAATAGAGGCGAGGCGGCAAGCTTACTTCCTTGCAGCGGACGGCCCGGCTTCCACCGAAACGAAATTGCGGGCGTTGAGACGGGCCTCGCCGTTCCAGCGATACGCCGCGAGACGCCCGCCCTTGGCGACGGAATAGTCGAGGCAGGCGATTTTCTCCGCCAGCGGCGCGGGCGCGCCCTGCATCCAGTAATGACCGAAAAAGACCGGTTTCGCCGGCATCGGAAACGGCTCCCGGCATTCCATGCGGTCTATCATCGCGAGTTGATCGTCGCCGAGACGCGCGCCGCCGAATTCAAGCCGCCGCCGCGCCGGCGCGTCATTATCCGTCCACCACCGAATTCGCGCCGCGCGCCTGAAATGTCCGTCCTTGTCGCGATAATCCAGCCCATCGGGCAGCGCGATTTCCGGCCCTTTCAATATGCGCTCGATGGCGGCGTATTGCGCGCCGCACGTGTCTGCGTAGGCGTCATAGGCGGCGGGACGGAGCCGGCCGTCCTCAGTCAGCAACGGCTCGATCGCGCGCAAGGATCGCGCGCACCAGCAGGCGTGAACGGCGGCGACGCCTTCCGTTTCAAACCGCACGGGCAAAGAGCGAAACCAGTCGATCGCGTCGCAATAGTCAGCGGCGCCCTCCGGGAATTCGCGCAGAAACGCGGCATGCTGTTCCCGATTTTTCGGGTTGTGCGCGCGAATGAACCCGCCGTTTATCCTGGCGGCGTAACAGATTGCGTTGAATTCGTGATTTCCCATCAGCGCGATTGCGCGCCCGCGCTTGCTCATTGAACGCACGATCTCCAGCGTTCGCCGCTGGTCCGGGCCGCGATCTATGTAGTCGCCGAGAAAGAGCGCGCGCCTTTCGTCATGCGAATAGACGCCGTCGCCATCCTTCGAATAGCCGAGCGCGGCGAGCAACGCTTCCAGCGCGTCCGCATGACCGTGTATGTCGCCGATAATGTCCAGTTTATCCATCAAGCCTCTCTTCTTTTGAGTTTTCGAACACGGGGCGCCGCGCGCTTCCGGTGTGAAGCGCGCGCCTTTTCAGCGCCCAAAAAGGAATTGTCGTCCGGAAAGGACCGGCTATTCCGCCGCCGCCAGTTGCTCGGCCTTATTGAGGTCGACGGACACAAGCTGCGACACGCCGCGTTCGACCATGGTGACCCCGAACAGGCGGTTCATACGCGACATGGTGAGCGCATGGTGCGTAATGATGAGGAAGCGCGTTTGCGTTTCCTGCGCCATTTCATGCAGCATGCGGCAGAAACGTTCAACGTTTGCATCATCGAGCGGGGCGTCAACCTCGTCCAGGACGCAGACAGGCGCCGGGTTCGCCATGAATACGGCGAAGATGAGCGACGTCGCCGTCAGCGCCTGTTCGCCGCCCGACATCAAGGACATGGATGCGAGTTTCTTGCCCGGCGGCGAGGCGTAGATTTCAAGTCCGGCTTCCAGCACGTCCTCTGAATCGATCAGGCGCAATTCCGCCTGGCCGCCATTGAAAAGGCGCGTAAAGAGCTTTGAGAAATTGCGGTTGACGGTTTCGAACGCCGCATTCAGCCGCTCGCGCGCTTCGCGGTTGAGGCTGCCGATCGCGGCGCGCAGTTTACGGATCGCGCCCTCGCAATCCTCGCGCTCACCGGTCAGTTCGTCAAGGCGGGCGGAAACCTCGCGCATTTCCTCGTCGGCGCGCAGATTGACGCCGCCGAGATTTTCGCGCTCGCGCTTGTAGCGCTCAAGTTTCGCGTCGATCGCCGATCGTTCGGGCAGGTCTTCGCCATCCTTGAATTCGGCGATCTCGGGCAATTCCTCCGGCGCGGCGTCGCAGCTTTCATGGGCGAGCGTCGTCGCTTCCTCAACGCGCGCGATCGCCGCTTCCGACTGCGCTTCCAGCCGGGCGCGCTGTTCGCGCGCCTGCGATGCGGCGGCGTCGGCGTTTTTCGCCGCGCGGTCGGTTTCCTGCGAATGGGCGAGGGCGAGCGCCAGCGCATCGCCGGCGGCGCTGCGCGTTTTGTCCGCGTCGGCGATTTCGTCGAGCAGGGCGCTGCGTTTTTCCTCGATCTGCGCGGGCAGGGCGAGCGCTGTGTCATTGGCGCCCGCCGCCGCTTCAAGACGTTCGTCGATTTCCGCCATCCGGGCGGCGGCGGTCTGGCTGCGCGTCGACCAGACGCTGCGCTCGCGCGCGATTTCGTCGATCCGCCGGGCGCGCATTTGCGATTCGCGCGTGAGGTCGTTGTGCGCCGCGCGCGCTTCCGTCGCCTCGGCGCGCGCTTTCGCCGCCGATTCGCGCGCCGCGCCAACGCCCTCGGCGATGACCGATGCGTCAGGCAGGCGAGACCTTTCCTCGCGCCCGGCATTCAGCTCCGCGCCTGTTTCCGTGCGGTCCGCTTCGGCGAGCGACATCGCCTCCGCGATGGAGGCGAGGCGCGTCGTTGCGCGCTCATGCGCGCGTTCAAGTTCGCCCTGGCGCGCGCGCGCCGCATCGAGCGCGCGGCGCGCGTCGATGAAAAGGGTGCGCGCTTCGCGTTCAAAGCTCTGGCGTTCGCCGAATGCGGCTTGCGCTTCCTCATGGGCCTGCGCGGCCTGCTGCGCGCGCGCCTGCGCGACTTCGAAATCTTTTTCGAGCTGGTGCAGGCGGTTGCGCTGTTCAAGGCGGATCGCGGCGGCGGTTTTGGCTTCGGCGCGCGCGACGAAACCGTCCCAGCGCCAAAGATCGCCTTTGCGCGAAACAAGACGCTGGCCGGGCGTCAACGCCGGGGCGAGGCGCGCGCCCTGGAGTTCATCGACGACGCCGACCATGGAAAGGCGCAGCGCCAGCGCCGGCGGCGCGGCGACGTAACGCGACAAGGGCGCGGCGCCCATGGGCAGGTCTGTCGCGTGCGCGGCGCCTTCGCGTCCGCTCCAGAAGGCGGGCGCTTCATTATCGAGCGCGGCGAAGAGATCGTCGCCGAGCGCGGCGGCGAGCGCGTTTTCGTAGCCGGGATCGACATCGACCGACTGGATGAGCGCGGGCCAGTCGCCGTCCGCCTGACTCGCAAGCACGCGGCGCAGCGCTTCAACTTCGGCGCGGATTTCCGACAGGCTCTGATCGGCTTTCTGGCGCGGCGCGCGCGCGGCGTGTTCGCGTTCTTCGGCGCCTGCGCGTTCTTCCTCCGCGCGATGGAACGCAGCCTCGGCGGCGCGTGCGGCTTCCTCGCTCGCCGTCAGCCGCGCAGTCGCCGCGTCCAG
This sequence comes from Parvularculaceae bacterium, assembly GCA_020446945.1. GTDB lineage: Bacteria > Pseudomonadota > Alphaproteobacteria > Caulobacterales > Parvularculaceae > Amphiplicatus. The sequence continues at coordinate 13,435 of JAGRDS010000023.1, forward strand.
CGCTTCGGCCTGTTCCGGCGTCGGTTCGATGCGCGTTTTTTCTTCAGTCAACTGATCGATCTGCGCATTCGCGCGCTGAATGCGGCGCTCCAGCGTTTCGATATTGGCGGCGATCGAGCGCCGGCGCGCGTCGATTTCCGCCGCCTGCGCGCTTTTTTCCTCGAATATGCGCTCGGCGGCGCCGACAGCGTCATTGCCGGCATCGAGGCGCGCTTTCGCGCTTTCAATCCGGTCTTTTTCCGCCGCTTCGCGCTGCTTCAGGCCCGATTCTTCGCGATTGAGCGTTTCAACGGCTTCGTCTGCGTCGCGTTTTAAGGATTTTTCACGTTCCAGATCGCTGGAGAGCTGATGGATCTCCGCCGCGAGGCGGCGAATTTCCTGCTGCGCGCGTTCGGCCTCGTCATCGAGATTTTCACGCGCGACGGTGAGGCGGTGCAGCGCGGCGGCCGATTTCGCTTCGTCAAGGCGCAGCGGATCGAGCGCTTCATGCGCATCGGCTTGCGCCGTTGACGCCGCGGCGGCGGCGCGTGCGGTCGTTTCGATCAGTTCTGAAATTTCCTGAAGGCTCGCGCCGGCCTCGTCGCGCGCATCGATCGCTTCCTTCCAGCGCAGATAGGCGGCGGCGGCTTCGGCGCGGCGGATATCGCCCGACAAATTGCGATAGCGCGTCGCCTGACGCGCCTGACGGGCGAGCGCGACTTTCTGGTTTTCAAGTTCGCCGGTGACGTCTTCAAGACGCGAAAGGTTTTGCTCGGCCGCGCGCAGGCGCAGTTCGGCCTCGTGCCGGCGCGAGTGAAGGCCGGTGATGCCGGCCGCTTCCTCAAGCAGGCGGCGGCGGTTTTGCGGCTTGGCGCCGATCAGTTCGGCGATCTGGCCCTGACGCACGAGCGAGGGCGAGTTCGCGCCGGTCGAGGCGTCGGCGAAAAGAAGCTGCACGTCTTTGGCGCGCACTTCCTTTGAGTTGATGCGGTAGATCGATTGCGTTCCGTCGTCCTTGTGGAGGATGCGGCGCGAAATTTCGAGCGTGTCGGCGTCGTTGTATTCGGCGGGCGCCGAGCGATCGGAATTGTCGAGCGTCAAAATCACTTCGGCCCAGTTGCGCGCCGGGCGCATGGATGTGCCGGCGAAAATGACGTCGCCCATCCCGTCGCCGCGCAGCGCCTTGGCCGAAGTCGCGCCCATCACCCAGCGCAGCGCTTCCAGAAGGTTCGACTTGCCGCAGCCGTTCGGTCCGACGACGCCGGTCAGCCCGTCGCGAATCTCAAGATCCGTCGGTTCGACGAATGACTTGAAGCCGACAAGGCGCAGGTTGGTGAATCTCACAGCAATCGTCCCGACGACCGACGCGGCGACGCGCAAATGCGCGCCGGCGCAACCCCAATCAGATCACGGAGCGCCGATTCTCCCGCCCGGGCAATTTTGGAAAGCCCCCTGTGGAGAAATGACCATCCGAAAAGAACCGCCGAATTACGCAACAAAAGCAACTTTCTGTACGGTTTCTCTCAGGCGCCGGCTTTTTCCACGGCGTCAGCCAGCAATTGCTCGAAATCCTCTTTCGACTTGTAGACCATCTTCTCGCCGTTGAGGATGAACTGGGGCGTGCCGCTGATATTGTATTTTTCCATGGCGCCTTTGGCGTTCTCATTGATGATGTTCGCAAAATCCTGCCGCTGAAGGCAGGTTTTCAACGCCGCTTCATCCATGCCGGCCTGGCTTACGATCTTCACCAGCTCGCTGGTCGGGTTTTCCTTGATCCAGTTGTGCTGGCCGCGAAACAGCGCGTCGGTGATGAGGAAATAGGCCTCGGGGCCGGACTTTTCAGCTGCGCAGCGCGCAAGCACCGAACCGGCGACGGCGAAATTGGCCGGCGCGGTCGGGAATTCCCGGAATACGAGTTTGATCTTACCGGTCGCGATGAACTTCTCCTTGACGTCCGGCATCACCTGTTCGTTGAACACGGCGCAATGCGGGCAGGTGACGGAGGCGTATTCGATCAGCGTCACCGGCGCGTTCGGATCGCCAAGCACCATATCGGTTGCGAGAATCTCCGTCTTGTCGCCGGCCGGGGCGGTCGCTGCGCCATTGTCGGTCTGCGACGAGGCGTTTCCGCAGGCGGCGACGAGAAACGGAAGGGCGATAAGGGCGGCGCGTAACTTCATGGCTGACACTCTCCGGAAACGGTGGACGCCGCCGGCCGTTCGGGCCGGCTTTTCAGTCTCCTAGATCGCAGACCGGCGGGGCGGATACAAGATCGTCCCGACGCATCGACCGAACATGAAGGCGCGGGCGACGATTTTAAAGGATTTTCGCGCTAGCCGCGACGAAACCTGGACAGGCCGGCGCCCGGCTGCGCCGGCGCGCCGGCGTTCCGGCCCGGCCCGCCGGCCCCCTGAACGATTGCGATTCGCGCGATCGCCTGCGGTCCGAAATAGGCGTTGAGCCGCCGGCGCAGGGTTTCAGCGGCGAATTCGACGGAAACGGCCGCCGCGCCATGGGGAACGACGACTTCAAGCGTGCGCCCGCCCTGGCCCCCGGTCAGCCGCCCGGGCCGGCAAAGGCGCGAAAGTTCCGGCCCTGCGATCTCGCTCCAGCGTGTGACAAGGCCCGGGTCGACATAATGCGTCCTGCGCGCCAGCGCCTCGACGACCTGCGATGAAAATCGCGATAATGAAGGGGCGCTCGCGCGCGCCGGGCGCGTCGCCGGCGGCGGGCCGAGATCGCGCAATTCTGGACGTATCGACGGGCGCGGGGATTTCATCGCCGCCAAGCTTAGCATAAGCCGCTCGTCATGTCCGCAATCTCAAAGGCGCTGCTTAAATGGTATGACGCGCATGCGCGCGAATTGCCCTGGCGCGTCGGGCCGGCGCGGCGAAAGGCGGGCGAGCGGCCCGATCCCTACAAGGTGCTGCTTTCGGAAATCATGCTGCAACAGACGACGGCGGCGAGCGTCGCGCCGCGCTTTCCCGATTTCGTCAGGCGCTGGCCGGATGCAAAAGCGATGGCCGCAAGCGATCTCGACGATCTCCTCGGCGAATGGGCGGGGCTCGGCTATTACGCCCGCGCGCGCAACCTGCACAAATGCGTGAGAGAAATCGTCGCGCGCGGGCGCTTTCCCGAAAGCGAAGACGAATTGCGCGCATTGCCGGGAATTGGCCCCTATACGGCGGCGGCGATCGCGGCGATCGCTTTCGACAGGCCGTCGATCGTTGTCGATGGAAATATTGAGCGCGTCGCCGCGCGCCTGTTCGCCGTCGAAACGCCGCCGCCGGCGGGCAAGCGCGAGTTGAAGGAGGCGATCGGCGCTGTCTGGCCGAAAAAGCGTTCGGGCGATTTCGCACAGGCGCTCATGGATCTCGGCGCCGGCGTTTGCACGCCGCGCAAACCGAAATGCCCTTCATGTCCGCTGGCGCCCCATTGCCGCGCGCGTGCGCGCGACGATGTGGAAACCTTGCCGAGAAAGGCGAGAAAAACCGAAAAGCCGACGCGGCGCGGCGTCGCCTACGCATTGTTCAACGAAAGGGGCGAGATACTTTTCGAACGCCGCCCCGAAAAGGGTTTGCTCGGCGGCATGCTCGGCCTGCCGGGCGCGCAATGGGCCGAGACCGGTTCGCGTGCGCAGGACGAACATTTTGCGCCGTTCGAAAAAGCGCGGTGGGCGCGCGCCGGAACCGTTCGCCACACATTCACGCATTTCCATCTTGAACTCGACGTGATGGTTGCGGCTGCGCCGAATTCATTCACAATCGGAAAGGATTGGCGATGGATCGCGCCGGAGGCTGCGCGATTGCCGAGCGTCATGAAAAAAGCCGCCGCGCTCGCGGCCGCAAACTGGAGGGACAATCCGCAATGAAATACGTCGCCGCGCTGTTAGCGATGTTTCTGCTTGTCGCGCCTGCGCGCGCGGAAAACGAAGGCGAGTTTGTCTACAAGGTATCGACGCTGCGCGCCGACGCCGGCGCGCTTGAAGCGCTGCTCGGCTGGATCGATGATGTGAAGCGATCCGGCTATTATACGGACGCCGGCCAGACGCCGCCAACGGTTTTGCGGCACAGCCAGGGCGATCAGTGGGATTTGATGATGATCGCGCCGATCGAGAGCATGGGCGCCTATTATTCGGATCGCGCGGAAAAAAAGCGCGAAAAAGCGGCGCGCACGCATGCTGAAATCCTGTCGCGCGGCGAAAGCCTGATCGCTTTTGAAGAAGATGTGTTCGCGTTCGGACCGGCGCTGGCGGATTTTGAAGAAATCACGAAAGAAAAATCGCTTTTTCATATCGAGATGTTTCACGCTCTGGCCGGAAAGGCGCCGGCGCTGCTTGAGCAACGACGGATGGAGAACGCCTATCTCGGCGCGACAGGTCAGAGACAGAACATGATATTTCGCCGCGCGGCCGGCGCTGATGTCGATGTTTTCACAATCGGCGCGCATGAGAGCCTGGCTGCGTTCGCCGCGCCGTCCGCGATGAGCGATGCGGAAAAGGAAGCCGCGGCCAAAGCGGCGGGCTTCGGCGATCTCGCCGACATTTCCTTTTATTTGCGTTCGCTCATATCGAGCCATCACGACACGCTGGCGGGCAGGGTGGAGTAAAAGGGAGCCGGAAAATGACGATGTTTAAAATGAACAGACGCGATCTGTTTGCGGGCGCGGCGATCGCCGGCGCAATGGCGGCCTCGCCCGGTTTTGCAAAAGCGAAAAAACGCCGCTTTGTTATCAACGCGCTTGGCGGGCTTTACGATCCGCTGGCGGAAAAACCGACAGATGCGCAGATCGCCGCGCATTATGTCGATCAGCGCTCGATCGACGATGCGCGCAAGGCCGGCGTCGCTGCGACCAATTTGACGCTCGGCTATGTTTTCGGCGACGGCGATCCATTTGCGACAACGGTGGATGATGTCGCATGGTGGACGCAGGCGATCCGCCTGCGCCCCGATGAGCTGTCCCTTATCCTTGCCGCCAGTGATATTCGCGCCGCGCAAAAGCAGGGTAAAGCCGGGCTGATCTTTGGTTTCCAGAGTACGGAAATGTTCGAAGGCGACGCGGCGCGCGCGCGGCTTTTTTCCGATCTCGGCGTGCGGGTCGTCCAACTGACCTACAATCTGAAATCGGCGGTCGGCGACGGCGCGCTTGTTCCCGAAAACGGTGGGCTTACCGAATTCGGTCATGACCTTGTCGCCGCGCTGAATGCGCAAAACCTGCTCGTTGATCTTTCTCATGGCGGGCAAAGGCTGACGCTGGATGCGATCGCCGCGTCCGCCGCGCCGCCCGCGATCACCCATTCGGGCTGCGCGGCGCTTGCGCCCCATCCGCGCAACAAAACGGATGAGGAAATGCGCGCGCTCGCCGAACGGGGCGGGGTAATGGGCGTATATTTCATTCCGTATCTGACGCCCGGCCGCCAGCACATGGCTGCGGATATCGTTTTGCATATCGAGCATGCGCTGAACGTGATGGGCGAGGATCATGTCGGGATCGGCACCGACCGTTTCATGACCGGCGTCGACGATATGGACAAATTGTCCGCCCTGCGCCGCGCCGAAATCGAACGCCGCAAGGCGCTCGGCGTCGGCGCGCCGAACGAAGATCCCGACCTGATCACCGTCGCGCCGGACCTGATCGGTCCGGGACAGTTCGAAAAGCTGGCTACGATGCTTTCCGCGCGCGGCCATTCCGATGCGCGGATCGACAAGATCCTCGGCGGAAACTTCCTGCGATTGTTTGAAGAAGTTTGGGGCGCGTAAAGTCTGAACGCGCCCCGCGCCGTCCGTCAATGCGCGAGAGGCGGGCCAAAGTCCGCGCGCGATTGTTGACGTGCGCAGAAGTCGCGGCGATATTGCGCGACCGTTTTTCAGAGGGGGCCGGAATAAATGGACGGACTATCAAAACTTGCGGGCAAGGTTTTTCTTAACCGCTTTCTTGTCGGCGGCTTTGTCCTGCTTGTCGTCGCCGTAACGCTGACGCTTGACGTGATGGGCCTTGTTCATCCGTGCCCCTATTGCCGGACGGAGCGCGCCGCGCTCGGGATTTTGTCGCTCATCCTGCTGTTCAATCTCCATCGCGCGCTTTTCTGGCGCTATTTTGCAGCGCTTGCGGGCTTTTACGGCCTCATGGTCGGCGTCATGCAGAATTTCAATCACGTCAAAAAGATCAACGCCGGCGAATTCGACTGGCCGGCGCTCACCTTCGATCATCCCTTCATTTTGTCGGGCCTGGCGGTGACGGCGCTGGTCTGGCTCCTGTTCATTATTCTGGGGCTCGCCGAAGCGCCGGCGCGCGCGCGATAAAAGCGCCGCGAAATCCGGCGTCAGTCCAGGAAATCGAGCCCCAGATCCAGGCAGGGCGCGGAATGGGTTATCGCGCCGGATGAAATGACATCGACGCCGGTTTCGGCGATGGCGCGCACTGTTTTCAGCGTCACGCCGCCGGACGCCTCCAAAATTGCGCGGCCCTTGTTCAGCGCTACGGCGAGGCGAAGATCGTCGAGCGACATATTGTCGAGAAGGATGATGCGCGCGCCGTGTTCGAGCGCTTCTTCCATCTGTTCAAGCGAATCGACCTCAATTTCTATCGAGGTCATGTGGCCGACTGCGGCTTTCGCCGCTTTCATCGCGTCGGCGACGCCGCCCGCCGCGGCGATATGATTGTCCTTGATCATCACCGCGTCATAAAGACCGAACCGGTGATTGGACCCGCCGCCGCATCTGACGGCGTATTTTTCAAACGCGCGCAGCATCGGCGTCGTTTTGCGCGTACAGGCGATTTTCGCGTGCGTCCCGGCGACGGCGTCGACATAGCGCGCGGTCTCGCTGGCGACGCCCGAAAGGCGCCCGAGGAAATTCAATGCAACGCGCTCAGCCGTCAAAACGCCGCGCGCGGGCCCCTCGACATGCATGACGATCGCGCCGTCATTGACGCGCGCGCCGTCGCCGTTTTCAACGCGCAATTCGATATCCGCATCGACCAGGCGAAAGGCGGCGCGGGCGAGATCGACGCCAGCGATAACGCCGGATGTTCGCGCCGCAATCACCGCCGCGCTCATGGCGTTTTCCGGAATGCAGGCGGCAGACGTAACGTCGCCGGCGTCGCCAAGGTCTTCGGCGAGCGCGCGCGCGACAGCGTCCTCGATCATGAATGGCGGAAGCGTCGTCATGACAATTCCTCCTCCCACTCGATTTCAGCGGATTCGGCGAGGCAGATTTCGGTGTGCATCGGCTCCTCGCCCGTTTCCGGAAAATCGGTTCGCCAGTGGCCGCCGCGGCTTTCTTCGCGCATTTGCGCGCCCTGCACAATCAGCTCCGCCGAGGCGAGGGCGCTTTTCAGGCCGCTCGTTATCAGTTCGGCTTCGTTCAGCTCGCTGATGGTCTCAAGCGCCGCGTCGAGGCTTTCGCGCGAACGAATAAGCGCGACGCCTTTCGACATCGCCTTTCGAAGGCGCATCATCAGCCTCGCGTCGGCGGGTTTTGGCGCAAGTTCGTACCGGTCTTCCGGCGCGCCGGCGCCCTTGCGCATGGCGAGCGGCGCCGATTTCAGCCGCTCGGCGATCGCCGCGCCGAAAACGACGGCCTCAAGGAGCGAATTCGAGGCGAGGCGGTTCGCCCCGTGAACGCCGGTCGAGGCGACTTCGCCGACCGCCGAAAGTCCTTCAAGGGACGATTTGCCTTCAAGGTCGGTGAAAACCCCGCCCATGTGGTAATGCGCGGCGGGCGCGACCGGCATCAGCGCCTTTCGCGGATCGACGCCGTTTCGCGCGCAGGCGGCGAATACGGTCGGGAATTTTTCCGGAAAATCGGCGCCGATCGCCGATCGCGCGTCGAGAAAGGCGCCGCGCCCGGCGTCTCGTTCCGCCTCGACCGCGCGCGCGACGATGTCGCGCGGGGCGAGGTCTTTGTCGTGATGATAGGTTTCCATAAAAGCGCGCCCGTCCGCATTGACGAGAACGGCGCCGTCGCCGCGCAGGGCCTCGGTCGCGAGCGGGGCGGGGTCTTCGCCGAAATCCAGCGCCGTCGGATGGAACTGCACGAATTCGGGATCGCGGATGATCGCGCCCGCGCGCGCGGCGAAGGCGAGACCGTGGCCTTGCGCCGGTTTGGGGTTTGTCGTCACCTGGTAAAGCCCGCCGAGCCCGCCGGTCGCCATCACCGTTTCGCCGGCCTGCATCTCAACGCGCTCGCCGCGTTCGACAAGATAGGCGAGAACGCCCGCGACGGCGCCGTTATCGTCAGTCAGGAGATCTTCGACGACGACGCGCTCCAGGATTTCGATGTGATCGGCGGCGCGTGCGGCGTTGATGAGCGCCGACATGATCGCCGCGCCGGCCTGATCGCCGGTGGCGTGAACGATGCGATTGCGGCAATGCGCGGCCTCGCGCCCCAGAATGTAATTCCCTTTCGCGTCCTTATCGAACTGAACGCCGTAGGAGGCGAGGTCTTTCACCGCCGCCGGCCCGCCATCGGCGAGCATGCGCGCCGCATCCGGATCGACGAGGCCGGCGCCCGCCTCCATCGTGTCGGCGAAATGAAGGTTCGGCGAATCCTTCGGCCCGATCGCGGCGGCCATCCCCCCTTGCGCCCACATGGATGAGGCTTCCGCGCCGAGCGGGCGTGCGGTCAGGACCGTGACGGGACGCGGGCTGAGTTTCAGCGCCGTATAAAGTCCCGCAACGCCGGCGCCGACAATGATGATGGGTGAGG
>JAGRDS010000024.1 GCA_020446945.1 Parvularculaceae bacterium
CTAACCAACTGAGCTAAGGCGGCCCCTCCGCCGGGAGCAAGGCCCCGCGCGGGCCGGGAACCTAGTCGCCGGCGAAGGCGAATTCAACCGCAATCTGGCCTCGCCGGGCGTGCGCCTATCGGCCGCGCGGCGGCAAGGTCGCGATGACGTCCCTTATCTGCTCGATGCGCGTTGCGTCCGACGGATGGGTCGATGCGAATTCCGGCGGTTTTGCGCCGCCCGCCGCGCTCATTTTCGTCCAGAATTTCAACGCCTCATTCGGATCGTAACCGGCGCGGTTCATATAGATGACGCCCAGACGGTCCGCTTCAAGTTCGTGCTTGCGCGAGAAAGGAAGAAGCACGCCGTATTGCGCGCCGACGCCAAGCGCGCCGAGCGCGGCCTGGCCGGTCTGGCTTCCCGCGCCGATCGCCTGTTGCGCCGCACCGAGCGCGAAATTGGTCCCGAGCTGTTGCGACACGCGCTCGCCGCCATGATTGGCGCGAACATGGCCGACTTCATGACCGATGACCGTCGCCAGTTGATCGTCGTTGGCCATGAGATCCATCAGGCCGGTATAAACCGCGAAGTGATTTCCCGGCAGCGCAAAGGCATTCAACTGCTTGGAATCGAAAACCCTGTAGTCCCAATTGCGAGGATTCTCGCCGGCCGCCCGCAGGATTTTCGGCGCGACCCGATTTAACCGACTGACATATTTCGGATCGGTCGAAACTTTTTCCTTTTTGTTGACGTCCGCCCACGCTGTCGCGCCGAGCGACGACATCTGGCTCGCGGGGATGATCGCGAGCTGGCTTCTGCCGAGTTCTTCATTGTAGGCGCAGCTTGAAAGGCCAGCCAAAGCGCAGGCGGCCAATGCGGCGCCGGCGGCATGACGGATAAAGGGGAAATTCGGCATTCAATCCTCCACAGACATTCAACGCCGTTTTTAGGCGCGCGCCCGGCGCGGGACAACACCTCTGGCGCGATCAGGGCTCCAGCTCGCTGTCCCAGTATAGAAAATCCTGCCAGCTATGGTGGAGGTAGTTGGGTGGAAAGGCGCGTCCGCGCTCGTTCAATTCGAACATTGTCGGGCGTTCGGGTTTTCGCGCCGGGAACATTTTCGCCTGCGCCGGCATTCGCCCGCCCTTTCTCAGATTGCAGGAGGAACACGCAGCGACGATATTGTCCCATGTCGTTCGTCCGCCTTTCGAGCGCGGCACGACATGATCGAAAGTCAGCAGATCGCGATCGCAGTCGCCGCAATACTGACAGGAAAAACTGTCGCGCAGAAAGACGTTGAAGCGCGTGAACGCAGGCGTGCGCGCATGATTGACGTATGTTCTGAGGGAAACAACCGACGGAAGGCGCATCTGAAATCTTGTCGAATGCACGACTGTTTCATATTGAGCGACGACATCGACGCGGTCGAGGAAGACCGCTTTCAGGGCGTCCTGCCAGGACCAGAGCGACAAGGGAAAATAGGAGAGCGGTCTGAAATCCGCGTTCAGAACCAGCGCAGGACACGCTTCAGGCGATTGGCGGATCACCTGCATCGCTTGACGCCTCCGGTAAAGGCGGCCGGGGGTTCAGCCCCGGCGTAATCCCTGATCCAGCTACTGAAAGCCAACCTCCGCCGTTGATGGAGCAAGCCTAGATGAATCGAACTCTCAAGGGAATTTTCTAACCGATTCCCGATGACCTTTATTTGACAATTTTCTGAAAAATTGTCGTCAAGCCACACTTATATCGGCGTTCTACCCCGCAAATGCGCGTAGTAGGTCCATAAAATGTGGGCCGCGACGCCTCGCCACGGGGCAAAGCCGGCAGCGCGCAGGTCGAGCGATTTCTGGTCGAACGCCCTGCCCGCCGCCGCCGAATAGGCGTGTTTGAGGGCGACATCGTTCGGCGGCCAGATATCGACCCGGCCTTCGCAGAAAAGCAGGTAGATCGCCGCCGTCCATGGCCCGACGCCTTTCACGGCGACGAGCGTTTCGCGCGCGCCTTCATCGTCCATCCGCCGCAAAGCGCTGAAATCCATCGCGCCGGCGGCGACCTGTTCGGCGAGGCCGAGGACATAGCGCGCCTTGGGCGCTGAAAGCCCCACCCCTTTCAGACCGGCTTCACCGGCTTCGATCGCCGCATCGGGCGAGGCGCAATCCAGCTGCTCCCTGCAGCGCTTCCAGATCGCCTGCGCGCTTGGAACCGAAACCTGTTGCTCGACGATGATCCGGAACAACCCCTCGAACCCGCCTTCGCGCCGGCGGATATGCGGCGCGCCGATCTCGGCCTGCGCGCGCTTTAACGCCGCATCCTTTCGCGACAGCGCGCGCGTTGCAGCGCCGACATCGGAAAACACGTCGATCCTCGCGCGCTTCGTCACGGTTAAAACGAGGATTCGGCCAGAAACGTTCGCGCATCGCCTTTCAGATCGTCGATGAAACGGCGCGCTGCGAATTCACCAATTGTGACGCCGCTCTGCGCAATCGCCTTTAAAGGTTCAAGGAATGACGTTTCGTCAAACGACATGGCGCCTGGTCTTGCGCGGCGCTTCAACCCGGCTTCCGAAATCGAAAGAACTTCCTTGGCGACATCCTGAACGGTTCGATTTCCGATCTTCGCCTTCAAACCGTATTGCGCCGCATCGTTGCGCAGCCCGTTTCGCATCTCCGCGGTCCAGTCCTTTGCGACATCCCACGCTGCGGCGAGCGCGTCAGAATCGTAAAGAAGCCCGACCCAGAAAGCCGGCAAGGCGCAGATGCGCGCCCATGGCCCGGAATCCGCGCCGCGCATTTCCAGGAACCTCTTCAGGCGAACTTCCGGAAACGCCGTAGACAGATGATCCTCCCAATCGAGAATGTTGGCGCGCTCGCCGGGCAGAACCGGAAGTTTTCCATTTATGAAATCGCGGAAGGACAACCCGGCCGCATCGTGGTAACGTCCATTGCGGCGCGCGAAATACATCGGCACATCGAGCATGTAGTCGCGATAGCGTTCAAATCCGAACCCGTCGTCGAAAACGAAATTCAACAGTCCCGTGCGATCGGGGTCGGTGTCTGTCCAGATATGAGCGCGCCACGACGCCCAGCCGACCGGTTTTCCTTCGACGATCGACGAATTGGCGAAAAGCGCCGTCGCAATCGGCTGCAATGCAAGCGACGTTCTGAATTTCATGACCATATCGGCTTCGCTGGCGAAGTCGAGATTGACCTGAACGGTGCAGGTCCGGTGCATCATGTCGAGACCGAGCGAGCCGACTTTCGGCATGTAATTGCGCATAATCGCATATCGCGATTTCGGCATTTTCGGCATTTCCTCGCGCGTCCATGTCGGCGCAAAGCCCATTCCGAAAAAGGCGATGTTCAACGGATCCGCGACCGCCTTGACGGCGTCGAGATGACGCGCAACTTCGGCGCAGGTCTGATGGATCGTCTCAAGCGGGGCGCCCGACAATTCGACCTGACCGCCGGGCTCGAGCGAAACAGACGCGCCCTCGCCTTTCAGCCCGACCGGCAGTTCGTTGTCGCGAATAATTTCCCAGCCGGTCGTCTCGCTCAATCTTTCAAGGATTGCGCGTATGCCGTTCTCGCCTTCGTAGGATACGGGCTTCAACGTATCGCGGCAGTAAATGAATTTCTCATGCTCGGTGCCGATCCGCCAATCAGACGCCGGCTTCGCGCCATCTGCGAGGAAAGCGGTCAATTCATCGAGGTTCCCAATCGGCGGTAAATCGCCGGACGCCTGCCGTTCAACGCTCAAGTGGATCTCCGATCGCCTGCCGCCGCGATGCGGCGCGTCCAGTTCGCCTTTATCTGGTGCGTATCGTCACGCCAAGCCATTTACCCTCACTTAAAGGTGAGACGGCCTGATCGCTAACGGCGCGCAAGATCGCCCGCGCGCGCCTGCCACAGCGCAAGAGCGACAATCGCCGCTGTATCGGCCCGCAATATGCGCGGACCGAGCGTCGCCGCCGTCACATGGGGTATGGCGCGCAGCCAATTGCGTTCATCGCTGGAAAACCCGCCCTCCGGACCGACGAGGATCGCCGCGCTTTTCGCTTCAACCGAGATCACGTCAAGAAGGGGCGCGGCGCGCCCGTCCGGCCCGCCCCATCGTATGGCCGGATCATCGCCGGCCTCGTCGCAATAATAAAGCGCGCGCGCGACATCCCATCGCAACAGCGTTTCCGCCAGCGACGCGGGCGCATCGACTTCCGGGGCCGACAGGCGTCCGCATTGCTCGGCGGCCTCCAGCGCGATCGCCTGCAAGCGATCGACACGCACCCGATCGGCGTTCGTGCGATCCGTCATGACCGGGCGAAACCGCCGAACGCCGAGTTCCGTTCCCTTTTGCACGATCATTTCCATCGCCGCGCGCTTTACCGGCGCAAGCAGCAATTCGATATCGGGCTCCGCTTCCGGCGCGCGCGTTTGATCCAGCAATTCGACCCTGGCGCCTTTCTTGTCGATTTCTGCGATGCGCGCCGCGAACTCGCCGCTCTCCGCATTGAACAATAAGAGCGCGGCGCCCGGCTCGCGCCGCAATACGCTTCTGAGGTAATGCGCCTGCTTCTGGGGGAGCGATATCGAACCGCCGGCCGATAGCGCTTCGCTGCAATAAATTCGCGGCGTCATGGCACCCCTCAGTTGTTCGCGGCGGCCCGGCGGGAAACGGCGATGACATCGCCGCCGCCGGTTCGGTTCCGTCACCGCTATCCTCGCGCGCTTGCCGCTTTCTTCGCACGCTCGATGCGGCTAGCCTACCGGCTGAGGGTTTTAAAGATCAACTTCCATACGCCATGATTACCGCTCCGGCCGATGCGCCGAAAGACAACTGGGTCGATCGCTTCGCGCCGGAACGCGCGAAACCTTATTTGCGGCTGATGCGCGCCGACCGACCGATCGGAACATGGCTGTTGCTCATTCCCTGCTGGCAGGGCCTTGCGCTTGCAGGCGCTGCGGGTGAGGCGGCGCCTGCGAAATATGCCTATTTCGCGATTTTGTTCGCAATCGGCGCATTTCTCATGCGCGGCGCGGGATGCGCCTATAACGATATCGTCGATCGCGATTTCGACGCCAGGGTCGCGCGCACCTCGCACAGGCCCATTCCTTCAGGCCAGATCAGCGTTCGGACCGCATGGCTGTTTCTCGCCGCACTTTGTCTCGCCGGGCTGATCATTCTGTTGCAGTTCAATACGTTGACCATTGCGCTCGGCCTTTCTTCGCTGCTGCTTGTCGCCGCCTACCCTTTTATGAAACGCATCACCTGGTGGCCGCAGGCGTGGCTCGGCCTCACCTTCAATTGGGGTGCGCTGATGGGATATTCGGCGATAGCGGGAAAGCTCGGCCTTGCGCCGCTGCTTCTTTACGCCGCCGGACTCGCCTGGACGCTCGGATACGATACGATATACGCGCACCAGGATAAGGAAGATGACGCGCTGATCGGGGTGAAGTCGTCGGCGCGCGCGCTCGGCGAAAAAACGCGGCCGGCGATAATGGCCTTTTACGCCATCTCGATATTGCTCGCGGCGGGCGCCGGCCTTTACGCCGGGTTCGGCGGGCTGTTCCTTTTATTTCTCGCCGCGCCGGCTGCGCATTTTGCGTGGCAGGCGCGACGCCTCAAAATTGACGATAGCGAGAACTGCCTTGCGGTATTCAAATCGAATCGCGAGGCGGGCCTTCTGGTTCTCGCAGCCTTGTTATTGGCGGTGATCGTTTAAACCTTTTACATTGCGCGCCGTATTCCGGAATTAAGCGATGGAGTGGCGGCTCATGATTGACCGGCGTAAAGTACTGACCGGCGCGGCGCTGACGGCCGTTTCGACGATCGTTCCGGCAAAGGCGGAAAGCATGAAAACCGACCCGAGTACAATCCCGGATTTCGACAAATGGCAGCTTAGCGAAAAACAGTGGAAGGAACGCCTTGAAGGCGAAGCCTACGCCGTCCTTCGCAGGGAAGCGACCGAGCGTCCGTGGACGAGCCCGTTGAACGATGAAAAACGCTTGGGCGTTTTCGCCTGCGCCGGGTGCGGTTATGATCTTTTCTCGTCAGAATCGAAATTTGAATCCGGCACCGGGTGGCCGTCTTTCTTTGATCATCTGCCGAACGCGCTTGGCGAAAAAACCGATTTCAAACTTATCATACCGCGTACGGAATATCACTGTGCGCGCTGCGGCGGCCATCAAGGCCATGTGTTCAAGGATGGCCCGTCTGAAAAGACCGGGCTGCGCTATTGCAACAATGGCGTCGCCCTGACTTTCAAGCCGGCCTGACGCCGACCTTTCCTCCCGCCGCGGGCTCGGCTAGACTCGCCCTCTGCGCAGGGAGGATCGGCCATGAGCGATGAACCGTCGAAATTTCGAATTGCGGGGGCCAACCCGCGCCGGACGCTCATCCAGCTCGTCATCGCCAGCGTCATCGTCGGCGCCTTCCTGGCGTTCTGGGGCGTTTCGCCGACCGATTTCTGGCGCGGCGCCTTTGATTTTTTCAAAGGCATTCTCGGTTGGCTCGGCGATTCCGTTTCGGAGATCGTTATCAATCTTGCGACTTATCTGCTATTCGGCGCAGCGATCGTCGTGCCGATCTGGATAGTCATTCGCATCATCAATGGCGACGGGCGCCGCTGATCAGGCGCCGGGTTCGATCAATGCCTGCAATCTTTCAATATAGGCGATCCACGCCTCGCGTCCCTTCGCCGTCAGGCGGCAGATCGAACGCGGCTTGCGGTCGCGAAAAGTTTTCCGGACGCTAACATAGCCCGCGTCCTCAAGCTTTCTGAGATGCACGGAGAGATTTCCGTCCGTGCCGCCGATTTTCGCTTTCAACTCGTTGAAATCCGCCGCGTCAGCGCCCGATAGATACGCCATCACCGAAAGGCGCACGCGCCCGTGAATAACGTCGTCGATTTCACGATAATCAAACTCGTTCCCGGCCATGCCTCACACGATTTCGCTCGGCTCTCTGCGCATAAGAATTAAGCCGGGGAGCGCTGCGCAAACGAGACTGCCGACGCCGGCGACGACGATCTGCCTTACGTCGCCGAGGTAATAGAGGCTGGCGACTGAAAAAATCCAGGCCGCGAGCGCGAATCCGCGCAGCCAGTCAAGACGCGCAGCCGTCGCCGTCGCATAAAACGCAATGCCGTAAACGCCGAATGCGACCGGAAACATCGTGTTGAACAATGCATACGGTTTTATCCCCTCAGCTTCGAAATTCCCATGAAATGCGAGAAGGGAAAACCAATAGACCAGCATGAATATGCCGACGCCGAACCAGGCCGACATCGCCGTACGATTGCCGATCGTCATTGCGCCTGGCTTGGCGCCGACCTTTCGGCCGGCCAGAAAACAAACGGCCCAGCCGAAAACGAATACGCCGATCCAGAAACCGGTTCCGCCGACCAGTCCCGGCACGCCGGCGACATTCGTCACGCGAAGCCAGGTCAACAGGCACGCGGCGGCGAGCGTCAGGCCCCAGATAAAATAGAAGACGCCGCCGATCAGCGGCGCATTGCGCCCCTCTTCGGCGAGCGTTTTTACATAAGCGATTTCGCTAGCGAGATTTTGCTCTTCGCCGGACGCCATGGATGAGCTCCTTCCCAATTCGCTTTGAAAAATAAAGTGGATTGCCCGGGGGCGCAACCGGGCATACGGCGAAATGCGCCGATCCATCGACAAGGCGGGCATTTAGCGCGGGAAACGCCGCTCCGTTCCGGTCAGGGCTAGTTGGCGGTTTGAGGCTTCACGCGCGGCGCGGACGGCGCATCATCCGCCTTCGTCGCAACTTCCTGGCCGAGAGTTTGCTCGTCCGCCGGCGTAATCAGCGACAGGCGCGCGATCGGCGGCGCTCCGGCGCGGCGCGCCAAGCCGTCTCCCTCCGCAATCCCCGCCGTGACGATCGGCGCGAGGGCGATGACCCGGCCTTCAACATAGTCATAAACGATGATCTCGGCGCCGTTCGGGCTTTCAACATGAAGGGCGATCCGGTCGCCGTCGAGCGAGACGCCTTCGATACGCGAATCCTCGCCGATGCCGATCGCGTTGTTTTCAAAGCCTGACGTCGCGGCGAATGTCGCGCCGGTCGCAGCGCGCGCATGCGGCTGGGTCAATGTCTCAACTGTCGCTGTTTCATCGCTTTGCGGGGACGTTGCGGGTTTGCCGAACACGGCGAGCGCGACAAGAACGACGACGACGAATACCGCCGGCATGGTGACGGCGCCGACAGCGAAAGCGCGCGCCGGCGCGGCTTCGACGGGTCCAAGAGCGGCGGGCGCGGCGAAGCAGCCGACGCGGCGCACGCGCTCATTCTCGCCAGGCCTCTCGTCAGCCTGTTGCAGCAGGCGAAGGGCGCGGCGGCGCAAAGCATCGACCGGCGATCGCTCCTCCTCCTCTTCCGGCATCAAGACGAAATTCGGCTGGGTGCGCGACATTTGACAGACCCTCGTTCGACATGACATCGCCTGCGCCATGATTGACCGCACCAAAGACGATCGGCAGGCGCGTTTCGCAGTTTGCGATGACTATGCCGGCGCAAGGCTTGATAAATGGTTGTCCGAGGTCGAACCCGCCATATCGCGTTCGCGGTTCAAGACATTGATCGAGCAAGGCGCAGTGTCCCGAAACGGCACGGCGTTCACCGATCCGTCCTGGAAGATCCGCGCCGGCGAAACATATTCATTCGCCCCGCCGCCGCTTGAGCCGGCTGCGCCCGAAGCCGAGCGGATCGCGCTCGACGTCTATTACGAGGACGACGACCTCATCGTCGTCAACAAGCCTGCGGGCATGGTCGTTCATCCGGCGGCCGGCAACTGGTCGGGAACGCTTGTCAATGCGTTGATCGCCCATTGCGGCGAGAGCCTGTCGGGCGTCGGCGGCGTTGCTCGCCCCGGCATCGTTCACCGGCTCGACAAGGACACGTCCGGCCTGCTGGTAGCCGCCAAACACGACGCGGCGCATGCGCGGTTGAGCGAGGCGTTTTCGGCCCACGACATAGAGCGCGTTTACGACGCGATCGTCGTCGGCGCGCCGCGCCCGGCCGCGGGAACGGTCGATGCGCCGATTGCGCGTGCGGCAAACGACCGAAGGAAAATGGCGGTCGTCGATCCGCGAAACCAGCGCCGCGACCAGCGCCGCGCCGTCACCCATTACCGGCTCGTCGAAGCCTATGGGCGCGATCGGGCGAAACTCGCCGGCGACGCGCTGGCCGCGCTCATCGAATGCAGGCTCGAAACGGGGCGCACGCACCAGATCCGCGTTCATATGGCGTCGGTTGGATGCCCGCTGATCGGCGATCCGGCCTATGGGCGCGGACCGGGCCTGTCAGGGCTCAAACCGGGCGAGGCGGCGGCGGACGCCGCGATCGAGGCTGTCCGCTCGTTCCGCCGGCAGGCGCTTCACGCCCGGATTCTCGGCTTTGAGCATCCCGTTTCGGGCGATCGGCTTTCGTTCAAGGCCCCGCCGCCGGCAGATTTCGAGGCGCTGCGGGCGGTGCTGAAGGCGCTTTGACGCAGGTCCGGCCGGCGCAAATCCCGTCAATTTTCGGGGAGGAAAGGGCGAATTTCGGCCATTCGCCGTTATTTGGCCGTATGAATATGCGAGCGGAAAGCAGCGCCGATCAGCCGAAGACGTTGGCGCCGGCGTAATTGATACCCATATCGGGCCCTTGCGCCGCCAAGCCTTCCCCGGCGGCCGAGGGGATCTGAAGAGAGTAAGATGGCTAAAGACCTAGTTGCAGCGCCCGCCCTGACGCCGGACGGCAGCCTTTCGCGTTACCTCGCCGAGATTCGGAAATTTCCGATGCTCGCCAAGGACGAGGAATACATGCTCGCCAGGCGTTTCACCGAACATGAAGACCCGGAAGCGGCGCATCGCCTCGTCACAAGCCATTTAAGGCTCGTCGCAAAGATCGCCATGGGCTATCGCGGCTATGGCCTGCCGATCGGGGAAGTCATCTCCGAAGGCAATGTCGGCCTGATGCAGGCGGTCAAGCGTTTCGACCCTGAAAAAGGTTTTCGTCTCGCGACTTACGCCATGTGGTGGATCAAAGCGTCGATCCAGGAATATATTCTCAGATCCTGGAGCCTCGTCAAAATCGGTACGACGGCGGCGCAAAAGAAGCTTTTCTTCAACCTCAGAAAGATCAAGGGACAGATCGACGCCATCGAGGACGGCGATCTGCGCCCCGACCAGGTCAAGCTCATCGCCGACAAGCTCGGCGTCGCGCAGGATGAAGTCGTTCAGATGAACCGCCGCATGACCGGCGGCGAAGCCTCGCTGAACGCGCCGCTCGGAAAGACGGAGGAAGGCGGCGGCGAGTGGCAGGATTGGCTTGTCGACGAAAACGCCGTCAATGCTGAACAAAAACTCGCGCGCGAGGACGAATACGACACGCGCATGGCTTTGCTGGAAAAGGCGATGGCGACGCTGAATGAACGCGAACAGCACATTCTGTCCGAACGTCGCCTGAAGGAAAACCCCGCGACGCTTGAGGAATTGAGCAAGGAATATAACGTTTCGCGCGAGCGCGTGCGCCAGATCGAAGTTCGCGCGTTTGAAAAGCTTCAAAAAGCAATGCAGCGCCTCGACAAGGAAATGCGCGCGGCGACAATCGAAGCCGCCGCGGCGCATTAAGCGCCGTCGGCCTTGCGGCGAAAACTTTTTTCGCGGCAACTGCCTGGCGGCGCGATCTGCAAATCCTCATCCGCACAGGCGGCGATTCAAAAGGCGCGAAAACACAATTTTCGAGTTGCACCGACATACTCGCGAGCTTTTGAAAGACGCGGGCGCATTCCTCATCTAGTATTTCCGTAAAGGAGAGACAAAAATGAATGCGCAAATTCAAGAAAGCAAAGTCGCCCAATTCCGCGCCCTTCATAAAAAGGGCGCGGCTTTCCTGTTTCCAAATTTCTGGGACGCGGGTTCTGCGCGCATTCTGGAAAGTCTCGGCTTTGACGCCCTCGCCTCAACAAGTTCGGGTTTCGCGCTGACCAAAGGGCGCGGCGATTACGGCGTCACCCGCGCTGACGTTCTGGCCCATGCGCGCGAGGTGTGCGCGGCGGTCGACATTCCCGTCGCCGCCGATCTTGAGAACGGTTTCGGGCCGAAGCCTGAAGATTGCGCTGTCACGGTCAGGGAAGCGGCGCAGACCGGGCTCTGCGGCGGATCGATCGAGGATTCGACCGGCGACAGCCGCAATCCGGTCCATGAAATGGATGCAGCGGTCGAGCGCGTTCGCGCCGCGGTCGAGGCGGCGCGCGCCGCGCCGGCCGGCTTCGTCCTGACAGCGCGCGCCGAAGCCTTCCTTTACGGCGACGCCGACCTCAACGAAGTGATTGCGCGGTTGCAGGCGTTTGAAGACGCCGGCGCCGAAATTCTCTTCGCGCCGGGGCTGCCGAATCTCGACGCCGTGAAAGCCGTCTGTTCGTCGGTTTCGGCGCCGGTCAACATTCTCGTTTACGGCGCGCTTGCGGCGCATTCGCGAGACGAGTTTGCGAAAGCCGGCGCTGCGCGCGTATCGCTTGGCGGCGCTTTGGCGTTTTCGGCCTATGGCGCGCTTGTCGAAACCGCGCGCTCGGTCCGGGAAAGCGGATCATTCGGCGCGCTCGGCGAACGGCGCGCGGCGATGAAAATCGTAAGCGGCGCGATCGCAAACTGACCAGCGATCCTATTCGTCACAAACGGATCACATATTCCTTGCGCGTCGTTTCGACGACTTCCCAGCTTCCCCGGAAACCGGGTTCGATAATGAAGCTGTCGCCCGGCCCGACGCGACGCGGCGCGCCGCCATCTTGGGTGACGATCGAAACGCCTGAAATTATGCGGCAATATTCCCATTCATCATATTGAACGCGCCATTTGCCCGGCGTCGATTCCCAGACGCCGGCGTAAAGTCCGCCCGGCCTTTCATCGACATTCCAGGTTTTGAACAAAGGGGCGCCGGAAACAATGCGATCCGCCGGCGGCGCGCCGGCTTCAGGTTCGATTGAACCGATATCAAGCGATATCAAGCGCTGACCCCTTACAAGGCGAGAACGCAGCGAACCGCGATCGCCATCAAAATTACGGAACCTGTTGCGAAAACGCTGAAACGGAGCGTAACGCGGCGGACGATTATCTGCACGAGAGAATGAACGATCCGCACGCCGACATA
Source organism: Parvularculaceae bacterium (assembly GCA_020446945.1). Taxonomy (GTDB): domain Bacteria; phylum Pseudomonadota; class Alphaproteobacteria; order Caulobacterales; family Parvularculaceae; genus Amphiplicatus. The sequence goes on from JAGRDS010000024.1 coordinate 12,124, forward strand.
GGCCCAAGCGAGCCCGATATTGATCGCGTCGCCGGCGCCGGCGAGATGCGCATACAGGGCGAGCGCGTAGAATATCGTCGGCTGTTCATGCAGGTGATTGTAATTGTCCGCGACAACGCGCGCGGCTTGAGGCAAACCGGAGAGAGAACCGGGATGGATCGCCGATTGCGGATCAATGTTCGCTTTTTGCATCGCCGGTATGCGCGTTGCGTACATCCAGATCCAGACGATGAGCGTCCAGCAGACAAGAGCGAGTACTGGCGTCAGCATGGTATTCTCCTTGCGGCGGTTCGATATGAAACGCCGGCGCTAGTTCGAGCCGGCGCCCTGCGTCCCTTTAAGAAATCTGTATGCAACGCCGGCCGGTGCGACCATCAGCGCCGTCCAGACAATCGTCAACGCATACCCGACAATCACGAATGAGATTGATCGCAAATCCGACAGGCTCCAGAGGCTGCGCTGCAAATCGAACAGCTTGCGCTGTATCTCGGCGGCCGCTTGCGGATCGGAAGCGTTATTGAACAGCTCAACCAAAAGATCGGCGTATCCAATGCCCATCAAAGCCAACCAGATAATCGACATCAAAATCATAAGGCCCCACCACACGCCCCAATAAAGCGCGAGGGAAATCGTTGAACCCTTCGTCAGCGCCCAGGAGGCCGCAACGCCGATTTTCCGCTCGCCGATGCAGGCCGGATAAACGAGAGACATTCTGAGGCAGAACCAAATCATCGCAACGATCCATGCGAACATGAGCGCCGCGCCAACAACGCCGGCGACGCTTGCGCCCGCCGCGCCAAGCACGCCGGCCAGCATGCCGAGGACCGCGATTATTGCGGCCAACGCGACGACCCCAACGAAATAAACAAGAGTAAACAGCCCTAAAAGCAACAATGTCGAACCGATAATCCTCAACTCGCCGGCGCCAAAGGCAAAATAAAATGGCAGACGCGGCGATTCGCCGAGAATGACGTGCCGAAGCAGGCCGGTGAAAACCATCGGATAAAATATCGCCATAGCCAGATAGATTTTACCGGCCGCAGCCGCCATCGGGCGCATATGCTCAAACGCCGCCGCCGGGTCCGCATTCGGATCGATGTCCATCATTTTCTGCTGGGCGTCGAACAGGTCCGGCATGACGAGCAGTTGAACCGCCAACATGGCGAGAACCGGCAACCAGGCGATTTTCACGATCGTCAGAAAATGGGCGATAATATAAGAGAAGCTTGCGCCGACCGTCTTGAATACCGGCAATTTCATAGTCACCCCGCAATAAATCTCCGAGATTGTGGCAGGCGCACCGAAAATTACAACTTCATTTCATTCAACTTGCGTACACGGAAAGAAAACCGGGTATTCGCGAACCGGGGGCGCGGCGGCGAGCCTTGCCGGCGAATGCGGCGATCGCCCGCCTGCTCTCCTCGCCTACTCTCCGCCGGCGCCCGTTTCGCCGCTGTTCCAGTAATTATAGCGTATTGAATACCGCCAGCCGCCGAGCGGGATGAAGTCCATGCGCGCATAAAGCCTGGAGAATTCGGCCGGCGAGGTCCCTTCAAGGTCGAAGCGCCATTTCTTCACAGCGCCCTGCGTGCGCCGGACGAACTGGTAATTGAGATTTTCGGGGCCGCGATAAATGCTTTCCACATTTTGCGGCGCGCCGGATGCGTCAATCGAAAACTCGACGATCACGCACATGTGCGGCCGGAAGGGACCGCGCAACCGATCGGGCAGGTAGAGCGGCTTGGCCGGCGCCGGCGTCACGCCGCCTGAGGCGAGCGTACTCTCCATCGCATCGCACCCCGCCTCTATCTCTTCGGCGAGCGCGTTCCATTCATCGCTGAATTCCGCATGGGCGGGCCCTGTGGCGCCGACCAGCGCGCCGATCGCGGCGAACAGCAGTTTCATGACCGGCCCTCCCCCTATTGATGCGCATGACGGCGCACGGGCGAGGATAGGCCGGGCTTCGCCGTCAGTCTACGCCGCGTTCGAGTGCTTCTTGAATTCGATCCGCGAAATTGCGCGGCAATGGACTTCATCGGGCCCGTCCGCCAGGCGAAGCGTGCGCAACATCGCATAAGCGCGGGCGAGGCCGAAATCGGTCGTAACGCCGGCGCCGCCATGAGCCTGTATCGCATCGTCGATTATGCGCAGCGCGGCGCGCGGGGCGGCGACTTTGATCATGGCGATTTCCGCCTGCGCCGCCTTGGCGCCGACTGTGTCCATCATCCAGGCGGCTTTCAGCGTCAAAAGCCGCGCCATTTCAATATCGATGCGCGCTTCGGCGACGCGCTGCTCCCAGATCGAATGTTTGAATATCGGCTTGCCGAACGCTTCGCGCGTCAGGATGCGCTTCACCAGTTTTTCAATCGCGACTTCGGCTGCGCCGATTGTGCGCATGCAATGGTGAATGCGCCCAGGCCCCAGGCGCCCTTGCGCGATTTCAAACCCTCGCCCCTCGCCGAGCAACATGTTTTCTTTTGGTACACGGACATTTTCCAGCACAACCTCCATATGTCCATGCGGCGCATCATCATAGCCGAACACCGGCAAATGGCGTACGATCCTGACGCCGCTCGCCTCCGCCGGCACGAGGATCATCGACTGCTGCACATGCTTTTCCGCGCGCTTGTCGGTCTTTCCCATCACGATATAGATTTTGCAGCGCGGATCGCCGGCGCCGGATGACCACCATTTGCGCCCGTTTATGACGTAGTCGTCGCCGTCTCGGCGTATCTCGGTTTCAATATTGGTAGCATCCGAAGACGCAACACCCGGCTCCGTCATCAGGAACGCCGAACGTATCTCGCCGTCGAGCAACGGCTTTAGCCATTCTTCCTGCTGCGCGGGCGCGCCGTATTTCATCAGCACTTCCATATTGCCGGTATCGGGCGCGGCGCAGTTGAAGACTTCCGGCGCGATATGGCAGCGCCCGGTCAGTTCCGCGATCGGCGCATAATCGGCGTTTGAAAGGCCCGGGCCGAATTTCGGATCGGAATGGAACATGTTCCAGAGCCCTTCCTCCTTCGCCTTTTCCTTCAATTCCTCAATGACGGGAGGAACCTTCCAGCGTCCTGCGCCCGGGCCGAATTCCTGATGTTGGCGCTCGTAAACCTCGGCGCCTTCATAAACATATTTATCCATGAAGCCGGAAACGCGGGCGAGGTAATCCTTGCAGCGGGGCGAATAGGCGAAATCCATGGCGCTTGCTCCTTTTTCAGCGCCCATGATAGCGATTGCGCCATATGGCGAAAGGACGGCGCGCAGCGCGCGGCGCCTTACATTGCAGCTTGACGCCTGTCCGCGCGAGGTTGCGGACCAAACAGTCAAAGGCGGTCGAAAAGTTCGAAGCGCCGAATTTGATGCGTCAGGCTTTCCCGGACTCAATCGGACGGCGCGCGCCGTCAATCGGTTCCTTGTCGCCCTCTCTGACGAATTGATCGCGCGTTTTGAATATCTGGTCTTTTTGCGCGCGCTCGGATTCGGCGTCGCCCGCGCGCGTGCGGATCGGCCGCGCCGCCGTTGACGCCCACCCCCTCATTCCCGCTCTTCCCGGCGGAGCGCCATCACTGCGGAGCACGGGCGAGCGAATCAGCACGCAACGGAACGGCGCCGGAGGAGTGCGGATTTGAGCGTAAGGCCGCGAAAAATCCCTGCGATTCGCCGCTGCGGACCGCAAGGCGGCGCCCCCTTTGGTTCGCCGCGAAAGGCAAGCGAAATTTTGCAAAATTTTTTTCACATGCAGGGGCGGAAATGCGGACCCGAAACAATCGCCGCTCGCACCAGATGCGCCGCGGCGGCTTAAGAATTGAGGCGCACTGCATGCGCTGCATTAATAATCCCTTAACCAAAAAAATCTGACCTGTTGGTAACTTCATATTGACGCTCGCAAGCGTGTCGATCACTATATGTTGTGTCGATGGCGGCAACGGCTCTTCCGGTGAAACGGGCGGGCGGAAAGGCCTCCAACGGCTCCGCGAATAGCGGATTTCTTGCGGAAAACACGCGCGACGCTGTGACCGGCGCGCCCCTTTGGGGCAACCCGGCGGAGGAGCCGCGCGCCCCGGACCGAAAGCGGCCGGGGAGTTGACGAAGAGGGTCAGGGGCGATGTCTGCAGCGGCTGAATCGGCGAAAATCCAGGAAAATTCGGGCGCTGCGCCCGCCGGCGCGCGCCGTCCGGACCTTCGCCTCGTCAAGGATATTGCGCTCGACCCCTCGCGCGACGCGCTTTTGACCGAATTTGGCAAGAAGACGCTCGACGACCGTTATCTGCTGGAGGGCGAATCCTATCAGGACATGTTCGCCCGCGTCGCCAGAACCTATGGCGACGACGCGGACCATGCGCAGCGCATCTACGATTACATTTCAAAGCTCTGGTTCATGCCGGCGACGCCGGTGCTTTCAAACGGCGGCGCGGCGCGCGGCCTGCCGATTTCATGCTTTTTGAATGCGGTCGGCGATTCGCTCGACGATATTGTCGGCGTCTGGAACGAAAACGTCGCCCTCGCGTCGAACGGCGGCGGCATCGGCACCTATTGGGGCGGCGTGCGTTCGATCGGCGAAAAAGTCAAAGGGTCGGGCGCGACGTCAGGAATCATTCCGTTCATCCGCGTCATGGATTCCTTGACGCTTGCGATCAGCCAGGGTTCGCTGCGCCGCGGTTCGGCCGCGTGCTATCTCGACATCCACCATCCGGAAATTGAGGAGTTCCTCGAAATCAGGAAACCTTCCGGCGATTTCAACCGCAAGTCGCTCAACCTTCATCACGGCCTCAACATCACGGACGAGTTCATGGACGCGGTGATGAACGATGAGGAATTCGGCCTTAAATCGCCGAAGACGGGCGAAGTCCTGAAAACGATCAGCGCCCGGAAATTGTGGCAGAAGATCCTTGAAGTGCGTCTTGCGACAGGCGAGCCCTATCTCGTCTTTTCAGACACCGTCAATCGCTCGATGCCGAAACACCAGAAGGATCTGGGCCTTAAGGTTTCAACGTCGAATCTTTGCTCGGAAATCATGCTGCACACCGGCAAGGATCATCTGGGCGAGGATCGAACAGCCGTTTGCTGCCTGTCCTCCATCAACGCCGAAAAATATTTCGAGTGGAAGGACGAGCCGCAATTTATCGAGGACGTAATGCGCTTCCTCGACAATGTTCTGGAAGATTTCATCAACCGCGCGCCCGCCTCGATGGCGAAAGCGGTGTATTCAGCAAGGCGCGAGCGTTCGGTCGGTCTCGGCCTCATGGGCTTTCACTCCTTCCTGCAGGCGCAAGGCGTCCCGTTTGAAAGCGCGATGGCGAAATCGTGGAACACCCGCCTTTTCAAGCACATCCGCATGGGCGCGGACGCAGCCTCCGTCGCGCTCGCCGAGGAACGCGGGCCATGCCCGGACGCGGAAGAACGCGGCGTCAAACAGCGCTTTTCCCACAAGCTTGCGATCGCGCCGACCGCATCGATTTCGATCATCTGCGGCGGCTGTTCGCCGTGCATCGAACCGATCCCGGCGAATGTCTATACGCACAAGACGCTTTCCGGTTCTTTCACGGTGAAGAACACCGCGCTCCAGGCGCGGCTCGCGGAAAAAGGCGCCGATACGGACGATATCTGGACATCAATCATCGAGCATGAAGGTTCCGTCCAGCACCTCGAATGCCTCGACGATCTTGAGAAGGATATTTTCAAGACCGCATTCGAAATCGACCAGCGCTGGGTTGTCGAACTCGCCGCCGACCGCTCGCCCTTCATCTGCCAGGGACAGTCGGTGAACGTGTTCCTGCCCGGCGACGTCGACAAATGGGATCTTCACATGCTGCACTGGACGGCGTGGGAGAAAGGCGTCAAATCGCTTTATTATTGCCGCTCGAAATCCGTGCAGCGCGCCGGCTTCGCCAACGGCAAAAAAACCTCCGGCAATGACGACGCTTCTGAACCGGGCGCGGAAAACATCGGCGAGATGATGCAGCGTGCGGCGAGAACCGATTACGACGAATGTCTGGCCTGTCAGTGAGCGCGCGCGTTCATTTTTATTGAGATTTTTTCTCAATCGGCAGATCGTGCGCCACATGCCGCCTTCCCGTCCATACGCAGTGCGCAATTGTGTGACGCTGACGCTGCACCAGTCGCCGCGAGGGTGACTCGGCCGTCCTAAAGCCCCGGGTCTGCACAGCGGCGTTTCACTTCGCAGCGCGCACGCAATAACGCGCCATGAACGGATAAAAGTCGCGATCGACCACGAATAACGCCTGGAGAAAGGACGCTGCGGGTATTCCTTGCGGCCTCGCATCATTGCAGACCCGCGCCGATCTTTCGCTCAAAAAAAAGCGCCGCGTGAGCCGCGGCGCAATTGGCTGGATAGGTCGAACCGCCTCGGGCGCCGAATACGGGAAAAGGAGGGGCGCTTTCGGACGCGATCAAAGGGCGTCGGTGAAACCTTGACCTCCGGGAAGGAAAATGGCCGCCGGCCCCACCGACACGCCGAGGTTACGCCGGCGGCGCCAGCCCGATTTGACCAATGTCAAAAATTGCAAGGCGGCGGGTGCGGCATTCGCGCGCGACCCGCCCGGCTGGCGAATCCGGATTTATCAGGCGCCGCGTTTTTCCGCGATGACATCGGCGATAATACGCTCGAGCGACAGGCGGGGACGGAACCCGGTGAATTTTTCGAGTTTCGCGACCGACGGCCGGCGGCGTTGCATGTCCTCAAAGCCAACCGGGTAGACATCCGTATAGGGAATTTTCCGGATCTCCGATTTTGATCCCGTCATGTCGCGGATTTTTTCGGCGAGACCGAGGATCGTCACTTCCTCGTCATTTCCGACATTGAAAACTTCGCCCTTCGCTTCGGCGGTTCTCGACAAACGCACCACCGCCTCGACGACATCGGCGACATGGCCGAAGGATCGGGACTGTTCGCCCGAGCCATGAACCATGATCGGTTCGCCCTTGAGCGCCGAATCGACAAAACTGGGCAGCACCATGCCGTAGCGCCCGGTCTGGCGCGGGCCGGTCGTATTGAAAAACCGCAGGATAACGCCATCGAGCCCGGAGCCGCGCACATAGGCGAGCGTCAAATGTTCATCGAGCATTTTCGCGCAGGCGTACGACCAGCGATGATTCGCGGTCGATCCCATGATCAGGTCGTCATCTTCAGAGAACGGAAGTTTCGACGCCTTTCCGTAAACCTCAGAGGTGGAGGCGATCAGGACGCGCCTGGCGTGTTTGTCGGCGCTTTCGAGAACATGCTCTGTTCCTGCGACATTGGTCAGCAGCGACCGCTTGGGTTCTTCCATAATGAGGCGCACGCCGACAGCGGCGGCGAGATGAATGACGAGATCGCATTCGGCTGTCATCTTGTCGACAAGCGGCGCATCTAGAATGTCGCCGACCGTCACCGATAATTTCGGGTCGCCGGCGACGACCTTAAGGTTTTCGGGGCTTCCGGTCGACATATCGTCCAGAACCGCGACCTCTCCGCCTTCGGCGATCAAACGCTCGGCGAGGTGAGAACCGATGAAACCGGCGCCGCCGGTGATGAGATAACGCATGTCAGCGCCTTTCCAGTTTGTTCAACAATTTCGCGTCTCCGCGCGCTTCGGCGGCCTCGGCGAGCACGCCGAAATATTGGTCGACGACGACATCCTCGCGCCAGTATTTTTCAAAGCCGCGACGCGCATTCATCGACAGCTCATCGCGCCTTGCCGGTTTCGTCGCAATCTCCGCCAGCGCCGCCGCAAGATCGGCGGGCGTTTCGAACAATAATCCGCCTCCGGCCGATTCGATAATCTCAGGGAACGGACCGAGCCGGCGCGCAATCACCGGCGTACCCTGGCGGAACGCCTCGATGATGATAATGCCGAAAGTCTCATAACAGATGGAGGGTACGATCAGCGCTTCGGCATGTTCGTAATACTGAGCGATATCGTCAGGTGCGAGACGGCCCGTGAATCTGATGCGCGGATTGTCCTTCGCCTTCGCTTTCAACTCCTCCTCATATTCTCCCGCGCCGACGACGATGAGATCGGCGCCGTCGAATTTTTCAAAAGCGGGAAAAACATCCTGAAGGCCCTTGATCTTCTCAAGCCTGCCGACAAACAGGAAATAGGGCCGTTCCTGCGGTCGCGGCGACTTCGCAGACGATAAGGGCGCGTCGGGTAGAAAGTAGGGTATGACCGACATCGCATGCCTGAAGCCGAATTCGGCGTGCTTGTCGCGGCTGAAAGCGCTTTTGGCGATGAACAGGTCTATCGCTTTCAGCCCCCCCTCGAATGCGCCGGCCATGCGCCAGAGCTGCGGCGGGCGCTTGTAGGACAAAATGCAGGAAAGGCATTTTTTTTCGTCGCATCTTTCACGCCCGTAACGCCACAAAACATGCGTCGGACAAACGAGCCAATGTTCATGCGCTTCATATATTTTCAGCGCGTCGCCCTTTTTCAGGGTCGCCGGCGCACCGATCAGCGAGGCGTTGTTGTGCCAGATAATGTCGAAATCGCCTTCGGCGAGCGTTTTGTCGATGATGCGTTCATATAGCGCCGGGCGTCCCAGTTGATGCGTCAGCAAGGTCGAGAGAGCCGGCGCGCCGCTTTCCATTTTTACGATGCGAATATTGGTGTCGGTTTTAGGCTCCGCTTCAGGCGCCGGCCCGTTCAACGCCTTGAAGGCGTCAACATTGTGGATGACCGTGATTTCACAACCGCGCCTTGCGAGCGCCCTGACGAGCCGTTCGATGCCGATCGCGTCGCCGCCGAAATGATAGGGCGGATAAAAGGTCGTAAAAAAGGCGATCTTTAAAGGGTCCATGAACGTTCCGTCGGCGCTGGCAAGCGGCAAACAGCCGGCAAGCTTCGTGCCGCTGCGTCTTCCTATTTTAGAGCCCGGTTCGCAACCGGCGCACAGGCCGGATGCGCCTTTGCGCCTTCTTTCCATTAATTCGTTAACGGTTTCGCCGTGCGGCGCGGGCTTTGCTCGGGTTTCGCGTCCCGTTAAAGCTGACGGAACGGGATTGAAAAGTCTGAGGCGGATATGGAAAGGCGGATTGCAGCGGGCGCTGCATGGACGGCCGCGTCGAACTGGATCGAGCAGGCGCTCGCCTTCGCCGTGTTTGTCGCGATCGCCCGATTCATCGGCGCGGATGCTTTCGGCGTCGCCGCGATGGCGCTGGCTTTCATCATGCTGGGCGAGGTCTTGCTGCGCGACACGCTGGCCGAAGGGCTGATCAGCGCAGACGCAGTCGAGCGCGGCCGGGAGGACGCGGTCTTCTGGGCGCTCATCGCCTTCGGCGCAGCGCTTGTCGCCGCTCTCGCGTTCGCTGCGCCGTTCGCCGCAAAAATGTTCGGCGACGCGCGCGTCGCCCCGGTAATGCAGGCGATGGCGCCGACTTGTATTTTTGTTGCGATATCGGGAGTGCCGACGGCGAAACTGCGGCGCGACATGGCGTTTAAAACGCTTGCGATCCGCGCCATCGCCGGCGTTGTCTGCGGCGGGGCCGTCGGCCTTTATATGGCGGCGAACGGATACGGCGCCTGGAGCCTTGTCGGCCAACGTTTGGCGCTCACGGGCGTAAACGCCGTTCTCGCCGCGACGGGCGCGCGGTGGCTGCCGGCGGGCGCGCCATGGTCTGTCGATTATTCGCTCGTCAAAGGTCTCGGCCCCCGCGTCGTCGCGCTCAGGTCTTTGACGATCGTTATTATGCAAACGCCGGTCGTCGCGCTCGGCGTCGTTTCAAGCGCCTCGTCCGTGGCGATGTATTCCTTTGCGGCGCGCATTGTCGAAATCGTCATATTCCTGATTGTCGCGCCTTTGAAACGGGTCATTCAACCGGCTGCGGCGGCGATGCGGCGGGCCGGCGGCGACACGAGATCCTTATTCGCCGATGTCACCGCGATCGCCGCGCTGGCGGCTTTCGCTTTATTCGCCGGCCTCGCTTTTGTCGGACAAACATTCATCGACCTGACGATGGGCGAGGAATGGCGCCTGGCGGGTGCGATTATCGCGCCGCTATGCGCTGCGGGCGCGCTGACGGCGCTGATCGAAATTCAGGAAGGCTATCTGCTCGCGCTCGACCGGTCTTCGCGCTTTTTGCGCGCGACATTCGCCGAAGCCGCGATCGGGGTCGCGCTAGTCGCGCTCGCCAGCAGCGCGGGGCCTGTCGCCGCCGCCGGCGCGGTCGCCGCCCGCGCGGCGATTATGGCGCCGATCAGAACCGCGGCCGCGTTGAGTGCGGAAAACATCGCGCCCGGCCGGTATATCCGCAACCTGTCCGGCCCGTTCGCCGCGGCCTGCGCCATGGCGCTGGTTCTTTATTTCTGGCGCGGATTTGCGGCCGGACGCATCGACGCTCTCGCCTATCTCGTCTCGACGGTCCTGCTCGGCGGCGCATCCTTTATCGGCGCGGCGAGTGTTGCAACGCCGTCGACATTCAAACGCCTGCGCGTTTACCTGGTCCGCGAACCGCGAAGCGCGACGGGCCGGAACGCGCATGCGGGCGAATGAGGCGAGGCCGAAACGAATGAGTTAGAATTCGCCGGTAATATGATTAACGCCGCCGCCCGCCTGGTCCGTTTCAAAACGGATCACGGCACAAAAGATGCAGATAAAACGAACAGGACCGGTAACCTAAATCACACGGGGAGCGCGCGCGAGCGCCTTATACGAACAATATGACGTCACAACAGCCAAAGAGCGGCGCGCCGCACAATCGAACCGTCGCGGTCATCGGACTTGGATATGTCGGGCTTTCGCTCGCGGTCGAACTTTCGCGCGCCGGTGCGAAAACGATCGGCTTTGACGTCGATCCGCACCGGATCGCTGAACTTAAAACGGGGTTTGACCGCCGTTGCGAGGTCGAAGACCACGAAATGGCGGAAGCCGATGTTCTCTACACCTGCGAGGCCGCCGATCTGAAACAGGCCGACTTTTTCATCGTCGCGGTGCCGACGCCGATCGACGAGGCGCGCCGCCCCAATCTGCGCCCGCTGGTCAATGCTTCGGAAACGGTCGGCGCGGCGATGCGCCCCGGCGCCATCGTCGTATATGAATCGACCGTTTATCCGGGCGCGACGGAAGAATCCTGCATTCCGGTTCTCGAGCGCGCCTCGGGCCTCAACGCCGGCGCCGACTTTCAGGTCGGTTACAGCCCCGAGCGCGTCAATCCGGGCGACAAGGTGCGCCGGCTGGGATCGATTGTGAAAATTATATCGGCGCAAACGCCCGAAGCCCTTGAAGAGGTGGCCGCGGTATACGGCTCCGTCGTCAAGGCGGGCCTTTTCCGCGCGTCAAGCATCAAGGTCGCGGAAGCTGCGAAAGTAATCGAAAACGTCCAGCGCGACGTCAACATCGCGCTTATGAACGAGCTTTCGCAGATCCTCGGCGCACTGAATGTCGACACCAGCGATGTTCTGGCGGCCGCCGGATCGAAGTGGAATTTTCTTCCGTTTTCGCCGGGACTTGTCGGCGGACACTGCATAAGCGTCGATCCCTACTATCTTACGCACAAGGCGGAGACGGTCGGACTGCACGCGGAACTCATTCTCTCCGCGCGCCGGGTCAATGACGGGGTCGCTGAACGCATCGCAGACGAATGCATAAGGCTGTCAGGGCGGCGCAGCGACGCCTTGCGGCGCGTCGCCGTGCTTGGCCTCACCTTCAAGGAAAACGTCCCCGATCTCCGAAATTCGAAAGTCTTCGACATCATCGAGGAACTTCTCGATCACGGAATTCACGTGCAGGTCGCCGATCCGCATGCGATGGCCGACGAGGCGCTCGGCGAATATTCCGTGCGCCTGACGCCTGTCGATGAGATTACGCCGGTCCAGGCGGTGATACTCGCCGTGCCTCACAAGGAATATGTCGAAGGCGGCTGGACGCTCGTGCGCAGTCTCCTTAACGGGACCGGCGGCGTCGTTATAGACGTCAAGGGCGTGCTGTCGCGCGAGGACAAGCCGGATGACATCGACCTCTGGCGCCTGTAACTAGAATTCGCCGCCAATCGAAAGCACTCGCCGTGAAGCCGCTGACCATTCCGGCCCGCATGATTATCGCCGGTCTCGCCATTGCGGGCGTCGCCGCCTATTTTCTTTCCTCGTCGCCGGCCGCCGGCGATCAGGCGGCGACGATAGAGATCGATGCGTCGAAAAAATTTCAGACGATGCGCGGCTGGGAAGCGACCCTCGATCTTCCGGATAACGAAAAAGCCGGCCTTCTGCTCGAAGCGGGCGACGCGATTTTCGACAAGGCGGCAGACGATCTGGGCATTAATCGCCTGCGTCTTGAGATACGCAGCGGCGCGGAAAGCCGCGCCCGAAGCTGGGACCGTTATCAGCGCGGCGAACTGACTTACAAGGAATGGCGCCCTTATCGCTACGCGACGGAAAACGACAATTCCGATCCGAATGTAATTGACTGGTCGGGATTCGACTTTTCAGAAATCGATCAGATGATCGAGCAGCAGGTCGAGCCGATGCGGGCGAGACTTGCAGCGCGCGGCGAAAAACTTTTCGTCAATCTGTGCTACGTCGCGTTCACCAAGCAGATCACGAACGGGAGGTATATTCACGGCGATCCGGAGGAATACGCTGAATTCATTCTGGCGACATCTCTGCACATACGTGAAAAATACGGTTTCGACCCCGATAGCTGGGAAGTTATTCTTGAGCCGGACAATGTTCCGGACTGGACGCCGCGTCTCGTCGGCAGGGCGATCGTCGCGACCGAGCGGCGCCTCGCGCAACATGGTTTCAAGGCGAATTTCGTTGCGCCGTCCACCGCCAGCACGGCCAAGGCGATAGGTTATATCGACGCGATCGCGGGCGTTAAGGGTGCGATGGATCATGTTTCGGAGCTTTCGTACCACCGCTATCACAAGGCGACGGCGGCGAATGTGAATGCGATCGCACGCAAGGGCGAGAAATTCGGCAAGCCGACTTCGATGCTCGAATTGTGGTTCGGACGCGCCGACAGCCGCGTCCTGTTTGAAGACCTGACGGTCGGAAACGCATCCGCGTTTCAGGGGCGAACGCTGTTCGGCCATTTCGACGTCAACCGGACCGAGACCGGCGCAATCAGCGTCAATTACCGAAAAGAAGTCGCGGAAAACCGGCAGGTTTTCAAATATGTGCATGACAAGGCGGTGCGCATCGAGGCGCACGCGGCGCAAAAAAGCGCTACACCGGTCGCGTTCATCAATCCGGACGGGGCCATGATCGTCGCAATCCGCACAAGCGGGCCGATGCAGTTGACCTTCGCCGGATTGAAACCCGGCGATTATGAAATCAGCTACGCATCCGGAAAACAGATAGTATCGACCGCGCGCCATCTCACCGTCGGCGATGACGGCAAAGGCGAAGCGACGATGCCGGCCGCCGGCGTCATGACGATCGCCGGCGTCGTCCCGCACGCCGCAAACCGGAAATGACCGGAACGGATATCGTCATCGGCTCTGGTCCCGCTGGCGTTTCCGCCGCGCACGCCCTGCTCGCGCGCGCGCGGCGCGTTCGCATGATCGATGTCGGCGAAACGCTTGAAGAAGAATTGAACGCGCGCCGTTTGCGCATGGCGGCGACCGCCCCCGCCTCCTGGGCGCCCGATGACGCGGCGGCGGCGAAATCGCGCCCGCATGAACGCGACGGCGATGTCATGCGTCCGTACGGGTCGAATTTCCCCGTCCGCGATTGCGTCGGGTTTTTCGACAAGGCCGGTCCGCCTTCGAATATGGCGCTTCGCCCGTCATTCGCTCGCGGCGGCCTTTCCAATGGCTGGGGTTCGTCTGTTGCGCCCTACCGCAGTGAAGATCTCGGCGCATGGCCGGCGGCGACGCGAAACCTGGCGGCGCATTATGAGGCGGTGTCGCGGTTCATGCCGATATCGGCGAGCCGCGACGGACTTGAGGACGTCTTTCCAATGTGGCGCGTCAACGAAGCGCACGCATTTCGCGCCGAACCGCAAGGCGGCGAACTCCTTGCGCGCCTGTCAGGAAGAAAAGCGGCGCTGGCGCGCACGGGCGTCGTCGCCGGCCGCGCAAGGCTGGCCTTCAGGGGCGAGGATTGCCTCGCCTGCGGGCTATGTCTCGTCGGTTGCCCGTACGGTCTGATATTCAGCGCGGCATCGGCGCTAAATGCGCTCGCAGAGGACAAAAATTTCACCTACGAATCGGGACTGCGCGCCGTCCGGTTCGAAAGCCGCGATCAGTCCGCCGCCCTTGTCGTCGAAAACATAAAGAGCGGCGAGCGTTCGACGATTGAAGGCGATCGCCTGTTTATTGGCGCCGGCGTCCTGTCGACTGCGCGCATCGTTCTCAACTCGATGCCGGATACGATTCGCGCATTGACGCTGCGCGACAGCCAGCATTTGCTGATGCCGATGTTGCATCAATGGGCGCCGCCGAGAGACCTCGCCTTCGGCCCGCGCAATACGCTCGCGCAAGCCTTTGTCGAAATGAACGACCCGGCGATTTCTCCAATGACGATCCATACGCAGATCTACGGCTATAATGATTTTTTGAAACCCGACCTTGTGTCGAAGTTCGGCGCCCTATCTGGAATCCTCGCGCCGGCGATCGATTTCGTCAGCCGTCGCCTGCTGGTCGCGCAAATGTTTGCGCATTCCGATCATTGCGGCGAAATAGAACTTCGGCTGAACGGCGCGCCAGGAGATGCGCGTCTCGATTTCGATGCAAGAGAGGGCGCTTCGACGCGCGCGGTTTTGATGAAGGCGGCCGGTAAACTCGCCAGAACGCTGTCGCCGAGCGGCGTTATCGCCCTTCCCTTCCAGGCGCGCACAGGCGCCGTCGGGTCGAGTTTTCACGTCGGCGCAAGCCTGCCGATGTCGCAAACGCCCGGTTGCGGCCAGACCGATATTCACGGGCGAATCTTCGGCGCAAATCGCGTTCACGTCATCGACGCTTCCGTTTTTCCGTCTGTCCCCGCGACGACGATAACTTTCAGCGTCATGGCGAACGCGCACCGGATCGCAACTGACGCGCCGTTATGAACGGCGCGTCGCGCGGATGCGCGTCAACCCTTCCGCCAGGTCAATCGCCGGCGTAAAGTCGATTTCCGCTTTCGCGCGCGCGATCGAACAGCTTCCCCGCGCGCGCATCAATTCCAGCATGGCGCCTTCAGGACGCGCGATAATTTCGCCGCCGCCGCGTTTGATCGCCGTCACCGATTTTCTGATCGTCGCCAAACCGCGCTCGCCGATCATACGCCGCAGCGCCCGCTTGGCCTTCATCGCCAGAGGCGAAGGCGGCGCCGCAACGCCGAGCGGCGCGGTTTCCGGCGCGCCGAAGGGTTGAAACTCCGGCGGGGCGGCGCCGATCATTTCCGCATAGCCAGCGTAGAGCGCGCCCCATTCGACGGGCGCCGGCCCTGAAATGATGCAGCGGCTCGCCCGGCGTTCGGCGACAAGCGCGCACAGGACCGCGGCGGCGACATCATCGACATGCACGGCATGGCATAGCCCGCGCGGATCGTCGGGAAGAACGACGCGCCCCGCCTCCAGCTCCTCGATCAGTCGATCGGTCCATTGCCATCCGCCAGTTCCGTAAACGATTGTCGGCTGCAATATCGTATGCGGCGCAGCGGCGTCGGCCAGCTTCAATTCGAATTCACGCTTGAGGGCCTTGTAGGAATTTCCCGGCCCGTCGCAGGGGCTATCCTCATTCAGGGCGCCTGTCGGCCATTCGTCATAAACGGCGATCGAACTGATCTGCACGAAAGATCGCGCCTTCGCCGATTGGGCGGCGGAAAGGAGATTATCAAACGCTGCGCGCTGGTCATCGTCGTCGGCCAGAAAATCATATGCGGCGTTCACAACATCGACGCCCGGACCGATAGAGGCCGCAATCGAAGGCGGGTCCAGCAAATCGCCGCGCACGATCTCAATGCCCGCGGCGCCCGCAAGCCCCCGCGCGCGCCCTGACCGCGAAAGCGCCGCAACGCGCGCGCCCGCGCGCGCCGCCGCAAGACAGATGCGCGAACCCAGAAAACCGCCGGCGCCGGCGACGAAAATCGTGCGGCCGGAAAGATCGTTCAAAGCCTCACCCACGCCTCACGCCCTCTCGCCGGCGCGCGCCGCCGGCGCGCGGCTGGAATTTTTTTTCACGTCGTTTTTGCACCGCATCGACATTAACCATATTAGCCTTTGTTCCGTAAGCGGAAATAAACTTATCCCCCTACTTATCCTACACCTTGCATTCGGCCTTATAACGGTTTCGCACACAAGCGACAGAAAGGAATTCCGGGAATATGGGCCGTCTGACACAATCGCGCCGCAGATCAGCGCCGAAAGCGGCGCGCGCAAGGCGAGCCGGCGCGGCGATATCTCGCGCAATGGCGAAAATGGCGATGAGGCGCGCAAACGCGCACGATTTCTCAATCCCAAACTTGCGCGGGCCGGGAACATCCCTATTCTGCAGCGCAACATTATTCCCTTCGAAAAGAGCATCCAGATGAAATCAGACTTGCCGACGCCGCGAGCGGACCTCAAACCGAATACGCTCGCCTATGAAACGACGCCGCTGGTCAAGCCGACGGGCTTTCGCGAATACGACGCGCGCTGGATGTTCGGGCCGGAGATCAATCTTCTCGGCGTTCAGGCGCTCGGCCTCGGGCTCGGCACGCTCATCCGCGAGGCCGGAAAGGAACCGCGCATCGTCGTCGGGCATGATTTCCGCGGCTATTCGACCTCGATCAAGCAGGCGCTTGTCGTCGGGCTGATGACCGCCGGCGTCGAAGTCAACGATATCGGCCTCGCCCTGTCGCCGGTCGCCTATTTCGCCCAGTTCGATCTCGGCGCGCCCGCCGTCGCCATGGTGACGGCTAGCCACAATGAAAACGGCTGGACCGGCGTCAAGATGGGGTATGAAAAGCCGCTGACATTCGGCCCGGATGAAATGGGGCGTTTGAAGGAAATCGTCCTCAAGGGCGAAGGGCGCGCGCATGACGGCGGCGCTTACAAATGGGTGTCCGGAATGCGCGATCGTTATCTCGACGATCTCGCAAAGGCGGGAACAATCAAACGAAAGCTCAAGGTTGTCGCGGCCTGCGGCAACGGCACGGCCGGCGCCTATGCGCCGGAGGCGCTCGCGCGTCTCGGCGTAGAGGTCATACCGATGGACGCGGAACTCGATCATTCGTTTCCGAAATACAATCCGAATCCGGAAGATCTGGAAATGCTGCACGCGATGCAGCGCGCTGTTAAAGAGCATGGCGCGGATCTGGCGCTCGGTTTCGACGGCGACGGAGACCGCTGCGGCGTCGTCGATGATGAGGGCGAGGAAATATTCGCCGACAAGATCGGCGTGCTGATAGCGCGTGATCTTTCCGCGCTCAAACCCGGCGCGCAATTCGTTGTTGACGTCAAATCGACGGGGCTTTTCGTCACCGACCCCGTCCTGATCGCGAATGGCGCCAAGACCGTCTACTGGAAAACCGGGCATTCCTATATCAAACGCAAGAACCACGAGCTTGGCGCGCTCGCCGGTTTCGAAAAGTCCGGCCATTTCTTCTTTAACCCGCCGCTTGGACGCGGTTACGACGACGGGCTTGTCGCGGCGACAGCGCTTTTGCAGATGCTCGACCGCAATCCGGACAAGAAGCTTTCCGACCTTCGCAAATCGCTGCCCAAAACCTGGCAGTCGCCAACCATGTCGCCGCATTGCGCGGACGAGGCGAAATACGGCGTCGTCGAAAAAGTGGTGGAAAAGATAGAGGCGCGCGCCAGAGACGGCGGAACGGTCATCGGACAGAAGATTCGCGATGTCGTAACCGTTAACGGCGTGCGCATCACCGCAGAAGACGGAACATGGGGCCTTGTTCGCGCTTCATCAAACAAGCCGGAGCTGGTCGTCGTCGTCGAAAGCCCGACGTCCGAAGAGAATATGCGCGCCATGTTCAACGAACTTGACGCCGTTCTTCGCGAGCATGAAGAAGTCGGCGCATATAACCAGAAAATATGAGGCGAGGCCGCATGAGAATCATCGACGCCGTGCGATCCGCGCTTCTGGCTGCAATGTTCGCACTTGGCGCTTGCGGAAACCCGCAAGCCTCCGTCGCGGCGAATGCGCCGAAAGTTGCGGCCGGCCCCGCGATGTGGCGCGTCAGCGACGAGGATTCGACGGCGTATCTTTTCGGAACGTTCCATATTCTGCCGAGAGACGCGAAATGGATAACGCCGGCGTTTGAAGACGCAATGCGCGAAACCGGCGTGACGGTGACGGAAGTCGACGCCAAAAGCCCGGCGGCGCAGACCGAGATGACCCGGCTTGTTCAGGAACTGGGGCTCAATCCGCCCGGCGTGACGCTGACAGCCCTTCTCGGCCCGACGCGCGCGGTGCGTTTTTCAGCGATCGCAGAACGCTACGGCCTGAAAATGTCCGCGTTCGAACCGATGAAGCCGTGGCTTGCAATGATCTCGCTTTCCGTCGCGATCATGCAAAAGGAAGGGTTCGACGCCGACAGCGGCGCGGAAGAAGCGGTCATGGAGCGCGCGGCGATCGAAAAAGACCGAATCACCCACCTTGAAACCGCAGAATATCAGATAAAGGCTCTCGCCAGTCTCAGCGAAGACGAAATTCTCGCCGACTTTGACGCCTCGCTGCACGAGTACGAAGAGTTCGACGTTTATTCGCGGCGCATGCTTGACGCCTGGATCACCGGAGACGTCGAAAGGCTGGATGAGGAAACGCTCTCCGAGATGCGCAGGAAAGCGCCGGGCGCCTATCGCATACTGATTACCGAAAGAAATGCGAATTGGGCACGCGAAATCGAGGAGATGATGGCGCGCGATGAAAACTATTTCATCGCGGTCGGCGCCGGGCACCTGATCGGCGCGGGAAGCGTTGTCGAAATGCTGAAAGAAAAAGGCTACGCCGTCGAGCGCGTTCAATAACAGCTCAGACAAAGGCCGGAGCACGCTCGGCCATCGCCTCAAGCGCGCGATCGAGAATATCGGGCGGCGTCGCAGCGCCCTGCTCGGAGAGCATGCGCCGCCAGGATTTGGCGCCCGGACGGGCGTGGAACAGCCCCAGCATGTGCCGCGTGACATGATGCGGCGCGACGCCGTCTCGCGCTTGCGCCTTAACGTATGCGGACATTTCGCGCACGACGGCGTCGATCTCAGGCGATGGCGCGCGCACGCCGAAAATCATCCCGTCGGCTCCCGCCAGCAAGGCCGGCTCTCCATAGGCCGCGCGCCCGAGCATGACCCCGTCGAATTCCTCAAGATGCGCCGCAGCCGCTTCCAGAGTTTCGATCCCTCCGTTCAGGACCACGGTCAATCCGGGGCGTTCGCGCTTGAGCCTTCGAACGATTTCATAGTCGAGGGGCGGGATTTCGCGATTTTCCTTCGGGCTGAGGCCTTCCAGCCACGCTTTGCGCGCATGGACGATAAACACCTCGCAGCCGGCCGCAGACACTGCGTCGACGAGGGCGAACAGGCTCTCATCGGGGGACTGATCATCGACCCCTATCCGGCATTTTACGGTAACGGGAATCTTAACGCTGTCCCGCATTGACGCGACGCACTCGGCGACGAGGCCAGGCGTCTTCATCAGGCACGCGCCGAACGCGCCTGACCGGACCCGGTCGGACGGGCAGCCGACATTGAGGTTCACCTCATCATAGCCGAAATCCTCGCCAATCCGCGCCGCTTCCGCGAGCGACGACGGGTCCGATCCGCCCACCTGCAACGCGACGGGGTGTTCGACGGGCGAAAACCCCAGCAGCCGTTCGCGATCGCCGCGGATCGCGGCCTCCGCAACGATCATCTCGGTGTAAAGGCGGGCGTGTTTCGTAAGCAGGCGGTGCAAAAAACGGCAATGACGATCGGTGCCGTCCATCATCGGCGCGACGCAAAATCGCCATTCATTCGTGATCTTTGTCATTCGGTTTCCGCCCGCCGCGTCACATCATAAGGATGGTAAATGAGCAAGGTCCGCCGCCCGAATGTCGCGTTTTCCCCTAGGAGCGGGTGAAAATGGCTATGTCACAACCGTTAGGTGGATGGTCAAACTTATTAACAAGCTGTAAACAACTTTTTGTGCGTCTGCGAAGGGGCGCACCGGCTTGGTACAGGCTTTGCAGCGGCAGCGCCCAAACCAAGTCAGCCTGGGGGTTTGAGTGCAAGACCAACTGCGTATTCTGGTAACCGGCGGAGCCGGATTTATCGGCTCTCACCTTGTGGATAAACTCCTTTCACAAGGTCATTACGTCACCTGCCTCGACAATCTGGATACTGGCTTCAAAAGCAATCTCGGTGCGGCGTTCGCCTCGCCGCGGTTCAAATTCGTTCTCGGAGACGTGCGGGAGAGCCTGCCCGACGAGACGTTCGACCAGATCTATAATCTGGCTTGCCCGGCCTCTCCGCCGCAATACCAGCGCGATTCGATCGGTACGATGAAAACGAGCGTTCTCGGGGCGATCAGCGTCCTCGAATACGCCAGAAAAACCGGCGCGCGCGTGCTTCAGGCGTCGACAAGCGAAGTCTACGGCGATCCGGATATCCACCCCCAGCCGGAAGAATATGTCGGACTGGTTAACTGTTCCGGGCCGCGCGCCTGCTACGACGAGGGCAAACGCGCTGCGGAAACGCTGTTTTACGACTATCACCGCCAGCACGAAGTCGAAATTCGCGTTGCGCGCATTTTCAATACCTACGGACCTCGCATGAGCCCGGAAGACGGGCGCTGCATACCGAATTTTCTTGCCCAGGCGTTAACGCTGAAGCCGATCACCGTTTACGGCGCCGGCTCGCAGACGCGGTCCTTCTGCTATATCGACGATCTCGTCGACGGCCTTATCAAGCTGATGAATGCGGAAGGCGGGCGCATCGGCCCGATCAATCTCGGAAATCCCGTCGAACACACGGTTCTCGAACTTGCAAGAATAATTAAGGATCGTACGGCATCCTCCTCGGAGATCGTATTGAAGGAACTGCCGGCTGATGATCCGAAAATCAGACGTCCGAACATCAGCAAAGCGGAAAGAGACCTTGGCTGGCTTCCTTCGACAACCCTGCTTGACGGTCTCGACAAGACCATCGACTGGTTTGTAGCGAAACTATCCGGTGCGCCCGAACCGCAAAGCAAAGCGGCGCTGGCGCGAATTGAAGAAGCAGCAGCGAATGATCGCATTGCGCCGATCAATCCGTTCAGGAAGCCGATGACGAACAACACCGCCTCCGCCACCATTCTTCCGGTCGAAGACGCCGGCGAAAATTCCGTCGCCGTCATCGGCGGCGGGCCCGCCGGCCTTACCGCCGCTTACGAGCTGCAAAAGCACAGCGGCGACGGCCATCAACCGATCGTATTCGAAGCTTCCGACCAGGTCGGCGGCATTTCGCGCACTGCGATGTATAAAGGCTTTCGCTTTGATATCGGCGGCCACCGGTTTTTCACGAAGGTGAAAGAAGTCGAAGCGCTCTGGCATGAGGTCGGCGGCGAGGATTTCGTTTTGCGCCCGCGCATGAGCCGCATTTTCTACCGCGGGAAATATTACGATTATCCGCTGAAAATCTTCAACGCCCTGTCGAATATGGGGCCGATTGAAGCCATGCAGATTATGCTCAGCTATTTCAAATGGCAGGTGAGCCCGTTCAAGGAAGAAGAAAATTTCGAGCAGTGGGTCACCAACAGGTTCGGTCGACGCCTGTTCCAGCACTTCTTCAAATCCTATACTGAAAAAGTCTGGGGCATTCCCTGCACCGAGATCCGCGCCGATTGGGCCGCGCAACGCATCAAGAACCTTTCGCTGACCAAAGCGGTTCTCAACGCCCTGACGGGCGCCAACGACACGACAAGCCTCATCGAGGAATTCGAATATCCGCGCCTCGGCCCCGGCCAGATGTGGGAGCGGTTCCGCGACAAGGTCCGCAGCCAGGGCGGCCAGGTCCGCATGCAAAGCGCGGTTACGAAAGTTATTCGCAACGGCGAGCGCGTCGAGGCGATCGAGGTCGTAGATTATTCAGGACCCAAAACGCGCAATTACCGCATGCGCGCCGATCACTTCGTCAATTCGATGGCGATCAAGGATCTGATCCACGCATTCGATCCGCCGCCGCCGCCGCATGTGGTAAGGGCCGCAGACCGGTTGAAGTATCGCGACTTCCTAATCGTCACGCTGGTGCTGGATCATCCCGACCCCTTCCCGGACAACTGGATCTATATCCATTCGCCGGAGGTCGATGTCGGGCGTATCCAGAACTTCCGCTCATGGTCGCCGGAAATGGTTCCCGACCCGTCCAAGGCTTCGATCGGCATGGAATATTTCTGCCACGAAGGCGACGGGCTGTGGGCGAGCGATGATGAAACGCTGATTGCGCAGGCGGCGAAGGAGCTTGAATATCTCGGCCTCGCCAAAAAAGAAGACGTGGTCGACGGAACGGTAATCCGTCAGCCGAAAGCCTATCCCGTTTACGACGGCGAATATCGCGAAGCGCTGGATATCGTTCAGAACTGGCTGTTGACGCTTGAGAATTTCCAGACCGTCGGGCGCAACGGCATGCATCGCTACAACAACCAAGACCACTCAATGCTGACAGCGATGCTGGCGGCGAAGAACATACTCGGCGAAGAGCACGATATCTGGAACGTCAATGTCGAACGTTCGTATCATGAGGACTTCACCGTCGATGAAAAGAAAGACGCGGTGGATGTGAAGGCGGAACGCGAAAAAGCGCGGTCGAGCGCCGCCGCCTGAACCCGATAACAAAAAGTCGATCAAAAACAGGAGCGCCCGCAACGGGCGCTCTTTTTTTTGTTTTCAATCGCCTTCCGGCGCGTCCGGGGCGCAGGGCGCGCCGTCCGGGTTCCGGTCGAGGCGAATCAGCGACACGGCATTCGGCTTTTCGACAATCTTTCGCACTTTTGAGCCGAGAAAATCCGAGGCGCCGGAGCGTCTGATCAGCGAGTGCATCCAGTTTCCCCGCGGCGGCTCCTGTGAAGAGATCACGCAACCGGAAACTTCTATTTTTTTTATCGTGTTGGCCTTGAAATACAGCACGCCCGGCGGCGCGTTCAAATCGCTGCGCACGCGCCTTGATATTTCGTCCCTGCTCCAGCGCTTCATCAGCAGGAGGTGACGCGCGCGAAATGCAGTCAGCGGATCGGTGAAAACGGGTTCATCCGCCGCCTCGACATGGCGGACGAAAATGCGCGCTTCAGAATACTCCTTATAGCTCGTAAACTCTTCACTCGCTGCATTCGTGAACAAAATAGCCGACATCGCAGCCGCGCCCATCCGAAATCCATACTTCCGTCGCAGAGCCGCAATTGAAAAAGCGCACAGCAGGACGACGAAATACGGGAAGATCGGATAGTATCGCGGCAGCGCCAGATTAAATCCGACCGCAGCGATAGGAACACACACCAGAGAAACGACGCCGAAAACAAAAATAGGCTTCACCGCGCGCTTGTCGGCAAACATGCCGGCGCCGCGCGCCAGAGCCGCCAGCACAACGCCGATCGCCAGAACCGGTGTCGTCAATGGGTCGCTGAATATGTCTTTCACCGGCGTTATGGCGCGCTGCCACAAGGGAGCGTACATCGGCTTCGCCGCCCCCCAGCCAGATACGCGGTGATTGAGATCTATCTTGTATCTGTAGAATGGATCGCCGGCGGCGATCGCGTAAACAATCCACTCGGCGGCAAGGACCGAACCGAACCCTACGCCCAACGCGGCCCATGTCAGCAAAATCTGGCGGCGCGATACCAAGGCCAATACGGCGAAAGCCGCCATCATCGCGAGCGTCTGCTCGCGGATCGTCCAGGCGAGGCCGATCGCGGCGCCGGCCGATGCGAGCAGCAAAAGCCGTCGCCGTTCCTGTTCCGCTGCGACGTACAGCCAGCAACCCAAAGCGCAGAAAAACGCTTCCGGTCCGTAAACCGCAATCTCCATCGGCTTGGAGACGAAAAACGCTGAAGTCGCGACAAGGGTCGCGGCGAGGACCGCTTCCGCCAGCGACAGATAACGGCGCGCAAAATAAAAGGTCAGGAAAACCAGCCCGGCGGAATAGATGATGTTGGGAAGCGTCGCAGTGAATTCATTCGATCCGAAAAGGAAAAAGAATAACGCCATCGGAAGAACGAACAGATGGCGCAGCGCCCAATGCGTATCGCCGAGAAACGGGCCTGTCTCCCGCCAGCGCATGGCGTATCTGACGTAACGCTCGGCGTCGCCCAACGGGCCTAATCCCTGCCAGTAATAGGCGGCGCTTACTAAAAACACCAATAATACCAGAAGCGCCGGCTTCAATCCGTCCGGTTTCATTGAATCTGTTATTTTCATTTGCTTGATTCTAGCTGGAGCGAGATTTCCGTCAACAAATACTCACCCGGCGCCGGGTCATGCGGCGGCGCTTCTTTCTTCGCCGCTTTCGCCGCCGTGCGGCGCCCGACGCCGCAAGCGAAAGGCGATCGCGACAAGGACGAAAGTCACCGCCGCATAGACGTAATAAAGCTGGTGAAACGCGACCCCCGACAAAGTGAAACCAATACCGCAGTTCTCATGAAAAAACCGGATCAACTTTCGATTGGCGACGATGACCACCAGGGTCATGAACGCGGCGCCCGCGAAAGCATACGGCCAGGCATGGGGCAAAGCCGCGCAAAGAAGGCTCAATATCCAAAAAGCGGCGAACACGGACTTGACGCGCTCACCTGTCGACACGTTGAGATCGTCGCTCATGCCGCGACCGCTGACGATCAATTCCGACCAGGGTATGGCGCGCTGGAAAATATCCGTGCGGACAACCTCCGTCAGCGTCCAGCGCTTCAGATGCGTTGCGAGCATTGTCGGCGCGAGGCGAATCCGCCAGCCGGCGGCGCGCATACGGTAGCCGAATTCGATATCCTCGATAGAGGGCCGGCCATATCTGGCGCCGTCAAAGCCGCCAAGTTCGAGATAAACCGCACGCCGGATGGCGCCGCACCCGGACCAGAAACTGTCGGACTCCTGACGTCCGCGCTGATGGTAATAGCGATGGACAAGATTTTTATATTGCGAAGCGAAATTTCGCGCCGGCGGATTGGCGTCATAGGAGCCGAAGACGGCGGCGACTTTCTCATCGTCAAAGGACGCTTTAAGCACTTTTACGCTGTCGTCGTGCGCGACGACATCCGCATCGACAAGCCACAATACATCGCCCTTCGCGATTTTCGCCGCGTGATTGCGCGCCGCGCCCGGGCCGCCATTCTGCTCCATTACGATAACGCTTGCGCCCAAGCGCTTCGCGGTTTCGACATTTGTCGGGTCCGGCGAACAATCATCGACGACGATTACTTCCAGGATTTCTCCGCGATCGCGCATGGCGACGAGCGGCGGCAAGGATTTCTCCAGATAATGCGCAGCATTATAGGCGGGCATTATGACGCTGACCGTCGGTTCGCCGATATTCGGCGGTCGTTCTTTTTCAGTCACGGGCGCCCCCTTCAATGCTCCGCCATTCATTCCATTGCGTGAGCGCAAACGCAAACAATCTCATCAGTATCCGTCCCTCGCCAGTTCCCGATCGGCCGTAATTAAACCGTTCCTACGCGCCGGCGCCCTTGCGCATTGAAACGTTTTCCATCACCTGCCTCGCCCCGCGCAGGGTGCGGCGCAAATTGAGATAGGCGTCGCCCTTGCCCTTCAGGAAGGAACGCCAGAGCGGCCTGTCGCGAAAATAGTGCATATCGATCCGCGGCAAATCGTATTTCGGCGCCGTTCGGCGCGCCTTGTTCAGGTTCACGCCGAGAGACAGATCGTAATGCCGGGCGATCGCATCGCGCACTCGCGCATTGCTGTCGCCATAAGGCGGGGCGAAAAAACTGACTTCGCATGACAGGCGATCTTCAAGCGTTTTTCGGCTCGCGACCAGCTCGTTTTCAAGCTCATCATCGCCGAGCGCCGTCAGCTTCTGGTGCGAACACGCATGCGACTGAAAATCGACGCCCTGGCGCGAAAGATCTTTTAGCGTCGCCCAGTCCATCAGCTTTCGCTGCGGTGCGCCCGGCGGCGCCCACGTCTCCACGCCGCCGACAAGTCCGGTCGGCGCGAACACGCAAGGCTTGAATCCGCACCGGTTCAAAATCGGGAACGCCGTTTCGGCGAAATCCGAAAACGCATCGTCGAACGTAATGACGATGGTCGGTTTTTCTATTTCATGGCGGCCGGCGAGCCAGTTTTTCACTTCCGCAAGGCCGACAACCTCGACGCCCAGCTCGGCGATCGATTCGATCTGCATCCTGAAAACATCCGGCGGAATATTCGTCGCGCCTTCGCCATCCGAAATGGAATGAAAGGTCAGGATCGAAATCGCCTGGTCTGCCAAACGCGCCACTTCAGTCCTCGACGACATGGGTCAGGAATTCGCGCCTGTAATCGGCCCATTTCTTCAGGTTGAACCCGCCCGGCTCAAGACAGTCCACCGCGCCGTAAGCCATCGCCAGCGCATGGTGCGTATTATCATGTGCGAACAGGCCCTGCCTGCCGAATGTCAGCAGTCCGTCGATGCCCGACACCCATTTGTCGAGCGTATCGAAATGCGCTTCGTAATCGCGGTCATAGACGGGATAGGCGAATGGCAATCTTCTGGTGAACGCGCGGGTCACTTTCGCGGACTGCGGCAGCCCGCATTCGCCCAGCCAGCGGTAAAGCGCCTCGCCGAGCGCCTCGTCGGACATGGCCCAGTATTGATCGCCGGGATCGCTCGGAAGTTCCGCGCACAAGATCGTGCGGCCATCCGGCTGCGTCGCCGCCGAATAGTTTTTCGGTTCGGACAGCCTCGATATCGGAATCGACAGCTCGGGGAAGTAGTGCGCGTCAAACTCAGTGTATTGATCGGTATCGAGGACGATATAGACAAGAATCATCCCGCGATAACGGATGGAAGCGGCGGCGCGGCGGACATGTTCCGGCGCGCCCTCTCCCGCCGCCCTCGCCAATACGGTCAATGGCAATGTCGACCAGACGGCGTCGACCTGATGGGTTGCGACGCTCTCGCCGGACCGGGTTTTTATCGCCTTGATGCGCCCGTCGCTGATTTCAATACCTTCAACGCGCGAATTCAACGATAATGTCGCGCCGGCATTCGCCGCCGCTTCGCCGATTTTGTCGCAAATCGCGCCGAACCCGTTGCGCGGGTAATAGAATTTGCCCGTTTCCGGCGATTTCAATCCCGGCAGCGACGCAAAGATTTTCCGGATAAGTTTAGGCAGGCTGCTTCCCGAAACGCGCCGCTTCGCCAGCGTCGGCGCAAGCTCATCCGGATCGAGCCCCCACAATTTCTTCATATAGGGAAAATAAAACCAGTCGCACATCGACCGTCCGAGGCCGGACAACATGACCGAGCCGAAAGTCTCGACTTCGACGCGCGGCGCGCGCATTTTGGCGGTCGCTGCGTCAAAAAACAGGGAGGCCGAAACGAGCGGCGGCATACGTGTCGCGAGATCGACCGGTTTCAGCGGGAAATGAATCCAGGATCCCTTCAGGCGAATTCGCCCATGGCGCGGCCTTAACAGCAAATCATCGCCCAACAGCGATTTGATATCCGCCAGAATCTCGGGATCGGACGCCGGATGAAGCCGATGGCTGCCGAAATCGCAACGAACGCCGTCGGCGTCGAAACTGCCCGCATTACCGCCGAGGCGCTCGCCCGCTTCAAACAATTCAACTTGCGCCTTCGAATGTTTGGCGAGTTTCCACGCCGCGCCGAGCCCTGCGGGTCCGCCGCCAAGGACCGCGATTTTCGGCAAGGCGCGACTGTTCGCGTCCTGACTTTCCGAATGTCTGCGGGCGTCATCCATGATTTGCTTCCGCGCCCCTTTTCAATTCGCGTAATCCGAACGCCTGCGCAATTGCGCCTGCAATCCCGCCCGCATAGAGAACCGACTGCCAGATCAGGGATGCCGCAATCACGCTCGATGCGTCATACCCCATAGGCGCCGTCAACCCTGCAATGCTCACTTCGCGCACGCCGAGGCCGCCGAAACTGATCGGAAGCGTAGCGATCAGTTTCGCAAGCGGCCAGGCGAATATCCAGACGGCGAGCGGCGTCCCGGCGCCGATATCATGCGCGATCAAGCCATTCATCGCGGCGAAAGAAAGCTGGATCGCCAACGACAACGCAATGCAGATACATAGCGCGCCCTTCCTGCCTGCGATCTCGTCCAGCGCCTGTGCGATATCGCGCACGATCGCGCCGATCTTTCCGCCGGGCGCTTTGGACCTCAGCAGCATTGCAATGGGGCGAAGCGAGAAAACCGTTGCGACGCCGGCTGTTGCGACGCCGGCGCCGGCCAGCATCAACCCGTTCGGATCGACGCCGGCGCGCGCGCCCAGCAAGGCCGCGCCCAACGCCGCGATTACCAGGAGTACGCATGTGTCGATAAGCCGGTCGGCGAGAGACCCGAGCGCCAGAGCGGTTTTGCGATCCGACCCTTTCATTACGAGCCCGGCGCGTACGACATCGCCGCCTGCAACGCCCGGCAGCGCGATATTCGCCGCAAGCCCGGCGAAATGCGCCTGAAGCGCACGCAGGTAAGGCGTATCGCCGCCGATCAATAACCGCCATTTGGCCGCCGCTGCGCTATGCCCGAGCAGGAAACCGGCGAACACGCCAATCCAGACGAGCGGAGAAATTTTCGATATGCGCGCCAGGAGGTCTCCCGCATTCACGAATCTGAACAGGACGAAAAGAATCGCGACCGACAAGCCGATTCGAAAAAGGCGGGTCGTCCAACCTTTGCTCGTCGCGGCCGTTTCAGATTGCGCGCTCATTTCACTCGCCGTTAAGCGACGGTCTCAGATGCAGGCGCGATATCATGTCGGCGATGAGCCCGAGCGACCAGACGACGAGCGCGGCCAGAATTCCAAAAATCGCCGATTCGGACAGGTTCATTTTTGAAATGTCGTAAATCGCCTTGCCCGCTCCCAATACGAACAAAACCCCGCCCAGCGGCATGAACACGCGCAAGGGCTGGAAAAACACGATTATTCGCAGAACGAGGAGAATGAAGGTGAAAAACGCGGTTGGCCTCATCGACGACTGGCCCACGCGCTTGTTGTATTCAATCGGCGTATAAATAACGCGAAGATTGGAGCAGATCATGCTCAACGTAATCGTCGTCGTGAATGAAAAGCCGTCAGGCAACAATTGCACGAACCGTTCGAGCGAGGAACGTTTGAATACGCGCAGGCCGGAATTGAGGTCGGGAATTTTGCGCCGCGCCAGCATGTTCGCCAGCGTATTCAGCACCCATTTCGGCGGGCGCCGGATCAACGGAACATTTTTCATCGCCGCGCCGCGATCGCCGACAACCATGTCCGCCGATGCGCAAAGCTCAAGCATCTCGGGAAGCTTCTCAGCCGGATAGGTGCCGTCCGCGTCAATAATGGCGACGAATTTGGAGCTTGAATTGGCGATCCCGGTTTTCAGCGCAAAGCCGTAGCCGGAATTTCGGTCAAGCTTGATCACGCGCGCGCCGGCGGCCTCGGCGGCGTCGCCCGTTCCATCGGACGAGCCGTCGTCAACGACAAGAATCTCGCCGTCTATGCCCGCTTTGTCGAGCATCTGCTTGAGCGCCGACATGGTCTGGCTGATCGCCTGCGCCTCATTATAGGCCGGCACGACGATCGTCAGTTGTCTAACCATGGAAACAGTTCCCGCAATTTCCGTCGTTTCTCGAGTTACAGGCTTGTTCATCCAATTCGCTCTTCAAGGTCAATGACGCGATCTGGAAAGCAAGCATTGCGCCAAAAACCCGGCTCGGTTTTCCGATTAATAGTTAACGGAGCGCGCAGTTGCGCCAGCCTTCCATCGCCAGTTGCCGGCCCCCGGCGGACCGCGCAACGATCACGATCGATATGGCGGACCGTCGGCGAACGATCGCGCCCTCCCCAATTTCCAAACGACGCGGCGGACGGCCGGGTTCCTGCTCTAGATTCTCAAAATCATATCGTAATTTCAATCGGTTAGCCAATCCCTGCGCCTGTCGGCGCTGGCGGGAATGCGCGCCTTTCAGCGCAGGGATATCCGCGCCCGGATTTTTTAAACGCCCGCGGCCGCGCACCGCGCCATAAGCCGAACTTTTCCCATCGGGTCGAAATTCGGCGTTAAACCGGCCATAGACCGTCGCCGCGGGAACGGTTTTTGAAACAACGAACTTGCGCCGATGGTCGGCGATCCGCCCGGAGGAGAAAAACAGATGATGCGCAACGCTCCGACATTCATTGTTTTCGGCGCCTCGCGGTCGGGCACGACCGGCCTTTACACCTACCTGAAACAGCATCCCGAAATTTTCATGAGCCCCGCCAAAGAGACGAATTTTTTCGCCTATGAAGGGCGAACGCCCGATTGCGCAGGGCCGGGCGCCGAATACGTCAATAATTCGATCACCCGTCTTGAAGACTACGAAGCGCTTTTCGGTGAAGCCGGAAGCGAAAAAGCGCGCGGCGAAGCCTCTCCGCTTTATCTTTACGTGCCGGGAACCGCACAGCGCATTCGGGCGAAACTTCCTGACGTCAAACTGATCGCGATATTGCGCAATCCGATCGATCAGGCTTTTTCGCATTTTCTGTATGCGCGCCGCCAGATGCTGGAGCCGCTTGAGGATTTCAACGCCGCCCTCGATGCGGAGCAGTCCCGCGTCGAAGCCGGATGGCAGCCGATGTTTCATTACGCCCGCTTTCCCCGCTACGCCGAACAGCTTTCAGCCTATTTCGACGCTTTTCCGCGCGAGCAGCTGCAAATCCATCTTTATGAAGATTTTGAGGAGAGGCCGCTCGAAGTGCTGAAGGAGATATTCGCTTTTATCGGCGTTGACGATCAGTTTTCTCCCGATATCGAATACCGGCCGAACGCCGGCGGCGTGCCGCGAAACAAGGCGTTTCAAGACCTGATCATGAAACCGACGCCGGCGTCGAAACTGTTCAGCATTATTCCAGCCGATATTCGCCGGCGCGTTCGCGATGCGATTTCGGGCTGGAACATGACGAAAGAAACCTGCCCTGCGGCCGCGCGCAGGCGTCTCAAGGCGGCGCTTGGCGACGAGATCAACGCATTAGGCCCGATGATCGGCCGCGACGTCACCCACTGGCTGCGCGATTAAAGCGCGCGCTCTGAACGAGCAGGCGCGCCTAGCGAAGCGGCGGCAAGTCGATCGTGCGCCCGCTTGCGGTGCTTTCACGCACCGCCGCAGCGACTTCAAGGCTGCGAAGTCCGGCCCGGCCGTCGGCGAGCGCGACGCCCGCTTTTCCCTCGACCATCGCAATAAAATCGCGCACTTCCTCTTCGAAAGTGATCAGCGCCGTGCTGGTCCAGGATTTCAGTTTCTCGCGCAGCATGATCTCAGGATAGCGTTTGACTGTGCGCCTGGCGGCGCCCGTCGGCGAATCCTTTTCGATCAATAGGTTTTTCATCGGCGCGTAAGAGCCGCGCACCATGCCGCGCTCGCCATAGACCTCAACGGCGATGCCATAACCGTCCCACTCCGTCCACGTCGCATGATAGGTCGCGGCGACGCCGTCAGGATTGACGAAAATCGCCATCGCGTTGTCTTCCGAGCCGGGAAGCTTGTAGACGTTTTCGCTCATCACGCCGCTGACGCGCGTAATTTCGCCGAGAAAGTAGCGGGCGAGATCGGACAGGTGAATTCCGATGTCCATCATCGCGCCGCCGCCTGAATGGGGCATCTTGTATTGCCAGTCGGCGCTGAAATTATGCAGCCCGTCATGCCCCCCGAACAGACGGACATGATCGACGCGCCCGATCTTTCCGGCGTCGACCGCCTCACGCACGAATTTGACGAACGGGTAATAACGGAAATTGAATCCGACCGCGAGAACGCGGTCATGCTTGCGCGCGGCCTCGACCATGCGCCGCCCCGCCTCGACCGTACTCGCCATCGGCTTTTCACACAGGACATGAAGTCCGCGTTCGAACGCGCCGACGCTTGCTTCTTCATGCAGGTGCGGCGGCGTCGAAATGATGACCGCATCCATCGGCGCAGCGAGAAACGCTTCGAGATTGTCGAAGACCGGCGCGCCGGCGGCCACGCGCGCGGCTGCGTCCTTGTTGACGTCGAACACCGCGACCAGCTCGGCGTTTGACTGGGCCTTGAGCGCCGTCGCACGCAATGCGCCGATCTTGCCGGCTCCCACCAATCCGAATCTCATTTTGAATTTCCTGTCAGCGAGGCTTTTGTTTGTCCCCGATTCGGACAAAATGATTAAGAAAACAAGTAATCGCCGCGCAAAGGCCCGCGCGCGGAGGGTTTTCGGCGCAACCCTTGCTTGGGGCGGGCGCCCCTTATATGCGAGAAACCGTGAGCGCTCCCGAGATTTCCGTCATCGTCCCATTCGTAAACAGCCTCGACGACGTTCGCGGCGCACTCTCCGCGCTTGCGGGCCAGAAAGATGCGAGCGTCGAGGCCATCGTGGTCGAGCGCATCGGCGCCGAGGCGCGCGCGATCCTCGCGAAGGAGTTTCCAGCTGCGATTATCATCGCGTCACCGTCCAGCGCCACCATACCGGAAATGCGCGAGACCGGTTTCGCCCGGGCGAGCGCCCCGATAATCGCGGTCATAGAGGATCACGTCATCGTTCCGGACGACTGGGCGAAACGCATGAAGGACGCGATCGCCGCCGGCGCCGACGTCGTCGGCGGCCCGATCGAGAACGCCGCCGTCGAAACGCAGGTCGACTGGGCGGCTTTTCTTTGCGAGTACAGCGCGACGCTCCCTCCGCTGCCGGGCGGGGAAAGCGATTGGCTTCCCGGCAACAATGTCGCCTATCGAACCGATGTGTTGAGGCGGTATCAATCGGTCATCGCCGAAGGAAAATGGGAAAACCGTCTGCATGACGCGATGCGCGCCGACGGGGTGAAGCTGACCCTTCTGCCCGATCTGATCGTCGATCATAAAATGCATTACACTTTCGGCCTGTACATGTCGCAGCGCTATCTCTACGCCCGCTCATACGCCGGCGCGCGCGTCAGGGAAAAAGCGACGCCGGTGCGCATCGCCTATGGTTTCGCGGCCTTTATCCTGCCGGCGCTTATGTATGTGCGCACGGTGCGGCGCATCGTCAAAAAGGGGCGCCATCTGAACCGGCTTTGGCCGTCGCTGCCGATGCTGGCCGCGTTTACCTGCTCCTGGGGCGCAGGCGAGATTGTCGGCTACTGGTTCGGCGCCGGCGATTCGCTCAGCAAGGTGCGCTAGCCGGATTTCCCGCCTGCATCGAGATAACCGCGCAACTCGCCGAGCGCCCAGAAAGTCACCAGGAAAAGCGTAATCGGCGTCGCAGCGAGGAAGGCGCCGATATGCCGCTTCACCCGCAATTGCTTGCCGAAATGGCGCAAATATAAAAGCGGCGGCAAGAGCGGCGTCATCGCCATCCATTTGATCCGCGCCGGGAACGGCGCCGAGCGGGCGCGTTGTTCGCCGTAAACGCGGCCCCAGTTGAAACGTTCGCCCGCCATGGCGCGCAAGCCGATCGGCCCGCGCGACTGAACGGTGCGCGGCGCAGGATCGAGGCGAAGCGCAAAACCCCTGTCGCGCAGGGCCCAGTTAACTGCGGCCTCCTGATATTTATACGCCCAGACCGAACTGACTTCCCAAAGCGCTTCGCGCTTGTAACAGATGTTCGTGTCGGTGACGTATTCGGGATGGATATTGTCGAACGGCGCCTGATAGCGGCTGAAATCGACGAAAAATATCGCCCAGCGCTTCAGATCGCTCGGCCTGTTCTCTACCGCGCCGCCGATCACGGCGTCGGCGTGGCGCGCGTGCGCATCGACCATGGCGCGCGCCCAGTCGGCGCGCGGGGCGCCGCGATCTTCTATCATCGCGACAAGGGGCGCTGCGGCGATTTTCAGTCCGCCGGTCCGCCGCCTGTCATAAAGCTCGTGCTTTTCAAATTCATTGCGCGGCGCGCTTTCGGCCAGCCGTCCGAGATCCAGGAACCTGAAATCCGGAAAGCGCGAGGCGAGAGTTCCAACGTCGCGCATCGTGTCGTCATAGGGAATAACGACTTCAAGACGGGGCGCGCGCTCCTGGGAGGAGAGCGCATCTAGGCAGCGTCGCAGCGCCTCACCCCCGTCGACAACCGTTACGACGACCGAAATTTCGGGATCGACCGCATCCGTCATTATCCAGTTCTCCTCCATGGGCGCGTCGCCGAAAAATTTCAGGCGCGGCGCCTTTTTCGCATGCGCTTCGTGCAGGATGGGCGCGTCAAGCAAGATAGGCGCCCGCCCGCGCCTGCGAAAACAGGTTAACGCCCTCGCCTTGGGCTTATCGGCGAATTCGTATATTCACCGCAACGCCGGATCGTCCGGGGAGGAACTGTGAACGTCAACGCGGTCAAGCCATGGGAACGCCGGGCGATATTTTTCATTCTCGCCGCGGCGACGGCGCTTCGCGTGTACAAACTCGATAGCCCGCTCTGGTTCGACGAGATGGCGACGGTCATCAACTACGTTCGCGCGCCGTTCGCCCAGGTGATCGCAGATTATTCGTCGTTCAACAATCACCTCTTTTACAGCATCCAGGCGAAGCTGTCGGTGCTGGCCTTCGGCGAATCGCCCTGGTCGCTTCGATTTCCGGCGCTGTTGTTCGGCGTCGGATCGATCTGGCTCGTCTGGCGGATTGCGCGGCGCTATTGCGATCCGAAAGTCGCCTTGCTTTCGGCCGCATTGCTCGCCGTCTCGTACCACCATATCTGGTTCACCCAGAATGCGCGCGGCTATACCGAGCTTATGTTCTGGTCGCTCGCCGCGCTTGCGGCTTTCGAAGCGAACAGACAAAGCGGCGACTGGCGGCGCTGGCTGCTGTTTGCGCTTTGTCTCGCCTGCGCGATGTACACGCATCTCACCGCAGCGTTTTTCGTTGCAGCGCTCGGCCTGACATGGATCGCGACGCTTGCGGCGAGGCGTTTTCCGCGCCTTCTCCCGTCGGCGCTTGCAGCGCCCGCCGGCGCGGCGCAATGGACGCCGCTTTTCGGTTTCGCGCTCGGCGGCGCAATCACCATACTTTTGTGCCTGCCCGCCATTTCGCAGATGGCGACGCTCATCGGCGCGGTCGACGACACGGTTGATATCGACGTTATGGCGGAATACCGAAATCCGCTTTGGTCTGTCGCCGAGGGGTTTCGAACCATCATCGGCGGCTCAGCGCTTATGGCTGTCGCCGCGCCTGTGGCGACCGTCGTCATGATTGTCGGCGGGGTGTCGCTGTGGAAACGCGCGCCGGCGTTCGTTCTTGTCGCAATCTTGCAGATTCCCGTCACGCTGATCGCGCTGTCGATTGTTTCGATGCGCGTCTGGCCGCGCTTCTTTTTCAACGAATTCGCCTTTGCAAGTGTTTTCATCGCCGAGGGCGCGTTCGTTCTGGCGTCATTTATCGCGCCCTGGATGGAGCGCCGCGGCGTGTTGAAGGCAAGTTCGGGCTCGCTGTTCCTCGCCGGCGCCGCCGCGATGCTGGCCGCATCGATGACGATGGCGCTGCGCAATTACACGATGCCGAAACAGAATTTCGAAGCGCCATTGAGAATGCTGGAAGCGCAAGGCGCCGAACCCGTATCGGTCGGCGTCGTCGGCTGGGCTTATGTTCCGTACCTCAATTTCTACGAAAAGGACTGGAAACGGCTCTACGCCGCATCTGATATCGCGGCGCTTAAACCGACTGACGGCCATATCTGGGTCGTATCGGCCTTCCCGGCCAGAACGTCGCGGGCGAACGCCGACATCTGGGCCGTATTGCAGCGCGATTTCGAAGTCGCCGGCGCATGGCCCGGCTCGCTCGGCGACGGGCGCGTCATGCTTTTCCGTTCGAAAGATCAGCTTTCGGAGACAAGCGTGCGGTAAAGCGCCTCGACGCGCGCATGCATGACTTCCGGCTTGAACCGGTCCTCACGCAATAAAAGGCGCGCCGCCGCCGACATCCGTCGGCGCAGCTCGTCATTCCTCACCACTTCAAGGACGGCGGCGGATATCGCTTCGACATCGCCGATCGGCGTGACCCGCCCGGTTTCCGGCGAAATGAGTTCCTTGACGCCGCCGCAATCCGTCGCGATCGCCGGCAGCCCGGCCTGATAAGCCTCGACGATCGTAAACGGCAACGCCTCCCAGCGCGATGTCAGGAGAAAAGCGTCCGCGGCGTTGAGATAAAGATGCGGCGTCTCGCTTCGACCTGCGAAATGAAGTCCGTCAAGCGCATTCTCTTTTTCAGCGAGCGCGCGCAACTCATCTTCCTGCGGTCCGTCGCCGACGACGACGAAGCGAATGTCGGGCGCGGTTTCGCGCACCCGCTTCGAAACGTCGATCAGCGTCTCGACGCCTTTTTGCGGCGTCAGCCGCGCGACGGTGACGACGAGCCGGCTTGCGTCCTCGCCAAGCAACCGGCTGCGCAATTCGGCGACGCGCGCCTCGTCGATAGCGGGCGCCGGTTTGACGCCGAGCCCGATGGCGACGGCGCGCGCGCGCGGCAGGCCGAGCCTTACAAGTTCGTCCGCCCCGTTCTCGCTGACGGAAATGACGCGGCTCGCGCAGCCGCGCGCGATCGATGCGTATTGCTTCATCCGCGAAGGTTCCGCGCCGTGAAAGGTCAAAACGATCGGCGTTTTCCCGCCCAGCGTCGCCAGTTTCGAAATCAGTGCCGGCGCCGATTCATGCGCGTGAATGAGATCGACCGGGTTGCGCGCCAGATGCCTGCGCAGCGTCGCGGCGCTTTTGGCCAAAGCCGACAGACGGCTCATCATGCCAGCGCCGTGATCTCCGCCGGAGACCTCCTGCGAACCGATCGCGACAAATTCAGGATCGACATCCGGCCCGCGCCATGGCCCCGGCGTGCCGGCGAAGGTCACGTTATGACCGTGTTCGCGCAGCCACGCGCCAAGTTCGAGCGCATGGCGGGCGATGCCCCCGACGCCGAATTTCGTACAGAACATCAAAATGCGCAAAATCGTATTCCATATTGACGCGAAGCGGGATTGACGCAAAGGAGGCGCCGCAATTCCTAGCGGCGTTCGCGGCGGGGCCAAACACGTGTTGGCGCAACGAGGCGACTGTGTCTAGGTTCGCAGCGGAACGGAGGCGGCGGCATTGCGGACATGATCCATATCGGCGTTGATGCGACGTGCTGGACCAATGACCGCGGCTATGGGCGATTCACGCGCAGCCTGATAACGGCGCTCGCCGCGCGCAGGGGCGATTTTCGGTATACGCTGGTTTTCGACCGGCCGCCCGAATTCGCGCCGCCGCCCGGGGTGGAGGCGATCAGCGCGGATCTGGACGCATCGTCTGCTAAAACCGCCGACGCCACGCGCTCTCCGTTGCGAATGCTGAAGACGGCGCGGCGCGCGGCGGCGGCGAAATTCGATGTCTTTTTCTATCCCGCGGTGTTTTCGTATTATCCGCTTCCCGCGCGCACGCCCTGCGTCGTCTGCTTTCACGACGCCACGGCGGAGCGTTTTCCAAAGCTCATCTTTCCCTCGCGCCTCAATTCGTTTTTCTGGTCCGTGAAGACGGCCGCCGCGCGCCTGCAATCGACGCGCGCCATGACGATTTCCGCGTCGTCGGCGCGCGATCTTGAAAATATCCTGAAAATCCCCGCCGGGCGCATCGACATCATAACCGAAGGACCGGACGCGGCGTTCAGGCCGATGGATATCGACCGCGCCAGGGTGCGCGCAGAATTCGATATACCCGCCGACGCGCCGACCCTTGTTTATGTCGGCGGATTCAACAGGCACAAAAACGTCCTCGCCCTGTTGAACGCGATGAAAAAAGTCGCGCGCGCGCGCGCCGACGCCGTTCTGGTCGTTGTCGGCGATCTTTCCGGGCGCGGCTTCTGGGACAATCGCGCCGAACTGCTCGGCGCTGTCAAAGATGACGCCGCTTTGTCGAAATGCGTCAAGTTTCCGGGTTATGTTCCGGATGCGGCGCTGGCGGAATTGTTCAACGCCGCCGACGCGATGGTTTTCCCCTCGCTGTGGGAGGGATTCGGCCTGCCGGCCGTCGAGGCGATGGCGTGCCGCCTGCCTGTCCTCGCCAGCAATATCAGCAGCCTTCCCGAAATCGTCGGCGAGGGCGGCAAATTTTTCGATCCGTACAATGAAGACGAAATCGCAGCCTGCGTGACGGACTTTTTGAACGCCCCGAAGGAATGGGCGTCGATGCGCGCGCGCGCCGGCGCGCAGGCGAAAAAATTCACCTGGGAAAGAGCGGCCGAACTCGCCGAAGCGAGCTTTCGCAAGGCGGCGCGGTTGCCGCCGCGCACCCCGCCGAAACCGGCGAACGCGATCGCCCGGGTAAATACCGGCCGATAAAAACAAGGATAAATTCTATCGGCGCGCCGGCGCGGCGCATCGCCGGCATTAGGCTAAAATTGCGCGGGGTTTCTTATGGAGAATTACGCTCATTTCACGTGACTCTGAGGGTTCCGCGAAGGGCGTTTCAAATGCGCGTTGATATTGATCATCAGGATATCGCCGAGCTGTTCGAGGAAACCGAACGCCGGCGCGGCGCGGCGAGAAAATCGCTTGCGTTCTCGCTCGGCTCGCTCGCCGTGTGCGCCGCGGCGGCTGTTTTTTTCGGCTGGCGTGCGATAAACGCCATCGCCGCGTCAAACGCCTCGACGCCGGCGTCCGGGATCTTGTCGGCGATGCGCGGCGCGCCCGGCCCGTTCATGGACCTCGGCGCATGCGCGGCGATTATTGTTCTGGCGATTTCGCTTGCCGTCGCGATCTTGCGCCAGCGCCGGAAAGAAGCGGCGATCCGGCGCGATGAATTCTTGCAAAACGCATTGATGACCGGCCGCTTCGAATACATTTTCGCGCCGGAAATGCTCGTTATCAAAAGCGCGCATTCGGTCAGGAAAATCTGCTGGGCGAATTTCAGCGCGATGGAGAACAATCGGCGAAAC
Organism: Parvularculaceae bacterium; assembly: GCA_020446945.1. GTDB lineage: Bacteria > Pseudomonadota > Alphaproteobacteria > Caulobacterales > Parvularculaceae > Amphiplicatus. The sequence goes on from JAGRDS010000024.1 coordinate 51,011, forward strand.
ATAATTTTCAGGCGCAAGGACGGCGCATTCGAATTCATTCCAAAGAACGTATTCCCGAACAGCCAGTTCGGCGATTCATTGTTGGTGAAGCACGAAAAATCCGTTGACAAAACTTGCCCGCTCGAACTCGCCAACAGTGCGACGCCGCTAAGCGTCACTTTTGAATCGACGCCGGCCGATTATGCTGATTATGAAGAACTGCGGTTGCGGCGGCGCGAAGGCCGCTTGCATTTCCTTCGGCGCGTTTACAACTGGCGCCTGTGGCCGGCGTATCTCTTTCTTGCGTTTTCAGCGCTTGCGCTTTTGCTGGCGGTCTCCGCATTCGCGCACTCGCAACTTGTAAACGCCGGCATGGCGGCGGCCTTTTTCGCGGCTGCGATTTTCGTCTTTCATCGCAATTCGCAGTTGTTTCGCGGCGCGGATTTTCCGTTCCGCAAGGACGCCGCCTGGCCTTACGCGCAATCCGATCTCGTCAGCGTTCAATTGACGCGCGAAGGCGTTCGCCGCCAGCGTCACGGAGCGGGCGAGCTGATCGGCTGGTCCGCGATCGGGGGATATGTCGAAAGCCGCCGGTTCGGATATCTCGTCATCGCGCCGGGCGATGCGATCGCGTTGCCGAAACGCGCTTTCGTCAGCGCCGCCCATTTCAACGATTTCAGGCTGCGCGCCAAAGCGTGCATCGCCGGCGCCAGAAACGAACAGGCCGCGCGAAAGCGCCAGCGTATTGTCGGTTCGATCGGCGGCGGCGCGAAGGCGCCGGGCGCAAAAGCGGAGAAAACCGCGGTGGTTGCGAAATCGCGTCCGGCGAAAAAGAGGGCGGCGTCGAATTCGCAGGCGCGCGCGGTGAAAACCGGCGCCGCCTAGCCGCCGCGCCGGTTAAGCCAGGTGCGGCATCCGGCGCCGACGACCTTGCCTTCCGTGCGCGCCGTCCACCCGGCGGTCCAGGCCTCGCCGCCCTGCGTCCCGAAAGCGGAACGGCACTGCATGAAGCCGGTGCGATATTGCGACGACAAAACGCTGGGGTTCGTTCCCGCGAGGTTCATGCCGGCGCGATAGCATTCGCAGATGTCGGAAAACGCCTGAGGCCGTGCAAGGCTCGCCGAGATTTCGGGCGTGCGGACCTGCGCCGGCATGTCGCCGGGCGCCGCGCCGATCGAACCTTTCAGCGCGACAATCGCGGCGATCATCGCGGCGAGCGCGAGAATTCCGCCGAACATCAATTCAATATTGGGCAGCGCGACCCGAACGCCGGACACGCTCGACGCGGCGCCGGTCTCTTCTATCGGCGCCTGCGCAACGGCAAACTGCTGGATGCGCTCATAGGTGCGCCCGCAATCCTTGCATTTCTGGATGGGCACGAACTGGCGATTATCGCAGCCGGCGCGTTCGCACCCCTCAGACCCGCATTCCGGATTGGAACAGAGAAACCAATTGCCGCCGCAAGTCTTTCCCTTGCGCGCGCCCTCGCACTTTTTCGGAACCTGACCCGACGCCATATCCCCTGCTCGCTACTGCCGCCATACCTGATCCCCGGCGGCGGCCCCCATTGGTTAACGATGCGGCGGGGCGGACCGATTGTCAAACCGGGAAAACGCACCAGAATGGGGCCGCCTCAACCGATCGGAGCGGGCCGGATGCGAATCGCCATTATCGGAGCGGGCCTCGCCGGGGCGAGCGCGGCGCTGGCGCTGGCGCAGGCCGGCGCGCAGACCGCCGTATTCGAGCAATTCGCCCTGCGCCATGACAAAGGCTCGTCCCACGGGCCGACGCGGCTTTTCCGCACCGCCTATTTCGAGCGTCCGGATTACGTGCCGATCCTCAAACGCGCGCTCGCCGGCTGGCGGCGCCTGGAGCGCGCGGCGGGCGAAACGCTGTTTCACCAGACCGGCGTTGTCGAAGCGGGCCCGCCTGACGGTTTCCTGATGCCGGGGCTTGCGCGCGCCGTCGCCGAGCATGACCTTCCGGTCGAGCGGCTGTCGCGGGCGGCGCTAAAACGCGATCATCGCAATCTCGTCCTGCCCGAACATTTCGACGCGATTTTCGAAAAGGACGCCGGCTTCATTCTCTCCGACAGGGCGCATGGCGCGCTCCTTCGCCTTGCGCGCGAATGCGGCGCGCGCCTTGCGCCCGATACGCGCGTCACGAGGTGGGAGCCGGCGAAAGACGGCGTTGCGATCTGGACCGCGCAGGGAAAGGAAATTTTCGACCGGCTCGTCATCGCCGCCGGATCGTGGGCGAATGCGCTTGTCGGCGTTGAGGCGGCGAAAATCGAAATAGCCGAGATGAGCGTTTTCTGGCGCAAGCCTGCAACGCGCGATTTCAATCTCGACGCGGGATTTGCGCCCTTCGGCGTCGAAACGCAGGACGGCGAATTCTATTACGGCTTCCCCGCGATCGACGGCGACGGCGTCAAACTCGGCGAACACACGCGGCGAAGCGCGATCGCAAGTCACGCGGATCGAACAGATGCGCCTGCGCCCGGCGAGGAAGCCATGATCGACACATTCCTCGAACGCTTTATTCCCGCCCTCGCCCACCGGCCGGGCGCGCATCAGCGCTGCCTTTACGAGATGAGCGCCGACGGCGATTTTCTCATCGACCGCCATCCCCTTTGCGACCGCGTCATTTTCCTCGCCGGCCTTTCAGGACACGGGTTCAAATTCGCGCCGGTCCTCGGCGAGGCGATCGCAGCGATGGCGCACGGCCAGGCGACGCCCGCCGAATGGGAATTCCTGTCGCTTCGCCGTTTCGCCGCCTCGCCTTGACGCGGCGCGCGCGAACACGCACAGAGCCCGGCGCGTGAACCCTTTTTGAACCAGATGACGAACGCCTATCTCAACCGCCGCACCTTCGCGATCATTTCGCATCCGGACGCCGGCAAGACGACGCTGACGGAAAAGCTGCTCTATTTCTCCGGCGCGATCCGGCTCGCCGGCGAGGTGAAAGCGCGCGGCGACCGCCGGCGCGCGCGTTCGGACTGGCTGGCGATCGAACAAAAGCGCGGCATCTCGGTGACGACCTCGGCGATGACGTTCGAACACGCCGGCTGCATCTTCAATCTCCTGGATACGCCGGGCCACGAGGATTTTTCCGAGGACACCTACAGAACGCTCACCGCCGTCGACAGCGCCGTCATGGTGATCGACGCCGCCAAGGGCATCGAAACCCAAACCCGTAAACTGTTCGAAGTCTGCCGCCTCAGGGATATTCCGATCATGACCTTCATCAACAAGGTCGATCGCGAAGGGCGCGATCCGTTCGAGCTGATCGATGAAATCGCCGACCAGCTGGCGCTCGACGTTTCCCCGCAGGTCTGGCCGATCGGCGCGGGCGGAGAATTCGCCGGCTGCTACGACATGGCGACGAACCGCCTGCTGCTGGAAGACGGCGGCGACGCCTCGAAATTCGGCGAGACAATCGAGCTTTCCGGTCCGGACGACGCCAGGCTAGACGAAATCGCCGGCGCGGGCCTTGCTGAGAAAACGCGCGAACAGATGGAGCTGGCGCGCGAAGGCTATGCGCCGTTCGATGTCGAACAATACGCGCACGGCGCCTTGACGCCGATCTATTTCGGATCGGCCCTGAAGGAATTTTCAGTCCGCGAACTGTTGCGCGACATTGGAAAATACGCGCCGCCGCCGCGCCCGCAGCAGGCCGGCGATGTCGACGTTTCGCCCGAGACCGACGCCGTTTCCGCCTTCGTCTTCAAGGTGCAGGCGAACATGGACCCCAATCACCGCGACCGCATCGCATTCGTGCGCATGTGTTCGGGCGAATTCAAGCGGGGCATGAAGCTTAAGAATTCGCGCACCGGCAAACAGCTCGCCGTCAACGCGCCGATCTTTTTTCTCGCGCAGGAACGCAACCTCGCCGAAGAGGCTGTCGCCGGCGACATTGTCGGTATTCCCAATCATGGCGCGCTCGGCGTCGGCGACACGCTGTCGGAAAAAGACGGCGTCCGCTTTTCCGGCCTTCCCGATTTCGCGCCGGAGATCATCCGCCGCGTACGTCTCGACGATCCGATGAAATCGAAACAGATGAAGCGCGCGATGATCGCGCTCGCCGAGGAAGGCGCGGCGCAGATCTTTACGCCCGCGCTCGGTTCGGATTTTTACGTCGGCGTCGTCGGCGCGCTGCAACTGGACGTTATCGAGGAGCGGCTGCGGGCCGAATACGGCGTCGCCGCAGCGATGGAGGTCTGCGGTTTCGAAGCCGTTCGCTGGCTCGGCGGGAATGAAGCGGCGATCGTGAAATTCGCCTCACTCAACCAGACCGCGATCGCGCATGATCGTTACGGCGGACCCGTTTATCTCGCGCGCTCGGCGTGGGAGGCGGGTTACGCGGAAGAAAAGAACCCCGACGTCAAATTCCTGAAAACCCGCGAACGGGCCTGATGCGCCGCGCGCGCGAACGCGCGGGGCGCCGATCATCCCGCGTCCGGCGCCGCCCGATTTATCTCGGACGACCCGCATAGAAGCCGCGCCGCCCGGAACGATGATTCACTTGTCAAAGAGCCGGCGCCGCCCTTTCAGGATGCGCCCAAAACCAAAATCGCCGCCGCCCGGTGAGGGGCGGCGGCGACGGGAGACATCCAAAGGCCAAACGCATTTTGAATCAAGCCCCTGTTTTGGGGAAAACGCCTGGCGGCGCACACGCAGCCGGCGTATCGCGCGTCAACGCTCCGCCGGAGGGCGACGGAAGAATTGGCCGGGTGCGAGAGCGTGCGTCGCGACAGGCGGCAGGTCGATAATCAAAATCTCGCCGCTTTTGCGGTCGACGGCGGCGATGCGCCGCGAGCCGTCGGGCGCGAAGGAAAAGGCTTGTCCGTGCGCGTCGACGGCGATCGTAGCGACGAGCGTCAGCGCCGGACCGCGCGGCGGCTTGGCGAGCGCGTAGATTTCCGGCCGGTCGTGCCCCATCACATATAACAGACCATCCGGACCGACCGCGCCGCCCGAAGCGGCGTGCGGCGCCATGCGCGCCAGCGTTTCAGCAGGAAACGCCCAGCCGCCGGTGCGCCGCCATTGCGCGTCGAAAGCGACGACGGATGAAAAGGCGTGATCCTTAAACCCCGCCCCGCGCGCGCCGTCATAATGAGCGAAACCGACCAGCCAGCCGCCCTCCCGGCGGTCGAACCAGACCAGCGAGCCCTCGTCCATGAGACCGAGACTGTGAGTTTGGGAATGCGTCAGGCTTTCGGGGTCGAAAATCTCGATCGAGGACGCCATGGGCGACTGCGGATAGTTTGAATTGGCGCACATGAGCTTCGCCTCAACGACGAGACAACTGTTCATGTGAGCGAGAAGCCGGTCTTTATCTTCAAAACGTGCGACAAGCGCGCCGGTTTCCAGATCGTGTTTGGCGATAACGGAATTATCGACCGCAAAGACATGATGCGCGCCGAACGCCGCGCCCTGACCGGCGTCGGGGGCCGCGAGGCGCCTTACGGTTGTCGCCGTAAGACTTTCCTGCGCGGCGGCGCCAGTGAAGAGACTCGCCCCCGCCAGCATGGCGAAAGCGAATTTTGAGAAACGATTGCTCATCGTCTCAGCCGCCGAATCCGACGCTGAGACCGAAATAGATTGTGCGGCCGACATACTCATATTCCGTATTCCAATTATCGCGCCCGCCCTGGAATTCGGTTGTCGGTTCATTGTTGAGATTGACGCCTTCGATAAACAGCTTGGCGTTGTTCATTATCTCGTAGGAAAGACGCGCATCCCAGCGCCCGAACGCGCCCTGATCGAGGACAAGATCGGAATTGGCGTTGAAATCGGTGAGATAGCTGTTGTTGTAAGCGTAGCTCACCGTCGCGTCGAGCGGGCCTTTCTGGTAGAAAACGGTGAATGCGTAAGTGCTGTCCGCCTGGCCGAGCAGCGGAACGGCGCCGGTCGGCAGGTCGGTTTCGCCGTCGAGAAAAGTCGCCGACGCTGAAGCGCCGAGCCCGTCGATCGGCGACGGCAGGAAGGAGAACTGGGTCTGCGCCAGAAGCTCGACCCCCTTCAATGAAGCGGACGCGCCATTGACGGTCGTAGACAGATCAAGTCGCGTCAAGGCCGATGTGTCGATCGCGCCGGCCAGCCCGCGCGCTGCGAGCGCTGCGTCCATGTCGGCCCGCGCCGTCAGGGACCGCGTGACGCCGACGAGTTCATCCGAAATGTCCTTGTAGAAGAGACCGACGGAGAAAACGGAGAATTCGGTCGGATACCATTCCGCGGACAGATCGAAATTCCACGACTTGCGCGGCGCAAGGTCCGGATTGCCTATGCTCACGGTCGCGATCGGCCCGCCATCGTCATCTATCGCGGAACGCGGCGCGATGATTTCGAAATCCGGGCGCCCGATAGAGCGCGTCACAGCCGCGCGCAGCACGACATCGTCGTGCGGCGTCATCTTGGCGATCAGCGAGGGGCTGACGAAAAGATAATCGCCGCCATCTTCAAGCGCCGTCGCAATGCCGCTGTTGAGAACCTTTCCGCTGCTTTTCACATCGGTCCATTCAAGGCGCGCGCCGGCGAGAAGTTCGAACGCGCCCATAATCTTCGCGCCCATGACGTATCCGGCGATCACGCGCTCGCGCACCTTGTAATCGGCGGCGTTGCTCGCGACGAAATCATCATCGGGATCGGCGTCGAAAAATCCGGCGTTCGCCGGATCGGCGAAGAAGGCGTTCATACCGTCGATATCGAGCCATATATTCGGCACAGCTACGCCGTTGACATCGTTCATGAAGGCGCCTTTTGTAAATGACGGCGAGGTTCCAAGCGTAAGGTTGAGCGCGCCTGGATTGAAACGCCGGCGGGCGTCGTCGAGTTCGCGATCGGTATCGGCGATCTTGGCGCCGGTTTTCAGATAGGCGTCGTCGTCGATATCCCAACGAAGATCGATCTTGCCGATATAGGAGACTTCGTCGACGCGCCGCTCGGCGAAGCGCACCCGGCGCAGATTGATATTTCCCGGATCCTGACGATCCGGCGTCGCAGCGTCCGGCGTGATTGTTACGACGCCGCGTTCGTCGATCGCCCAGGCGTTTGGACCGAAAATCGCCGACGAACGCCATTCCCAGTAATCATACGGCTCGTCCAGCGTGTTGTCGTTGCGCTGGCCGAGAACGCTCAACGTTACATCGCCGAACATGCGTTCGCCGCCGGCCGCGACGGAGAACAGGGTTTTATCTACATCCTGATTGCGGACATTCGTCGCAATCCGGTTCGGCCCGGAAACGCCGCTCGACGGGTCGGCGGGCGTCACGCCGGCGGAAAGGTTTTGTTCGTAACGGTTGCGGTGCTGGAACTCGTCCCATTTCGCATAGAAACCGCGGACGAAGAAGCGCGACTGATCGTCGGGCCTATATTCGAGCGCCCCGTTGATGTTGAGGCGTTCGCGGCCGATCACATAGTAATTGTTCTTCACATTCACCGGCAGGCCGATGCCGGAACTTTCGTCCCAGTCGTCCTGATAAATGCCGGTTGAGATATATTCGCGGTCCGACCAGGTCGCGCCGAGCAGCCAGCCGAGCGTTCCATCGGCGATCTTGCCAGAGACGAGGCCGTCGAAGGAATAGGGATTGTGGCCGCCGAACGCCTGGTCTTCGGGCTTGATCTGCTCAAGGCCGTAGCGACCGGTCGCATAGCCGTAGAAATCGGCGCCGCGGTCGAAAGGCATCGTCGTATCGACGTTCACCGTACCGCCGATACCCTGCGCATCCATATCCGGCGTCGGCGTCTTGAACACCTGCACGCCGCCCAGAACGCCGCCCGAAATAATGTCGAGCGGCGCGAGGCGCCCTCCGCCTTCCTGTTCCGGGGAACCGAGTTGCACGCCGTTGATGGTGACATTGTTGAGCGAAGGATTAATGCCGCGAATCTGCACGAATCGCCCTTCACCCTTTTCGACCAACATCGAAACGCCAGGCAGGCGGTTAAGAGATTCGCCCACATTCTTGTCAGGCAACTGGCCGAGTTCGTCGACGCCGAGCGCATCCACGACGCCGTCGGCGTTGCGTTTTTGATCGATCGAGCGTTTGCGCAGAAGCTTTGTTCCCTCAACGACGATTACATCCATGCCGTCGTCTGGCGTTTCCCCCTCGGCGAAAGCTGCGGTTCCCGTCATCGCTATCGATGCGGAAAGCAGAAGGAATTTCTTGGATCTCATTACATACCCCGGATATGAAGACGGGGGCGGACGAAACACAACGCTGCGACACGCGGTTGAATGTCCCGTGAACTAAATATGTAAAAGCGCACAGTTTGCGGATTTCTCGGAAAAATTTTTGGAACCCGATTGCAAAGTCCAGCGGCGGAGAACGTATCGGTTGCGTTCCGGACAGGTTTTTTGTTTCGGCGATTTCGCGCGGCGTGCGGATCGTCATTGTCCGCGCGATCGAACCTCTATAAATTGCCCGCGCTTTCCACGAGCCTCTATTCTGTGAAACCAAAAATCCTGACAACGCTGCCGACGACGACGCGCGAGTCGCTCGTCGCCGACATCGCGGCCGGCGCGACGGTATCGCTTGTCGCATTGCCGCTTTCGATTGCAATCGCCATCGCCTCGGGCGCGCCGCCGGCGACGGGTCTTGTAACCGCAATTGTCGCCGGCTTCCTGATTTCGGCGCTCGGCGGCAGCCGCGTGCAGATCGGGGGGCCGACCGGCGCGTTCATCGTCGTCGTCGCCGGCGTCATCGCCGCGCATGGTTATGACGGGCTGGTGCTGGCGACATTCATCGCCGGGCTGATCCTGCTCGCCGCCGGATATTTCCGCCTCGGCAATCTGATCGCCTTCGTGCCCGAGCCGGTCGTCGACGGGTTCACGGTCGGCATCGCCGTCATAATCGCGGCCAGCCAGTTGAACGACGCGCTCGGGCTTTCGCTCGAACAGGTTCCGGCCGATTTTATCGAGAAGATTCCGGCGCTGTGGAACGCGCTTGGCGCTTTTTCACCGCCGGCGCTGTTCGTTTCAGCCGCAACCATTGTTTTGATCGTCGCGCTGCGCCGTTATGCGCCGCGCATGCCGGGCCTTATTATCGCGGTTACGATTACCAGCGCCGCCGCGCTGATCGCCGCGCCGCATCTTTCAGAGCCGATCGATACGATCGCATCGCGTTTCGGCGACCTGCCGCGCGGCCTTCCCCGCCCCCGCCTGCCGGATTTCTCGATCGAGAAAGTCACGCAATTGCTGCCCTCCGCTTTCGTCATCGCTTTCCTCGCCGGAATCGAATCGCTGCTTTCCGCGCTGGTCGCCGACAGGATGATCGGCGGCAGACACCGGCCCAATGCGGAAATGCTGGCGCAGGGAACGGCCAATATCGCATCGGCGCTGTTCGGCGGCCTTCCCGCGACCGGCGCCATCGCGCGAACGGCGACGAATGTGAGAGCGGGCGGGCGCACGCCGCTCGCCGGTATGTTTCATGCGATCGCGCTCCTGATTATCGCACTTGTCGCCGCGCCGCTCGTCGGGCGACTGGCGATGCCGGCGCTCGCTGCGCTGTTGATCATGACCGCATGGAACATGAGCGAACCCGGCCGCTGGCGCGATAGACTGACCATGCGCCGCACCGATCAGGCGCTGTTCGCATTGACTTTGACGCTGACGGTGTTTGCCGATCTCGCAATCGCAATCGCTGTCGGCACGTCGATCGGCCTCGCAATCAGGCTGAGGCGGCGCGAAATTCCGCCGACGGACTGGACGGTTCCGAAAAGATAGGTCAGCCGCGCCAGGCCATTGAAAGGCCGTGTGGGTTGCTTGTCGCCAGTTCCTCGACAAAACTGTTTCCGTTTTCGTATCTGGCGAGGCGCAGAGGATAGGAATCGCGCTCGTCCCATTCCATGAAGAGGCGAAAGAGAGAGAGCGTTCTTCCCGCCTCAGCCAGAATGGCGTCAATGTCGGCGCGCTTTTGCGGCGGCAGTTGATAGGCGAAGGCTGTATGAACGACGCAAATCGCCGCTTTAGACGGCGCGCGCTGCAAAGCGGGCGCAAGCAGGTCGATCGCATCCCCCTCAAGGATCGTCGGCGGGTGATCGCGGGCAATTTCCAGCGCCGCGGCGAGGCGCGCCATGCGGTCGGTCCGCTCCGGCCAGACGAGCGCGCGCAGCCAGTCGCGGTCATCGGCGTTTGCAAGATCGACGGGGTTGAGTTCCAGCCCGATGCGCCCGGCGACAGGCGGCGGCGCGGGCCCGAGCTGCGGCGCGGTTTCATCCGCAAGCTGACATTCAATCGTCAGCGCCGACGGCGCCCAATAGTCGCCAATACGCCGCCCGGCCGCGTCCTTGAAGCGATAGGCGTAGCGATCGAAATTCAGATTGAGCCCGGCGCTCGGCCCAAGCTCGATCAAATAGAGCGGGCAAGGAATTTGCGCGTAAAGATAGGAAAGCCCCGATGCGATCACCGCGCTGCGGCCGGTTTCATTCGTATTTGTGACCCGTTTGCCGATGAGCGCGGTCAGCGCCGGTTGATGATCGCGGCAAAAATCGAGAAAAACGCCGGGCAAGGCCGCGTCGGGCGGGCGCACGCCGCCGCAGCTCAGGAAATATTCGCGCAAGGGATGAGAGGCGCCGCGCAGCAACAGGAAATGCGCCGCGGCGAACAGGAGATTGGGCGCCGGCTGCCCCTTGCGCCGCGCCGCCGTGATGTCGGCGACGAGCGGCGCCTTTTCACATTCGCGCGCAAGCGCGGCGTAAAGCGGCGAGCCGCCCCGCGCCGCTTCGACGGCGAAAAATTCAAACGATACTTCCCGTCCGGCGTTCGTGGCGGATCTCCTTAATTCTCGAACGGGTCTTTCATCAGGATAACGTCGTCGCGTTCAGGACTTGTCGAGACAAGCGCGACGGGCCGCTCTATCAGCTCCTCGACGCGGCGCACATATTTCACCGCCTCGGCCGGCAGATCCGCCCATGAGCGCGCGCCGACGGTCGAGCCTTCCCAGCCCTTCATCGTTTCATAAACGGGCAGCGCTTTCGTCTGCGCATCAAGGCCGGCCGGCAGGTAATCGTATTGCGCGCCGCCGATATCGTATCCGACGCAAACCCTGATTTCCCGGAACCCGTCCAGCACGTCGAGCTTCGTCAGCGCTACGCCGTCGACGCCGGCGACTTTCAGGGACTGGCGAACGAGCGTCGCGTCGAACCAGCCGCAACGCCGCTTGCGCCCCGTCACCGTGCCGAATTCATGCCCGCGCACGCCGAGGCGCTCGCCGATTTCGTCGTCCAGCTCGGTCGGGAACGGGCCCTCGCCGACGCGCGTCGTATACGCCTTGACGATGCCGAGAACATAGCCGACGGCCCGCGGACCGAGGCCGGAACCGGTCGCGGCCTGGCCGGCGACGGTGTTCGACGAGGTGACGTAAGGATAAGTGCCGTGATCGATATCGAGAAGAACCCCTTGCGCGCCTTCGAACAGGATGCGCTTGCCGTCTTTCCTCGCCTCGTCGAGGATTTTCCAGACCGGCTTGACGAAGGGGGCGATTTTCGGCGCGACATCGCAGATTTTTTCCGTGAGCGCCGCCGCATCGACTTGCGCGGCGCCGAACCCGCGCCGCAGCGCATTGTGATGGACGAGAAGGTTTTCGATCTTGCCCGGCAGGCTGTCCGTATAAAGAAGATCGACGGCGCGCAGCGCCAGGCGCCCGGCGCGATCTTCCTAGGCGGGACCGATGCCGCGTTTCGTCGTGCCGATCCGCACGCCTGAATTCGAGGTCTCGCGCAACTGGTCGAG
>JAGRDS010000025.1 GCA_020446945.1 Parvularculaceae bacterium
GTGATCGGCGCCGGCGCCACCTCCGGCGGCGCCATGGATGCTTCAAACCTTCTGAAACCGGCGCTTCAATCCGGGGCGCTGCGGTGCATGGGGTCGACGACGTACAAGGAATATCGTCAGCACTTCGAAAAAGATCGCGCGCTGGCGCGCCGTTTCCAGAAAATCGATGTCAACGAGCCGACGCTCGATGACACGGTAAAGATATTGACCGGGCTCAAACCCTATTTTGAAGAGCATCATGGCGTTCAGTACACGGCGGAGGCGGTGAAAGCCGCCGCCGATCTGTCGTCCAAATACATGACGGACAGGAAATTGCCCGACAAGGCGATCGATGTCATTGACGAGGCCGGCGCCCGCCAGATGCTATTCCCGGCCGACAAGCGCAAGAAGATCATCGACGTCGAGGATATCGAGGAGATCGTGGCCAAGATGGCGCGTATCCCGCCGAAATCCGTGTCGAAAAGCGATACGGAACGGCTGAAGAATCTTGGCGAAGACCTGCGGCGCGTCGTTTTCGGACAGGATCAGGCCATTGACCAGCTGGCGGCGGCGATCAAGCTGTCGCGCGCCGGATTGCGCGAGCCGAACAAGCCGATCGGCTCTTACCTGTTTTCAGGCCCGACCGGCGTCGGCAAGACCGAGGTCGCAAAGCAATTGTCTTTGCTGCTCGGCGTCGAACTGATCCGTTTCGATATGTCCGAATACATGGAGCGTCACACGGTTTCGCGTCTTATCGGGGCCCCGCCGGGGTATGTCGGCTTCGATCAAGGCGGCCTGTTGACCGATGCGATCGATCAACATCCTCATGCGGTTTTGCTGCTCGATGAAATCGAGAAAGCCCATCCCGAAATATTCAACATTCTTCTTCAGGTGATGGATAACGGCGCCCTGACCGACACCAACGGCAAGAAGATCGATTTTCGCAACGTCATCGTTATCATGACGACCAACGCCGGCGCGTCGGACGCATCGCGCTTTGCTATCGGGTTCGCCGGCGGCAAGAAACATGACGAGACGGAAGCGGCCATCAAGCGAATGTTCACGCCTGAATTCCGCAACCGTCTCGATGCGACTGTGGCTTTCGGCGGGCTTACGCCTGAAATCATCGATCGCGTCGTTGAGAAGTTCATTCTTCAGCTTGAAGCCCAGCTCGCCGATCGCGGCATCACATTCGAACTCGATCAGGACGCGACGCGCTGGCTCGCCAGGCGCGGCTTCGATGAAGAAATGGGCGCCCGCCCGCTCGGGCGCATCATTCAGGAATACGTCAAAAAGCCGATCGCCGACGAAATACTTTTCGGCGAACTCAAATATGGCGGCGTCGTCAAGGTGATGACGGACCCGAACGACGCTGAAAAGCTCGCATTTGAGTTCTTCCCGGATGAGACGAAAAAGGAAAGCGGCGTTCCCGCTCTCGTCGAACGCTAGGCGATACGCGAGGCTGACAGCGTTCGAACACCCGATCGAAAAAGGGGAGGGTTTTCGTGCGCAAGATAAAAACCGCCAGCGAGTTTTACTCGGCCGCGCCGATGTGGAAAGCGGAACTTGCATCGCTACGCAAGATATTGAAATCGAGTGAACTTAAAGAAGAAGTGAAATGGGGCGGACCTTGCTACACGCTTGACGGCGAAAATGTTGTCGGCGTCGGGGCGTTCAAATCCTATTTCGGACTTTGGTTCTTTCAGGGCGCGTTGTTGAAGGACGCCGGAAAGAAGCTCGTCAATGCGCAGGAAGGGCGTACGAAATCGTTGAGGCAGTGGCGAATGTCCTCATCTGGCGACATTGAGCCGGCGCTCATCGCGAGTTACGTGACGGAGGCTGCGGCGCTGGCGCGGGCGGGCGAGAAAATCGCAAAGGCGCCTGCGAGAAAACTTGTCATGCCGGCGGAATTATCCGCCGCGCTCTCAAAAGATAAAAAGGCGGGCGCCGCCTTTGCGGCGCTTACACCCGGGCGTCAGCGCGAGTACGCTGACTTTGTGAGCGCTGCAAAGCAATCGGCTACGAAGGAAAAGCGGATCGCAAAAATCCTGCCGATGATCCGTGAGGGAAGCGGTCTCAACGACAAATACAGGACCTGCCAGCCCTAATTGAGATCGACCGACATGATCCTGAGCGGTTCGCGGCGCGCGCCCTCGCGATGGGCGCCTTCATCGTCATAGGCGGGCCAGTTCGAAGTGGCGATGTAGTAGAATGTGTCGCCATCTACAAAGCCATGCGTTGGTTCGTTCCATTCCGGCAGCGCCTTTTGAAGAATTGTGAGCGACGTGGCTGTCGTTCCCCGTTTGTCGAGTCCAATCCGGATGATGCGCTGCGGCGTCGTCCCGTTCTGGACGCCGATCAGGTCGCCTTTATAAAGGTATAGCCCGTCAACGCCGCCAAGATGCGCGTCGGTAGGATTGGCGATCCGGGTGACCGCTTTGGATTTGAGGTCGATAACGAACAAACCCGCCAGATAATCGGCGACAAACAGCCGGCCGTTCGTCTCGTCCAGCGCCAACCCCTGAAGGTTTACGAAGCGCGGGTCATTTATAAAGTCTTCGATTTTACCTGCGCCATGCGGCAGGACCATAATACGCGGCGTGATGGAATCGCTGACATAGGCGTCCGCGTTCTTCGACAATTCCAGATCGCCGAACAGCGTTTCGCCATTCGTCACACGCACTTCGCGCTTCATGACCCCCGTTTTGCGATTGTAGACCGCAATCGCCGCGAAAGGCGGTTCTGTCGCCGCTTTTGAATAGGTGATCTGATTGTTCACCGCGGCCCAGATTTCTTCTTCGCCAGGTTCGATATCGAAAACGCCGCCCATCGCGGAGATTACATCGCGCTGACCGTCTGCACGCGTCGATTGCGCAATCGCGCCGGTCCTGACCGAGCCGATCAGGAACCGGCCGCCGTCTTCGCGAATTAATGCTTCGGGAAGCAGATCGTCAGCCGGATCCTCAAAAACGAGTGTCGCCTTTCCCATCGGCAGGGCGTTTTGCGCCATGCGCTCGGCGATCGGCGCGAAAGCGGGCTCGGCGCGCATCCGGTCAAACGCTTCATTCTGAGGCGTTTCGAGCGTGAGGCCGCGACCGGCCAAATCGCCGGCGATTGCGATCGCTTCGTCCATGCGATCGGTCAGGATGCGCGTAAGGATACGATTGCGCGCCAGATAAAGGGAGTAGGGGCGATCAATTTGCGCTTCGTCCAGAAGGTCCGCAGCCTTTGCAAAGTCCTCGGCGACAAACGCCGCGCGCGCTTCGGTCATTATTTCATCAAAGGGGCGCGCATTCGCCATCGAGGCCGAAAAGGCGATGAACGCAAACGCGAGTGCGCCGCGCGCAAGAGTTGACCTGGCGGAATTTCGGAAAGCGAAATTCATGCGGTCAGCCTAACGCCGCACGAATTCGCCCGGCCAGCGCTTCAAGTTCGGCCATATCCGCTTTTTCGCCGGCATGGCGTTTCAAACCCTCGGACTCGAATACCGGAATGATGTGAAAATGGAGGTGAAATACCGTCTGTCCCGCCGCCGCGCCGTTAAATTGCGCCAAACGCACGCCATCTGGCTTCAACGCTTTTCGAACGCCCCTGGCGACATGTTGGACCCGCGCAATCAATACTGAAAGATCGGCGACATCCGCGTCGAAAAAATTCGTCGCTCTCGCTTTTTTTGGAATAACAAGCGTATGCCCGCGCGTCTGCGGAAATATATCCATGAACGCCAGAGCGTCGTCATCATCGTAAACGCTTATCGCCGGCAATTCGCCGCGGATGATCCTGGCGAAGATATTGTCCGGGTCGTATGCAGTGTCGAGCGACATTTTCCGCCTAAACCTCCGTCATCGGTTTATCGTTCCATATCATACGGATGATACGCCAACCGCCGGCGCTGTTTCTTGCGACGATCAGGTAATTGCCGGACTGCGCGATAGACTGGTTTTCATAAGTGAATGACATTGCATATCGACCGGACAAAACGCCGATTTCGTCGCTTACGTCCACATCGTCGACATCATGTTCGAAATGAGTGACGACCATCGGCGAGGCGCCGTCCGGAAACCAGAATTTTTTCAGATTGGAAATGCCTGTTTCCGGTTGCAGGCCGCCGCCGGGCATTATGACTGCGTTGCGGTCGAACAGCGCCAGAACGTCCTTTTCCTGCGCCGCCGCATCGTCCTGAAGCCATGCGGCGACATACGCCGCATCAAGCGCCCTTAGCGAGGCTTCATCGCCGCCGCCGCCCGGCTTTGAGCAGGCCGCCGCGAGTGCGAGGAGGATGATCACAAGGGCGCGCCCGGCATGCGTCATGAAAAATGCTCCGCTGGCAATGGCTTGTACCAAACATGAGTCTGCCGGTTCACAGCCGGCAAATCAATGCGGGGGCCGTCATGCGCCCTTAAACGGGGTATGTTCGGCCAGGGCGGCGAACTCCAAGTCGATTTCCATGCGTTCGCGGTCGAGGTGGCGCGCGAGCAGGTCTCGAAAACCGGGATCGGCGATCCAGTGCGCCGACCGAGTCAGAACCGGCTCGTAACCGCGCGCGATTTTATGTTCGCCCTGCGCGCCGGCTTCCACCCGCGCAAGTCCGCGCTCGATCGCGAAATCGATCGCCTGATGGTAGCAGACTTCAAAGTGCAGGAACGGACGATCCGCGATACGGCCCCAATAGCGGCCGTAAAGCGCTTCCCCGCCGATAAAATTGAGTGCGCCGGCGATCGGCGTTCCGTCCGCCTCGGCGACAACCATCATGATTTCCTCCGACATCGTTTCGGCGATCTCATCGAAAAAAGCGCGCGTCAAATAGGGACGACCCCATTTTCGATCCCCGGTGTTCCGGTAAAATCTCCAGAAAGCGTCCCAAGTCGCAGCGTCTATTTCGTCCCCCGCAAGGCGGCGAATGTTCAATCCGTCACGCGCAAATTTCCTCTCGCGGCGCAGCGCTTTTTTCTTTCTGGATGAAAGCGCCGCGAGGAAATCGTCATATGTGCGGTAATCTCTGTTGAACCAATGGTACTGTACGCCGAGCCGGAGAAGGAAACCCGCAGCGCCGAGCGCTTTGGCGTCGTCTTCACTTATAAAATTTACATGCGCGGAGGAAAGGCCGAGCTGTCTGGTGATGCGAGTGAGCGCCAGGGCGAGCGCGGTTTTTATTTGCGCGTTTTCGCACAGCAAGCGCGGTCCGCAAGCCGGCGTAAACGGCGCCGCGCACAGAAGTTTGGGGTAGTAGCGACCGCCCGCGCGCTCATACGCATCGGCCCAGTGATGGTCGAATACGTATTCGCCGAAACTGTGCGCTTTTAGATAAACCGGTGCGGCGCCCGCAAGTGAGCCGTTTTTGTCGAGCGCCAGATGGCAAGGGGTCCACCCCGCCGCATCGCCCGCAGAACCCGACCGTTCAATCGCCGACAGAAATTCGTGCGATGCGAAGGGGTTGCGCGCACTCGAACCTTGGGCCGCCAGCGCGTTCCAGTCGGCGGCGGCGAAATCGGAGATCGCGCTGACAATTCGCGCTGAATATCCCTCGGCCTCGCCGCCGTCCGCCATCAGGCGATCTCGACAATGGCGTCGACTTCGACTGCGGCGCCGAGCGGAAGGCTGGGCGCGCCGACAGCCGCGCGCGCATGGCGTCCCGCGTCGCCGAAAACGGCGACCATAAGATCGGATGCGCCGTTTATGACCTTGGGCTGGTCTGTGAAATCGGGCGTGCAGTTTACAAAGCCGCCAAGTTTTACGATGCGCCTCACGCGATCGAGATCGCCATCGAGCGCGGCGTTCATCTGCGCGATCAGATTGACGCCGCAAAGTTCAGCCGCAGCGATCCCGTCTTCAATCGTCATGCCTGCGCCGAGTTTTCCCGTGACAAGGCCATTCGGCCCCATTGAAACCTGGCCTGAAATGAATAGCTCCCGGCCGCTGACGACGAAGGGGACATAATTGGCGACCGGCGCCACAGGCCTTGGAATTTCAAGACCGAGTTCGGCGAGGCGTTTGGCGACTTCACTCATCATTTTCTCCGTCATCATCCTTGATACGCGATCGAAGCGGCTTTTTCGCATAGCTGCGCCCAAGCGCAATGGCGCCATCGCCGAATTTACGCCGAATTTCATCTATTGCGCTCTCTTCGCGGCGCATCTTGTCATCGCCGTCGCCGAACAGATCGACCTGGGTATCTTCGCCCGCTTCTAGCAGGTCGCTGTAGCCGACCCCGATCAGTCGGTAGGCGCGGCCGGCCGACGCTTCGCCCAGCATCGCTGCGGCGGCGTCATAGGCGGTCCGGGCGAGGTTTGCCGGTTTTTGAAGCGTGTGACGCCGCGTAATCGTCTTGAAATCGTGCGTTTTCAATTTCAGCGTGACAACGCGGCCGATCAGGCCGCTCGCCTTCATCCGCGCAGAGGTTCGTTCGGCGAGGCGCCAAAGAATGGACTTTAGTTCGTCAACGTCTTTGATGTCCGAATTGAATGTCGTCTCGGACGAAACGCTTTTCGTCTCGCGGCTCGTTGAAATTCGCCGATGGTCCCGGCCGAGCGACAGATTTGCAAGCCGCAATCCGGTCTCGCCATATCGTTTCGCGAGCCTTGCCGGATCGGCGCGTTGCAGATCCCCGATCGTTTCAAACCCGTCTTCTTTCAGCTTGCGCGCGGTGACAGCGCCGACTCCCCAGATGGAGGAAACGGGCAAGGGGGCGAGCACCGCTTTCGCCTCCGCCGCGCCGATGATCGAAAATCCGTTCGGCTTGTCGAACTCCGATGCCGTCTTTGCGAGGAACTTGTTGCAGCTAAGGCCGATCGATACGCTGATGCCGATCTCGCGTTTTATCTCGCGCTGAAATCTGGCGAGCGCCGCCGAAGGCGCCATTTTGTGAATGCGCTCGGTGCCGGAAAGATCGAGAAACGCCTCGTCGATAGAAACGGGTTCGACGATCGGCGTCAGATTCTGCATGAGCAGGCGGACTTCACGCGCGACATTCGAATATTTCTGAAAATTCGGGCGGATGACGATGGCGTGCGGGCATGCTTTCAGCGCCCGGAACATCGGCATGGCCGAGCGCACGCCATAGGTTCGGGCGATGTAACAGGCCGTCGTGACAACGCCGCGCACCTCGCCGCCGACGATCACCGGCTTGTCGGCGAGCGAGGGATCGTCGCGTTTTTCGACGGAGGCGTAGAAGGCGTCGCAGTCGATATGAGCGATGGTGAGCGAATCAAGCTCGGGATGGCGAATGATTCGCCTTCCCCCGCAGACCGGACAGGACGCCGCCCGGGACTGATTCGGCCCTTGGCCGCAGTCGAGGCACAGCGCCGGCGTTTCGCCTGTTTGTCCCAGATTCCGGCCCTTTCAGCGGGTTTGAAGGCCAGCCCCTTCGTTCGAGCGGGCACAATAAATAATCGATTAATACCTTTCGAGCGATAGTTCGGTCGATGGTTACCATTTGTTTTGAGGCGCCACGTTCCGGCATGGCCGCAATGGAAAAAATTGATTTGTCGGCGACGACCAAGACGGTCCTTGTTGTGGAAGACAACGAGCTGAACATGAAGCTGTTCACCGACCTCCTGGAAGCGCACGGCTACGATGTCGTACAGGCCCGGACCGGGCCGGAAGCGCTGGCGGCCGCGCGCGACCATACGCCCGACCTGATATTGATGGATATTCAACTGCCTGAAATATCCGGGCTCCAGGTGACGCAAGAAATTCTTAAGAATGATGACCTCGCCGATATTCCCATCATCGCGGTTACTGCATTCGCCATGAAAGGCGATGAGGAGCGCATCCGGGCGGGCGGTTGCAGGGACTATATCGCTAAACCGATATCGGTCGCGGGTTTTCTTGAGAAAGTGAAAAGGTATTTGGACTAGCGTTAATCCTGGATGTTTAACGGGATGAAGCGGAGGCCCGATGACGGCGCGCGTATTGGTCGTCGATGACCTCGAACCAAACGTAAAGCTGCTCGAAGCGAAGCTTCGGGCGGAGTATTTCGACGTGCTCGGCGCCTATTCCGGCAAAGAGGCGATCGAACGCGCGAAAGCCGATCAGCCGGACATAATTCTGCTTGACGTTATGATGCCCGGAATGGACGGATTCGAGGCTTGCCGCATCATCAAGTCGACGCCCGAAACCGCTCATATTCCAGTTGTCATGGTTACAGCGCTCGATCAGCAGGCGGACAGGGTCGCGGGACTGAAGGCGGGCGCTGACGATTTTCTGACGAAACCGGTTGAGGACGTGGCGCTCTTTGCGCGCGTTCGGAGTTTGACGCGCCTCAAGATGATGACCGATGAGCTTCGCATGCGTTATGCGACGGGCAAGTCCATGGGCGTCGTTACCGAACTCGCCGAACAGCCGGACGATGAAAAAGCGCGAATTTTCCTTATCGACGATCAGGAAGACCATGCGGAGCGAATCCGAAGCCTCCTGTGCGAGAAGCACGACGTTTCAGTGGAAATCGAACCTGACGTTGCGCTGACGCGCGCCAAAAGCGGCGATTTCGATCTATTTATCGTCAATATGTCGATTGAAAAGCTTGATCCGTTGCGGCTTTGTTCGACGATCCGCTCTTATGAAGAAACGCGCCTGACGCCGATCCTCGCCGTCGTGCGGCAGGGCGATACGCGCAAGCTCGTTCGCGCGCTGGATATCGGCGTCAACGATTACCTTTCCCGTCCGGTCGACAGGAATGAGCTTGTCGCGCGCGTGGCGACGCAACTGCGCCGCAAATATTATGTCGACCAGCTTCGCTCCAGCTTCGAGGCGAGCCTTGAAATGGCGGTGACGGACCAGCTTACCGGTCTTTACAATCGCCGGTATCTTGCAAGCCATCTCACCGGAATGTTCGATCGCGCCTATTGGACGGGTCGTCCATTGTCCTTGATGATCCTCGATATCGACCACTTCAAGTCTATCAACGATACGCACGGCCACGACATCGGCGACAAGGTCATCCAGGCCATCGCCGAGCGGATCAAGATTTCCATCCGCGGCATCGATCTCGCCTGCCGTTACGGCGGCGAGGAGTTTCTGGTCGCCATGCCCGATACCGACCGTGAATTCGCCAGCGTCGTTGCGGAACGCCTTCGCCAACAGGTCGCGTCGGAAAAGGTGACGCTGAACGCCGGACGCGACGAGGTTTGCGTAACCGTGTCGATCGGCATTTCCTCAACCGAGGACGGTTTGAAAGACGATACGGCCCAGCGCCTGATCAAGCGCGCCGACGAAGCGCTTTACGAAGCGAAAAACAACGGACGAAACCGCGTGATGCAGGGGGCGGCGGCCTGACGCCGCCGGCAGCGCCGAAAACGCAAAAGCCGCCCACTAAAGGGGCGGCTTTAAAATTCGCCGGCGGCGAAAGATCTTACTTGATCTTGCCTTCCTTGAATTCGACATGCTTGCGCGCGATCGGATCGTACTTTTTCAATACGAGTTTTTCGGTCATCGTGCGCGAGTTCTTCTTCGTTACATAGAAGAAGCCTGTGTCCGCGGTCGAGTTGAGGCGGATCTTGATTGTGGTCGGCTTGGCCATGGCCTTTAATTCTCCTGCTGGGGCCGCGCGCCTGCGCAGGGAACCCCAAATGAGCGGCGGAAAATACCCGCGGCCCCGCCTATGTCAAGGCGCTAGCCGGGCTTTTCCGCCTATACGAATTGCACCCGCCCGATCTCGTAAGAGCGCGCCCCGCCCGGCGCGGCCACCTCGACGCTGTCACCCTTTTTCTTGCCGATCAGGGCTCGCGCGATAGGGGAGGAAATCGAGATTTTCCCCGATTTCACGTCGGCTTCGTAGTCTCCCACAATCTGCCAGGTCTTTTTTTGCTCGGTTTCCTCGTCGATCAGCGTGACGGTCGCGCCGAATTTGACCGTATCGCCGGCGAGCTTGGCGACGTCGATAATCTCGGCGCGGGTGAACTTGTCCTCAAGCTCGATGATTCGTCCCTCAATCCAGCCCTGACGCTCTTTGGCGGCGTGATATTCGGCGTTTTCCGACAGATCGCCATGGGCCCGCGCCTCCGCGATCGCCTGAATGACGGCCGGGCGCTCAATATTCTTAAGTTGCTTCAATTCCTCTTCGAGCCGGGAATGCCCGGACGGGGTCATTGGAACCTTATCCATAATAGTCGTCCTAGCGGCCCCGGGGCGGGGCCTTGAAAAAAAAGAAAAGTGCGGCCGCCTGCGCAAACAGGCGGCCCACACCCTGATGTCTTCCAAGATAGGACCGGCCGGCCGCCGCTTCAAGCGGCCGATTTCCCAAATTCTACCAGATCCTCACCCGTTCCTCCGGCGGGAGGTAGAGATCGTCGTCCGGCGTCACGTCGAAGGCGTCGTACCAGGCGTCGAGATTGCGGACCGGCCCGTTGATCCGGAAATAGGGCGGGCTGTGGGGGTCGGTTTCGAGGCGCTGGCGCAACTCGTCCTCCCGGTACTTGCCCTGCCAGACCTGAGCCCAGGCGAGAAAGAACCGCTGATCGCCCGTCAGGCCGTCGATAACCGGCGCCTCGCCGCCTGAATTGGCGTCGAGATAGCGGTGGTAGGCGGCGTACGCCATCTGCAACCCGCCGAGATCGCCGATATTTTCGCCCATGGTCAGCTCGCCGCTGATATGCGCGCCCGGTACGGGTTCGTAGGCGTCATACTGGGCGCCGAACTTGTCCGTCCGCTCCTTGAAGGCGGCGTTTGACGCTTCGGTCCACCAGTTTCGGATGCGGCCCTTTTCGTCGAATTCGCGCCCTTGATCGTCGAAGCCGTGACCTATTTCGTGGCCGATTACGGCTCCGATCGCGCCGTAATTGACCGCCGGATCGGCGGCCGGATCGAAAAACGGAGGCTGAAGGATGCCCGCCGGGAAGGTGATCTGGTTGAGCAGCGGATTGTAGGAGGCGTTCACCGTCTGGGGCGGATAATCCCAACGTTCGCGATCGACCGGTTTTCCGAGATTGGCGATCTGGTCGCGCCAGGCGAAATCGGAAAGTGCGAGCGCATTTTCGAACAGGTCGTCGCCGGAAATCTCAAGCGTTGAGTAATCCGTATATTTGGTCGGGTATCCAATGCGCGGCTCGAAGGTCGAAAGCTTCAATAGCGCCTGTTGGCGCGTTTCCTCATCCATCCATTCATTTTGCTCAAGCCGCTCATGAAGCGCATCGACGAGATTTTGAACAAGTCCGTCCATCGCCGACTTGCTCGATGACGGGAAATGTTTCTGCACATAGATCTGGCCGACGGCGTCGCCAAGCGATGCGTCTATCTGATTGACGCCGCGCTTCCAGCGTTCGCGTTTCTCCTCAACGCCGCGAAGCGTTTTGGTGAAAAACTCCCATTTCGCATTGTCGAAATCGCTCGAAAGATATTCAGCGTGGTTGCTGATGAAATGGAACGCCAGCCAGTCTTTCAGGAACGCCTGATCGGCGGCGGCGAAGATTTCGGCTTCCTTGTCCAGCGCCGACGGCTGGGCGACGAGGAATGTCGGCGCGGAGGAAAGGCCGATTTCATCGAACATCGCGCTCCAATCTATCTCCGGCGCGAGGTTTTTGAGTTCTTCAGCGCTCATCGGATTGTAGATTTTCTGAATGTTGCGACTGTCTTCCTGAGTCCAGTGCGCTTCGGCGATCTGCGTTTCAAACGCGAGTATCGCATCCGCTTTCGCCGCGCCGCCTTCAATGCCGGCGAGATCGAACAGTTTTGCGATGTAGGCTTTGTAAGCGTCCCTGTATGCGGGAAACTTACCGTCGCTTTTAAGATAGTAATCGCGATCGGGAAGTCCGATCCCGGCTTGCCCGACAAAGGCGATATATTGGGTCGTGTCGGCGGGATCGGGAATGACGCCGAACCCGGCGGGGCCGTTCATGTCGATGCTTGCAAGCGCACGCATCAGCTTATCCTGATCGTCGATTGCGTAAATCGCATCGAGATGGGATTTCAACGGAGCGGCGCCGGCGGCGTTCGCAGCGTCTTCATTCATCCAGGTCTTGAAATAATCGCCGACCTTTTGTTCGAGCGAGCCAGGGGCGGCCTCGCCCGCCGCAAGTTCTTCGATGATCGCCCTGACATCGGCTTCGGCGTCCAGCCGAAGCTTTGTAAAGGAAACATAACCGGGAAGATCGGCGGGAATCTCAAACGTATCGAGCCATTTGCCGTTGGCGTATCGCGCAAAATCGTCGCCCGGCCGCACCGAGGGATCGCCTTGCGTCGTGTCGACGCCCCAGTCTCCATAGGCGGCGTGCGGCGCCGGTGCGGTCTGTTGGGAACTTTCAGCCGCCGTATTCTTTTCCGCGCAGCCGGCAAGGCTCGCCGCCGCTGCAAGGGCGACGAGCGCCGCCCCGAGTTTCAGATCGGTTTTTTTCACTGGTCACCCCTTAATGTCCGCTCCATGCGGATCTTTGAGATTTGCGTGGCGGAAAACCTAGCCGGGCGGGCGGGCGGACTAAAGCCCGCTTGTCGCCATTTCCGCTCTTTTCGGCTCACAGGCGCTAATTTCCGAAATAGTCTTGCAAGGGCGCTACATCGAGCGCGCCGGCGCGCATCGCTTCGATCGCGCGCACGGTCGATCGCGATCCGGTCGCCGTCGTGATGCAGGGTATTTTCTGGGCGAGGGCGGTCGTGCGGATCGAGCGTGAATCCTTAATCGATTGCGCGCCTTCGGTCGTGTTGAAAACGAGGTGGACTTCACCGTTTTTGAGCGCGTCGACGATATGAGGCCGTCCCTCAAGCACCTTGTTGACGCGATCGACCTCCAGTCCTTGCGATATGAAATAGTCGGCGGTGCCGGCGGTTGCGATAATCCTGAAACCCATGTCGATCAGCCTGCGCGCCGCGCCGACCATCAGCGGCTTGTCGGAATCTTTCAGCGAGATGAAGACGCAGCCTTCCATCGGAATGCGCGCGCCGACGCCGAGCAGGCTCTTAGCGCGCGCGCGATCAAAATCTGAATCGATTCCCATCGCCTCGCCCGTAGAGCGCATTTCGGGGCCAAGGACCGTATCGACGCCGGGAAAACGCGCGAATGGAAAAACGACTTCTTTCACCGCCGTGTGTTCGAGCGTCGGGCGTTCAAGCTTGAGATCGGCGATCTTCGTTCCCGCCATCACCTTCGCGCCGATGCCGGCGATCGGAAGGCCGATCGTTTTGGCGACGAATGGCGCGGTGCGGGATGCGCGCGGATTGACCTCCAGGATATAGATATCTTCGCCCTTGATTGCGTATTGAACATTGACGAGGCCGATGACGCCAAGCGCCTTTGCGAGTTTTTTCGTCTGCTCTTCAAGCGCGTCGATTATCGCCGCGGGAAGAGTGTAGGGAGGGAGCGAACATGCGCTATCGCCCGAATGGATGCCGGCCTCTTCAATATGCTCCATAACGCCGGCGATAAAAACATCCTCGCCGTCGCAAATCGCATCGACATCGACTTCGGTCGCATTGTCGAGATAGTGATCCAGCAATAGCGGCTCGTCGTCGCTTATCTCGATTTGCGCAGTCGCAAGGTAGTGGCGCAGCGACGCCTCGTCGCGAACGATCTCCATCGCGCGCCCGCCGAGAACGTAGGACGGGCGGGTGACGAGCGGATAACCCGCTGCGGCCGCGACGTTGACGGCGGCCTCACGCGAGGCGGCGGTGGCGTTTGCGGGTTGCTTGAGGCCAAGCCTGGCGACAAGCTTTTGAAAACGTTCGCGATCCTCTGCGAGATCGATCGCATCGTAAGGCGTGCCGACAATCGGGACGCCCTCGCTGTCGAGCGTCGAGGCGAGCTTGAGCGGCGTTTGGCCTCCATACTGAACGATTACGCCGGCGAGTTCCCCGCTCGATTGCTCCTTCGCAATGATTTCAAGGGCGTCTTCCGCTGTCAGCGGTTCGAAATAAAGCCGGTCGGATGTGTCGTAATCGGTCGATACCGTTTCCGGGTTGCAATTGACCATGATCGATTCAACGCCGAGTTCTTTAAGCGCAAAGGCCGCGTGGCAGCAGCAATAATCGAACTCTATTCCCTGTCCGATGCGGTTAGGCCCGCCGCCGAGAATAATGACTTTCCGTCGCGCGCTCGGGCGCGCCTCGCATTCGGGCGTATCGCCGAACGCGGTTTCGTAAGTCGAATACATGTAGGGCGTCCTGGCAGCGAATTCCGCCGCGCATGTATCGACGCGCTTGAACACCGGATGTACGCCAAGCTTGCGGCGCAAGGCGCGAACTTCGTTTTCCGTTCCGCCCGCGAGTTGCGCAAGACGCTTGTCCGAAAACCCCATCGCCTTCAAGGCGCGCAACCGCTCCTTATTGGCCGGCAGACCGTTCAATTCCGTTTCGCGTTCAGCCGCGACGATGCTGTCAATCTGTTCGAGGAACCAGGGGTCGAACTGGGTAATCGAGCGTACAAGCTCGATCGGCATTCCGCAGCGAAGCGCCTGCGCCGCGACGCGAAGCCTGTCAGGCGTCGTCGCCGCCAGCGCCGCGCGAATGGCGTTGGCGTCATCGCCGCCGCCGAGTCCAGGAATGTCGATGGGATCAATTCCGCAAAGCCCGGTCTCAAGCGAACGTAGCGCCTTTTGCAGGGATTCCTGGAACGAGCGGCCGATCGCCATCGCTTCCCCGACCGATTTCATGGCGGTCGTCAGGTAAGGCTCCGAGCCCGGAAATTTTTCGAACGCAAAACGGGGGATCTTGGTGACGATATAGTCGATCGTCGGTTCGAATGACGCCGGCGTCGCGCCGGTGATATCATTCGTCAACTCATCCAGCGTGTAGCCGACAGCGAGCTTGGCGGCGATGCGCGCGATTGGAAAACCCGTCGCCTTGGAGGCGAGGGCGGAAGAACGCGAAACGCGCGGGTTCATCTCAATGACGACGAGGCGTCCGGTATCGGGATTCACCGCAAACTGGACATTCGATCCGCCCGTTTCAACGCCGATCTCGCGCATCACCGCGATTGAGCCGTTGCGCATGATCTGGAATTCCTTGTCCGTCAGCGTCAATGCGGGCGCGACCGTAATCGAGTCGCCGGTGTGAACGCCCATCGGATCGATATTCTCGATCGAACAGATGATGACGCAATTGTCCGCCCTGTCGCGGACAACCTCCATCTCATATTCCTTCCAGCCGAGAAGGCTTTCGTCGATCAACACCTGTCCGACGGGAGACGCCTCGATGCCGGCGCGCACGATCTGCTCGAATTCCTCGCGATTATAGGCGATGCCCCCGCCGGTGCCGCCAAGCGTGAATGCGGGTCGGATAATCGCCGGCAATCCGACCTCTTCGAGCGCCGCCATCGCCAGATGGACGCCGCTCGCGCGATCATATCCAACCGTTTTGCCGTCCTTTTTTATCGCAGGCGAGGAAGCGATGAATGATTTCGGCGATTCAAGGCCGATTTTTTCCATTGCAATCCGGAACAATTCGCGATCTTCGGCCTTTTCGATGACGTCGGCGCGCGCGCCTATCATCTGGACGCCGTATTTTTCGAGGATGCCCTCGCGCTCAAGATCGAGCGCGCAATTCAGCGCCGTCTGGCCGCCCATCGTCGGCAGGATCGCGTCCGGCCGTTCCCGCGCGATGATTTTTTCGACATAGGTGGTGTTTATCGGCTCGATATAGGTGGCGTCCGCGAGCCCCGGATCCGTCATGATCGTCGCCGGATTGGAATTGACGAGTATGACGCGAAAACCTTCCTCTTTCAGCGCCTTTACCGCCTGGACGCCCGAATAATCGAATTCGCAGGCCTGGCCGATGACGATCGGCCCGGCGCCGATAATGAGGATCGATTTGATATCGGTGCGTTTGGGCATTTTCACTCGCGCAGGCGCGCCCCCAGGGCGCTCTGAGCGTCCGGGAACAGGTTACAACTTTTCGGTTAAGCGGGTCTCATAGGGGAAACCGGCGCAGGGGGAAAGCGCCTTTTGCAATTCTTTTTCCGCCCCAAAAGGAAACCACATGGTTTCATTTGGGGCGGCGCCCGATGTCGCGAGGGGCCAGCGCCCCCCGGGCGCAGCGCCGCGCGCCAGCGCGAAACAGATGGTTTTCCATCCAAGATGAGTACGCGCCGTCCGCACAGCGAATATCTGACGTGAACGGATCAATCTGTACGCCAATAGCCTTTTTCCGCGGCTCGCATTCGGCGGTCAGGCTCTCTATCGTTTTTCGAGAAGGAGCGTTCCTTCTTTCTCAAGTTTGCCGGTTATGACATCGGCGAGGGCGGCGAGGACGTTCGGAAGTTCCGCCTGTATTCTTATATGTTGCGGAAATATGTCGACGACGCCGACGATATTCTGGCCGAGGCCTTTCGCCGCAAAGCTAAGCTGGTTTTCGCTTGTCCAGGTCTCTTCAAATACGAACATGAGGCCGCCGCCGAGGGCGGATTTCAAACTGCTGAAACTTTCCTGCAATCGCGCCCTGGCGCCGTCGGCGCCGAGTTCGTGAGAAATCGTGACTGTAACTGGTCGCGACATGAAACGCCTCCATGATTTAAGCAAAATGGGAATGGTTCGGGCGGCCTGCAACCCGTGACGATTGGCGCCGGGGAAAATCGTCGTTAGAAGGGTTCAAAATGAGTTTGGAGGGCTAATATGCGTCATGCGATTCATCTTGTCGCGGTGGCGGCGGTTATCGTTGCGTTGCCGATTCTGGCGGCGGGACCGGGTACTCGGTTCGGTCTTTGGGATTATGCGGCGGGCCTCGGGATGATCCGCGGGGTATCAACGCCGAAAGCCGTTTTCGGTGGGCTATCGGTATCGCCTTTGTTTTTTATTGCGGGCCTGTCATTGGCGCTCGGCGCGGCGGGATTTTTCACCCGTAATGCGCGCGCCGGCGTTCTGGCGGTCGCCGCCGCGGCTTTCGCTTTCGCGCTCGGCGTCATTCCTTTGAAAATGAAGGCGGCGATCGAAAGCAATCCGTTCATCCACGAAATAACGACGGATTTCGACAATCCGCCTGCAATCGTCGCAGCGGCCGGCCAGGAGCGGGTCAATCCCGCCGACTATCGCGGCGGCGATCCTGTGCCGCGCCGGGACGACGGGCAAACAGTCGCCGAAGCGCAGCGCGAGGCGTTTCCCGATATCAGGCCGCTCGTTATCCAGCGCGATCTGAAAACGGCGGCGGACCTCTCCTTGTCCGTCATTAAATCAATGGGGATGGACGTGCTGGCCGAAGGGCCGGCGGATAACGCCGTCGGCGGCGGCTGGCGGATAGAAGCGGTCGCGACTTCATTCTGGTTCGGGTTCAAGGACGATTTTGTCGTGCGCCTTACAATGGTGGACGGCGGCGCCACCCGCATCGACATTCGATCGAAATCTCGCGTCGGCAAATCCGACCTTGGGGCGAACGCTGCGCGCGTTCGCGAATTTGAGGCGCGTTTCAGGGCGAAGATTTAGCGCGGCGCGGGGTTCGACAGGGCGCCGCCGCCTGCCTGCGAAATCCGGACGAGGCCGTCGCCGCCGAGGCTGATCTCGCCTTCGGCGATACGCCTGACGCATTCGGGGTAGAGCCGGTGTTCCTGCTCGAGGATGCGCGCGGCGAGCGTATCGGGCGTGTCGGCCGCGTGAACGCATACCGCCGCCTGTCCGATGATCGGCCCGGCGTCCATTTCAGGACTGACGAAATGAACCGTGCAACCGGCGAGCTTGACGCCGGCGCGAAGCGTTTCTTCGTGAACGTCGAGACCTTTGAACGCGGGGAGAAGCGATGGGTGAATATTGATCAGCCGGCCCCGCCAGTCCCCGACGAATTCGGCCGACAATAGCCGCATGAACCCGGCGAGACATACGAGATCCGCTCTTGCGGCTTTCAGCGCTTCGCTCAGCGCGGCCTCAAAAAGCCGTTTGCCGTCAGGGCCGCGGCCGAAGGATTTATGATCGATTGTCAGCGTTTTAACGCCGGACGCTTCGGCGATCGAAAGGCCGCCCGCGTCCGGCCTGTTTGAGACGACCAGAACAATTTCCGCCGGGTGGCGCTCGTCTCGCGCCGCGTCGATCAGCGCTTTCATGTTCGAGCCGCGCCCGGAAATCAGAATTGCGACTCGCAATTTCGTCATCGATCAGGCCTCGACGACATCGCCGATAATGCGTGGCGTCTCGCCTTTACTTTCCAGCGCATCGAGGATGCGATTAACGCCTGACTTGCGCACGGCGAGAACGCCGCCGACGCCGCAATTGAACGTCCTTCGCATTTCCTCCTGCGAAAGGCCGCCCGCGTCCTTCAGCCACGCAAAAACAGGCGGCAGGCGAAGTGCGGCGTCGTCATATCTGGCGCAGAGCCGGTCCGTGAATATGCGCGGAACATTGTCGGTGAGACCGCCGCCGGTGATATGCGCGAAGCCGCGCACGTCTTCGTCTTTCAACAAATCGAGCAGCGCTTTGACGTAGATGCGCGTCGGCGTGAGCAACGCCGCGCCGAGCGTCGCGTCCGGATCGAAGGGGGCCGCCGCATCATAGGACAGGCCGGCGTCGGCGACGATCTTGCGGATCAGCGAATAACCGTTCGAGTGCGGTCCCGACGAGGGAACCGCGATCAGGACGTCGCCGGCCTTGACTTCGCGCGGCATCAAATCCCGCCGCTCGACCGCGCCGACGCAAAACCCGGCAAGATCGTACTCGCCGACCGGATACATGCCGGGCATTTCCGCCGTTTCGCCGCCGATCAGCGCGCAGCCCGCCTGCAAACAGCCTTCGGCGACGCCCTTGACGACTTCGGCTGCGACGCCTTCCTCCAGCTTCCCGGTTGCGAAATAGTCGAGGAAGAAAAGCGGCTCGGCCCCTTGCGCCAGCACATCATTGACGCACATCGCGACAAGATCGACGCCGATCGTCGCGTGGACGCCCGTCTCGAAGGCGATTTTCAGTTTGGTTCCCACCCCGTCCGTTCCCGACACCAGAAGCGGATCGGAGAACCCGGCGGCCTTGAGATCGAATACGCCGCCGAAGCCGCCCAGCGCGGCGTCCGCGCCTTTTCGCGCAGTGGCCCGCGCCAGGGGCGATATCGCATCGACCAGCCGTTCGCCGGCGTCGATGTCGACACCGGCTTTTGTGTAAGCGTCGCTCATGCCGACCCTCTAGCCCTTCCGCGGCGCAACGCGCAACCAAACATTAAGGCTCCCCGGTCCAAGGGGTCGCTTGATCCCCGTCAGGCGGGTATATAGGGGGCGTCGAATCCCCCCTAGTAGTCGGCTCAGCGTGGTTATGAGAAAAATTTCAATGAAATTTCTGGGCATTATGGTCGCCTTCGCCGTTTTGCTGGCGGCGCCGTTAACGCCGGCGTCGGCCGCCGGTGACGATGTGTTCGTCGTGCCGCGGGTGCCGGTGCAGGCTACGGGGGCCACCGCGACGGCCGCGAAGGATAGCGCCCAGGCGTCCGGGCGCCGTCACGCGATGGATATCCTGATGCGCCGGCTGACGCCGGAGGAGGACTGGATCTACCTGCCGACGCTTGCAACCGGCGCGCAGGCGCAGGCGGCGGGCGACGGTTCGGGCAAATCGCCGGTCGTCATCTCGCCCCAGCAACTCGTCGCGCTCGAATCCGGCTTCGAGGTTTACGGCGAGAAAGCGTCTTCATCGAGTTATCGCGCCTACATCACCTATCGATTCAAGCCCGATGCGGTGAGGCGGCTGCTTCAAACCTCTCGCATTCCCTATAGCGAAGCGCAAACGCGGGTCGCTCTTGTCCTGCCCGTCCTGCAGACCGACAGCGGCGTATATTTGTGGGAAAGCAACAATCCGTGGATGGCGGCCTGGAAAGTTCGTCCCTATACGCATGAACTCACCCCGATGACGGCGCCGCTCGGCGATCTTGAGGACAGCGCATCGATAACTGCGCGCCAGGCGCTCAATCTTGATAGCGAGAAACTCGCCGCTATCGCCGAGCGTTACAGCGTCAGCCAGATTATCGTCGCCCATGCGCGATTGATGCAGCGCGACGGCGCCAACCAGCTGACCGTGCGGCTCATAAACGGATATCGTGAGTCCGGAAAAGTCGAGTACGCCGACATTCTGGGAGAGGACGATGCTCTCGAAGACACTGGTGCGCCGTCTCAGACTTTCAATTACGCGCAGTCGGATGAGGATTTCGCCGCAAAGCCGGGCGAAGTGCTGGCGCAGACCTATCTGTCGGAACCGGCGGGCAATTTTCCTTCGCTGGCTGAGCGGTCAATTGAATTCGCGATTGCGAAATACGCAAGCGGCTGGAAAAGCAGAACGCTTATAGACCATTCCCGCGAGGCGAAATTGCCGGTGACGGCGTTTTTTGAGCGCATTGAAGACTGGTCGCGCATTCGCAGCGCGCTGATCGCGACGCCGCTTGTCGATTCCGTTCAAGTCTCGTCCCTGTCGCGGCGCGGCGCCGAAATGGATGTCCGCGTATTCGGCGATCCGGTTCGATTGCAGGTGGCGATGGAAAATCAGGGCGTTGTATTCTGGACGGAAACCGGCGAGCGCTGGTTCCTCGCGACGCCCGGCGTCGCGGGCAAGTATCGCGGCCGCCGCTTCCTTCGCACCGAAAGCCGGGGGCTTTTCGGCTCCGCGCGCGAAGACGATGACGGCGGTCCGCAACCCGCCTCTGCGGAACAATACACGTCGCCGCAAGAGTTCGAGTGACAGCCTCGCCGCACGTTCGTCAAATCGTCCTTGATCTTCCGGCGCTTGCGCCGCGCATGACGCGCGCGGCGCTCGTCGTTTCCGCATCGAACGCGGGCGCGATCGAGATGCTTGACGCCTGGAAGGTTTCTGACGAGGCGGCTCTCGTAATCTGCGGGCCGAACGGTTCGGGCAAGACGCACCTGCTTCAGATGCTGACGCGCGAAGCGGCGGCGGCAGGCGAAGAAATCATCGCCGTCGACGATATTCATCTCGCCGCCGAACCGGGCGATATTCTCGCGCTGTTCGAACGCGCGCGCGGCGAGAGCAGGCGCATCGTTTTCGCCGGACGCGGCGGGCCGTCCGATTGGGCCAACGGGCTCAAAGACCTCGAAACCCGCCTTAACGCGGCGGCGCGCATTTCAATGCAGGAACCTGACGAGGCATTGTTGCGCGCCGTCATTTTGAAACTTTTCCGCGACCGGCAATTGAAAGCCGCGCCCACGATCGTCGAATTCGCCTTGAGGCGCCTTCCGAAGACCTTCGCCGCCGCGCAGGCTTTTGTGGGCGCACTGGATGCGGCATCGATCGAAAAAGCGGCGCCGATCGGGCTTAAACTTGCGCGCGAGGTCGTCGCTAACCTTTCGGAAGAAGCTTGGAGCGCATAAATTATCGCCTCCGCTTCAAGGAACTGATGAAATGCCCGCCGCCGACGACGGATCGATAATTGCGGAAAGCCTGGCGGCTTCGCCCGCTCGCTTTATCAACCGGGAGTTATCGTGGCTCGCATTCAACCTGCGCGTGCTTGAAGAGGCGTTCAACGAAAACCATCCGCTTCTGGAGCGTCTTCGGTTTCTTTCGATCTCGGCCAATAATCTCGACGAATTTTTCATGGTTCGCGTCGCCGGCCTGCGCGGGCAGGTGCGCGAAGGCGTGAAAGCGTTGAGTCAGGAGGGATTGAGCGCGTCGGAGCAATTGTCGCAGATCAATCAGCAGGCCTCCGAATTGATGGCGCGCCAGCAGGAATGCTGGCGGACGATATTGCCGCTATTGCGCGAGGCCGGCATTGAAATACTTGCGAGCGACGAGTTGAGCGATGCGGAATCCGCGTGGCTGGAAAACGAGTTCCTGACGAATATCTTTCCGGTATTGACGCCGATTGCGCTCGATCCCGCGCATCCGTTCCCGTTCATTCCCAATCTCGGCTTTGTGCTTTGCATGGACCTGAAGCGCAAGGACGGATCGACGCTTACGACGCTTCTGCCCTTGCCGAGCAAGATTTCCCGTTTTCTGCGTTTGCCTTCCGGAATGGCCGGCGACGACAAACGCGGCGCCGTGCGTTTCATATCCCTTGAGCGGACGATCATTCGATTTATCGGTTTTATTTTCCCGACGATGTCGCTTGAATCGCACGGGGCCTTCCGGATCGTGCGCGACAGCGATGTCGAGGTTGAAGAAGAAGCCGAAGATCTCGTCCGCGTTTTCGAAACGATGCTGAAGCGGCGCCGCCGCGGCGATGTTATCCGTCTGAAGGTTGACGCTTCGACGCCGGATCACATGCGCGATTTGATGATGGAGCGCATGCGCGTTGCGGCGAGCGACGTTGTTCCTGTCGACGGCATTCTCGGACTCGCCCAGGCGTCGGAGCTTATTCCGCCGGAACGCGCCGATCTGCTTTTTCCACCTTTCGATCCGCGGTTTCCGGAACGGATCCGGGAGCATGGAGGGAATTGCTTTTCCGCCATTCGCGCCAAGGACTTCATCGTTCACCATCCCTATGAGTCCTTTGACGTCGTTGTGCAGTTCCTGAAACAGGCTGCGGCCGATCCCAATGTTATTGCAATAAAGCAGACGCTGTACCGGACTTCCAAAAACTCGCCGATCGTCAATGCGCTGATCGAGGCGGCGGAGGCGGGAAAGAACGTTACGGCGCTTGTGGAGCTGAAAGCGCGTTTCGATGAGGAGGCGAACATCAACTGGGCGCGCGCGCTGGAGCGCGCCGGCGTCAATGTCGTTTACGGTTTCGTCGAATACAAAACCCACGCGAAATTATCGCTTGTCGCGCGTCAGGAGGGTGACGCGCTTCGCACTTACGTTCATGTGGCGACCGGCAACTACCACTCGGTCACGGCGAAAATATACACCGACCTGTCGCTGTTCACCTGCGATCCCGCTATCGGCCGCGACGCCGCCAAAGTATTCAATTTCGTCACCGGATACGCGCGTCCCGATACGTTCGAAAAATTTGCGGTTGCGCCCTTGACGATGCGCTCGAAACTGGTCGCCCTCGTCGATGAGGAGATAGCGCATGCGAAAGCCGGAAGGCCGGCGGCAATCTGGGCGAAGATGAATGCGCTCGTCGATGGGCCGATGATCGACAAATTCTATGAAGCGAGCGCCGCCGGCGTCCAGATCGATCTCGTCGTGCGCGGGGTTTGCTGCCTGCGGCCGGGCGTCAAGGGATTGTCGGAGAATATTCGCGTCAAGAGCATTATCGGCCGCTTTCTCGAACATGCGCGCGTTTATTGCTTCGGCGCCGGCGATTCCTTGCCGAACGCCGAGGCGAAAGTGTACATCGCCTCCGCCGACATGATGCCGCGCAATCTCAATCGCCGCGTCGAAGTGATGTGTCCGATCGAAAATCCGACGGTTCACAGTCAGGTTCTGGACCAGATCATGGTGGCCAATCTGAATGACGAGGCGCAGTCATGGAGGCTTCACGGCGACGGATTTTATCGCCGTGCGGATGTGAGCGATCTCGGCGCGCCGTTCAACATCCACGCCTATATGATGACGAATCCCAGCCTTTCCGGGCGCGGCGGCGCGATGAAAGTCAACCCGCCGCGACAGCTCAAGCCGAAAAAATAGGTCGCCGCCATGCGACTCATGCGACGCGAAAAAGCGAGCTGAGAGAAGCGATGGCGGCGCGTACATACGACCGGACGGAAAGGGCCGCACTGGAACGA
This sequence comes from Parvularculaceae bacterium, assembly GCA_020446945.1. Taxonomy (GTDB): domain Bacteria; phylum Pseudomonadota; class Alphaproteobacteria; order Caulobacterales; family Parvularculaceae; genus Amphiplicatus. The sequence goes on from JAGRDS010000025.1 coordinate 23,471, forward strand.
ACGCGCCAGGCGGTCATCGATATCGGCTCGAACTCGGTCCGCCTTGTGATTTATGACGGACCGAGACGGGCGCCGTTCCCGATCTGCAACGAGAAGTCATTGTGCGGTCTCGGTCGCGACCTCGGCGAGGATGGGTCGCTCAACCCGGTCGCCGCCGAAACAGCAATTGCGACGCTGGCGCGTTTTCGCGTATTGCTCGCCGAACATGGCGATCCGCCGACCGATATTGTGGCGACGGCGGCGGTGCGCGAGGCGACGGACGGCGATGAATTTGTCGCCCGGGTAAGGTCTCTCGGCCTGCCTGTCGGAATAATTCCCGGCGGCGAGGAGGCGCAGCTTTCCGCATTCGGCGTCGCATCCTTCGAGCCGGGCGCGAACGGGCTCGTCGGCGATATGGGGGGCGGAAGCCTCGAACTCGTTTCCTTGAAAAACGACGAACCGGCGGCCGCAGCCAGCCTGTCGATCGGCCCCTTGCGGCTGATGCGCGCGACGGGCGGCGATTACAAAGCGGCCGCGAAATTAGTCGCCAAAGCGCTCGCCGATCTCGACTGGCTGCAGAATGAACGGAACTCGACGTTATACGCCGTCGGCGGCGCGTGGCGCGCGATCGCGCGCGTGCATATGAATTTACGCCAGCATCCGCTTCCGGTCCTGCATCATTATGAGATGGGCGGGAAAGACGTGATCGGCGCCTGCGATCTTATAATGAAGCAAAGCCGGTCTTCACTGGAGGCGACGCCCGGAATTTCGTCAAAGCGCGCGGACGCCATTCCCTATGCGGCGCTGGTCCTTCGAATGTTGATCGACGGTTTGAAAATCCCGAGCGTCTCCATTTCAGCCGGCGGACTTCGCGAGGGCCTTCTTTACCGCCGATTGCAACCGAAGGTGCGCCGGTTCGACCCCCTGATCGCCGGCGCCGGTTTCTTTGCTTCGCTTCTGGCGCCTGAACCGGCGATGGGTTCGGCGTGCATATCGTTTCTGGACAATTTGTTTCCGGATGAAACCTTCGCGCAAAAGCGCATAAGAAAAGCAGCATGCCTTCTCGGCGATATCGGCGCCTATTTCCATCCCGATATGCGCGCCGCCCAGGCTTTCGACACCGCGCTTCGCGCACCGTTTTACGGCGTTACCCATCCCGAGCGCGCGGCGATTGCGCTGTCGTTGTTCTGTCGTCACTCGGGCGCCAAAACACCGGCGGGCGGGGCGCAGATTGTCGCGCTGATGAGTGATGGCGAACAAAAAAGGGCGACCGAAATCGGGCTGGCGCTTCGGTTCGCAGCCGCCATTGCGCCGAAAGCGCCGCATGCGCTGCGCCAATGTTCGCTTTCCCGGACCGATGGCGAGTTGCGTTTCGCAGCGCCCGGCGCGCTCCGAAACCTTAGCGACGATACGGCGCGCAAGCGATTTGATGCGTTGTCGGCGGCGCTCGGCGTCAAGCCTGTAATTGAATTCGCCGATTAGCTTTTCGCATTCGTCTCGATAAGGTCGATTGCGCCCCTGTTGAGCCGCAATGCGATTTCGCCGCGTAGTAATTGCTCCGCCAATCCGCCGAAAAGTTCACGCCGCCAACCGTGGAGCGCAGGGCAGGTTTTCTCACCGAGCGCAATAGATTCAATATCAGAAGTCGTTGCAATTAACCGCGCGGCGACGCCGGAGGCTTCCGACTGGCGTTTCAAAAGCACTTTCAATAATTCGACGACGTCGGGCGGCGGCGATTTGCGGACCGGTTTTTCAAGCGGCGGAAGTTCGCCGCGCGGTATCTCACGTCCCCTGGCGACAGCGTCGAGAATGCCCGCCGCCGCGCGCGAGCGCTCAAAACCGTTGGGAATCGCGCGTGCGCGCGAAAGGTCTTCCGCCGAAGCCGGTTTCAGCCGGGCGAGTTCGAAAATCGCGTCATCCTTTATGATGCGGCTTCGCGGCAGGTTTTTCTCCTGCGCTTCGCGTTCGCGCCATTCGGCGAGCATCATGATAGGCCCGAAATCGCCGGGCCGCACGCCGCGCAGTTTCAGGCGGCGCCATGCGTCGGCGGGGTTTACGTTATAAAGAGACGCCTCGCACAAGGCGTTCATTTCCTCTTCGACCCAGGCGTAACGCTCGCCTTTTTCGAGCCGGTCGCGAAGAATGGGGTAAGCGTCGCGAAGATGCGTCACATCGGACAGCGCGTAGGTGAGCTGGGCCGGCGAAAGCGGCCGGCGCGACCAGTCCGTAAATCGGCTGCCCTTGTCGATTGAAGCGTTGACGAGAGACCTGACCATCGGTTCGTACCCGATCTGTTCGCCAAATCCGCAGACCATCGCGGCGATCTGGGTGTCGAACAGCGGTGTCGGCGCCGCGCCGGTCAGGTTGTAAAATATTTCAACGTCCTGGCGCGCGGCGTGAAAGACTTTGAGCGTGTCCTTGTCAGCCAGCAGGTCGAGAAACGGCGCGAGATCCATGCCTTCGGCCATCGGATCGATAATGGCCTCAATTCCGTCAGCCGCAGCCTGGATCAGGCAGAGGATCGGCCAATAGGTCTTTTCCCGCATGAATTCTGTGTCGACCGCGAAGAAGGGCCGCTTTGCGAGTTCGGCCGAAAAGGCGGCGAGGTCGTCTGTGGAAGTAATGATTCTCATGAGGGCGGGCTTCTATCAGCGCCCGCGCGCGCCGTCACCCGTCCCGCTCTTGCGCCGCGCGCCTTGACAAGACCGGCCGCGGGGCGCCACTCGGGCGCTGGCTGATTTCAAGAGGTTTTCGCATGCACGCCTATCGCTCCCACACCTGCGGCGCTTTGCGCCCCGAAGCGGTGGGCGAGACTGTCCGTCTTTCCGGCTGGGTCCACCGCAAACGCGACCATGGCGGGCTGCTGTTTGTGGACCTTCGCGACCATTACGGTGTCACGCAGCTCGTTGTCGAACCGGAATCGCCGTCCTTTCCGGCGATCGAGCGCCTGCGCGCGGAAAGCGTCATCCGCATCGACGGTGAGGTGGTCGCACGCAGCGCCGAGACGGTGAACCCGAACCTGCCGACCGGCGGCGTCGAAGTGCGGATCAGCGATGTTGAAATCCTGTCGGCGGCGGACGAATTGCCGTTGCCGGTTTTCGGCGAACCGGACTATCCCGAAGACGTTCGCCTGAAATACCGTTTCCTCGATCTTCGCCGCGAGACGCTTCATAAAAGCGTCGCGCTGCGCTCGTCGGTCATTTCGTCGTTGCGCCGGCGGATGATCGATCAGGGATTCACCGAATTCCAGACGCCGATCCTTACTGCGTCATCACCCGAAGGCGCGCGCGATTTCCTTGTTCCGTCGCGTTTGCATCCGGGACAGTTCTATGCGCTGCCGCAGGCGCCGCAGCAATTCAAGCAATTGCTGATGGTTGCGGGCTTTGACCGCTATTTCCAGATTGCGCCGTGTTTCCGCGACGAAGACGCGCGCGCCGACCGCAGTCCCGGCGAATTCTATCAGCTTGATTTCGAGATGAGTTTCGTCACGCAGGAAGATGTCTTCGCCGCGATCGAACCGGTGCTGGCTGGCGTGTTCGAGGAATTCGCAAACGGACGGAAGGTGACGAAGCCGCCTTTTGCGCGCATCAAATTCGCCGATGCGATCCGTAAATACGGGTCGGACAAACCCGACCTTAGAAACCCGATTGAAATGCAGGACGTATCTGAGCATTTCCGCGGTTCGGGGTTTAAAGTTTTCGCCGGCATGCTCGACAAGGATCGCAAGGTTCAGGTGTGGGGCGTTCCCGCGCCGGGCGGCGGCTCACGCGCTTTTTGCGATCGCATGAATTCCTGGGCGCAAGGCGAGGGGCAGCCCGGTCTCGGCTATATCTTCTGGCGCGAAGGCGAAGACGGCGGCGCCGGTCCGATTGCAAAAAATATCGGCGCAGAACGCGCCGAGGCGATCCGCGCGCAATTCGACCTTAAAGCCGGCGACGCGGTGTTTTTCGTCGCCGGCAATCCCAACGATTTTTACAAATTCGCCGGCGCGGCCCGCACGCGCGTCGGAACGGAGCTGAAACTCGTCGCCGAGAACGAATTCAAATTCTGCTGGATCGTCGATTTCCCGATGTATGAGTGGAACGAAGACGAGAAAAAAATCGACTTCTCGCATAACCCGTTCTCGATGCCCAATTTCGATCACGAGAAGTTTCTGGCGCTCGACAACAGCGACGCAGGTACGATTCTCGCCATGACGGCCTTTCAATACGACATTGTCTGCAACGGCGTTGAACTGTCGTCGGGCGCGATCCGGAACCACAAGCCGGACATCATGCTGAAAGCATTCGAGATCGCCGGCTATGACGCCGATTTCGTCGAGGCGAAGTTCGGCGGCATGCTTAACGCATTCCGTTACGGAGCGCCGCCGCATGGCGGATCAGCGCCGGGCGTCGATCGCATCGTCATGTTGATCGCGGGTTCCGAGAACATTCGCGAAGTTATCGCCTTCCCGATGAACCAGCAGGCGCAGGATCTGATGATGCAGGCGCCGAACGAGGTGATGGAAAAGCAGTTGAAAGAGCTGCACATTCGCGTTGCGCCGCCGATCGCGGAAAAGAAATCCTAGGCGACGGCCTCAGGTTCTTTTGAGATCGCTGCGGCGGCGCTTTGCGCAAGCCCCTTTTCCGCGAATGCGTAGACCGTTGCGCCGGCGGCGATCGCCGCTGTCGACAAAAAGAGCGCATACGGAGCGATTGAATAGATCGCGCTGCCGAGCAGCGGCGCGACGATGAAACTCGATGCGCCGGCCGAGTTGGAAAGTCCGGCGGCCGAACCTTGCTCGTCCGCGGTGACCGACAGCGACGCGCCGCCGACATAACCGGGCGTCAACATGCCCGCGCCTAGCCCCGACAATAGCATGCCGAACACAACCGGACCGATCTGCGTCGAGATCGCGATAATCAGATGACCGATACATATGAGGATCGGGCCTGAACGCATCAGCATCATCGGCGCGAGATTGAACCGTTGCACGAGGACGAGCTGGGAAAAAAGCGAGGCCATGGCCGACGCTGAAAGCGCAATGCCGACAAGCTGCAGGGATTCATCGGCGCCGAGGCCAAGCCGGTCGATTACGTAAAACGCGATGAATTGTATCGGTATCGCCATCGAAACCGCCGCTGCGAAACCGTAAATCAGGAACGGACGGATTCGCTGGTCGAAGGGCGACAGGCCGGGGCGGACGGGGCGCTCTTTCGGCGCCGTGCGCTCGGGCAGGAAAAAGTAAACGGCGATAACGGCGCCGGCCGCCGCAGCCGCGACCGCGTATAGCGGCGCCAGCGGATCGATTGCGACAACCGCGCCGGCGAACGCCGGCCCCGACATCGCGCCGATCCCGAAGGCGGCGGAAAAAGCCGACATGCCGGCGGTGCGCCGTTCGGGCGGCGTGCGATCGGCGATATAGGCCTGCGCCGCGCCCGGCGTCGCCGAACCGATGACGCCGTAGATGGAGCGCGTGCCGAGCAGCAGCGCATAAAGCAGAACGCCAGACAGGGCGCCGGCGAGGCCGAAATGCAGCACAGTCGCGAACGCTGTCATCGATATTGCGAAGCCGGAAAGCCCGATCACGATAAACGGGCGCCGGCCATGAAGGTCGCTGCGCCGTCCCCATAATGGGCCGATCAGCACCCACCAAAGCGCGGACAGCATGAATATAGACAAAACCTCAAGATCGCCCATGCCGATCTGGCGCGCGAGCGGGGGCAACACGGCGAAAATTATCGTCTGGCCCATACCCATGCAGACGACGCCCGCGAGAAGAATGGCGAGCGCGATCCGCCGCTGGCGCGGCGAGGAGGGGGATTCTTCAAAACGGTTCATGAATACGCGCGAGGAAAAAAGCCGGAATCCTGCATGCGCTCACTCGCGCGCAAAGGAAAGCCCGGCATGCGCTTCAAGGCGTTGCAGCAGGGGCGCGCCCATCGCGGCGGCCGGCGTCCAGACGCCGCCCTTCGTATCCGGCGCGTCGCGCACAAGCGTGATCGCGCTTTCAGCGATCATTTTCGAAGTCGAACCATAGCCGGGGTCTTTGTCGCCCTTGCAATGGGTGCGGATCTTTTCACCGCGCGAGGTCTCACCGATGAAAAGGATGTCGTAATATCCGCTCTCGCGCTCTTCCTTCGTCGGACCTTCGCCTGGCTTCGGCGCATCGTCGCTCATAAGGGAATTGTCGGACGCTACGGCTTTTGCTGCCGCTTCGCCCTTATCGCCTTTCCCCGTCATCATCATTTCGCAATACCGGAAATCCTTTCCGTATGCGCAGCCCATCAGGAAATTCGACCGATGCACGTTTTTCGTATTGATCGGCGCCATGACAAACGGCGCAAGCCAGATACCCGTTTCCGCATCGAGCGCCGGTTTCGACATGGACGGCTGCGAAGCGCCCTGAAACCCGGGCGTCAGGGCGAACGGGCTTTTAAGAAGTTCGATTACGCCCGGATCCTTGAACGCGGCTTTCATCGTTTCCTTAAGACTCGCCGCAGTTCCGCCGGAGAATTTTCCTTTCATCGCGCGCACGCGCCCCTTCACTTCGATGCACGGTTCGCCGAATTCCTTCCTCGCTTCCTCCTGCGTGTTCCAGACGCCGAGATCGAACGGAATGGAGTCGAAGCCGCACGAAAAGACAATTCTCGCGCCTGATTTTTCGGCGGCGGCCTGGTATTTGTCGATCATCGCGCGCATCCAGTTCGGTTCGCCGCAAAGATCGACATAATCGGTTCCCGCCTGCGCGCAGGCCGCAACGAGCGGCTCGCCGTAAAGCTGATAGGGACCGACTGTCGTGACGACGCATTTCGTCCGCGCCGTCATTGAGCTGAGCGAGGACGGGTCGGCGGCGTCGGCGGCGACAAGCGGGGTCGATTGCGGCGCGCCGATTTCATCGCGCACGGATTTCAGTTTTTCCTGATTGCGTCCGGCCATCGCCCAGGTCAGCGTCGCGTCGCCTGCGTATTCGCGCGCCAGGTATTCCGCGACGAGGCGGCCCGTATAGCCGGTTGCGCCGTAAACGACGATGTCGAATTCCTTCATGAGACTCCTCCGTGTCCGCGTGCGTAGAGTGCGCTCGCGAAAGGGCGGTGGCAATCACACGGCGCAGCGAAGACGCCGGCGGCTATATGTGTGCGCGATTTTCACGTATCGTTCATTCGATGTCGAAACTGCTGATCGTTTATTATTCGCTGACCGGCGGCTCACGGGCCATGGTGGAAGCGGCCGCCGAGGGCGCGCGGACCGAAACGCCGACGATCGTCAAACGCGCCAGGGAAGCGAACGCCGCCGATTTGCTGAACGCAGACGGTTATATATTCGCCGCGCCGGAAAATCTCGCCGCGATCGCCGGTGAGATGAAGGCGTTCTACGACCGCACCTATTACGACGTGCTGGGCGCGATTGAGGGGCGCCCCTATGCGCAGATGGTCTGCGCGGGTTCCGACGGGGAGAACGCGGTGCGTCAGACTGCGCGGATTGCAACCGGTTGGCGGCTGAAAACTGCGCAGGCGCCGATCATCGTTTGCACGCACGCCCAGACGAAGGAGGAGATTCTCGCGCCGAAAACGATCGGCGCTGCGGATCTTCAGCGCTGCCGCGAAATGGGGCGGGCGATGGGCGCCGGAATCGCCATGGGCGTGTTTTGATCGTAGAATCGCCGGAACCTCGATCGAGGGGGCGGTGAAAATCGGGAGGGGCGTATGCGGAAATTCCTCATAATTCAAATTTGTCTCATGCTCGCCGGCTGTTCGGCCGAGAATGCGCATGATGCGCCCGGCGCGGCCGTCACGGCCGGCGCAGATGTCATTTTGACGAATGCGCGCGTTTATACGATGGGTTGGCCCGATCCCTCCGTCGAGGGGGAGACGAACGCCGCCGCGCCGCATGACGCAAGCGGATGGCGCCCCGATGCCGGCGCCGTGGCGATGAAGGACGGGAAAATCATTTTCGTCGGCGATGACGCCGGCGCGCTCGCGTTCAAATCCGCCGAAACGAAGCTGTTCGATCTCGCCGGCGCGACGGTGACGCCGGGCCTCGTCGACTCGCATACGCATGTTCAAGAACTCGGCGCCAAACTTCGCTCGATCGATTTGACCGGCGTCGAAACCGAGGACGCAGCCGTCGCGCTGGTCGCAGCGCGGGCCGAAAAAACGCCGGCCGGCGAATGGATTTTCGGCGCCGGCTGGGATGAAGGCGCGTGGGCGTCGCATTATCCCGACAAGGAGAAACTGAGCCGCGCCGCGCCAGACAATCCCGTCGCGCTTGACGGGCTTCACGGTTTCGCCATGTGGGTCAACCAGGCCGCGCTTGACGCCGGCGGCGTGAACGCGGACACGCCCGTTCCGGTCGGCGGCGAAATGCGTCTCGACGCGGACGGCGAACCGAACGGGCTTTTTCTCAATAATGCGACGACGATCATCGACGCGATCGTTCCGCCGCCCTCGCGCGCCGAGATGAAGGACCGTATCGTTTCCGGGCTGACGCAGATGGCGCGGGACGGCTACGTCAGCGTTCACGATGCGGGCGTCGGCGCGGACTATCAGGGCGCGCTTGAAGAACTGGAAGCCGAAGGACGCCTGCCGATCCGGTTTTACTCGATGCTGTCGCTGCGCGATGAAAACCTCATCAAGGCGCATATTGCGAAAGGGCCGGACAAGGACAATGACAGTTTTCTCGTCACGCGAAGCGTCAAAGCCTATTATGACGGCGCGCTCGGTTCGCGCGGCGCACGGCTTCTCGACGATTATTCCGACATGCCGGGCCATCGCGGCGTCAGCGGCGCCGGTTACGGGTTCAACGAGGCGTTGCTGTCCGACGCAATGAAAGCCGGCTTTCAGGTCGGTATTCATGCGATCGGCGACGCGGGCAATCGCGAAACGCTCGACCTGCTGGAGCGCATAGAGGCGGCGGCGCCGCAAACCCGCGCCAATCGCAACCGGATCGAACACGCGCAGATCGTGGACCCCGCCGATATGCCGCGCTTCGCCGCGCTCGATATTATCGCTTCGATGGAGCCCCCGCATGCGGTCGAGGATAAGACCTGGGCCGAAGAACGTCTCGGCCCTGATCGCGTCAGGAACGCCTATGCCTGGCGCTCGCTGCGCCGGGCGGGCGCGCGCCTCGTTTTCAACGCCGACAATCCGGGTTCGGATCACAGCATATTTTACGGCCTGCATTCGGCGGTGACGCGCCGCGACAAGAATTTGCAGCCCGAAGGCGGCTGGCATAGCGAAGAGAGCATGACGATCGACGAGGCGATGCGCGCCTATACGGCGTGGCCGGCCTATGCCGGTTTTCGCGAGGCCGAGACGGGCGTTATCGAACCGGGCCGATGGGCGGACCTGACGATCATGGACATCGATCCGTTCGTAACGGCGGAATCGACGCCGGACGATCTGCTCGCAGGGCGTGTGCTGATGACCATCGTCGACGGAAAAATCGTCTTTGACGGACGGTGAGGGGGACGCCGAAGGCGGCGCCTCGAAGCGCGCGACTAGTCGTCGGTCATGCCGATGAAAAGGGCCATGACGCCGATCATGCCGCAGTAGCGGAAGGCGGAATTGAGCGCGACGTCCCGCATGACATCCGATCGCCACATCTCGAACCAGGTTTCGGCGATGACGATCCAGCCCGTGAACAGCATGAACATTGCGACGCCGCAGCCGGCGAGCGCGAGGCTTTTGGCCTTCTGGAAGGTGGCCGCGTCCGCCTTGCGCGCCGCGACCATGCGAATAGCGCCGAGCGCGGAGAAAACGCCGGCCGCCATTTTCAGGACGACGATATAAAATGCGCCGGCGCGAATGACCGCCGGGTTCGATGTCGCCCGCCAGCTTTCGGCGCCGCCTTCGAATGTCGACATTGACGTCGCCGCGGCGACGGCGCCGGTCGTCCCCTCCCAGTCCATGACATTGCCGAATGCGCCCGCGAACGCCCACGCGGCGACGCTCAGCACAAGAATTATCTTGATGACCCTCAGCATCGTTCCCTCCGTCTTTACGCGGAGCGTCAGGGATCAGGGCTGTAGAGTCAAATTGAGAAGCGGCGCCGTGAAATCGCTCACGGTACAACCTTCTCGCGGCGCCCGCAGCCTTCTCTATAGCCGCATTTGCTCCCTTCAACCCGGCAAAGGACGCCGCCACGTCGCCGCTGCCTGCTCAACGCCTGATCGCCGCGCCATTTCGCGTGCTTGGCGCGTGGCGCCTCCTCCCGCCGCGCGTTTTCGAGCGTTTGGGCTTCCAGCCGGATTATTTTCACGGCGGCGATATGAGCGCGCTCTCGCCGTTTTTCTGGTTCAATTGCCGGTTCGCTTTCGTCGCGCCGATGCTCAACGGCTGGATGCCGCTCGGCATCTCAGTAAACGCCGCGATGCTGGCGCTGTGCGTGATCGGCTGCCGGGCGAGAAAATAGGGCGGGCTTACTTTTTATAACTGTCATTGCGGGGCGGCCGAAGGCCGGACCCGCAATCCATGTCGGGCCAAACGCAGACGGGAAAATAGCCCCCGGGTTCGATGCTCCGCATCGCCCCGGAGTGACAGGTGAAGGCGGCGCTGCGGGACCAAGACTTCGCACTGAAGCGCTTTCGCGCAGCGAAAGCTTCGTAAGGTCGAGGGCGATGCGCTTGATTCTTCCAGGCTCGCTTCGCTCGAACCCAAGGATGAGGAAAGGTCGACGAACGCAGCCGGGCTCGCAGGGCGGGCCAGCATACCCGAATTTGTATCCCGCATCCGGTAAGGAGCGCGCGGCCGACGCCCTTGTTGCGGAAGGAGGGGCCAACCCGGAGATCGGAGATGAAATCATCGCGTGCGAGAATGACGCCGATAATTCTGTTTTCAGATTCCGCCGCAACCTCATTTTGCCAACGCACTAGGTCGCCCGGCGGCGGAGACTCACCATTTTTGAACAAATATCCGTATGTTTCGATCAAGTTTGGCGAACGAGGTCGACGATGGTTGGAATGTCTGCCGCGTCAGCGCCGCGGATTTTGTATTCGAAATGGAAATTGAATTTCCTCAAGCAACCTTCTTCTTCCCCTTAGCGCCCTTCGCCTTTTCCAGAATCGGTTTCAGGAACTGGCCCGTATAGCTCGCCTTCACCTTGGCGACGTCTTCGGGGCTTCCCGCCGCAATGATCTCGCCGCCGCCGTCGCCGCCCTCCGGTCCGAGGTCTATAATCCAGTCAGCCTGTTTGATGACGTCGAGATTGTGTTCGATGATGACGACGGTGTTGGCGCTGTCGGCCAGCTCCTGGATGACTTCCATCAGCTTTCGCACATCCTCGAAGTGTAGGCCGGTCGTCGGCTCGTCCAGTATATAAAGAGTGCGCCCCGTTGCGCGTTTTGAAAGCTCCTTGGCGAGTTTGACGCGCTGCGCCTCGCCGCCGGAAAGGGTCGTCGCCTGCTGGCCGATATGGATATAGGAAAGGCCGACGCGATCGAGCGTTTTCAGCTTGTCGCGGATCGCCGGCACCGCCTTGAAGAATTCCGCGCCTTCCTCGACCGTCATATTGAGGACGTCCGCGATCGACTTGTTCTTGAATTTCACCTCAAGCGTTTCGCGATTGTAGCGCGCGCCCTTGCAGGTGTCGCAGGTGACGTAAACGTCAGGGAGAAAGTGCATCTCGATTTTTATGACGCCGTCGCCCTGGCACGCCTCGCAGCGCCCGCCCTTGACGTTGAATGAAAAGCGCCCCGGCGCGTATCCGCGCGCCCTGGCTTCGGGCAGTCCGGCGAACCAGTCGCGTATCGGCGTGAACGCGCCTGTATATGTCGCCGGGTTAGATCGCGGCGTGCGACCGATCGGAGACTGGTCGATGTCGATAACCTTGTCGAATTCGTTCAGCCCGTCGATGCGCGTATGCGCGCCGGGAATATCCTTCGAATTATAGAGTTTGCGCGAGGCGGCCTTGTACAAGGTCTCGATGACGAGGGTCGACTTGCCGCCGCCCGAAACGCCGGTGACGCAGGTCAAAAGCCCTACGGGGATCTCGGCGGTGACATTCTTCAGGTTGTTTTCGCGCGCGCCGACGATCCGGATCGACTTTTTCCTGTCGAAAGCGCGCCGCGTCGCGGGAACGCGAACCTCGCGCCGGCCCGCCAGATAATCGCCCGTGATCGAGCGTTTTTCCTTCATCACTGCGCCGACCGAGCCCGACGCGATGATTTCGCCGCCGTGTACGCCGGCGCCGGGGCCGATATCGACAATATGGTCCGCCGTGCGGATCGCATCTTCGTCATGTTCGACGACGAGAACGGAATTGCCGAGATCGCGCAGGCGCTTCAGCGTTTCAAGAAGGCGGGCGTTATCGCGCTGGTGAAGGCCGATCGAGGGTTCGTCGAGGACATAGAGGACGCCGGTCAGTCCGGAACCGATCTGCGAGGCGAGGCGGATACGTTGCGATTCCCCGCCGGACAGCGTGCCCGAGGCGCGGCTGAGCGTTAAGTAGTCGAGGCCGACATTGTTGAGAAAGCGCAAGCGCTCGCGGATCTCTTTCAGCACCCGCGCGGCGATCTCCGTCTCTTTCCTGTTCAGCACCTTTTCGAGCGCGGTGAACCAGCGGTCGGCGGCCTTGATCGAGAGTTCGCACGCCTCGGAGATGTTCTTGTCGGCGATCTTGACGGCGAGCGCTTCGGATCTGAGGCGCATCCCCTTGCAGGCTTCGCAATTCGTCACCGCCTGATAGCGCGAAAGCTCCTCGCGCACCCAGCTTGAATCGGTCTCGCGAAAACGGCGCGCGAGATTGGGGATGATCCCCTCGAACGGCTTCACCGTTTCGAATTTGCGCGCGCCGTCCTGATAGACGAATGATATCTCCGTCCCGCCGGTGCCGTAAAGGATAGCTTTTTTCTGGGCCTCGGTGAGGTCGGACCATTGCGCGGCGGTCTTGAACCTGAATTTCTTTCCGAGCGCCTCAAGGGTCTGCATGTAATAGGGGGACTGGCCCTTCGACCAGGGCGCGATGGCGCCCTTGTTGAGGGCGCGCGAGGGGTCGGGAATGATGAGATCCTCGTCGAATTCCATTTGCGTGCCGAGCCCGTCGCAGGTCGGGCACGCGCCGGCCGGCGCATTGAACGAGAACAGCCGCGGCTCGATTTCATCGATCGTAAAGCCGGAGACGGGGCAGGCGAATTTCGCGGAAAAGATGATGCGGCGCGGCGCCTGCGCGCCTTTCGCATCAGCGCTTTCGGCGACCGCTATGCCGTCGGCCAGCCCGAGCGCGGTCTCAAAGCTTTCGGCGAGACGGCTCTCGACGCCTTTTTTGACGATGATGCGATCGACGACGACATCGATATCGTGTTTGAGCTTTTTGTTGAGCGCGGGAACGTCGGCGATCTCGTAATAGGTTCCATCGACCCTGACGCGCTGGAAGCCTTTTTTCTGCAGATCTGCGAATTCCTTGCGGTATTCGCCTTTGCGCGCGCGGATCATGGGCGCGAGAAGATAAAAGCGCGCGCCTTCGTCCTCGGCCATCAGCCGGTCGACCATCTCGGATACGGTCTGCGAGGCGATCGGCAAACCGGTCGCCGGCGAATAAGGCACGCCGATGCGCGCCCATAAAAGGCGCATATAGTCGTAGATCTCGGTGACGGTGCCGACGGTCGAGCGTGGATTGCGCGATGTCGTCTTCTGTTCGATTGAAATCGCCGGCGAAAGGCCCTCGATCTGATCGACGTCCGGCTTTTGCATCAACTCAAGGAACTGGCGGGCGTAGGCCGAAAGGCTTTCGACATAGCGTCTTTGCCCCTCGGCGTAGATCGTGTCGAAAGCCAGCGACGATTTGCCGGAGCCTGAAAGGCCCGTCATGACGACGAGCGCGTCGCGCGGCACCTCAAGCGTGACATTTTTCAGATTGTGTTCGCGGGCGCCGACGACGCGGATCGATTTGAGTGACATGGGCTGCGCTGGGTGTGATTAGGGTCGATGAAGGTTAGGCGATGAACGGGCGGTAGATAAAAGTACGGGCGGGCGCTTGATGAACGGCGATGATCGTCGGGCGAATGGGCGAGGCGTGCGTCATTCATCGCTCACCGGTTTCCCCAATGCCTCAAATCCGCATTGACAGCAAGAACAAGATGTGAACGTTTTGGGGCGGCGGCGCCGCGCGAACCCGAAAAATCAGGTGCGCGCGACAATTGGGGAAAAGGAGAACGGCTCGCGCGCGCCGAATCCCCCGACATCCATTCGCCGAAGCAGCGCGCGCTTATTTCCTGGGAGAATTTCAAATGGCAGGCAGCGTCAACAAGGTCATTCTAATCGGCAATCTCGGCCGCGATCCTGAAATCCGCAAAACACAGGATGGAAAGTCGATCGCCAATTTTTCCGTCGCCACGTCAGAGAGCTGGAAAGACCGCAATACCGGCGAACGGCGCGAAAAAACCGAATGGCATCGCGTCGTCGTGTTCAATGAGGGCCTTTCGCGCATCGTCGAGCAATATCTCAGGAAAGGATCGAAGGTTTACATCGAAGGTCAGCTCCAGACCCGCAAATGGACCGACAAGGACGGGCAGGAGAAGTACACGACCGAAGTCGTGCTGCAGGGGTTCAACTCCGCGCTCACAATGCTCGACGGGCGGCGCGACGGCGGCGGCGATTTCGGCGGGCGCAGCGACGATGTTCCGTCGAGCGGCGGCCAGTCTTTCGAACTTGATGACGAAATTCCGTTTTGACAGGAGCGAATGACGCGAATTCGATTCGAAAAAACGAATCAACGCGCGCGAAAAATCAAATTTCGAATCGAAAATGCGCTCTGAATTGCGATTCGTGATGCATTTTTGAGGCACTTCGCATCAAAAAACGCAAAAAAAACGCGAAAACGACCCTGCACGGACGTTTCGCGCGCGTTTGTTTGCATACTTTTTTAGTAAATTGAATTAATGTTCGCGCTTCCGTTAGCTACTCGGAGGTAAGACCATGGCGGTCAAACGTAAAGCTAAGAGAAAAACGGCCAAGAAGGCCGCGAAGCGGACGACCAAGCGCAAGACGACGAAGCGCAAGGCCACGAAGCGTAAGACGACGAAGCGTAAAGCGACCAAGCGCAAGGCGCCAGCCAAGCGAAAAGCGACAAAGCGCAAGACGACCAAGCGCAAAACTGCGAAGCGCAAAACTGCGAAGCGCAAGACGACCAAGCGCAAGGCTCCCGCCAAGCGTAAAGCCAAGCGCAAGACCAAAGCGAAAGCCGCCGCCGCTCCCGCGCGGAAAAAGCGCCGGAAGCGTCGTAAGAAGGCCGCGTAAGCCTTCTTCCAAGGCGTTACGTTGCGTCCCTGAACGCCGAAATGCTGCAATAATGACTGCGCAGCGTTCTTTTGAAGGGGTGATCGAAGCGGAAAACCGGAATAAGGCGACCGCGAGGATCTCAGGAGGTTCAGCTTCCACCCATTTCGCTCTTCACGGGCGCAAATCTTTTAAACCCGGCGCTTTGCGCCGGGTTTTTCTTTTTAATGAGCCGTCGTTTCGTATGGAAAACATCAATCCTGAAGCCGTTCGGCGCACCGAAAACCGCGCGCGTCTCCCCGCTAAATTCAGATCGGCGCACGCCTGCGCGCATTGAAGGCGCCGGTATCGTCGCGAAGGATCGTGTCGGTGCTTGATGAGTGCGATTGAAGGCCGGATTTTAATTCGTGTTTTTTTTTGCATGTGCGAAATATCTATCCGCCGATCGGTCATTCTTTCGTCCCGATTCGAAATGTTAAGATCGAAATCCATCAAGCCGTAGAAAAGAGTGCGTTATGAAAATCTCCTTTCGCGCCGCCGCCGCCTCCGCATTAGTATTTTCGCTCGCCGCTTGCGCTTCGAACGGGGCGGGACCGATCGTCGAAGGCGCCGGCTGGACTGCGCACGGATATCTGACGCCGGGACCGACGGGCGATCCGGAAATTATTGGAACGTTTAAAAACGAAACGGATTGCCGCGACGCGATCGACGTCTGGATGTCCCGCCAGGTCGTCGGCAACCCCGTTTCCGGCGAATGCCTGCCGGTCGACCGGCGCTGACGCATTGGATCGCCGCGCAATATAGCCGCACAATTCAGGGCGAGATCGAAGCGGCGCACGAAGGCGCCTGCGTATTCGACTTCGCCTTTCGGCGATTTAAACGCCGCGATGGCGGCGTATCGCGCCCTATGCGTTGAAATTGGCTACGGATCGCCGGGAAGCTATATTGGCGGCTGTCAGTTCGCGAACAGGGAGCGTCGCCATGAACAAATCGAATATTTTTTCTGTGGGCGCGATATTGGCGCTCGCCGCCTGCGCGCATGAAGGCGCGCCGGCTGCGGACAATGATGCGGGCGGGCGCGATGCGGCGTCGGCGCTTGTCGCGCGCGGCAACGAGCCGGGTTGGCGCGTGACGCTCGGCGCAGATATGACTGATTTTGTTCTCGATTACGGCGAGCGGCGGTTTTCAGCGCCGACGCCGCCGCCGACGGCTGCGGACCAGGGCGCCGTCTACCGCTATGGCGACGTCGATGCGACGCTCACCATTTCCGATACGCTCTGCGAAGACGACGCGACGGGAACGCCGCATCCGAAAACCGCGCGGCTGGAGGAGGGCGGGCGCGTATTGAACGGCTGCGCCGGCGAACCGCAGAGCCTGCTCGTCGGCGGTGAATGGGTCGTCGAGGATATCGGCGGCGGCGGCGTAATCGATTTCGCACGCACGTCGCTGACCTTCGAAGGCGCGGGGCGGGCGAGCGGACTTGGCGCGTGCAATCATTTCAGCGGAAGTTATGAACTGACGGGCGAAGGGCTTTCTTTCGGTCCGCTCGCCGCTACGGAAAAAGCCTGTCCGCCGGCGGTGATGGATCAGGAAACGCGCTTTTTCGGCGCGCTCGCAGCAACCGACCGGTTCGAAATGGACGAAACCGGCGCATTGATTTTAATCGGCGCGGACAAACCGCTTTTGAGGGCGCGCCGCTGACGCGCGCCTAATTCACGACCGCCGCGCAGGCGACGCGCGCCCCGGCGCCGCCGATCGGCTGCGTCACGTGATCGTCCGGGCTTTCGTGAATGATAACGGCGAAACCGTCATCGTCGATCAGCGGATAGGGGCCGTTGATCGCCGCGCCTATCTCGCTCGGTCTCAAAAATACGCCGGTGCGGAAAAACTCGCCGCGCGCGCGACCCGTATCGTCCGCGTGAAGATTGGGAATATCGGCGCGATGGGCGCCGTTCGGATTGAGCAATCCGTGATCGAGGCCGTCAGGGTTGATATGACCGCCCGACGCCTTGAACCCATCCGCGCCGTCGGCGCAGGAGCCGATCATATGGAGGTGAATGCCGTGCCATCCCGGCGTCAGCCCGTCGATGTCGACACGGATCAAAACGCCGCCGACCCCGTCATGGAATTCGACTGCGCCCATTTTTTCACCGGACGGGCTGACGAAATCGGCGCGCGCATCGCTCCATTCCGCGGCGGCCAGCGTGCTTGAATCGGGCGGCGTCGCCGACGGCGCGGGCGGCTTTTCGGACGCCTGATCGCCCGCGCCGGCATCTTCGTTTTTTCCACATGCGCCGAGCGTCAGCGCGAGCGTGGCGGCGAGGATTGGCGCGAGGGCGGAGCGTTGCATTGTAAATCCTTTCAATGGCGGTCGAATTTCCCTTTAATATGAAAGTCTTGGACAGGCCAGTCCGCGCGCGTGAAAGCTTGCGGTCCGCCCCTCTGGAATGCTAGTCAGGGCGGACATTTAGGATACTGATTCCCGAAGGATTTTCGTGACAGTCGAAGACAAAGACAGCGCGCCGGAAAACGGCGGCGAACGCCCAGATTCTGACAATACCGGAAGCGGGCTCCAGCAGATCTCCATCGAAGAGGAGATGCGCCGCTCCTATCTCGATTACGCAATGAGCGTTATCGTATCGCGCGCCATTCCGGACGCGCGCGACGGTTTGAAGCCGGTGCATCGGCGCATCCTCTGGTCGATGCATGAAAACGGCTTCGCCTGGAACAAGCCTTACAGAAAATCGGCGCGCGTCGTCGGCGAGGTCATCGGTAAATACCACCCGCACAGCGATCAGGCCGTTTACGACGCGCTCGCGCGCATGGCGCAGGATTTCTCCATGCGCCTTCCCCTTCTCGACGGGCAGGGCAATTTCGGATCGATCGACGGCGATCCGCCGGCGGCGATGCGATACACGGAAATCCGGATGGACAAGCCGGCGCATGCGCTGCTTGAGGACATCGAAAAAGACTCAGTCGCGTTCCAGCCGAACTATGACGGCTCCGAGAAAGAACCGATCGTCCTGCCGGCGCGGTTTCCAAACCTTCTCGTCAACGGCGCCGGCGGCATCGC
>JAGRDS010000026.1 GCA_020446945.1 Parvularculaceae bacterium
GGAATCTCCACGCGGCCGAACTGGCGCATTTTCTTCTTGCCTTCTTTTTGTTTTTCAAGAAGTTTCCGCTTTCGCGTGGCGTCGCCGCCATAGCATTTCGCCGTAACGTCCTTGCGCAGCGCGCTGATTGTTTCGCGCGCGATGACACGCCCGCCGAGCGCGGCCTGAATGGGTATCTTGAACTGGTGGCGCGGTATGAGGTCTTTCAGCTTCTCGCACATTGCGCGTCCGCGCGTTTCGGCCTTTTCGCGGTGAACGATAACCGACAAGGCGTCGACCGGCTCATCATTGACGAGTATCTGCATCTTGACGAGATCGCCGGCGCGATAGTCCAGTATCTGATAATCGAATGATGCATACCCTTTGGATATGGATTTGAGCCGGTCATAGAAATCGAAAACAACCTCGTTAAGGGGTAGCTCATAAACGACCATCGCCCGCGACCCGGCGTAGGTAAGCTCCTGCTGGATGCCGCGGCGCTCCTCGCACAGCTTCAATATCCCGCCCAGATATTCGTCCGGCGACATGATCGTCGCCTTGATCCACGGCTCCTCCATATGATCGACGCGCGCGGGATCCGGCATATCGGCGGGATTGTGCAGCTCCTTCATCGACCCGTCGGTCAGAAAGATCTCATAATTGACGCTCGGCGCCGTTGTGATCAGGTCGATATTGAACTCGCGCTCAAGACGTTCGCGAATAATCTCAAGGTGCAAAAGGCCGAGGAACCCGCAACGGAAACCGAAACCTAGCGCCGCCGACGTCTCCATCTCGAATTCGAAACTCGCGTCATTGAGCCGGAGTTTCGCCATCGCCTCGCGCAGGTCTTCAAATTCCGCCGCGTCAACGGGAAAAATACCGCAAAAGACGACGGGCTGCGCGGGCTTGAATCCGGAAAGCGCTTTCGCCGTCGGATTGCGGTCTTCGGTAATCGTATCGCCGACGCGCGTGTCCGCTACCTGCTTGATCGACGCGGTGATATAACCGATCTCTCCCGGTCCAAGCTCGGGAACGGCGACTTTCTTTGGCGTTTGAACGCCGACCTGTTCAACCGTATAGGCCGCGCCCGTTCCCATCAGGCGAATGCGTTGTCCTTTTTTCATAACGCCGTCGATGACGCGCACGAGGACGACGACCCCGAGATAGGGATCGTACCAGGAATCAACGAGCAGCGCTTTTAGCGGCGCCTTCGCATCGCCTTGCGGCGGCGGCAATTGCGAAACGATCGCTTCAAGAACATCTTCAATCCCGATGCCCGTTTTCGCCGAAATTTCGAGCGCGTTCGATGCGTCGATGCCGATGACGTCTTCGATCTGGGCGCGAACGCGATCGGGTTCGGCCGCCGGCAGGTCGATCTTGTTCAGCACCGGCACGATCTCAAGATTGACGTCGATCGCCTGGTAGACGTTTGCAAGCGTTTGCGCTTCGACGCCCTGCGCGGCGTCGACGACCAGCAGCGCACCCTCGCATGCGGAAAGCGAGCGCGAGACTTCGTAGGTGAAGTCGACATGGCCCGGCGTATCGATCAGGTTCAGGATATAGGTTTCACCGTCCTTGGCTTTATAGGCGAGGCGGACGGTCTGCGCCTTGATCGTGATGCCGCGCTCACGCTCAAGCTCCATCGAGTCGAGCACCTGCTCTTTCATCTCGCGATCGCTCAGCCCGCCCGTCTTCTGGATCAGGCGGTCGGCGAGCGTCGATTTTCCATGGTCGATATGGGCGACGATCGAAAAATTGCGGATATGTCGTTGCGGGGTCATATACCTGAGCGGGCGGCGGTTCGGCGCGTGGATATAGACAGGCGCGGCGCCGATCAACAGGGCGCAAACGCCTTTAGGGCCCGAAAACGACAACGGCCCGGCGCAAGACCGCCGGGCCGGGTCGATATTGCGGTGGGCGCCGACCTATTTTCTGGCGAGCAGATCGCGAATTTCCGTCAAAAGCGCGACATCGGCCGGCGGCGCCGGCGGCGGCGCGGCTTCCTGTTTCTTTTTGAAGTTATTCATGGCTTTAACGAGCATGAACACGGCCCAGGCGACCACCAGGAACGAGATGATGTTGTTGATGAACTGTCCATAGTTGATCGCGACGGCGGCGGTTTCACCCTCCGCCTGTTTCAGGACGAGTTTGAAAGCGGAAAAATCGACCCCCCCGAGCATTAGCCCGACCGGCGGCATGATGACGTCATCGACGAGCGATTTAACGATCGTTCCGAACGCGCCGCCGATAATGATGCCGACAGCCATATCGAGAACGTTGCCCTTGACGGCGAACTCCTGAAATTCCTTTAAGATTCCCATGTTTTATCCTTCCCATTGCGCGCGAGCCCTTGCGCATCCGTATTCAGCGCACGGACGATAGACTGATTTCACGAATTCGCAAATGCGGATTATTTCCGCCCGCCGCCGCTCTCGGATTATCGGCACGCCTCGCGCACGCGGTCGAGCGCGGCGGAAACGCCGGAAAGCGATATGACGTAACTCGTCGCCGTGCCTCGGCCCGACATCGCCGAGATTTTCATGTCCGCGCCCTTGCGCATCGCCTCGACAAGTTTTTGCTCCGCATCGGCGCTATCGACGAAGGCTTCGTTGTCCGATGAGTACATATCCCATTTTTCCGAACCGATCCGGATCGTCGGCGCAGGCGCCTGCTGGAGATTGTATCCGGCCCTGAAACTTGGCTGGTTGGTCGCCGCGCCGGATTTCCAGGTCGCGACGAGGAAGAAAATATCGCCGTGATTGACCGATTTCGGCGATTTGTCCGACGCCTCGGCCGCCGCAAAACAAATGCGGTCGGAGCCGGTATCGTGAACGAACACGCTCCAGTCCTTGTAGGTCGCCACCGTCTGGGGTTCGGCCGCCGCTTCGGCGATTGAAGCGGCGAACACGCCGATTACTACTGACCGCCAGCCAATCTTAGTCATTCGCACTAGTCTCCCGGCTCGTCTGCCCGGACCGAAGCTCTCGCAACGCCCGTCTCATCTATATTCCGCCACCGGCGGCGGCGTCAAAAGGCCCATTTGCGCGACGAATTGCGCCATCGCCGCCTATACGCCATAAGGACGCCGATTCTTCAGCTATTTGCGAATGGAGGCAATCGGTGATCCCGGGACGCGACAGCTTACAGACCAAAAAAACTTTGACCGTCGGCGGGAAGGCGTATTCGATTTTCAGCCTCAAGGCGGCCGAAACCCACCTTGGGGATCTGTCGCGGCTTCCATTCTCGCTAAAAGTCCTGCTCGAAAACCTGTTAAGATTTGAGGACGACCGGTCGGTCAAGACCGCCGATATCGAGGCGTTCGCCGCCTGGCTCGCCGACGGGCGCTCGGACAGGGAGATCGCCTATCGTCCGGCGCGCGTGCTGATGCAGGATTTCACAGGCGTTCCCGCCGTCGTCGATCTCGCAGCCATGCGCGACGCGATGAAGGCGCTGGGGCACGATCCCGAAAAAATCAATCCGCTGGCGCCGGTCGATCTCGTTATCGACCACTCCGTCATGGTCGATTATTTCGGCGGACCTAACGCTTTTCAAAAGAACGTCGAGCGCGAATACGAGCGCAATCGCGAACGGTATCAGTTCCTGAAATGGGGCCAGGGCGCTTTTGACAATTTCCGCGTCGTTCCGCCCGGAACCGGTATTTGCCATCAGGTGAACCTTGAATACCTGGCGCAGACGGTCTGGACGGCCGCGCACAAGGGCGAGACCTACGCCTATCCCGACACCCTGGTTGGGACCGACAGCCACACGACGATGGTCAACGGCCTGTCCGTGCTTGGTTGGGGCGTCGGCGGCATCGAAGCCGAGGCGGCCATGCTCGGCCAGCCGATTTCGATGTTGATCCCTGAAGTCGTCGGTTTCCGTCTCGCCGGAAAACTGCCGGAAGGCGCGACGGCGACCGATCTCGTTCTGACCGTAACGCAAATGCTTCGCAAAAAGGGCGTCGTCGGCAAATTCGTAGAATTTTACGGACCCGGCCTCGATTATCTGGCGCTCGAAGACCAGGCGACGATCGCCAATATGGCGCCGGAATACGGCGCAACCTGCGGGTTTTTCCCGATCACGGCGGAAACCATTCGATATCTGACGGCGACGGGCCGCGACGCGGAGCGCGTCGCCCTTGTCGAGGCGTATGCGAAAGAACAGGGCATGTGGCGCGACGCTTCGACGCCCGAGCCCCGATTCACCGATACGCTGCAACTCGATCTTTCGACGGTCCAACCCTCGCTCGCCGGCCCCAAACGTCCGCAGGACCGTGTATTGTTAAGCGAAGCGCCGCAGTCCTACGCGAACGCGCTCGAAAAGGAATACGCCCAGTCCGGCGCGCTCAGTCGGCGCACGCCGGTGGCCGGCGAAAATTTCGATATCGGCAATGGCGACGTCGTTATCGCGGCGATCACTTCCTGCACGAACACCTCGAACCCGTCGGTGCTGATCGCCGCCGGCCTCGTCGCGCGCAATGCGCGCAAGCGCGGATTGAAAGTAAAACCCTGGGTGAAAACCTCGCTCGCGCCGGGAAGCCAGGTCGTGACCGATTACCTGCGCGCGGCGAACCTACAGGACGATCTCGACGCGCTCGGGTTCAATCTCGTCGGATATGGCTGCACGACCTGCATCGGCAATTCCGGTCCGCTGCCCGAACCGATCAGCGCAGCGGTCAACGAGAACAATCTCGCCGTCTGCTCCGTTCTTTCGGGCAACAGGAATTTCGAAGGCCGCGTTTCCGCCGATGTGCGCGCGAATTACCTCGCCTCGCCGCCGCTTGTCGTCGCCTATGCGATCGCCGGTTCGCTGAACGTAAACCTGACGCGCGATCCGATCGGCGCGGATTCAAACGGCGAAGATGTCTACCTGAAGGACATATGGCCGACAAACAAGGAAATCGCCGAGATCGTCCGCGCGAACGTCACCGCCGGCATGTTCGCGACACGCTACGCCGATGTTTTTAAAGGCGATGAAATGTGGCGCAAGATCAACGGCGGCGACGGGCAAACCTATAGCTGGCCGACATCGACCTATGTCGCCAATCCCCCTTATTTCACCGGCATGACGATGACGCCGAAACCGGTCGCGCCGATCAATGACGCGCGCATTCTGGCGCTTTTCGGGGATTCCATTACGACCGATCACATTTCTCCGGCCGGTTCGATCAAGGAATCGAGCCCGGCGGGCGTCTATCTCAAGGAACATCAGGTGCCGGTTTCGGAATTCAATTCCTACGGATCGCGGCGCGGCAATCATGATGTGATGATGCGCGGTACATTCGCGAACATCCGCATCAAAAACCAGATGCTGGACGGCGTGGAAGGCGGCTTCACCCGCCATTCGCCCTCGGGCGAACAATTGGCGATTTACGACGCCGCGATGAAATACCAGGCCGAGGGTGCGCCGCTTGTCGTTTTCGCGGGCAAGGAATACGGCACCGGCTCGTCGCGCGACTGGGCTGCGAAAGGAACAATCCTCCTCGGCGTCAAGGCGGTCATCGCGGAGAGTTTCGAACGCATTCACCGGTCGAACCTGATCGGAATGGGTGTTTTGCCGCTCCAGTTCAAGGACGGTGAGAATTGGCGCGCGCTGGCGCTGACTGGCGACGAAACGGTCAGCGTTCACGATATCGACAAAATCGCGCCGCGCTCAGACGTGAAGGTCTCGATCAGGTCCGCCGATGGAGCTTCGCGCGATATCGCAGTGCGCGTGCGCATCGATACTGCGGACGAACTTGAATATTACCGCAATGGCGGCATTCTTCCCTATGTCGTCCGCCAGCTGGCGGCTTCGTAAGAATACAACCCGAAGTTGGTGGGCCGGCCGCGCGGCGGCGCCTAGTGTCGGCGCGACGCTAAACGTTCCGGTTGCATGCGGCTCGCTATCGCGTCGATCGGAACGGATTTGCGTCGAAGGGCGGGATGGGGGCGATTTTTCGGTATTGCGCAATTGCGCTGGCGGCGTCCTGCGGCGCACCGGCGAGCGCCAGCCCCTGGAATCGCGATGATTCAAGGCTTTTCGTCGCGACGACCGCCGAGTTTTATCATTCGGATACGCAGACGAGCCGCTATTGGCGTTCTGACGCCGACACCTACTTTGAGTATGGAATAACGCCGCGCTGGATGACGGGCGGAAAGTTTTCCTACGGGACGAGCAAAAGCGAAACGCCCGGCGCCGGGTTCGAGGAATCCGGCTTTAACGAAACCTCTTTTTATCTTCAGCGACAGATGACGCGCCGCGCCCACTCGGCGAGTGCTGTCAAATTATCGCTGGCGCGCGCAGGACGCTTGTCCGCCGACGCCCAGACCGGCGCGCCGGAGCCCAATATGGAGATCGAGGCGCGCGCGCTTTACGGCAGGGATCTGCTGCTGGAGCCGGTGAAAATTTTCGCAACCGCCGAAGCCGCCTACAGACGCCGCTTCGGCGGCGACGCCGACCAGATTCGCGCCGACCTGCTGATCGGCGTCGAACCGACGAAAAGGATGCTGATCCTCGTCGAAGGGCAATCGATCCTGTCGCTGAAAAATGAAACCGAAGGCTTCGCGGATTTCGATCTTTACAAGGGCCAGGCGTCGATCGTCTGGCGCGCGGGCCGCACCTGGTCGATCGTCGGCGGCGCCAGAAAGGAATTCAAGACACGCAACATAGTTCCGGGCGCTGCGGTTTTCGTCGGCGTCTGGTCGATATTCTAGCGCTGCGCCGTGGGGGGAGGAACGCAAGAACAAAGCGAGGAACATCCTTCCGTTCGAACGGATCAACTGCGAAAGTTCATTCGCGCCGGCCGCATCCCCTGGATCGTCAAAAACGGAGAGCTGGGGTTTCTTACGACTTTGGGCTGCGAAAGCCCGCTGGACGAGGGCGCCGACAAGCGAACTTTCTCCGCAAAAATCCAGGCGCGTTTCGCGCCGGGCCTCCGCGCTGTCGCCGTCGACGCCTTCGCTGACCGGCATCCGCGGGAATCGGCGAAAAATATCGATCTGCGAAATCGCCCGGCGCTGTTTTGGACGCCGTTACTGATAGTATTCGCCGCCGCGGTTCTTGTCTTTCCCGCGCTTGCTGCGGCGGCGATCCTGGCGGGATTGTCCATATACTTCATAGCGGTGGCGGCGGTCCGCGTCTGGCTTGCGTTTCTCGCACGGACGCAAATGGATGCTAGCGCATCGCCGCCGGTCGACGACGCCTCGCTTCCCGTCGTCACCATCCTTGCGCCGCTTTACCGTGAAGCGCACGCCCTGCCCGGTCTCGTCCAGGCGATAGCGCGCCTCGATTATCCGGCGGCGAAAATCGATGTAAAACTGTTGCTGGAACAGTCAGACCACGAAACAATCGACGAAGCCCGTCGCCTGTCGCTCGACGACCGGTTCGATCTGATTATCGTACCGCCGTCGCAGCCGCAGACCAAACCCAAAGCGTGCAATTACGGACTGGCCCTTGCGCGCGGGGATCTGATCGTCATTTACGACGCGGAAGACGAACCCGATACAGATCAGTTGCGCGTAGCGGCCGGCGCGTTCGCCGGCGCCCCCGATAATCTGGCGTGCGTCCAGGCGCGGCTCAATTATTATAACCCGGATGACAATTTGCTGACACGCCTGTTCACGCTCGAATATTGCCTCTGGTTCGACCATTTCCTTCCCGCGCTGGACAGGCTCGGCGCGCCGGTGCCCCTCGGCGGCACGTCGAATATTTTCAGAACGGACATACTCGTCGAGGTCGGCGGCTGGGATCCGTTCAATGTCACCGAAGACGCCGATCTTGGCTTGCGCCTCGCGCGGCGCGGCTATCGCACGGCCGTGATCGATTCGACGACCTTCGAGGAGGCCAACTGCAAAATCGGCAACTGGATGCGCCAGCGTTCGCGATGGATGAAAGGCTTCATGCAGACATGGCTCGTCGATCGGCGCGCGCGAACAGGCCCGCGCGGCTGGCGCGACAGTTTGTCCGTCGATTTTTTTATCGGCGGCGCCGTGTTCGCCGCGCTGATCAATCCCCTGCTCTGGGCGGCGTCTTTAGCGAAATGGATTTTCGGCTTTGAATTTTTCGCCCCGCTGCCGGCGCGTCTGGTTGACGGTCTGACGCTGGCGCTCGCGATGGGGAATGTTTCCTTTATCGCGCTCGGCGCCTTCGCACCACTCAGGCGCGGCTTGGGCCGGCTGAGCCCGACCGCATTATTGACGCCCGTATATTGGGTCATGATGTCGCTCGCGGCCTGGATCGCGCTTTGGCAATTGCTGCGCCGGCCGTTCTTCTGGGAAAAAACCGACCATGGTCTCAGCGATGAAGCGAAATTGCGGCGCGCGGCCGCGCTGAGCGCTTTCGGCCTTGCGCCCGACCGCGGCGATCGCCAATTTGACGCCCGCAATATCGACGCGCCGGACGAACGCGCGCGCCCCGGGACGCAGATCGAATGAGCCTTTCAGGATTGCCGTTTCGAAAAATGAACGGCCTCGGCAATGATTTCGTCGTGATCGACTTGCGGCGGCGGAACGCCCGCGTCGACAGCGATGCGGCGACAATGATTGCGGACCGCAAATCCGGAATCGGCTGCGATCAGGTTATCACGATCGAGGATCGCGACGGCCCGTTCATGGGCGTGTGGAACGCCGATGGCTCCGAAGTCGGCGCATGCGGCAACGCAGCGCGCTGCGTCGGCGCCATCCTGCTGGAGGAATCGGGCGAAAGCGGCGTCGCCTTCGAAACAAACAGCGGCGCCATATCGGCCGAACGTGTCGGCGCAAACCGCATCGCCGTCGATATGGGCGTTCCGAAACTTCACTGGAAACAGATCCCGCTCGCCGAAGAAACGCAGGACACGCGCTATATCGACGTGAAACTCGGACCGATCGACAAGCCTGTCCTTTGGGGGCCGTCCGCCGTCAATATGGGGAATCCCCATTGCGTGTTCTTCGTCGATGACGCTGAGGCGCAGGCGATCGACAGATTCGGGCCGCTTGTTGAAAACCATCCGATGTTTCCAGACCGCGCCAATGTTTCCGTGGCTGAAGTGCGCGGGCGCCATTACATCCGGCTGCGCGTGTGGGAACGCGGCGCCGGCGTTACGAAAGCCTGCGGCACGGCGGCCTGCGCCGCGCTTGTCGCCGCCGTGCGCCGGCGGCTGACCGACCGCAAGGCGACGATTGAACTCGACGGCGGATTGCTCGCCGTCGAGTGGCGCGATGACGACCATGTCATCATGACCGGGCCGTACGAGCTGGAGTTCGAGGGCTTTCTTCCCGACGGGCTGTAAACGCGGCGGCGACGCGCTGAGGATTTATCCGAATGCGTCGTAAAAATGTGAAATGCCGACGGCGATATCCTTGATCCGCTCATCCAGCTTGCGCAATGGCGCGGCGATTTCCCTGCTGATTTGCGGATAGCCGCCGGGACGCATCTCGCTGTCAGCCGGCTCGTCCAGCCTTGCAAATTCCGCGGGCTCCGCCTCCGTCTCCGGGAATATCTCTTCGATTATCTCTGCGATTTCGGCAAATTTCAGATCCAGCGCGGCGTCGATCAGCGATTCGCGGGTCAATTCATGGCGCGGCGAAAATGGCGGCGTAGACGCGACGAGCGAAAACCCGTCGACGATCAACGCCATGCGAATAGCGTGAAGGGTATAAAGCTCCTTGTTGAAGGCTTCGTCGGCGCATTCGGGCTCGTCGAGGCGCCGGCAGGCCGAATCGAATAATTGCCGGTCAACCGAGAGAAAATTCGCCAGTCGATCAAGACCGACATCGAGGGATTTGTCTGACAACCGCTCGGCGACTTTCAGCGGGATGGCGCGTTCCGCATCACCGGACGCACGCGCCGCGCGCACGGTCCAGAACCCCGGATCATACAGGCTCGCATAAGCGCGAAGAATTGAAAGGCTCGTCAACCGGCGCGCGGATGCGGCCATAGAAAACAATCCCCGCATGCGATGCGAACTGCGAATGAGCCGCGCAAACCGCTCCGGCTCGCGGGCGGCGGCGGTTCCCATGCCGCCAAGCACGTTGGCCGGCGCGGCGAGTTGCTGCAAAACAGCGTTATGGGGAATGGCGCGCAAAGACCGCGCCGCATCGGCTTTCGACGCCCCGCTTTGCCGGCGCGTTTTTCGCGAACCCGTCGCCGGAAGGATCCCCGGCGCGAAAGTCGAAAGCGCCGATTGATAATTCGGGTCGGCGAAAAGCGATTCCTGCCACCCCTTTATCGCTCTGTACACGTCCCATGAAAAATTGATGTCGCTGTAAAACCTGTCGTCGCGCCGCGCGTTCGGCTTTTTCTGCGACCACTGGAAGATGGACCTTACCGTCGCGTCGGAAAGCTGTTTCGTCTGGAAATGAAGGAACCCGTCGCCGCCCTGAAAACTGCATTCCGAATTCAGCGGCAGCTTATCGTGCGCGAACCGCGCGCGGGCCCAGGGGGTAATAAGATGATCGAGGCGCGCGCCGAAATCGCCGCCGCGCCCTCCTCGCCCCATGGATTCGCCGTGCGTGTTGAAAATCACCACTTCGATGTCTGAAATATCTTTGGCGGCAAGCGCGCGGGAGACGAGAATGTGCAATCTCTCTATCGCCATATTGGCGGCGATCTGTCCCATGAAACGGCCGCTGTCGGAAAAACCGCACTGAATGGCGATCCGCCCGCGTTTTTTGATGTAGGAAAGAAACTCCTTTTCCTCAAGCAAGCGTTCGATAAACCGTCCGCCCATCTCGATGGCGTCGGGCGTTTCGAACAGCGGCGATATATCGAGCTTGTGATCGACGCCGTATAACCTGGCGAGATAAATCGCGCCCATAATCGTCGCAGGGGCTTCGACTTCGGCGATCAGGAACCGCAGGGGCGTGTCGGAATCGACATGTTTCAACATCTGCGCGCAAAGCATCAACTGACGACGCGCCGTCATTTGCTCCAGCGACACGCTGCCGAAATTCACCGCTTTCTTTTTCACCGCCGCGCTTTTCGCCGCCGCTTCATCGAGCGCTGTGCGATCCAGGAATTCGCGTCCGGCCGCGAGGCCGAATTCGGTGCGAAGCGCGGAGCGGATTTGCGCGGCGTTGACGCGAAGATGAATACGCGCGACGCCGAGCCCGTAAGCCTCCATCTCACTTTTCAATACGCACAGGGTTTTCTGCGACGTTTCGTCGGACGCCGCGATCAGCCCGGCGATTTTTCGTTTGACCGTTTCAAGCGACGTCAGGCGCCCGGGCCGCGCATCGGTCAGCCGGTTTGCGGCCTCGACGATGGCGGCGGGATCATCGAGATTTTGAGCGAACAGCTGCGCCTGCTGCGCCGCCTCCTCGCCGGCGTCAAGAAGCGTTTCAGCGATCTCCGCGCCGCCCGGTATCTCGCTCAGGGTTCGTGCATAGCGAAAAAGCTGGAGCGCTTTTTCTTCAAGACGCAACCGCAACGTATGGCCCCAGTGAATGTCCGTCCGGCCGTCGAGATCGTATCCGACCCAGGTGGCGAGCGAAATAAGGCGCGGCGCCGCCTCGCGCCAGCGATCCGGGAATCTCGATCGCAGCCAATCGAATACGGCCTCGAACAGCCCCCTTATCGAATCCTGCGCGCGCGCGATCGCGGCCTGCACATCCTCGTGTTCGTCGAGCAGCGTAATTGGTTGATCGGGCCGGTGCGGGCCGCGGCCGAGTTCGGCGTCATCATCGTGCGCCGCCAGCCGTCCGACGATTTCACGCATTGCGCGCGACAACGCGAATGTCGGATGGGCGGTGAATACGATTCCCGCCGCCGTCTCGCCGAGCCGCGCACACACCTCCTCGAACGACAGGTTTTCGAGCGGCTCAAGGGATTGCGAAACTGTATCGGCCCATTCGCCAGGCCGCGTTTTTCCGCGCAGGCGCGCCGCGCGCGATCTTAATCCGGCGTCACTCAACTCTCTTGCAAGATCTGCAAGATCGGACCGGTCGATTTCGCCGCTTGCAAGCCTGTTCCACAGCGAAATCGTCAATATGCGCACGCTGCTCGACAACGGATCACGCTGCGCCGTTTCCTCATGGCGCGCAAGTTCTGCGAAACACCAGTTCTTCAATTCACTTAGGGACGGATTATCTTTTTTTGACACGCGCAAACCTCCGTGGAGATCGTCGTGGCATCACCGCAACGCGCGATCAAGCGCAATTTTCCATTCCGATCTAAGTCTTTCGCGTTCGCACGCCGGCATGTCGGGCGCAAATACGCGCTGAGTCTTTCGTAAAGCCGCGATATCGTCGACGCCGCCATAAACGCCGGCCTTTACGCCCGCCAGAAACGCAGCGCCGAATGCGGTTGTCTCCATCACCTCCGGCCGGTCGACGGGAACATTCTGGACGTCGGCAAGGAACTGCATCAGCCAGTCATTCGCCGTCATCCCGCCGTCGACTTTCAACGTCGCGCAGGGCGCGCCGTCGCCCGCCATCGCATCGATCAGGTCGGCCGTTTGATAGGCGACGCATTCAAGCGCCGCGCGGGCGATTTCCGCCCGGCCTGCGCCGCGCGTCAGCCCCGTTATCAATCCGCGCGCGTCGGCGTTCCAGTGCGGCGCGCCGAGGCCGGCGAACGCCGGTACAAGGTAAACGCCGTTATTGGATGCGATTGATTGCGCGAGCGCTTGCGTTTCGCCGGACGATTTGATGAGCCCCAGCTCATCGCGCAGCCACTGCACCGCCGCGCCGGCGATAAAAATCGACCCCTCAAGCGCATAGGACGTTCGCCCGTCTATCCGCCGCGCAATCGTCGTCAAAAGCCGGTTCGCCGATTTTGCAAATCCGTCCGTCGGCGCAAGCACGAAACACCCTGTTCCGTAGGTGCTTTTGATATCGCCTGGATTTAGGCACGCCTGACCGATCGCCGCGGACTGCTGGTCGCCGATCATTGCGAATATCGGAATCGCCTCACCCAGAATTTCAGGTTTCGCGACGCCGAACCGCCCTATATTATCGCACACTTCCGGCAATACGGCGCGCGGCGCGTTGAAAATTTCAAGCAGCGCGTCGTCCCACCTGTTCTCGACGATATTGAACAGGCTCGTCCGGCTGGCGTTCGTCGCATCTGTAAAATGCGCGCCGCCCGTGAGCCGCGCAAGCAGGAACGAATCTATCGTACCGAACGCCAGCTCGCCGCGCGCGGCGCGCGCGCGCGCGCCGTCGACCGCATCCAGAATATGGGCGAGCTTTGTCGCCGAAAAATACGGATCGAGAAGCAGGCCGGTCCTGTCCCGCACCTCGTCCTCACGTCCCGCCTCTTTCAGCGCCGCGCATAAATCCGCCGTTCGCCGATCCTGCCAGACAATTGCGTTGTGAATAGGCGCCAGCGTCTTCCTGTCCCAGACGACGCTTGTTTCGCGCTGATTCGCGACGCCGATCGCGACAATCTTTTTTCCCGCCTCTTTCGCGCGCGCCAGCGCCGCGCGTGCGGTTGAAACGGTTGTGCGCCATATATCTTCGCCGTCATGTTCGACCCAGCCCGGACGCGGATAAATCTGCGGAAATTCGGCCTGCTCCGCCGCGATGATGGACCCGTCCGTTCCGAAAACGAGCGCGCGCGACGAGGTCGTGCCCTGATCTATCGCCAATACGCAGGTATTTTCAGCCATCGACGCTCTCACCGGCCGGCCCCGCACGCGCCGGATCAAAAATGAAAATCGGGTCGCGAACGCCGATTCCAATCAACGCCGACATTAAGGATGAGCGGCGCAAAAGCAAAGTTCGCCCGTTTAGTAAGGCCCTGTCGCGCCGGCGCGATCAGCGCAGCGTGATCGCGCGCGAAGGGCGCCGGGCGGCGGTTTTGCGCGCCCGCAATCGGGAAAGCCCGCCGCAAATTGGCCCGACGCCGCACTTGCGAGCGGCGATCATGACGGCTAGAAGCCCCAACTTCGACGACGGAGAGGTGCCGGAGTGGTCGAACGGGCCGGTCTCGAAAACCGGAGTGCGGGCAACCGTACCGAGGGTTCGAATCCCTCTCTCTCCGCCATAAATATATATAAATCAAATAGTTATACGATTTTATTCGGTTTGTTCCCAAAAACGCTCCACTAAGGAATCCCTCCTCACTGGGCAAAGGCAGAGCCTCGGCGGTCGGTCAGGGGGTCGAATTTAATTTTAGTTCACGTGATGTGAGCCCTTTGGCGGCACATGGGTGCGCCATATCGCGTGTCCACCTATATGGCTTATCGCAACGCGATCAGTAAATCTTTATGAGATCCCAAAATTTGGCAGAATCACGGACGCGGTTTAGCCAAGAGTATTTCAGAATTTAAAATATTCGAAAACGTCAAAAATCCGAGATCGTCCGGCTTAATATCCGGAATGTTCACTTCGACATAATTCCACGCCCCTCCTCGAATTGTCTCGCTTAGCGATATTGAGCGCGTCTTCGTCCCAAATGCGTCGAATGACATCCTCTCCTCGCAATCAGTACATGCCGGACTTAATTTCCGATATGATATGCTCATGGATACGTTTGTAAGATCGACGTTATTCAGGTTCCCAAATTCAACTCTCAGTTTAGTTCCGCTTGCAAATGGCAGTACGTCTTTAACCGCTATAGTCATAAACCCCGTGCCTTGTACAAAAATTGGCACATATCCTCCGCCAAATGATTCAGGACCGAAAGAAGCCGACTTAGGGAGTACCAAACCATCGACAGCACTCCCAAATGTGTCATAGGTCAAAAGAAAATCATTCTCCGCCATATACGGAAGCTTTGATTCGATCGTCGAAAGTTTTTTCTCTAATTCGCTAATTCGGGCTTCGAGCGTCGCGGCCTTTTGGCTTGTAA
Organism: Parvularculaceae bacterium; assembly: GCA_020446945.1. Lineage (GTDB taxonomy): Bacteria > Pseudomonadota > Alphaproteobacteria > Caulobacterales > Parvularculaceae > Amphiplicatus. The sequence goes on from JAGRDS010000026.1 coordinate 14,734, forward strand.
TGCCGAAAGTACTTTGTTCGCTGCAAGCTGTTACAAGAAGCAAAATAGTACAGATCGCAAATTTGAACATAGCGGCCCCTAGTCAATGTATTTGCACGTCGAGATTATACTTCGCTTCATCGGCTTCAATAGATATTTTCATCTCGGCTGAGTTATTCGTAACGAGCCTAATACTTCACAATCCGCGCAATCATCTCCAAATACCGCACCGCAGCCATCGTCTCCGCCGAATAGCCGCCGTGCTTGCGAGCGTTTCGGTTCCCCTTCGGCGCACCGGGATTAGCCCCGCCGTGCATTCTGCAACGCCGCTTGCCCCTGACTGCCGGCGATTGGCACGCCGTCCCTTTCCGGGTCCGGGCCAGGCAACGCGGCGCTGCGGTCAGACGATCCGTCATTTTTGGGTGCATGGGATTGTTCCTTTGAAACTCCACTTTTTGCGGCTCCCCCGTGATGGTGAAACTCATCTGTGACGATCGCTTGGCCGCCCTCATTGACGTGGACATGGCGGACAGTCTGCTCGCGCGGTTGGTGCAATTTTGCCAAGGATTCGACGGTAGCGCGGCAATTCGACTGCGCCTTCATAGCAAGGCGGGCGTATCGTTCGGATGCGTCGAAATAATCGCCCATATTGTTGGCGGCGCGGCGTGCAAATTCGGTAAACATCGCGTCAAGGGAGATCGCTTGCGCTGACAGCATCCGGCTTGCCATCGCGAGTTCGCCCTTCGCGGCATTTGCCCCGCCGCCTTTTACAAATTCGATATAATCGTCGAGCGCGGGTTTCTCGTCCGAAGTCCCCAACAGCTTTTCGACAAAATAGGCGGCAGTGAAGCCGTGCCGCGTATCAACATCCATCAGCGTGCGCGCCAGCGCGCTGCTGTCGCTTTCTTCCGGCGTCCGTCTGACTACGAGCGTTGTTCGCTTCTCCCTATTCGGCGTCGTTCCGATCGTGGCCTTGTTCATTTGCGGCATGCCTTTCTCGCTTTCGGTCCGATGTTCTGCGAAGTTCCGCATCGCTTGCCGATAATGCGGCCGCCGGGTTCGACATTGTCGAGCGTAAAGAGCGCCGCCGCTTCGGCATCCGCGCCTTTCAGGACATAGCGCAGCGAAGCTTCGAGATTCGCCGCGTGCAATGCGGGGTTGCCGCATTCAACGCCCAGCCGCCCGCCTATCGGCCTGCTGCGAATGACTCGGGAACGATATGGCTTGCCGACGATGCGGCGCAGCCATCGCTTTTGAAGGCGGGTGACAGTTGAAACGAGAGCGGGCGGAACATGCGCGAGAAGATGGCAATGCCCGCCCTTGTTCCGGCCGTTCTCGTGAACCCATATCCACGCGGTCTCGCTTTCATGCCGCGCCAGGGTTTTTGAAAGCAGGTCGAGAAAGCGTCCGGTCGCCTTAGCCATCGAGTCGAGCGAAACGCCGGCGGCGTGCCAGTGGATGGTCACCATGCGGGTGAAAGGAAGCCCGATCCGTTCGGCGTGTGGCGTCGCCGCGATCAGGTTCGCAATTTGCGAGACTGTCAGCGCATGGCTTTCGCGGTCGGCTCGGTTGCGCGCGCCTCCCCTGCGGGATGGCTTGGAAGCCGAATTGGCTGCGTCACCTAAGATATAGGTAGTTATATAGGGCGGCGTCGCGCGGTCCTTAGGCGTTTGATTTTGCACGCGCAGCGACATGAGCGGCTCGAATGAAACTTCACCGAAACTTGCGCTCCGGCGAAGTTTCAAAGCGCCGCCATGCCGAACGGCCTTTTGGTCGTTTGACATGACGAGCCGCATCATGCCGCTTCGATCCAGACAATCGCCGCCTTGCCGGATACGTTCCGGCGACGGCGTCCGCTGTCGCGAATGATGCCCTTGCGTTTCAACTCGCTTGTGCGCGGCTGAATGGAGGCGCGGTCGAGGTCAAGCCTGGCCGCCAGTTCGTCGGCGGTGAGGCCGTCAGCGCCGGCGTCGCGAATCGCCGCCGCCGCCATGCGTTGCAGGCGTCCAAGCTTGGGAGCCATCGCGTCGGCCGCCGCCATCGACGTATCGACATTGCGGTGGCCCGGCCCATCGGGATAGCGCATCATTCTGCGCCTCCCTCATTGAGCGGCGGCAAGTCATGGCGCGCCAGAAGCTTGTCGAGCCACGCGCGCTGCTTTTCGCTGAGAGCGGCGGCGACGCACGCATGGCCCAAAAATCCGGCCGCCTTGTGCGGCAGGCCGGGAACGCGCGTTAACAGCGCCAGCGCCGCAACGCGATGGTGAGGAAACGGGCGGTCAGTCATCGCGCGCCTCCCCAAAGCAAAGCCACGCCAGCGCACGCGCCGTCGAGGGCGTAAGGTAGAATCGGCTGGCGAGCATTTGCGCTTGCCGTTCCGACGCGGTAGAAGGCGAGCGCAATCCATTGCAAACACGCCTTCGCGAAGCCCCGGCCTGCACGCCGGGGTTTTGCATATTCACGAGCATAGCTCATGCTCCCGCCTTGTAGTCGGGAAGGTTTTTCCAGTACTCCCGCGCCGAAGCGTCATCGACGATCGTGCGGCGCCCGATTTTCTTGCCTTTTATCTTGCCGGACTTCAGCAATTCATAGGTGCGAGTGCGAGACCATCCGTATTTCTTGCCGGTATTTGGGATAGGAAGGCCGACTTGTTCCGAATGGTCGGGGCATTCACCGCCGACAAAGTTAGGCAGGCCAGTTGCATGTGGCATTCTTGTTTTCCCGCAAGGTCCGGGCGGAATTGCCGGGACGTTGCGGAACGATCAATTGACGCTTTCTCTGATCACTTGCAAAGGACAAAAAAGGACATTTAATCCCGTCGAAATATCCTGTAGAAGGCACGCACAACTTTTTTGACCTTCGCAGCATCGCTGTTTCCGTCAATCTCGCCTCTAGCAATCAGGAGTCTGGCAGCGTCGGCGACTGATCCTGCCTCGCCGGAACCAAGCATCCCGGAAACGCTTTGCGCCCATTGAAATTCGCGGCGTTTCTGATCGCTTCTTTTCGGCGGTCTCCCACGGCGTTTATCGGGCAACAGCGCGCCACAAAGTGCGCGCTCAACATCGTCTACATTTACTGCCATCCAGATAGGAAGTTCATATTCACGTTCGCTTTCCTGTACGTCTGCGTGGAGCAATTCGAGTAGCGCCCTTATTTGTTTTCCTGAAAACTCAACGCCTTTAATCTGCACACGCACATGTCCGTCGTTAACCGCGCGCCAAAGATCAGCAGGCGTTCGCCCAGCATATGAGAGATAATATTCAAACGCTTTTCGCGGCGTAGCCCACGTGTATGATGGCATCGCCGCCTCCCTAGCGGCTCCCTAAATTGAAGCAGGGAAACGCGTTGGAAGTGCGCTTGTCGGCTGGCCGGCCTATCCCTTGCCGTCCTAGATTGTCCGCCAGCGTCAGAATTTCAATACTGTGTTGGTAATTAGGCTGCCGCGCCTCTGATTGGCGTCACCGTCGCCGATGTCGCGCCGCCGCCAGAACAGTAATTCGCCCAATCGTTCATTAGCCGCCGCCGCTTCTCGATCAGGTCGCCGCGCCGGTAAGCAGCCTCGGCCTTGTTACCGATGACATGCGCCAACGCCATTTCGCAGACTTCATGCGCATAGGCGGTGGATTCCGCCGCCCAATCCCGAAACGCGGAACGGAAGCCGTGAACGGTCGCGTCGATCTTCATCCGGCGGAGCAGCATCGTCATCGCCATGACCGATAGCTTGCCGCCCTTGTCGGCGGGAAAGACCCATTCGCTATTGAGCGGCTTCACCGCCTGCAATATTTCGACGGCGCGGCGCGATAGCGGAACGCGGTGTTCGCGCCCCGCCTTCATGCGGCTCGCCGGGATCGTCCAGACGGCCTTCTGCAGATCGACTTCCGACCATGTCGCGCCGATGACCTCGCTTGTTCGCGTCGCGGTGAGGATCGTAAATTCGAGCGCCAGCGCCGCCAGCGCATCACGCTTGCAAAGTTCGCCGACAAAGGCCGGGATAGCGTCATAGGCCATCGCCTTGTGATGGCCTCGTGAAAGCCTTGCGCGCGCCGGGAGCAGCTCTTTCAGATGCCCGCGCCATCGCGCCGGGTTCTCGCCGCTGCGATAGCCGCGCACTCGGGCCGCGTTGAGGATAGTCTCGATACGGCCTCTCACCCGGCTCGCCGTCTCCGGTTTCGTTTTCCAGAGCGGCTCAAGAATTTCGAGAATGTGCGGCGTGTCGATTGTCGCCACCGGCAGGTCACCGATAACGGGGTAGACGTAGCTCGCCAGCGTGTTGCGCCATTGCTGGCGGTGTTTGGCGTTGCGCCAGCTTCCCTCATTGGCGTCGAGATACGCCTCGGCGGCCGTTTTGAACGTGACGCCGGCGATTTTAGAGGCCAGCGCATCTGCTGCCGCCTCTGCGGCTTCCCGTTCGCGCTCATCAAGCGGGTCGATCCCCGCCTTTACTTTGAGACGTAACGCGGACGCCGCGTCACGAGCCTGCGCCAGCGACAGCGCGTCCAAGCCGGAAGCAGCGCCCAATCCAATGTCGCGCGCTTTGCCCTTCAGCATGTAGCGAAAGACCCACGAGCGCGCGCCGCTTTCCTTCACCAGCAAATGCAGACCGCCGCCATCGACGTGACGGCCGGGCTTGGCGTTCTTGACCGTGAGCGGGGTCAGTGCATTGGACAGCTTCTTCGGCATCGGCGTCGGTCTCCGTTCCCATAATGGCTCCACGAAAATGGGCTGTTTTTATGGGAACGCAATGGGACGCCGGCGGATTTGTTTTCAACACTGCACACAAGAAAGCCTTACGCCATCGGCCTTTCTTGAACGCCCCCGAACGTAGCGGAATGCTAGTTTAGCGGACTCTCTCTCCGCCAGTTTGTTTTCGCTCACGGAAAATCGCTGTGCGATGTCCTACGCGGGGGCCGCCCCTATCGGCCGGACAGCGCGCGCGGCTTTGAAGAAGCGAGTTTGAAACTCAATCCCTCGTCTTTGCGAGCAGCGTTTCAAGCCTGCCGAGCGTCTCGTCCCATTGTTGCGACACGCTGGCGAGATAGGCTGCGCTGTTCTCCAGCGTCTTACGTTCGATGGAAAAGTGCGTTTGCCTGCCGGTTCGCTTGCGAATGACAATGCCCGCGGCCTCCAGCGCCGAAAGGTGCTTGGTCACGCCCTGCCTTGTCAGGTCGAAGCCGCTCGATAACTGCATGATCGAATGCGCGCGCCCGTCGCGCAGCCTTTCCACCAGAGCAAGGCGCGTTGGATCGCCCAGCGCCGCAAAGACTGCTGCGGCGCGGACCGCCGATTCATTATCCGGAAGAAGCGACATGAGCGGCGATATTCCCGGTCTGAATATTCCAGCCTTCGGCGTTGTCTCGCATCACATCTATCCGGCGGGATTCCGGTAATGAGTCAAAGCCGCTTTCCGTTACAGTCAGCCGCGTCCGCCCGCCTTCGACAGGCTCGAGCGCAAATTCAACATGGGTGGTCGGCTGTTTGGCGATCGGCAAATCGGATTTTTCATCGAAATCGCACCACCGGAACGAGAACAATCGCTCCGCCTCCATGCGCTCGACGGTCGCGCGCCACGGATAGTGTTCATAGCCCGGAAAGGTCATCCGCCCGGTGGACAACCCGCCCGGACGAAAAGGCTGATCGAGTTTGACGCGAAACCATTGGCCGAATTCATTGTGGTCCGTCAGGGCGCGCCACACGCGGGAGACCGGCGCTTCGAGAACGACTGTCTTGACGATATCATCTGCCATAAATGCAACCTCCTGGTTGCGCGTTTTTAGCCCCGCGCGAATGTAATTGCAACCATTTTGTTGCGTATTGAATGCCGGCGCTTTCCACCCCTTAGAGCCGCCGCGGCGCCGTTCCGGCCAGTCCGGCGGCGGCGCGCGGTCGCGTTACGCGATTTATTCCGTATCAAGACGATATTTCAGGAACGCCGCACCCTGATAATCGACCGTTCCAACATGACGCGCGCCGAGGCGTTTGAGCGCGCCGAAATTTCTGCGCGAGGGCGGCAGGAGAAAAGTCGCATAGGAAATTCGCCGGTCATTCCTCGCAAAATCAATCGCCATTTTCGTAATGCGCGGTCCAAGGCCGAAGCTATCGGGCGTCAGGACAAGCGCGAAATCCCATTCCTCGCCCTCGCGCTGAAAACCGCCCCACCCCGCATAGGCGCCCGAATGCAGGATCGCCCAGCACCCCAGCCCGTCGCGGCGCCATCCATCCTCCTTCGCTTCGATAAATTCCTCAACGCGGCGACTATCCCATTGCGACGTCAACAGCGGCAAATGCGCGGCGATGCGCGGATCGCGCATGTGGGAAAGAATTTCGTCCGGATCGACGTCGCGCAATCTGACGAATTCAATCGCGGATTTTTCTGGTTCGTTCACGGATCGACACTTTCGGCGAGGAGATTTCAAACGTCTTCGCTCGGCCGAATGGAACGGCGGGCCGGATTACGCAATCGGCGCCGGATCAAAATCGCGCGACCTTATCCGGCTGCGCCTTCATCGATCGCGCAGGCGCCGTTTTCCGTTTCCCTGACGCGCCAGCCGCCGCCGCGCGCCGCCGCGAGTTTTCGCGACAGGTAGGGCAGGCATTCGGCAAGTCCCGCCGCAAGGCCGAATGGCGGATTGATGACGACCAGCCGGCTGCCGGAGAGTTCGCCGGCGGCCCGCGGGCCGATGGATAATTCCGCCTCAAGCATGTGACGCCGGCCGATCGTCGCCGCCGCCTGAGCGAACGCGCCGAACCCGGCATCGTCCTTGATCGGACCCCAGATCATGAACGCGCCGCTCGCCCATCGTTTCATTCCGTCGGTCAGCGCCTGCGCCAGGCGCTCGTATTCGCCCGGTTTCTCGAACGGCGGATCGATCAGGACGAGACCGCGCCGCTCCTTCGGCGGCAGGAACGCGCGAACCGCCTCATAACCGTCGCGTTCAAAAATTTTTATTCGTCCGTCGCGGCCGATAGCATCTTGCAGGCGCCGGCGTTCGTCCGGATGGAGTTCGCAGAATTTGGCGCTGTCATCTGCGCGAAGGGCGCTTTGAATAATCAGCGGCGAACCCGGATACCATCGCAGCGCCCCGCCGAACGGATTGCACGCGCCGACAGCCAGCAAATAAGGCTGGAGCGCGCGCGGCGCGTCGCTCTCATTATATATGCGCAAGACGCCGCCATGGTGTTCGCCCGAACGGCGCGCCTCCTCCCCAGACAGATCGTAAGACCCGCGGCCGGCATGCGTGTCGAGTACGGCGAAGGGCTTGTCCTTCGCCTTCAGGCGCGCAAGCGCAATCGACAGGGCGGCATGCTTTAAAACATCGCAATGATTGCCCGCATGGAATGCGTGACGATAATTCATAACTCTTGCGCCCTTACCGCGCCGGGTCGGAAATGAAAATCGCCTGGCGCGACAAATACGGGCGCGGCGAAACCAATTACAGCCGCCGGTCGCTTGCGCGCGGGCGCCGTTCAGCCTTATGGTTCTCTCTCTGGCGGCCCCGCTTTTTGCGCGGCCGCCATTCTTGTTTTTGCGGTCAGGAAACTGACGCTGGCGCGCACCTGCGCGCGGCTCTTTGACATTGTGAATTGGCGAACCCGCCGGCGCGGCTGACGGGTTCGGAACAAGCGGACGGCTTTTTCCGGCGCGAAGCGGCGGCGAGAGCCGGCGCCGGCAGCCGGCGGGACAGTTTCGCCGGCGATCGCCGATCGTCTGTTTGAGCGCTTGACCAAACCCGGTTCTGCGGCTAGCTAGCCGCCTTCCATAAAAACCGGGCGGCAGAAACCGGGGCGAAAAAGGACGCTGGCGCACAAAGTGCGCATAAAGGAGTCGAATATGTACGCAGTCGTAAAGACTGGCGGTAAGCAATACCGCGTCGCCAAGGACGATGTCCTGAAAATCGAGCGCCTTACGGGCGATGAGGGCGACATTATCACGCTGGACGAAGTCCTGATGATCGGCGACGGCGCGGATGTCACGCTCGGCGCGCCGCTAATCGCAGGCGCATCGGTCGCGGCCGAAATCGTCGAACAGACGCGCGGCCCGAAGATCGTGATTTTCAAAAAGCGCCGCCGCCAGAATTACCGCCGCAAGAAGGGCCATCGTCAGATGCTGACGGTCGTCAGGATCACCGACATCCTGACCGACGGCGCGAAACCTTCGGCGAAAAAGGCCGCCGCCAAAAAACCGGCGGCGAAAAAGGAAAGCGCGAAGAAAGAAACCGCACCGGCGGCTGATTTCGTCGACGATGTTTCGCTGATCGGCGGCGTCGGGCCGAAGCTGAAAGAAAAGCTCGAAGGCTACGGCGTATCTTCGCTGAAGCAGATCGCGCAAATGTCGAAAGACGACCTCGCCAAAATGGACGAGGCGCTGGAGCTTCACGGTCGCGCCGAACGCGATGAATGGATCGAACAGGCGAAAGAACTCGTCGCCGGCAAGCCGCCGCGGGCCAAGACCGATCGCGCGCGCGCGTCGGACGAATAAGGTAAAGGAGACGGATCATGGCGCATAAAAAGGCAGGCGGTTCGTCGAAGAACGGCCGCGATTCAGAATCGAAACGGCTCGGCGTAAAGAAATTCGGCGGCGAGGCGGTTGTTCCCGGCAACATCATCGTGCGCCAGCGCGGCACGAAATATCACGCCGGCGCAAATGTCGGCATGGGCCGCGATCACACGCTTTACGCCCTGACCGGCGGGCGCGTTGAATTCGCGACCAAGGCGAAAGGCCGGCAATATGTGTCGGTGGCGCCCGACGCCTGACCGGGCGGCGCCTCGCCGGACGACATCGCGATCAAGATTTGAAAAAGAGCCGGCGCCCCGCCCGGCTCTTTTTATTCGTCCGGCGGAGAGTTGGCTTTTTCAGCTTCTTCGAGATCGCGGCGCAGTTTTTCAACGTCCTTGTTGTCGACGAGCGGATCATCGCGCCGCGTCCAGGACGGCTGGGCGATCGGTTCGAGTAGTTGCGGGCGCGTGCCGGAAGCGGGATCGTCGGCGATATTGGCCCCGCCGAGATTTTGATCCCGCCGGAAATCTTCAAGGTCTTCAATTCTGCGCTGCTGCTCGGCACGGCGCGCGATTTCCGGGCCGAACGTGACGGCGTCGTCGGAGAAATCGCCGTGACGGCGGCGGTCTTTCAAAATCGCGGCGGCCTTTGAAAAATCTTCGCCTGACGAACCGGGCCGCCAGCCCGATCTGATTTCGGGGCGGCCCGCGCATTCGGCGATCTTTTCCTTGTCGGTGAATTCGTCGGGACAGAAAATCGCGACGACGCCGGATGCACCCGGCGCGACGGATACGTCCCCCTTTGGAAGTTCGACCGCCGGCAACGCAAACCGGCCGGCGCCGAAAACGGGGTCTTCATCGAACATGTCGTCGCCGGCTGGTTGAGGCGTCGCCGGCTCGCTCGCCGGGGCGCCGGGTTGCTCGTCGAGCACATCGGATTCGTCGGCGCCGGCTTCGATTTCTCCGCGCACGGCGGATTGAGGTTCATCCTCGTCGTTTTCGCGCGCGTCCTCTTCGGCTTGCGCCCGCCTCGCTTCGGGCTCCGCCTCTATCAAGGGCGGCGCGTCTTCTTCGGCCGGCGCCTGCTCGCCTTCGACGATGATATCGCCGGGCGTCGTCTCCTCAATGTCCGGCGGCGGAGACGGCTCGGGCTGATCCGGGATAAAGGGCGCGTCCTCGATTTGCGACGGGGGGGCGAACGCTTCCTCCGGCGTCAGATCGATAGCAGGCTCCGGTTCGGGCTCTGGCTCCGGCGCCGGCTCAGGTTCAGGTTCGGGCTCGGGCTCAATTTCCGGTTCGGGGACGGGTTCCGGTTCCAGAGCGATCTCCGGCTCTTCAACGGGCTCAGGCTCGGGTTCGGGCGGAGCGATTTCCGGATCGCGCAGATCGACGACCGGCGGATTGGCCGGAAGATCGACAAAGACGACAGACATCGAATCGGCGGGCTTGTTCGGCACGAATATCCTGACACGTCCGTAAACCGCGAGAACGGCCAGCATGGCGAGGTTCAAAAGCACCGCGCCGACGAGCGCCATGCGCGCACGTCTTTGCGGTTTTGCGGCGATCCGCTCGACAGCGCGCGTGATCGACCGGTCAAGCTTTCGGAGCGGGCGTCTCAACGCGCGCGGCGGCGCGTATCGAACAAGGCGCCGGCGCGGCGGATGCGGCAATCGTTCCCGCCGCAAAGGCGCTTGCGCCTGGCCGGTCGCGCCGGATAACGCGGCTTGCGTCGTTTCGGTCTCGGTGTTTGTCGGCATTGATCCGATCCGGCGTGACGCCTAAACGCAATTCATTGAAGGGAGAAGGATACGGTGAAAATCCTGCTCGTCGGCGGCGGCGGACGCGAACATGCGCTTGGCTGGAAAATCGCTCAAAGTCCGCTCCTGACCCGCCTCTATCTAGCGCCGGGAAACCCGGGTCTCAATCTTTATGGCGAGCCTTTGGGGATCGACGCCGATAATCTCGATGGAATCGTCGATGCGGCGCTCTCGCGCAATGTCGATCTCGTCGTCGTCGGGCCGGAGGCGCCGCTGGCCGCGGGACTGGCCGATCGCCTGGCGCAGGCGGGCGTCGCCTGTTTCGGGCCCTCGGCCGAGGCTGCAAGGCTTGAATCGTCCAAGGCGTTTATGAAGGAGATCGCCGACGCGGTCGGTGCGCCCACCGCCGCCTTCGCCCGTTTCGACGACGCGCGGCAGGCCAAGGCGTATTTGCGCGAATGCAAACCGCCCTACGTGGTCAAGGCCGACGGCCTCGCCGCCGGCAAAGGCGTCATCATCGCGCAAACGCCAAAAGACGCCGAAATCGCCGTTGACGATCTGTTGGGCGGCGCGCTTGGCGATGCGGGGCGAACCATCGTCATCGAAGAATTCCTCGACGGGGAAGAAGCGAGTTTTTTTGCGATCTGCGACGGCGCGCGCGTGACGCCGCTCATCGCCGCCCAGGACCACAAGCGCGCCTTTGACGGCGACCGGGGTCCGAATACCGGCGGCATGGGCGCATATTCGCCCGCGCCGGTTTTCACGCAAAGCATACAGCAACAGACGATGGACCGGATCGTCAAACCGGTCGTCGCCGAACTGGCGCGCCGCGGCGCGCCGTTCAAGGGCGTTCTCTTCGCCGGTCTCATGATCGGCGACGCCGGACCGAAGCTGATCGAATTCAATGTGCGTTTCGGCGATCCCGAATGCCAGGTTCTGATGCGGCTTTTGAAAAGCGACCTGCTTCCCGTTCTGCATGCGGCGGCGACGGGGACGCTGGGCGAGGAACCCCTCGATTGGTCGGAAGATGCATGCGCGCTCGTCGTACTGGCCGCTGACGGCTATCCCGGCGCGTATCAAAAGGGCTCCGTCATCAATGGCGTCGAAAAAGCGGAGGCGATCGACGAAGTCGTCGTCTTTCACGCCGGAACAAGGAAATCAGGCGACCGGCTCGTCGCGAATGGCGGGCGCGTGCTGAACGTCACCGCATGCGGACGAACGATCCGCGACGCAGTGGAATGCGCATATCGCGGCGTCGATGAAATTGACTGGCCCGAAGGATATTACCGGCGCGACATCGGATGGCGCGCGCTGAAAGCGTTCATATGATTTCGCCGACGAAATGGCGCGAGCGCGCGCTGTTCATCGAAATCGGCGGACACCGCCTCGCCTACTGGGTTGAAAACGCGGCGGATGAATCAAAGCCGTGGCTATTGCTGATTCACGGTTACCCGACATCGTCATGGGACTGGAATTTTATCTGGCCGGCGCTCGCGGCGCAATTCCGGCTGGCGGCGATCGACATGCTGGGTTTCGGCCTGTCCGACAAGCCGGCGCAAATTGAATATTCGATCATGATGCAGACCGACATCCAGGAAGCGTTTCTGGAGCGGCTCGGCGTCGGCGAGGCGCATGCGATCGCGCATGATTACGGCGACACGGTCGCGCAGGAATTGCTGGCGCGCCAGAATGAAAACGCGCTCAGCTTCGCCTTGAAGTCGGTTGTTTTTCTGAACGGCGGACTGTTTCCCGAACAACATCGCGCGCGCCCGATACAAAAACTCGGATTGACGCCGCTCGGTTTCCTTCTCGGCGCGCTGACGACGCGCGCGCGCCTGCGAAAAACATTCGACAGGATATTCGGGCCCGACACCGCCGCCAGCGACGCCGAAATCGATGCGCACTGGATGATGATCTGTGAAAATGGCGGCAGACGGGTTCTCCACAAACTGCTGAACTATATTCCAGAGCGCCGCGCCTTTCGCGAGCGCTGGGTCGGCGCGCTTGAAAGCGGTTTGCGCCTGCGCTTGATTGTCGGCGGCGCGGACCCGGTTTCAGGGGCGCATCTTTATGAGCATTACAAATCCCGAATACCCGGCGCGGACGCTCTGCTGCTCGATACGATCGGACACTACCCTCAAACGGAAGCGCCTGAAGCGACAGCGGCTGCTTTTCTGGACTTCCACCGAAAACTGCGGACAATGGCGAAATGAAAATCTTCCTGACGATATTCCTCACCGTTTTTCTCGCCGAACTTGGCGACAAGACGCAACTTGCAACGATGCTGTTCGCATCGGACAACAGAACATCGCAATTGACCGTCTTCATCGCCGCATCAACCGCGCTTGTCGCCTCGACCGCAGTTGCGGTTATTCTGGGCGCCGCGGCTGAGCGGTATCTTTCGTTTCTGCCGCTTAAACTGATCGCCGGAATTGGATTCGCGGCGATTGGCGGGTACCTTGTTATCGAGCATTTCGCGAAGACAGGTTAACCGGGGCGGGGCGCCATGACTGAGCAAGATACGCCGGATTTTTCAGGGGTTGTCGAGACGCCCGAAAAACTTCGTTTCGATGAGGCTTCTCTCGAAGCTTTCATGAAAAAGCGTGTGAGCGGATTTAAAGGACCGCTCGACGTCAAGAAATTCAAGGGCGGGCAGTCAAACCCCACTTACCTGCTTTCAACGCCGTCCCGGAAATATGTTCTGCGCCGGAAACCTCCGGGGAAACTTCTCCCGTCCGCGCACGCCGTCGATCGCGAATATCGGGTTATGACAGCGCTCGGGAAAATGAATTTTCCGGCGCCCGCAACTTACGCGCTTTGCGAAGATATCGATATTATCGGTACTGAGTTTTTTATTATGGACTTCGTTGAGGGCCGCATTTTCTGGGACGCCAGCCTGCCGGACGCCGCCCCTTCCGAACGTCGCGCGCTGTACCACAAGCTGGTCGATGTCATCGCCGATCTTCACCGCATTGATTACCGCAAAGCCGGCCTTGAAGATTTCGGCAAGCCAGGAAACTATTTTGAGCGACAGATCGATCGCTGGTCGAAACAATATAAAGCCGCCGCGACCGCCGAAATTCCGGCGATGAACAATCTGATCGACTGGCTGCCGACCGCCATTCCGGAAAAGGACGCCGTATCGATCGTTCATGGCGATTACCGATTCGACAACGTCATTTTCGATGCGAAGCGGCCCGATGTGCTGGCCGTTCTCGATTGGGAGCTTTCGACGCTCGGCCATCCGCTCGCCGATTTCACCTATTTCCTGATGGTGTGGCATTTCCCGCCGACGATACGCGGCGGTCTCGCCGGGCTTGATCTCGAAGCGCTCGGCATCCCGTCGCTCAACGAGGTTTCGGAACGCTATTGCGAGAAGACCGGAAGAAAATCACTCGCCGATTTCGACTTTTGCCTCGCTTACAACATGTTTCGTCTCGCCTCGATCGCGCAGGGCGTTTATGCCCGCGCGCTGCAAGGCAACGCATCATCGCCGGAAGGAATGAAGCTTGGCGAATCCGTCCCCCCGCTCGCCGCCATGGCCTGGGAATACGCGAAAAAAGCAGGCGCCTGAACGACGCCCTGCGATGGCTTTTCGGACCGTTGCGTGCTTTATGTCGGAAAATTCTGGAAAAGTTGCGCGGATTAACCGGGGACAGGCATGAAACTATTCGTGACAGGCGGGGCGGGATTTATCGGATCGGCGGTCATCCGCCGCGCCCTCGATCATGGTCATGAAGCGGTCAATTTCGACAAGCTGACCTATGCCGCAAACCTCGATAACCTCCGCGGTTATGACGACAAGAGAGCCTACGCTTTCGTTAAGGGCGATATTTGCGACGCGGACGCGGTTCGCCGCGCGCTTGGTGAACATCAACCCGACGCCGTTATGCATCTCGCGGCCGAAAGCCATGTCGATCGCTCGATCGACGGGCCCGGCGCATTTATCGATACGAACATAGTCGGCACGTTCACCCTGCTTCAGGAATGCCGTCGATATTTCGAATCGCTCGCCGGCGAAAAGAAAGACGGGTTTCGTTTCCATCACGTTTCCACCGATGAAGTGTACGGATCGCTCGGAGCCGACGGACTTTTCACTGAGGAAACGCCCTATCGGCCGAATTCGCCCTACTCCGCATCGAAAGCGTCTTCAGATTTTCTCGCTCGCGCGTGGCGCGAAACTTTCAATTTTCCGGTCGTCGTCAGCAATTGCTCGAACAATTACGGCCCGTTTCAGTTCCCGGAAAAACTCATTCCCGTCGTGGTGATCGCCGCCCTCGAAGGTCGAAAGATTCCCGTATACGGCAAGGGCGAGAACATTCGCGACTGGCTGTATGTTGACGATCACGCTGAGGCTCTTTTCGCCGTGCTTGAACGCGGGACGCTGGGAGAGACCTACAATATCGGCGGCTGCAACGAATTGCGGAACATCGAACTCGTCCGGATGATCTGTAAATTGATGGATGAGTTCGCGCCGAAGGATCGCCCCCATGACGAGCTGATCGAATTCGTCGAAGACAGGCCCGGCCATGATTTGCGTTATGCGATAGACGCGACGAAAATAAGTCGCGAGCTTGGGTGGCGTCCATCGGTTACGGTCGATGAAGGAATGCGGCGCACTGTCAGGTGGTATCTCGACAATATGGACTGGTGGCGAAAGCTACGCGAGCGCGCTGGCGGGCGTCTTGGGCTCAGCCGCTGACGGCGAGGCGTTTGCGCACGGCGGCGGCCGCTTTCTTTCCGTATGACGCCATAGCGGGCCGCAAGAACTCTTTTTACGTTTCAACCGCTTTCGAAGCGTCGGCGCGAAGCCTGTAATATCGTATCGCCACAATCGGCGCGGCGATAAACGGGTGCTTGCGCTCCCACGGTTTCACCGCGATATCGACCCCGGAATGGCGCTTGATCTTCCATGCGATGTAATCGATGCCGCCCTGAAAGGTCGTTGTCGCTTTCAATAGCCTTGCTACAGATAAAACAGCGCCGAAAACCGCGCGCGCTTTCCAGGCGATAATGGTCCCGTAATTTTTCCCGTCCGCGTCGGCGCGAAGGGCGAACGCCGCCGTTCGCTGCGGCCAGTCGCCATAGCTCGCGATCAGTTTCGCGGCCCTGTCCGAATTCTCCGCACGCAATTCTGCGCGATAGGACGCATTCATTCCCTTCAGCCAGACTTCGCGCCAGTCCTGCGGATTTTCGGCAAGGCCTTGCGAGCGAACCAGAAATGTTTCAATTGCACCGCAGACAATGCGAAAGAGTTCGCTTTCGCCGTCTGCGGGACACGTAACGAGGCGCGAAGGCTGCGCGAAGCGCGCCCAGAAATAAGAATGAAACGTTTCCGGCCCGGCCAGTCTCCTGAACGCCTCGATCGACAACAGGGCGTATTTCGATCTTAACCGGCCGTATGGCGTTTGCGTCTCGAAATAATAGACGTTCGGCGCCAGCAGCCGCGCGGCGAGCATTTCGAGCGGGTTTGCAATCGCCTGATCATAATCGGGAACAATGACGTAGAAATCGAAAAGGATTTGCGTCGGGTTTTCGTTCGAACTGACGCTGATGCCAGAGCCATAGAGAAATATCGCCGCACCCGGATATTTTTCAGCTAGCGCCTGCGCAACAGATTTCGCCGGTTCCGAAACCGGCGCACCCAACGCCGATTCCAGATAGGCGGTCGCCGAATTCGAAGCCTTGTCCGTCAATTCAGGAATTCAGCGTCGTGCGTTGTTCCAACGCTGACACATTCGCCGCGGCGCACATCGAAAAACTCGCCGTCAAAAACAACGGTTCCCTCAAATTCGGCCTCAAGCCGGTCGGTTCTCCAACTGCGATACCCCGCCTTCTCGAACCAGGGTTCGCGCTTGCCGCGCAGCACAGACGGCGCGGCGCCCAGAAGCTTCTGCGCCGGAAAACCCAAAGTCGTAACCGCCAGATCGCCCGGCCCCTCGCCCCAGAACGGGTTAACGCCGAGAACAAGGCGGCGCAGCGTCGTCATCAACGCCATGGTCATCGGCTGCGGGCCTGCAGACTCAAAATCAGCCGAGCGCAATTCCGCAATCAAAGGCGGCGCCGACGGTTTGTCTCCGAATGCGGCCCGCAAGATCGCGCCGCCAATTGTAATCGCCATCGCCATGGACCGTTTCGCCCCCATGGACTGGACTTCATCGCGCGAATATTTGACGGCCGACGTAAAAGCGCCGGCGCCGAGAAAAAATCCGTACACCGGCGCATTGCGTTCGCCGATCTGAAGTCCCATCAGGGACCGGCGCACTTTGGTGACTTCGCCCTTTTTACGGCGCCATAAAAACTGGTCGAGCGCGTCAACGGGCGACCCCTTTAATCCGCAATCGGCTGCAATCACATTCGTCATGCCGCATGGCACGGCGACATAGCGCGGCGTGTGTTCAAACCGGTGCATATTAATGGCGTCGGTGAAGGCGGCCTGGATCGTGCCGTCGCCGCCGGCCATAATGACCGTATCGACCCGCGCCTTGTTCATATCCGCCAGGGCCCGGTCCAATCCTTCAACGCCGTTCAAAACCGCCGGGCGAACATTTGGAAATTGCCTGGCGACATGCAGCAGATCGCCGAGAATCGAGTGCGCACGACTGCTGCGTTCATTAATAATTAGTCCGACCGCAGACATCTGCGCCATCCTGCTTTGAATACAAAAAAAGCAAGGCCCCGCGCTCTTCGCGCGGGCCGCCTCAGCCCAGCCCTGCCGCTTCTTAGTCGAAGTTACATAAAAAAGTCACAAAACGCACTAGCGAAGCGTTGTTTAATCACGGTTTCTTGCTCAAGGCCGCAATTCCGTGACAAACGGACCCGCATGCGTATCGCTCATCTGACCGACCTGCATCTGCCGATCCCTGTCCGCCCGAGTTCCAGCGACCTGCTGAACAAGCGGATTCTCGGCTATTTGTCGTGGCGCAGGACGCGGCGGCATCGCCACCGGATCGCCGCGCTTGAGGCGATCGTCGCGGATTGCCGGCGCGAGGCGCCCGATTTCACCGCCATTTCCGGCGATTTGCTCAATATCTCACTTGCGGCGGAATTTTCCGTGGGCGCTCAATGGCTTAAAGATAATTTTGAAGGCGATTCCACCGCATTCGCACCCGGAAACCATGACTCTTATGTCGCCGTCGATTGGGCGAACGGTCTCGGTATGTTTTCAGACTATATGCTGGGCGAGCGCGCGGCGGACGGAATATTTCGCGCCCCGGCCGGCCCCGAGGATTTTCCGTTTGTCCGAACCGTCGGGGACGCCGGATTTATATTCGCCAATTCCGCGCCGCCGACAGCGCCGGGGCTTGCGACCGGCCGGCTCGGCCCGGGTCAAATCTCGCGGATCGAGGTCGAACTCGATCGCCTGCGCGCGGCCGGAAAATGCCGGATCCTCGTTCTCCACCATCCCGTCACGAAAGGCGTCGCGCCGCGCCGCAAGGCGCTTGATGATCAGGACGCCTTGCGAAAGGCGATATTCGACAAAGGCGTCGACCTCATACTTCACGGCCATACGCATCGGCCGGTCTGGACGACGATCGAAACAAGGGACGGACAGCGCCCTGTCATAGGCGGCGCATCCGCATCGCATCCTTGCGCGCACGGCGCCTATAGACCGGCGCGCTACAATCTCATTTCCATCGTGCGCGCATGTAATGCAACCTGGCGCATCGATGTCGACATTCGCGAATTCGACCCTGCGAACGCATCCGTGAGAACTGTCGAAACGCGGGCGCTTTCGCCCGCCGGATCGTAAGGCGGCGGCGATGAAACGGAATGAAGAAAACAGGTTCGAACGTATCGCTCTTGTCCTTGCGGGACGGCGCAAGGATGAAGCCGATCTCTTCGCCGAGACTGAAAACGTATCGCACAAGGCGCTGCTGGAAGCCGGCGGCGAGCCGCTCATCCGGCGCGTGACGAACGCTTTGACGCATTCGGGGCGGTTTTCCCGAATCGATATCGCCGCGCCCGAAGAAATCCGTGCGGAAATCACTATCGCGCTGGCAGGATTGTCCGGCTGGACATTTTCCGATGCGCTGGGATCGCCGGCCGCCACGGTTTGCGCCGCGATAGAAAAATTGACCGAGCGACAGGGGCTTGTCGTAACGACATCCGATCACGCGCTGTTGCAGGCGGAGATTATCGGCGAATTCCTGGATGCGGCGGCGAATTGCGACGCCGCCGCCGCCTGTGTCGAGAAGGCTCGGTATCAAGCGCGGTTTCCCGGCTCGCGCAGAACTTTCATACATCTTCGCGGCTTCCAGTTTTCGGGCGCCAACCTGTTCTGGTTTCACGGCGCGCGCGCGCGCGGGCTCGCCGATTTCTGGCGCCGGCTGGAAACAAAACGGAAAAACCCCGCCGAAATGGCGCGCGAAATCGGCCTTTCCACCGCCCTCGCCTATGCGTTGCGGCTTATGACGAAGTCCGGACTGGAAAAAGCGATCGAAAAGCGAACCGGTGTCGCGGCGAAACTGATCGCGCTTACAAACGCTGAAGCTGCGATCGATGTCGACAAACCGGAAGACCTGACGCTGGTGCGGTCCATTCTTGACGAGAAAGCGATTACCGCCGCGCGCGAAAAAAATCGCGAAGCAAACTAGAAGCCTCTTGCGCGAATGGGCCGCGCGTTATCTCCGGCCGCCAGTGACAAGTCGGCTGATCGAAAAACTTCGGTCCGTTAACGACGGCGCCGCCCTTGGGATCTTCCGCGGCGAAAATCAATCGTTCCACGCGGGCGTGAGAAATCGCACCGGCGCACATTGCGCAGGGTTCAAGCGTCACATAAAGCCGCGTTCCGAAAAGGCGGTAATTGCCGGCGGTTTGCGCGCCCGCGCGCAGCGCCCGTATTTCCGCGTGTCCGGTCGGATCGCAGGTCGAAATCGGCGCATTGCCGGCGGATGCAAGCACGCGCCCGTCGACATTCGCCAATACGGCGCCGACCGGCGCTTCCCCCGCAGCGGCGGCTTTTTCGGCTTCCTCAAGCGCAAGGCGCATCATCGACCGGTCGAAATCGTCAATCATGCCGCTTTTCTAGGCGCATGATCGCAAATTCGCCAGCGCACATCGACCGCATTTCGCATTCGGCCTCGACAAAGCGGCGCCGGCGCGAGCATAAAGCCCGCGCCGCGGGAATTGACGGGTAATGACGAACGAGGAAGACAACAAAGGCGAACGTATCGCCAAATATCTTGCGCGCGCGGGCGTTGCTTCGCGCCGGGAGGCGGAACGATTGATTGAACAGGGGATCGTCACCGTTGACGGTGAAGTTCTGACAAGCCCCGCCTTTAAAGTCCTGGACGGTATGGATGTCCGCGTCGACGGCTCGCGCGTTCGCGGAAAGGAACCCTTGCGTCTGTGGCGCTATCACAAACCTTCCGGACTGGTGACGACGCATAAGGATCCGCAAGGGCGCCCGACTGTGTTCGATGCGGTCTCCGACCGATTGCCGCGCGTCATCTCGGTCGGCCGGCTGGACCTGACAACCGAAGGTCTGCTCCTCTTGACGAATGACGGCGCGCTGGCGCGCCAATTGGAGCTGCCGGCCAACGCCTGGACGCGCCGGTACAGGATCCGCGCCTATGGGCGCGTGACGCAGGATGCGCTCGACAAACTCGCGCAAGGGGTTGCAATCGACGGGATCGATTATAAGCCGATACGGGCGAGGCTCGACCAGATGAAAGGCGGAAACGCCTGGATAACCGCTTCGATAACGGAGGGGAAAAATCGGGAGATCCGCAAAGTGATGGAGCATCTGGGACTGAAGGTGAACCGCCTCATCCGCACCGCGTTCGGCCCATTCCAGCTCGGTGCGCTGGAGGAAGGCGCAATCGATGAAGTGCCTTCAAAGCAGATCAAGGAACAATTGGGCGCTAAAACCTGTAAATTGCTGGGACTTTAGGCCAAGTTTCAGGCAAGGTTTCAGACAAGGTTTCAGACAAGGTTTCGGACTTGGGTTCCGCGCGCAGCTTTATTCAATAGCGAAATAAAATGGCGAACATCATCAACCTGAACCGCGCCCGCAAGAAAAAGCGCGCCGAAGAAAAAGAAAAAGCAGCGGCGGAAAATCGCATCAAATTCGGGCGCGGGAAAACCGAAAGCGCCAGAGCCAGGGCTGAAAACGATCTGGCCGGCCGAAAACTCGATTCACATAAAATCGACGGCGACGATTGATGCGGATAATCGCCGGCAGGTTTTCCGGGCGCCCGCTTTGCGCGCCCAAAGGCCGCGACACGCGCCCGACTGCGGACCGGACACGCGAATCCGTTTTCAACATAATTGCGCACAAGGATGATTTTTCGCTGGACGGCGCGCGCGTGATCGACCTTTTCGCCGGTTCCGGCGCGCTCGGTTTCGAGGCGCTCTCGCGCGGGGCGCAATTTTGCCTGTTCGTCGAAATCGACGCCGATGCGCGCGGCGCGATTCGCGACAATATCGAAGCGCTCGATTTATTCGGCGTGACGCGCATTCATCGGCGCTCGGCGACAACGCTCGGCCCGAAACCCGCCGGGGTCGGCGCGCCTTTCACGCTCGCCTTTCTCGATCCTCCGTATGGGAAAGCGATGATCTCACCCGCGCTCACTACGCTGAAATCGGGCGGATGGCTTGCGCAGGACGCGATCGTCATCGTCGAAATCGCAAAGGATGAAGATGTAACTGCGCCCGCAGGCTTCGACGAGGAAGACCGGCGCATTTACGGCGCTGCACAAATCAGGTTCCTTCGTTTTCGCGCTTGATCCGCGATTGCGCCCGCCTATAGGCTCCCCGCCAAGAAAAAAGAACCGGCGGGGGTGGATTCCGTGAATTCAGACATCGAGATCGCTCGCAAGGCGAGACTTGCGCCGTTAACGGATGTCGGCGCCAAAATCGGCTTGTCAGCGGACGCTGTAATTCCCTATGGCCGCGCGAAGGCGAAAATCGACCTGTCGAAAATCAGGACCGAAAACAATGATGCGGCGGGCAATCTGGTTTTGATGACCGCCATCAATCCGACGCCGGCCGGCGAAGGCAAAACGACAACGACGGTCGGCCTCGGCGATGCGCTCAACCGCATCGGAAAGCGCGCCGTGATTGTTCTGCGCGAACCATCCCTTGGGCCCTGCTTCGGCGTTAAAGGCGGCGCGACCGGCGGCGGCATGGCGCAGGTCGTTCCCATGGACGACGTTAATCTTCATTTCACGGGCGATTTTCACGCCATCACATCGGCGCACAATTTATTGTCCGCGATGATCGACAATCATCTGAACTGGGGAAACGCGCTCGACATCGATCCGCGCAAGATCACCTGGCGGCGCGTGCTCGACATGAATGATCGCAGCCTGCGCGATGTCGTTGTCGGGCTCGGCGAGGGCAATGGCGTCGTGCGCCAGACGGGCTTCGACATCACGGTCGCCTCCGAGGTGATGGCGATCTTGTGCCTCGCCTCGGACCTTGACGATCTCAAAAGGCGGCTGGGCGATATCATAATCGGCGCCAGGCGCGACAAGACGCCCGTAACCGCACGCGATCTCAAGGCGGAAGGCGCGATGACCGCCCTTTTAAAAGACGCGATAAATCCGAACCTCGTTCAAACGCTGGAGAATAATCCCGCGATCATGCATGGCGGCCCGTTCGCCAATATCGCTCATGGCTGCAATTCGGTAATTGCAACGCGCGCGGCGCTGTCTCTCGCCGATTATGTCGTCACCGAAGCCGGCTTCGGCGCCGATCTCGGCGCTGAAAAATTCTTCGATATAAAATGCAGGAAGGCGGGCCTGCGCCCCAAAGCCGTTATTATTGTCGCAACGATCCGCGCATTGAAAATGAATGGCGGCGTTTTGAAGAAAGACCTGGGCGCTGAAAATGTGGACGCGGTGCGCAGGGGCGCCGTAAATTTGCAGCGGCATATCGAAAACATTCGGCAATTCCGTGTCCCCGCAATTGTGGCGATCAACGCATTTTCGGACGACACGGATGAGGAAATCTCCGCCGTGAACGAGGCCGCGCAGGCGGCCGGTTCGCGCGCCGTCCTGTGCCGGCATTGGGCCGAAGGTTCCGCCGGAACTGTCGAACTCGCGCGCGAAGTCGTTTCGATCGTGGAGAATGGCGAGGCTGATTTCGCGCCGATTTACGAAGATGAACTGCCGCTGCGCGGGAAGATCGAAGCGGTCGCGAAAAAAATCTATCGCGCGAGCGAGGTTGTGTACGATCCTTCCGCCGCAAAGTCGCTTGAAAGATTTGAGAGCCTCGGGTTTTCAAACCTGCCCGTCTGCATGGCGAAAACGCAATACAGTTTCTCTGACGATCCGACGAAACTCGGCGCGCCGGAGGGGCATGTTATCCGCGTGCGCGAGGCGCGGCTTTGCGCCGGCGCGGGATTCGTCGTCGCCATCTGCGGCGCGATCATGACGATGCCCGGCCTTCCCAAAAGACCTTCCGCCGAAAATGTCACCGTCCGCGATGATGGGGAAATAGACGGGCTGTCGTGACCTTCGCCCGGAAGGGAATCGGCGGCGGCGGTCGGCCCTTTACGCCGCGTTCGCCTGCGCCTATCTGAAGCGGGCTGCCCGGCGCGTCAGGACGACATTCCCCGGGGCCGTATCTCACAGAACGGGAGCCGCCACTGGCGGAGACCGTGGTCTCCATCACGCGGCGCCCACCTGGTCCTTAGGGTCCAGGGCGAATAACAGTCCGACGGCCAGGGCGGCGCCTGAATCTCAGTTGGCCAGAAAGTCTATTCCCGTGTTTCCGATCCCGCCGATATCACCCGTCAATTCCGGCTCGAAAGAATTGACCCGACTGCAGATGACAGCGGAACGAAAGGCGGCGTCGAAGGCGCGGCCGGACGCCGGCCGGCACGCGGCGCGCATCTTTTTCGACAATATTCCCCTGCCCGACGACGCGATCGTATCCCTTTATCATCCGCTGCCGGATGAACTCGACACGAAACCGCTCGCCGATGAGCTGATTGCGCGCGGGCGAACAATCGCGCTGCCTGTCACGCCGCGAAAACGCGAGCGGCTGATCTTTCGCGCATATAGCGAGGGCGACACGCTCGCGCCGGACCGGAACGGAATAATGACCCCCGCTGAAACGGCGCCGGTGGTTTCGCCGACGATTGTCGTCACGCCGCTTCTCGCCTTCACCAGGGACGGTGCGCGCCTTGGCTATGGCGGCGGCTATTACGACCGTACGCTGAAAGCTTTGCGCGCTTCATCCGATATCATCGCCGTCGGCTTTGCTTTTTCCGCCCAGGAATTAAAAAAACTACCGATGACGAAGACCGATCAGTGGCTCGACTGGATTGTGACCGAACGCGAAGCGATAAACGCGGGGCGATCGGGCGCATGAGGATTGCAATTTTCGGGGACATTGTCGGGCGTTCCGGACGCACCGCGCTTATCGATGAATTGCCGCGGCTGAAGCGCCGGTTCAATCTCGATTTTGTCGTCGTGAACGCGGAAAACGCAGCCGGCGGGTTCGGCGTAACCGCACGCATCGTCGAAGACATTCTCGCCGCCGGAGCCGACGTTATTACGACAGGAAATCACGCTTTCGATCAGCGCGATGAAACCGACATTTTCAGGACCGAACAACGCCTTCTCCGCCCGCTCAATTTTCCGGCGGAAAATCCCGGTCGCGGCGCCGGTCTTTACCCGTTGCGCGACGGGCGCTCGGTCCTGGTCGTTCACGCGCAGGGACAGGTCGAGATGCATCCCTGCGACGACCCGTTCGCCGCCATAGATAATGCGCTCGCGAGTTTGACGCTCGGGCGCGATGTCGATGCGGTGATCGTTGATTTCCACGCCGAGGCGACAAGCGAAAAGCAGGCGATGGGCCACTATCTCGACGGGCGCGCGTCAGCGGTTGTCGGCACGCACACGCATACGCCGACGGCCGATGATCGCGTGCTGGCGGGCGGGACGGCCTTTATCAGCGATATCGGCATGTGCGGCGATTATGACAGCGTGATCGGCATGGAAAAAAGCGAGCCGATAAATCGCTTCGTCACGAAAATGCCCTCGCAGCGTTTCCAGCCTGCGGCCGGCGCGGCGACGCTTTGCGCCGTTATTGTCGAAACGGACGCATCAGGGCGCGCGATTTCGATCGACGCGCTACGGGCCGGCGGAAGCCTGAAGAACGTTTCGCCGTCTACCTGACGTAACTGGCGCCGTTGACATCGAATGTTGCGCCGGTCGCCGAAGGGCACGCGCCCGACAAAAGAAAAACCGCGATCGATGCAATCTCCTCCGGGGAGGCGACGCGCCCGAGCGGTATGTCGGCGACGGCCCGCGCGCGCGTTTCAATGTCTTTGGGCGCCATGCGCGTTTCGACCCAGCCCGGCGCGATCGCGTAGAAGAGCATGTTCTCGGCGGCGAGCTGTCTCGCAAAGGTTTTCGTCATCGCGAGAATGGCGCCCTTCGACGCCGCATAGGCCGCGCCCTCCATCGAATCGCCGCGATGCCCGGCCCGGCTCGCGATATTGACGACGGCGCCGCCGCCGCGTTCGCGAAAATGATTAATCGCCGCATGGCAGATATCGGCGGGCGCCTGAACATTGACCGCGCAGGTTTTCCGCCAGCCAGTCGTCCAATCCGCGCGCGCGCCGTCCAGCAGAGATTCCAGATAAACGCCGGCGTTATTGACGACGCCGTCGATCCGGCCGGCGGCGGCGAGCGCGCGGTCGAACAGGCGAAATCCGGCGTCTTCAGCGCTTAGATCCTCGCAGATGACATCGCTGCGGGGCGCGCCGATATCGGCGGCGACCTTGTCGATGGCCGCGCCGGGCGCGGATGCGTGAAGGATCGCGCGCGCGCCCGCTTCGGCGGCCAGCCTTGCGATCGCCGCGCCGATCCCGCGCGAGGCGCCCGTAACCAATACCGTTTCGCCCTTAAGATCGACCATTCGCGCCTCACCCTCTTGAAAACCGCCGCACCGACTTGGTATGGCCCGGCCATCCCCAGATCAAGGCAATCACGAGAGGCGTCCATGGCCGGGCACAGTAAATGGGCCAACATTCAGCACCGCAAAGGCAGGCAGGACGCCAAGCGGTCGAAGCTGTTTTCAAAACTTTCAAAGGAGATCACCGTCGCAGCCAAAATGGGCGCGGCGGACCCCGAGTTCAATCCGCGCCTGCGCCTCGCCATCCAGGCGGCGAAAGCGCAGTCGATGCCGAAGGACAATATCGACCGGGCGATCAAAAAATCGACGAGTGCGGATGAAGCCAATTTCGAGGAGATCCGCTATGAAGGTTTCGGCCCCGGCGGCATCGGCGTCATCGTCGAGGTTTTGACCGATAACCGCAATCGCGCCGCCAGCGAGGTGCGGTCTATCTTTTCCAAGAACGGCGGCAATCTCGGCGAAACCGGATCGGTCTCGTTCATGTTCGACCGCGTCGGCGCGATCGAATATCCGCTTACCGTCGCCGACGAAGAAGCGATGCTCGACGCTGCGATTGAAGCGGGCGCGAGCGATGTCGAAACGCTTGATGAAATCCACACCGTTTATGCGGCGGCGGAAGACCTTTCCAGCGTCGCGTCCGGCCTTGAGAAAAAATTCGGCGAGGCCGCAAGCGCCAATCTTATCTGGAAGCCGCAGAACGTCATCGAGGTTTCCGGCGATCCTGCGGGAACGCTCATGCGCCTTCTCGATGCGCTCGACGATTGCGATGACGTCCAGAACGTATACGGAAATTACGATATTTCCGCCGAGGAGATGGAGCGCCTGGCCGGATAGGCCGAGGGCCGCGCCGCAGATTCTTTCCCGATTGGTTAATCCTTTTTTGATAAGGGATACAGGCTCGGCCCTCCGCCGGGCGGATTGCGTGGGGTCGGATGCCGGGGACTTTCACCTTTTTCAATGGAATGATTGCGTTCGCAATGCTCGCGTTCGCAACGCCGGCGCTCGCAACACAGACAACACAAACACCCGCGACCGAATTGCCGGCGCCGGACACGGGCGCACGCGATTTCTCGACCTATGTCCCAAAGGCCGTCGCGGTCCGGATCGATCGCGACGAAGCGCCCGAAATCGACGGCGATCTGTCAGACCCCGTCTGGTCTAAGGCGATTTTGATCGACGAATTCTATCTGGTCGAGCCGGTCGAAGGCGCCGCGCCGTCGCAGAAAACGCACGCCTACATATTGTACGACGACAAGACGCTCTATGTCGGCCTGCGCCTGTTCGACGATACGCCCGATAAGATTGCACGCAATCAACTTGTTCGCGACGCCGAATTGCGCAATGAAGACGCAATCCGAATTTTTCTCGACCCGTTCGGCACATTCCGGAACGCATATTTCTTTTCGACCAACGCCAATGGCGCGCGGATCGATTCGCTTATCGAAAACAGTTCGGCCTTCAAACCCGAATGGAACACGATCTGGAACGTGAAAACAAAAGTGGATGCGGACGGCTGGGTCGCCGAATTTGCTATCCCGTTCCAGTCGATTTCCATCGACCCTGCGCTCGACGAATGGAATTTCCAGATCCTGCGCACGATACGCCGCACGAACGAGGAAATTCGCTGGTCGAACATCGATCGCTCCAGGGACCGCATCGACCTCACCAATCCCGGCCGTCTTTCCGGCATCGAGAATATAAGCACGGGCGCGGGCGTCGAAGCGCAATTGTTCGCAACCGGCGCCGGCGTCTATGACTGGGAAACCGGTGAAACGGACTATCGTTTCGATCCGAGCGCGAATATTTTCTACAAGATTACGCCAAGCCTTACCGGCTCGCTGACGCTCAACACCGATTTCGCCGACGCGCCGCTCGACGAGCGTCAGGTCCAGACCGGCCGTTTCGACATCTTCTTTCCGGAAACGCGCGATTTCTTTTTGCAGGACGCAGCGTCGTTCGAATATGGCGGGCGCATCTTTCTTGACGAAAACGTCAACGGACTGCCGTTCTTTTCGCGCAATATCGGCATTGTCGAAGGAAGGCCTGTCGACCTCATCGCCGGCGCGAAAGTCAGCGGAAAACTGGGCCCCGCGAATATCGGCGTGCTGACGGTGCGCACGGGCGACGACGCCGTTCATGACGGACAATATCTGAGTGCGGCGCGCGCATCGTTCAACGTACTCGATGAATCGAAAGCCGGCGTCGTGTTCACCCATGGCGATCCGACCGGCCTGTCGAACAACACCGTCGCCGGCGCAGACTTTCAGTACAAGAATTCCACCCGCTTCGACGGCACGCTATTCACCGATCTCGTTTATCTGCGCACGTTCGACGATACGAACGCAGGCAGCGCGTCAGATCACTTCGCCGCGCTTGAAAGCGCCTATCGCAGCGACACGTGGAATTTTACCGGCCGCTTTCGTCATGTCGGCGAAGATTACCGCCCGCGTCTCGGCTTTTCCAACCGCACCGGAATTCGCAAATACAACGCCAACGCCTTTCGCCGCATCAGGCCTGAAGACAGTTCAATCCGATCGATCACCGCCGGCGTTTTCGCACTCGCCGTCACCGATCTCGGCGATGAATTGCTCGATCGCGAAATCGGCGGCTGGATGGAGATCGACAACCAGATCGGCGACGAAGCGCAATTCGAAATTTTCAGGGGCTTTCTCGATATCCGCGATTCGTTCGACATCGCCGGGCGGCTGAACGTGCCTGTCGGCGAATACCGTTTTACGCGCTATCGCATCAACGTTGAAACCTCGCGGGCGCGCAAGATTGCGGCCAGCCTTCAATATCGCTGGGGCGGCGTTTACGGCGGCGATTTTCGTCAATGGCGCGCGCGCACGGGATTTCGCCCGAACCGTCATTTCCAGCTATCGACCGAGTATGAACTGACGCAATTCGATCTTCCGACCGGCTATCTCGCCGTGCATGTCGGCAAGATCGAATCGACTATTGCGGTGTCGCCGACGATGTTCCTGATTTCCAATATTCAGTACGACAATATTTCCGAGAGCTTTTCCCTGCTGTCGCGCTTCAGCTGGGAACCGACGCCCGAGCGGGAAATTTTCATATCGCTCGGACATTCGGCGCTGATCGAGGAAGACCGTTTCCCTTATTCGTTCCGCGCGCTGGGAACAAGCGTCGCACTGCGCCTGGGGCAGACTTTTCGTTTTTGAGGCCGAGACGCCGGACCTCCCCGATACTTTATCCGTATACAGATTTTATAGGCCGGCGTCCGCAGGATGCGCGCCCGGATCGGGGCACGCCGTTTTCGGGCGGCGCAGCAGCAATGCAAGCAGAATGATCGCGATCACCGGCGAGGCGACGATGAAAAGCGTCATCGCAACGGCGCCGCCTGCCGCGACAAGTCCGATCAAGGCGCCGAACAGGCCGACGACGATGCCGATCGCCGCGCCGATAAGGCCGACGATAATCGCGGCCAGCCCGCCGAAGCCGGCGGCGATGGATTCGGCGACCGTCAAATCCGCATCGTTGAAACTGTAGGCGGCGACGGAAAGCGCGCCGCCGAGAAAAAGAATAAGCACGATCGGCATGTAAAGCCACGCAAGGCCCGCGCCGCGCCGCCTTTCGCCGTGATAGGTGTCAATACCGGTCATAATGAACGCCCCTTTTTTTCGCTGGTGTCGTTTTGGCTTTTTTCGGGAGTCTTGTACGCGCTCCGCTACGGGATGAAGATCGCGCACGCGGCGCGCCGGTTCAATACGGCCCGTCGCAAGGCGCGCCCCGCTGGTCGCGGGATCGGCCGGCGTCGCCCGCGCTTGCCCGGCGCGCGCGGCTTTGTTAGGCGACCGGCGCAGCAAACGGAAACAGGCCGCTTGGCGAGAACCGCGACACGAAAATCCGCCCCGGCGGCGCCCCGCGCCTGGCAGCGCATGCTGTCCGGGCGCCGGCTCGACCTTCTCGATCCGTCGCCGGTCGACATCGAGATCGAGGATATTGCGCACGGCCTCGCCCGCGTCGCGCGCTGGAACGGCCAGACCACGGGGCCGCTGCCCTATTCGGTCGCACAGCATTCCCTGCTGGTCGAGGAATTCTGCCAGGCGCTCCGTCCGGACTGGCCGGCGAAATGGCGCCTCGCCGCGCTTCTCCATGACGCGCCGGAATTCGTCATCGGCGACATGATCAGCCCGTTCAAATCGGCGCTCGGCGACCGCTATAAAACGATCGAAAAGCGACTTCAGCGCGCCATTCATCTGCGCTTTGGATTGCCGGCCGACCTTCCCCCCGCCATTGAAAAGGCGATCAAGCGCGCCGACCGGGCGAGCGCCTTTTTCGAGGCGACGCAGATCGCCGGGTTCAGCGCAATTGAGGCGAACCAGCTTTTCGGCGCGCCGCGCGGAATTCCCGAAACACGGATTCGCACAGCGCCAAGCGCGGCGGTCCAGACGATTTACCTTGAGCGCTTCGGCGAACTGATCGCCGCCGAGGATGCCGCAACGCAGCGATAAATTTACCGCGACTTCAAGCCGCTGTGATTTAAGTATCCTTTTAACCGCGCCCGGTTGGGGCCTATATGAACGCCATGTTGATCGTCTCCTCCCTTGTCGGCGCGGCGGACGCCTATCGGAAATACGAGGCCGCCCGCGTGATCTCCCTTCTTTCCGAGGAAGAAGAAGCGCCGGATTTCGACGGTCTCGATTCAAATCGGCATCTCCTTCTTTACGTCGACCGCGAAAGCTGCGCGCAGACGATCAACAAGGCGGCGCGCGCGCGCGCGCGCGATATCATCGATTTCGTGAGCCGCTGGGACGGCGGCGGCGATATCCTTATCCATTGCAATCGCGGCGTCGCCCGCTCGACCGCGGCGGCGTACATCATCATGTGCATGCGCGAGCCGGAGACGGCGGAGGAAAGCCTTGCGCAGCGGCTGCGCAAAGCCGCCCCGCACGCCGATCCCTGTCCGTTGCTGGTGACCTACGCCGATGAGATCCTGGACCGCGACGGCCGGATGGCGGACGCGATCGACGATCTTTGCGCGCCATGCCCGACCATATCGGCGCCGGTTGCGATCGTTTCTCTCGCGACCTGACGTTCCGCGCAATACAGGCTATAGACGCCGCGTGGCGAAAAAACCCGATCATCCCGCAATTGCAATCTTGCTGAACGCAGTTCTCGCCGTCATCGATGAGCGCGAGCCGAAATCGCTCTGCGTCCGGCGCGCCGACGGTCTCGGCCTTCCCTATGGTCCGTTCGATCCCGCGCGTCACCGGACTTTCGAGCTTGGCCTTAGAAGCTGGGTCGCCGAACAAACGCGCGTCTCGCTCGGCTATGTCGAACAGCTTTACACTTTCGGCGACAAGGGACGCGAGGCGCCGGCGGCGGTCCTTGCCGGCGGCGACGGCGATGCGCGCGTCGTTTCCGTCGGCTATCTCGCGCTTGCGCCGGAACCTGCGAAAGTCGCCGTCAGGGACGCGCAATGGCGCAGCTGGTACGAATTCTTCCCGTGGGAGGACTGGCGGCGCGGCGAACCCGCCATCCTCAGGGACGTCATCATGCCGGGCCTTGGCGCGTGGACGGCGCGCGCGGAAACTGAAAAACGCATCGGCGCGCGCCAAGAGCGCGTCGCCGTCGCGTTCGGCCTTGGCGAAAGCGGCTGGGAGGAAGAGCGCGCGCTTGAGCGTTATGAACTGATGTATGAAGCCGGCCTGGTAGAGGAGGCCTGGCGCGACCGCGCCGCGGCGGGGCTTCCCGAATCGAAAACCCCGCGCGCGAGCGCGAGCGTTACGGGCCTTGCGATGATGTCGGATCACCGCCGCATTCTTGCAACTGCGATCGCGCGCCTGCGCGGCAAGCTGAAATACCGGCCTGTCATTTTCGAAATCATGCCGCAGACCTTCACGCTTTTGACGCTTCAAAAAACCGTGGAGGCGATTGTCGGTTTCGAGTTTCACAAACAGAACTTTCGCCGTTCGGTCGAAAACGGCGGTCTCGTCGTCAAGACAGAAGCGAGGGAACAGTCGCAAAGCGGCCGGCCCGCCGCGCTGTTTCGCGCCTCGCCCGCAGTCCGCAGCGACCGCGCCGCCGCGGGTCTCGCCATTCCGCGTCTTAAATCGGGTCCGGGCGCGCCGCGCTGAATGCGCGCGCGCCGCGCCGGCTTCGAACGGCGAACCCTTGATCGTTTTCATTCAAGGCTCGCCCGGTAAGCGCCGAGAACCGGCGCCCAGCCGCTATCATATTCATCGCGCCGCGCGGCGCCGGATTTCGTTTCAAGCCAGCCGCGATGAACGAGTTTCAGGACCGCGCCGCCGTCGGCGCCGCTGTCGAAAGTCACCTCCACCTCGCTCGCCTCGGCGCGCTTTTCGAGAACCCAGGAGAAAACAAGGCGGTGCGGCGCGTCGCAGACTTTTACGCGGCCCCATTCGCGCTCGCGCCCCGTCACGTCGATCTCGTAAATGCGCCCGCCCGCCCTCGCTTCAAAAACGACGCTTTCGGCATGCGCGCGCGAAAGGGAATGCGTGGCGAGCGGCCACCAGATCGAAATGTTCTGCGTGAAATGCGCAAATGCGCGCGCCGGGTCCGCTTTCAGAAAAAGCGTTTTTTCGACCGGCGCGATTTCTCCAATCCCCTTCATGCGTCACCCGCTTCAAGCGAGCGCTTGTAAGCGTCGAGGGCGACATCCCAGAAACGGTCGAAATAATCGCGCAGCTCCGCAACGCCTTTCGGATCGATGCTGTAAATGCGCGCCCGGCCCCGCCGCTCCTCCATCACGAGGCGCGCATCCTTCAGCGCTTTGAGATGTTGCGACACGGCCGGGCGCGATACCGGCAAGCCCGCCGCGAGCGCGCCGACGGCGCTGGGGCCGGCCGCAAGGCGCTCGAATATCGCGCGGCGCGTCGGCGAGCCCAGGGCCTCGATTTTTGTTCCGTAAGTCATGACTTACCTATAAGGCGGAAAATTACGTAAGTCAATACTTACCTATAGCGGTTCCCCATGACGATTAGTCGCGCAATCCGGCGGATAAGGGAAAATCGGTTGACCGCCGCCCGCGCCGGGTTCAGTTTCCGCGCCAACGCCCTTGCGGGCGAATTTTTTCGCCCCATATATGCTCCACCTGAGCATATATGCTGGATACGGGAGACGCGAAAATGACCGTACTCGAACTCGATCGCGCGCGCCGCGCAAAGGCCGCCGCCCCGCCCTTCACCGACGACGTCGCGGCGAAGACGGATCATCTTTATTCAAGGGTCGAAAAACTGATCGCGCCGGCCGAATGGCGCCTGCACGCGCCCTATATCGCCGCGATCAACGATCTCAAGAAAGAAAAGAACGCCGTCATCCTCGCGCATAATTACATGACGCCGGAGATTTATTTCGGCGTCGGCGACTTTTCAGGCGACAGCCTGCAACTCGCCAGGATGGCGGCTGAAACGGACGCCGGCGTCATCGTGCAGGCGGGCGTGCATTTCATGGCGGAGACGTCGAAAATCCTCTGCCCCGACAAGACGGTCCTGATCCCCGACATGGAGGCGGGCTGCTCCCTCGCTGCATCGATCACCGGCGCGGATGTGCGGCTGATGAAGCAGAAATATCCGGGCGCGCCGGTCGTCACCTATGTAAACACGTCGGCCGACGTAAAGGCCGAAACCGATATCTGCTGCACCTCGTCGAACGCGGTCGAGATCGTCGAATGGGCGGCGAGGGAATGGAAGTCCGACACGGTCATCCTGATCCCCGATCAATATCTCGCCCGTAATGTCGCGGCGATGACGAATGTCAAAATCGTCACCTGGGCGGGTTCATGCGAAGTCCATGAACGGTTCACGGCGGACGACATCAGGGAATTGCGCGAGGGAACGCCCGGCGTCATCGTTCTCGCCCACCCCGAATGCCCGCCCGACGTTCTCGCCGAAGCCGATTTCGCGGGATCGACCAGCGGCATGTCGAACTTCGTCAAGCAGCATCAGCCGGACAATGTCGTTCTTATCACGGAATGTTCGATGTCGGACAATGTCGCGATCGAAAACCCGAAAGTGAATTTCGTCCGGCCGTGCAATCTCTGCCCCTATATGAAGAAAATCACGCTGCCGAAAATCCTGCATTCATTGGAAACGATGACGCATGAAATCCTGATCGATCCGGCCATTTCGGAACGCGCGCGCGCTTCGATCGAGCGCATGATCGCGCTGCCCTTAACGCGTCAGTCGATGTACACGCATGAAAGGGCGCCGGAAGTCGTCGCGGTCGAGGCGCGGGCGATGTGATGGGCTGCGATCTTCCCATCATGGCGCGGGCCGGGAACGCACGCCCGACAGAAACCGGATCGGCGTCCGGATCGAAATCTCAATTCCGGTCTTTGCCGGAATAAGCGGGGATTGATTGACCTCACCCATCATCATTGTCGGCGCTGGCGTTGCGGGACTGATAACGGCGCTGAAGCTCAGCCCCCGCCCCGTCACCATCCTCACCGCGCGCCCGCTCGGGCTCGACGCCTCAAGCGTCTGGCCGCAGGTCGGCATG
>JAGRDS010000054.1 GCA_020446945.1 Parvularculaceae bacterium
ATATGATTCCAATGACCAACCAACTAAAGATCTTCGTTGTGTTTTTCCAGCTCAACATATGTTCGATTCCAAGTCTAATACAGACTATAACCTCCTTATGGAGCCACGAAACATCATTCATTGTTCCATGAATGCTACTTCTGGTAATCCTGATCCACAGCCCTTATCCATTATTGATATTCCGGATAGTGACCGCAAAAAAAATGACATTGCAAGAGGATGTGTCTTAATTGGAAATCGGATGTTTTTCTACAGCACGTTTGATAATGCGATATACCCTAGCGCTCCTAATGACTTTACAAAGCAGATGAAAGATCCAGATGCCAATCTTGCCTTCAAAATTGTTCCTTCTGAAGAGATTCAATCGCTGACCGATTTCAATGGAAATATCATAACCTTTACTCCAACAGGAATGGAAAGATGGGTCCTTTCAAGCGTTGAAAAAACAATTCTTCAAAGAGATCCTACGTTTCATTTCGATCATCGTATTCGCTATGGGGGAAGTTTTGCAAAGGCCAACCGTGACCTTTATTACTATACAGATGATTTCCATGTCTACCGCCTAAATTCCAATCTCACAGTCGATCAGATTTTTGAAGGAACATTACCGGTCTACTCTCCATTGGAAGATTACCTAATTCGTGATCAAACTCTTCCTATGGCCTATTTTAAAATGCTTGGCTATCGCTTTGTAAGCGTTGGCCCTTGGCTTTATAATATCGATTCTAACACCTGGTCTACTTATAGCTTTGATGGGTGGAAAAACCCTGGAGTTGAAGGGCAGTGGGTTTGGGATACAGATACAGCAAAACAAGTCGTTGCTGCTGGATATGATGATATCATTTGCACCTATTCAACAATTTGTACTCCTTTAACCTATGAGCAGATGGCAGATCTCCCCTTTCAACTAGAGCCCAACTTAGAAGAAAACGAATACCAATGGGGGGAGACGGCTTTTTTCACAACAAGGCTTTTTCAAGATGAGCGCACTTTTAGCTTAGATGGTGTTGAAGTCATGGTGAATGGAGGGACTTTAGATGAAGGATCGATCATGTGGATGAAAATCCTAAGAGGATCTGAAAAAGGGGATTTTGATATTGATGATTCCTCGACTTATGGCATTCCAGCCTATTACCAAA
>JAGRDS010000027.1:0-447 GCA_020446945.1 Parvularculaceae bacterium
GGACTGGCATCGGCGCTGAACCGGTAGGCACGCTCATTGACGGCGTCCGGCGATTCGACATTACGGCGCGTCTTCAAGATGCATCGAAAGCGTCCATGCAATCGATCCGCAATATTCCGCTGCAGACGGCGGACGGCGCGATCATTCCCCTCGGACGGGTCGCGACGGTTACCTCGGCGGAAGGTTATTCCTTCGTCCGCCGCGAACAGTTGCAGCGCTACGGCGTCATCCAGATGGATGTGCGCGGGCGCGACGTCGACGGCTTCGTCAAGGACGCTAATGACGTCATTGCGGCGAATGTGGATTTGCCGCCGGGCTACTGGATCGAATGGGGCGGCGCCTTTGAAAACCAGCAACGCGCGCTTGCGAAACTGTCTTTGATTGTTCCGGCGACGATCTTTTTCATCTTCGTGCTGCTCTATACGGCGTTCAATTCTGTGAAATACG
>JAGRDS010000027.1:586-2525 GCA_020446945.1 Parvularculaceae bacterium
ATCGTGCTCGTCAGTTTCATTAATGAACAGCGCGACGCCGGCTTCAGTGTTCGCGACGCCGTTCGGCGCGGCACCGAACTGCGCTTGCGGCCTGTGCTGATGACGGCGAGCGTCGCCATTCTCGGCCTTATACCGATGCTCTTGTCAACCGGCGTCGGGGCCGAGACGCAAAGGCCTCTGGCCTCTGTCGTCGTCGGCGGTTTGCTGACGTCGACAGCGCTGACGCTGATTCTCCTGCCTGTCATTTATGAGTGGATGGAAATGCGCGGTCGGAAATCTGAGCCGGCGCCGTCTCGGGGCGATCTCGACCTCGCCGACGCGCATGCAAAAGCAGCCGAATGAAAGGAAGCGCATCATGATTGAGATCAAAGCGTTCATTCATCGCAGCCGGGCGGCGAGCGTCGTTCGCGCCTTGCGCAAGGGCGGTTTCGTCAACATGACCGCCGTCGATGTCAAAGGCATGGTCAAAGCGCTCGACGAAAAAGAACAGCAATATTCAACCGAGCTTGGCGATCGCGTGATCACCGAGGTGAAACTTGAGCTTGTCTGCGAAGACGACCGGCTCTCCGAAGCCGCCGATCTGATACGCGCCAACGGGAAAACCGATATGGAGGAATCGGGCTTCATTTATGTGAGCAAGATCACGGCCGCGATTCCGATTTGAGTCTTTAGTTTCTGGTCTCGCAGTTCGTGTGTCATTATGAATTGCGAGCGGGCGATAGCGCCAACTTCCTGCGCGCGTAGTCGTCCGGCGTAACCAGAGGAGCCGCCGGGTTCGTCCCCCTAACACGGCGGCTCCGCCTTTTCTTTTCAATAAAGGTAACGCTTCCATACCTGCCGGTCGCATTACTTGCATTGTTCTAACTTAATTGCCCATCAGAGGATTTTTTGGCGTGAATAAAACAAGCCGGCCGACCGACAAAGCCACGCAAGACAATCATCAGCACGACGATTGGATAAACAGCTTGTTGGACGGCAGGGCTGAACTCGTCTTCTCGTTAATGTGCGGCGCCGCACTTCTTCCTGGTTGGCTCGGGCCGAAAATATCGGCGATGCCTGACGGCGTTGCGTTTGGCTTGTTATTGGCTGCATATTTTTTCGGCGGGTATTTCACGCTGAAAGAAGCAATCGGAAAAGTTTCACACGGCAAATTTGAGATCGACTTTCTTATGCTCGTCGCCGCAGGCGGCGCGGCTGTCCTCGGCGAATGGGCGGAGGGCGCGTTCCTCCTGTTTCTGTTCAGCATCGGCCACGCCCTTGAAAATTACGCGATGGCGAGAGCCCGTAACGCCATATCAGCGCTCGCCGATCTTGCGCCTGAGGAGGCGCTCGTTCGCCGGGACGGGAGGGAAACGAAAGTACCCGTCGACGAATTGAAACCAGGCGACATTGTAATCGTTCGCTCGAACGAGCGTATTCCCGCCGACGGGTTCGTCATCAAGGGCGAAAGCAGCGTCAATCAGGCTCCCATTACGGGCGAAAGCGCCCCGGCCGATAAGTCGCCTGTGAAAGATAGCAGCGAAGCGGCTCACAATCCCGACAAAATCAAACCGGCGCACAAGGTCTTTGCCGGTTCGATTAACGGCGCCGGAAGCCTCGAAATTCAGGTGACCCGGCGAGCCTCTGAAACGACGCTGGCCCGCGTTATCGATATGGTCAGCGCCGCTGAAACCAGGCAATCGCCGACGCAAAATTTCACCAAGAAGTTTGAGAAGGTGTTTGTTCCATGCGTCGTCATGGTGGCCTTTATCACGGCTTTGTCATGGCTCTTTCTCGACGAAGACCCCGCGCAAAGTTTTTACCGGTCGATGGCGGTGCTGGTCGCAGCTAGTCCTTGCGCGCTCGCCATCGCAACGCCCAGCGCAATCCTCAGCGGCATCGCCCGCGCCGCACGCGGCGGCGTGCTGATCAAGGGCGGCGCGCCGCTTGAAGCGCTAGG
>JAGRDS010000028.1:0-26213 GCA_020446945.1 Parvularculaceae bacterium
AGGAATTCTGGTCGAATTTTCCGCCTGCGTGAAGCTGCGTCATGATGACTTCGGCCGCCGACACCCCCTCGGTCGGGTGAATGTCGGTCGGAATTCCCCGCCCGTTGTCGCGCACGCTGACCGAGCCGTCCTCGTTCAGGCGCACCTCGATATCGTCGCAATAGCCGGCGAGAGATTCGTCGATCGCATTGTCGACAACCTCATACACCATATGATGCAGGCCGGAGCCGTCATCGGTNNCGGTGTCGCCGATATACATGCCGGGCCGTTTCCTGACTGCATCAAGGCCTTTCAACACCTTGATCGACTCGGCGCCGTAACCGTCTGAACCTTCGTTTTTCGCGGCGGGATTCGCCATTTTCTTATCGTCCTAACACTGATGGATTTCGGTAACAGCGCCTGAATCGACCCGAAACGCCTGGGCGCGCGCGCCCCATGCGTCGAACAGGGCCGCGTCGGCGCCGGTCATGAAACACTGAAACTGAAGATCGTCGAGAATGTCGAAAAGCGCGGCGCGGCGGTCTTCGTCTAGATGCGCGGCGATTTCGTCGAGCAGGAGAATGAGCGGCGCGCACCCGCCCTTCAGCGACAGCGCGCGCGCATTGGCGAGAACGAGGCCGATCAACAGCGCCTTTTGCTCGCCGGTCGAACAAAGACGCGCCGCGCGCCCTTTCGCGCGATGGGTGACCAGAAGATCGCTGCGGTGCGGGCCGGCGAGCGCGCGCCCCGCTTCGGCGTCGGCGCGCCGGTTCGATTTCAAACGCGCCTCGAACGCCTCCTCGACCTCGGCGGCCGGCTGATAGGCGAGCGCCGTTTCGATTTCGCCCTCCAGCGCGATGTCGGCGGCGGGAAACGCCGACCCGTCATCTTCAACCGCGGCGGCGAGCAGCGCGCCGGCCATGTCGCGCCGCGCGGCGGCGAGCGCGACGCCGGTCTCGGCCATTTGAAGTTCGAGCGCGGCGAGCCAGGCTTCGTCGCGGCTGCGCTCGTCGAGCAGTCTTTGCCGCTGGCGCATCGCCGTTTCATAATCGCTCGACACGCGCGCGATCGCCGGATCGAGCGCCATCGCCATGCGGTCGATAAAACGCCGGCGCTCGCCCGCGCCTTCAAGGAAGAGCCGGTCCTGCGCCGGGGTCAGCCAGATCAGGCGCATATGATCGGCGAACGCCGAGGGGCCGGACGCCGCCCCGCCGTCGATGCGGCACCGGCGCCGATCGCCGCCGCGCGCGCCGTCCGCGCCGACGCCGAGCGCGGTTTCATCGCCGCGCGTTTCAAGGCGGACCGAAACCGCCCAGTCGCCCGAACCGTCAAGACGCGCCAATTCGTCAAGGCGCGCATGGCGCAATCCGCGCCCCGGCCCCAGCAGCGAAATCGCTTCGAGCAAATTCGTCTTGCCCGCGCCGTTGGCGCCCGACAAGGCGACCGGACGGCCGTCGAAATCGAGATCGAGCCGGTCATAGCTGCGAAACTCGTTCAGCGTCAGCCGGCGGATACGCGCGCGCGCCGGCGCGCCGGCGCTCCACGCCGCACCCTCATCCAGTCTGGGGATCGCCGAAAGTCTCGCCATTTCGTCCCGGTTTTCAAACGCGCAGGGGCATCAGAACATAAAGCGCGCGCGGATCGTCTTCGTCCGTAACAATGCTGGGGCTCGCCGGATCGGCGAGGCGGAACGTCATGGATGCGCCTTCGATCTGCCCCGCAATATCGAGAAGATATTTCGCGTTGAATCCGATCTCTATCGGATCGCCGCTGTAATCGACGGACAATTCTTCAAGCGCGCTTCCCGCCTCGGGATTGTTGACGGTAAGGCGCAGGCGGTCGTTTTCGATCGCCATCTTGATCGACCGGGTGCGATCGGCCGAAATCGTCGCGACGCGATCGACGGCCTGCGCGAAATCTTTCGTCTCCACGCGCAGAACGTTCGAATTGCCTTTCGGTATGACGCGCTCGTAATCGGGGAACGACCCGTCGATAAGTTTCGAAGTCAGATGCCCGGCGCCGAATTCGAAACGGATTTTCGACTCGGAAACGGAGATATTGACGGTTTCATCGGCGTCGGCGAGCAGGCGGCCGATTTCCGCAACGGCCTTTCGCGGTACGATGACGCCCGGCGTTTTCTCCGCGCCCGGCGGCATCGGCGCTTCCAGGCGCGCAAGCCGGTGGCCGTCCGTCGCCGCGGCGCGCAGCAGTTTCGTCGAACCGTCGGCGATGGCGTGTAGATAGACGCCGTTGAGGTAATAGCGCGTTTCCTCCTGCGACATGGCGAAGCGCGTCTTATCGAACAGCCGCACGAGATCCTGCGTCGACATGGTGAAGCGCACGTCCAGATCGCTCGTCGTCAGGGTCGGGAAATCTTCTTCCGGCAGAACGGCGAGCGCGAATTGCGAGCGTCCCGCGGAAACCTGGAGGCGCGCATCCTCCTGCGAGAGTTCAAGGCGCACCTGCGCGCCGTCCGGAAGGCGGCGAACGATTTCATAAAGCGTCAGCGCCGAAACGGTCGTCGAACCTTTTTTTCCGACATCGGCGGGCGCGGTCTCGGAAATCTCGATGTCGAGATCGGTCGCCGTGAGCATGAGCGCGCCGCCATCCGCCTGGAGCAGGACGTTCGAAAGAATGGGAATCGTATTCCTGCGTTCAACAACGCTTTGAACATGGCCCAGAGCCTTTACGAGGGCCGAGCGTTCGATAGTGACCTTCATGCTGTCGCGCTCTTTCAAAATCTGGCGGCGGCGCGGGATCGAAGCGCAAATCTGGGCGCTTTTTTCCGTGCCTTCCGGATGCGTGAAACGGGCAGAATTCGGAGCGCCGACAATAGCCGCCCGGACCCCGAAGTCCGCCCGCAGAATCGATGCCCGATTATAGGCCGAAACCACCGCGAAAGGCCAGCGCGCGCGGCCTTTCAAAGGCGGGTTTAAGGCGCGCTCAAGCCCTTGTTTTGATAAGCTCTTCAGCGGCGAATTCTGCGCCGATCGCCACCTTGATTGCGGCGACGCCGGCCTGGAACGCCTTGTCGCGCACGATGAGCGCCTCGGCCCGGTTGTACGACGACATGGCGGTCGTGTGATCGCGCCCCAGAACGCGCGCGATGCGCGGATAGCTTTCCGCCAGAACCTTGCGCGCGACATAGACGAATGCGTGGCGCGCGCGGGCGATCCTTTGCGGCTGGGCCCGGCCGCGGATTTCCTCGCCGGTGATATCGAAAGCGACGGCGGCCGCGTCCAGCGCCTCGTCAAGCGTCGCCTTGCGGCGGCGTTCGCCGAGACGCGACTGAAGGGCGGCGAGCGCCTCGTTCGCACCGATCTCGACCGGGCGATCCTTGAAGACGAGCGCAAGCTGCTTGAAGGCGCCGAGGCATTCGCGCATCGAGGACGAGAAAAGCCGCGCGATCAGATCGAGCGCCTCATCCGTGATGCGGCACGCCATATCCGCGCCGTCCCGGTGCTTTGCAAGCACTTCGCGGCGAAGCGCCTCCCCGCCCGGCGCGACGCGCACGGCGAGCCCGCCGGCCAGCCGATCGGTCAAACGCTCGTTCACGCCCGATTTCGCAAGCGCGACCGGCGGCAATTCGCCGGCGACGATGATCTGTTTTCCGGCGCTGACGATCGCGTTCATGAGATTTAGCACTTCGTCGAGCGT
Organism: Parvularculaceae bacterium; assembly: GCA_020446945.1. Classification (GTDB taxonomy): domain Bacteria; phylum Pseudomonadota; class Alphaproteobacteria; order Caulobacterales; family Parvularculaceae; genus Amphiplicatus. The sequence continues at coordinate 3,637 of JAGRDS010000028.1, forward strand.
GCGCTTCTTTCCCGCGAGAAGGTGGATGTCGTCGATCATGACGAGATCATGCGACAGAAAATCACGCTGCAAATTCATCGTCGAATTCGAAAGCAGCGCGCCGACGCAGCCGTTTTGAACATTGTTGTGCGTGAGATAGGCGCTGCGTCCGACAGGGAAACGGCGCGACCATTCATTGCCGCACGCCTGTAGGATGTGCGACTTGCCGACGCCCGACGGTCCGAAAACATAGATGATTTCGCGCGGCGCGCCTTCGAGGAAAATCTGGCGCGCGGCGGCGGCGGCGACTTCGTTCGTTTCATCGACGGCGAAGGCGTCGAATGTAAGGCGCGGATCGAGCGGTGTTGCAATCTCGTCGAGCGTCGGCGCCCAGCGCTCGGCGCGCGCGGCCTTGCCGTTCAGGCCGATCCTGGCGGGCGCCGTCTCGCCGCCCATTGGTCCCGAAATCGCCATTCCGGGGGCCGCCAATCCGGGAGCCATCGCCGCGACGCGCGCCGCGCCGGCGCTCAGCGCGTCTCGCTTGACGAACAGCAATCGGTTGATCGGGTAGATTTCCTCGCTCCAGGCGCGAAGAAGCCCCAGCTTGAACTGTTGATCGAGGCGGTCGCGGCGCATGTCGGATTCCGTCGATAGCGTCACCGAGCCGTCGCCGGCTTCATCAAGCAGCAAATCCGAAAACCAGGATTTGAAAATCGCCGCGCCGTATCTTTTAATCAAGGTCTCACGAAAAAGCGTAAAACTCTCTTCCGCAGAAGAGGCGCTGATCGATTCCATTTTTGATCGCCCCGAGTCTTGAATTCCGCCAATGGCGTAACAGCGCGCACGAACAGGTGTCGCAGGCCGCCCGCCTCACGATTAGGAGAAAACCGCCCGACCGCCAGGCGGCGTTCGCGTTTTAGATAGCCGCTTTCAGAAACGACCGTTTGAGAGGATTAGAGACCGCACTCGCGCCGTTGACCAATTGACTTCCCCAATCAGCAAATGACCGGCGCATATGCAGCCCCTCATAATTCGGCGCCCCGGCGCCTTTCGTTTTCAGCAATCCGCGAAATCAGACGCGGAATGAACTTACAAAAACCAAAACAAAATGACGAAACGCAGAAACAAAAATTAGTCCGTGCCCGTCGTAATGTGATTTTGATCCTACCGCCGCAGTTCTCTCGTGTAAATAGATTGAGCTTCCAATTTTCACTCTTTTTTGGCGAAACTGTTGATTGACAATTCACACTGTGCGCCAAAACAAAAACTTAGCGATTACGCGATCAAACGAAGTGGAAAAACTTTTTGATGCGCAAGCATTGCATCAGGCAAAACGTGCGCCTTTGAGCGATGCGATGCAAGTCTCGACTGTAAAAAAAATCATTCAAAAAAATCGGCCTCGCGCTTTCCAACGCGAGGCCGAAACCGGTTCTAATTTTTCAAAGGCTCAGGCCTTGATCGCTTTCACCCGCGCCGCGAGCCGCGATATTTTGCGCGCGACCGTCGATTTGTGCGCAATGCCTTTCGTGACGGCGCGATGAAGTTCCGGCTGGGCGTCTTTCAGCGCAGCGGCGGCCGCAGTCTTGTCGCCCGATGCGATCGCCTCTTCAACTTTGCGCACGTAAGTGCGCACGCGCGAACGGCGCGCCTTGTTCACTTCGGTGCGGCGCGCAATTTTGCGCACCATTTTTTTCGCCGACGAGGTATTCGCCATGGATCCCGCTTCCGCTCGGCCGCCAAAGCGGCCAAAATCAATGATTAACCGGCCGGCCCGCCAACAGGGGCCGACGATGAGGCGCGGCTTATAGCCTCGCGTTCCGGGTCCGTCAACGCAGGCGCAGCATGGAAATCGCGCCGAAATTTCGAGCGCCCTATCGCTGGCAGGCGCCGCAATAGAAAGTCGACCGGCCGGACTGGACGATCCGCGCGACCGAGCGCGCGCAGCGCGGACAGGCCCGCCCTTCCCGGCCATAGACCTGGAAACGGTGCTGAAAATAGCCAAGCGAGCCGTCGGCGGCGGCGAAATCCCGCAGCGAGGAGCCGCCCGCATCGATCGCCGCCTCAAGCGTGCGCCTGATCGCCCGCCACAGTCTTTCGGCCCGCCGCGCCCCGATCGTCGCCGCCGAGCGGCGCGGCGATACGCCCGCCTCGAACAATGCCTCGCAGACATAGATATTGCCAAGCCCCGCCACCACCGACTGATCGAGAAGGGCGGCCTTTATCGGCGCGCGGCGCGCGCGCAGCGCATCGGCCAGCACGCCGAGGGTGAAAGCCTCGTCCAGCGGCTCCGGTCCCATGGCGCGAAAATGCTTCGAGCGTTCAATGGCGGCGGTCCCGGCGAGGTCCATGAAACCGAAACGGCGCGGGTCGTTGAATACGACGCGCGCCCGCCCGGCCGGGCCGCGCATGAAAAACTCGACATGATCGTGGGCGCAGGCGGGCGGGCGCGCCGGCGGACGGGCCTCGCGGCGCGCATCCTCCGCGCCGGCTTCGACAACGAACCGGCCCGACATGCCGAGATGCATGATCAGGCTTTCATCCGTTGAAAGCGCGGCGAGGAGATATTTGCCGCGCCGCGCCAGACATTCGACGCGCGCGCCTTCAAGACGCGCGCTGAATTTCGCCGGGAATTTGTAGCGAAGATCTTTTCGCCGCGTCAGAACGCGCTCAAACGTCGCGCCCTCCATCGCTGAGAGGAGGCCGCGGCGAACCGTTTCCACTTCCGGGAGTTCGGGCATCGACGGATAGATAGCGCAAGGCGCGCGCCGCCGCGAGCCTCGCACCGCACACAATGATTCCAATTCAACTTATTGACTTGCAAAGACTTCCAACCGGCCGGCGCGGCCGTTAAGCTACCGCGGGCGGCTGACGCTAAGGGCGACATGAAATACAAGGCTTTCATCAGCTACAGCCACGCTGATGAGGCGTGGGGCGGCTGGCTCCAGCGATCGCTGGAGCGTTTTCGCGCCCCCGCCGCGCTCGCCCGCGCGCTTGAAGCCGACGGCGCGAGCGCCCGCCTGTCTCCGGTTTTCCGCGATCGCGAAGACTTTCCCGTCGCCGGCAGTCTCAACGCAGCGATCCAGGCCGCCCTCGCCGACAGCGAATATCAGATCGTTCTTTGTTCGCCGAACGCGGCGAAATCGAAATGGGTCAATGACGAGGTCAAACTTTTTCACAAGCTTCACGGGCCGGGCCGGGTATTCCTCGTCATTGTCGGCGGCGAGCCTTTTGCGTCGAAAATCCCCGGACGCGAGGCGGCGGAGTGTTTTCCGCCGGCTCTCCGGTTCGTTCTCGATGAAAACGGCGAACCGACCGGCGAGGCGGCCGAACCCCTCGCGGCCGACGCGCGCGAGGAAGGCGACGGCAAGCGATATGCGATGCTCAAGGTTGCGGCCGGCATGCTCGGCGTCGGTCTCGACGATCTCGTCCGCCGCGATGCGCAACGCCGCGCCCGGCAGGCCTGGACGATAACAGGCGCCTCCATGGCGGGCATGGCCGCGACGATCGCGCTGTCGGTTTTCGCGGTCAACAAGAGCAATGAGGCGACGCGCCTGCGCGGCGAGGCGGAAGACCTGATCGAATTCATGCTGACGGACCTCAAGGACCGGCTTGAACCTGTCGGACGCCTCGACGTGCTGGAATCCGTCGTCGACAGGGCGATGGATTATTACGCCGGGCTGGATCTGAAATCGCTCGACGACGATGCGCTCGCGCGGCGCGCCAAGGCCATGATGCAGCTTGGTACGATCGATTACCGGCGCAACCATCTCACCGAAGCGCAAAAGGCGTATGAAACAGCCGAGGCGGCGACGGCCGAACTACTTCGGCGCGCGCCGAACAATCCCGACCGGATCTTCGATCACGCGCAGAACGTTTTCTATGTCGGGGAAGCGGCGATCCGGCGCTATGACCGGACAACGCAGGAAAAGCAGAACAACGAGTATCTGCGCCTCGCGCAAAGGCTGATGGAGATCGACGGCGACAATCCGCGATCGCAGCTTGAACTGGCCTATGCGACCAACAATCTCGGTAATGTGCGTTCCGAGGCCGGCCTGTACGGCGAGGCCGTTCCCTTTTACGAAAAATCCATCGAGGCGCGCGCGAGACTGCTCGCAGCAAACCCGGACGACGACAAGTTGCGGCGCGCCTACGCCTACGCGATCTCGTGGTATGCGCTGACATTGTTACGGCTCGGCGAATATCGCCCGGCGATCGATCAACTGCACAAACAGCTCGGCGTCTACGGCGCGCTCGCCGAAATCAGGTCGCAGGATTTTCTGACGCTCGACGCCGTCGTAACCGCGCAACGCCGGCTCGCGGACGCTTATTCGCTCGTCGGCGACGCCGAGGCTGCGGCGGACGCGAACACGAAAGCGGAAATAACGGCGAAGGCGCTGGTCGAACGCGATGCGCAGAACGCGAATTGGAGCATCAACGCGGCGCATATCGAACGCGAATCCTCGATCCGGTGCTTCAACGCGGGAGACATCAAGGCCGCCAGGGCGGCCGCAGACCGGTCGGTCGCAATAGTCGAAGGCGTACTGACGGACGATGCGCCGCAATGGTACCGAACCGCTCTCGGGCAATCGCTGGCCTGGCGCATCGAACTTTCCGCAGATGACGCCGCCGCGTCCGACATCGAACAGCTCGACCGGCTGATCGCCGGCGCCATAGAGAGCGATGTGAAAGACAATGCCGGCTTTATCGCGAACGCCTCGCGCACGCTGGCGCAATTTGCTCGAAAGCGCGGCGATGCGCAAAAGGCGCGCGCATATCTCGACCGGGCGATCCGCGCGCTCGAACCCGTTCTGGACCGGATACCGGCCGCCACCAAAATAGACGTCGCCGGCCTGTATCTTGACGCCGGCGCCGCGGAAAAATCCGCGCCGCTGTTTGAGACGCTGGACGCTCTCGGCACGCGGCGCCCGGATTATTTGGCGATCAGGCAGGAGTATCTGAAAATCGCGGCTAAATAGGCGATTGATTTCAAGGCGTTCCGGCGCCTTTACGCCGACTGTGATTTCAGCCAATCTTCCCCGGTCGAGGAAAACCAGCGGGGAGCTGAATATGTTACGACAACTCGCATTGGCCGGCGCCGCCGGTTTCATTCTGTCAGCGTGCGAACATTACGGTCACGACGGCGACAGCGGACCCAAGGGAGCGAACGATACGATCGACGTGACGGCGGCCGTGAAGATTTCCAGGGACAGTTCCGGAAACTTCGCATTCGAATATGACGCGCCGTTCTTTGACCGGAAAGGCAATTTCGATTTCTCGCAGGACGGCGCATTCGGCAACGCCGTCAATATGAGTTTTGAGATTGCGGACGGATCGATCGACGGGTTGAAATTCAGATCCGACCCGCGCGACGCCATCTGGATCGTGGAAAAGGAAAACGTCGATCCGAAAACAGGAAGCCCTGCCGGCCCCTATCGCGGACAGCAATTTTTCAACTTCCGCGTCAGCGAGGACGGAAGGCGGCTGACGCTGACCGACGCGAACAATGACGGCGTCCTTTATCGCTACGGCCTTCGTTACGATCTCGGCGGCGAAATCGTGTTCGACGATCCGGACGGCCAGAACGGCGGCGTACGCGACTAAAGCATTTCCAGGCGAAGCGTGAGCGGTTCGCCGTCAGGAAAAAAACAATAACGCAAAGCGTCGTCCCAATTCCGTTTGCAGCGGCGACGCATTGGGGGGGGGGGGCGTGCTTGCCGTTCGCCCGAAATGCGAAAACCCCGGCGGGCGAGCGCCGGGGTTTTCAGTTTTCAGTCTGGAAAAGCCGGAGCGGACGGCGCTTAGGCGGCGCCGTCGCGCTTGACGAAGGTGACGGCGAAAAGCGGCTCGCCGTCGAACAGGTCTTTCGGCGCGGCCATTCCTTCGATCATCTTGAAAGAGCGCGGCGTGATGGAGCCTTCCATGCGATAGCCCTTCTCCGCCATTTTCCCACGGTGAAATTCAAGGGCGGCGGCGGTGAATTCGCGCGCCAGGATAGTGATGCGTTCAGGTTCGTTCGCCATGGGTCGCCTTTTCAATGGGCCGTCTCGGCCGCGGTTCGTGTTGCGGCGCAGTATTAGCGCGCCCGGCTGAAATGTCCATTTTCCCGGCGAGCGGGCGAGCGGGCGAGCGCGCAATTGAAGGCGCGCCGGCCCGGCCCTAGGTTTCGTCCATGCAAAAGACGCTCATCGTCATCGGCGCGCTTTTTCTCGCCGCCGGCCTGCTCTGGCCGGTCCTTTCAAAGATCGGCCTTGGCCGCCTGCCCGGCGACATCGCAATCAAGGGCGAGGGCTTTTCGTTCTATTTCCCGATAACGACGATGATCGTCGTCTCGATCCTCGCGAGCATCCTCCTGCGATGGCTCGGCAAGTGATCAGGCGGTCGCTTCGGCCGCCCGGCGCCGGTCCCTCATCCTGTCGAAATTCGACCAGACGCCGTCATCGCCGTGCCATTCGCCGCGCGTCGCCGCCTTTGAATATTCCGTCGCGCGCGCCTCGAAGAAATTCGCATGCTCGACGCCATTCAGGATTTCAGTGAGCCAGGGCAGCGGGTGTTTCTCGACGCCGAAGAGTTTCGGCAATTCAAGCTGGCCGAGCCGCCAGTCGGCGATATAGCGGATATACTGCTTGATATCGTCCGGCGTCATCCCTTCGACCGCGCCCATTTCAAAGGCGAGGTCGATGAATTTGTCTTCAAGACCGACAACGGTCCTGCAGCAATCGACGATGTCGTCGGCGACAGCTTTCGTCACGCAGCCCGTCTCGCGCGCGAAGGCGTGATACATGCGGATCATTCCCTCGCAATGCAGGGATTCATCGCGCACAGACCAGGAAATGATCTGGCCCATCCCTTTCATCTTGTTAAAGCGCGGGAAGTTCATCAGCATCGCGAAGGACGCGAAAAGCTGCAACCCTTCGGTGAAGGCGCCGAACATGGCGAGTGTGCGCGCAATATCCTCGTTCGTCTCGACGCCGAACTCCTGCATGAAATCATGCTTGTCGCGCATTTCCTTGTAATCGAGAAACGCCGTGAATTCGGATTCGGGCATGCCGATCGTTTCGAGCAGCAGCGCATAGGCCGCGATATGCACCGTTTCCATGTTCGAGAAAGCCGAAAGCATCATCTTGATTTCGGTCGGTTTGAAGACGCGCGCGTAGCGCTCCATGTAATTGTCGTTCACTTCCACGTCCGACTGCGTGAAAAACCGGAAGATCTGCGTCAACAGATTGCGCTCCGCGTCGGAGAGCTTGTTCGCCCAGTCCTTGCAATCCTCGCCCAGCGGCACCTCTTCCGGCATCCAGTGGATCTGCTGCTGGCGCTTCCAGAAATCATAGGCCCACGGATAGCGAAACGGCTTGTAGGCGTAAGAGGGCGTCATCAGGCCCGGCTTGGCGATGACGGGGGCGGGTGCGGAAGCGTCAGGCATACTCTCTCCTGCAGGGGGCGGCGATTTCGATGCGGACCGGAATGAATGGCCCCGTTTGCAGGCGGCGCCAACGCCGCCCGCGGGACCATTTTCCCCGTCGATTCACAACATGATTCGCGCGCTGTGGAAGCTGCGGAAAATCCTGTGGAAAACCGCCCTTGTTTCGCTCTTCGAACGGGCGCGCAATTCCGAAAAATTCGCGCGTCAGTCCTCGCGGAACGCCTTGTTCGAAACCTCGGCGATCGGTTTCAGCATATAGGCGAGAACGGTGCGCTTGCCATTGAGAACGTCAACCTCGGCCGCCATGCCGGGCATCAGGGGCAACGCGCCGTCCTTTGTCCTTAACGCCGCATCCGCAAGGCGCACGGTGATCAGGAAATGGCGCTGGCCGTCTTTCTCGTTCTCGATCGCATCGGGGCTGATCGTTTCGATCGTTCCCTTCATCGACCCGTAGGTCGAAGAATCATAGGCGCTCACCTTGATGCGCGCTTCCTGCCCGACGCGCAGGAAGCCGATATCGGCCGGTTTGATTTTCGCCTCGACGAGCGGCGTGTCGCCATGCGGCACAACCTCGACGATCGTCTGTCCGGGCTGCACGACGCCGCCGATCGTCGCAACAAGCACGCGATGAATGACGCCGTCGATCGGGCTCCTCACATCGGTTCTGTCAACCTTGTCGCGAAGCGCCGGCAGCTCCCCGGAAACGCCCGTCATTTCCGCGCGCGCTTTCGAAAGCTCATCCGCGATGGAAGCGAAATAGGTCGATCTGATGCGGTCGGTTTCGCTTGTCGCGTTCCTGACGGCGATCTCCGCGCGCTGCTTTTCGCCGAGTGCGGACGCGGCGCGCTGGCGCGCGCGAATGAGTTCAAGTTTCGGCTCTATGCCTTTGCTGACGAGCGGTTCGACAATCGCAAGCTCCTGTGCGGCGAGCGCGTGCGTTTCATCGGCGTAATCGAATGCGGCCTGCGCTTCGGCGAGCTTGCCGGCCTCGACCTCCAGCGCGGCTTCGAATTCGCGCCGGCGCGCTTCGAACAGTTTCATTTCATTGGAGACGACTTCGGGCGCTGTGCGTTTCAGATCGTCGGGAAACACCGGCGTTTTCTCCGCCGCCGCCGCCTCAAGCCGCGCAATGCGCGCGGCGAGCATGTGATAGCCGCCGCGTCCTTGCGTAAACTGCGCGTTGATCTGCGTCGGATCGAGCTTGACGAGGATTTGCCCTTTCTTGACCTCCTCGCCGGGTTTGACGAGAATTTCCTCGATGATGCCGCCTTCGAGATATTGCACTTGCTGAAGGTGGTTCGACGGCACGAACTTGCCTTCGCCGCGCGTAACGCGGTCAAGCCGCGCAACCGACGCCCAGAGAAACGTAATGAACAACAGCCCGGCGATGGCGTAGAGAAGATATTGCGCCGCCCGGGACGGTTCGATCGGAAGCTCGTCGTCGACGATGATTTCAGTTGAAAGCGCGCGCGAGGACATATCAGGCGACCCTCGCCGGCTTTATCCGCTTCACCGCGCCGATTTTGCGCAATTCCCCCGGCGCGGCGCCGGCCCGTTCATCATCGGAGCGCGCGGGGTCCGGCTGCGTCGCGAGGGCGCGCGCATTGCCCGTCATTGAACGGATGATTTCATTGGGATCGCCGTCGAGAACGATCGCGCCGCGGTCGAGAACGATGATGCGGTCGACAAGTTTCAGCATCGACATGCGGTGGGTGACGAGTAGAAGCGTGCGCCCCTGCGTCGCGCGGCGAAGACGCGCGATCATTTCAGCTTCCGCCTGGCTGTCGAGTGCGGAAGTCGGCTCGTCGAGCAGCAAAATCGCCGGCTTCGTCGCCAGCGCGCGCGCGAGCGCGATCGACTGGCGCTGCCCGCCCGACAGGCCCTCGCCGCGTTCGCCGAGCCGCTGGTCGTACCCGGCCTCGGTCGCGCCGACGAAATCATGAACGCCAGCGATCCGGGCGGCGGCCAGAATGTCCTCGTCCGAGATCTTCTCAAGCCCGAGCGCGATGTTTTCCTTTATCGAGCCGGAGAAGAGACAGACATCCTGAAGCACGGCGCCGATATGCGCGCGAAGATCGCCGGGCCGTATCTGGCGAATGTCCGTGTCATCGACCAGCACCTGGCCTTCGCCCGGTTCGAAAATGCCGAGCGCGAGACGAATGATCGTCGATTTGCCGGAGCCGTTGCGTCCCAGCACCGCGACCCGCTCGCCCTCTTCGATCGTGAAGGAGACGGCGTCGAGCGCTTTCGTTTTCTGGCCCGGATAGGAAAAGCTGACATCGCGAAATTCGATCCGCCCGGAAAGCGAGGAGCGCGTGAGATAATCGCGCGCGGGATCGACTTCCGACCGCGAGGCCATCAATTCGTCGAGCGATTTGTAGGACGACAAGGCGCCCGACACGCGCCCGAGCAGGTTGGCGACCTGCGCCAGCGGCGCCATGGCGCGCCCGGTCAGAATAACGCATGCGATGAGACCGCCCATCGAGAGGGAATGCGCGCCGACCATAAGGACGCCGACGACGACGATGCCGACCTGCGAGCCCTGTTGCGCGAAGCCGGAGAAATTGACCGCGACCTGATTTATGAAGCGCCCGACCGTCGCGATCCGCGCCTGCTGAAGAACGCCGCGCTTCCAGCGTTTGCGCATCATATCGCCGGCGGCGACGCTTTTGACGGTTTCAAGGCCCGAAAGCGTTTCGATCAGGACGGAATGTTTGACATGCCCCTCTTTCATCGCCTCCTTTGTGTTGCGAAGGATAAGCGGCTGCGTCGCGATTGCGATCGCGAGGGCTGCGAACACGCCGATCAGGGGCACGATGGCGATCGGACCGCCGATGAGCGCGATCGCGCCGATGAATACGAAAATAAACGGCAGGTCGACGATGGCCGTCAGCGTCGCGGAGGAAAAAAAGTCGCGCAGGTTTTCAAATTCCTTGACGAGACCGGCCGTCGCGCCGACGCCGCCCTTGCGCGCGTCAAGGCGCATCGACATCAGATTGTCGAACACCTTTGAGCCGACCGACGCATCAAGGCGCTGCCCGGCGACGTCGATAAAATATCCGCGCAGCGATTTCAGGATGAAATCGAAAAGATGGGCGAACAGGACGCCGATCGTCAGGGCGATGAGCGATTCCATCGCATTGTTCGGCAACACGCGGTCGTACACCGTCATGATGAAAAATGACGAGACGAGACCGAGCAGGTTGACGAAAAACGCCGCAAGCACCGTCTGGCCGTAGACTTTTGAGTTGGCGAATACGGGCCCGGCGAGCCAGTGATCGCTCGCCGCGATCTCCTTCAGGATCGAACGCACGCTGCTCATTGATTTTCAGCCCTGTCTTCATCGCGCGGCGAGAAATAACGCAAGAGATCGCCGGTGAACTCCATCAACTCGTAGGACGCCATGTCGCGGTCGGCGAGGCCGGAGAGATAGCCGACGCCGGCTTCGAACCAGTCGCTTTCCGCCTGGATCACATCGAGCAGATCGCCCCGCGCGGCGCGGAAACGCTCAGACACCATGGCGCGCGCCTGGCTGTTGGCGACAAGCGCCAGTTCGAGCGCGGCGAGCTGTTCATTCGCCGCCTCGCGGCGTTCGAAAGCGATCGCGGCCTCGCGCTCGATTTCGAGGCGCACGCTGTCCTCTTCGGCGATCTGACGCTCGGCGAGATTGCGCGCGCGCGATATCGAGGCGCTGCGCGCGCCGCCCGCGAACAGGTCATAGGAAAGGTTCACCCCGGCGCGAACGTCGTAATCGTTTGCGCCGTCGAGAACGTCGAAACTCGTTCCGGTCACATTGGCGCGCAATTCCGGCAGGCGGGCGGCTTTCGCGGCCTTGCGCTCGGCTTCGGCGCTTTCCGTTCGCGCCGCAGCGGCGCCGACAAGCGGATTATTGGCGAGCGCGAGCGTCACCGCCTCCTCGCGCGTCGCCACCGCCAGCGCCTCGTAATCCGGCAATGAAAGCGTCGCCGGCGGTTCACGAAAATACTCCGCATAACGCACATCTGCGACGCGGGCGCTTTCCTTGATCTGCGCAACGCGGGAGCGCGCCGCGGCGAGACGCGCCTCGGCGCGCAGGACGTCCGCGCGCGAGCCGGCGCCGGCGCGTTCGCGTTCTTTCACATTCGCCAGCAGCTTTTCGTGATGGGCGACATATTGCGCGCCGAGCGCGAGAATCGCCTGATGCACGGCGACGTCGTGATAGGCGGACAACGCCGCCAGCGAGAGTTCGTTGATGCGCGCGTCGATCGACAGATCGCTTTCGCGACGTTTGGCTTTTGCACTCCTGATGCGCGCGAAGGTCGCGCCGCCGTCGAAGATGAGCTGGCTCGCGGTGACGCCGGCGTTGACCTGGTTTTTCGGACGCAGGGATTCGACCACATTGGACGTGCCGGTATTAAATCGCCGCGCGATAACATAGTCGCCGTCGATGCTGGCGCTGATGCGCGGGTAGAGCGCGGCGCGCGCGGCCTTTGCTTCGGCGCGCGCTGCGGCGGCCTGCGAGGATTGCATGGCGAGTGCGGGATGGCGCGCGACGGCGGCCTGGATCAGCCGGTTGAATTCGGCGTTGTCGCCGGTCGCGGCGACGACATAGCCCGCCCCGCCGAGCGCGCGGGCGAGTTCCGACCGGTTCTCGCCGACATTTTCCGGATAGATCGAGCCCTGTGCGCGCGCCGGCGGCGATATCGCCGCCGAAAGGGGCAGGACCAGAAAGGCGGCGCCCGCCAGAAACCGCAATTTACGCCGCGCCATAACTCGTCGCCCGTTGCTGCGCGCCCGGCTGGGCCGGCGCGCTTTTGGTTAACGAATTGAGGATTAGGGCGAGTGTGTAGACAAACTGTTAACCACGCCGCGCGAATGCGGCGCGCGCGCGTGAAAAGACCGTCATGTTCAGCGCCTGGCGTATTGTCGCAAATGCGGGGGCAGACTGGCGGGCGAAGGGCCGGATGCGGCCCGCGTTTTCGCCGGCCGGCCCCCCGGCGGTTCGGGCGGGTCGTCGCCGCTGTCACTCTCGCCCCGCGCGGCGTTCGCCCGCCCGGCGAGCGCGACCGAGCGCGCGGCGCCGACGCAGATGCCGCACAGGAGCCAGTGAACTTCGGCGATCTGGGCGTTGACATTGGTTGTCGTTGCAAGCGTCAGCAAGGCGCCGAACAGCGCCGCAACCCAGCCCTGAACGTAAATCGCATAATCGGGGTCGATCGCGCGCGCGCGTTTGATCGCCCCAAGGCCGTTCAGCGCCGAGAAGCCGCTGACGCCGACAAATAGAGCAAGCCCGACGATCCCCTTGTCGAGAGCGACCTGCAAATAGGAATTGACGATATCGATAATGCCCTGACCCTGAACGAGGCTCTGCATTTCCGGCGCGTTGAGATAACCTTCCGAACCGAAAAACGGGTATTTCATCACATAGGCCCAGCCGACTTCGAACAGGTTCTGGCGATAGCTGATCGTGTTCGGTTCGACGTCGCCGATGAAAGGAAGCATGCTGATCAGCTTCGGGCCCATCGGCGTCATCAGCAGGGCGATCGTTGTAACGAACCCGGCGCCTGCAAGGCGCATCAGCCCGGTCAACGGGCGGTCCATCGTCGCGGCGATTACGAACGCGCCGAACGCGGCGCCGATCCACGGGCCGCGGGAAAACGTCACGATCAGCCCGACGCCGAGCGCTGCAACCGCCATCAGCGGAAACAATTTGCGTTTCGACGCCGCCAGCACTGAAAGCGACAGGGCGAAGCCGACCGTCAGGAACAGGCCGAATGTGATGGGTCCGAGAACGCTGGCGTAAGCGCGCAGGAAACCGGAACGCGCGAGATAGCGTGTAAAGAACGAAATATTCCAGTTATCGACCGCATTCACGTAAACGTGCCAGCTCAACAAAGTTTCGACGAGCCCGACGCCGGACAGCGCAACTAGCGGCGTAACGCAGGCAATCGTCGCGATCTTCAGATTCTCCTTCGACCAGCAATACCGGCTGAACACCAGATAAGGGCCGAACGCGGTCAGAAAATAGGTTGAGAACCGCCTGACGCCGTCCGTCATCGTCGTGTCGCGGAAGGCGAGCGCCAGCGACAAAACGGAAAAGGCGATGAAGCATGAATCGGCCAGCATGCCCGTGCGGGTTTTTTCGCGCGTTTTTCCGCCGGCGAACAAAAGCGGAAACAGGACCGCAATGGCGAGGATGTTGTATGGCGCAAGATTCAGGAAATTCCTGATGCCGGCGAAACCGGGAACGCGCTCGCCCGCGGCCGGAACCGCGAACAGAAGAAGCAGGTAAATCGCCGGTTTCACATCCTCGCGCCCGGCGGCCAGGGCGGCGATGGCGCCGAAGACCAGCAAAAACACCCAGAAATTCGGGATAAGGAAAGCGGCGACGGTCGACAGCAGAAAGACATTCCGCCATCGGTCCATGATTTTGACGCTGACGAATTCGCCGAATGCGATGCGCGCGAAAACGAACGCGCCCACGCATACGACGAAGACGACGATGAGAGCTTTTACGGACTCAAACATTGTTCATCGACCAGCGCGTCACAACTCAATCCCCCACTCCGTACGGCAATCAAATCCGTAAACGTCGCGCAAGCGGATTAAATCGTCCCTCAAGGCGTCGATGATCGCCCCTTCCTCGTCAGCGGTCAATTTGAAGCGCCCTTTGGCTTCGATTTTCGGGCGCGTTTTTAACCGCATTTTTTGAAGCAATCCTTTCGGCGTAACCGCTTTCACCATCGCTTTCAAAGGTCCGATGGATGACGCGGCGCGCCAGAGCGGGTGGGAATCGCGGCCCGGCGCGCTGCCTGCGCCTTTATTGCGGCGCTCGACCTCAACGGGGAGAAGATCGGGATCGACGCCGAAATGCGCCGCAACCGCGCGCGCGACGCCCGCAGGGTCGGCCGACAACCGTTCAAGCGAGGTGATGAGCAACGCGCCGCTTTCAAAACTGGCGCGATACTGGTCGAGTTGCAGGGCGTAGCGCGAGATATCCATCGAAACGGGAGAGACGCCCGATTCAAGCGAATGATCGGGGCGGTCTGAATCGATCCGCCCGACTTCGCGGCGCTTTAATTGCGTGTGCTGGGCGTGGCTTTCAATGCGGCGCAAGGGGTTGCGCAAGGCGTAAACCAGCCGGAAATCGCCGCCGAAATTCCGGATGCGCGCGGGAACGTCTCCGCAATGCGGGTATTTCGAATAATCGGTCGAAGCCTCAAGCGCGATTTTATGTATTGCGGGATCGAAGGAGAAAAGTCCTTCATACCAGTCACGCCCCTTTGAATAGACATCGTCAAACGCGAAAAAGCCCGGCTCTTTCGGTTTCGCGCCGGCGATTTCGGGATGGCGGGCGAGATGGCCGTAAAGCGTCGTCGTGCCGGCTTTCATTGCGCCTATGATGAGGCCGAAGCGATCGATCATGCCAATTGTCCCAACGCTGCGCGTTTTCGCGCGGCGCGCTCTCATTATCAAGTTTCGCGCCGCCGCCAAGAAGGACCGGTCAGGCGCCCTTGCCAGCGCCCGCAATTGGTCTATCGCTTCGGTTTCGCGCGCGACGCGCCGGTCCGCATCCGGGCCGGCGGCGGCCCGCGCATTTTGTTAACCAAATCGGGCCGAAAGTCCGGCGATGATCAAAAAGCACTTCAGCGGCGGTTCGCTGAAAGCGCGCGCGCTGAAAGGCGGCGTCATCGCGCTTTCCGGCTTCGGCGCGGCGCAGGCGATCCGCCTCGTCTCAAATCTCGTCATGACGCGCCTGCTCGCGCCGGACGCCTTCGGCCTGATGGGCGTGACGCTGGCGCTGCAGGTCTGGATTTCGATGATGAGCGATCTCGGTCTCGATGCGTCGATCGTCCGCTCGAAGAACGGCGAGGATCCGAAATTCCTGTCTACCGCGCGTTCAATGCAACTGGCGCGCGCGCTTTTGATCGCGATCATCCTGACGGCGATCGGTTTCGCCCTGCCCTCGCTTGCGGCGAGCGGAACGTTCCGCGAAGGGTCCGTCTACGCCGATCCTCGCCTTCCCGTTTTCTTTTTCTGCCTCGCAGGCGCTGTCACGATCGGCGGGTTCAATGCGATGCGCATCGCGCTCCACAACCGCAAGCTCGATCTCGCGCCCGTCATACGCCTTGAACTCGGCGCGCAGGTTTTCTCGGTCGCGACAATGATAATCGCCGCGCTTGCAGGCGCCGGCGTTTACTCGCTCGCCGTCGGCGCCATCGCTGCGGCGGGCGCGAAATGCCTTGGCAGCTTTTTCGTCCTGAAAGGACCGCCGGCCCGGTTTTCGTTCGACCGCGAGCATTTTCGCGAAATTTTCACCTACGGCAAATGGCTCGTCATCGCATCGACTTTCGGATTTCTCGTTCAACGCGGGGACCAGCTGATATTCGGCTGGCTTTTCGATCTTGAGGCGTTCGCGTTCTATTCCATCGCAACGCTTTGGATCGTCAGCGCGCGCACAATTATCGAAACCGTGCAGCGTCGCGTCGTTCATCCGACATTCGCCGAACTTCACCGCGATCGCCCGCGCGATCTGACGCGCAATTACCGCCGGCTGCGGATTTCTTTCGAGGCCGCCTGCTTCGCCATATTCGCGGGCGTTATCCTGTTCGCCGATCTCGCAATCCGGATTCTATACACCGACGCCTATCAGGGCGTCGCGCATTACATCAAACTGCTCGCGCCGATGATGCTTATGCTGCCCTATCGCCTGCTTTCGGCGATAACGCTGACCGGCGGCGACAGCGGACGCTTCACCTGGATAACGGTCGTGCCGGGCCTTGCGCTTTTCATAGGAACCCCGCTCGTCTACAACGCATTCGGCGCCGACGCCGCGATCGTATACGCCGTCATGACGCCGATGACGGCGCAACCCTTTAACTGGAAATTCGCATCGAAATTCATCAAGATCGACTATGCGCGCGAAAGCGTCATGATGATCGTCGCGATCATCGCCGCCGCCCTATTGCTGAAATTCGCCTGACAGGCTTTTCCGAACCGGACCGCAAATGCTCGACATCCAGACGACCGACCTTGAGGGCGTATTGCTGATAACGCCGAAACGCTTCGCCGACGCGCGCGGCTTCTTCAGCGAGACTTTTAACGCAGAACGTTTCCGGCGCGCGGGCGTCGCCGACAAATTCGTCCAGGACAATCAATCCTATTCGCGGCTGGCGGGCACCGTGCGCGGCCTTCACTATCAGGCCCCGCCGCGCGGGCAGGCGAAACTTGTTCGCGTCCTCAAAGGCGCGATCATCGACGTCGCCGTCGATGCGCGAAAAAATTCACCGACCTACGGCCGCCATGTCCGCGCGCGCCTGTCGGCGGAAAACGGCGCGCAGCTTTTCGTTCCGTGCGGCTTCCTGCATGGATTTGCGACGCTGGAAGCGGATACGGAGGTCGCCTACAAGGTTTCCGATTTTTATTCCGCCGACCATGACGGGGCCGTTCTCTGGAACGACCCGGCTTTGGCGATCGACTGGGGGATTGACCCGGACAAAGCGGTGCTTTCGGAAAAAGACGCCGGCGCGGTTTCTTTCGCGAATTTCAATTCGCCGTTCTGAAGCGTCATCGCCTTAATCGAAAACGTGACGATGCTTCAAGTTCTCGTTTTTGGCGATTCCTGACGGCGAACCGCTCGCACTTCGCCATGAAATGCTTCAGGCGTCAGCCTTCGAGTTTCGACAAATCGGCGACGCGCGCCGTCGCGCTGATGAATTTTTGAAGAATGGCTAGCCGGTTGGCGCGCAGTTTCGCGTCGTCGGCGTTGACGGTGACTTTCTCGAAAAATGCGTCGATGGGCGCGCGCAGAGAAGCGAGCGCGGCCATCGCGGTTTCGAATTTTTCGCCCTCCACCGCTACGCGCGCCACTTTCTCGGCGGCCTCCATCGCGTTGAACAGCGATTTTTCCTCCGCCTGTACAAGCGCGCCTTGCGCAATTTCGGCGCCTTTCGGCAATGCGCCCTTTTTCGCTTCGGCTTTCACGATGTTCGCCGCGCGCTTGTAGCCGGCCGCGAGATTGGCGCCGTCGTCGGTTTTCAAAAACGCTTCAAGCGCTTCAAGCTTGCCGACGATCAGCACGAGATCGTCCTCGCGCGCGCCGTCGGCCTTTGACAGCGCCGCATCGACAACGTCGAAGCGATGGCCCTTTTCTTTCAGGTGAACCTTGAGGCGTTCATGGAGGAAGGGGAGGATCTCATCGACCGCGCCGGGACCGAACGAGGCGCCGAGCTGATTGCGATAAAGCTGCAGCGCGCCGTCCTTCAATTCGTTAAGACGAATCCGCAATCCATTGTCGAGTATGATCCGGATTACGCCGAGCCCCGCGCGGCGAAGGGCGAACGGATCTTTCGAGCCTGTCGGCAACTCGCCGATGGCGAAAAATCCGTGCAGGACGTCAAGCTTCTCGGCGAGCGCGGCGACGATCGAAACCGGCGCGCGCGGCGTATCGTCGTCGGCGCCGACCGGCTTGTAATGATCGCGGATCGCGTCAGCCGTTTCCGCGGTTTCATTCTGGGCGAGCGCGTAATAGCGGCCCATGATCCCTTGAAGTTCGGGGAATTCATAAACCATTCCCGTCACAAGATCGGCTTTCGAAAGCCGCGCCGCGCGCCGCGCCGAAGCGAGATCGACATTCATATAACGGGCGAGATCGCCTGCGAGCGCCTCGAACCGTTCAACGCGCTGCCCGATCGTGCCGAGAGCCTCGAAAAAGGTGACGCGGTCAAGGTCTTTCACACGCGCTTCAAGCGGCGTTTTCAAATCATTGCGATATAGATACCAGGCGTCCGACAGGCGCGCGGTCAATACGCGCTCGTAACCCGCGCGCATCGCCTCGCCGCCGTCTTTCGCATCGATATTGGCGACCAGAACGAAACGGTTGGCGAGCCGTCCGGTATTCGGGTCTTTCACCGAAAAATACTTCTGGTGCCCGCGCATGGTCGCGGTAAGCACCTCGTCCGGCAGGGCGAGGAATTTTTCGTCGAACGCGCCCATCATGACGACCGGCCATTCGGCGAGGCCCGCGACTTCCGGGAGCAGTCCCGCGTCTTCTACAAGCTCCAGCCCCTGCGCCTCGCACAGGGTTTTCGCGTCGGCCGCAATCATATCCTCGCGCGCGCGCGCATCGAGAATGACCTTGGCGTTTGTCAGCGCAGGGACATATTTGTCGAAATTTCGCGCATGGATCGGCGCAATACCGCAGCGGCGATGCCCGTGCGTCGTATCGCCGGATCTGACGCCTCCGATTTCAAACGGCACGATTTCATCATTGAAACAGCAAAGGATGGATTTCAGCGGCCGCACCCAGCGCAGGTCGCCATCTCCCCAGCGCATCGATTTCGGCCACGGAAAATCCCTGATGATCGCACTCGCCGCCTCGGCGATCACCGCGGACGTCTCGCGCCCTTTTTCCTCGATCCTCGCGACGTAATACCTGCCCTTTTTATCTTCCGCGATTTCACATGCGTCGAGAGAGGAAAGCCCCGCCGATTTCAGGAAACCCTCAATCGCCTTTTCCGGCGCACCGAGGCGCGGACCTTTTTTTTCTTCCCTGCGGTCCGGCTGGCGAAGGGGCAGGCCGGTCGCGATGAGCGTCAGCCGGCGAGGCCCGGCGAACGCTTTCACGCCATCGGGAAGGTATCCCGCCGCGATAAGCTTGTCGTTCGCCATGCGTTCAAGCTCGCGCCCCGCGCGCGCCTGCATGCGGGCCGGGATTTCCTCGGAAAAGAGTTCAAGCAAAAGATCGGGCATGGGCGGGGGTTCTAAGGGCGCTTTGGGGCGGCTGCAACCGGCAGGCCGGCCGGGCGGCGCCGCCGCGAAAAAAAAAAAAAATGCCGGCCGGGGGCGCGCGTCCGCCCGCGCAGGGCGGCTGCAAGCCGTCAGACTGTAAAAACGGGGAACGCAGATAGGGCGAGCGCAGATATCGGCGTCAGCCCGACCGCTTCATCTGCACGGCGGCGACGCGCGCGGCGAGCTTGCCTTCGGCGTTTGAAAAATCGGCCTCAACATGAATGAGGCTTTTCGACTGGTTGACGATGCGCGCCTTTATCGCCGCGCGCGGTTTGACGATCGGCCGGAAAAAGGTCGTTTCCAGCCGCGAGGTGCGGAACCGGTCTTCATTGTTTTCCAGCACGGTCATCGCGGCGAGGCCGACCACATGATCGGCCGCCGACGCGACATGGCCGCCGAACATCACCCCGTCCGGCATTACGAAACGGTCGTCAATCTCCCACGCCATCTCAAGCTCGCCCCACGACCAGCGCGTCAGACGGAACGCGCCGAGATTTTTTTCGGCCCATTCGTTGAAACGCGAATCGCCGCGCATATAACCGTTCAATATGGCGCTATGGCGTTGCGACGTCGTCTCGCCCATCGTCAAACCCGCTTGTGCGAACCGTCGCAGAACGGCGCGCTCTTCGTATGTTTACAGCAGCAGAAAAAAACGCGCTTCGTCTCGTCGGCGGTCCATTTCATCGGCGTGAATTGCGTATCCTTGTGCGATCCGTCGCAAAAGGGCTGCGAGCCGGAGCGCCCGCATGCGCACCAGAAATATGTCTTTCCCGCCTCGACATCGGCGGCGATCGGCGCTCTTTGAGCGATTACGGGTTCATTCATGCGTTTCTCCTCAGGCGAAACCGATCGGCGCAATGCGGCGCAAACGCGAGGCTCGCGGCGATTGCGGCGTTGACCGCACCATAGGCGCTAGGGGCGCTGTTCGCGCCCCACAATTGCGCGATCAACGAAATCGTCGCGCGATATCGCCCGCACGCAGGGAATTTATCCGAGTACGCAGACATCAAGGCGCTCATTGCGGACGACATTCATTCGCTTGCGGATTGTCGCGGCGCGCGAGCGCACATAGGGGCCTGGATTGACGGCGCGCCATTTGTTCGGGCTCGGCAATACGGCAGCGAGAAGCGAGGCCTCATGCGGCGTAAGGCTCGCCGCGCTTTTTCCAAAACGCCCTTTCGCCGCCGCCTCGGCGCCAAAATATCCGTCGCCCCATTCGGCGACATTCAGATACAATTCCATCGTCCGGCGCTTGCCCCAGATGCGCTCGGCCACAAGCGTGAAATAGGTTTCAAACGCCTTTCGCGCCCAGCCCCCGCCCTGCCACAGAAATAAGTTTTTTGCAGTTTGCTGGGTGATTGTCGATCCGCCGCGCTGCTTCCCGCCATTCCTGTTGTCTTCGATCGCTTTTTCGATCGCTTCGACGTCAACGCCCTTGTGAAGGCAAAACCGCGAATCCTCCGCAGCGATTACAGCGCGCACGAGATGGGGCGAAATTTCCTCCAGCGGCTTCCAAGGATGAATGACGACATCGCCGGACAGCTTGCGCTGCAACATCGTCCAGGTGCCCGGCGGCGGCGCGAAACGGTAGGCGAGCGCGCCGATGAAAGGCGAGACGGCGACAAGCGCAAGGACGAAAAGCGCGGCGCGAAACGCTGCGGCGCGCGCGCGTTTTATCTTCTTCCTGGAAAACCGCCTTGCGACCACTTTTTAAAACCGCCCCGCCATGCGAGGCGGTTCTAGCTTAAAGCCGGCTCTTTTTGAACCGGGCCAACCCTATTTGAACCTTGAAAGAATGGCGGCCGCGACGACCCAGCCCGCCAGAAGGTGGCTGGCGTCGATCATCAGCAATGTCGAATCGTGACGCGGAAGATAAAGATATGCGTACATACAAAACGGCAATGCGAAAAGCGCCCAGACAATCGCCGCCGTTGTCACGGCCGCACCCATGCCCGTCGCGCCTTTCCACTTCAGGACGAGGGAAAGCCCGATGACCTGAAGGATCGTGATCAGCAAGCCGCCGATCATATAGACCGGCGACTGCTCCTGCGCCTCGGACGGCGTGACCCCTTCGGCGGCCATCCATGCATCGGTGAAAATCACGCCGTACCAGAGGTAACCGATCAGATAAAACGCAAGCGACGCAACAGCGATACCGGCTAGATTGAGTTTCGGCATTCCGCCCTCCCTCTTCGCTTTGATGCGCTTGCAGACTAATCCGCGTCGCGCCGGCGTGAAAGGGCGCTATATTGCGCCGCAAAAGGGACGGGTTAAAAACGTCCCTGCGCTTTGAACGCTTCAATAAACGGCGCAAAGTCCCTGGGCTGACCATCCGCGACCAACTTGTCGAAGCGCAGCCATTTTTGGGCGCTTTTCGTCCATATATCGCCTACGGGTTCGAGCCAGCCCGTATCGTCTAACGTGCCGGCGCGAATAGCCGCAATGGCGCCGGGCGGCGTCTGGCCATGCACGATACGCCCGCCGCAATCGCCGCAGAAACAGCCGTAGCGCCGGTTTCCCGCATCCGAAATCCATTCGGCCTTTTTCGGTTCGCCTTTCGTGAATCTGAATTCGTCCTGCGGAACCATCGCTGAAACGACGAAGGCGCCGCCGGTGATCTTCTGGCAGTTCGTGCAATGACAATTATAGACCGTTACGGGCGGAGCGGTGAGTTCATAACGCAGGGCGCCGCAATGGCATCCGCCCGTCAACGGCAGGGAAACTTTCTTCATCGCATCGGCTCCTTCTTGTGCAGCCCGGCGACGGCTCGCAGGCCGGCCCGAAAACCTTATATCAACGCGAGGCCGCCGCCGCGCGCGAAAATTACTCAATGAGGTTTGAGAAGGGCTCGGCGCGCCGCCGGCGACGCGGCGCGATTGTACGGCGCAATCGCGATACGGTCCCGGTTAACTTTTTGGATAATCGACGACGCCCGCGCCTTCGGTGCGCCCCTGCGGCGAGGCGAGCCACGCCTCGCAACACGCCTTGGAGAGCGTGCGCACGCGCAGGATATAGGACTGGCGTTCAGCGACCGAGATAACCCCGCGCGCGTCGAGCAGATTGAAAAGATGGGACGCCTTTATGCACTGGTCATATGCCGGAAGCGCATAGGATCTGTTCGCCTGCTCGCCCGCCGCCAGCACCGCAAGACAGGCCGCTTCCGCCTCCCTGAATTGATCCAGCAGGACGTCCGTATTCGCCAGTTCGAAATTATATGCGGAGAATTCAACTTCCTGCTGATGGAAAACGTCGCCATAGGTGAAAGGTGAACCGTCCGGCTTTTTCCCGCCGAATACGAGATCGAAGCCGTTGTCGACGCCTTGAATATACATCGCCAGGCGTTCCAGCCCGTATGTGATTTCGCCCGTCACAGGTTTGCAATCGAAACCGCCGACCTGCTGGAAAT
>JAGRDS010000028.1:26240-33314 GCA_020446945.1 Parvularculaceae bacterium
ACCAGACTTCCCAGCCGAGCCCCCACGCGCCGAGCGTCGGACTTTCCCAGTCGTCTTCGACGAATCTTATATCGTGTACGGAGCGATCAACGCCGATCGCATCGAGCGAGCCGAGGTAAAGCTCCTGAATGTTCGAAGGGCTTGGCTTCAGCACGACCTGAAACTGGTAATAGTGTTGAAACCGGTTCGGATTCGCGCCGTAGCGCCCGTCGGTCGGGCGCCGGCACGGCTGCACATACGCCGCATTCCAGGGTTTGGGCCCCAGCGAGCGAAGCGTCGTCGCCGGGTGAAACGTCCCCGCCCCCATCTCCATGTCATAGGGCTGAAGAATGACGCATCCCCGATCGGCCCAGTAATTCTGGAGCGTCAGGATGAGGCCCTGAAAGGAGAGCGGTTTTTTTGCGTCAGCCATCGAGCGCGTGGATACGGGCGGGCGCGCCGGGGGTCAAGCATCCTCGCGGCGTCGCGAATAGACGAGGAATACGCCGACAAGCGCCGCCGCAAGACCGAACCAGGTCAGCGCGTATTCAAAATGGCGGTTGGGAATGTCGATCCGGGTAATCGCGCCCTTCGGCCAGCGGGCGGGATTTTCCGCGCCCGAACTGTCGACATAATATTCCGGCGCCGCGATTGCGCGGCCGGCGGCCAGCACTTCGGGATCGCGGATGAAAAACAGATTGTCTTCGGGCTGGTCGGCGGGCGCGAAAAACGCCTCAAGGCTTCGCTTGCGCTCCGCGCGCCGGAAGAGGCCGACAATGTGCAAGGCGCCCTCGACCGCGCCGTCGGCGCGCGTTTCAGCGTCGCGAAAATCCTGCGGTGCGAAACCGCGATTGACGTAAACGAAACGCCGCGCGGGCGAGCGCGGATCGCCGGTATCGAGCGGAGTGAAAACATAAACGCCGGCCGCGCCGCCATACGTTCCGAAAACGCGCGCCTCAAACTCATGCGCGTAAACGCCGTTCAAGAACACGGGTTGATATTCCATGTTTTCGCCGGCCGCCTCGCGCGCGAGCGCTTCGTCGAACGAGATCGGCGCGGACGCCATGCGCTCCGCCATTGCGGCGATTACGCCGCGTTTCCATTCAAGGCGCTGCAACTGCCAAAGGCCGAGCGCGCAAAGAATTGCAAAGGCGATAAAGACTGCGATCGACAGGCCGGGACGAAACGCGAATTTCATTCCTCAAGCCGGCCCTCTTCGGCCTTGTGGCGATATTGCAGAGCAATCAACGTCGCCTTGAACGGACGCAGCAGCGCGAGCGAAAGCGCAAGCGCGACCATCGCCGACACGCCGAGCGCTGCAATGAGCGAGGCGAACCACACGAACCGCGCCAGAAAGGCGACGGCGACAGCGACGAAGCCGACGATAAACATGACGAAAACTGCGGGACCGTCGCCCGAATCGGCGCTCGAAAAGTCGAGATCGCATACCGCGCAACGCGGCCTTATTCCAAGAAACCCCTGAAACAGGGCGCCCTGCCCGCAGCGCGGGCATTTTCCCGAAAGCCCCGCCATATAGGGCGATACCGGCGGATAATAGCTCATTCGCCGGCGCCCGCGCGCGTCAGGACGAGCCCGCCCTCGCTCACCGTTCGCCCCGAAGCGTAGGATTTCGCCGCGGCGACGAGCGCGTCCAGCGTTTTCACCCGGCAGACCCTGTAATCGTCCTCGACCGCCATCGCGCCCTTTTCAACGAGCGAATCGACAAGCGCGCGCGGCAGATCGGAACACCACATCATAACGAACCTGAAACCGGCGTCCGATGCGCGGCCCCAGAAATACTGTCTGTGATCGTCGTCCTCATCGAACATCTCGATTGCATAATCATCGGCGTCTATGCGGAGGAACCGCGCCTCGATTTCGTCGTCTTCCACCGAGAGAACATAACGCGCGTCATCGTCCATGCTGACCGTGAGAAGGTTGCAGTCGTCGGCTTCGCCTTCTTTCGGGTCGGCGCAGGCGTTGTAAACGCCCGCCGCAATCGGCGTCGCGCTCGCATTGGACGCATCAAGGATCGCAGTTTGCGAAACAAGACAGCCCGACAGGAGCGACCCCGCCGCAACGATCAGCGCAACACGCACGAGGCCTTTCATCGAACGCCCCTTTCGAACGGGGGCGCTTTTAGGACAGCAGCCCCTGATTGCCGAGAACGTAAATGAACGCGAACAGGAACAGCCAGACCACATCGACAAAGTGCCAGTACCAGGCGGCGGCTTCGAAACCGAAATGGCGGTCGGCTGTGAACTGGCCGGCGAGCGCGCGGAAAAGACAAACCGTCAGGAAGATCGTTCCGATGATGACGTGAAGGCCGTGAAAACCCGTCGCCATGAAGAAAGAGGCGCCGTAAATGCCGCCGCCGGAAAACTTGAACATGCCGAGCGTCAGGGCTTCGGAATATTCGACCGCCTGCAGGAATGTGAAAAAAGCGCCGAGCGCGACCGTCAGCACGAGCCCCTGAACGAGGCCCTTCCTGTCATTGTGCATCACCGCATGGTGCGCCCATGTCACCGTCGTTCCCGACAGGAGCAGGATAAGCGTGTTGATGAGCGGCAGGCCCCAGGGATCGAGCGGTTCAACGCCTTTGGGCGGCCACATGCTGTCGGTGAAGTGCTGGCGGAAATCATTGCCGAGGAAAGCCGGATCGCCGTTCGTGTTGAGCATCTGCGCGCCGTCGGCGAGAACGACCGCCTCGCGCGCGTCGGGGAAAAGCGCGGCGCCGAAAAACGCCCAGAACCACGCCGCGAAGAACATGACTTCCGAGGCGATGAACAGGACCATGCCGTAGCGAAGGCCAAGCCGGACGACGAGGGACGTATTTTCGCCCCTCAGGCTTTCCTTGATGACGTCGCGCCACCAGCCGATCATCGTGACAAGGACGCCGGCGAGGCCGAGCAGGAACAGCCAGTTGCCTTTCAACTGGAACGCATATTCGCCGGCGTCGTTCGGGGCGCCCAGCACAAGGCCGGTTTCGCCTGCGCCCGAACGCATCCAGGTGACGGCGCCCGCCATCATAATGGTCGCGGCCAGCGAGCCGATGATCGGCCACGGGCTCGGATTGACGAGATGGTAGTCGTGCTTGACCTCAGCGCCGGCCATGGGTTCCGCCCTCTCCTAGTCGATTTGCCGCTGTCTATAACCTTCTGCGGGGCTGAATTCCAAGCCCCGGCGCGCATCCGCCGCTGCGACAATCGCGCCTATTGCGCGCCCCGCGCCGCGCCGGCGGCGTCCGTTTCCTCGTCATCCCAGCGGAAAAACGTGTAGGCGAGCGTGATCGTCTGAACGTCGTCGAGCGCCGAATCCTCGGCGAGCGCGGGATCGACGAAATAGGTGACCGGCATATCGACCGATTCGTCGGGTTGCAGCGTCTGCTCGGTAAAGCAGAAACATTCGATTTTCTTGAAATAGATTCCGGCCTTGGCCGGCTGGACGTTGAAGCTGGCGCGGCCGGTAATCGGTTTTCCCGTCAGGTTCTCGGCGCGATAATACGCAAGGCCCGTCTCACCGATATGAAGGGTCTGATCGACCTGTTCAGGCTTGAAGCGCCAGGGGAGCCCATCGCTCACCGTCGCGTCGAATCTGATCGTGATCTTGCGTTCGATGACGCGATCGGCCGGCTTGTCGGAACGCTGCGTCGTTCCGTCGAAACCGGTGACCTGGCAGAATGCGCGGTAAAGCGGCACAGCGGCGAACGACATGCCCACCATGCCGACGACGGCGGCGGCGGCGATCAAAGCCGTCTTTTCGTTTTTCGTCGGTCCGCTCATCAACCTGCTCCCGCGACATTACCGCTTATTTTCAGGATCGACACAATGAAAACCACCGCGACAAAAGCGAACAGGCCGAGCGCGATCGCGAGATTGCGCTGGCTGCGCTTTTTCTTCGCATCGGGCGTAAGCTCGGATGTGAGTTCGGGCGTATGTTCGGGCGTGTCAGGCATAAAGGGCGTACAGGTCTTCCGCGAGGAGCGCTGCAAAGAGCGCGAAAAGATAAAGGATCGAAAAGGCGAATAATTGCTTCGGCGCTTCTTTCGATTTCGGTTGCGACTTGAAGACGCGCCAGGCGAGCAACAGGAAGCCGGCGCCGAAAGCCGACGATATCGCAAGATAGGCCGTCCCGCCCAGTCCCGTCGCGTAAGGCGCGATCCCCGCGACGACGAGAATGATCGAATAGCCGAAAATCTGCTTTTTGGTTGAAAGCTCGCCGGCGACATTCGGCATCATGGGAACGCCGGCGCGCGCGTAATCGCCTTCGCGATAAAGCGCCAGCGCCCAGAAATGCGGCGGCGTCCAAAGGAAAATGATGAGAAACAAAATCCACGCGTCGAGCGGCGCCGTCCCCGACGCGGCCGCCCATGCGACAACCGGGGGAAGCGCGCCGGCCGCACCGCCGATGACGATGTTTTGCGGCGTCGACCGCTTCAGCCACATCGAATAGATAACGACGTAGAAAAAGATCGTGAACGCAAGAAGCCCCGCCGCGACATAGTTCGAGGCGAGCGCCAGCAAGGCGATCGACAGCGCCGACAGGAGCGCGCCGAATCCGGCCGCTTCCGAACGCGGCACCAGGCCTTGCGGAATGGGGCGGGCGATCGTGCGCGACATGACGGCGTCAATGTCGGCGTCCCACCACATGTTCAGCGCGCCCGACGCGCCCGCGCCGACGGCGATCGCCAGAAGCGACGCCGCCGCAAGGCCCGGATGAACGCTGGCGCCGTTTGCGACGGCGGCGATCATGCCGACAAGCGCAGTAAAAATGACGAGCGACATCACGCGCGGTTTTAAAAGCGCGAAATAATCCCTTGGACCGGCGAAAGACGATTTGTCGTCCACGACGCTTGTCCCTGTGTTGTCGCGATTGACCATTTGCGGCGCTTATGCACGAAATGCCGGTTCGGGAAAACCCTGACGGATGCGCCTAACGCCGCAGTCGCAAGACCGCGCGGCCCGCCTTTTAAAAGCGGCGGTTTGAGCGCCCGGTCGCCTTCATCGCGTCGCCGGCGCTTTCCAAGAGAAAACATAAAAAAAAAAGGCGCGCCCCGGGGGCGCGCCCGCGCATTGCGGCGATGATCGGCCTAGTTGCGGAACAACGCCGATTTCACGCCGAAAATAAGCAGGATCAATATCATGAAGGCGATGAAATAGGCGAGCAACCCGCCGGCCGACATGTCGTAGAACTGGCTGAGGCTCGAATTGAGTTGGCTCGCCGCGCGCCCGCCCGTCTGGCTCGCCACCGATCCGCCGTCCGTTGCGACCGGCCCGCGCATCACCCCGCGCACGAAACCGCCGAAGGCGAACAGCACAAGCGCCAGCAAAGTCATGGACCCGATCTGCGATCCGCGCTGCATCACCATCGCGGCGATGATCACCGCCCCGGCGACGATCGCGAGCGCGATCAAGTCGCCGCCCATAAAGACCGATCGAAAAATTCCGAGGACATCACTGATAATAGAATTAAGCATACGCCCCTCCGTTGCTGCTGTGTCGATACGGCCCCGTCGGGGCCATGCCCGCCGCAAAGTTAACGGCATTTTCCACACGCGGCCAGCCGGAATTGTTGCTGCGGCGCAAAACGAAAAACCCCGGCGTCGTCGCCGGGGTCATCCAATTCTGCGATGTGCGACGCTCGCCTGAGAGGGCGGGAGCGGTTCGCCGTCAGGAAATGCGAATTCAATAACTTGGAGCGTCGTCCCGATTCCGTTTGAGCGCCGACGCTTTAGCGGAAGACCCGTTAGTGGAAAGCTTGCGCGCCGCCCTTGTCGAAGCGCGGCAGCTCGTTGAACTGGTGGAACGGCGGCGGAGACGGCAGCGTCCATTCGAGCGTCGTTGCGCCCTCGCCCCACGGATTGGCCGGCGCCTTTTTGCGATAGATGAAAAAGGCGTCGATCATCGCAATCACGAATATGCCCATGCCGGCGAGCGTGATCGCATAGCCGATCGACGACCAGTGGTTCCAGAACGCATAGGCTTCCGGATAATCGATATACCGGCGCGGCATTCCCTGCAGGCCGAGAAAATGCTGCGGGAAGAAAACCAGGTTGACGCCGATGAACATGACCCAGAAATGCGCAAGGCCGAGCGATTCGCGATACATCTTGCCGGTCATTTTCGGGAACCAGTAATACCAGGCCGCGAAAATTCCGAAAACGGCGCCGAGCGACAAGACATAGTGGAAGTGCGCGACGACATAATAAGTGTCGTGGAGATAATGATCGACGCCCGCATTGGCGAGAACGACGCCGGTCACGCCGCCGACGGTGAAAAGGAAGATGAATCCGATCGCCCAGACCATCGGCGTTTTGAAATCGATCGAACCGCCCCACATCGTCGCGATCCATGAAAAGATCTTGATGCCGGTCGGCACCGCGATGACCATCGTCGCCGCGACGAAATAGGCTTTCATGTTCACGGTGAGACCGACCGTATACATGTGGTGCGCCCAGACGATGAAGCCGACGAATCCGATCGCCACCATCGCATAGGCCATGCCGAGATAGCCGAAGATCGGCTTTTTCGAGAAGGTCGAAACGACGTGCGAAATGATGCCGAAAGCCGGCAGGATGAGAATGTAGACTTCAGGATGGCCGAAGAACCAGAAAAGGTGCTGGAACAATAACGGGTCGCCGCCTTCGGCCGGATTGAAGAATGCGGTGTTGAAGTTGCGGTCCGTCAAAAGCATCGTGATCGCGCCGGCGAGGACCGGCAGCGAAAGGATGAGAAGGAACGCCGTCACCAGCACCGACCAGGCGAAAAGCGGCATCTTGTGCAGCGTCATGCCTGGCGCGCGCATATTGAATATCGTCGTGATGAAGTTGATGGCGCCGAGGATCGAGGACGCGCCCGCCAGGTGGATCGACAAAATCAGAAGATCCATCGCCGGCCCCGGATGGCCCGTATTCGACGACAGGGGCGGGTAAAGAACCCATCCGCCCGCAAAGCCGAGGAAATTCTGATAGCCGGGCGCGAACATCGACATCGTCGCCAGAATGCCCGCCGCGACATAGAGCCAGAACGAAATATTGTTCATGCGCGGAAACGCCATATCGGGCGCGCCGATCATGATCGGCACGAACCAGTTGCC
>JAGRDS010000028.1:33339-54958 GCA_020446945.1 Parvularculaceae bacterium
TGAAGAAGATCATGATGAGGCCGTGATAGGTGATGAGGACGTTATAGAAATGTTCGGCCGCCGCCTCGCCGCCATCGGGCACGAAAGCGGACAAAACCTGAATGCCGGGTTCCGCAAGCTCCCAGCGCATCAGGCCGGAAAGCGCGCCGCCGAAGATCCCGGCGCCGATCGCGAAGATCAGATAGAGCGTGCCGATATCCTTGTGATTGGTCGAAAACAGCCAGCGCACGAGGCCTTTCGGCGTGTGATCGTGCGAATGAGCGTCAGCGGCGTTGGAATGTTCGTGAGCCATGAGTCTTACCTTATTCCGTCCTTGCCCTGATTATTGCGCCGCTTCGACCGCGGGGGCGGCGTCAGCGAGTTTCGATTGGGTTTCGGCCGCCGCGACCGCGGCGAACATCGGCTCCATGCCGTTCTCATCGCGCTTTTCATCGACCCACGCTTCGAAAGCGGGGCGCGAGACGACCTCAACCGCGATCGGCATCGCCGAATGGCGAACGCCGCAGATTTCCGAGCATTGCCCGTAATAAACGCCTTCCTTGTCGGCCTTGAACCAGGTCTCGTTGATGCGCCCCGGTACAGCGTCGATCTTGATCGCCATATTCGGCAACGCCCAGGAATGGATGACGTCGCGCGCCGTCGTTACGACGCGGATCGTCTCTCCGACCGGAACGACGACGCGGTTATCGACTTCGAAACGGTAGACGTTCGCCGGCACCGTGCCTTCAGCGGCCATGTTCGAGGAATATTCGAAGTCGCCGAAATCGGGGTAGGAATAGGTCCAGCCCCATTGATAGCCGACCACTTTGAGCGTGATCGTCGGAGCGAGCGCAATTTCGCGCGCGCCGAGCGGCGAGCCCACGACGCTGCGGCCCAACCTGACGAGAATGCGCTCGCCGGCTGCGGGCGTTTGCGTCATCGTCACCGAAATTTTCGGCTCGCCGAGCCCGCTCAGCTTGTAATCGTCGCCTTCGACGAGCCCGACGACGCCGGAAGCGTCGGCGCGGAACACCTGAACATGCCGGCCGGCGGCCGCCATACGGCTGGGCGGGAAGTCGTTATCGACGGTGAAAACGTTCGACGCGCCGTCGGCGGTCATCACAACCTGTTTGCCGTCGGGCATCACATCTTCCTTGAAGAGTAGGTCGAAGGAAAAGAGTGCGATCGTCAGCAGAATCAGAATCGGGACGCCGGTCCAGATGATCTCGACGAGCGTGTTGTGGCTGAACTTGCGCGGCGTCGGGTTCGCTTTCGAATTGTACCGCACTATCACGTACAAAAGCAGCGCCAGAACGAATATGCTGATCACCGTGATGATCGGCAAAAGAACGGAATTATGGAAAAAATGCACTTCTTCCGCGAGTTTCGACGCCGCCGGCACCATCTCATACCCGCCGTCGACGGGGAGATATCCGTCTTGCGCATAAGCGACGCCAAGGCTCGCGAACGCCGCCGCAATAGCCGATCCCGCAATCAGTTTCCTCATGAGGCCCTCAATAAGCGATGTCGAACGGCCGCGCGCCGTCCGGCCTTCCCGGCGAGGGCTTGGCGCCGCCAGCCTGAAAGGTCAATGGTCGGTTAGGCTTATAGGCGTTTCCGCACGCCGGCGTCACCCGCGCGCGGCACGGAAAAAAGGTCGCAGAGCCGGCGCGCGCGCCATTGCCTAAGCGGCTTGCCGCGCCTAGGTCTCGATCATGACCCAATCCCTGTTTTTCAGCCAGACCGGCCTTGATCGCGCGCGCACCCAGTCAATCGTCGACGATGCGCTAAAAGATGCGGACGACGGCGAGCTATTCCTTGAATACGCCCAGTCGGAGGCT
This sequence comes from Parvularculaceae bacterium, assembly GCA_020446945.1. Lineage (GTDB taxonomy): Bacteria > Pseudomonadota > Alphaproteobacteria > Caulobacterales > Parvularculaceae > Amphiplicatus. The sequence goes on from JAGRDS010000028.1 coordinate 35,160, forward strand.
TTCGTTTTCGATGACAACCGGCTGAAGACGGCGAGCTATAATGTCGAACAGGGATTCGGGCTGAGAGCCGTTCTGGGCGAATCGACCGGCTACGCGCATGCGAGCGATCTGTCCGAAGAGGCGCTGAAACGCGCCGCATCCGCCGTCCAGGCGGTGAAGACCGGCCGCGGCGGCGTTCTCGCCGGCGCGCCGGCGCGCACCAATCTGAAACTCTATCCCGACGACAATCCGCTCGACGCCCTGCCGTTTGAAGCGAAGGCGAAGCTTCTCGCTGACATCAATGACTATGCGCGCTCGAAAGACGCGCGCGTACGCCAGGTCTCCGCGTCTCTTTCGGGCGAGTGGGCCGCGATCGAGATCGTTCGTCCCGGCGGCGAAATCATCCGCGACATCAGACCGCTCGTCCGGATAAACGTTTCCGTCACCGCCGGAGAGGGCGACCGCCAGGAATCGGGCTCTTACGGCGCGGGCGGACGCGAGGGCTATGCGCGCTTCATCTCGCCGGACGCATGGCGCGGCTATGTCGATGAAGCGCTGCGCCAGGCGCTTGTTAACCTCAAGGCCGAACCCGCGCCCGCGGGCGAAATGGAAGTCGTGCTGGGATCGGGCTGGACCGGCGTCCTGCTCCATGAAGCGGTCGGCCACGGGCTGGAGGGCGACTTCAACCGCAAGAAAACCTCCGCCTTCGCTGGCCGCCTCGGCGAGCGCGTCGCCGCCCCCGGCGTCACCGTCGTCGATGACGGCTCGCTCGACAGGCGCCGCGGCTCGCTGAGCGTCGACGATGAAGGAACGCCGACATCGAAAACCGTCCTTATCGAGGACGGCGTTCTGAAAGGCTACATGCAGGACCGGCTCAATGCGCGTTTGATGGGCGTTCCCGTCACCGGCAACGGGCGGCGCGAAAGCTTCGCGCACCAGCCGATGCCGCGCATGACGAACACCTTCATGCTCGGCGGCGACAAGAAGCCGGAAGAAATCCTCGCCTCCGTCAAGGACGGCATCTACGCCGTCAATTTTTCCGGCGGACAGGTCGACATCACGTCGGGTAAATTCGTTTTCAATTGCACCGAGGCTTATCGCGTCAAGGACGGCAAGGTCGGGGCGCCGCTGAAAAACGTCGCTCTAATCGGCGACGGGCCGACCGTGCTGACGCGCGTTTCGATGATCGGCGACGATTTCGCACTCGATCCCGGCATCGGCGTTTGCGGCAAGGCCGGACAGGGCGTTCCGGTCGGCGTCGGCCAGCCGACGATCAAGGTCGACCGGCTGACGGTCGGCGGCGCCGGCGGTTGAAGCCCCTTATCGCGCACATGATCCGTACGCCAATCATGACGGCGAACACGACCGCGACGATGATCGCAAACGCATGACGGCCTTCGTCACCCGGTTCGCCCCCTCGCCCACCGGCCTGTCGCATCTCGGCCACGCCTTTTCCGCGCTGACGGCGTTCGAGGCGGCGAAAGACGCGGGCGGCCGGTTCCTGCTGCGCATCGAGGATATCGATCTGACGCGGTGCAGGCCGGAATTTGAAACGGCGCTCATGGAAGACCTCGCCTGGATCGGGCTTGACTGGGAAAAACCGGTTCGCCGCCAGTCCGCGCATTTCGCCGACTATGATCGCGCCTTGTCGAAACTGATCGACAAAGGGGTAGTCTATCGTTGCTTCAGGACGCGCAAGGAAGTGATCGACGAGATTGCGCGCGCGCCGCACCTCGCCGTCGACGGACCGGAAGGCCCCGCTTTCATCGGCGCACCCCTGGATCCGCTCGAAGAGGAAGAGCTTGTTGCGCAGGGTGCGCCGTTCGCCTGGAGGCTTTCGGTTTCACGCGCGCGCGAGATTGCGGAAACGCGAACCGGCGCCCTTCAGTTCACCGAACAGGATATCGACGGCGGGAATGAAAAGCGGATCGACGCGGCGCCGGAAATTTTCGGCGACGCGATCATCGCGCGCAAGGATGCCGGAACGAGTTACCATCTCGCCTCCGTATTCGACGATGCGTTGCAGGGCGTCACCCATGTCATTCGCGGCGAGGATCTGCGGGCGGCGGCGCATCTGCATACGCTGTTGCAGGCGCTGCTGGGGCTTGCCGCGCCGGTCTATCGCCATCACGCGCTGATCAGGGACGAAACGGGAAAACGCCTCGCCAAGCGCGACAAGTCCGCGACCCTGCGCGCGCTGCGCCAAGGCGGCGCGGCGCCGGCGGACATTCGCAGGCGCCTCGGCTTCGCGCGATGATCAGGGCGCGGCGCGCGGCGCGATTTCAATCCGGTAGCGGCCCGTCATCGGCCAGGAAAAAAGCGCGTCCTCCAGCTTCGGACCCGCGCCGATATTGTGAACGACCATAGGCCAGCCCGACGCGCCGATCCGATCGGTGACGATCCCGATATGCGGCAGGAAGCCGGCCTCGCCGCGCAGGTTCCAGGCGACGATATCGCCGGGCCGATAGTCGCGCGCATCAAGGCTTGGCCGCAGGCGCCATCCCTTGCGCGTCATAAAGGTTTCGAGATTGGGCACGCGCCGGTGATCGATATTCGAATCGGCGCGCGCCAATCCCCATAATTGCGGATAGGCGCTGAAATTCGCCGTCATGTCTTCATGAACAAGCTGTTGCAGATCCATATCGAGCGCGCGCAAGGCGCGGATGACGACGTCGGCGCAAACGCCGCGGTCGGGCGCGACATCGCCCATCGGATAGGCGATCCGTCTGTATGCGGCGTCATAGGCGACGCTGCGCCCGGTGCGCTCGATCGCGGCGGCGGAAAGGCGCGCGCCGAAATCTTCCGGCGCGGCGAGCGCCGGCGCGGCGGCGATGAAAAATATAAGCGCAGCCCTGAACATCGGCCCACTCCCTGTTCGGCTTCCAGTCCCTTTTCGCCGTCCTGTCCTCGGACGAAAAATGGGCGCTCCTGCGGCGGGGCGGCGGCGAAAGATCGATTTCTCCGCACACGCTGCACTCAAATCTTCAGCGGCGAGACGAAATCGTGATGAGGCGCTGAAACCCGAACAGGCTATGCTCGCAAGCGGAGGTTCGCATGAAACCAATTCTTCTGCTCGCATTGCGCGTCTCGACCGGCGCGCTTCTTGTCATCTGGGGCGCGATGCGCGCCGGATCGCCCGAACTCGGCGTCGGCCTCGCTGACAAATATTACGGCGGCGCCGTCAATTCGGCGGCGATCCAGGCGGCTTTCGGCTGGGGCGAGATCGCGCTCGGCGCGCTCGTCATACTCGGCCTTTTCCGCATGATCGCCTATCCGCTTCAGGCTTTGCTCCTTATCGGCGGGCTGGCGATGATCTGGCGCCACATTCTCGACCCGTTCGGCCGGTTCCTGTTCGCGGAAGGATCGCAGGCGAATGTCCTGTTCTTTCCATCGACAACGGTCGCCGTCGCGACGCTGGTGCTGCTTGCGTTCAAGAGCGAGGACCGGCTGGCGCTTGACCGGATAATCTTCCGGAAATAGCGCCGAGAGGCGGCTGCGGCGCGACGAACCGTCTTAAATCGCGCTTTTCGGACCTTATATAAGAAGCCGAAGGAGAATGCCGATGTTTCGCGATCACCCGATCAATCAGAACGACGCGATGGACCCGATGTCGTTCGTTTTGAATATCATCTGGCTTGTCGCCGGCGGCGCGGTCGCCGCGTTCGGCTGGTTTCTCGCCGCCGCGATCATGGTCGTTACGATCATCGGCATACCCTTTGCGCGCGCCGCATTCGACAACGGGGTCTATACGCTTTGGCCGTTCGGCGTTCGCGCCCATGATCGCGGCGCGCTTTACGGCGAGGATATCGGCACGGGGCCGCTCGGTTTTATCGGCAATGTCATCTGGTTCGTTCTGGCCGGCTGGTGGCTGGCGCTCGGCCATCTGGCGGCGGCCGTCGTTCTCGCGATCACCGTGATCGGGCTTCCCTTCGCCTGGGCGCATCTGAAACTCGCCGGCTACGGGCTCTGGCCGATCGGACGCGCCGTCGTCCGCCACGATATCGGCGAACGCAGCTACGCCGCGCGCCGGCGCTATTGAGGCGGACGCGCGCGGCGCGCGGCGCCGTTTGAACCCGCCCGCAAACGGGACCGGCGCAAATCGAAGAAACGCGCGCCGGACGCAATAAGGATCAGCGGTCCACGATCGACTGAAACCCGCCGAAAATCATCCGCTTTCCGTCGAATGGCATGTCTTCCGGTTTCATATCGGCGTTCGACGACATTTCGTCCATCGCCGCCTTCATCCCGACATCGCGCATGTCTTTCGACGGCCATTCGACCCAGGAAAAAACGATCGATTCCGTTTCCTCGCGCTTCACCGCCATGGAAAAGGACGTGACCTTTCCTTCCGGCACGTCGTCGCCCCAGCATTCGACGACGCGGTTTGCGCCGTGCTTTTTGAAGCTGGCCGCAACCGTCTCGGCCATGGCGCGATATTTTTCCTTGTTGGCGTTCGGTACGGCGATCACATATCCGTCTACATAAGGCATGATTTCTCTCCTATCCTTTCGCCGCCTGCTCTAGCGCCGCAATATCGATTTTGCGCATGTCCATCAGTGCGGCGAAAGTGTTTTTCGCGCCGGCGTCCTTCGCTCCGGACATCAGCGCTTCAAGCATCGACGGCAGTATCTGCCAGGACAGGCCGAAGCGGTCCTTCAGCCAGCCGCAACGGCTTTCTTCGCCGCCATCGGCCGTCAACGCGCTCCAAAGACGGTCTATCTCGTCCTGACTGTCGCAAAGGGCGACGATAGAGGCGGCTTCGGAAAGTTTGAAATGCGGCCCGCCATTCAGCGCAGCAAATCGAACGCCGTCAATTTCGAACCGCGTCAACATGGCGAGACCCGCCGGCATCGTCCCGCCTTCCTCGTATCGCGAAACGGAAACGATGCGCGAATTGGGAAAAAGCGAAACATAAAACTGCGCCGCTTCTTCCCCGTTATCATTGAACCATAGACAGGTTGAAATGCGCGACTTGACGCTCATCGTCTTATCCTCACTGTCCTGGTATCGGCAGCATCTCCATGATCTCGACCGCTTCGCCCGGAAAAACCGAGAAATGCGGATGGTTCAGGAATTTCTTCGCAGCATCCTCATGCGAGGCGGCCCTTAAAACGACAAAGCCGGTCATCGAATTCGTCACGTCGTCAATTCCGGTCTTTGACGTCTGTTTGGTTTTGCCGAGCGGTCCGCCTTCGAAAGCCAGCGCGTCGGCGTTATCGCTCATCCATGCGCGCCATGACGCGATGCCTTTTTCTTCGCGCGCCTTGCGCTCGTCGGGCGCAAGGTCGAACCAGCCGGATTTCGCCATTGTTTCGGGCGTGCCCATGTAGACTGCAAGATAGGTTTTCATTTTTCTCTCCGTTTTTACTGCTTTCGATTGATAGATTTCGCCAGTTCTTCGAGCTGGGCCGCTGCGGCTCGCCATCCGTCCACGAACCCCATTTCGAGATGTTTTTTCGTATCGTCCGCGCCCGCATGGCGCGCGCCCCAGACCATGCGCGTGCCGGCGCCGTCTTCGTCGGCAAGCCGAAGATAGCCGGTCATGAAATGCTTCTCGGCGGGCGCCCAGCCTTCGCGATAGCCGTCGGTGAAAACAAGTTCTTTGCCGGGGTCGATGGCGAGAAGGCAGCCGATATTTTCGAAACGCTCGCCGTTCGGACCCGCGAAAACGCTGTTGAAGCGTCCACCCGGCTTGTATTCAGCGTCAACGCTTTCAACGCGCCACGGTTTCGGGCAGTACCATTCCATAAGCAATCGCGGCTCCGTCCAGCAACGCCACACCGCCGCGCGCGGCGCATCCAGCGTCACTTCAAGACAAAGATCATTCGGCGCTGTTTCGCCGGCGTGATGAACGATCATTTCTTCCGGGCCTCCTCGCCCTTCGGTTTGAAAAGGAGTTCGACATAGCGCCGCAGATGGCCGATCATGTCGACCGCGACATCGGGATCGTTCTTCGCCTTGGCGAGAATGAAAGCACCCTGGATTGACGCCTGCGTATAAAGCGCGAGGCTCTCTGGCGTTATTCCGCTTACGCCATATTTCTCGATCGCCTCTCCTATGTCGGCTTCAAGCGTCGCGGCGTGCCCAAAGATGGAGCGCCGGCAGGCGTCGCGAATTTCATCGGATGCGCCATAGGCTTCCTGCACCATCGTGCCGACGAGACAGGTGAATTCCTCTATTTCACCGGCGACGAGTTCGATGCGAAAATCGAGATAGGCGAGTATGCGCGCCAGCGGATCGGCGCGATCGTGATAGGGCGCGGACGCAAACAGCGCGCCCGTCGATTGCGACCAGTGATCGGCGGCGGCGACGGCGAGCGCATCTTTCGATTTGAAATGGTGAAAGAAGGCGCCCTTGGTGACGCCGGCGCGCGCGCAAAGATCGTCCACAGACGTCGCCGAATACCCCTTCTTGCGGATCGTCGAGAGGGCGGTGTCGAGCAGCTTGTCGCGGGCGTTCGGCTTCATGAATTCGACAATACCGACCGGTTGGTATGTTGTCAAGACGAAGAAAAACCGGCCCCTGGGGGCCGGGCCGGGAAATAAGCGGAAAAACGGGCCGCTACACGCCCTTCACATAAAGCTTCGCGCCGTCGACGCTGACGATTTCAACCTCCGCGCCTTTTTCGAAATTCGCGCCGTCAACGCCGCCGGCGAGCCAGACCGTATCGCCGAATCTGACGCGCCCGACGCCGGACGAAAAGGCTTCCTCGACGCGAACGCGCTTGCCGATTTTCTGCGCGCCGCGCTCGTTGAGCGTCAAATGGTCGGCCTGGCTTTTGTGAAGCCAGGGTTTCACTTTCGGCGTCGCGAAGATCGTCAGCAGGACGGTGAGAACGCCGAAGACGGCGAGTTGCGCCCGCCATGCGCCGTCAAGCGGCCAGAGATCGGTGAAACCGACAACAACCGCCGCCGCCGCGGGCCACAAGAAATAGGTGGAGCCGGTTGAAATCTCGACGATCAGCAAGATCGCTGCGAATACAAACCAGCCCCAGAACGGCATCGCCTCCAGAAATTCAACCATCGCGTCCTCCGCCTATTGCGCGTTCGGAACTGAGCCGCGATCGCGGCGCCTCGCAAGCGCATCTTCGGCGAGCGCGCCGACGCCCGCAATCGAGCCGACTAGCGCCGACATCTCGGCCGGTACGATGACCGTTCTTTGCTGCGGCGAAACCGCGAGCTTTTCAAACGCTTCAACATATTTCTGCGCGACGAAATAATTGATGGCGTTGACGTCGCCGCGCGCGATCGCTTCTGAAACCATCGTCGTCGCCTTCGCCTCGGCTTCCGCTTCGCGTTCGCGCGCCTCGGCGTCGCGGAACGCGGCTTCGCGCCGGCCTTCCGCCTCCAGGATCGCCGATTGTTTTTCACCCTCGGCGCGCAGGATCGCCGACTGCTTGTCGCCCTCGGCGGTCAGCACTTCCGCACGCTTCAAACGCTCCGCTTTCATCTGGCGCGCCATCGCCTCCGTGATGTCGGCGGGCGGCGAAAGATCCTTTATTTCGACGCGGGTCACCTTGACGCCCCAGGGATTCGTCGCCGCGTCGATAACGCGCAAGAGACGCTCGTTGATGTCGTCGCGGTTTGACAGGACCTGATCGAGATCGAGCGAGCCGATCACCGTCCTGATATTCGTCATCGCCAGATTGGCGATCGCGAGATTGAGATGGGCGACTTCGTATGCGGCGGCGGCGGCGTCCATCACCTGGATAAAGGCGACCGCATCCGTCGTCACCATCGCATTGTCGCGAGTGATGACCTCCTGCGGCGGAATATCAAGAACCTGTTCCATCATGTTCATGCGACGGCCGATGCGATCGACGAACGGCGTCAGAAGATGCAAACCCGGTTTGATCGTTTTCACATAGCGGCCGAATCGTTCGACCGTGAACTGATATCCCTGCGGCACGATTTTCACCGTCGACCACAAGATGAAAATCGAAAGCGCGACCAGCGCGATCGAGAACATGCCAAAGGCTTCCATCAAATCTCCTCCCTTTCGTTGTCCCGTGAAGATCGGAATCAAAAATCCCCGACGCCAGACTTGAAATTCCGATTTTTCAACCGGGGCCGGGCTTTACCGGCGCAAATGCGCCGATTTGGCGAAAAATGCGACCGTTCTCCCCGATTTTCCGGGGCCATCCCCTACCGCTGCGGTCTATCAGGGGTTAATTTGGGGCCATGGGTATCCGGGGAAGCGTACGCGAATGGGGGGCGTCCGCCGCCGTTCTGGCGGCGATTTTTTGCGCCGCGCCGGCGCACGCCCAAACCGTCAACACGACCGACGCCTGGAAAATCCACAAGGATCATTGGAGCGCCGGCGACGAGGACCGGTATTCACAATTCGTCCAGGCGATCGGGCGCTCGACCTGCACGACGCTGGAATCGTGCCTGGCCAGTTCGGCGAATCCTTTTCACGTTCACGACGATCCGGAATTTTCCGGCGACTGCGCCGACATGGCTTATGTCCTGCGCGCCTATTTCGCCTGGAAGAACGGCCTGCCCTTTTCCTATCAGAATGCGATGCGCACCGCAGACGGGCGGCGCGAGGATCTGCGATATTCCTCGAACGGAAACGTCGTCGCCGCGCGGCGCGACGCGACGGGTCAGCGCCCCGTTTCGGCGGCGGCCTTTATCGGGCGAATCGGCGGCGAGGTTTCGACCGCGATGTTCCGGACCCATCCCGACAATGGCGAAGGCGTCCTGTTCGACGATTTCTTTCCGCTGAAAATAAATCGCGACGCGGTGCGGCCCGGCGTTCTCGCCTATGATATCTACGGCCATGTCGGCATCGTCTATGACATTCTCGACGACGGACGCATTCTCGTCATCGCTTCGCACCCGGACAGGTCGGTGACGCGCACGACATACGGCGCGAACTTCCTGCGATCGAAGCCGGACCTCGGCGCGGGGCTGAAGGGATGGCGCCCGATCCGCCTTGAAGGCGCGCGCAGGCTCGACGACGGAACTTACGCCGGCGGAAAAATCCGCGCAGCGACGAATGATGAAATCAGCCGGTATTCGATGGAGCAGTTTATCGGCAACCGGCCCGATCCGAACGGGGACTGGCGCTACGGGGATTTCGTGGTCAACGGACGTCTCGTCAATTATTACGATTTCGTCCGCCGCAGCCTCGCCTCGCCCGGCTTCGCCTATGACCCGGTCGAGGAATTGCGCTACGGCATGCAGACGATCTGCGGCGCGGTGCGCGACCGGAAAGTCGCGGTCGAGCGCGCCGTTACGGCGGGTTTTCCGAAAAAGCCGCACCCGCAGCGCCTGCCCTATAATATCTATGGAACCTATGGCGACTGGGAAGGCTATTCGACGCCTTCGCGCGATGCGCGCCTGAAAGTATCGTTCATCGATCTCAAACGCACGATTGTCGAACTCGTCGAACATTACAACGCCGGCGACACGGATGTGCGTTACACGGGCGGCGATCTGCCGAAAGATCTTTGGGAAGCCTATCTGCTCGAAAAAGACGCCTGCACCTTCACTTACTGGCGCTCGGACGACAGCCGCATCCGCATGAATCTCGGCCATGTGCAGGACCGCCTGTGGGATCTTTCCTTCGACCCCTATCATTGTCCGGAGCGGCGCTGGGGCGCGCGCGCGGACGAGCTTGCGACCTGCACGGACGACGCGCAAAAAACACGCTGGTACGAAGCGCAGCGCTGGCTGCGCTATCAGGCCGAACGCACTTATGATGTGCGGATGAATTTCACCGCCGACGAGTTAAAACCGCCGTCGGCCGCGAGCGCGGCGGATGGCGGGCTCGGCGCCGACGCGCCGGCGGACGCCGATTTGCGCGCCTATCTCGCCGGGCTGAATTCCTTCCCGCTGGCCCTCGTCGCGGAAAAGCCGGAAATCACCCTGGTTTCGGGAACGCCGGTCGAGCCGGAACCGCAGATGCCCGCCTGGCATTCGAAGATCCTGAATGGCTGGACGAAACCCGATTAATGCGCGAATTCGCCGCAAGCGCAGCAATGGCGGTTTTTGATCGCAATAGCCGGCCCATCCGTAGTAGAGACACATGACGGCGGAACGGAGCGGCGCATTATGGACAAGTTTGTATATTTCCTGATCCCGATCGGCCTTGCCGCGACGCTGATTATTCTCGGCGTTGGAATTTATTCGCTCGCCAAGGGGGGCGCGTTCGCCAAGGCGAATTCGAACAAGCTGATGCGCCTGCGCATTTTTGCGCAAGGGATCACCATCGCCGTGATGCTGCTGTTCCTTTTTCTGGTCGGCCGGGGGCCGGGCGTTTAAGGAAATCCCGCCCGCCCCAAGAGCGCCCGCCTGGAAAACGCCCCATTCGAAAGCAAATGAGCGAATCGCGCATTTGAATCATTTTCAAATCGGAATGCTGCGGCGCCATAAATCGTTGAAAGCCGCTTTACCCGCCGCTATGGTCGCGCCGATCCAGGGGGCGCCGCCCCTTTCTTATCCGCCCAGTTTCAAGAGGATACGCCGATGAAAGTCCTCGTGCCGGTCAAGCGCGTCATCGATTACAACGTAAAAGTCAGGGTCAAGTCCGACGAAACGGGCGTTGATCTCGCCAATGTCAAAATGTCGATGAACCCATTCGACGAAATCGCCGTCGAGGAAGCGGTGCGCCTGAAAGAGGCCGGGACCGCGAGCGAGATCGTCGCCGTGTCGGTCGGCCCCGAAAAAGCGCAGGACCAGCTGCGTCAGGCGCTCGCCATGGGCGCCGATCGCGCGATCCTTATCAAGACCGACGCGGAGGTCGAACCGCTCGGCGTTGCGAAGTTGCTGAAAGCTGTCTGCGCGGCGGAAAACCCGGAACTCGTCATCATGGGCAAGCAGGCGATCGACGATGATTCGAACCAGACGGGCCAGATGCTCGCAGCGCTGACCGGCTGGCCGCAGGGAACTTTCGCGTCGAAAGTCGCAAAGGACGGCGACAGGCTGAAAGTCACGCGCGAAGTCGACGGCGGCCTGCAGACCGTTTCCCTGTCCCTTCCCGCCGTCGTGACGACCGATCTGCGCCTTAACGAGCCGCGTTACGCCTCGCTTCCCAACATCATGAAAGCGAAGAAAAAGCCGCTCGACGTGAAGGCCCCCGAAGATTTCGGCATCGACATCGCGCCGCGCCTGAAAGTCCTTAAAGTCACCGAACCGCCCAAGCGCACCGCCGGCGTCAAAGTGGCGGACGTCGCCGCGCTTGTCGATAAACTGAAAAACGAAGCGGGAGTAATCTGATGGCCGTTCTCGTCATCGCCGATCACAACAATCAGGCTCTTTCCGACGCCGTCGCCAAGACCGTGACGGCCGCCTCCAGACTTGGCGGCGATATCGACATACTCGTCGCCGGCTCTGGCGCCGACGCGGCGGCGGGGGAAGCGGCGAAGATCGCCGGCGTTCGCAAAGTGCTTCACGCGGACGACGCCGCCTACGGAAAATTGCTCGCCGAACCGGCGGCGAAACTCATCGCGGAAAAGGCGGGCGAGTACGACGCGATTGTCTCGCCGGCGACGGCGAACGGCAAGAACATCATGCCGCGCGTCGCCGCCCTGCTCGACGTCATGCAGATTTCCGACGTTATCGCCATTGAAAGCGCCGACACCTTTGTGCGTCCGATTTACGCCGGCAACGCAATCGCGACGGTTCAATCGGGCGATGCGAAAAAGGTCGTCACCGTTCGCACCGCGACCTTCAAGGCGGCGGAAATGACGGGCGCCGCGACGATTGAAAAAATCGCCGGCGCCGGCGATCCGGGCGTTTCGACTTTCGTCGGCGAGGAGTTGACGAAATCCGACAGGCCGGAACTGACGGCCGCGAAAATCATCATCTCCGGCGGGCGCGCGCTTGGCAGCCACGAGAATTTCGAAAAGCTTATCTATCCGATTGCGGACAAGCTGAACGCCGCCGTCGGCGCCTCGCGCGCGGCGGTCGATGCCGGCTACATGCCGAACGACTATCAGGTCGGCCAGACCGGCAAGGTCGTCGCGCCGGAACTTTACATCGCCGTCGGCATCTCCGGCGCGATCCAGCACCTCGCAGGCATGAAGGATTCAAAGGTCATCGTCGCCATAAACAAGGACGAGGAAGCCCCGATATTCCAGATCGCCGATTACGGACTGGTCGCCGACCTGTTCAAAGTCCTGCCCGAACTGGATGCCGCGCTTTAGCGCGCGTTCACGCGCCGCGCCCTCCTGCGCCGGCGCGCCAGGGCGCGAGATTGGAAAACCCCGCTTCGGCGGGGTTTTTTTTTCAACCGCACGAATCGGGTCGCAATCGCCGCGCCGGCGGCCCATTCAGTCTCCGCAATAAAAGGAGATCCCGTGATGACGTTCGCCATTACCGGCCTTGCGCGCGAAGAATTCGCCGCCCTGTTCACCCTATCCGATGATGCGCTCGCCGCGCGCGGCGTCATTCGCAAAAAAGCCGACAAAAGTCCCGGCTATCCCTGCCGCATTACGCTTGAGGATGCGCGGCCCGGCGAAACTGTGCTGCTGTTGAATTATGAAAGCCACAAGGCGAATACGCCCTATCGCTCCGCCTACGCGATATTCGTCCGCGAGGGGGCGGAGCGCGCGGCGCATTTCATCGATGAACTGCCCCCCGTTCTTTGCGCGCGTCCGATCGCTTTGCGCGTTTTCGACAGGCAAGGCATGCTGATCGGCGCCGATCTCGGTCGCAGCGGCGATGAAACGAAAGCGAAAATAATCGCCGCGTTCGCTGATCCGCACGCGGCGTATATTCACGCCCACAACGCCATGCACGGCTGTTTTGCGGCCGCAATCGTGCGCGCCTGACAGGACTTTGCGAGCCGTCGCGTCTTTATGTTAGGCTGTCCCGGGTCGCGGATTCGCCGCGCGCGTCGGGCGCGCATCGCGATCTTTAAGGAGACGTTATGTCAGTAGCTCGCGTAACCGAAATTATTTGCGGCTCCCCGAAGAGCTTTAAAGATGCGATCGAGAGCGGGATCGAGCGCGCCAATAAAACGTTGAACAATGTCGAAGGCGCCTGGGTCAAGGATCAGTCGATCGTCATGGAAAACGGCAAGATCAAGGAATACCGCGTCATATTGAAAGTAACGTTCGTTCTCGACGCCGTTTGACAGGCGCGCCGTTCGGTATTCGCCGGATGACGAAAAAGGGCGGCCCGCAGGCCGCCCTTTTTTATCGATCGTTTGCGAGACGCCCTAGCCGTCAGACGCTTCGGCCTCGTCCTGCGCTTCATTGTTTTGCGCTTCATTGTCGTTCGACGCCGCCCCTTTGCAGGTCGAGCGCAGCGGCACCGGGCCGGCGTCGATCAGCGCCTGCAATTGCGCTTCGATCTGCGGGCAGTTCGCGCCGCCCTGAAGACGGCAAACCTGAAGCGCCGTGCGCTGGCGGGCGATGCTGTCCTGACGAATTTCTTCGTTTTGCTGTTGTTCCAGACGATCCTGCGCGTCATTCGTGCGTTTGATCGCATCGATATAGGTCACCCATTCAGACGCCTGGCGAGACGATTTCGGATAGCGCTGCGCGCGTACGAAGGCTTCGCGCGCCCGATCGCGAATTGTGCAATCTTCCGGCCCGGCCTGGCTGAAACGCGCCGTGCCGAGCAGGAGCCATGCATCGCCGGCCTTTTCCGCCGCCAGGCCGCCGCGATTGATAGCGCTTGTCAGGGCGCGTTCCGACGCGGCGTATTGTTCATCGGCGAGCAGCACCTGCCCGAGGCGGTAATAAAGTTCGCCATTATTCGCCGATTGCGCCGCCGCGCGCAGGACCGGGATGGCGCGTTTGTGTTCGCGCGCCTGGCTCCACATTTGCGAAAGAAGCGTTAGGTTCTTCGTATTGCGCGCGACGCGCCCCGCCTCCATCTCGCGGTCGAGAAGCTTGGCGCCGCGATAGGGATTGTCGAAGAAGGAATAATAATTGACGAGCGTAATGATCTCGCTTTCGCGCGTAATCAGGCCGGCGCGATAGGCGACTTCAAGAACCGCGAACGCTTCCTTGTCCTTGCCGGTCGTCGAATAAAAGCCCGACAGCTGGACCCAATAGGAGCGCTCGTGCGGCCAGTTGTTGATCATCTTCTCAAGCAGCGGCCCGCGCTTCGACGATTCGCCGAGTTCGGAGTAGATGAGGTTCAATAGGTCGTAGTCGGATTTTTTCGCTTCCGAACGCGCGGCGATCGCCTGCTCGCCCGGTCCGACGGCGGCGCGCCAGTTCGGCGGCGTAATCTGCGTATAAGCGGCGGCGAGAAGATAATAGGCGTTCGCATCGACCGGAACGCCCTGTTGGCGCGCGCTGGCGATCCACGCATTCAGTCCCTGAATCGCTGCCTGATAGTTCTCAAGCTGGAACTGAAGCTGGGCGATGTAATAACGAAGCTGGTTATTGCCGTTCGGATCGAGCCCGTCGGCGTCAAGCGCCGTCTGGAAATCGCGAAGGGCGCCCTGGAAATCTTCGAGCTGCACCTTGACCGACGCGCGATACTGATAAGTCGTCGCCTTGTCGTAAGCCTTCATATTCGGCTTGCTTGCGATCAGAGCATTCAGCGTGTCGAGCGCCGCGCGCGTTTGGGGCGGCTGCGCGTTCAGCAATTCGAAAACCTTGCTGAGTTCCTTGGCGACGCCGATATCGAGCTGTTGCGAGCGCCGGCGCTGGCCCCCTTCTTCGTCCTGCGCGAAGGCCGTTCCGATCGAAACGGCCGAGACGCCGGCGAAAGCGCCGCAGGCGAGCGCACCCGAAAGAACCATGCCGGCGATCTGTTTTCCAAGCTTCATCATTTTGTCGCCTTAAACCATCAAAACCCAAATCGCGCGTTCGAAATCGGAGCGCATTATCCTTCAGCCAGCTCGAATGTGATCGCCGTCTGAACGCCGCGACGCCATTGCGACTGGTTCTCGACAATTTTCGGCTGGTACTTCCAGCGCTCGACCGAGCGCGTCGCCGCGCTGTTGAGGCAGGAATTCGTCGTGTCGACGACGCGGATATTCGTCGTCGTTCCGTCCGGTGTCACATCGAATTCGACAAACACCGTCTCTTTCGACTTGGCGCGCGCCATGCAGCGCTCAGGATATTGCGGCGGAATACGAACGAGCGGCTGCGCATCGCGGTCGGGGTTAAACCCGGAGCCGACGCTCAGATTGGCGTCGATTGTCGGCACCTGTGCGCGTACGCCGTCCAGCGCCGGCCGATTGGACGGGTCGGTGACGGCGGGCGGCGGCGGCGGCGGCGTATCGAGCGTCGGGCGCTTGAAATCTTTCGAGCCGACGAGATCGGTGTCCTGCAATTGCTGCGTGATATTGAGTTTGAGCGGCGCCTTTTCTTCCTCAAGCTTGGCGTCCTGTTTGATCAGGTAGGCCATGGCGAGAAACAAAAGCGCGGTGACGACCGCTGCGCCCGGAATGCCGAAAACCAATCGGATTGCCGATCCCATCTTTCCAGCTCCCTAGCTCTTCGGATCCGTCGACACGGCGATATCGCCGATGCCGGCGTCGCGGATCTGGTTCACGACTTCAACAAGATAACGCGAATCGGCGCGCGCATCGACCTGGACGACTGCGGTGCCTTTCGGGTTTTCCGCCTTTAACTGTTCGACAAGCTGGCGGACGGATTCGAGCGGAACCTGGTCCTTGTCGATCCAGATATTGTTTTCAGAATCGACCGCGACGAGGATCGAGGCGAATTTCTTTTGAACGAGCGTCTCGGCCGTTGGGCGTTCGATTTCGGCGCCCGGCTCTTTGACGAAAGTCGAGGTGACGATGAAGAAGATCAGCATGATGAACACAATGTCCATCAAAGGCGTTACGTTAATATCGTCCGCCGATGAATCGCTGGCTTTACGTTTTCTCGCCATGAACATTTCCGCTTTTTGTCCGCCGCGCCGACCGGTGTGAAACCGGCCGGCGGGCGCAAATCCAACTAGTTGTTCTGAAGCGCCAGCGACACCGCCGAAGCTTTTCCTGCGTAAGCCTGGTCCATCACCGTAACGGCTAGTCCAGCCTGAGAATCGGGGGCCGCGCTGACCAGCACAACGCCTTTGGGTTCGCGCGCCATAAATTCCTCAACGACCGGTTTCGTCGAGAGAGGATCAATGACGCGAACGTTGTTGACGCGCACGAAACCGTCCTTTTGCAGCGCCAGCAAAAGAGCGGGCGGCGGCACGGTGTTATCTTCCGGCGGCGTTTCCTCAGGCGTCCTGACGTCGATGCCTTTTTCGCGCGTGAAAGTCGCGGTGACGATGAAGANNAGCATGATGAACACGATGTCCATCAGCGGCGTCACATTGACTTCCGCCTCGCCGCCCGTCGCTCTTGTGTGTGAGGTTCTACGCATCGTCACCCGGCCATTTTCAGTTCGTCAGAAAGCTTGGCTGTCGCCTTCTGCGCTGCGCGGTCGTACCAATAGGTGAACATGACGCCCGACACGGACGTGAAAAGCCCCGCCATTGTCGGAAGCGTCGCGCGGCTGATGCCCTCGGCCATGAGCCGCGCGTTCGATGAGCCGGTGACGGCCATGATGTCGAACACGTAAACCATGCCCGTAACGGTGCCGAGAAGGCCGAGCAGCGGCGTCACCGCGACAAGCGTCTTGATGACGTCGTTAAAGCGCTCGGATTCCTGCCTGGCTTCCGATACCAGCCTGTCGCGATAGGCGTGCGCCCACCAGGAGGCGTGATCGCCCCGCGCTTTCCAGGCGCGCTTGGCGCGGCCCGCCACGCCCGGATGCGCCATCGTCCAGTACAAAGCCCGTTCCAGGATGAGCCCCCACAAAATGAAAGTGAGGATCATGATGGTCAAAAGCACTGGCCCGCCGGCGATCACGAAGGACTGCACCGATTCATATGCGGTTCTAAGGAATCCCATGCTTGGTCCCTTTGATTGTTTGCGAACGGCCTAGCGGCGGCCGTCCGCATGCTCCGCGATGATGCCGGCCGCCTGCTCTTCCAGCATTTGCGTGATGCGGTTCGCCGCACCGGAAGCGAATGCGTAGAGAATGACGAGCGGGATCGACACGACAAGGCCGATAACCGTCGTCATCAGCGCAACCGAGATACCCGAAGCCATGATCTGCGGGTCGCCGGCGCCGAAGAGCGTGATCGACTGGAAGGTGATGACCATCCCGATAACCGTGCCGAGAAGGCCGAGCAGCGGTGCGATCGTCGAAACGATCTTGACGAGATTGAGCCCGCTTTCGAGTTTCGGAATCTCCTTGAGAATCGCGTCGTCGAGCGCGGCCGCGACCGCTTCGGGGTCGTTTTTGTTCTGAACCGCCTCATAGGCGCCGATCACGCGGCCGAGCGGGTTCGATTTAGACGCCTTCGGACGGCGCATCTGCGACTTCACCGCGCCGGCGACGCCCGAAAGCGTGACCCAGCGGAACACGCCCCACACGAAAGCGAGCGCGCCGAGGCCGAGCGTGAGATAGCCGATCGAACCGCCCTGCGCGACACGTTCGCTGAGATCGGGCGTTTCAACGATAAGGCCCAAAAGCGTGCCGAGCGAGGGATCGATAACGCCGCGCACGAAACCGTCGCCCTTGTAGTTCTCGACGGCCTTGGCCGCGCCCGTCACCGAACCGGCCGGCTGGCGCGCCAGGAATGCGAGAACGCCGAGATCTTCCTTATACGTCAGATAGCGGCCGTTTTCGAAGGCGACGAACGGACCGATGCGGGTGATGTCGCGCGAAACGGCGGTGCCGTCGGCTTGCGCGACATTCGCCGAAAACGTCGTCACCTTGCCCTGTTCGGCGATCTGCTGAACCAGCGTCTCCCACAGATAGCGAAGCTGCGTTTCGGTCGGCAGCGTATCGGTTTGCGCGACTTCCTGAAGCTCGGACGAGCGGCCCGGAAATTCCGCTGAAATCAGCGAGCGATCGACCTGCGCGGTCAGATCGGCGGCGGCCGAACGCGCGGCGCCGAAGAGTTCCTGGAACTCACCCTGCTTGTCGGCGAGTTCCGCATCGAGCTTTTCGATCTCTTCCTGGTTCGTCGCCATTACGCCTTCAAGGCGCGTGGCTTCCGCTTCTGCGGCGTTAACCTGGCCGCGGACGCGATTAAGCTCCGCCTGCTGATTGTTGCGCTCGCGCTGGAAGCGCTCTTCGCGGGCGCGGTTTTCGGCGCTCGATTCGCTTCTTTCGCGGCGAACCGCCGAAAGAACCTGATCGAGGGTCAATTGCCGCGCGGCGGGCTGCGCGGGCTGGGCGTCCTGTGCGGAGGCGGGGATGGCGAGTGCGGCAGCGGCGACGCTGACGACGATAGAGACGCCTGCAAGCTTGAGGAGTTTCATGTCTGGTTTCCTTCGAAATTCGCCGTTGCGTTACTGGGCGCCGGCCGCTTGGGTCGGGGCTTTAACCGGAACCGGGAGCAGACCCGGCGCTGTTTGTTCTTTCGCCATTCTGAGGCCGAGGCGCACATCCGGCAGGTAGGATTTGTTGAGGTCCACCCAGCCGTTCTGGCCGGCGTCCCAGATTTTCAGGATCGAATCATCCGCGGTCTTGAACATGAGGGCGATGCGGCCGACGCGCAGAAACTCGCCGGTCCGCAGCGTTCCGCCGTCATCGATCGACCCCTCATAGGCGCCGATCGTGCGGCCGTACTCGTTTTCGATCTGATACGCCTCGACGATCAGGCGGTAGCGCTGCGCCGCCGAAACGTCGGGATCGCCCATCACCTTGTTGAGGCGATCGACGCGCGCGGTGCGTTCATCGCGATTGAACGGGATATCGGCCTCAACGATGTCGCCGAGCGCGGCGAGCATGTCCTCCATCAGGGGCTGCATCGCGCGTTGAAGGCCGGAAACGTTTTCGATATCGAGGCGAAGCCGCTCAAGCTGGCGCTGCTGCGCCGTGATGTTGCGGTTCAATGAAGCGTTATAGCGCGTCGCCGCTTCAAGCTGCTTAAGGTTCGCGCGGTAATCGTTAATCAGCGAAGCCGTTTGATTATCAAGCTGCTCGATGCGTCCCTGGGACGTTTTCGCTTCTCGTGCGGTCGCTTCGCTTTCATTCAGCGCGGACGAGAATTGCGCGAATGCGGGAGAGCCAAGTGCGGCGGCGATCGCCGCGGCTGTTCCCAGAACCAGAGTTCTTTTCTTCATTGCCTCACCTAACGGTTTGCTTCGGCTTCAATTGAATACCTGGCTCACGCATGAGCCGATGATTTGACTTTTAAAGGAAAAAAGAAAGGGCGCGATTGTCCGCCGATAGACAACATCAAATTCGTACCCCAACCCATTCCCCTTCGACGCGATATTTGAATGAAACAATCTGCTTTTGCAACGACGAATCCGCCGGACGCAAACGATCGTCCCACCCAAAAAACCGAGGCGGCGATCCAACGCAAGCGTCGTTCCCTCCGGCCACAGCCCCGTTAGCTTGTAACAAGCAAGACGGAATTGCGCAATAGACGCCGTTTCGCCGGAAAATTTAGAATAAGATTGCGCACCTTCATTGCGCGACCGCCGAATTCATATTGCCCGTATTGAGGGAACGGAAGCGCTCCGCCGCCAAATAACCAAATGAAAGGAATGAACGCCGACTGGCCGCCGCGACCGCGCTTGCACAAGCATCTTTGCGCTCGTCCGGCGCGGTGGGCGCACCTCGCGACAGGGACAGTTTTTACTTGTGAAATATGGCTGGGGCGCCAGGATTCGAACCTGGGAATGGCGGTACCAAAAACCGCTGCCTTACCACTTGGCGACGCCCCAACGGGAGCGGCCTGATAACGCCGTCGGAAGGGGAAATCAACGGCGATTCGGCGCCGGCCGGCCCCGCGCGCAAACATCGCGCACCGGGGCGCCAAAAGCTTCGTTGCAATGGCGATAGGCCGCCGCTATAGGGGCGCACCGTCGGAGTGTAGCTCAGCCTG
>JAGRDS010000004.1 GCA_020446945.1 Parvularculaceae bacterium
TCGCGCCCTTCGGCGGCGTGAAGGATTCCGGAATGGGCCGGGAGGGCTCCAAATACGGGGTTGAGGACTATATCAACACCAAATACGCGCTTGTCGGCGGGCTTGGAAAGTAACCCTCTTTTCAGACCCGCCCGTCACTATCCGGGCCGGAAAGAGGAACCGTTAATGCAAAAGGCCCTTTGCGCGCTTGCCGCATCGATTTTCCTCGCCGCGTGCGGCGAAAAAACCGTAACCGCTCCGCCGACGGACGGGATCGTCATCGGCGTGGCGCACCGCGCCTTCGAGGACGCCGATCGCCTGTCCTGGGACCGCAAGCGCGCGCGTCCGCTGGCGACAACCGTCTGGTACCCATCCGCTGCGCCCGCCAAAAAGATGGAGGAAATCGCCTTTCCCGCCGAGAACCCGATTTTCGTCGGCGGATGGGCGGCGCCGGATGCGGAAATCTCCGTTGAAGGAAGGGCGCCGCTGATAATCCTTTCGCACGGAACGGGCGGTTCGGCGTTTCAGATGATGTGGCTCGGCCGGCGCCTCGCCGCGCACGGATTTATCGTCGCCGCGCTGGACCATCATGGAAACACCGCGGCGGAGGCGAAATTCGACCCGCGCGGCTTTAATATGCCGTGGGAGCGCGCACGCGATGTCAGCGCGCTCATCGACCTCATGCTCGCCGATCCGCAGTTTGGACCGAAGATCGACGCGACGAAAATCGGCGGCGCCGGATTTTCACTCGGCGGCTACACGATGGCTGCGCTCGCCGGCGCGCGAACGTCGCTCGATCTCTTCCAGAAATTCTGCGCAAGTCCTGATCGCGACGCGACATGCGAGCCGCAGGGCGAATATCCCGAGGCCGGCGCGGAATTCGCCGCGATGCTCGACAAAAGCGCGCCCTTGCGGGCGGCGCTCGCCGAACACAGGATTTCTTTCGCCGATCCGCGCATGTCGGCTTTCGTTCTCATCGCGCCCGCGCTCGCGCAGGCCCTGACTGACGAAAGCCTTCTCAGCGTCAAAACCGATATTCTCGTTATCGGCGCAACGAATGACGATGTCGCGCCGGCCGGAACGAACGCCAGGCGTCTCGCCGGGAAAATGCGGCGCGCGCAATTCGAGACTATCGAAGGCGCGGGACATTATTCGTTCCTCGACGAATGTTCGAAACGGGGCAGACGCTTTGTCCCCGTTTGCAGGGATGCGCCGGGGTATGACCGCGTGAAAGGGCACGACAAGGTAGCGGGACTGGCTATCGGCTATTTTACGGACGCCTTCTCCTCTCCGGTCGCAGCAACGCTTCATTAACGAATTGTTAACCGCTGAGACTCCACGATTCTTTCGGTGCGAAATAACAGGCGGGGGCCTCGGCGATGAGCCGCACGACGCAAATGTCGGTGGAAGATCTGTTCAAAAGGTTGGGCGGCACGGCGATGACGCGCCGCGCGCGCGCTGACAGCCTGTTCCGCCGTTTACGCGAAACTGATGAGGACGCTTTTCTCGGCACGTTCATTCGCGCGCCGAAAAAGGCGAAATCGGCCCCGGACGACACGAAACCGCAAAGTTGAAGCGGTTTTACCGCGGTTAGCCGGCGCCGGACATAGATTGACCGCCCTTGCTTGACCGTCGAGGCCCGCCAAGCGCAAACTTCGCCAATCAGCCGGCATGGGGGCCGTAATGGGGAAGTCCCGGTTCTGTTATTCCATTCTTGCAGCGTCGATGCTTGGCGCGTGTGCGACAACGCCGTCCGGGTCCGATCTCACCGTCGGCGCGCTTGACGTCGCGCCGGTGCAGACCACCGCCGGCTCACCCATTACGATAAATTCGTCGATCGACAATTCAGGACTTTACGAAACTCAATCGCCGGCGGCGATGGCGATCGATCTTTTTGTCGATCCGGCGACGGGCCCGATCGCGCCCCTGACGGCCTGGCGCCAGGGCGATGGCGAAACGCTGGCGCCGGGCGCGAGCGCCGCCGATATCGCGCGCATACGAATGCCGCTTAACATAGCGCCGGGTAATTATTCAGTGTGCGCCATAGCCGATCCGGACAATGAAATCGCCGAGGCGAATGAAGCGAACAATCGCGAATGCGCGCCTGTCGAAATACTGGCAGGCGCGCCGCGGGCCGCGGACCTCATTATCGAAAACGTCTCCGTTATCAAAGCGGTTGATGCGAGCCTGAAACTGCGCGTCAGAATCAGGAATGCGGGCGCGCTTCCGACAGACCGGGCGTTCCGGATAATGGCCTTCGCGCGCCACCCCAGAACGCCGCTTGTCTTTGTCGATTGTCCAGTGTCGCAGGGACAACTTTCCGCAGGAAGCCCGATATCGTGCGGTTACGTTGTCCGCACCGATCCGATAGCGCCAGGCCAATCCGCAGATATCGACGGTTATTTCGCATTCGCAATTGAAGGTGCGGGCCGTTTCCCGATTAACTGGATCGGTCCGGGCGAAGGGCCGGCGCGAACGAGGCGGACAATCGACTTCATGGTCGACGGCTGCTTTCCGCCGCTCGATGGCTCGCGCGTCGAATGCGTCATCGACGAAATCGACGAGTTGAACAATTTCAAATCAAGAACGCTGAAAACACGATAGGCGCGCCCAAAAAAAGCGCCCGTGAAGGGCGCTTTCCTGTATTCGGCTCTCCGCGCATCCAAACGCATATCCAGGCGAGACGTGAGCGGTCGCCGCCGGGAAACGCGACAAACAGTAATTTGTCGCGTGATCCCGATTCCGTTTGATGCGACGACGCTTTAGCGCTTGGAGAACTGGAACGAGCGACGCGCTTTCTTGCGGCCGTATTTCTTCCGCTCGACGGCGCGGCTGTCGCGCGTCAGGAACCCGCCCTTTTTCAGAACCGCGCGAAGGCCCGGCTCATAATAAGTGAGTGCGCGCGCAATACCGTGACGAACCGCGCCGGCCTGGCCTGACGGGCCCGACCCCGACACTGTGCAGACGATATCGAACTGGTCGTTGCGTTCCGCCGCGACGAGCGGCTGCTTGATAATCATCTGCAGGACCGGGCGGCCGAAATAGTCCGCATGCTCCTTGCCGTTCACCGTAATGCGCCCCGCGCCCGGCTTGATCCAGACGCGCGCGACGGCTGTCTTGCGCTTGCCCGTCGCGTAGGAACGGCCCTGTTTGTCAATCTTCGGCTCACGGACGATTTCTTCTTCGGGCCGGGCGACGATGCCCGCTTCCGCGGCGACGGTTTTCAGGTCTTCAAGAGAGGTGTTGCTCATGGATTAGGCGCTCTTTGAATCTTTGGCGAGTTTCGAATTTTTCGCGTTCATGGCGGCGATCTGGATCACTTCGGGGCTCTGCGCTTCGTGCGGATGTTCGCCGCCGGCGTAGACCCGCAGATTCGCCAACTGGCTGCGCGCCAGCGGGGAATCCTTCGGCATCATCCGGCGAACGGCGTTTTCCAGAACGCGCCCCGGGAAGCGCCCGTCGAGCAGTTCCTTGGCTGTGCGCTCCTTGATGCCGCCCGGATAGCCGGTATGCCAGTAGAATTTGTGCTGGTCGCGCTTGTTGCCGGTTAGGACGACCTTGTCGGCGTTGACGACAATGACGTTGTCGCCGCAATCGATATGCGGCGTGTACATCGGCTTGTGCTTGCCTCTGAGGCGCGTCGCGATGACGGCGGCGAGACGGCCGACGACGAGGCCTTCAGCGTCGATCAAGACCCATTTCTTGTCGACATCCGCGGCCTTGGCGGAATAGGTTTTCATGACGTCGTTCCCTGATCCGGTTGGGGGTCAAAATTGACGGCCGGCGCCCCGATCGGAGCCTTCCCGGCCGTTTCGAGGGCGGCGGATAGCAGTCGCGCGATTTTCCGTCAACAAAAATCGCCAAAAACGCCCGTTTATCAGTTGTTTTCTTATGTGGTAATTTAATACCGCCTATTTCTGTGAATCCCCTGCCCTTCTTCGCGCTTTCTGCTATCAGCCCGGTCTAGCCTCAGGAGCCGTCCTCATGCGTTCGAGCGTTCACCGCCTTTTCACCGCCGCCGCCTCCATTGCGCTCGCCGCCTGCGGCAAGGGCGAAATCGAACCGGAACCGGCGCCGGAAAAGCCGGTGCGCGAAATCTCCGAAGTCGCCGCAGCCGACGCATTCGGAACCCCGGGGGAGACCGTAAACGCCGTCGCCTTCTGGTCGCACCCGTCCGTAAATTTCGAAAGCCTTCTGGTCGCCGGCGGCGATAAGGGCCTGACCGCGTACAATATAGAGAGCGGTGAAAAGATAAGCGCCGCCGCGCAAGGCCCGGTTGATGCGTTGTCGGTTTTTTATTCGGGATCGGGCGCGCAGGCGCGCGCCTATGTCATCGCCGGGACAAACGACCGGTATGAATTTTATTCTGTCGACAATGTGACGCGCGCGCTTTCGCCAGCCCCGCTTGCGAACGACGCAATGCGCGCAGGCGCCTTCTGCGCCGGGCGCGTCGGGGGTGCTATCTCGCTTTTTGAGATTTCGAAAGAGGGTATCGCCGAACGCAGGATCGAGACAGGCGAAAACGGCGTAACACTCGGCAATCCGCAGAAAATCGCGCCGCTCAATTTGCGCGCCTGCCATGTCGATGAACGCGCGGGAGACATCGTTGTTATTTCAGACGACGGCGCCCTCCTTCGGCTTGATCCGAAGAGCGGTGAGACATTCGGCCTCGCATTCGCGGATGCGCCGCCGACTTCTTCCGCGCTCGTCCTGACAACTGCGCCAGATCAGGTTCAAGGCGGCGCGCTCGCGCTTCTCGACGGCGAAACGGGCGTCGTTTCCCTGTTCGATCTTGTTGACGGGCACGCGCTCGGCGCTGTGCGCGTCAAGGCGACATTCGATCTCGAAGCGGTTTCCTCAGCGCGCGCGATAGGGGCCGGTTACGGTAATTACGGCGGCGTTTACCGCGACGGCGCGCTCGCGATCGTCACAGCCGACGGCGGCGCGCCGATCCGCCTCGTGCCCTGGAACGGCGTTCTCGGCGCAATCAGCCAGCCGCTTGGCGAAACCGTTGATCCGCGCGCGCCTCAGGCGGCGGACGAGGATGCGCCCGTCATCAAGATCGACCTGATCGAACCGTGAGCGGCGAACAGCGCCAGCGCAAATACGATGAGCGCGCCCGCCTGATGCGCAAGCCCGAGCGAGATCGGCGTCGCGGCGAGGACGGTCCACACGCCGAGCGCGATCTGCGCGGCGATCGCGAAAGCGAGAAGTCTCGCCCGGCCGGCGATATCAGAATTGCGCGCTGCTAAAAAGAATGCGCCGACAGCCGCAGCAAGGATGTAAGCGCCAAGGCGATGATTGAATTGCGACGCCGCCGCGGTTTCAAATAAATCGTGGAAGCCGGGCGCGGCGGAAAAATACCCGTCCGGAAACAACTTTCCATCCATCAATGGCCAGGTGTTGAACGTCCGTCCGGCGCGCAGGCCGGCGACGAACGCGCCCAGGATCATCTGTAAATAGACGCCGCCGGCGAGTGCGAATGCGAACGGCGCCAGCGAGCTTCGCGCGGCGCGCGGCGCGCTTATCGTATCGAAAGCAGTCCACAAGAGCGCGGCGAACAACAATAACGCGAGCGCCAGATGCGCGGCCAGCCTGTACTGGCTGACATCTACGCGCGCCGATAGCCCGCTCGACACCATCCACCAGCCAAGCGCGCCCTGAAGCCCGCCGAGAATGAACAAAACGCCGAGCCTCGCCGCAAGCGCGCGATCGACGCGGCGCGTTGCAATGAAAAATATGAGCGGGATCAGGAAAGCGAAACCGATGACGCGGCCGAGAAAGCGATGCCCCCACTCCCACCAGTAAATCCGCTTGAACTCGTCAAGCGACATTCCCCAATTCACTTCTTCGTATTCGGGGATGGTTTTGTATTTGTCGAATTCATCCTGCCAGTGCGCTTGCGACAGGGGTGGTACGGCGCCGGTGACGGGCCGCCATTCGACGATTGAAAGCCCTGAATCCGTAAGGCGCGTCGCGCCGCCGACAATCACCATCAAGGCGACGAGCGCGCTCATGACGAACAGCCAGACGGCGACGGGGCGGCGGCGGTGAGATTGAGCCATGGGCAAGGGCTGTAACGCAATCAGAGCGCGCCGTGGAGAGTTGCGAACGCATTATCCGCGTTCTAAGCAGCGACCCGGCGCCGCATCTGCGCCCCGCCCGGAAAGAAATTGATGTCGCCGCGAATGAAAAAGCTGATCGGACTCGCCGTGCTGGCGCCGGCGTTGATCGTGTATTTCGGCGTAGTTGTGACGCTCGCCGACCATTTGCCGGATAACGCAGCCCTAAAGCTCGTCTATTTCATCGTCACCGGACTCGCCTGGGCGGCGCCGACCATTCCGTTTATCAGATGGATGGAGCGCGAGCCGCGCTGATGCGCGCCCTAGTTCGGCGGACCGCCCTGACCGCCGAAGCCGCCCGCCGGAAGCTGGCCGACATTGCCCAGCAACTGTTCCCAGAAGCCGAGTTCCTTGCCGCGCGTCGGCGTCGTGCGCGAGGCGATCTTGACGTCGACCGAATCCGACAGGTCGAGCGTTTCCACGGTCGCGACTTTCCCCTCGTCATCGAAATGGAACCCGACAACGGTGCGGGCCGTCGTTTCGGGCCTGAAAAAAGCGCGAGAGGCGTCAAGCTCGGAAACGTAATACCAGGTGTTGCGGTCGAACGTGCCGATCAGCGAGGGCTCGCCATATTTCGCCAGCACGCTTTCCTTGCTGTCGACCCCGACGAGCGCGGTCAGCGACGTCTCGCCGCGTTCGAGAACATAACCATGCGCGCTGCGATAGGAAACGCACCCCTGAAGGGCGGCGAGCGCTGCGGCGAGAGCGATAACGCGGTGCAATTTCATTCCCTGGTCCCGTACTTTACTCTTTCCGCCAAATCGACGCCGGAACTTGATCGAATGGCGGCGAGGCCCTAGGTGAACCCCGACGCCGGAGCGCCAGCGATGATCGCCCCCCTCTTGAAAACCGTATTTAGGAAAGATCGGACGCGAAGCCAAGCCGAAACGCTTTACGCCGCCATCGCCGAACAGGCGCGCGCGCCCCAATTCTTCGCCGCGGCCGGCGTTGCGGACACGGTGGAGGGCCGGTACGAGATGCTTTCCCTTCATATGGCGCTGGCGCTGGAGCGGCTGCGGCGCGAGGGTCCGCCCGCCAGGAAACTGAGCGGCAAGCTGCTGGAGGTCTTTTTCGAAAGCCTCGACAGCGCGCTGCGGGAGATGGGCGTCGGCGATCTTGCGGTCGGACGGAAAATCCGGGGGATGGCGGAAGAATTCTACGGGCGCTACGCGGCCTATCGCGGCGCGCTGACGGACGACGGCGCGGCGCTCGCCGATGCGCTGGCGCGCAACGCGCTTTCAACCGACCGGACCGAAAAAGCCGCGATGCTGGAAAAATACATGCGCGCTGCGGATGAGGCGCTGAAATCCGCAAAGCTGGAAAACCTCGCCGGCGCGATCGTTTCCCTGCGCTCGCTCTCGAGCGCCATCGACGGAACGGCGATATGACGGACGGGCCTGAAAAGCGCGGCGCGATTTCGAGGGTGATCGAAATCGGCGCCCTGCACGCGCGCGAGGCGGAATTCGTGATCGAAGCGAATGAAGAACAGCGCGCCGCCATCGCCGCCCGGCTCGGCGCGCCCTCGATCACCAGGCTGCGCGGCGTGTTCCGCGTCCAGCCGACGCGCGGCGGCGCGGAGATTGACCTTAAGCTGAGCGCCGCCGTCATGCGTCATTGCGTCGTCTCCCTGGAAGAGATGATCGAGACCGTGGAGGAGGAAATTCCAATGGTGTTCGATCGGCGCTTTATCGAACTGGATGATGAAGGCGACAATGAAGATGAATGGCGCGAACCGCTGGAGGGCGACGAGATCGATCTCGGCGAGTTGCTCGTCCAGCATCTGTCGCTGGCGCTCGATCCATATCCCCGGCTCGAAGGCGCCGAATCGCTCCTGCCTGAATATCGCACCGCAACATTGTCTTCGCCCTTTGCGGCGCTGAAGGATCTGAAAAAAACGGATGGTTGAAACGCCAGATACTTTAAGGGCTTGGCGGGAATCGCGGAATGTGCCTTTGTTTGCCGCCGATGGGGGTTGCGCTATTCTGCCTCCGGCTGGGAGATGACCCGAATTGACTGAGACCCCTCCGACTGGAAGCGCCGCCATTATCGGCGTCGACGCTATGGGAACGGACGCGGGGCCGGCGGCGCTCGTCAAAGGCGCCGCGCTCGCCCGCCGCGACGGGATTGCGGCGGAAATCATATTTTTCGGCGACGAAGCGGTATTGCGCCCCCTTATCGACGCTGAACGAAATCTCGCCGGCGCGCGCATCGAGCATTGCGAGGCGGCCGTCGCGATGACCGACAAGCCGATGCACGTTCTTCGGCGCGGGCGCGACACGTCGATGTGGAAATCGATACAGGCGCAGAAAGAAGGGCGCGTTCACGCCGTCGTTTCGGGCGGCAACACCGGCGCCTTGATGGCGGTGTCCCGAATGCAGCTCGGCATGATACCCGGCATCGACCGCCCGGCCGTCACCGCCCTCTGGCCGACGCCGCGCGGGCGCGTCGTCGTTCTCGACGTCGGCGCCAATGTAGAGGCGACCGAACACGAACTCGTTCGCTTTGCGATCATGGGCGAGGCGTTTTTTCGCGCGCTCACCGGCGTCAAAAAGCCGACGGTCGGCCTGTTGAATGTCGGCGCGGAAGAGTTGAAAGGCCATGAATTGATCCGCACGGCCGCGCGCGTAATCCGCGAGGCCGACCCGGATATGGCGTTTACCGGATTCGTCGAGGGCAATGACATTTCCCTCGGCGCCGTCGATGTCGTCGTCACCGACGGCTTCACCGGAAATATTGCGCTTAAATCCGCCGAGGGCGCGGCGCGTCTTGTCGGCGGCTGGATCAAGGACGCGCTGACGGGATCGTTACCCGCGAAGATCGGCGCGCTGTTTATGATGGGCGAACTGGCGAGGCTCAAGCGGCGGATAGACCCGTCCAACGTCAATGGCGGGGTTTTTCTCGGCGTCAACGGCGTCGTCGTGAAGAGCCACGGATCGGCGGACGAAAAGGGCGTCGCCGCTGCAATCGGCATGGCGTCAAGCCTTGTCGGAAAAGGATTTCGTAAACAGGTCGCACAGACCGTGGCGCTTGTATTCGAACGCGCCGGAAAAACGCTTGAGGCGGCTGAATGAAATTGAAGGCTGTTGTAACGGGCTGCGGCGCGTATCTGCCGGCGGACGTGATGACCAATCACGACCTTTCAGGGATCGTCGACACGAGCGATGAGTGGATTCGCGAACGAACCGGCATACGCGAGCGCCATATCGCCGCTGACGATCAGCGCACGTCCGATCTGGCGGCGCATGCGGCGAACGCCGCGCTTGCCGCCGCCGGACGCAAACCCGAAGACATCGACCTCATCATCGTCGCAACGACGACGCCAGACCTCACCTTCCCTTCGACCGCCGCCATCGTTCAGGCGAAAATCGGCGCGCCGGCCGGAACGGCGTTCGACATTCAGGCCGTATGCACCGGCTTCGTCTACGCTGTCGCGACGGCGGAAAAGTTTCTTGCATCGGGCCAGCACAAATGCGCGCTCGTCATCGGCGCTGAAACATTCTCGCGCATTCTCGACTGGAGCGACCGATCGACCTGCGTCCTCTTCGGCGACGGCGCCGGCGCGTTCGTTCTCGAAGCGGTGGCGGAAAAGGACGCGGACGGGCGCGGCGTGATGGGAAGTTTTCTGCGCTGCGACGGCCGCCTTGTCGATCTTCTCTATGTCGACGGCGGCGTATCCTCGACGCAATCGACCGGTCATGTGCGCATGCAGGGCAACAAGGTTTTCCGCGAAGCGGTCGAGCGCATTTCCGCCGCGATGGTCGCGGTCTGCCGGGAAACGCAGACCGATCCGAAATCGATCGACTGGTTCGTTCCGCACCAGGCGAATGAACGCATCATTCACGGCGTCGTCAGAAAACTCGATTTGCGCCCCGATCAGGTTGTTTCGACCATCGCGCGACACGGCAATACGTCCGCCGCTTCGATCCCCCTCGCCTATTGCGAGGCGGTCGCAGATGGACGGATCAAGGCGGGCGATCTCGTCATGCTTGAAGGCATGGGCGGCGGATTGACCTGGGGCGCGGCGCTCCTGCGCGCGTGACGGGGCGAGAGAATTACAAACACACGAGGAATTTCAATCGGTTGTTGACCCTATCCCATGGCGCGGCTTAAGATTTAACCATTGGGGCGGGGAGCGAGGCAGGCAGATGGCTGACGGAACACTTACGCGCGCCGATTTGACCGATGCGATTCACCGGTCGCTAGGCGTTTCGAGAAACGAATCATCCGATTTTGTCGAACGGATTCTGGAAGAAATCGCCGCGACTCTTGAAACCGGCGATACGGTGAAAATCTCCTCTTTCGGAACCTTTACGGTGCGACAGAAAAAGGAGCGCATGGGCAGAAACCCGAAAACGGGCGAGGAAGTGCCGATCACGCCGCGGCGCGTGGTTACGTTCCGCGCATCCCATGTGCTGAAAGACGACATCAACAAGGCGCTCGCCGGTCGAAGCGCCGCAGCCGCCGAATAAATCGGCGAACAGGAACAGGCGAACTCAAGAGTATGGCGGTCGCCAAGGCAGCAGAAGCCTTTCGGACAATCAGCGAAGCATCGAACGAACTCGATGTTCCCCAGCATGTGCTTCGGCACTGGGAAGAAGTGTTCGGACAAATCCGGCCGATGCGTCGCGCCGGCGGGCGACGCTATTATCGCCCGATCGATCTCGACGTTTTGCGCGGCGTGCGCGTTCTTCTTTACGAACAGCGCTACACGACGAAGGGCGTCCAGAAGATCTTCAAGGAAAACGGCGTCAAATATATCGCCGAGCTTGGCCGGATGGAGGCGGCGGGCCAGCCGATCGACTTGCGCCCGCTCGTCAATGAGGAGGCCGACGATCGCGAGAGCGCGGCCTGCAACGGCCAAACGGGCGAGCAATTGACCGAAGAGGAAACGCTCGGCCTGTCGCCGTCTGTTCGCTCAAAACTCGAAGCGCTGTTGTCGCGCCTTGAACGCGCCCAACAGGCGCTCGACGACGCCGTCGTCGCGATCGAGGCGATCGACGCCGATTGATTGAGCCGAATTCTGGAGAATTTCCGCATTGCAGCGCGGGATGGCCGCCGCTATGGTCCGCGCCGGCAGGCCCGGCGTATCACGCCGGCCTCTGCGGGTCGGAGCGTGGCGCAGCCTGGTAGCGCACTTGACTGGGGGTCAAGGGGTCGCAGGTTCAAATCCTGTCGCTCCGACCAT
>JAGRDS010000005.1:0-89604 GCA_020446945.1 Parvularculaceae bacterium
AATTCGAACCTCCATTTGCGGGGAATCGCGCCAAAGGCGCGAGGGGTTCGAATCCTCTCACTCCGACCAGGCCTTTCAACACCTGAATTCGAACCTCCATTTGCAGGGAATCGCGCCAAAGGCGCGAGGGAGTTAAATCTTCGCAACACACCTCCTGCACGCCCCCTGTCCGCGCGGAAAAGCGCGTTCCCGGAACGGATCATCGATCAGGGGGTGGCCGGAGAATTCCATTTTGCGAAAAACGCCGCCGCAATACGGCGGAATGACTTCGCACCCGGAGGAAAAAATGGCTGATTTTGCAACAAGACCGGCTTTCATCGCCCTCGCCCTGTTTCTTTCGTCCTGCAGCGCAGCGCCCCAACCGGACGCGCCGTCGCGCGAATCAGGCGCGCCGACGCCGGATGCAATCGTCGCGGCCGAACGCGCATTCGCGGCGGACGGTCTTGAACGCGGCGTCAAGGCATCCTTCCTCGCCTATTCCGCAGACGAGGCGATCGTGTTCGCGCCCGATCCCGCGAGCGCCCACACGGTTTTCGGCGCGCGCCCCGATCGCGATGCGAACGATAGCCGCCCGCCGCTCATCTGGTGGCCGTTATATGCGGGGATATCCCGCTCCGGCGATCTCGGCTTTACGACCGGTCCCTACGCCGTCGGCGAGGAAAGGCGCGGCCATTATTTCACAATCTGGCGCAAACAGGCGGACGGAAACTGGAAATGGATTCTGGACGCCGGCGTCGGCGCCGACGCCTCGGGCGAGGCCGCCCAAGGTTCGGATGTCTCATATCTGCCGACAAGCGCTGAAGGCGCCGCCTCGCGCGATGCGGCGATGGCCGAGGTCTCATCGCATGAAAGCGCCCTCGCCGTCGCAGCGCGCGAGGATCTTTCTTCTGCATACGGACCGTTTATGGATGATGACGCACGTCTCCACAGCGAAGGGCCGCCGCCCGCAATAGACGCGCCCGCACGCGCAGCAGCGCTCGCCGCGCGTCCCGCACGTCTTGAAATGGCGCCGATCGGCGGCGGCGCATCGGATGCGGGCGACATGGTCTGGACCTATGGCGAGGCGCGCGCGCCCGGCGCGGCTTCGACGGGATATTATGTGCGGCTCTGGCAATATCGATCGAACGGATGGCGGCTCGTCTTCGACGAATACCTGCCGCCTGCGGACGGCGCGCAATAAAGGCTGGCGCTGCGCGAGACCGGTGTTTACTATCGCGTCATGAAAAAACATCACCTTTCCGCCTTCGCGCTGTCCCTTGTTCTTTCCGCCGCCGCCTGCGGCGATAAAACCGCAACCTCGCCGGATGTTTCGGGCGAGAACGCGGCCGACAAGATTTTTTACGGCGGCGTCATTTACACCGGCGTCGCCGGCCAGCCGACTGTCGAGGCGGTGGCGGTCGAGGACGGGCGCGTCACGGCGGTCGGCGACAAGGCTGCGATCGAAAGCGCCGCAGGCCCTGAGACGGAGCGCGTCGATCTGAACGGCGCGGCGATGTATCCCGGTTTTGTCGATGCGCACGCGCACCTTCTCGGCATCGGGATGCGCGAACTGACGCTCAATCTCGAAGGGGTCGGCTCCGTATCCGAGCTGGTCGATATCGCCGCCGCCGCCGCCCAGGAAACCAAGGAAGGCGATGTGATTTACGGGCGCGGCTGGATAGAAACCGGCTGGCCCGAAGGGCGCTTCCCGAACCGCGCCGACCTTGATGCAGCGAGTACGGAGCATCCGATAATTTTCACACGCGCCGACGGCCACGCGCTCGTCGCCAATTCGGCGTCAATCGAGAAAGCCGGCGTCACAAAGGATACGCCGGACCCGGATGGCGGCAGAATCGAGCGCGACGCAAATGGCGAGCCGACCGGCATGTTCATCGACAACGCGATGGAACTAATCAGCGCACAGATCGCCGCGCCATCTGACGAACAAAGGCGCGAAGCCTATGAAATCGCCGGCGATGTTTATGCGGCGCGCGGATGGTCCGGCCTTCACAACGTATCCGTCAATCCGCCGGACGTCTCGCTGATGGAGGAAGAAGCGGCCGCCGGCCGGCTTAATATCCGTATTTACAACGCGCTCGATCGCGGCGGCTATGACGCGCTCGCCGCGCAGACCCCGCGCGTGAACAATTCCGGACGCATCGTAACGCGCGCAATCAAACTCTATGCGGACGGTGCGCTCGGCAGCCGCGGCGCGGCCTTGAGCGAGCCTTATTCCGATATGCCGCAAACGTCCGGCCTCATGCTCGCCGCGCATGACGATATCGAGCCGTTCCTGCAACAGGCGCTCAGGGACGGCGTGCAGATCGCCACCCACGCGATCGGCGATCGCGGCAACAAGCTCGTTCTCGACTGGTACGAAGAAGCGTTTGAGGCGGTGCCGGCGGAGGAGCGAAAAGTCGCCAATCCGCGCTGGCGGGTCGAACATGCGCAGATCCTGCACGAGGAAGACATTCCGCGGTTCGCAAGGCTCGGCGTCATCGCGTCCATGGAGCCGAGCCATGCGATCGGCGATCTCTACTTCGCGCCGGCCCGGCTCGGCGATGCTCGCCTTGACGGCGCATACGCCTGGCGCAGCCTTCTCGACGCCGGCGCGGTCATCGCCGGCGGATCGGATGCGCCGGTCGAGCGCGGCGACCCGCTGGTCGAGTTTTACGCCGCCGTGGCGCGAAAGGATCTTGAGGGCCATTCCGGCGCCGACTGGCGCCCGGATGAAAAAGTGACGCGCGAGGAAGCGCTCGCCATGTTCACATCGGCGAACGCCTACGCATCGTTCCAGGAAAAGGATCTCGGCACGATCGAGACCGGAAAGAAGGCGGACTTCACCGTCTTTTCATCGGACATCATGACCGTGCCGGAAGCCGAAATCCTGAAAGCGAAAGCGGTGATGACGGTCGTCGACGGCGACATCATCTTTCGCGCTGCGGACTAGCCGCGCCCGCGCGCCGCATCTATCGGCACCCGGCGTCGAGCCAGTCGGCGATCCGCCGCGATATGGCGATCCTGTGCGTCGCGAACCCGTGGTCGGTGTCATAGACCTCGGTCGACAGGTCGATCCCGGGATTCGCGCCGAACGCTTCGGCGTAACGATAATGTTCGCCGATCGGCACGGCGACGTCTTTTTCCGCCCCGATCATCAGCAATTTTTTTCCGCCCAGTTTTTCCGTAAGGCGCGCCAGCGGAAAACGCTGCGCAAAAGCGGCGTCCTGTTCGATCACGTTTGATCCGTCGTGACCGCGCAGCATGATAAGGCCATCGGCATAGGCGCGCACGGCGTCCAGCGTTTCTTCGTCGGGCGGCGATTGCGGGTCGGGTTCGACGGGTGCGGCGGCGAGCGTCACGGCGCATTTGACGCCGGGATCGTTCGCCGCGCCCGCAAGCGTCATCTGCCCGCCCATCGAATGACCGACGATAGCGATCCGGTCCGGATCGAGACGGTAGGCGCCTGCGTTTTCACGCATATGAGCGAGCGCCGCGCCGACATCATCGGCGGCGTTGACGAAACTGAATTCGCCTTCGCTGCCCCACGCGCCGCGATAATGGAAGAAGAAAACATTCCATCCATCGCGCCGCAGATATTGTGCGACATCGAGATTTTTTTCGTTGCCGGGATACCCGTGCAGCAACAGGACGCCGGGATGGGGACCGGCGCCGTCGGCGAGATAGACGAGCGCGTTGAGGCGCGCGCCGTCCGATAAA
Organism: Parvularculaceae bacterium; assembly: GCA_020446945.1. Taxonomy (GTDB): domain Bacteria; phylum Pseudomonadota; class Alphaproteobacteria; order Caulobacterales; family Parvularculaceae; genus Amphiplicatus. The sequence continues at coordinate 3,697 of JAGRDS010000005.1, forward strand.
AACGACGCCTCGATCATTGTCGGCGGATAGACGGCGTCGACCGTAACCGGATCGCGTTCGGCGACGCGCGCCGTTTCACACCCCGCGAAAACCAATGCGGCCCCCGCCAATACCCAAAGCCTGATTTTCAACATCGCACCCACCCTTCTCCATTCGCGGCGAGCCTAACGAATAGCGCCGGCGATGGATAGGGTTTCGCCCCGCGCAGGGATTACGTCGCGAACAATTGCGCCCGATCCTTGAAGCACTTGAATTCGAGCGCATTGCCGGCGGGGTCGCGAACGAAAAACGTTCCCTGCTCGCCCGGCTCTCCCTTGAAGCGGGTATCGGGCTCGATAATGAACTCGGCGTTCGCCGTGCGCAGCCGGTCAGCCAGCGCGCGCCAGTCGGCCGGGTCCATCACAACGCCGAAATGGCGCGCCGGCACGTCATGGCCGTCGACTTCGTTCGTTTTGGCGCGCACGCAATCGGCGGGCGAGAGATGCGCGACGAGCTGGTGGCCGAAAAAATCATAGTCGATCCATTTTTCCGACCGCCTTCCATGCGGACATCCAAGCAGCCCGTGATAAAATGCGTCCGCCGCGCCGAGATCGTCGACGGGAATGGCGAGATGGAATGGCGGCGCGTCGGGCATAGGATCACCTGCTAGGAAAATGCGGACGACGATCTTATAGGGGAATACCATGTTGGGGCGGGAGAGCGGGCGCGGGAATTTTCGTCTCGCTTATTATCTCCCTCACCTGTTTCAATTCGGCGGCGAACGCCGGAAAAGCGGAGACTTGCTTGATGAACGTCCCTTTCACGCCGCTTGCCGATGGTTTTTACGTCGCCCCGCAGATTACGCCCGCCGATGTAGAGAAAGCGAAAGCGCTCGGCGTGAGGCTGATCATCAACAACCGGCCGGACGGCGAAGAGACCGGTCAACCGGAAAACGCCGATATAGAAGCGGCGGCGAAAGCGGCCGGCATCGCCTATGTCGAAATCCTGGTCAGCGGCATGAATATCGGCGCCGCCCATCTCGATGCGTTCGACGCCGCACTGTCGGAAAACGACGGTCCGGTTCTCGCCTTTTGCCGCTCGGGCACGCGGTCGACGGTGCTGCGCTCCTTCGCCCGCGCGCGCGCCGGGGGCAGTGCGGAAGAGATCATTCGCGAGGCGAGCGCGGCCGGCTACAACATCGCCGGCCAGCGCGGCGTGCTGATAGCGCTCGGCGCGCGCGAGGCGGATTAACGCCTAATAGTGAATAATGATCCGCGCCGCCGTCGCGGCCGCCGGGATGACGATCGTTTCGGTCAGCGTGACGCCGCAGGTGAGTTCGGCGACATCGCGCCCGGCGGCGTCGGTCGAACGGGTCTCCCGCCCCTCGCCGCAATCGAGGAAGCTGCCGCGCTCTTTCTCGACGACATACAGCCAGTTCGGCGGGGCGATCACGTAAGCCTGATCGGCGATGCCGCCGTGGGATTCGCCGAGCGCCACGCCGCCGGCCGAGCCCGGCGAAGCCGCGCCCGCCGGCCCGGCGCAAAGGCCGAAAACCCCGGCCAGGGCGAGGATGGCGTTAATATTCTGTTTACGACTGGCACACATGGCCCGGCAGTCGCAAAGGGCGGGCCGAACCGGCCCGGGCGGGCGATCGTCTCGTCGCGCGCTTTGATCGCGCGGTCTTTATTTTCTTGTCAGGCGGCCAAAAGCCATATTGAAAGAGCGAGGGTGCGGGGTCCGGCGGGCCCCATTTTGATGGGCCGCTCATGGCGTTCTTTTCGGATTTCGAGTTCAGCGGCGGCGGCATCGTCGCCAAGGAGACAGGGGCGCAGATCCCGTGGAGCGCCGGATTCGCCCGCGATGCGGTGCGCGTCGCCTCTTTCATAGGACTTGTTCAGGGCCTTCGCGCCGCACGCGTATTCAGCGGACGCGAGCCGCGCGCGCGCATATCCTTCTACCCGAAAAAGCCGCGTTCCTATTATGCGATCTGGCCGGTCTGCCAGCTCGCCGACGTCAGGATCGTCGATGATCCGGATGAAGCGGACATCCATTTCTTTTTCGAAGACCGCGAATTCCGGACCGCGCCATTGCCGGCGCCGACGAACCGGCCCGCCTTCAATGTCGGCTGTTTCGATATCCGCAAAAGCGTCGTCAGCCGCGTTTTCGAGGAGGTGTTCGGTTACAGCCTCAATATCGATCCAAAAACCCATCGCGGCGAGGCGGTCGAAAAATCGGAACTTAACGGCAAGCACGACGGAAAGATCGTTTCCTGCCCTCTCGCCGAAACGCGGCCCGGCCATGTCTATCAGCGCCTTATCGACAACACGTTCGACGGGCGCGAATTCATCGACATCAGAACGCCGGTCGTCGGCGGCAAGGCGCCTTTCGTTTATCTCAAGCGCCGCACGCGCGACCTTCGATTTTCGAACGAAAACCACCGCGTCGATCTCGCGCCGGTCGATGCGCTGCTGTCGAAGAAAGAACGCGCGCAGATCGCCGCGTTCACGTCGGCGATGGCGCTCGATTTCGGCGGGCTCGACATACTTCGCGATCGCGCAGACGGGCGCATCTACATCGTCGACGCCAACAAGACCGATATGGGGCCGCCATCGGCGCTCGCCTCAGCCGAAAAGCTGCAGGCGATACGCGGTCTGGCCGACGCATTCGCCGAACTTGTCGATGACAGACTGAAGGCCTGAAAATTGGCGGGCATTCCATTCGTCAAGAATTTTGACTTCGAATACGGGCGCGCCGACCGGCTGACGCCGCTTGTCCGCCGCGTTATCTGCGACAACCCCGGACCCTACACCTATACCGGCAGCGGAACCTATCTCATCGGCGCCGAGGGGCGCGATCTTGCGGTCATCGACCCCGGCCCGATGAACGCGGCGCATATCGACGCGCTCGCGGCCGCCGTCGGCGGCGCGCGGGTCAGCGATGTGCTGGTAACCCATACGCACAGCGATCATTGCGGCGGCGCGCGCGCATTCGCCGACCGCGTCGGCGCACCGGTCCGCGGCGCACGCGCCCACCCCGTTCGCGACAAAAAGGACGATGCGCCCGCGCTCGATGAAGGCGCCGACTACGCCTATTCGCCCGACGAAGTCCTGAAGGACGGCGATGTCGTCGCCGGCGACGGCTGGACCATCGAAACCGTCGCGACGCCGGGCCATCTTTCAAATCATCTTTGCTTCGCGCTCAAGGAAGAGGCGGCGCTTTTCACCGGCGATCACATTATGGGCTGGTCGACAACCGTCGTCGCGCCGCCCGACGGCGATATGACGGCCTATCTTGAAAGCCTCGAAAAACTGCTCGCACGCGATGAAACTATTTACTACCCGACCCATGGCGCGCCGGTGACAAGGCCCAAACCCTTCGTACGCGCGATCAGGACGCACCGGCTTATCCGCGACGGGCAAATTCTCGATCAGCTAAAAAAGGGACGTACGCGGATCAGGGACATCACCGCCGCGATCTACGCCGATATAGACAGGCGTCTGCACGGGGCCGCAGCGCTGAATGTTTACGCCCATCTCATCCGGCTGGTCGCGCGCGGGGACGTCGTCTGCGACGGCGAACCGTCGATAAAGGGCGAATACCGGCTGACGAAGTAACGCGAAGGGCGAGGCCGGCGACACGCCCGCCCGCCATACGTCTCCCGCGTCAGGGATAAAGCCGGCGCGTCGCCCAGGACGCGCCTTTTCGCACATATTGCAACCGCTCATGTAGGCGAAACGGCCGGTTGATCCAGAATTCGATTTCAACCGGGGACAAGCGATAGCCCGACCAGTGATCGGGACGCGGAACTTTGCCGACGCCGAAACGCGCCGTTTCACGTGCGACCGCTTTTTCAAGCGCAAAGCGCGTGTCCATCGGCCGCGATTGCTGCGAGGCCCAGGCGCCGATCTGCGAGGCGCGCGCGCGCGTTGCGAAATAGGCGTCCGCCTCCGCACTGCTCACCGGCGCGACGGCCCCGCGAAACCGCACGACGCGCCGGATCGATTTCCAGTGAAAACAGAGCGCGGCTTTGGGATTGGCGGCGAGTTCCCCGCCCTTTGCGCTTTCTGTGTTGGTGAAGAATGTGAGGCCCGCCGCGTCCATATCCTTCAACAGCACCATGCGAACATTCGGAAGTCCGTCCGCATCGACAGTCGCGAGCGCCATCGCATTCGCGTCATTCGGCTCTTTTTTCTTCGCCAGTTCAAACCACTCGGCGAACAGCGCAAGCGGATCGTCTTTCGTGAAAACTTCGCCCTGATCCTCATCGGCCTTGTACGCCTCGGCTGAGGGGCTGGGCGGGATGATGGAATTTTGCGTCATACGGCGTTCCGGCGTTTTCCATTCGGCTGACAATCGTTCTATAGGATCGCCGGTCGGATTGAAAATCGCATCAAGCCTGAGAGCGCGCAATGTCGCATAACACGTTCGGTCACCTGTTTCGCGTCACGACCTGGGGCGAAAGCCACGGCCCCTCGATAGGCTGCGTTATCGACGGGTGCCCGCCCGGCCTGGCGCTCAGCGCGCCGGAAATCCAGGCTGCGCTCGATCTGCGCAAGCCGGGAACGTCGAAATTCGTGACGCAGCGGCGCGAGCCGGACAGCGTAAGGATTCTTTCCGGCGTTTTCGAAGACGACCGCACGGACGGGCCGCGCACGACCGGCGCGCCGATCAGCCTCGTCATCGACAATGTCGACCAGCGCTCGAAAGACTATTCCGACATTCGCGACAAATACCGGCCCGGCCACGCCGATTTCACCTATGACGCGAAATACGGCTTTCGCGATTATCGCGGCGGCGGCCGGTCCTCGGCGCGTGAAACGGCGTGCCGGGTTGCGGCGGGCGTCGTCGCGCAAAAAGTAATAGATCATATTTTTCCCGGCGTCGTCATTCGCGGCTGCATCGTGCAGATCGGCGCCAGCGAGATCGACCGCGCGAAATTCGACTGGGCGCAGACGACGCAAAACCCGTTCTGGTCGCCGGACGCGGACGCCGCAAAAGCGTTCGAGGCGGCGCTCGAGCGCGCGCGGAAGAACGGCTCCTCGCTCGGCGCGATGATCGAGATTGTCGCGTCCGGCGCGCCGGCGGGCCTCGGCGCGCCTGTCTATGGAAAGCTCGATGCGGAAATCGCCTCGGCGATGATGTCGATCAATGCGGTGAAAGGCGTTGAAATCGGCGCCGGCATGCGCGCGGCGGCGCTTTCCGGTGAGGAAAACGCCGATGAAATCCGTATAAAGAACGATAAGCCGCATTTTCTTTCAAACAACGCCGGCGGCGTCCTCGGCGGAATTTCAACCGGACAGGATATCGTGGCGCGATTTGCGGTTAAGCCGACCTCGTCGATATTGACGCCGCGCAAGACGATTACGCGCGACGGCGCGGAAACGGAAATCGTCACCCGCGGGCGTCACGATCCGTGCGTCGGCGTCAGGGCCGTACCGGTCGGCGTCGCCATGATGGCCCTCGTCCTCGCCGACCATGCGCTGCGCCACAAGGCGCAATGCGGATGACAGCCGATTGGCGGCTTTTCGCCGACGGATTCGCCTGACGCGCGGGCGCGGTTTAAACCGCGCCCGCGCGCCTATTGCTTTTCGAATAGCGTCGCCTTGGTCAGGAAAGCGATTGTTTCGGCGCGCTGCGCGAGCCCTGCGCCCGCGAAATGCTCCGCGATATCGAGCCGGCAATAGCTGTCGTAATAGGGCTCGTGAAATCCGCGTGGAAAATTCTCAAGCAATGCGTCGAGGCCCGGCTCGTCGCCATACTGGATCGTGTCGACAAGGATGAAGGCGCCTCCTCGTTTCAACAGGCGCGCAATCTCGCGCGCGAGCGCGGCGCGAACCGTCGGCGGCAATTCATGAAACAGGTAAACGGCGGATATGATATCGAATGAAGCCGGGCCCAGCCCGGATTGTTCGGCCTTCGCCTCGACGAAATTCACATTGCGGAACGGCGAAAGCGTTGTTTGCGCCTTGCCGAGATAGGCGGGCGAAAGGTCGAGCGCCGTCGCATTCATCATCGGCCAGTTATCGAGAACCTGTTCCAGAAAACCGCCCGCGCCGCATCCGATATCAAGTAAATGAAGCCCGGCCGGATCGCGCCCGGCGATTGCGCGCCGGATAAAGGGAAGCGCGCGGCGGCGCATCGCCGCGCCGGCGCCGGTGAAAAGCGTTTCGACCTGCATGTCATAGCGATCCGCCGATTCCGCCGATAACCAGCCGTCGGTCTGGAAATGAAAATTCTGCAGGTAATAACGCGGGTACTTGTCTTTCAGCTCATCGCGCAGGATCTCCGAATGGGCGTTCGCGTATTTGCGCCTTGCGACTTTTTCGGTGTCGATAAGATAATCGCGAGAGCGTTTCATGAGCCTTGAAATCGACGGCGCCCGCCGCGCTTCCAGCGGCAGCTTGTATTCGCCCGATTTAATGTCGCGCCAGTCAGCGCGGAAAAGCTCGCGGAACGATTGTTTCAGCCGGTCGCGGTCGAGCGGACCGGATTCGTCGGCGGCGGGCGTTTCGCCCGGTCGCGTGATCGGCCCCATGCGCCGGCGCCCGGCGAAATAATGCGCTGAAAACCAGGCGATGCGCGCAATCTGCGATGCGGAATAGACGGCGCGCTTGGCGCCGAGCGCGGCGCGGTCGCTGAACGACATCACGTCCCTCTTGTGAAAACTCCGACGAGTTCGACATGAGAAGAATAAACGAACTGATCCACCGGCGTCACCACCTCAAGGCGAAATCCGCCCTCGCGCAATATCGCCGCATCGCGCGCGAATGTCGCCGGGTTGCAGGACACGCCGATCGCAAGCCCAAGCGAGCTCGCCGCAATCTCGCGCGACTGGGCGGGCGCGCCGGCGCGCGGGGGATCGAATATGACCGCGTCAAATCGCTTCAATTCCTTCGCAGTCACGGGACGTTCGAAAAGATTGCGCGTCTCGGCGCTGAGCGGATTCGTCGCCATGCCGGCCCGCTGGGCGTTCGACGCCGCCTGCGTGAGCGCCGCGATAGCGCCGGCGTGCGAGTCAAAAGCCGTGACCGCTGCGCTTTTTGCAAGCGCCAGCGAAAACGTTCCGCAACCTGAGAAAAGATCGGCGATCTTTTTCGCGCCGGCCGCCGCCCCCGCGACGAGGGCGACAAGCGCCGCTTCGCCCTCGCGGCTCGCCTGCAAAAACCCGCCCGCCGGCGGCGCGGCGGCGACGCCGGCGAACGACACTTGCGGCGATTGCAGTGCGGCGACGATTTCACCATTGACGGAAAGCCGCACAACGCCCGCCGCGCGCATCAGCGACAAATGCTCGATCAACGCCGCCCCGCGCGGCTCGTCGATCTCCCGCGCCGCAATCGCCGCATCAATTCCATTTTCGCAGAGCGTTATCGCAAGATCGAATTCGCGCGCGTCAATCCGGGCGGCCAAAGCGCGCAAGGCCGGCAAATTCCGCACAATGTCTGGATGAAGGACCAGGCAATCCTCTATCGCTTCGATCGACGCTGACCTGCGGGCGTTAAAACCCAGAACCGTTTGCGCGCCGGTCCTTCTCACTGCGAATGTCGCGCGGCGGCGCGTCGGCGCCGGCGTTTCAACGAGAGCGCCGACGATATTCGCGTCGAACCCGGCGCGCGCCAGCGGACCGACGACGCGCTCACGCTTCCAGTCGCGATAAAATTCGCCCGTCACATGCTGTAGCGCACAGCCGCCGCACCGACCATAGTGGCGGCAGGGCGCGGCGGCGCGTATGGCGGCGCCTTCTTTCAATTCGATCAGCGCGCCGCGGTCGCCGCGAATTTCGATCTCCGCAATATCGCCCGGCGCAGTCAAGGGGACGAATATCCGCGCGCTGCTTTCATGCGCGACGCCGTCGCCGCCGGCCGCGATCGCCTCAATCGTCACAATCGCGCGTTTCGCGCTCGCGCACGCCTGCGCCGCGCGCCGGCCGGTCGAACGCCGGGCGGGGGAACGCCGGTCCGGCGCGCCCGGTTTCGGCCTATGCCGGTTTGATCGCGCCAATCAGATATTCCCTGTTGCCGTCGCCGCCCCTTATCGGGCTTTCGATAACGCCCGCCGGCGACCAATTCATTTCTTTCATCCATTGCGAAATGGAATCCGTCAGCGACGAAAGCTCGGCCTCGCTCGCCTTGACAAGCCCGCCCTTGCCGATCTTTCCGGGGCCAAGTTCGAATTGCGGTTTTACAAGCGCGACGAGGCGCGCCCCGCGCGCCGCAAGCGCCATCGCGAAGGGCAATGCTTTTTCAAGACTGATAAAACTGACGTCGCAAACGATGAAGTCGATTTCCTCGGGAATGCGCGCACGCGAGAGATCCTTCGCATGCGTTCTTTCCAGATTGACGATGCGCGGATGATTGCAAAGCGATGGGTGAAGCTGGCCCGTTCCGACGTCGACGGCGTAAATTTTCGCCGCGCCGGCGCGCAGCAAAATTTCCGTGAAGCCGCCGGTCGATGCGCCAAGATCGAGACAGACGCACCCTTCCGGATCGAAACCGAACGCTTCAAGCGCGCGTTCCAGCTTAACGCCGCCGCGCGAGACGAAATCATGCGCATCGCCGGCGATTTCGATTTTCGCGGTGCGCGCAACCATCATCGAGGGTTTGCCCGCGGGCGCGCCGTCAACGCGGACGAGCCCGGCCTTCACCGCCGCCTGAGCGCGTGCGCGCGAGGGAAACGCCGCGCGCTCGACAAGCGTTTGATCGAGGCGCGCCCGGTCCGTCATGCGGGTCTCGCCTCGCCGGACCGGCGTCCTTCCAGCAGGGCGACGAGAACATAAGCGAAAATCGCGATCAGGATCGAATACAGGAAATATCCGTCAATCGGCGCCACATCGCCGGCGAGTACGGCGGCGAACGCATTCGGCGCGCTCATGCCCTCGCCCAGCGCGTCGCGCATCGGCAGGAAAATCAGGGTGACGAGATTGAACAGGACGCAGGCGAGAATGGACGCCATGGCGGCGCGCTGCCCGCCGAACGTACAGCGCAGGCCGATAAGCGACGCGACCAGTATGCCGCCCTGACCGAAAACCGATGTCATGGCGAGCAGTTCATAGATATTCGAGCCGCTGAGCGCGACAATCAGCGCGCCGATACCGGCCGCGACCGTCGCACGCCGCGAATTGCGCAACTGGCGCTGCGGATCGAGTTTCGCATGACGGCGCCCGAGAATATTGATCGAGACCAGCGAGGAAACGGCGAGGAGGTTTGAATCTATCGTCGACAGGATCGCGGAAAACAGCGCGCCGATAAAAAGTATCGACAGCCAGTGCGGAAGCGTTTCAATCGCGAGCGCGGGTATGAAATTATCCCCCTCGCCGCCCGGAACCGACATATGCGCGCCGGCGAGGCCGAGCGTCACCGGTATCAGCCCGACGAAAAAATATATCGCTGCGGCGCTGTAGCACGCCCTGCGCGCGACCTGCGTCGAACGCGCCGCGAGAAACCGCGCGATCACTTCCTGCGTAACGATGCTGCCGAGTATCGGGATCGCCCAATTGTCAACGCGCGAGAATACGCTTTCGCCCGGCGCCACCAGCCGCAACTGGTCCGTATCGATCGACCCCAGCATCGCGTCAATGCCGCCGAACCGGCCTTCGACAGCGAAGAAAAGAACGAACGCGCCGATGATCAGGAAGACGCCCTGTATATTATCTGTTGCAACGTCGCCCATCATGCCGGCGAAATAGCAATAGGTGATGACGGCGCCGGCGGCGACGAAAAGCGTGATCAGCCCCGGTATGCCGACAGCGGTTTCAAGGATTGCAGAGATCGCGAGAAGTTGAGCCCCGGCCCATATGACGGAAATGATGACGGCGACGATAGCGCAGGCGAGTTCGGCGTGCCTGCCATATCGATCGCGGAAGAAATCGCCGATCGTGACATATCCCTTGTCGCGAATGGGCTTGGCGATCAGCACCGCCATCAGCACAAGGCAGATGGCGTAGCCGAAGGGCTCTGCGCGCGCGCCTGAAAGACCGCCCTCGGCGATAGCCGCCGCCGATCCGAGAATGGTTTCAGCGCCGAACCACGTCGCGAAAATCGACAGCGACAGCGGAAGCACGCCAAGCCGGCCGCCGGCGATATAATAGTCCGCGTCGGACCGGGCCCCGCGTCCGAACCAGACGCCGATCGCCATCTGGCTCACGACATAAAAGACGAGAAATATGGATACGCCGACCGGTGATAGCTGATGCACGCCGCCGCTCCTTCGCTGGGCGGGCGGCATTCAGCCTTAAATCGGCCGCAGGATCAAAGAAAATCCTGCGCCATCCCTCAAATACGGTCCGGCGGCGCCTCGATGCACATTCGGCGCCGTCGCACGCATGCGAAAATCGCCGTCTGCGGATTTTCATTTGCGCCCCGGCGCATTAAAAGTCCTGCATGGCCAAAACATTCGATCTCATCTTGAAGAACGCGATCGTCGTCAATCATGACGGCGAGGGAAAGCGCGATATCGCCGTCACGGGCGGGCGCATCGCCGAAATCGGCGACCTTCACGGCGCGGCGGCGGGCGAAACGCTCGATTGCGCGGGTCTGCACATTCTCCCCGGCGTCATCGACAGCCAGGTGCATTTCCGCGAACCCGGTCCCTCGCACAAGGAAGATCTCGAATCGGGAAGCCGAGCCGCAGTCCTCGGCGGCGTTACGGCCGTCTTTGAAATGCCGAACACGAACCCGCTGACGACGACGGCGGCGGCGATTGAAGACAAGCTTTCCCGCGCGCATCACAGAATGTTCTGCGACCATGCGTTCTATGTCGGCGCGACGCACGAAAATCCGAAAGACCTGGTAGAGCTTGAACGCCTCGCCGGCGTGTGCGGCGTCAAGATATTCATGGGCGCGTCTACGGGCGATCTCCTCGTTGAGGACGATGAGGGCGTGCTTGGCGTTCTCCGCCACGGATCGCGGCGCGTCGCGGTTCATTCCGAAGACGAATACATGCTGCGCGACAATAAAAAATACGCGCGCGAAGGCGACTGGACATCGCATCTTGACGTCAGGACCGCGCAGGCGGCGGTGTCCTCGACGGTCCGGCTGTTGCGCCTGGCGCGTCAGGCGCGGCGGCGAATTCACATTCTCCATATATCGACGGCCGATGAGATTGCGCTGCTTGCGGCGGCGAAAGACATCGCGACGGCGGAGGTGACGCCTCAACATCTGACGCTGGCGGCGCCTGAATGTTACGAGAGGCTGAAGGGTCTTGCGCAGATGAACCCGCCGATCCGCGACGCGCATCACCAGAGCGGATTGTGGACCGGCCTGCGGCAGGGCGTGTTCGACGTCATCGGTTCCGATCACGCTCCGCACACGCTTGAGGAAAAAGCGCGACCTTATCCCGCCTCGCCTTCGGGCATGCCCGGCGTTCAAACGCTGGTGCCTGTGATGCTCAATCACGTCGCCGAAGGGCGTCTTTCGCTGGCGCGCTTCGTCGATCTTGTCTGCCACGGGCCGAACCGCATCTTCCAGATCGCGGGCAAGGGCCGCCTCGCGGTCGGATACGACGCCGATTTCACTGTCGTCGATCTGAAGCGGCGCGAGACGATAACCCATCGATGGTCGGCGACGCGCTCGGGCTGGACGCCGTTTGACGGCATGGAAGTCGCCGGTTGGCCGGTGATGACGATCATTCGCGGACGAACCGTCATGCGCGAGAACGAAATTCTGGGCGCTGCGGCCGGCGAGCCGGTGCGTTTTCAGGAAACGGTCTGAAACCTATTGCGGGTCTTGGCCGCCGCGAAACACGACAACGCCCTGAGCGTCCGCGCCGCGCGCGGCTTCGACAAGCGGCGCCGACAGGCTCGCGACCAGCGCCTCGCCGGCGGCGGCGCGCGCTGCGGCGTAATCTTCCGCGTCGCGATTGCAATAGCCGAACCGCGCCTGCGCCGCGCGATAGGCGTCATTGAACGCCCCGACCATTTCATCGCGCAGGTCAAAGGCCGGCTGTTCGAGCTCGATGAGGCGTTTCATCCGGTCGCGCCAGATATCGCTTTCCGCGCGCGGCGCGCACATGCGCCGGATGTGATGAAGTTCGCCGAATATGCCTGACAGGCCGGTCAGCGCGCCTTTGCGCGCCGCATAATCATCCTGCGCCGCAGCGGGAAGCGCGGCGAGCAGGAAAAATGCGGCGACGAAGCGAGCGAGCATGGATGCGATCCTGCCTCCCGATCAGGGCTTTGTTCGGGCGGTATTGCGGAGTTTTGCGGCGCTCGCAATGGCCGTGCGCGTTACATCCCAGCAAACGCGGGAAAGCGCCGTTTCGAGCGGCGCGAATTCGGCCTCCGCTGCGTCGTCGCCGGCGACTGGCGCGCCGGCGATCCATTCAGCCCAATAGTCGACCATGACGACATGACCGTCCTGGCCCGTTTCGCGCGGCAGCGCCTCGAATACGCCGATCAACCCGCCGATCGCGATCTCGACCCCTGTTTCTTCGGCGACTTCGCGCCGAACCGCATCTTCAAGGCGCTCTTCATAGAGGAGGCCGCCGCCGGGGATCGACCATTTACCCTTGAACGGCGCCTTGCCTCGCCGGATGACAAGCACTTCCCCGCCCCGAAAGACGACTGCGCCGACGCCGACCTTAATTCCGGGTTCGTTTTCTTTCATGGCGCCTTTTATAGCAGCGCCGGCGCCATATCATACGCGCCATGTGCGGAAGATTTCTTCTCACCTGCGCCCCGGAAAGGGTCGCCGCCGAATTCGGCGTCGACTTGCGCGAGAATTTTCCGCCGCGATGGAACATCGCGCCGGCGCAACCGATCGCGCTTGTACGAACCGGCGCCGGTCGCCGGCGGGAGTTCGCGCTTGCGCGCTGGGGCTTCATTCCCGGCTGGGCTGGAAAGGAGTATTTCGACAGGATCGGGTCGAAACCGCTATTCAACGCGCGCGGCGAAACGCTCGCCGAAAAAGCGACATTCAAAAACGCAGCGCGCCGACGGCGCTGTCTTATTCCAGCAAACGGCTATTACGACTGGCGCACGGAAAACGGCGCGCGCAAACCCTATCTCATCCAGATGGCGGGCGAACGCCCGATCGCACTCGCCGGCGTTTGGGAAACCGCAGTCGATCCGGATGGCGGGGAAATTGACACGGCCGCCATCATCACCGTCTGCGCCGGCCCGGATCTTGAGAACCGGTTCGCGCGCGAACCGGTCGTGATCGCGGGCGAGCAATACCGGCTCTGGCTGGACGATGACGAACGCAGCGCGAAAGACGCGCTCTCATTGTTGCAACCCTGCGAAAAAGGCGCATGGAGAGCGCGCGCGGTTTCGGCCGCCGTCAACAATGTCCGCAATGAAGGTGCAGAACTAGCGGCGGCGCTGAAAGAATAAGGCTTACGCGCCTTTCGGCGGCGGCTGCTTGCGCGTGAACAACCAGTCGGCCTGCGTCGACTCCCGGGCGCGGAACCTGTACCCGTCGGCGCCGCATTTTTTCAGCTCTTGCGGATCGTCGATACGGTTTTCTATCGCCCAGCGCGCCATCGATCCGCGCGCGCGTTTGGCGAAAAACTGCAAGGCGCGAAGTTTGCCGTCCTTCTCGTCCTTGAAACTCGGCGTGACGATTTCGGCATCCAGTGCGTTGCGATCCACGGCGGCGAAATATTCGTTGGAGGCGAGATTGACGACGACCGGATTTTTCGCGCCCTTTAGCGCCTTGTCGATCTGCCTTGCGATCTTCTCGCCCCAGAAGGCGTACAGATTCGCACCGCGCGCGTTCGCGAGCGACGATCCCATCTCAAGGCGGTAAGGCTCTATCGCGTCAAGCGGGCGAAGAAGGCCGTAGAGCCCCGAAAGTATTCGAACATGGTCCTGCGCGAATTTGAAATCGGCGGCGGTCATCGTCCTGGCGTCTAGTCCCAGATAGACTTCGCCGTTAAAAGCGAGCGCCGCCTGTTTCTGGACGTTCGATTTGCCGTCGCCCCGAAAGGCTGAAAACCGTTCATGATTGAGTTCGGCGAGCTTGTCGGAGATCGACATCAGCTTTTTCAGACGGGCCGGCGACAGTTTTCCGGCGACGCCGGCAAGCTCGCGCGCTTCCTTCAGGAAGACGGGCTTCGTCATCGCCGGCGCATCCGGCGTCGGGTCGAAATTCAGATTCTTGGCGGGCGAAAGCAAAATGAGCATCCCCGCGCCTTGGCATCGCCGCGCGCGAAAATCAATTCAAAAGATCGGCGACCTCAGGAACGCATTTCCTGTTTTTCGAACCGAGATTTTCCGGGACGCAAGTGCAAAGCCTCAATTCCTCGAATTCATCCCGGCTCAGCGGGCCGCGCACCGCGCAATCGGGTTCGCGCCGCTCGATCACGGATTTTTTGAATATCGAATCGCAAGTGAGCCGCTTGTCCTTTTTACGGCGCTTTTGAAGCCGGTTCGCCTCATAGGAAAGACAACGCGCGCCGTCGGCGCGATTGGAATCGAATAATTGAACGATGATAAAGTAATCGCCCCCGTCTTCGCCGCCACCGCCGGTTCTGACGGAAATATATTCCCCGTCCGCGCCGAGCCCGTCGACAGGCCCCGGCGCGCGAATATCGCATTTGCGCGCCGATGTGCGCAGGCAGACCCGTTCGCCGCCGCCGATACCGTCCGGCGCCAGATAGTAGTTTCCATTGATATTGCGCCCGGAAAACACGGGCGTATCCCCACACGCGGCGAGCGCGGCCGCGAAAATGAGAATGGCCGGAATCCGCGTCATCATTCCACTCCCCTCCAGCGATGCGACACGGAAAGGATAGCACGCACGCCCGGCTAAATCATCTTTCCCGGATTCATGAGGCCGGCGGGGTCGAGCGCCGCTTTCACCGCGCGCATCATGGCGATTTCCGCCGGCTGCTTGCGCCGGGCGATATCGGCGCGCCGCGCAAGCCCGACGCCGTGTTCGGCCGAAATGGAGCCCTTGTGCCGGTCTATGACGTCATAAACGGCTTCCTCGATCCGGTCTTCCGCGGCGTCGAACGCCGCGCGGTCGCCGCCCGCGGGTTGCAAGACGTCATAATGGATATTGCCATCGCCCATATGACCGAAGGCGATGATCCGCGCGCCGGGATAGGCGCGTTCAACCGCCTCGCCGGCGTCCGCGAGAAAAGCGGGAACGGATGCGACGGGCACGGATACATCATATTTCGCCTGCGCGCCCTCCGGGCGCATCGCGACCGAAATCGCGTGACGCAAACGCCAGAACGCTTCGGCCTGCGCTTCGTTTTCAGCGATCGCGGCGTCGATAATTTCTTCCGCGTCGAACGCTTCGGCGAGGACCGTCTCGACCTCGCCGCGCAAGGCGCCGGCGCGACCCGATGAAAACTCGATCAGCGCATACCAGGGATGCTCGCCCGCCAGCGGATCGCGCGCGCCCGGAATGTGCCTGTATACAAGGCCGAGCGAAAAGCGGGACATCAACTCGAAGCTTGTGACGTTTCCTCCGCTAGCGATTTGCGCGCGCGACAGCAGGCCGAGCGCTTTTTCCGGCGATGAAAGCGCGGCGAAAACAGTAACGCGCTCGCGCGGGCGCGGGAAAAGCTTGAGCGCGGCGCCCGTTACGACGCCGAGCGTACCTTCCCCTCCGATAAAAAGGTGCTTGAGATCGTAGCCTGTATTATCCTTGCGCAGACTTTTAAGCCCGTTCCAGATTTCGCCATTCGCCAGGACGACTTCGAGCCCCAGCACGAGATCGCGCATATTGCCGTAGCGCAAGACATTGACGCCGCCGGCGTTGGTGGAAATGACGCCGCCGATCTGGCAGGAGCCTTCCGATCCGATCGAAAGGGGGAAAAGACGGTCGATTTCCGCCGCCGCGCCCTGCGCTTCGGCGAGCGTAACGCCGGCATCGACCGTCAAGGTCATGCCCGCGGCCGAGGCTTCGCGGATTTTGCGCATGCGCTTCAGCGAGATGAGAATTTCGCCGTTCTGCGGCTGCTGGCCGCCGACAAGGCCGGTATTGCCGCCTTGCGGCGTAATCGCGACGCCCGCCGCCGCGCAAATGCGGACAATTCCGGCGACTTCTTGTGTTGAGGCCGGGGCGACGACCATCGACGCCGCGCCCGGCCACCAGCCGCGCAATTCCTTCAAAAAGGGGTCCGCGTCAGCGCCCTCAATAACGCCCTTCGGGCCGATGAGCGCGCCGATTTCTTCAATCACTTTTCCGGGAGCCGACATCGCGTCTTTCATGAATAGCCTCGCAAATCATCATTGCCGGCCCGCGCGCCGCGTCAAGGCGACCGAAAGTCCTGCTTCGCCTTCGCGTGCGCGCGCGTTAAAAAGGAAACCGGACGGGTGAGACGTTCTGCAAGGGGAAAATCGAGATGACGATTACAAAAGCGGGCGCGATCGCGGCCATAATAGCGGTCGGCGGCCTTCTGGCGGGCTGCGCCGACACAATGAACGCGGGGCCGGCGCAGACCGCGCCCGGCGACGTTCAAATGACGGGTGAGATCGATTTTGCGGCGATCGCCGCGGCGGCCGTCGCAGATCCTGCGCGTCCGGCGGACGACCGGGAGGCGGATGCGCGCCGCAAGCCGGCGACGGCGCTAGAATTTTTCAGGATCGAGCCCGGCATGTCGGTGTTCGAGATCGAAGCAGGAAACGGTTGGTACACGGAACTCCTGTCGCATGCGGTCGGCGCGCGCGGCGATGTCGTCATGCAAAATCCCGAAGGGTTCATTCCTTTCGTCGGCGAACAGATAGAAGCGCGCCTTTCCGGCGATCGCCTCTCCAATGTCCGTCAGTCGATCTCGAACTTCGACCGGCTGGATGGCGCGGATGAAAGCGCGGACCTCGTTACCTGGGTGCAGGGCCCGCACGAGCTTTTTTACCGCCCCGAAGACGGCGCGTCGTTCGGCGATCCGGCGGCCGTATTTGCCGAAATTCACCGCATCACGAAACCGGGCCGCGTATTCGTCGTTATCGATCATTCAGCGCTGGCGGGCGCGCCGGATGCGACGGGCGACGATTTTCATCGCATCGACAAGGCGATCATTATCGCGCTGGCGGAAGCTGCGGGTTTTAAGCTCGAAGCGGAAAGCGATTTTCTCGCCAATGCGGACGATACGCGGACTATCCCCGTATTCGACCCGTCCATTCGCGGCTACACGGACCAGTTCGCTTTGCGTTTCAGGAAACCGGACTGAACCGTCACGGCGCTTTCGATCCGGTTCTCGGCGCGGCGGCGCGCGCAAGACGGTCGTTGATCGCCTCGCCGAGCCCTTCGCGGGGAACCGGCGCCGCAGCAATGCCGCCAAGATTTCTTGCGGCGCAAAGCGCGTCGAGGCGGCGCAGATAGCCGAACAGGTTCGCTGCGGCCTCGACGAGGTCGCCGGACGGGCTGAGATTAAGCGATGTCCCGGCGGCGGCGATGTTCCCGAAACCGAGAAACGCCTCATTCGCGCGCGGCGCGTCTGCATTGATCCGCAAAGGCGCGCCGGGCGCGTAATGGCTAGAAAGCATTCCGGGCGCTTCGATCTTTTCATCCGCCGCCGTTTGGAGCGGCGTACGCGCAATCGCCTCGATTGCGCCGCGCGCGACGCCGCCAGGGCGCAGGAGGATCACGCGATCGCCGTCCGTTTTGACGATCGTCGATTCAACGCCGACCGGGCACGCCCCGCCGTCGATTATTAACGCCGCGCGATCGCCCAGGCTTTCGCGCACATGTTCCGCAGTTGTCGGGCTGATCGCTCCCGAACGATTGGCGCTCGGCGCGGCGAGCGGCCGGCCGCATGCGTTTATCAATCGCCGCGCAACATTGCTGTCCGGTGCGCGAATTGCGATCGTGTCGAGGCCGGCCGAAACGAGCAGCGAAAGTCCGCATTCCTTCGTGCGCGGCAGGACGAGCGTCAGCGGCCCGGGCCAGAAGGCCCTCGCCAGTTTTTCCGCAAGCGGAGTAAATTCCCCGTAGCGGCGCGCCATTTCAAGATCGAGAACGTGAACGATAAGCGGATTGAACGAGGGTCGTCCTTTCGCCGCAAATATTTTCGCGACAGCCTGATCGTTCGTCGCATCGCCGGCAAGGCCGTAGACCGTTTCCGTCGGCATCGCGACAAGTTCGCCGGCGCATATTTGCGCGAGCGCGCGTTCGATATCTGCGTCAAGCGGCAAATCTTCAGCGCCCGAACGCCGGTTCTGAGGTTTCGGCCTCGTCCGCATAGGAAAAGCTCAAGCGTGAGTCATCGACAACAAGATCGCCAAGCAAGGCCTGCGCCGTTTCCAGACCATTCGCGATACGCCGGTTTTCGCG
Organism: Parvularculaceae bacterium; assembly: GCA_020446945.1. GTDB lineage: Bacteria > Pseudomonadota > Alphaproteobacteria > Caulobacterales > Parvularculaceae > Amphiplicatus. The sequence goes on from JAGRDS010000005.1 coordinate 21,894, forward strand.
CTTTTCATGCGCATTGCGCGCTTTTATGTCGGCGAATTCGCCGCCGGCATCGTAATCGCCCGCGCGCCCTTCGCCCCGCGCGAGATAGGCGCCGCTCGCCGCATCGAACAGCGCGAGTTCGACGCCCCCGCCGGACCTGACCGTTATGACGGCGTAAAGCGCCGCGCCATCGGGCAGGACGTTCAGGCTCTTTCCAAAGCAGACGTTTATGCAAAGCGCGCGCGCGTCATAGGCCGGCGCGACGACGCGCGCCGCGTCCGGCGTCGCGGCGTTGTCGAGCGCCTCGATTGCGTCGTCCCTCAGCGGGCGGGTCGCCGGCGCCATCTCAACGCGGACACGGGCGCCGCCGGCGATGACATCGCGCCAGGGATGCGCGGCGACGGCCAGGCGCTCGAACACGCTGCGCCGATGCGCGCGATCGCCGAAGAACGCATGCGCCGCTTGCGACAGGTCCGGGTTATCGGCGTCCGCCGCCCTTGTCGAACCGGCAAACCGCCAGTTTTCGCCGCGATTGAGAATGGCCGAAGCATTTACGGCGCCGCCCCAGTCGTTATTGGCGAGTATGAGAAGATCGTCGTCGCCGTCGAGATCGAGGTCGATGAGACGCGCGGCGCATCGCCCCTCGTCGGGATCGGGCGCGGTTTGAGGTTGCGTCGCCGCACGGCGCCGGGCGTCGGCCTGCGCGGCGGTTTCCGTCACCCGCCGTCCGAGACGTTCGCGCCGGCGCGCGTTTTCCTCCTCCAGCCGCCGCGATTCGGCGAAAGCCTTCATGGACGCGACGCAATCCGAAACGGGATCGGCCGATCCGGTCGGCAGCAAGGCGGCGTCCGGTATTTCTCCTTCGCCGACGAGAAGCAGCGCCGACCGGCGATCGTTAAACGTTTCCTCGACGCCGAAACGCGAGCGGGCGCCCGGATTTTCAGCCAGCAGGGCGATGCGGTCGTCGCGCGCGCTTCCCGATCGGGCGGCGAGTTTTTCAAGCGCGGTCTCGCCCCAGCGGCCGGCGCGCGCATCGGCGAGAAACCCGAAATCGAAATCGTCCGGCTCGACGATCCCGCGATCGAGCCGCGCGACCTGATCGGCGACCGCGACACGCGCGGGATCCATCAGCGGCGTCATCAGCGCGGTCAGGATTGCGGCGACGAACATCGCCGCGACAATGTTCACGGGGCGGATGAACGCCAGCCAGGCGCCCGGCCTGAACGCGGCGACGAGATAGCCGGCCGCATAAACGGCGACGATCAGCAACTCGGCGCCCGCAAGAACGCGCGCAGGCGTAAAACCGTATTGATCAACGCGCAGGAAAAGGCCGAGCGCGGCGAGCGCGACGACGCCGGCGAGCGGTAGCGCCGAAAACCGTACAACCGCGCGCATCACCGCATTTTTCGGCGGGTCGCCGGCCTGATAGGCGGCGTTGACAAGCAGGATCATCGTCGCCGCAGCGTTCAACAGCAGCACTGTCGCACGCCTGGTGTCCCACAAGGGTTCGAGTCCGGTGAGCGGCAAAGCCGCCAGAAACGCGGCGAGAATGAGCGTCATCAAAATCGCAAGCCATGACAGGAGCGCAAGCCCGATCTGGCGCGCGCCGCGCGTCAGCCCTGAATCGGTGTCGGTCAAATGAAGGCCGAGCGCAAAAGCGACCGGCGAAGCGACGGCGCGAAAGAAATCCGAAAAGATCGCGCGCGGCACGATTTCCAGCCCGATGAGGCGGAACATCATCGCGCCGAGCGAAATCACGATCCAGAAGGCGATGACGAAACCGATCGACATCACCGCCTGAAATGCGTGGCGCCAGGACCGGTCGAAATAGGTTTCGTAAGTTGCGATGCGCCGCCCATCGTCGAACGCCGCCTGCACGAATTCATGCGCGATATAGATGACGATGAGCGCAAACAGCCAGGCGGAAACCGGCCCGCCGCTCCAGGCGGAGGGCGCCGCGAACCAGCCGAAAAAGAAAACCGCGACCGCAGCAAGAACCGACCAGATCGCCAGACGCGCCGGCGGCAGATTGCCCATTCCGAAAAGAAGGGGTAGCGGCGCGAAGATCGCAAACAGGCGCAACGTCTCAAGTACGCGCCGCCAGATCGCTTCATCGAGGCCGAAAACCGGCGTATCGGCCCTCGCCTTTATGAGCGCATAGATAAGCAATCCCTGCGCAAGGGCGATTGCGAGCCGCGCAGCGAGCGTCGTCGCGGAATTGTGCGTCGCCTTGTCGTCAGCCATGTTCTGCGCGCCCCCTCGTTGTCAGCCGGCATATAGCGTCTAGCGCGCCAAAACGGCCGTTCAAAGGCTGAAGGATAGCAGATTTCGGGCTCTGCGCCCGCCGCTTGGCGCTTTCGCCGCGCTGCGACATAAAGAAACTTAAACCTGGAGGATCGCCGACATGACCTATGCAACGCCGGTTCGCGACATTCGCTATGCGCTCGATCACATGGCGGGATTTTCCGCACTGGCGCGATCGGGCGCCTTTCCCGACCTTTCCGGCGAAATGGTCGACGCGATCCTCGGGGAAGCGGCGAAATTCTGCGACGGCGTGATTGCGCCCCTGAATGCGCAATGCGACCGAACGCCTTCGGCGCTTGAGAACGGCGCCGTCAGGACGAGCCCCGGATTTCAACAGGCCTACGCCCGCTATGTAGAGGGCGGATGGAACTCCCTCGCCTTTCCGGAGGAATGGGGCGGACAGGGGCTTCCCTCAACGCTCGCCAATGCGCTGGTCGATGCGATGAACGGCGCGTCGATGTCTTTTTCCATCTGCACGACGCTGACAACCGGCGCGGTCAAGGCGATTTTGAGCGTTGGAACGGAGCGGCAGAAAAATACCTATCTGCCGAAAATGGTTTCGGGCGCATGGACGGGCACGATGAACCTGACCGAGCCGCAATCGGGTTCGGACCTTTCCGCGCTTCGCACGAAAGCCGAACCGGCCGGCGTCGATGCGGACGGAACAAGACGGTACAGGATATCGGGCCAGAAAATTTTCATCACCTATGGCGATAACGATATGGCGGAAAATATCGTGCATCTCGTTCTCGCGCGCCTGCCCGACGCGCCGGAGGGAACGGGCGGCATATCGATGTTCCTCGTGCCGAAACACCACGTCAATGAGGACGGCTCGCTCGGCGAGCGCAATGATGCGCATTGCATCAAGCTGGAAGAAAAAATGGGCCTGCACGGCTCGCCGACCTGCGTCATGGTCTTCGGCGAGCGCGGGGAATGTTACGGCACGCTGCTCGGCGAGGAAAACAAGGGCCTTCGCAACATGTTCATCATGATGAACGCGGCGCGGCTCGATGTCGGCCTGCAAGGGGTCGGCGTCGCCGAAGCCGCATTCCAGCGCGCGCTTTCCTATGCGCAGGAACGCCGGCAAGGCCGCGCGCCCGGCGTCAAATCGGGACCGATGATTGCCATCTATGAACATGGCGATGTTCGCCGCATGCTTTATTCGATGAAGGCGCTAGTCGAAGCCTCGCGCGGGATCTGTTACGCGAACGCCGTCGCCTGCGATCTCGCGCGCTGCGCGCCGGACGAAAAACAGCGCGCGAAGGCCAGGGCGCTTGAGGAATTGCTGACGCCGATTTCGAAAGCCTGGTCGACCGATCGCGCGAACGATATTGCGTCGATGGGCGTGCAGGTCCACGGCGGCATGGGTTATATCGAGGAAACCGGCGCCGCCCAGCACATGCGCGACGCGCGCATCGCCGCAATCTACGAAGGAACGAACGGCATCCAGGCGATGGATCTCGTCGGGCGCAAATTGCAAGGCGACGGGGGCGTGAGCGTTGCGGCTTATATCCAGGACGTGAAGGAGGAAGCGCTGATCGCGAGGGCCGGAAAGCGCGAGGATCTGAAAGCGATCGGCGCGCGCCTTCTTGAGGCGGGCGACGCGCTGAAAGCCTCGACCGACTGGTTGCTCGACGCGGCGAAGGCCGGACGTCAGGACGACATTCTCGCGGGCGCGGCGCCCTATCTCAAGCAATTCGGAAATGTCGCGGGCGGATACTATCTGACGCGCGGCGCGGTCGCCGCCGCGCTCGCCGTCAAGGAGCCGGGCGCCGACGCGGCGTATCTCGAAAGCCGGATCGCCATCGCCCGGTTTTTCGCCGAAAACTACCTGACGGAGGCGAGCGGGCTCACCCCCGCCGTCACCGCCGGCGCCGGCGCGATCAAACGGCTCGATCCGGCGGCGTTGACCGGATGATGCGATAAGGATCGGGCGCATTTAAACGCAAATTGCAATTATAGCCGGCGATGACCCGTTATTCGCCGGCTTCGACGAAAACCAATCGCGCCCGCCCGGATTTTCTTACGCGGCGCGATCGCCGCCGCGCCGACGGTTTAGATTTCGCCAAGTTTTAGCCCCGATGGTGCGCCAGAGCTATTGCGGCGATTTCCGCAGGCGGGCGTGCGATGGTGGATTTTGGAATCCTCGAAAAGATAAAGCTCGGCGTTTATTACGCCTCCTATCTTTATTTTCCGGCCGCGATAATTCTCGGCTGGCTGATCCTGCGCGGCGGATCGGCGACGAAAATCCTGTCGGTTCTCGCGCTCGCATTTTTATCCGTTCTCGCCTATGCGCGTTTCGTCGAGCCGCGCATTCTGCTGACGATGGAACATGAAGCGCGGCTGGCGCGATGTTTTCCCGAAGCGGGATCGGCGCGTCTCGCCGTTTTCTCCGATATGCATGAGGGCCTGTTCAAAAACGCCGTTTCAATCCGGCGCATCGCTGACAAGGTCAACTTGGCCGAACCCGACGCCGCCTTCATCGCCGGCGATTTCGTCTATTTCCTCGACCCCGCCCGTCAGGGCGAAGCGTTTTCCGCTCTCGCCTCGATCCGGGCGCCGGTGTTCGCCGTCCTCGGCAATCACGATGTCGGCCTTCCCGGCCCCGATGTCAGCGCATCGCTGGAGGCGACGCTTGCGCGTTTCAATGTCGTCATGCTCGACGACAAGATCACGACGGCGCGGCTTAACGGCGCAGAAGTGGAAATCGTCGGATTGAGCGAGTTATGGGCGAAAAATCAGGATCGTTCGCTTCTCGAAGCGCGGCGCGCAAAACCGCGTCTCGTCCTGGCGCATAATCCCTCGACTATACTCGAATTGAAACCGCGTGAGTCTGTCGACCTGCTTCTCGCGGGACACACGCACGGCGCGCAGATAAACATTCCCGGTTTGAATTGCATGCTTCTCAAATCGATGTGCCGCGTTACGCTTTACGGATTCGCCCAAATGGAGCGCGGCCTTGTTTTCGTCACATCCGGCACCGGCATGGTTGGATTGCCGATGCGATTTAATCGCGCGCCTCGCATAGATGTTATCGACCTTGAATGGCGCGCCTGCGCCTGATTTCAGAATTTTCGCCGACATCTAAAATTTTCAAAAAATCCTTTTACGGATTAATTATTTACTTCGCACCGGCTTTGCAGCATAGGGTTCTCATCCTGCATGCAGGCCGCGCGCGGCCGAACGGGATGGGGAGAATATTCCCGGACTCATTATATTGCGGAGAAAAAATGACTTCACTTGAAGAAATCAAGCGCCATATAGACGGTCACGGATTCGGGTCCGCGATCGTAGACGATCACGTCGTCATCGATGTCGTGTGGACCCGAAAAACGCTGAATGACGGCGAACGAAAGCGTGAAACGGCCGAGCGCGTCTATTCAATCGAGGAAGCCTGCGCCGTTATCGGATGCCGGTGCGGCGCGCCTGCCTGATCGGCTTTCAATAAGCGCCGGATTGTCTATGGTCGGCCGCTCCAGCAAAGGGATGGCCGACCATGAATTCTTTAAAGGGAAAAACGCTGTTCATCACCGGGGCCTCACGCGGCATCGGACTTGCTATCGCCAAACGCGCCGCGGCGGACGGCGCCAATATCGCCATCGCGGCGAAAACCGCCGAACCGCACAAGCACCTGCCCGGCACGATCTACACGGCGGCGGAGGAAATCGAACAGGCCGGCGGCAAGGCGCTGCCTCTCATCGTCGATATTCGCGATGAGGCGGTGGTGAAAGAGGCGGTCGAAAAAACCGTAGAGACTTTCGGCGGCGTAGACATCTGCGTAAATAACGCCTCGGCGATTTCGCTGACCGGCTCCGAAGCGACGGAAATGAAGCGCTGGGACTTGATGCATTCGATCAATGCGCGCGGCACGTTTCTCGTTTCGAAAACCTGCATTCCGCATTTGAAACGCGCCGAAAATCCGCATGTGCTGATGCTGTCGCCGCCGCTCGATATGAGCCCGAAATGGTTCGGCGGACATGTCGCCTATACGATGGCGAAATACGCCATGTCGATGTGCGTACTCGGCATGGCGGAGGAATTCAGGTCCGCCGGCGTCGCGTTCAACGCGCTTTGGCCGCGCACGGCGATCGCGACGGCCGCGGTTGAATTCGCGCTCGGCGGCGATGCGATGGTGAAAGGCTCGCGCACGGTCGATATTTTGTCGGACGCGGCGCATTTGATCCTTACGAAACCGTCGCGCCAATTCACCGGTAATTTCGTTATCGACGACACTTTCCTGTTTGAACACGGCGTCACGGATTTTGAGAAATATCGCGTCGATCCCTCGCGCAAGCTGTTTCCCGATTTCTTCGTGCCGGCCGATTCGGTCCCCCCGCCGGGCGTCGCGCAAACGCTGGCCACGCAGATGATCGGCGATTGATGCGCGTCGCCTCACTGCATATTCATCCGGTCAAAGGCATGCGCGCGGTCGATGCGACGCGCGCGCAGATCGGCCCGCGCGGGCCCGCCGGCGACCGGCGCTGGCTTGTCGTCGATCGGACGGGCCTGTTCCTGACGCAGCGCAGCCATCCCGTCCTCGCAACGCTGACCGCCTCGCTCGACGGCGACGCGCTTTTGCTGACGGCGCCGGGCGGCGCGCAGATCAGGATCGACCGGCCGGACGGCGCCGCGCGGCGGCGCGTCACCGTCTGGGATTCGACAGTCGACGCCGCCTCAGCCGGCGAGGAGGCGGCGCGCGCGGTATCGGCGCTGATCGGCGAGGCGGCGGAACTCGTGTTCATGGACGAGCGCGCGCACCGCGAATCGGCGCGCGAATGGACGGGCGCGCCTTCGCCCGTCAGCTTCGCCGACGGGTTTCCCATTCTGATGACGACCACAGGCTCGTTGAACGCGCTCAATGACGAGATCGAAAGAAACGGCGGCGCGCGCGCGCCGATGGCGCGCTTTCGCCCCAACCTCGTCATCGACTGCGCCGTGCCTTGGGCGGAGGATGGCTGGCGCCGGCTCGAAATCGGCGGCGTCATTCTCGACCTCGTCAAGCCCTGCGCGCGCTGCATCGTCACGACGACGGATCAGGCGACGGGCGAACGCATGGGCAAGGAGCCGCTCGCCACCCTCGCGCGCATCCGCCGTTCGCGCGATCCGCGCGTCAAAGGCGCCATTTTCGGCGTCAACGCTGTTCCGAAATCAACCGGCGAGATCGCGGTCGGCGACAGCGTCAGCGCAAGTTGATGCGCGGCGCGCCGCACCCGCGTCTAATGATGCCCGCGTCTAATGATGATGGTGATGGGGTTCAATATTGATGCGCCCGCACTTGCCGCATTTGATGACGGCGCCGTGCGCGTCCTTGTGCGCGACATTGACGAGCAGTTTCGTTTTGCACGATCCGCAGCGATAGGTTTCGTCGCCGCCGCCCTCGCGAAGCGGGGTTCCCGCCTTGTGGTTTTCAACCGAGGCGCCTTTCGCCTGTTTCCCGTCCACAACGATCATGTCGAATTGCGGCATAAAAACTCCCTATGACGCCGTCTGGCGAATAAACGCCTCATACCATGAAACGGCGCGCGCAAGATCAACGATTTTCAACCGCTCATCCGTTCCGTGAATGCGTTCAAGATCGTCCGGCGCATAGATGAACGGCGTAAAGCGGTAATTATCGTCAGCGGCGCCGATATAATGGCGCGTATCGGTTCCCTGAAGCGTCAGGAACGGCGCGATCGGAACGGCGCCGAAAACCTCGCTTGTTGTTCGCGAGATCGCGTCATAGGCCGCGCTTTTCGCGGAAGAACGCGGGCTCGGCTCTACGCCGCCCAATGCTTCAACATCGACGCCCAGTCCTTCGACCTGGCGCTCTGCGCGCGCCTTGACGCCGGCGACGCTGTCGCGCGGGTGGATGCGGTAATTGACGACGGCGCTCGCTGATTGCGGCAGCACGTTCACCTTGACGCCGCCCTCGATCAATGTCGCCGCCGTCGTCGTTCGAAGCGCCGCAGCGGTTGTCGGCTCTCCGGCGAGCGCCGCGGCGACCAGCGGCCTGGTCAGCCAGAGATTGGACAAGATCACGCGCTGCGCGAATGGGGTGTGCGGCGCGATCGCCCCCAGAAACGCCGCCATGTCTGCGTCGATTTTCGGCGCAAAGGGCGCATCATTAACGGCCAGGACGGCGCGCGCGAGGGTCGATATGGCGGTGTCCTTTCCGGGCGCCGAGGAATGTCCGCCCGCGCCATGGGCGGTGAACTTTAATGTCGTCGAACCCTTCTCCGCCGTCGAAATCAGCGCGACCGGCGGCGCGACGCCGGCGATCACGCCTTGAACGAGCCCCGATCCTTCATCGAGCGTAAAGGCGAAATGCACCCCGCGCGCATCAAGCGCGTCGCGTATCCGGCCCGCGCCGTTCACGCCGCCAACCTCTTCGTCATGGCCGAACAGGAAGTAAACATCCGTAGACGGAGCGAAACCGGCTGCGGCCAGGCGTTCCGCCGCCTCCATCATCGCGATTAACTGCCCCTTGTTGTCCATCGCGCCGCGCCCCCAGACGGCGCCGTCGGCGAGCGCGCCTGAAAATGGGGGATGCGTCCAGCTTTCCTGCGAACCCGGTTCGACCGGCACGACATCGCTGTGCGCGATAAAGCCGACGGGCGCGCCTTCGCCGGTTCCTTTCCAGCGATAGACAAGCGAATAACCGTTCACGATCTCCCGCGTCATCGCCGCATGCGCGGCCGGATAGGATCGCTCAAGAAAATCCGCAAACGCGCCGAACGCCGCTGCGTCTGGCGCGCGATCGCCCCATGAAACGGTCTCAATACGGATCGCCGCACCCAGCCGGTCCGCCATTGCGCGCGCCTCCGCCGAAGAGGCGTCGATCGCCGGCGGCGACAGGACGATCGCGCGCGCGCCGGGCGCGATCAGCGTGCGCGCGAGAAGAATTGCGACAAGCAAAATGACGGCGAGCGCCGATCCGGCCAGGATTTTTTTCAGCATTTCGGGCCTTTCCGATTGTCACCATGCGCCCCCGGACGCCATAAGCGGCGATTATGCGCTGGAACGGGCGCAGCGTTGAAGCTCGGGATGCAGCAAAGCCGATGACGACGTTACTTTTCGAACATGACGCTTTCGGCGCGCATGAAACGCCGGCCGGCCATCCTGAACGGGCCGAGCGCTATCACGCCGCGTCGGCCGCGCTGAAGGCCGAGCCGTTTGCAGCGCTTGTTCGCCGCGCGCCGCCGCGCGCGCCGCGCGAGACGCTCATCCGCGCGCATCGCAGCGCCTATGTCGAGGCGATTTTCGACATCGCGCCGGAGGCGGGGCTGGTCCGGCTCGATCCGGACACCGCGATGGGTCCGCATTCGCTGGATGCGGCGCTGCGCGCGGCGGGCGGCGCGGTCGCCGCCGTCAACGCCGTTTGCGACGGTGAAGCGGACAATGCGTTCGTCCTGTCGCGTCCGCCCGGTCATCACGCACCGCCGGAGCGCGCGATGGGGTTTTGCCTTTTCAATTCGGCGGCGATCGCAGCGTTTCATGCGCGCGCGGCTCATGGGCTCAAAAAAATCGCCGTCGTCGATTTCGACGTTCATCACGGCAACGGCACCGAAGAAATTTTCTGGCACGATGAGAGCGCGTTTTTCGCATCGAGCCATGAATGGCCGCAATATCCGGGAACGGGCCGCGCCAGCGATCGCGGCGCATTCGACAATATCGTCAACGCGCCGCTCGCGACCGGCGCGTCGGGCGATGAATTCCGGCGCGCCTGGGGCGAAAGGCTGTTGCCGGCGCTCGACGCCTTCGCCCCCGAACTCATCGTCGTCTCGGCCGGATTCGACGCGCACCGCGCCGATCCGGTCGGGGGGCTCAATCTCGTCGAAGCGGATTTCGACTGGGTGACGCGCGAGATCATGGGCGTCGCGCGTTCGCATGCGGCGGGGCGCGTCGTTTCGGTGCTTGAGGGCGGGTATGACATCGCCGCGCTCGCGCGCTCGGTCGCCGGACATGTCGGCTGCTTGATGCGCGCGTGAAAACCGCGCCATAACCGGTTGAAAGCGAGGGCGAGCGGCGTCGACATGACGGGACGGATCATCACTGCGCGGCACGGCCGGCCGAATCTGGCGCGCGATATGCGCATCGCCGCGGCCGACTATGGCGCGTGGTGGTCGCAATATGACGCGAGCGGACTGCATCCCGATGAGCGCCCGCCGCAAAGCCTGATCGATCTCGCCGGCGGCGCGACGACCGTCCTGTCCTCAACCTTGCCGCGCGCCATCGAAACGGCGCGCCATGCGACGCAGGGCGAGCGCGACGTGCCGGCGGACCCGCTTTTCGTCGAGGCGCCGCTGCCGCCGCCGCCGGTCCCATTTCTGAAACTCTCGCCGACGACCTGGGGGGTCATCTCTCGCACCTTCTGGTTCCTCGGCTATGCGCCGGCCGGCGTTGAAAATCACGCCGGCGCCTGGCGCCGCGTCGATGAAATCGCCGCGCGCCTCGCCGGGCTTGCAGAAAAGGGCGACGTTCTCCTTTGCGCGCACGGTTATCTCAACTGGATGATCGACCGGAAATTGCGCGCTTCGGGCTGGCGGCGCGCCGGGCGCGAGGGCGGCAATCATTACTGGTCCTGGCGCATCTACGAGCCGAAGGGCGCGCGCGAAAACGCAGGCATGAAGGAAACGCCGGCGGCGGCCGAATAAGCCGCCATACGGCCAGGCGGCTGCTTGACATTGCGCCACGCGCCGCTGATCCCCCGGACATTGCGCCACGCGCCGCTGATCCCCCGGCCTTGAAAAGGCAGGCCGTTCGCCCCAAAAGACCGCCATGGCGAAATCCCCGAACGACACCGCATCGCTGAGCTTTGAAAAAGCCCTCGCCGAGCTTGAGGAAATCGTCCGCAAGCTTGAACAGGGCTCGGTCGACCTCGAAGAATCGATTGCGCTTTACGAACGCGGCGCGGCCCTTAAGGCCCATTGCGAGGCGAAACTGAAGACAGCGCAGGAAAAGATCGAAAAGATCGTCGTCTCGGCCGACGGCGCGCCGAAGGCGGAACCGGCGAGCTTCGACTAATCGGCCTCGCAATCGGCCTCGCCCAAAAAATGCTGCGATAGAACAGCCTGGATGCCGGCGATCTCTTCATTGCTGAAAAGGCGGAATGCGTTGCGAGCGACGGCGAGCCTTCAAAGGAGGTCGCTGCGCATTCGACGACGACCGCGCAAATTCGCATCGAATTGTACGCCCGTCGCCGCTGCACCCTGAAGTAGTCGATGAATTGCGGGAATATGGTTGCCGCCGCGCCGCACCCGCCCCCTAATCGCCGCACGCTCTCCTTGAATTGAGCCTCAAAGGGGTGGTCTTTTACGCCGGCCCGCCTAAAACGGCCGGCTGAACCAGAAACACCCGGCGGGCCGGCGCGCGTTGACCGCAGCCGCAAGACCGCTGCGCGATGAAGGGGACTTCCGATGGCCGTCGATACGCCGTTGCTCGATCAGGTGAAATTTCCGGCTGACCTGCGGAAATTGCAAAAGAACCAGTTGCGCCAGTTCGCGGACGAATTGCGGGCCGAAGTGATCGACGCCGTGTCCTCAACGGGCGGGCATCTCGGCTCCGGCCTCGGCGTCGTCGAACTGACGACGGCGATCCACTACGTTTTCAACACGCCGGACGACCGGCTTTTGTGGGATGTCGGCCATCAGTGCTATCCGCACAAGGTGATCACCGGCCGGCGCGAGCGCATCAGGACGTTGCGTCAGGGCGGCGGACTTTCCGGTTTCACCAAACGCGCCGAAAGCGAATACGACCCCTTCGGCGCCGCGCATGCCGCAACCTCTATTTCCGCAGCCCTGGGTTTTGCGCGCGCGCGCGATCATCTCGGCGGCGCGAATCATTCGATCGCGGTTATCGGCGATGGTTCGATGTCGGCCGGCATGGCCTATGAAGGGCTTAACAACGCCGGTTCGCTCGGCACGAAATTCATCGTCATCCTGAATGACAATGATATGTCGATTGCGCCTCCCGTCGGCGCGATGAGCGCTTATCTCGCGCGAGCATCCTCCGGCAAGGCGTATCAGAAAGTGCGCCAGTTCGGAAAACAGTTCCTGCGCCGGCTGCCGCCGGCGCTTTATGAAAAGCTTGCGCGCGCCGAAGAATTCGGACGCGGCATGGTGACGGGCGGGACGCTGTTTGAAGAGCTCGGTTTTTATTATGTCGGCCCGATCGACGGCCACAATCTCGATCACCTTATCCCGGTGCTGGAGAATGTGCGCGACATGGAGGACGGACCTGTCCTCGTCCACGTCGTCACCAAGAAGGGCAAGGGCTACGCGCCGGCCGAGGAATCCGCCGACAAGGGGCACGGCGTCGTCAAGTTCGATGTCGTTTCCGGCAAGCAGCACAAGCCGGCGCCGAACGCACCCGCCTATCAGAAAGTTTTCGCGCAGGCGCTGATAAAAGAAGCGGAAAAAGATCCGCGCATCGTCGGCGTCACCGCCGCGATGCCGTCAGGCACCTCGCTCGACATGTTTGAAAAGGCGTTTCCAGACCGCTGCTATGATGTCGGCATCGCCGAGCAGCATGCGGTGACGTTCGCCGCCGGTCTCGCCGCCGACGGCATGAAACCGTTCTGCGCGATCTATTCAACCTTTCTACAGCGCGGCTATGACAGCGTTCAGCACGATGTCGACCTGCAAAAACTTCCCGTTCGCTTCCCGATGGATCGCGCCGGGCTCGTCGGCGCAGACGGACCGACGCATGCGGGCTCGTTCGATCTCGCCTATCTCGGCTGCCTGCCGAACATGGTCATCATGGCGTGTTCGGACGAAGCCGAACTCGTCCACATGACGGCGACGGCGGCGGCCTATGACGAGGGGCCGATCGCCTATCGCTACCCGCGAGGCGAAGGCGTCGGCGTCGACCTGCCGCAGATCGGGAAAGCGCTTGAGATCGGCAAGGGGCGCATCGTTCGCGAAGGCGCCGATATAGCGATCCTTTCGCTCGGCGCGCGTCTCGGCGAAGCCTTGAAAGCCGCGGACGCGCTGGAGGCGCACGGACTTTCGGCGACGGTCGCCGATGCGCGTTTCGCCAAGCCGCTCGATCATGAACTCGTCGCACAGCTCGCCCGCCATCACGAGGTCGTCGTGACGATCGAGGAAGGCTCGCGCGGGGGCTTTGGGGCTTTCGTCCTCCATTACCTGTCGGATCAGGGCTTCCTCGACGGCGGCCTGAAAGTGCGGACGATGACGCTGCCGGACCGGTATATCGACCACAATTCGCCGGCGAAAATGTATGACGAGGCGCGCCTGAACGCGCCGCATATCGTCGAAACGGTGATGCGCGCGCTCGGCCGGTCGGCGGACGTCATACAATTGCGCGGCTGAAACGCCGGTCGGTTGGATTTTGCCACAGGCGGACGGCGCGAACCGCCTGATTGTCGCTGCGGCGCACAAAAATCGCCGCCATGTCAGGCGAATGGGCGCGCCGTTACGGGGCCTGCGGCGTCGCGGATTTACTTAAATCGTGGAAATTCAACGGCTTTTTACCGGAAAAGCGGGGCCGGCGCCTTGCAATTTTGGGCCGGAAAGGGCATCTATTTCCCAAACTCGCCGGTCCGCTTTGGACAATGGCGACCCCCGCAGTAGAGTGCGTACAGGGGCGAATGTTAACCGCGCGTTAACCCGCCTTCGATCGCCGAGCGCAATCCGCCCTGCCGCCCCGGTTCCGTGATGGAGACTATGATGACCGCCAAGAAAACCGCCGCGACCAGGAAACCGGCGGCCAAAACGACCGCCAAACGCGACGCCGCGAAGCCGGCCAAATCGGCCGCCAGGAAGGCGCGCGCCGCTGTCGTCGCCAAAAAGCCCGTCGCTGAAAAACCGGCCGCCAAAAAGCCCGCAGTTAAAAAACCTTCGGCCGCGAAAGCGACGACCGCGCCGAAATCCAAGGCCGCCGCCGCATCGGCGAAGCCGAGGCCGAAAATTTCAAAGGCCCCTGCAAATTCGAACAAGCCCGCAAAGGATGCGGCCGTGAAAAAGATCGCCGCAAAGAAACCGGCGAAGAAAAAGGAATTCGACCCCGCGCGCCGGCGAGAGCTTATCGCGGCGGCGGCGGCGCGCCGGCGCAAGTCGGTTACGGCGAAAACGGCCCCGACGACCATATCGATCATCAAGCCGCGTGAGCCGAGCCCCGTCGAACGCCACAGGTTTTCCGTCGGCGAAGGCGTTCGCGTCGTTTCGACGTCGGGCATGTGGTTCAAGCATGGGATCGAGTTCAAGGTGACGGCCGCGCTACCCCCGCAGGGCGGCAAGCTGCAATATCGCATCAAGAACGAGCAGGAGCCGTTTGAGCGCGTCGTCAGCGAATCCCAGCTCGCGGCGCTCGCCTGAGCTTCTGAAAATCGCTTCACGAATTGATGAAGCCCGCCCCGATAAGGGGCGGGCTTTTTCACTGGCCCTGATTGCGCGGCGAACGGTCTGCGAAAAGGTTTTGCACGAAAAATCGGCGCAATAAAAAACGGCGAGCCCGAAGGCCCGCCGTCGAAGTCCTGGTTGCGGACGATCGTTAGAAGTCGATCGTCGTGCCGACGAACATGTAACGACCCAGCGCATCATAGGTTTGCGGATAGGTGTTGCCGTTCGAGAAGCCGGACTGAAGCGAGGTGAGCGGCGGATCCTTGTCGAGGAGATTGTTCACCCCGATGCGGACGTTCCACTTCTCCGTCACGTTATAGGAAGCCGCGAGGTCGATATAATTGCGGCTGCCGAGCGTGTGGTTGCGATTGACGCTCGCATCCGGATTGGCGATGCCGAACTGGTCGACCGACGTGAAGTAACGCCAGGTGACCGAGGCGTCGACGCCGAACGGCGTTTCCCAGGTCGTACGCAGCTTGTGACGCCAAACCGGCAGCGGAACGCCCGAATAGGTGTCGCAGGTGCCGCCGAACTTGCCGTCGCAGGCGATCGGCGTCGCGCCGTCGACTTCCTCGACGAGGTAGTCGATGAGGTAGGTGCCGACGAGGTCGAACGAAAGACCGCCGGCGCTTCCGAGATCAAGGCTGTAATTGGCGTTGAGATCGATGCCCTTGGTCGCGAGCGAACCCGTATTGGTGTTCAGCAGCGTAAACAGGCCGGCGTTCGGGCCGCTGTTCGCGAGGAACAGGGAGCCGTTGCTCGGCGAACGACGGATGAGGCCGCAAGAATTCGCGTCGCCCGTCGCCAGACAGGTGTTGATGATGTTCTGCGCGGACGGCGCCGCAATGAAGCCGTCGACGAAGATGTCGAAATAATCGACCGACACGAAGAGGTTGCCGGGGATCAGATCGCCCGGCGTCAGCACGACGCCGACCGTATAGGTGTCGGAGACTTCAGGCACGAGATTCGTGCTGCCGCCGAACAGCGCGTTGTACTGGTTCGCCGGGTTGGAGCCGATCGAACCGTATTGCGCGGGCGTCACGCCCGTATTGGCGCATTGCGCCAAAGTTGCGTTCGGCGTCGCGCCGGCGCAGGGGTCGCTGAGCGAGTTGGCGCCGGTTTGAAGCGCCGTCAGGCCGATAAACTGCGGACGGAACGTCTCGATGACGTTCGGCGCGCGCGCAGCGCGTTGCCAGCCGCCGCGAACGCGGATTTCCGGCGTGATCTGCCAGTCGCCCTGAAGTTTCCAGGTCGAGTAGGAACTCGACGACGAAACGTCCGAACGCCTGTAACCGCCGTTGAAAGCGAAGCGTTCAGCGAAGGCCATGCCTTCGACGAGCGGAATTTCCGCTTCGATGAAGTAGTCGGTGTTTTCGACGCTGGCGCTGATCGGCGGCGTCGATCCGCCCTGCCCCACGAGATCGCCCGACTGGAACTGGAAGTCGGGATTGTAGTTGAGGGAATCCTTGCGCCATTCGACACCGCCGGCGATCGATACGCCGCTTTCGGCCCACGGCGTTTTCAATCCGTACTGGCCGAGGTCGCCCGTGAAAGTCACCTGACCGAGATACTGGAACACGTCGCCGTCCTGGAACGAAGGCACGGAAACATATTGCGCCGCCGCCGGAGTGACCCCGCCGATCTGGAACAGATTCATAGGAATACAGTTCGGATCGGTGCCGTCTACAACCGATTGACAGGTCGGCACGCCGCCCACATCGACAACGTTGAGGGCGCGCAGAAGGCGCGTCAGCGAAACGTCGTTCTGGTAACGCTGGGCGTTATGCGTATTGGCGTACTGGAAATAGGCGTCATACGTCCATCCGTCCGCAATATCGCCGCGAAGGCCGGCGACGATGCGGTAGCTCGTCAGACGAATGTGGTCGTTGCGGCCCGCGCCCGTTTCAACAAGGCGCTTGCCCGGATACAGCGTCGCAGATCCGGTCGTAACGCCAGAACCCGGAACAACCGCGCCCGCCGCGTCGGTCGTGCCGCAGATCGCGTCGAGCTGGCTGAAGCCGCCGGCGCCCGGCGTGCTGGAGATGAACGGATTGTTGCAGTTGATGCTCGACGGCACGAAGAACGTGCCGGAGAACGCGATCTGCGCATCCGATGTGTAATCATAGAACATCGCCTGCGTATAGGCTTCGACATGTTCGTTGATTTCGTAACGCGCGAATGCGCCGAGAATGTAACGCTCGTCCGGGCGCTGATAGAAGTTGGTCGGCGCGAAGTTGTAAACGTCCGGCGAAAGCGCATTGTTGAATGCGTCGGTCGGACGGAACGTGTTGCCGGGGCCGTTCTGGTCGAGCGTCCAGGTGCCGTTCGGCGTGGCGAAAACGCCGTTCGGCGTTGTCGGAGAACCCGAACAGCCGAAACCGAAAGGAAGTCCGGCGCTGAACGCGCCGCCGCCGTACTGGCAACGCGAGTAATCGCGCGTGTCCTGCGAGACAGCGTCGTTATTGCGATAGCCGGCATAGGCCGTCACATTGCCGCGACCGTCTTCCGTATTGGCGCCGACGATAAGCGTGATCTCCTGGCCCTTGCCGTCGAAAACGCCTTTTTCCGGAACGCCGAAACCGCTGCGGTTCAGGATGTCCTGGTTCGTCTGGTCATTGTTCGAGTGCTGATAGCCGGCGAGCTGGCCGTCGATGCGAACGCCCTCGAAATCGTCGATCATGATGAAGTTGACGACGCCGGCGATCGCGTCCGAACCGTAAACGGCCGAGGCGCCGCCGGTCAGGACATCGACGCGCTCCACGAGGGCGGCCGGAATCTGGTTAAGGTCGGCGGCCGAAGACGGCGCCGAAGACGTCACGCCGCCATATTGGAGACGGCGGCCGTCGACGAGGACGAGCGTGCGCTGCGCGCCGAGGCCGCGCAGGTTGACCTGCGCCGTACCGGACGCGCCGTTCGATGCGTTCGACCCCTGGGCGGCGAAAGCCTGGGGCAGCGTGTTGACGAGATCTTCAACGCGCGTCGTGCCGCGAATGTCGAATTCGACGTTCCCGATCGTGGTGACCGGGCTGGTCGCTACCGAGTTGGTGGACGGGATGCGCGAGCCTGTAACGATGATTTCGTCGTCCGCCTGCGCAAACGCCATCTGCGGCGCGACCGCAGACGCCAGCGCCAACACCGAGACGCGCGACAGGAGCCCGCTCTCCCGTCTCTTTGTCATTTTATTATGCATGAAAGCCCCTATCCAGTTGAGGTTTGTTTGTGACGCGCATTCGGCTCCGGGCCGGACATGTCCGGAACTCCGCAGCCCTGCGCATGACGAGAGACAGCCGCGGGGCGGCGCCCCTCAGTCCCGGATCGGGATCGGATTAAGGTTGTTGTAAAATAGCAACATACCGGATCGGCGGGTGATATTGCGCCCGGATGCTAGCCAGGGCTAAGGTCCAAAAGCGGTCGGAATGTCTTGAACACATTCCGACCAGTCTAACTGGAGGACTATCGACGGGCTCACCATCGACGTCACGCCATACAGACACCGCGCAATGAAAACCCCTCAATAAAAATCGGGTCAGCGCGGCGCAGGAAAGGCGGGAACGTGCGAACGGCTGCTAATTCGCCGTTTCAAAAGGGAAGTGAGCGCGTGGAGGAGATCGGCGACAGCCGTAGTGAAAGCGGCGACACAGGTTCGAAAGCGGTCGACGGAGCTATCCGTCGGCACGATCGGATGCTGGTGCGTTGGCTCGCCCAGAAATTCGGCGACATCGAGATCGCGCGCGACATCGCGCAAAGTGCTTATCTGCGCGTCTGGCGTTACGCCCAGACCCAGACGATTGAAAATCCGCAGGCGCTATTGTTCAAAACCGCGGCCAATCTGGCGGCGAATGAATTTCGCGCGCGCAAGCGGCTTCAAAAGCTGACGGCCCAGCCGTCCAGCGATTATTCGCCCGAGGCGGTCGAGCAGGTGGCGAGCCAGTCGCCCTCGCCCGAGGCGACCGCAATGGCGCGCGAAGAGGTCGCCGCCTCAATCGCCGCGATCAACGCGCTTCCCGATCAGGCGCGGCGCGCATTCATCCTGAGCCGCTTTGAAGAAAAGACCTATCGTGAAATCGCCGCCGAGCTTGGCGTTTCCGAAAGCAGCGTTGAAAAATACATTATCGCCGCCCTGAAAGCGTTGCGAAAAGCCGCCCGCGAGGCGGAGCTCGATTCCAAAGTCGTTCCGCTGCCCAGCCGGCGGGAACGGGCGTAAAACCAGACGTGCGTAAGAAAAACAGAAAAACAAAATGAAGAATGAAAATGACAAGAAGGCTCACAGGACTCTCGCCCGGAGAAGATCCGGACGATAAGGCCGCCTATTGGACAGCGCGGTTGATGTCGGGGGAAATGACCGCGGACGAACAGGCGGAGATGAAACGGTGGACCGCGCAATCGCCGGAGAACGCCGCCGCTCTCGCCGAGCTTCAGTCGCTGCTCGGCGAGGCCGACGCCTATGGCGAACAATTGCTCGCCGGCGAATTCGAGCGCGACCTCAATTTGAAGGCGGCGAGCAAACGGCGCTTTTCGCCGTCGCTCAGGAATATCGCTGCGACGCTCGCCATCGCGGCGGCGACAATCGTCGTTACGCTTTTTATCGCGCCGAATACCGGCGCGCCGCAATCCTATCAGACCGCGGTCGGTCAATTTCGTGAAATCGAGCTTGAGGACGGCAGCGAGATCGAACTCAACACCGCTTCTCTCGTTCGCGTAGATTATGACAAACGCCGCCGCGCCGTCGGGCTTGAACAGGGCGAAGCCTTTTTCAATGTCGAGAAAGACAGATCGCGGCCTTTCGTCGTCAAAACCGCCTATGCGGAAATCGCAGTTACAGGAACGTCATTCAGCGTAGCCTCGACCGATGGGCGCGCGAATGTTCATGTCCTGACCGGCGTCGTCGATGTCAAACCCTTGCGCGGCCAGTCTTCGACGCTTCTCGCCGGCGACATGGTTGAAATCGGCCCCGACGGGATGATCGGCCAGGTGCGCCGTTACGATCCGGCCCTCGTTCACGCCTGGCGCCACGGCAAAGTTCGTTTCCGCGAAAAGCCGCTCGGCGAGGCTGTTGTCGCCCTGAACCGTTATTTCAGCACGCCGATCGCTATCGACGACGCGCATCTCGCGCAACTTCCCGTAACCGGCGAATTCGATATCCGCCATGCCGATACGGCGGTGAAGGCGCTTTCGCGCGCATTCAATCTCACGAGCCGCGTTGACGGAGATCGCATCGTCCTTGAGGAAAACCCGTCCGGCGAATGAGACCCTTACTCGTCATAAGTCTGATTTCAACGCTCGCCGCGGCGGGCGGCGTTTCGCATGCGAGCGATGCTGAATCGCCGGAAGCGGAGCGGACCTCGGCCATTTTTCCAAACACGTCGTTCAGATCGTCCGGCGCCGCGCTGTTTCCCGTCGAAGCGATCCTCGATTCCCTGTCCGACCAGCTCGGACTTTCGTTTATTTTCGACAGCAGGATCATTTCCGACAAGACGATCGGTCTCGTCGAACCCGACAGAAATTCCGAAAGGGAATTGAGGCGCAAACTCGGCTCCGTAAACCTTGAGCTGCACCGCGTCGCCGACAAGACTTTCGCCATTACGCAGGCCGCGCCCGCCGTGTTCGCCCCTGCCGTGGAATCCATCGCGCCGCCCTCCGCGCACGACCAGATCGATACGATCGTCGTCATGGCGTCGATGCCTTTCGCGGCGGAAACGGCCGGGTCGAAAAGGCTATTTAAATTCAGCTCCGAAGACCTTTCATATCTGAATGCGGCGAACATTGCTGAGGCGATCTACGGCCTGCCGCAGTCGGTCTCGTCCTTCACGCCTGCGAATACGGCGTTGTTCGGTTCCGCCGCCGGGATCAGCCTTGCAGACCTTCGCGGCCTTGGACCCAAACGCACGATGGTGCTTGTGAACGGGCGTCGCGGCGCGCTCACGTCGGGCGGCAATGGCGACATCGGCGGGTTCGATCTCAATTCGATCGCGCAACCCTTTATCGAACGAATTGAAGTCGTAAACCAGCCAGGCGGGGCGAGATATGGTTCGGCGGCCGTCGCCGGCGCCATCAATTTCGTCACCAAATCCAATCTGGACGGCGTGGAAGCCGGCGTGAGAGGCGGAATCTCCGAACGGGGCGACGCCGAAACGCTTTCGCTTTACGCGCTAGCGGGGCGCAGTTTCGAAAATTTCGGCAACATAACCGTCGGCATAGATGCGACGCGCGTTGAAGGATTGATCGGCGCCGATCGGCCGTTTTCAAAAACCCCCTACGGATTTGCGCTTAACGGTATTCGCAGCGACGCGCCGGGCGCTGTTTTCGTTCCCGATTTCGGAGGCAGCGGGACAACGGATTCCGGCCGGTTTGCGGCCGTTCTTCTCGACAATGGCGAACTCGCGCCGTTTTCAAACAACGATACGTGGATACCGCGAGCCGACGGCTCAATTGAACGATTTGTCGGCGCCGCCAATCAGCTTTACAACTGGTCCGCATGGCAATCATTGACCTTGCCGAACGACCGGCTGCTGGGGCAGATCTCTTTTAACGGCGACGTCGCCGATAAGTGGCGGTTGAATCTCGAATACCACGCGGGTGTTTCGGCGACCGACGGGCAACTGGCGCCGCTGCCCGCCGTGCTGTCGCGCGGCTTCGGCAAAAACTCGGGCGACGCCGCAGTCATCGATCTCGCCAATCCGACATTGCCGCAGTCAATTCGCGATCTGGTCGCCGCGCAATTCGGCCCGGCCGCGCGCGCTGTCATTTTCGAACACCGTTACGCCGAACTCGGACCGAGACTGTTGCGGGTCGACCGCCGCTATGGTGATTTCGCCGCCTCACTCGAACGCGAAAGCGAGGACGGCGCGACACTCGCCGTTTCCTATCGCCTGGGCGGCAACCGAACGGTTTCAAAGAATAGCGACCGGATCGACCTGGCGAAATTGCAGATTGCGCTCGATCCGGCGGCATGCGCGGCGACGGCCGGCTGCGCCATTGTCGATTTTTTCAATACCCCGTCCATCTCAAAAGACGCGATCGACTTTATCCGAACGGCTGAAGTTCGAAATATCGTTCGAACGCGCGAGCATGAACTATCAGCCAGCATATCAACGCCGATAAGATTCGGCGAGAATGAGGACGGACGTTTTTCCGCGGGCGTTGAATTGCGCCGATCCGCATACGAAACAGTAAACGAAACGCCGCCTGGCGCATTGCCGGTCGGCCTCGTTTTCAACGGCGATCAGCGCAACAGTGAAAAGGCGCTCGATGTTTTCGCGAATATAGATTCGCCGCTATTTCGCGCTCTCGATTATTTCGGCGATGCAGATGCGAGTATCGCCATGCGGGTCTCGCAATCCTCAGCGTCCGGAACATCGATGAATTTCGAGGGCGGATTCGATTGGCGGCCCGCTAGAGGCGTTTCGCTGTTCACCCGCCAATTCGTCGGCGCGCGCGCGCCGAATACGATTGAGCTATACAGCGTTGGCGCGACGCTTGAAAATTTCTTTGTCGATCCGTGTTCGCCGCAATTTATAGCAGAGAACGCAACGATCGCCGAAAATTGCGCAAGCGCCGGCGCTCTGGGCGTAACGCCCGGTTTTCAACAGACCGCATCACTTGCAACCACGACGGAATTCGGGAACCCGAAACTCGAACCTGAAAAAATTCGAAGCAGGATCTATGGCGTGTCGATCACGCCGACGGAATTTACGACGGCGATACCCGGCCGCCTTCAACTGACGGCGACGTGGCTGGATTATGAAATTCGCGACGCCGTAAGCGTCGCAAATGATTCGCTTTTCACCTGTTACCTCAGTCAGAGTCTTTCAAGCCCGCATTGCGGGGCAAACCCCGGCACCGGCGCGCCCGCGATCGTCAGGGATCCGATCACCCGTCAGGTCATTTCATACGATATTTTGCGCATGAATGACGGCGAGTTGAACTGGCGCGGTCTCGACCTTGAGGCGCGCTATTCGACCAAGCCGGGCTATGTTCCCTTTTTCGATTCGATCTGGGTCAGCGCGCTTCACACCTATACCGACCGCGTCTTGCTGAACTATGACGGCGAAAACCTGCGCCGGCTGGACGGGCTGATCGATTTTCCCAAACACCGAACCCTCGTGTCGCTTGGCGCGGATGTCGGCGGATGGAGTTTTGTCGCCTACGCGAATCGGCGCGGGCGCGTTCGCACTATCGATACCGAAATTCCCGAGGCGCGTGTGGCGCCCGCTTTGTATCTCGACCTCGCCGCGCGTTATGATGTGTCGGACCGCGCCTATATTCAGGCGAATGTCCAGAACATCGCCGACAGGAAACCGCAAATCGCCGCATTCGGCTCGTTCGGAAACTTCGCGCCGGAATACTATGATCCGATCGGCCGGAGATATACGCTCGCCGTAAAATTCAACTTTTAGGGAGAAGACCGTCGCTGGAGCGTGGCGAAGAAGCGTCCTGCGCGGCGCGGATGCACCCGGTTCAACGTCGAATATTCGTCCGTGAGAAAGCGCGCGCGCCGTGGGTTTTAAGATCTGCGCCGTTATCAATGTCCTGCAACGTCGCAAGCATGAATATCCGGGACGCGGCGAGATTTTTGACAGTGTCGGCGAGCGTATAGGCGCTTGACCATCTAACGCCGTCAAACAGGCCCGCAGCGGGGCGCCTTCCGGCCAGACCTATCAGCCAGTAGCCGCCATCGGCGGCCGGCCCGAACACCGCATCGTGACCGGCAAGCGCGCGGAATGCGGCCCGAATATGTGCCGCGCGAATATCGGGCGCGTCGGCGCCGATAATAATTTTAGGCCCGCGCGGGGTACGCGCGAACGCATCGCCCATGCGCCGGCCGAGATCGCCCCGCGACTGGATGAGGCGATCGAACCGTCGCGGCCACAAGGCGCCGAAACGGCCGGCCGCAGCCGGCGGGTCGACCGCGATCATCGTTCGCCACGGCCCCTTTGAAACGGCGGCGATCGTGTTCGCCGTCAATATCCGGAAAATCATCGCGGCGCGCGCGGCGCCCGTTTCGGCGGCGAGGCGCGTTTTTACGCGGCCTGCAACCGGCGCCTTTACGAATATGATCAGTGTCCCTCTCATTCGTAGGATGCGAGAATTTTTTCCGGCGGAACACCCATGCGATACATATAGGTGCAGCGCGCGTTCTTCAGAACGCGGCGCAAATACCCGTCCCTCCTGTAACGGTCGGGGGAAGTTACGGCGCGCGACTTCAGGACGGCGAGCGCGCCGCGCCCTTTGAGGCGGACAAGGCGGTTGACGAATTCGACATCCTCGAAAATCGGCATGTCGGCGAAGGCGCCGACCTGATCGTAAAGCGCGCGCGAGATGACAAGCCCCTGATCGCCATAGGGCGCGGAGAACAGGCGCGTACGGATCATTGCGCCAAGCGCGACAAGCGCGGGTGCAAGCCCCGAATCGTCAAACTTCAGCGTGAATACGCCGGCCTGTTCATCGCCGCGTTCGATGAATCGGCGAACCTCGTCATCCCAGCCGTCGGAGAGGATCGTGTCGGCGTGCAGGAAAAGCAGCCAGCGTCCGCGCGCCGCATCGGCGCCGCGCGCAAGCTGGCCGCCGCGGCCTTTTTCGCCCCGGAGAAAAACGGCGCCTGCGGCGTCGGCGACAGCTTCCACATTATCCCCAGACCCTCCGTCCGATATCACGACCTCCCGGATCAGCCCGCCGATAGAAGCCGCCGCGAGAGGCGCGAGGGTCGATGGCAGGCGCCCTGCAGCGTTCAAGGTCGGGATAATTACGGAGACAGGCGCGCGTTCATGCATCAAATGGCGTTATCGCCGCTGGCGCGGCGAAGAAAGACGTCCCAGATCACATTCCTATGGAAAAAATGTTCTTGCTTTGTTCTTTTTAGCCGTTAGAGTTCCTCGATGACGCGCGCCGCTGATCCTTCGCCCGCCTCTCGCAGCCCGACAGAGGCAAGACCGCCAGCCCCCGCGAAGGGTCGCGGCGCGCGCTCAAACGTCTCCGGACGATATGAGCGTCTGTCGCGCGAAGATATCGACGACGGATGGGAAACCGCGCCCGAATCCGCCGGCAAGACGGAACTGACGCTTGAGACGCCGAGAACAATCATCAATTACGTTTCGAGCCCCTATGTCGGCTTTGATCGTTCGATTAATCCCTATCGGGGATGCGAACATGGATGCGTTTATTGTTTCGCGCGCCCGACGCACGCCTATTACGGTCTTTCGGCCGGTCTCGATTTTGAAACGAAAATTTTCGCCAAACCGAACGCGCCCGCACTGCTTGAACGCGAACTCGGCGCCCGGAATTACAAACCGCGCCATATTGCAATCGGGACGAATACCGATCCCTATCAACCGGTCGAACGCAAACAGCGCTTGATGCGCGGCATCCTTTCGGCGCTGGCAAAATTCAATCACCCGGTTTCGGTGTTGACGAAATCATCGCTTATCGAACGCGATATCGATTTGCTGGCGCCGATGGCGCAGGCGCGGATCGTCAGGACAATGTTGTCGGTGACGACGCTCGATGCAAAGCTGGCGCGCGCGATGGAGCCGCGCGCATCCACGCCGACGCGGCGCCTCGGCTCGATAAAAGCGCTTAAAGCGGCCGGCGTTCCGGTCGGCGTCATGACGGCGCCGATAATCCCGGGGCTGAACGATCATGAAATCGAAGACCTGCTTGATGCGGCGAGGAACGCCGGCGCCGATTGGGCCGGCTACACGATTATCCGTCTGCCGCTTGAAATTGCGCATCTGTTCCGCGAATGGCTGGTGGCCGAGCGCCCCGATCGCGCGGCGCGCGTTATGCGCCAGATTCGCGAAATGAACGGCGGGCGCGATTACGACATTGAATATTCGCGCGCGAAATCGCCGCGCAGCGTCGTCGCTAAATTGATCGCCCAGCGATTTGAGAAAGCCGCGCAGCGCCTTGGCTTTCCCGCCGAACCGCCGAAATTCGACCTGAATCTCTTTCGGCGGCCCGATGGCGCGGCCGCGCAATTGACGCTTTTCTGAGCGGGGCGTCAGGGCGCCCGAACGCCGGGGCCTGGGAAAGCGGTCTCGCCGCTCCTGCGGGAATTTTTCCGCCCTAACCGCAGCGCGCCGTTGCACCGCGCCCGCGTCAACGCCAAAGTCAAAAAGGCCGCGAGCGTTATTGCGGCCGCAGGCAACCGAAGAGACTTGTTTCAACTGGAGCGCGCGCATGACCG
Source organism: Parvularculaceae bacterium (assembly GCA_020446945.1). GTDB lineage: Bacteria > Pseudomonadota > Alphaproteobacteria > Caulobacterales > Parvularculaceae > Amphiplicatus. The sequence continues at coordinate 47,700 of JAGRDS010000005.1, forward strand.
AAATAAATCCGGGATTGAAGACGGAGCTGGAAGCTGCGGCGTTTCGCCGGCTCGTCGAACATTTGCGCGCAAGAAGCGACGTTCAAAATATCGACCTCATGATTCTCGCAGGTTTCTGCCGCAATTGCCTCGCCGACTGGACAAGGCAGGCGGCTGATGCGCGCGGCCTTGAGATGTCGAAGGACGAGGCGCGCGAACTCATTTACGGCATGGCTTACGATGAATGGAAAAAGCGCCACCACAAGGAGGCGACGCCCGAGCAGACGGCCGCGTTTGAAAAAGCGCATAAGGCGAAAGGCTAGGCGAAGGTAGAGGCGGTTGGCCGGGCGCGACGCCGCCTGTTCGCCCGCATTTCGCAGCCGGGCCGAATCGCGGCTAGTTTGTTTCTTTAAAGAAACGTTTTTCATGGCCATTTCACCGACCTTCGAGATTGAAGACGAGTTTTCGGACCCCGTGGCCGGCGTCGACGAAGCCGGGCGCGGCCCCTGGGCGGGACCGGTGGTCGCCGCCGCGGTCATTCTCGATCGTGGAAACACGCCGGGCGGATTGCGCGATTCGAAAACCCTGACGGAAAAACGCCGGCGCGAACTCGCCGCCGCGCTCTGGAAATCGTCGCGTATCGGCGTCGGCGTCGCCAGCGTCGAGGAAATCGACACGATGAACATTTTGCGCGCTTCGTTGCTGGCGATGGAGCGCGCGGTGGCGAACCTTCCTGTCGCGCCGGCGATTGCGCTGGTCGATGGAAACATCAAACCGAAAGTCGCCTGCCCCGCCTATACGGTGGTCAAAGGCGATGCGAAATCGATGTCGATCGCCGCCGCCTCCATCATCGCAAAGACGACACGCGACCGCATGATGCTCGAACTGGCGCGCGATTATCCGAATTATCAATGGCAATCGAACAAAGGTTATGCGGCGCCGGCCCATCGCGCAGCGCTCGACGAATACGGCGTGACCCCACATCACCGGCGTTCATTCGCCCCAATCCACAAGATGTTGTATGAAGCCTCGTCAACGAGTCTCCTGTCAAGGAATCGGTAACCTTCGTTAAGATATTGAATCCAAACATTTTTTGTTGACGGCGAGTCTGCGGTGACTCATTCTCCGCGTCCTTGTGCGGGAGGCGAAGACATGGCGCGTGCGAAAGCGGCGACAAAAAAAACGGCGGCGTTGAATTCGAACCTCGTCAAATCCATTTCGGCGCCGCTGCGCAAGGCCGACGATTGCCTCGACAAGATTATCGCCGGCGATTCCATCGAAGCGCTTCGCGCCCTGCCCGATAATTTCGCCGATCTCGTTTTTGCGGACCCGCCCTATAATCTTCAACTGGGCGGAGATTTAACGCGCCCCGACAACAGCCGCGTCGCCGGCGTTGACGATGACTGGGACAAATTCGGGTCATTCAGGGATTATGACGCATTCACGCGCGCCTGGCTTGAAGAGGCCCGGCGCATCCTGAAACCCGACGGCGCGATATGGGTGATCGGCTCTTACCACAATATTTTCCGCGTCGGATCGGCGCTTCAAAATCTCGGCTACTGGCTGCTGAACGATGTTATCTGGGTGAAAACGAACCCGATGCCGAATTTCCGCGGCACGCGCTTCACCAATGCGCATGAAACGCTGATCTGGGCGTCGAAATCGAAGGAGTCGCGGCCGACGTTCAACTATTCGGCGCTGAAAACGGCGAACGACGATTTGCAGATGCGCTCCGACTGGCTGATGCCGATCTGCACCGGCAATGAAAGGCTTAAGGGCGCAACCGGCTCGAAGGTCCACCCGACGCAAAAACCCGAAGCGCTGCTTTATCGCATCCTGCTTGCGACGACCAACCCGGGCGACATCGTTGTCGATCCGTTTTTCGGGTCAGGCACAACCGGCGCGGTCGCAAAGATGCTCGGCCGGCGCTTTATCGGCATTGATCGCGATGCGGATTATATCGCGGCGGCGGCGAAACGGATCGCGGCGGTGAAGCCCTCAGAAGCGCAGTCGCTCGCCGTAACGCCATCCAGGCGGTCGGCGCCGCGCGTTCCCTTCGGATCGATCGTTGAAAAAGGGCTCATAAAACCCGGCGAAGAACTTTATGCGCCGCAGAAAAAGCACGTTGCGCGCGTGCGCGCCGACGGGTCGATCGCAGTTAAGGGACCGGACGGCGCCGTTGAAGGGTCGATACACAAGATCGGCGCGCATGTTCAAAAGGCCGAAGCCTGCAATGGCTGGACCTATTGGCATTACGAAACGAAAACCGGATTGAAACCGATCGATTTCCTGCGCGAGAAAATGCGCAATTCCGCCAGGGGCTGAGCGCCGCTTTCCGCGCAGCGCACTTGCCAGTCCGCTTGCCGGCCCGCCTGCTAGGCCGGCAGGACATACCCCTTGAATTTCTTTCGCAATTCGGTTTTCAGCACTTTTCCGGTCGCGCCGAGCGGCAATTCGGGAACGAATTCGACCGCATCGGGCCAGGCGATCTTGTCAAGTTTGCCTTTCAGGAATTCCCTGATTTCGTCCGGCGACGGATCTTTTCCTTCGCGTTTGACGACGATCAGAAGCGGGCGCTCCTGCCAGCGGGGATGCGCAACGCCGATCACGGCCGCATTCGCAACGCCGGGATGAAGCAGGGCCGCGTTTTCGATATCGATAGACGACACCCATTCGCCGCCGGTCTTGATGACGTCCTTGGCGCGATCGGTGATCTGCAGGAACCCTTCCCCGTCGAGGATCGCGACATCGCCCGTGTCGAACCAGCCGTCTTCTGTCAGCGCCGGCGCATCCTGCTTGTAATAGGCGCTGACAATCGACGGTCCGCGCACCTGGAGGCGGCCGTCAGAAACGCCGTCTCGCGGCAGGATTTCCCCGTCATCCGAAACGATTCGCATATTGACGAGCGGCAGGGAGCGGCCCGCCTTTAGCTGATATTTGATGCGGTCTTCCAGCGGCAGGGAGGAAATCCGCTCCGGCAATACGTTTACGGTGCCGATCGGGCTCATCTCGGTCATGCCCCAGCCCTGCTGTAGCTCGATGCCTACCTTTTCAAACCCGCGAATGAGCGCCTCAGGCAGCGCCGATCCGCCGCTCAATCCCTTGCGAAGATGCGGCAGCGTCTTTCCCGTTTTCTCCATATATTGAAGGAGCCCGAGCCAGACCGTCGGCACGCCGAGCGAATAATTGACCTTTTCCGCCGCCAGCAATTCGTAGAGGCCTTCGCCGTCGAGCCGGGGCCCGGGAAAAACCTGCTTGGCGCCGACCATCAAGGCCGAATAGGGCGTATTCCACGCATTGACGTGGAACATCGGAACGACGGGAAGGAGAACGTCGCCTTCCTTGCAGCCGAGCGCCGTCGGCAGGCAGCTTGCAAAAGTTTGTATGAGGCACGAGCGGTGCGAGTAAACGACGCCCTTGGGATCGCCCGTCGTTCCGGATGTGTAGCACATGGCGACGGCGGTGTTTTCGTCGAATTCGGGCCAGTCGAAACTATCAGCCTCGCCGGCGATGAGACCCTCATAGGAATCATCGCCCGCCCCCGTTTTCCGTGCGTGTTCGTCGTCGGTCAGGAGGACGAATTTTTTCACCGTTTTCAGCTTGTCGCGCAATGCCGCGACGAGCGGGGCGAAAGTCAAATCGTAAAACAGGTAACTGTCTTCGGCGTGATTGATGACGAAAGCGGCGTTTTCGGGACCAAGGCGCGGATTGACCGTATGCAGGACGGCGCCGATGCCGCCGACGGCGTAATACATTTCAAACTGGCGATAGGTGTTCCAGCCGATGACGCCGACGCGATCGCCGAATTTGACGCCGAGGCGCTTCAGGGCGTTGGCCAGCCGGCAGATGCGCTTTTCAGACTCGCCGACCGTATAGCGGTGGATCGGGCCTTCGACGGTTCGCGTCACGATTTCCGTGTTCCGGAAATTGGCGACGGCATGGGTCAGAATTTCCGTCGTCAACAGCTGACGATCCATCATCAGGCCCTTCATAGCGTCTCCCTTTTTTCCTGAGCGCTTCCCATTCGGCTGAAACTATCGGGTTTTCTCCGTCCGCGGTCAAACCGGCCGCACAGCCATCTTGAACGTTGCGAAGCCGGCTCTATGTTCGCGCCATGACATCCTCATCAAAAAACAAAACCGCGCTTGACGGCGTTCGCGTCCTCGATCTTTCCCGGGTTCTCGCCGGCCCATGGGCGAGCCAGATGCTTGGCGATCTCGGCGCGGAAGTCATCAAGATCGAACGCCCCGGCTCGGGCGACGACACGCGCGGCTGGGGCCCGCCCTTTCTTGAAAACGCCGCAGGCGAGACGACTGACGCCGCCTATTTCCTGTCCGCCAACCGGAACAAGAAATCGGCTGCGATCGACATCGCCGATCCGGCCGGCGCGGCGCTTGTCAGAAAGATCGCCGCGCGCAGTCACATCGTCGTTGAGAATTTCAAGGTCGGCGGACTTAAAAAATACGGCCTCGACTATGCGAGCCTGTCAAAGGTCAATCCGGCGATCGTTTATTGTTCAATTACGGGCTTCGGGCAGGACGGGCCTTATGCGCCGCGCGCGGGCTATGACTATATGATTCAGGCGATGGGCGGGCTGATGTCGATCACCGGCCAGCCAGACGGCGCGCCGGGCGGCGAACCGATGAAAGTCGGCGTTGCGGTCGCCGATCTTTTTTCCGGCATGTATGCGGCGGGCGCCATTCTGGCGGCGCTGCGACACGCCGAACGCACCGGCGAAGGCCAGCATGTCGATGTCGCCCTGCTGGACTGTCAGATCGCCATGCTCGCCAATCAGGCGACGAATTATCTCGTTTCGGGCGCAGCGCCCGGACGCCTCGGCAATGCGCACCCCAACATTGCGCCTTATCAGGTATTCAACACCAGCGACGGCCACATCGTCATCGCGATCGGCAATGACGGCCAGTTCGCCTCTTTCGCCGCCGCAATCGGCGCGGCGGACCTTCCCGGCGACGAACGCTTTGCGACCAATCGCAGCCGCGTCGCCAATCGCGAAAGCCTTGTCGCCGCGATTGCGCCTTTAATGCGCGAAAAAACAACCGCCGAATGGCTCGCCGCCATGGAGGCGGTGAGCGTGCCCGCAGGGCCGATCAATACCGTCGATGCGGTGTTCAGCGACCCCCAGGTCGCAGCGCGCGCAATGACGGCGCCGATCGATCGCGCCGACGCAGGCGATGCGCGCATGGTTCTTCATCCTGTCAAATATTCTAAAACGCCGGCGCGCGCCGACCTTTCCCCGCCGGCGCTTGGATCGCATACGGACGATATTTTGAAAGAATTCGCAGACGCGAAAGAAATCGCCGCGCTGAAGGAGCGCGGCGTTATCGGCTGACCTGTTTCAGTTTCGTTTCAGGCTGATTTCGTCTCGCGCGCGGCCTGCGCGCATTCGGCGTCGATAACGCCGATTTCAGCGAATTTGGTCGCGATGGTCGCGCGATCGAACGGCTTTAGAACGTGATGGCCGGCGCCCGCCGCCCTGGCGAGCGTGAATTGCTGCGGATCGTTTTCCGTCGCGCATAAAACGATCGTCGGGCGCTGTTCCTGCGCAAACTCCGCAAGGCCGCGCAGAAAATCGAGCGCGCCGAAGGACGGCAAATCCCAGTCGAGCAGAACGACGTCGGGTTTCGCCGCGCGGCAGGCGTCAAGCGCGTCGGCGGCGGTTTCCGATTCCTTCGCTTCGATTTCGAGATCGGTCAGGATTCGCAGCGCGATTTCGCGGATAAGGCTCGAATCTTCAACGATGAGGCAGGTTTTCATGAGCGAGGCGATCCCTTTGCGGCCGGCCTTTCCAGGCCGGGCGCAGTTTCGCCGCTTTCGGTTAGCCCGCCGTTAACGCAGAAGGACCGCTTTGCGCGGACCGGGCGGAAAATCGCACCGAAAACGAGGCGACGCCTTCCTCATGGCTCAATTCAACGCCGCCGCCGGCGCTGCGGGCGGCGAGCGCGGAAAGATAATGAGGCGTAAATTTCGGCTTCAGCTCGCTCGCCTCGCCATCCAGCGCGCGCGACATGTCTTCCTGAACGATGACGCGCTGGCCGGTCACGCGGATTTCATAAACGCCCTTTTCGCCTTCGACGACAACCTCGCCGCCGCGCGGCGCGCATTCGCCGGCCGCCACCGTCAGGACAAGCAGCGCCTTGACCTCGTCCTTGGGCGCGTGGCCGGGCGCAATCCGCCAGTCAAGGCTCGCCTTCTGCCAGGCGAACATGCCCTCAAGGACGTGGCGCGCCTCCTCGAACGGCAGTTCCGCGCCGAGGCCGCCGGACGCCCCATAGGCGAGGCGCGCATATTTCAGAAGCGCAACCGACTTCTCCGCACTCGATTTAACGAGGTCGAGCGCCGCCTCTTTCATCGATTCATCCATTGAAGGATCGCCGAGGACTTCGAGCCCGGAGGCGAGCGCGCCGACCGGATTCACAAGATCGTGGCAGATGCGCGATGAAATGAGCGCGGAAAGGCTGACGGCGTCGAGATCTGGCGGAAGGCGTGTCGACATGAAAACGGAACCCTCTTTATCGGAGGGTTCCGTTATGAATGATTCGCTTCGGCGTGTCGGTTTCCGCCGGCCCAAATATCAGGGTTGTTTAACCCAGGACCCATCCGGGAGCTGGACGCACTGGCCGGAGCCGGCGTTTTCGACAAGCTTCTTGCCGGTAAGTGCGGCGGTGTCTTCAATCGTCACGCCGTTGCGCGCTGCAAGCTGGGCGTAAGCGGATTTGCGCTGCTGGTTTATTGAGCGAACCTCGCGCCTGACGCCCTCGCCCGCAGCCGCGCCATCGACAACACCGAGATAACCGTCCGACTGCTCGCCGACGATGCAATTGTCTTTTGCGTCTTCGATCGCGGCTGACGCGGCATCGGCCGCATTTGAAAAGGCGAGCGCGGCGAGCGTTGCAACCGAAGCGACGATGAATTTTCTGGTCATGGACCGTATCCCTTCTGGAAAGCCCTAGAAAATATCCGGGTTGTTCGCGATCAGGTCTTCAATCTCCTTATCCATCCGGATCAGCACTTCCTGCTTGATATTGACGTTGAGATTGATCTCGATCGGTTTATCCGGCGCCTGAACCTTAACCGTTGCGCAAGCCGCGACGGTGACAAACAGCACAAGGGCCTGCGCAATAATCGCGCCGCGCCGCAAATTGATCCTGGCTCCAGACATTATAGCCCTCTCTTTCAGGGAATCACCCGCGTCAAGACGCTATCATGCGTCGGCGCCATGTCGAAATAGGGGCGGCGAAGGCGCCCTGCGGCCACAAATTCTCCTTAATTGTCAACGCGCTTCGCCTCCTCTGCGGACTGGCGGGCGCGTTCGATCTGCAATTTGACATCGCTCGACAGGATCGCCTGGTCGATCAGGCTCAGTATCGGCGCGTTGATGGTGATCCGGTACTTGACCGGACTGTCGATACGCTGCGTTTTTCCGCCGGTTTTCACCGGGATCAGGCTGTGACCTTCAAACAATATGTTGAAATCGATCGCGCCGTCGAGCGGACCGTCAATCGTCGCAGACAATTTTTCAAATCTCAGTTCACGAAGTATTTCGAAAGCGAGCGCGCTTTGTTCATTCGACTGCGAGGCGGCGTTCGCCGCATTCCCCTTATAGCGGATGACGCCCGAACCCTTCGATGAAACGACGCCCTCATTGACGCGCGCCTTGCCGCCTTCAACGCTCAAGGGGAGGACGCCTTCTATCCGCCCCTCGCCGGAAAGCCCCTCAATATTTATGTAATCGAGAAGCCCGCCAAGATCGACATCGTTGATTTGAAGCGTCGCCGCAGACCGCCCCTCTATGGCGACTTTCGAATCGTAAACGCCGATCGCGCCGCCGAACCAAGGAAATTCGGCTTCGATGATTTCGATCGTATTGTCGCCCGGCGCGCGAAAGCGCACTGCGCCGTTTTCGAGTTTGAGCGCGTCGAGGTCTATTTTCGCGATCGTGAGCGTCTGGTCCCCGTTTGTCGTCGGCGGCGACATTGATGAAAAATCGAGCGAGCCGGTTACGCCTTCGGTCCGCGTGACGGCGACGCCTGGCCCGGTGAACGAGACATTTTCAAGATTGATCGAAGCCGACGTTTCAAGCGCGTTCGGGCGCCAGGAAAACCGCGCCGTTCCATCGGCCGCACCTGTCGCGCCCGATATGACGCCCCTGAGCGCGGGGATGATGCGGTCCGGCTGGAGCGCGCGGGCGAAGGTCAGGACGCCGGAGTCGAACACCGCCTCGCCGGCGCCGGTCTCCATCTGATGCGAGCCTTTTCCCTTGCCGAGCGGCGCGCCAGACGGCGTTTCGGCGTCAAAATTGAAAGTGACGACATTTTCGGCGAGACGCGCCGCGCCGGAAACGTTCACCGGCGCGATTGTCTCCACCTCGACATTCTGCGCGACTTTCATTATGGACAGCGCCGCGTCGGCGCCCAATGATTCACCGACGATATCCGTCGTAAATTCTCCGGACGCGCCGGAAAGCGTCAACGCCCCGTTCAGGATCGCGCGCCCGCCCGACAACTCTCCCTTTATATGCGTCGTCTGTTCGGCCGGCCGGTAATCGAGTGTGAATTTCAGGTCTGGCGGCGCGCCGTTTAATGTCGTGCGGCCAAGACGGAAATTTACGGTTTTCGCATCGAGCCCGCCGATGATCCGCGTCAATCCTCCCTCGCCCCAGTTTATGGAAACAAGCGGCGCCGACGAAGGGCACAGCGACGCCGCGCCGAGGCTCGTTTCCATATCGATGCCGTCCATGCGGATCGATGCGCGATCAATGGCGATGCAGGCGCCTTCGGCGGGCGCGGCGAGCAGCGTCCGCTCGCCCGGCGAAAGGGAAACGGAAAACGCGCCGGCCGCTGGCGCATCATTGACGTGAAGCCGCCCGATCGTCGCGCCTTTAAGGCGCGTAGAAACATTCGCGGCGCCGTCAAAGCGGCCGTCCCGGATCTCGCCGCCAAAGCGTCCGGCCAGCCCGTCGAGGAAAACGCCGGCGAGGCTGAATTCGGACAGATCGGCCGTTCCATCAAGGCGCCACGGCCCGCCGTCTTCGGAAATTGCAGAAAAGGCGCTTTCACCCCGCGCCGCGCGCATGTCGAATTCGCCGGAGAATGAAATACGGCGCACGCCGCCTGCATATTCGTAAAGGGGCGCCGCATTCCCTTTTATCTTGATAACGTCGCCGCGGTCCGTGCGGATCGCAAGCGTATCGCCGGCGACGGAAAGGGACGCCCCGCGCGCGTCAAATTCGGCGCGCAGCGCACCCTCGGCGAGAATCCGCCCGACGCCGGCCGCCTGCGACGCGATGGGCGCAAGATGCGGCGCGCTATCCGTTTCGATCGATGACGAATGCACCGTGAAATCGACGAACCCGGCCGGGCCGCCTGCGCTTTCGCCGAAAAAGCCGCGCCATGATTCCAAACGGCCGGATATATCCGTATCGGCGCTGACAACGCCGAGATTTGTCGCCGCGGCGCCCCTGACGCCGCCGCTTATTTCCGCCGCGCCTTCCCGCGAAAGGTCTAACGCAAGTTCGCCGCGCGCATCCGCGACGGAAACGGCGGCGAACCCGGCGCGCGCCGCGCCGAAAGATAATTTGAATGCGCCGCCGTCCTTCAGGTCGAACGCGCCGTCAAGATCGATCGAGGCGTCGCCTTCCGGCGTGCGGGCGATCACCTCAAGCGCGTTAACGGAAAGGCGCGAAAAAGGCGGCGGCGCCGTCTTCGCCTTCGGCTTTCGTTTCCAGCCGGCGATCGACATTGCGCGCTGCTCGTCAAAGACGGCGACGATGCGCCCGCCCCCAACACTGATGGATTTGAGCCGCCCCCTGAATATCAGCGCCGATGCGTCAAAATCGAAAGCCACATTTTCAAGCGTCAGATCGGGCGCGGACGGATCGGCGCCCGCACGCACCGATGAAAGCGTCAACCGGGTCAGGGAAACGTCCGCAACCTTCGCGTCAGGATTTGCAAGGCCCTGGCGGATCATAATCTGATTGACGGCGGCCGCCGCGATCGGCGCGCGCAGAAAATAGAGCCCGAGACCGGTCAGGACGAGAACGAGCCCCGCGCCGACGATCAAACGCGCAATCTTCCCCATCAGACGGCTCCCGCGCGCAACGCTTTCGCCCCCGGCCGGTCGCCCCCCGCGTCGGCTCGCGCCTTACAAAAGTCATTACACAATGGCGAAAATTGACCGAAAAAGCGAGGCCGGGACTTAAATCCATATTGGCATAAACGATTGCGCGCGAAACATTGACTAATGCGCCAGCGCAAATGAGAGATACGCCGCCGAGAATGCGCCAATTGAACGATAATCCCCGATTTCGGCTCCGCCTGCCCGAAGGCGCGGAGCGCCGCGCGCCGCTGGCGGCCGCCGCCGCGCTCGGCGTTCTCGCGGGCGGGGCGGCGTTCCTCGCCTATGCGCTTAGCCGGCCGACCGTCTGGCCCGCCGAACCGCCGCCTTCGATCGCGGTTCCGGCGATCACTGCTCCGGCGAGCCCGGCGCCGACAGCGCGCGAAACGCTCGCGCCGAACGCCGAATCCGGCGCCGGCGAAGTCGCAGCCGGGCGCATTGCACATGCGCCGGACGAAGCCGACGAAGGGCCGGGCGCGCCGCCGCCTTTCCTCGCGCCGCGGATAAAGCCGTCGATTTCCGCAAGCGAGGCTGCAAGCGCCGCGTCGACGCCTTCCGTCGTGACGCTCGCATCGCCTTCCATCGCACGAATGGAGGATCGCCCGCCGCCATTCTTTTTCGAGTCGGATCTTTTGCGCGGAGAGTCCGAACGCGCGATCGCGCGCGCAGGCTATGACGGCGATTTGTCCGAAACGCCGCGCGAGCTGATAATGACGCTCGCCAAAGGCGAAGCGTTCGTCGACGCTTTGGCGCGCGCCGGCGTTCGCGCGGCGGACCGCAATGAAGCCGCCCATGCGCTGGGCGCGCTCTACAATATGCGCCGTTTGCGCCCGTCGCAGGAAATCCGGCTGACGCTCGCCGAACCGAACCGAACCTTCTTTCAGGAAATTTCCTCACCGGACGCCTTTCCCGCCTATCTCCTCGCGCTCGAATTTCGCGTCGATGCGGAAAACCGCATTATGCTGAAGCGCCGCAGCGACGGCGCCTATGACGCGCAGGAGCAGGCGACGCCGCTGACAATGCGCATCGCCGCTATCGAGGGGCGCATCGACGGCAGCCTTTATCTTTCGGCCAAGCGCCAGGGCGCGCCCGACGAGGTGATCGCCGGCATCGCGCAGATGTTCGCCTATGACGTCGACTTCCAACGCGAGATTTTCGGCGGCGACGAATTCGAGGCGATTTTCGAGGTTCGCTATGATGACGCCGGCAGAATGGTGGGCGGCGGCGATATTCTGTACGGCCGGTTGAAATGGCGTGGGCGCCAGAAGGAAAAAGGCTACTACCGGTATGATGCGGCCGGCGTCGGCAACCCGGACTATTTCGATGAAAAGGGTGAAAGCGCGCGGCGGCTTTTGATGAAAACGCCTGTCGACGGCGCGCGCCTGTCATCAGGTTTCGGCACGCGCAAACATCCGGTTCTCGGTTATCAAAAAGCGCATAAGGGCGTTGACTTCGCGGCGCCGCGCGGCACGCCGATCATGGCGGCGGGCGACGGCGTTATCGAGCGTGCAGGCCCATACGGTTCCTTCGGCAATTATATCCGCATACGCCACGCCCAAGGCTACAAGACGGCGTATGCGCATATGAATTCAATCAAACGCGGCGTAAGGACCGGCGTACGGGTGCGCCAGGGCGATATCATCGGCTATGTCGGAACGACAGGGCGCTCCACCGGGCCGCATCTCCATTATGAAGTTCATTTGCGCGACAAACCCGTCAATCCGCAAAAACTTAATATCGCAACAGGTTATGAATTGCGCGGCGCGGAGCTGACCCGTTTTCGCGTCCGGCGCGATGAGATCGACGCGCTGCGCAATCACGCGCATTCAGATCAGACGACGCTCGCCGGCGAGAGGAACAAAAGCGGGGCGCTTTAATGCGGCGCGCAGTTTCCGGCATCGCCAAGCCCGCGCCGGCGCACCCGGAAGGTCATGAACGCTTGCGCGATTTCATCGCCTCGCGGATATAGGCGTCGACATCGAGATCGCCGGTCGCGTGTCCTTTTATACGCTCCTTGACCTTGTGCGGTATATCGCCCGGCGCAATCCCTCCGGCGCTCTCGACCGTTTCGCGAATGAGCGCTTTCAGCGCTTCCTCCTTCGCCCTCGCATCGATCGGTTTTGCGGCCATCGGCTGTCTCTCCCTAGTTCAAAAGCGCGCTCGCCGGCGGCGCATCGTCGAGACGCTTCGCCCGCGCATTCGCAAACTCGCCGTTGATCGTCAGCCCTTGCGCGCCCGCCGATATTTCCAGCGTTTCGCCGTCCATGACCCGGCCGGCGAGAATGAGATCGGCGAGAGGATCCTGCAGCTCTTTCTGGATGACGCGCTTCAAGGGGCGCGCGCCGTAGACGGGGTCGTAGCCGGCGTCGCCGAGCCAGCGCCGCGCCTTTTCGTCCAGATTGATCGTCAGCTTGCGGTCGGCGAGAAGTTTTGCAAGCCGCGCCATCTGAATATCGACAATCTGGTCCATATTGGCGCGGGACAGGCGATGGAAGAGGATGATCTCATCCAGCCGGTTCAGGAATTCAGGGCGAAAACGTCCGCGTACGGCGTCCATCACCTGCGGGCGGACAGCGTCTGAATCCTCGCCGTCAGGCTGACCTGCGAGATATTCCGCGCCGAGATTTGAAGTCAGGATTATGAGCGTGTTCTTGAAATCGACCGTACGCCCCTGCCCGTCCGTCAGGCGCCCATCGTCTAGAACCTGAAGGAGAACGTTGAACACGTCCGGATGCGCTTTTTCGACCTCATCGAACAAAACAACCTGATAAGGCCGGCGGCGCACCGTTTCCGTCAGCACGCCCCCTTCTTCATAGCCGACATAGCCCGGCGGCGCGCCGATCAGACGCGCGACAGAATGTTTCTCCATGAATTCCGACATGTCGATGCGCGCGATCGCCGCATCATCGTCGAACAGGAATTCGGCCAGCGCTTTCGTCAGTTCCGTTTTGCCGACGCCCGTCGGGCCGAGAAACAGAAACGACCCGATCGGCCGATTGGGGTCTTTCAGTCCGGCGCGCGCGCGGCGAACAGCCGTCGATACGGCCGCCACGGCCTCGGACTGGCCGACAACGCGCCGCGCGATCGCCTCTTCCATGGCCAGGAGTTTTTCGCGCTCGCCTTCGAGCATCTTGTCGACCGGAACGCCGGTCCAGCGCGAAACGACACCGGCGATGTTTTCCGCATCGACGACTTCATCGACCAGGGAGGCCTTGTCCTCGCGCGCTTCGGCGTCGGCGAGTTTTTTCTCCAGCGCCGGCAATACGCCGTATTTGAGTTCCGATGCGCGCGCCAGATCGCCGCGCCGTTCAGCATCCGCCAGCCCGCTTCGCGCCTGATCCAGTTCTTCCTTGATTTTCGTCGCCGTCGCCAGCGTTTCCTTTTCCGCGCGCCATTGCGCCGTCAGCGACGCCGATTTTTCTTCGAGGCCGGACAATTCGTCTTCCAGTTTTTCAAGCCGGTCGCGCGAGGCGGCGTCATCTTCCTTCTTGAGCGCCTCGCGTTCGATCTTGAGCTGAATAATGCGGCGGTCGAGTTCATCGAGTTCTTCGGGCTTTGAATCGACCTCCATCCTGAGACGCGATGCGGCCTCGTCCACGAGATCGATCGCCTTGTCGGGCAGGAAACGATCGGTGATATAGCGGTTCGACAGGGATGCGGCGGCGACAATGGCGCTGTCGGAAATCCGGACGCCGTGATGGAGTTCGTATTTTTCCTTCAACCCGCGCAGTATCGAGATCGTATCCTCAACGGTCGGCTCATCGATGAAAACCGCCTGGAAACGGCGCGCGAGCGCGGCGTCCTTTTCGACATGTTTGCGATATTCATCGAGCGTCGTCGCGCCGATGCAATGCAGCTCGCCCCGGGCGAGCGCCGGCTTGAGCAGGTTCGACGCATCCATCGCGCCTTCCGACTTTCCCGCGCCGACAAGCGTATGCATCTCATCGATAAAAAGGACGATCTCCCCCTGCGCCGCCGTCACCTCGTTAAGAACGGCCTTGAGCCGCTCTTCGAACTCGCCGCGATATTTTGCGCCGGCGATCAGCGCGCCCATGTCGAGCGCCAACAGGCGCTTGTTTTTCAGGCTTTCAGGAACGTCGCCATTGACGATCCTGATCGCGAGGCCTTCCGCGATCGCCGTCTTGCCGACGCCNNGGCTCGCCGATCAGCACCGGATTGTTTTTGGTCCGGCGCGAGAGAACCTGCATCGCGCGGCGGATTTCCTCGTCGCGGCCGATAACCGGATCAAGCTTTCCCGAACGCGCCGCCTCGGTGAGGTCGCGGGCGTATTTTTTGAGCGCGTCATATCCCTGTTCGGCCGACGCCGTATCGGCGGTGCGGCCCTTGCGCAGATTTTCGATCGCCGCGTTTATCGATTGCGGATTGGCGCCCGCATTCTTGATGATCCCGCTCGCCTGCGCGTCCGGCGTGAGCGCCAGTGCGACAAGAAGGCGTTCGGCGGCGACGAAGCTGTCGCCGGCTTTCCTGGATTGTTCTTCCGCCGACGCGAAAACGCGCGCAAGCGCCGGCGCGAGGTAAATCTGCCCGCCGCCGCCTTCGATTTTCGGAAGCTTTTTCAGCGCCTCTTCGGCTTGCGCCAGCGCGATTTCCGGACGCGCGCCGGCCGATCGCAGAAGATTGGCGGCCAGCCCCTCCTGATCGTCAAGCAGCGCTTTTAATAGATGTTCCGGCGTGAATTGCTGATGGCCGTCTCTGAGGGCGATGCCTTGCGCGGCCTGAATGAGACCGCGGGCGCGGTCGGTGTAGTTCTCAAACTGCATGTCCTGACCTCTATCGAGCGTCGACTGATATTGTCAGCGCCCCCGAAAGCGACGCCGATTTCATCAAATAGATGGGGTCGGACCGCCCGATTGCAAGCCTCGATGCAGCACGCGCGTGTTTAACGGCCCGGCTGGGGCGCGGCGCAAAAAGGCCCGGCCGAAGGCCGGGCCGCAAAGCGCGAATGCGATTCGCCTAGTGTCGGCCGTCCTTGTGTTTCTCGCCGTGACCGTCGTCGCTTTCCTTGCGTTCGCCCTTATCGTCGCGTTCTTCTTCGGCACCGTCTTTCATCATTTTGTTATGTTTGGCGTGATGATGCGCTTTCATTTCGTCGAAACTGACCATACCGTCATCGCCGGCCATGGATGCGAATTCAGATTTCGCTTTCGCCGTTACGAAATCCAATAATTCCTGCTCGCTTATCATCCCGTCGGCGTTTGCATCTACTTCCTTGAAGTGCGATTCCATTTTCGCGTTCATAGACGCTTCGTCCGGCAGGTTCCGTTCGTCAGAAGCGAATGCGCCTGTAGAGAGACAAGCGGCTGAGATCGCCGAAGCCGCGGCGAGAGCCGGTGCGTATTTCATGATAATCCTCCATTCCCTAGATTGGGCCGGCGCAAATTATTCTCCGCCGACGCCGCGCGTAAATCCGTAGAGTTCAACTTTCCCGTATTTAAGAATCAAAGCGAGCCAAGGCTCACCATCGCGCCGCCGTCGATGATGATCTGCTGGCCGGTCATCCAGCGCCCGGCGGGCGCGGCGAGAAAAACGGCGGCGCCCGCGATATCGTCCGGTTCGCCGAACCGGCGAAGCGGCAGCGTTTTCGAGATCATCGCCTCGATTTTCGGGTCTTTCCACAACGCCTCGGCGAAGTGGGTTTTGACGATGCCGGGGCAGATGCAATTGGCGCGAACGCCGAACGGCCCATATTCGACGGCGAGATTGCGCGCCAGCGCAAGGTCCGCCGCCTTGGACAGGTTGTAAGCGCCGATCGCATTGCTGCCGACAAAGGCGCCTATCGAAGAAATGAGAATAATCGATCCGTCCCTGCGCGATTTCATCTGCGGCAGGACGAATTGCGCCAGCCAGTGACCGGCTTTGACATTCGCCGTTATTATCTTGTCGAACTGCTCGTCCGAGATCGCTTCCGACGAACCGAAATGCGGATTGACGGCGGCGTTGGAAACGAGAATGTCGATCTTGCCGAATTCCCTTTCGGCGAACTTCACCAGGGATTCCAGCTCTTCCTTCCGCCCGATATTGCATTGCGCGGGAATGGCGGCGGCGCGGCCAAGCTCCTCGTTGATCGAAGCGGCGACGGTTTTGCAGGCGTCGATTTTCCGGCTCGAAACGATAATGTTCGCGCCATGCGCGGCGAGACGGCGCGCAATCGCCTCGCCGATGCCGCGCGATGCGCCGGTGACGATGGCGGATTTACCGGCAAGATCGAAAAGCGGCGCGCGTTCGGCGGACATATCGGATCGCTCCCTTTTGCGATCCGACTATCCCGTCAACGCCGCACCGGCGCAATAACCGCGCGCAGCGCGCCAAACCGGGTATCGGGCGTTAATCAGGCCGATGCGGGTTCGCTGTCTTCATCAGCGGACGCCGACGGCGCGTCGGCGCGCGGCCGGCGCGGGCGCCGTTTGCGGCGGCGTCCATCTTGATCGCTTTTTTCAGGATTTGATCCGTCGCCGGATTCGGCTTGCGCCGCGCCGTTGGACCGCGTCTCGCCGGATTGGGCGTCGCCGGCTTTTGTTTCATTCGCCGCATCGGCGCCGTTATCGGCGTCAGCGGGGGCGGGCGCGGGCTGTTGGCGCTGTTCGCGCATTTCGCCGATCGAGGGCTGATCGGAATCGGCGTCGATGTCATTGGAAGTCTGATCGCCGGCCGGCGTCTGCGGGCCCTGGATCGATCTTAACAGGCGGAAATAGTGTTCTGCGTGCTGAAGGTAGTTTTCCGCCTTCACGCGATCGCCGCTCGATGTCGCATCGCGCGCAAGCGCCTGGTACTTGTCGTAAATCTGCTGGGCGGTGCCCCGAATGCGCACATCCGGCCCGTTGGAATCGAGCGCCCTGTTAGGATTGACGCCCTGGCGGCGGCGCTGATTGCGACCACGCTTGTTGAAATGACCGTTCATGATTTTGCTTTGTTTCAGTCCGTTTGTAATTCTCGGCCTCGTCGCCGATTCGCAATACGTTCT
Organism: Parvularculaceae bacterium; assembly: GCA_020446945.1. Lineage (GTDB taxonomy): Bacteria > Pseudomonadota > Alphaproteobacteria > Caulobacterales > Parvularculaceae > Amphiplicatus. The sequence continues at coordinate 64,795 of JAGRDS010000005.1, forward strand.
CACGCGGAATTTATTCTCCGCATGCGGCTCGCTATTGCGTTCTAACTATTCAGTTCGCACCCCGCAGCGCAGTTTGCTGCTTATCGTCCGTCTTCTTTCGAAACAGCCGTCTCTTGGATTTGCCGGGGACGCGCACGAGGTTCCTGCGCCAATCTCCGTGAAACGCAGTCTAGCGACCGACGCCCATAATTCAATACCTAATTTCGCCGGCGCCTCAGGTCAATCGCGATGGCGCGCGGACGGCCGGAAAGGTCGGATTCAATGGCGATTTCGGCCGAGTGGAAGGCGTGCCGGGCCATATGTTTAACGCTTTGCGCCTGCCCTTCGCCGAACTCCGCGACGAATAGCCCGTCCGGCTCCAGATGGCTCGCGGCGGCGGCCAGTATGCGCCGATAGGCGTCGAGCCCGTCGGCGCCGGCGAAAAGCGCCAGCGGGCTTTCATAGGCGGCGACTTCCCGCGGCAGCGATTCGCGGTCGCCGGTGCGAATATAGGGCGGGTTTGAAACGATGATGTCGAAGGCGCCGGAAATATTTTCGAACCAGTCGCTTTCAACGGCGATTGCGCGATCGGCGAGATCGCAATTGGCGATGTTTCGCCCCGTGAGCGCGACCGCTTCGGGATTTATGTCGGCGCCGACGCCGGAAGCTTCGCGAAACTCCGAAAGCAGCGCGCATAAAAGCGCACCCGAACCGCAGCCGAGATCGAGAATGCGCAATGGCGCGGCGCGCGCGCGGCGCGCAAGCGCCGTCTCGACCAGCGTCTCGCTGTCGGCGCGCGGCACGAGAACGCCGCGCCACGTTTCAATATCGAGCGACCAGAATTCGCGGCGCCCGACAATATAGGCGACCGGCTCGGCGTTTGCGCGGCGCGCCACCATGCGGCGAAAGCGTTCGGCGCGCGTATCGTCCACGATCCGGTCCCCTTCGGCGATCAGACCGGCGTCGTCGAGATTGAAGGCGCATTTGGCGATGACGCGCGCATCGAGCGAAGGGGTTGGAAAGTCGTCGAGTTCGCGCGTCGCCCAGCGCATGAGCGCATCGACGTTCGGCGGATCTGTTTTATCAGCCATTCGCTTCGAGCGCGGTGAGCCGGTCGGCCTGATCCTGCGCGATCAACGCCTCGACGAGCTGGTCGAGCGCATCGCCGCGGATGACTTCATCGAGATTGTAGAGCGTCAGATTGATACGATGGTCGGTGACGCGGCTTTGCGGAAAATTATAGGTGCGGATGCGTTCCGAGCGGTCGCCCGAGCCGACCATGCCTTTTCTCTGCGCGGCGCGTTCCGCGTCGGCGCGCGCGCGTTCCGCGTCGTAAAGGCGCGCGCGCAGGATCATCATCGCCTTGGCGCGGTTCTTGTGCTGGGATTTTTCATCCTGCTGGCTGACGACGACGCCGGTCGGGATGTGCGTAATGCGAACGGCGGAGTCGGTCGTGTTGACCGATTGCCCGCCTGGCCCTGAGGCGCGAAAGACGTCGATGCGCAAATCCGAATCCCTGATTTCGATATCGACGTCTTCAGGCTCGGGCAAAACGGCGACCGTCGCGGCGGACGTGTGTATGCGCCCTTGCGCCTCCGTTTCCGGCACGCGCTGAACGCGGTGGACGCCGGCCTCGAATTTCATGCGCGCGAATACGCCGTCGCCATTAACGCTCGCCTGGATTTCCTTGAAGCCGCCCTTTTCCGCTTCCGACATCGACAAAACCTCAACGCGCCAGCCGTGAAGCGAGGCGTAACGCTGATACATCCTGAAAAGATCGCCGGCGAATATGCCGGCTTCATCGCCGCCCGTGCCGGCGCGCACTTCAAGGATGACGGAAGAATCGTCGGCCTTGTCTTTCGGCAGCAACATCAGTTGAAGGTCGCGTTCAACGCGCGGCGCCTGCTCTTTCAGCTCCTGCAATTCTTCATTGGCCATTGCGGCCATTTCCCTGTCGGCGGCCCCGGAAAGCTCCTCAAGTTCGACAAGCTGCCTGCGAAGGCCGGAAAGCTCGCGCGCCTTGTCGGCGACCGGCTTCAATTCGCCATGCTCTTTCGAAAGCCTGACGATTTCATCGCCGTTCGTCACCGACGACATCGCCGCCTCGACTTTTTCAAACCTCGCGATAAGCGCGTCGATTTTGGACTGGGAGATCAAATGCCGAAACCTTCCGTCGGTAAACAAAAAGCGCGCGAAGGCACTCCGCGCGCTTTCATATATGAAATTGCGCCGCTATTCGGCTGCGACGCTTTCCTTTTCTTCCTGCGCCTTTATTTCCGCGGCGCGCTTTTCGACAAGCTCGACGAGATGGTCGAGGATTTTGTCATTGTCGAGACGGTGATCGGGCGAACCGTTCAGATACACCTGGCCGAAATCCTTGCCCGCGCCGCCGCCGGTGAAACCGATATCGGTCTCGCGCGCTTCGCCCGGCCCGTTGACGACGCAGCCGATAACCGAAAGCGACATCGGCGTCGTGACATGCGCGAGCCGCTTTTCAAGTTTTTCGACGGTTTCGATGACGTTGAACCCCTGCCGCGCGCAGGACGGACAGGAAATGACATTGACGCCGCGATGGCGCAGGCCAAGCGACTTCAATATATCGAAGCCGACCTTGATCTCCTCAACCGGGTCGGCCGAAAGCGAAACGCGGATCGTATCGCCGATGCCGGCCCAGAGAAGATTGCCGAGGCCGATGGCCGATTTGACCGAACCGATGCGCAAACCGCCCGCTTCCGTAACGCCGAGATGCAAGGGGCAATCGATCGCGTCTGCGAGCGCGTGATAGGCGGCGACCGTCAGAAAAACGTCAGAGGCTTTCACCGAAATCTTGAATTCGTGAAAGTCATTATCCTGAAGAATTTTCGCGTGATCGAGCGCGCTCTCGACCATCGCCTCAGGACACGGCTCGCCGTATTTTTCGAGCAGGTCTTTTTCGAGCGAGCCGCCATTGACGCCGATGCGCATCGAGCAGCCATGATCCTTCGCCGCCTTGATCACTTCGCGCACGCGCTCCTGCGAGCCGATATTGCCGGGATTGATCCGCAGGCAGGCCGCACCCGCGCTCGCCGCCTCGATGCCGCGTTTGTAGTGAAAGTGAATGTCGGCGACGATCGGCACCGGAACATTCCGGCAGATTTCTTTCAGCGCTGCGGTCGATTCAACATCCGGACATGAAACGCGCACAATGTCGGCGCCCGCTTCGGCGATTTCATTGACCTGGCGGATCGTCGCCTGCGCGTCGGATGTCAGCGTATTGGTCATGGACTGAACCGCGATCGGCGCATCGCCGCCGACCGGAACATTGCCGACCATGATCTGTCGGGATTTGCGGCGCTCAATATCGCGCCAGGGACGCACGGACATTTTGAGTTCCTTGGGTAACCTGGACCGCTTGTCTTTAGCGCGGGATCGGGCCGGCGATAAGGCGCCGATGCGGCTTTATCCGCCGCGCCGGACCGCTTTTGCGCAAAAGCGGGCGAAAAATCAATGCGCGAAACCGGGAGTCTCGCCTAGGAAGGGCGTTCAAAGCGAAAATTCGCCTGCTGCTCGAAAGCCGGGCGCGGCGCGCCGTCGACCATGCGCGGCGAAAATCGCCAGCGTTTGACGGCGTTCAGCGCGGCGCGGTCGAAACAGGCGTTCGAGGAGGCGGTGACGCGCTCGCTGACGACCAGACCGTCCGGCGTGACGGTGAACGCGATATCGACCGTTTCCATCGCGGCGGCGTTCGTTTCGCATCCCGGCGGATAGACCGGTTCGATCCGCTCGATCAGCGCCGGTTCGACGACAACCGGCGCGTCGGGCGCGGCCGCCGGTTCGATCTCCTCGTCGCCCGACGGCGCGCGCGCGCCGGGATTGACGGCTTGACCGGCGCCGGTCGTTTGCGCCGCGTCCCCCGGCGCGCCGCTCGCGAACGGCGCCCCGTCGAGCCGGACAGGCGTTTTGATCGCATCGGGACCTGGATGGGTCACAAGATAGGCGCACCAGACCATGAAGCCGAGAATCGCCAGCACCGCGATGAGCGACAGGCGCTTGGGCTCCGCCGCCGCGACCTGTTCAACTTCGGTCTCCTCGGGGATTTCAGCGTCGCGGCGCGAGGCGGAAAAACCAGCCTCGTCCTTGAAGCGGTCGACGACCGGGCCGGGCTCAAGACCGAGCGCCCTGGCGTAACTGTGAACGAAACCGATCGCGAAGGCCTTGCCCGGCAGCGCATCGCTCGCCATCCGTTCAATCGCCTCGATATAACTCGCCTTGATATGCGTGCGGTCGCTGACGGTCGCGACGGACAATCCCTGCCGCTCGCGCACCGCTTCGAGATACGGGCCGACCGCCAGAAAATTCTGCGGGTCTATGTCCGTTGCACGAAGGCGCGATCGCGCATCGTCCAGTTCGAAAATTTCGGCTGAGCCGTTTTTTACCGACACTTCGCTCGCGCCTGACGCCGCTGCGTTTTAAACCTAATGACATGCGCCGCGATTGTCACCGCTTCGCGGGACGCATTTAATCAAATTCCCGGTTAATATCGCCTTGACGAATCGTCAATTTCCGCAGAGCGGCGCGCGAATCACGAAAGCGCGGCGCCTTTGGAAACAAGGAATTTTTCGAATTCGCCGCGCAGCGGTCGCTGCGGTTCGTCAATGCGTTCGCGGACCCAGGCGGAAAGCTCGCCGATATCGAGCGAGCGGACGAGGCGCCGGAAGGGGCCGATCGCCGAAGCGGGCGAGGAAAACCGCCGCACGCCGACGCCGACAAGCGCGGCGGCCATCAAGATATCGGCCGATTGCTCGCCGCAGAATGTGAGCGGCTTTCCGGCCGCGTCCGCCGCGCCGGCGATGCGGGCGATGAAACTTAAGAATCCGGGCTCCAGCGGATCATAGCGCCGGCGCATCATTTCCGAATCGCGGTCCGCCGCGAAATAAAACTGTGCGAGATCGTTGCCGCCGATCGAAAGGAAATCGACGCGATCGGCAAATTCCCCGATGCGCCAGGCGGCCGCCGGCGTTTCAATCATGACGCCGAGACGGATCGCGCTCGGCATTTCACGCCCGCGCCGTTTCCTGAACTCGATCTCCCGGTTCAAGAGCGCGCGCGCCGCGTCGATTTCGCGCGCGACTGTAATCATCGGGAACAGCACATTCAGCTCTTTGCCCGCGGCCGCCGCAATAAGGGCGCGCATTTGCGGACGAAACAGGCCCGGCCGGTCGACCGCCATGCGCATGCCGCGCCAGCCCATCGCCGGATTGGCCTCCTCGCGCCGCTGCATATAGGCGGCCGCCTTGTCGCCGCCGAGATCGGCAGTGCGGAAAACGACCGGTTTGCCGGCGGCCTGTTCCAGTATCTCGCCGTAAAGTTTTTGCTGCACGCCGGCGCGCGGCAATTGCGCGCCGATCAGGAATTGCAATTCGGTGCGGAACAGCCCGACGCCCAATGCGCCGGTGCTTTCAAGATGCGCCATATCGAGCGGTATGCCGACATTCATCAAAAGATCGACGCTGACGCCGTCGCGGCTGACGCTCGGCAATTCGCGCTCGGCGGCGAGCGCCGCCTTCTGCTGTGTCTGCAAGGCGCGCTTTTCGCGGAAACTGTCTGCGATTTCCTGCGTCGGGCGGATGTGAACTTCGCCGAGATCGCCGTCGATGACGACCTCGTCGCCCTCCTCGGCGATCGAAAGCGCGTTGACGAAACCTGAAACGAACGGAATGCCGAGAGAGCGCGCGACAATTGCGACATGCGATGTCGCGGAGGCTTCGCCGACGATGAGGCCGCGCAATTTCCCGCGGTCATATTCAAGCAGGGCGGCAGGACCAAGCGTGCGCGCGAACAATATCGCCTCATCCGGCAGCACGGCCGGCGCAGCGCTTTCGCCCGATAAATGGCGCAACAGCCGGTTCGACAGATCGTCGAGATCGTGCATGCGCTCGCGCAGATACGGATCTTTGATCTGCGCCATGCGCGCGCGATTTTCGAGCTGGACCTGTTCGACGGCCGCCTCGGCCGTAAGGCCCGATCGGGTCGCCGCGCGCATGCGTTCGTTCCAGCCGCGATCATAGGCGAACAGGCGATAGGTTTCGAGAACCTCGCGCGGCGCATCCTCGAGCGCGGAATTGGAAAGCATCGCCTCCACCGACGCCTGAAGGCGCGACAGCCCGTCCTCAAGGCGCTTGGCTTCCAGTTCGGCGTCCCGGGCGAACACCTTGTGCTTGGGCGTCGGCGGTTCGTGAAACGCCGCCCGGCCGAATGCGACGCCGGGAACGACGCCCTGGCCGGCGAACCATTCGGGCCGGTGCAGCATTTCGCCGACTTCAGCGGTCGTATGCGGATCGAAAAGCTCACCCGATGCGGCGATCTCGGCGAGCAGGATCGCAACCGCCTGCGCGGCGCCGACCTCCTCATCCGTATACCGACGGCTGGCGCGGTTTTGCAGGACAAGCACGCCGAGGGATTTTCCCGAGCGGATAAGCGGCACGCCGAGAAACGAATGCAGGGGATCTTCGCCGGTTTCGGGCCGATAGGCGAAATTCGGATGCAGCGGCGCTTCCGAGGTGACGAGCGGCTGCTGGGACTTGGCGACGACGCCGACAAGTCCCTCGCCCCACTTCAGGCGCGTCTTGTGAACGGCTTCAAGATTGAGGCCGATGGTTGAATAGAGTTCAAGCTCGTCGCTCGGCTGGCGCAGGTAAATGGAACAGACATCGGAATCGACATGGCTTGCAATCGCCGCCGTCAGCTTGTCGAGACGCTCCTGCGCGCTGGCGACGGCGGCGACGACGTCATGCATGCGGCGCAGGAGATCGGAGATCCCCCGCTCGCCCGCCTTCGCCTTTTTTCTGCGCTCGCTCATCAGGCTCGGGGTCAGGCCGCGCTGTCCGCCCGGTCCAGACCGTATGACTGGTGCAGCGCCCGCACCGCCAGCTCGCCGTAATCGGCGGCGATCAGGACGCTGATCTTGATTTCGGAAGTCGAGATGTTCTGGATGTTGATGTTCTTTTCCGCCAGCGACTTGAACATCGTCGATGCGACGCCCGTATGGCTGCGCATGCCGACGCCGATGACGGAAACCTTTACGACATTGCGATCGGACTGCATCTGCACGTAACCGATTTCATCCTTGCGCAGCGTCAGCGCTTCGACCGCGCGGGCGAGTTCGGTTTCAGCCATGGTGAAGGAAATGTTCGCGCCGGCCTGGCGCGACGGGCTTTGCACGATCATGTCGATATTGATGCCCGCGTCGGCGAGAATGCCGAAAATAAACGCCGCGCGCCCCGGCTCGTCGGGGACGGACATCAGGCTGATTTTCGCTTCATCCTTGGAAAGGGTGACGGCGCTGACGATATGTTTTTCCACTATGTCATCCTCATCGCAGATCAGCGTGCCGGCGCGCGGCGCGTCAGGCGGCTCGAAACTCGAAAGCACGCGCACGGGCACTTTATAGGCCATCGCCAGCTCGACGGAACGAGTTTGAAGCACTTTCGCGCCGAGCGAGGCCATTTCAAGCATTTCTTCATAGGAAACGCGATCGAGCTTGCGCGCCTGCTTGGAGATTCTGGGATCGGTCGTATAGACGCCATCGACGTCGGTATAGATGTCACACCGCTCCGCGCCGAGCGCGGCGGCGAACGCGACGGCCGTCGTATCCGACCCTCCGCGCCCGAGCGTCGAAATGCGCCCGTCTCCGGCGACGCCCTGAAAGCCGGCGACGACCGCGATCTCGCCATTGTCGATCGAATCGCCGAGCGCCTCGGCCGGTATTTCCAGAATGCGCGCCTTGCCGTGTGCCGCGTCGGTCCGCACCGGCGCCTGCCATCCCAGCCATGACCGGGCGCGGTAACCCATTTTCTGAAGGATCATCGCAACAAGGCCGGACGAAACCTGTTCGCCGCTGGCGACGATTGCGTCATATTCGACATTTCTGACGTCCAGCGCCGGATCGGGCGGGCCGGCCTCCTCGCAAAGCGCGACGAGCCGGTTCGTTTCGCCCGCCATCGCCGAAACGGTGACGACGACCGAATGCCCGGCGTCGGCTTCGCATTTAACGAAGGCAGCGACGCGGCGCATGCGCTCGACATCGGCAACGGATGTCCCGCCGAATTTCATTACAACTCGCGCCATGCGTTCGTTCGCCGCCTTTTCAACCGCCCTCCGGGGCGCCATGTCTATAAGCTTCCCGGCTCAAGGCGCAAGCGGGCGAAAAATAAACGCGGCGTGAGTAATTTTTAAGGCAGGGTTTTTATGGACGCGACCGGCGCAAGCATCGATCCAGGCGAGATCGAAAAGTTCTCGAAAATCGCCGACGAATGGTGGGATCCGTTCGGCAAATTCAAGCCTCTGCACAAATTCAATCCGGCGCGCCTCGCCTATATCCGCGACGCGGCGACATCGCATTTCGGACGCGACCGGCGCGCCAGAACGCCGCTTGAGCGATTGCGCCTTCTCGATGTCGGCTGCGGCGGCGGACTGGTCGCTGAACCGATGCGCCGGCTGGGCGCCGATGTCGTCGCCATCGATGCGGCGGAGCGCAATGTTAAAACCGCGATCGTCCACGCGCGCACACAAAATCTCGATATCGATTACCGCGTCGGCTCGGTGGAGGATCTGATCGCCGCGAAAGAAGCCCCGTTCGACATCGTTCTCAATCTGGAAGTCGTCGAGCATGTCGCCGATCCCGGTGCGTTTCTCGCCCGGTCGGCGTCGCTCGTGAAACCCGGCGGCCTTATGATCGTCGCAACGATAAACCGGACGCTGAAAGCGTTCGCGCTCGCCAAGATCGGCGCCGAATATGTTCTCGGCTGGCTGCCGAAAGGCACGCATGACCCGGCGAAATTCCAAAAGCCCGAAGAAATAGAGCGCGCGCTGACGGCGGCCGGATTGACGCCGGTCGCGCGCGCGGGCGTCACCTATAATCCGTTAATGGACTTGTGGCGCGTCGCTGAAGAAACAGACGTCAATTACATGGTGACGGCGGTGAACGGCGCGCGCGCGTCCTGAAACCTCCCCATACGGATCACACGTCGGCGTATATTTTCAAAAAAGCAGCGACCGCCTTTCGAACGCGCGCGCGCCGCATCCTTTCATCGGGCGCCGGGCGAAGCCCCATCAGCGCCGACATATGATCCGAGCCGATGACGAGGCCGACAAACTGCGCCGCCGCCTCCTCCGCATCGAGCGGCGCAAGGCGCCCCGCCCCGCACGATTTCGCCAGATAAAGCGCCAGGCGGTCGCGAACGAATTTCGGACCGTTGTCGTAATAGCTTTCAGCAAGGTCCGGAAAAGCCTGCGCCTCGGCGATGATCAGACGCTGCATGTCGATTTTCGCCGGCGCGAATACGACATCGACGAAGCGGTCGCCGAATTGCGTCAGCGCATCCTCAAGCGACAATCCGCTGACGGACAAAGGCCCGACGAGGTCCTCGGCCGTGCGGTGAACGACGGCGGCCAGAAGATCGCTCTTGGCCGCGTAACGCGCATAAATCGTCTGCTTTGAAACCCCCGCCGCCGCAGCGATCTCGTCGATCGAGACGCCATAGCCGCGCGCGGCGAAAAGCGCGCTCGCCGCATCGATAATGGCTTCGTCCTTTTGCGGATCGGCGCGCCGTCCCTTTTTCGCTGCCTGGCCCATCATCGTTCCCGTCATCAATGCCCTCCGGCGGCGGCGTTCTTCCCCGGCGCCGTTGCAACGATCAACAAGGGCGCCGCCATCAGGCTGACAAGCGTTATCAGCTGGAAAATGTCCGAAAACGCAAGCACCACCGCCTCACGCCGCCCGATATTCGACAGCGCGCGCAGCGCCGCCGCCTCGGCGTCCGGCACGCCCATCGTCGTAAAATACGCCGTCAGCGCCGACAGCCGTTCCGTCATCGCAGGCCGCGACAGGTCGAAATTATCCGCCAGCATCCTGACATGATGAACGGTTCGATCGTTCAACAGCGTATTGATGATCGCCAGACCGAATGCGCCGCCAAGATTTCGGGCGAGATTGTAAAGGCCCGAAGCGTTCGGCACTTTCGCCGCTTCAAGCGTGCCGAGCGCAATGACGTTCAGCGGCGCCATGACGAGCATGAGGCCGGCGCCGCGCCCGACCTGCGGCCAGAACATTTCCCGAAATCCCCATTCGGAGGTGACGAATACGAATTCGCGCGTTGAAAATGCGAGGATGACAAGGCCCGCCGCAGTGACGGCGCGCGGATCGAACCGGCGCGACAGCAGGGCCGCCGCCGGCGCGGCTAGAAACATCGCGGCGCCGGTGACAAACAGCGTTTCGCCGATCTGCAGCGAGTTCAGGCCGCGAATGCGCGCAAGGAACAGCGGCAGGATGTATACAAGTCCGAACAGCGCTACGCCCGCTGCGGCGGCGACGAGGCTGCCGGCCGCGAAATTCGGATTTTTGTATACGCCGAAATCGACAAGCGGGTTTTCGCGTCCGCGCATACGCCAGAAAAAAGCGGCGCCGGCGGAAAGCGCGATGACAGTCATCGTCGAGATCAGACGGCTTTCGAACCAGTCATCGCCCGGCCCCTCCTCAAGGATGAACTGGATCAGCCCGAGCGAAGTCGCGAGAAGCAGGAACCCGGCCGCATCGAATTTTTTCAGCATTGCGAAATCGGGCTTGTCGAAATCGGCGTAGAGCCAGACGACGCTTGCGATGAGCGCGCCGGGAACGATGTTGACGAAAAAGAGCCAGTGCCAGCTCAGATGCTCCGAAATCGCGCCGCCGAGCGTCGGGCCGATCGTCGGCGCAAGCGTGACGATGAGACCGATGCCGGCTGAAAGCTGCGCCGCGCGCGAACGCGGAAAGGCGGTGATCGAGGTCGAGAAAACGGCGGGGATCATCGCGCCGCCGACGAAACCCTGAATGGCGCGGAAAACGATCAGCATCTCCATGTTCTGCGCCAAACCGCAGGCCATGCTGGAAAGCGTGAAACCGGCCGCTGAAACCGTGAATATGATCCGTGTGGAAAGCGCGCGCGTCAAATAGCCCGAAATCGGGATCATCATGACTTCCGCGATGAGATAGGACGTCTGGATCCAGCTTATCTGGTCTGCGCTGGCCGCCAGACCCGCCTGAATCTGCGGCAGCGACGCGGCGACGATCTGAATGTCGAGGATCGCCATGAACATGCCGAGCGTCATGAATATGAATACGGCGAGACGCTTTGGGTCGATGCGCTCGGCGGCGTCCGCGGCGGACGCGGCGCGCCCGACCGGCATATTCGCCGTCGCCCCGCTCACAGGCTCGGTTCGGAATGGGGCGCAAAGAGCGCGGTCGGCGCGCCCGCGCCGCCGCCGCGCGTATCGACGGCTGCGGTGACGGAAAGCCCGGGCAGAAGCGCGATATCGGCCGGCGCGTGCGTCACCTTGATCCGCACGGGCATGCGCTGGACGATCTTGGTGAAGTTGCCGGTCGCGTTTTCAGGCGGCAACAGGCTGAATTCGGCGCCGCTCGCCGGCGCGAGGCTTTCGACTTCGCCTTCAAGTTCGGCGCCGGGATAGGCGTCGATTTCCAGACGGACTTTCGCGCCCGGGCGAATGCGGCCGATCTGCGTCTCCTTGAAATTGGCGACGACGTAAACATCCATGATCGGAACGACGGACAAGAGGCGCTGTCCGGGATTTACATATTGCCCGTCGCGCGCGGCGAGGTTTCCGGCGACGCCGCTTTTCGGCGCGCGCACGCGCGTCGCATCGAGATTGCTGCGCGCATATGAAAGTCGCGCTTTCGCTATTTTCAGCGCCGCCGCCGCTTCCTTTTCCTGCGCTTCGGCGATGGAGGCGGAAGCTTTCGCCGCATCGAGCCCGGCCGCCGCGCCTTCCGCGCGTCCGCTCCAGTCTTTCAGCGCCGCATCCGCCTGGTCGAGCGAACGCCGCGTTGCGAAGTTTTCACGCGCGAGTTCGGCGGCGCGCTCGCGTTCGATCTTCTGCAGGGCGAGCGAGGCCTGCGTCGACTTCACCGTCGCAGCCGCGCTCGCAATCCCGGCGCCGGCCTGTTCGATTTTAAGGCGGATCGCATCGAGCGCCGCAGCGCGCGCGGCCACCTCGCCTTCGGCCTGCTGCAATTGCGCGAGGTAATCCTCATCTTCTATCGCGACCAGCACATCGCCTTCATCGACGATCGCATTGTCGTCGACATACACCTTCGCGATTCGGCCGGAAATTTTCGGCGCGACGATAATCGTGTCCGCTTTGACAAAAGCGTTGTCGGTTATTTCGATATGCCGGCCGTATACAGCCCAGCGAACGCCGAGAAAGATGGCGAGCGTCGCCAGGGCGGCGATGGCGGCGGCCAGAGCGTATTTCTTCATTTTTCAGACCTTCAGGCGCGGAACCGGTTTCCGCCCAATATCATACTAGACTGGTTAGTATGAAATAAATTTCAAGAGAGGTTGCCCCAGTTCGGCGGCGAATTGGCGCAGAATCGGCAACGGCGCGATATAACTGAATTAATTCAAATACTTACGAATTTGACGCCGGCCCGACTATGGGTTCGAGCTTGGCCCAGTCGCGGTCCAGCGTTCCCAAAGTCGCCGCATAGCCGTCGAGAACGGCGCGGTCGTATTCTTTCCAGTCCCGCAATTCGACGCCTCTCACTTCGGGCGCGACGAGAATGTCGGCCGGGCTGTCTTTCGGACGAAGCTCCTGGCGCGCCGTCGCCGCGCGCATCAAAAGGGTTACGATCGGCGGCGGCGTTTTGAACCCGTTTCTCATGATCCATTCGAGAAATTCCGGCGGGTCGGCGAACAGGCCCGACGAAATCGTTCCCTCGCGCGCGACATCGATGCCGATCGTCACGCCGCGGTGAATATTGGTCATCAGATCGGTCGGAAAATTGTTCATCACCGCGCCGTCGACGAGCAAATCCTCGCCGTCGACGACCGGCGGCAGGATGCCGGGCAAGGCGATCGAGGCGCGCAGCGCATCGCGCAAAAGCCCGCGGCGATGCACGCGCGTGACGCCTTTCGTTATTTCCGACGATGTACAGAAAAACGGCGTTTCGAGATCTTCGATCCGCGTATCGCCGAAATGACGTTTCAGCCTTTCTTCGACTCGCGCGCCGCTTGTCAGCGCGACAACAGGCAGGACGTGATCGCCGAGCGGGTTCGATTCAACGAATCCGTCGCGAATGCGCGCTTCAATTTCCTGATCGCTCCATCCCATCGCGACGCAGGCCGCAATGATCGCGCCCATCGACGCGCCGGCGAGGAAGTCGATCGGAACGCGGCGTTCGCGCATCGCCTTGACGGCGCCGATATGCGCATAGGCGCGCGCGCCGCCGCCGGACATCACGACGCCGACCGTGCGGCCCGCGATCGCGCGCGCAAGACGTTCCTCGGTCCTTGCGCCGCTGACATGGAAAATCCGGTGCGCATCGACCGCGTCGACCCATTCGGAAACGTTTCCGGACTTTATCCCCTCACGGAGTATTACGAGATCGACAAGCCGGAACTTGCGCGCCGGCGCGTCGACTGTCGCCGTCATGGGAAACGGGCGCGGCGGGCGCGCATCCTGGCGCGCGAAAACGAAAAACCGGTCGGCGTGGCGAAGCGCAAACATATAGGCGCCGGAAGCGCCGACGCGCGCGGTGATGACAAGCACGTCATGCGCCGCCTCGATTTCATCGAAATCGCTGTCGATCATGACGTCCGGCTCGGTTACGATTTTCACCTTCAGGCCGTATTCTTCGACAAGGCCGGCGAGCAGCCTTGCGTGTTTTTCTATTTCGATCGAAGGCGACGAGCCGATCAGCGCGAATACGCGCGGGCTCGCATGTTTGAAGCTGTCATTGGGATGGCGCGCGCGCCGCACGATCGAATTCGCCAGCGCGCGGGAGAAATCTGCGGATTCATCGAGGAGGCGGTCCGCGTCCTCCTTGTCGAGCGCCAGAACATCCGTATTGCGCAGGGCGTATACGGACGCCGAATGCGCCTCGCCGGCAAGCAGCGACATCTCGCCGACCGGCTCGCCCGAGCGCACATATCCAAGCACCTCATCGCCGGCCTTTCCGCCGCGCACGACGATGAGCCGGCCGGTCAGAACGAAATAAACCGCGTCCGACGGCGCGCCCTGCTGGAACAACGCCATGCCGCCGGCGAGTGAAAACCATCGCCCGCGCGCGATCAGCGCCCGCAAGGACGCATCGTCGAACGCCTTGAAGAAGGGAAGATTCCGGCAGCGATCGAAGGCGGCCTGCATCGTGCGATCAAAGACGCAAGCCGGCGTGAAAAGCAAGCCGGCGAATCCATTCGGCCCGCTTTCGCGACCGGGTTTATTATTTATTCGCGGCTGTAATTAATTGAGTTTCTTCTTTGCGCCCGCCGGCGCGCCGGGCGATGGCGGCAATGGCGCGATCGACACGCCTTCATCGACCAGCTCTTTCACTTCCTTGCCGGTCGCCTCGCCGTAAATCTGGCGCTCGTTCGTTTCGCCGTAATGAATGCGGCGCGCTTCTTCCGGAAAACGTTCGCCGACATAATCGAAATTCTTTTCAACATAGTCGCGCGCGCGCCGCGCGGCGTCGGCGATCGTTTTGCGCATGGCGCCCGCGCCGTTCGAACGCCCGGCGCTGCGCGTAACGACGGCCGGCGCCATGATCGCACGCTCGACATGCGTCGAACCGCAAAAGGGGCATTCAAGCGCGCCCTCGTCCGACTGGCGGTCGAATTCCCCGCTCGACTTGAACCAGCCCTCGAATGAGCAGCCGGACCCGCATTGCAACTGATACTTTATCATGTCTCTAACTTGATGACTTTGAAGGCGGATTCAAGGGCGAGGTTTGGAATCTGGCGGCGCGCGCCTGCAACGCGCGCGATATCGAGATCGGCGAGGATGACGCCCGGCTCGTCGCCCCTCGCTTCGGCGAGGGTCTCGCCCCAGGGGGATACGATCATCGAATGTCCGAATGTTTCGCGCCCGTCGGCGTGAAGCCCGCCCTGCGCCGCGGCGACGACAAAGGCGCCGCATTCTATCGCGCGCGCGGCGACCAGCGTTTTCCAGTGGGCGCGTCCGGTCTGGCGCGTGAAGGCGGCGGGCGCGCAGATGATTTCGGCGCCGGCGCGCGCCAGCGCCCGGTAAAGATGCGGGAAGCGGAGATCGTAACAGATTGTCAGCCCGATCGCGGCGAGCGGCGTCGCCGCGACGACCGCTTTATCGCCGGGCGCGTAAACGCGCGATTCGCGCCAGCTCTCGCCATTGTCGAGATCGACATCGAACATATGAATCTTGTCGTACCGGGCGGCGATTTCGCCGTCGGGCCCGAAAAGGAAACTGCGATTGGCGAGACGCCCGTCGGTGCGTTTGATCGCCAGCGATCCGATCAGGAGCCAGACGCCGTTTTCAGCCGCGGCGGCGGCGAATGCGCCGATCTCCTCAATCCCTTCGCCTTCCGGCAAAGCGGCGGAAAGGCGCGCCGCGTCCTTGTCCACCGCATTCGTCATTTCCGGCGTGACGATGAAATGCGCGCCTTTGCCTGCGGCCTCCCCGATCAGTTCGACGGCGGCGGCGGCGTTCGCGGCGCGGTCGATGCCGGATCGCAACTGCACGCAGGCTGCGCGTATGACGGGCCGCTCATTGTCGCGTTCATCATCCATTCAACAACGGGTCCAGCTCGCCCGCGGCATCGAGCGCGAAAAGATCGTCGCAGCCGCCGACATGATGATCGCCGATAAAAATCTGCGGATAGGTTCTCGCGCCATTGGTGCGGCGTAACATTTCGCTGCGCTTTTCCGCGTCGAAAGCGGCGCTGACCTCTTCGACCTCCGCGCCTTTTTTCTTCAACAGCGAAATCGCCCGCACGCAGTAAGGGCAAAGAGGCTTTGTGTAGATAGTGACGGTTTTCATAATCTCTTCGGTCGCGGCGTTCGCGTGTTGCATTCGGGATTCGCCCGCATCGTGCGCGGCGATGATCCACCATTTCAAAGGGCGCGCCTAGCGGTTTGTCAGGATTTTCAGCCGCCTCAGCCGAGCGCGGCCGCGCCCCTCATCGCGCGGGCGAGGACGAGCGCATCGACCCGCCGCGCGCCGGCCCGTTTAAGGGTGCGCGCGCAGGCTGACAAGGTCGCGCCGGTCGTCAGCACATCGTCGATCAGTATGATGTGCGCCCCTTCGGCCATCCCCTCCATTCCCGCCCGCACGGCGAACGCGCCGGCGACATTTCGCCGCCGAGCCTCGGGCGAGAGGTCTTTTTGCGGCGGCGTTGCGCGCGTTCGTTCGAGCAGCATCGGCGCCGAGACCAGCCGCGCGCGGCGCGCCAGCGCCGAAGACAGGAGCGCCGCCTGGTTGTAGCGTCTCGAAACGAGACGGTTTCGGTGCAGCGGCGCCGGAACCAGAACGGCGCGGGGCGTGAACAGGGGCGCGCCGGCGCGCTCAAGCCACAGCGTGAACGCCCTGACCAGCTCCGTCCGGTCGGCGTGCTTGAAAGAAACGACGAGCCCGTGGCTCGCCTCGTCATAAACGACCGCGGCGCGCGCGCGATCGAAATCCGGCGGGTGCGCCGCGCAGCGCGCGCAGACCGCCCCCGACCCGAAGTCGCTTGCGAACGGCGCGCCGCATCGATCGCATACGGGATCATCGATAAACTGAATCGCGCTCCAGGCGGCTGCGGAAAGAAGATCCGGCGCAGATGTCGGCGCGCCCGTTAACGGACAGAGCGTCGGCGTAACGAAATCAAGAATGCGCGCGAGGGATAAAGCGTCAAATGCAATTCTGTTTCGCAAGACACATTCTCCCGCCCGGACCCGCAAATACGCTTGTTCACAGCGATCATGGATAACGCGGGTTAACCGAGTTTTCTAACAAAACATAAATGCTGGATCATTTAAAACGGCAACCGGAAGCGTCCGAAATTCGTGCGCTCTGCGGGGGCGAGCCCTGCGGCCGCTGTTATGGGAGATTTGATTATGCGGTTGCTCAATGGCTTTGTGAACGACAAACAAGGCAACATAACCATTATGTTCGCCTTTATGTTCGCGATGGTGCTATTGTTCACTGGCGGCGCTGTCGATTTCTCGCGGCGAAACGCGGTGCGGGCCGATCTGATCGACTCGCTCGACGCCGCCGGCCTGGCGATGGCCCAGCTTGACGAGTCGAACCCCGCCATCATGAGAAGCATGACGGCGGCCGAAAGAACCGCCTATCTGAAAGACTATGGAAGAAAATTCTTCCACGAAAATTTCACCCACGAGAACGAGATCAAGAATTTCTCCCTCGAATTCGTGGTTAATGAACAGAAAATCTCCCCTGTTGCGACCGGCGAAATCAAAACGCTGTTCCTCGCCGCCGCCGAGCGGCTGCTCGGCAATCCGGGCGGCTTTCAAACCTTGTCCATGTCCGCGACGACGGAAATTACACGTCGAGGCTCCGGCCCGATCGAACTGGCGCTAGTCCTCGACGTCACCGGCTCCATGGACAGATACATAAACGGCGACAGGAAAATCGATTCCCTGAAGACCGCCGTCGATGCGCTTCTCGATGCGCTTTACGGCGACGACGCCAATGCTACGAGCGAGTATGTGAAGACTTCGGTCGTTCCCTTCGCCGCCTATGTGAATTCGGGCGCGGCGGTTTATGATGACGCTACGCCTGCGTGGAAAAGCGACTGGAGCGATACGAATGCGCTGTCATATTATCATGGCGCGCATTTCGTCCACGTCGATTCCACGGGAGCGATCGACCTCAATACGAAGGTCAATCATTTCGACCTCTATAATTCGATCTCGAGTGAAAGCTGGGACGGGTGCAATATGGAGCTGCCTTACCCGCTCGATGAAATCGATGTGGATGTCGGGTCAACGCCGACAAACTCGCTCATCAATTCCTATTCGACGATGCCGACCGGCGCGTCCGGCTCCGTGGTGACGAACGCATTCAACTCCGCGCCCAATCTCAAACTCAGCGTGGCGACGCTTTCATCATCGACGAATACCCGCTTTGTTCCGCAATTCGCGCCGGACGATCCGGACTGCAACAGCAGCAATGAATGCGAATGGAGTTCCCGCACATATTATCAGGGCGGCGTTCCCTATACCGGCAAATGGTTCCACAATCCTTCGTATGACGGATACGACGGTTACGACAACAGTTACGTCAGCGACGTTCAGTACACATACCGGCGGAATGCGGGATTTTCGAAATACTTTCCGGTGTTGAACTATGCCAGCAAGGTCATGCACCAGCATATCGGATATTATCGGGATGAAGAGTGCTCACCCGAATATCAATCCGATAGCGCGCTCGCCACGTGGCTTGGAGATCGAGGCGTCAATGAATGCCGGGATGATGAGTATAATTTCCGCCAGGCCTATGTCGGCTGGTACGATAGCGGATCGAAAACCTATACCGGCAAATTCGACATGTCGAACAACATCGGTTCCGACAAGGGACCGAACCTGAACTGTCCTGCGGCGCCGATATTTTTCGGCTCGGAAGACAAGGCGAAGATTCACGACTTCGTTCACAGCCTGACGCCCGACGGCAATACGAACTCGGCGGAGGGAATGATGTGGGGCTGGCGCGTCCTGTCGCCGGAAGCGCCGTTTGAAAGCAAGTTCGGCTATAACGACCGCCAATGGCAGAAAGCGGTGGTCCTTATGACCGACGGTTTCAACACGATTTCCTGGCGCGATACGCCATGGGGCACCGAACTTGGACCCTACGGCTATGGCCGCGAGGAGCGGATGGGTGAAGGCGTCAACACATCGAGTGAAATGCGCGACGAATTCGACAACAAGCTCGTGCGGATATGCTCGCGGATGAAGGCGAAAGGCATTCTGGTCTACACCATCACTTTCGGTCTCGATGACAACGATCCGGACGAATCGGCGACGAAAGACATCTTTCGGGCCTGCGCCAGCGACGACGAGGAACCGTATTATTTCGACGCGCCGGACGGCGACGATCTGAAAGACGCATTCGCCGATATCGCGGCGGATCTCGTCCAGCTCCACGTCAGCAAATAGACGAAGGGGAGATCGCGCCATGCTGTTTCACTATGCGAAAAGAGCGATACGAGGGGCCGCCGCCGCGCTTAAGGACAAGGCCGGCGCGACGGCGGTCGAATTTTCGCTGGTCGTCATGCCCTTTTTGATGATCATGATGTCGACATTCGAGGTCGGATGGTTTTACTTCGCCAACTCCCAGGTCGATTCAGCGGTAACCGAAGCCTCGCGCTTTGTCAGAACCGGCCAGGCGCAACAGGGCGGTTTCGACAAGGAAAAATTTTTCGACAAGGTCTGTCCCTATCTTTCGGCGTTCGGAGATTGCAAAAACAGGCTGACCGTCGAAGTTGACACTTTCGCGAGTTTCGCCGCGCTCGCGGCCGACACGTCTCCGGTTATCTGCACGAATGATGAAACGTCGAAGATCGACGCTCTCGCCTACAATCCGGGCAGCGACAACTCCATCGTAAGAATTCGTCTCTGCCTTCTCTACAATACGATCAACCCGACAATCGGCGTCAACGTGTCGAATGTCGCGGGCGGGAAACGGAGAATCTACGGTTCCTATGTTTTTCGCAATGAGCCCTACTCAAAAAATAATCGGACAACTTCGTCATAGACGGTTGACCAACAAGGTGAGCGAAATGCGCACGTACGAAAACTCAAGGCTGCTTTCTGGCTTCGGCCGCGCCGTTCGCGACAAGCGCGGCATTGCGGCCACCGAATTCGCGCTGCTACTGCCGATTATAACTTTGTTGTTCTTCGGCATGCTGGAAGGGTCTGACCTGTTTACGGTCAACCGGCGGCTCGCCAACGCCACGAACTCGCTTGTCGATCTCGTCGCGCAGGAGCCGACAATAACAGAATCGGAGCTTTCGGACGTCATTGTCGGCGTCACGCGCATTCTTGAGCCGACCGATACGTCCACTGTTGTGATGAAGGTCGTTTCCCTGACCAAGGGATCGAATGCGGGCGATCCGGTGAAGGTCCACTGGAGCCGCGACAATAAAGGGCTGACGCCGTATCCGGCGGGTTCAACCTACACCAAGCTCGATGATGAGACATCGCTTCTTCCCGACTCGTCGATCCTGGTGGTCGAAATCGACTACGAGTATGATTCCGGCTTTAGCGGACGGGTATTTTCCATCCCGTTCGATTTCTCGCACTCTTCCGTGCGCTGGCCGAGAAAATCGTCGCGCGTGCAGCTTTGTGCGAGTCCGGATCCCGCGACCTGCACGACCTGATCGCGTTTACTCGTCCTGATCGCGTTCTATGCATATCGCCCGGCGCGGCGTCGCCCAATTTGCGCCGGGTTGATTGCCGCCGCCCTCGCGAGCGCCTAAAGGCGAGGCATGAGCCGCGCGAGCCCGCCCCGAATATTCGACAGAAACCTTTATGCGCGCCGGCGCGCACGCGCTGCGAACAAATTCGCCGCGCATGATTTTCTGCACCGGCGAGCCATGGAAGACATCGTCGACCGGCTGGAAACCGTAACCCGCGATTTTCCGCGAGCGCTTTTTATCGGCGTCGGCGGACTGAGATCTTTGTTGAGCGAGGCTTGCGGCGTCAGCGAGATCATCGAGGCGGATTTGAGCGCCGCGCGCCTGACGCCGGGCGCGGCGGGCGTCGTCATGGATGAGGAGCGGCTGGCGTTCGCGCCGCAATCTTTCGATCTTGTCGTCAGCCTTTTACATCTTCATACGGCGAACGATTTGATCGGCGCGCTTGTCCAGTTGCGCCGCGCGCTGAAGCCTGACGGGTTGTTGCTCGCGTCCGTGTTCGGCGAGGAGACGCTGCGCGAAATGCGCGCCGGCCTTTACGCCGCTGAGGCCGCTCATTCGGGCGGGGTCAGCCCGCGCGTCGCACCGTTTGCAAGCGTAAGGGATCTCGGCGCGGCGTTGCAGCGCGCCGGCTTCGCCCTGCCTGTCGCGGATCTCGACCGGGCGCGCGTCGCCTACAGAACGCCGCAAGCGCTGATCGATGATTTGCGCGGCATGGGGGAAACGAACTGCCTGGCGAACCGCGGACGCGGCTTGCGCAAAAGCGCGGCCGGCGCAGCGATGGCGGCGCTTCGCGGCGGGGACGCGGTTACTTTCGACATAGTCACGCTGACCGGCTGGGCGCCGGATGAAAGCCAGCCCAAACCGCTAAAACCCGGTTCGGCGACGCATTCCCTCGCTGCGGCTGTCAGGCGATCGGAAGAAGATCGGTAAGGTCCGCCGGCGCGGCGCGCCGCGCATTCACGCCGGAAAATTCCGATCAGGGATTGGTGAGATTGCTGGCGATTTCCGAATACATGGAATTCGCTTCGCGCGAGAACCCGTTCACGGCCGCCACGATCGCGAGGAAGATCAGAGAGACGATCAGCCCGTATTCGATCGCGGTCGCGCCCGATTCATCGCGCATGAATCGTTTTGCGAGCCTGGAAAATGTCACCGTTCGCCCTCCCCGGTTCATAGCATGTCCCTCAACTGGGCGGCGAGCGGCCGATCGGCTGGCGGCATTTCATAATCATGAAAAGCGGCCGGCTTCACCCAGGCCAGCGCATCCGCTTCGATCGGGCGTGCGACGCCCTTCCATTTCCTGCAGGCGAATAAGGGCATCAAAAGATGAAAGTCGCCTGAATTGATCGACGAGAAGGCGATCGGCGCGAGGCACGAGGCCTCGACATCAATCCCAAGCTCTTCTTTCAACTCACGCACCAGCGCACCCTCCGGCGTTTCGCCTTCGTCAAGCTTGCCGCCGGGAAATTCCCAGAGGCCCGCCATTTCCTTTCCTGCGGGACGACGCGCGATGAGCACCCTGCCATCGCCGTCTATCAACGCCCCCGCCGCCACTATGAGCAGCCTTGCCATCTTTCCGCCTTAATTTAGCGCCCGCGTCTTACCGGGACGTATCCTGATTGTTTCGGTTTTTATCTAATTCGATCGATCCGGCGATGTATCGGGCGGAAAATAAAACACGTCATCGTCTTCCTTGAGCGCATCGATCGTCTGCGCGATCGTGCGCATGGTTAAGAAACGACGAACATTGTCCTCGACCGACGCGAAGGGAACGCCGCTCGTCGCGCGCCGTTCCGTGACCTGGAGAACATGCCAGCCGAATTCGGTCGTGAAGGGCTCGGCGGTCTCGCCGGGCGGCGTTGCAAAGGCGACGGCCGCAAAGGGCGGCGTCATCATGTCGCGCGTGAACCAACCGATTTCGCCGCCAAGCGGCGCCGTTGCGCGATCGAGCGAGCGCGCACGCGCAAGCGCGGCGAAATCGGCGCCGTCTTTCAACTCGCCGACGATGGATTTGGCCTCCTCCTCTGTCGCGACGAGTATGTGGCGCGCGCGCACCTCGTCGCCGAGGCGGGTCACGTCGACCTGGCTGTCGTAAAGGCGTTTCACGCGATCGGGCGTAACGGCGGCGTCGATTCGCTCCTCCATATAGGCCGAAGCGAGGATGCGATCGCGCGCCGCGCCGATGCGCCGCTGCACGCCGGGATCGCGCTGAAGGCCCTGTTCCGTCGCCGCGCGCGCCAGCAGGCGCTGTTCGACATACGCCTCGACGAGGCCGCGCTCGAAGGCTGTCCGCGCCGTCAGGGTTTCATCGGCCCTGATCTGGCCTGACGCGCGCGCCGCCGCGGCGATTTCGCTTAGATGCACGAACCGTCCGTCGATCCGCGCGAGGATGGGGTCTTCAAGATCGAGCGGCGGACGCAGGACCGAATCCTTGGCTGTCGCCGCCGCGCGCGCATTGCGGATCTCATCGCCCGCCCACAGCGCGCACAGGACCAGCACGACGCCCGAACCCGCCGCATAGGCGCGCCCGCTGCGCGTCGGCAGCCATCGAAAGACCTCCGCGAACGCAGCGCCGGAGGCGCGAAAGGTCGCCGAAAGCGCGCGCGCCGTCGTGATCGCGGCGAGTTTGGCGCCCCGCCAGAGGGCGCTGTCCAGCGCTTCGGCGAGGCGCCAGACCGTCACGATGAATTTCCACAGCGCCCTGAAGACGAGTTTGACGGCCGAGAAAACAGCGCGACCCGTCGCCGCGGCGAACGCAGCCGGCTTCGCGCCGGCGCGCCCGGAAACGGCGAAAGCCCGCCCGTCGGGGGTGCGCACCACGCGCCCTTTTCGATCTTCGCCGTTAACCCCTTGGGACATTTTGAGGAATCCCGTATTCGTTGACAGTCTCCGAGCCGCTCACTATCTCTCCGGCGCCTGTCCGGGCGGCTCTTCCGCCCAGCTCTCCGCTTCCGCCGCCCGAAGCCGGCGCCGCCGGCTTGAAGATGGCGATTTGGACACTCAATCTGAAGGTGCGTTCTTTCATGGCGCTGTTCGGCCTCGCGAAAAAGATTTTCGGCTCATCCAACGAACGCCGCATCAAGCCTCTATGGCGCCGCGTCGAAGCGATCAATGCGCTTGAAGAAGAGACCGCCAGGCTGACCGACGCCGGCATAATCGAACGCACGAACGCGCTGAAAGCGCGGGTCGCCGGCGGCGAAAGCCTCGACTCGGTCCTCGAAGACGCCTTCGCGAACGTACGCGAGGCGGCCAAGCGCGCGCTCGGCCAGCGCCATTACGACGTCCAGCTTCTCGGCGGCATGGTTCTCCATGAGGGAAATATCGCCGAAATGAAAACCGGCGAGGGCAAGACGCTCGTCGCGACGCTGCCGGTGTACCTGAATGCGCTGACCGGCAAGGGCGTTCACGTCGTCACCGTCAACGATTACCTCGCCAGCCGCGACGCGGAATGGATGGGCCGCGTCTACACCCAGCTCGGGATGACGACAGGCTGCATCGTGCACGGGCTTTCGGACGCCGACCGGCGCAAGGCCTACGCCTGCGACATCACCTATGGCACGAACAACGAATACGGCTTCGACTATCTGCGCGACAACATGAAGGCGACGCGCGAGGAAATGGTCCAGCGCGGACATCACTTCGCGATTGTCGACGAGGTCGATTCCATTCTCGTCGACGAGGCGCGCACGCCGCTCATCATTTCCGGTCCGACCGACGACAAGTCCGAACTTTATATCGCGGTCGACGGCTTCATTCCGCGCCTTGAGGACGGCGATTACGAGATCGACGAAAAACAGCGGTCGGTCACGTTCACCGAACAGGGTAATGAAAAGCTCGAAGACATGCTGAAGGAAGCCGGCCTGCTGCAGGGCGAAAGCCTGTATGACGCGGTCAACATCTCGATCGTTCACCATGTCAACCAGGCGCTGAAGGCGCACAAGGTTTTCCAGCGCGACAAGGACTACATTGTCCGCGACGACAAAGTCGTCATCATCGACGAATTCACCGGCCGCATGATGGAGGGACGCCGCTGGTCGGAAGGCCTGCACCAGGCGGTCGAGGCGAAGGAAAAAACGTCGATCCAGCCCGAGAACCAGACGCTCGCCTCCATCACCTTCCAGAATTACTTCCGGCTTTATGAAAAGCTCGCCGGCATGACCGGTACGGCGCTCACCGAGGAAGCCGAATTCGCCGATATCTACAAGCTGAACGTCGTCGAGATGCCGACCAATAAAGAGATCGCGCGTCTCGATATGGACGACGAACTTTACATGACGGCCGCCGAGAAGAACAAGGCGATCGCGATGGAGATCGCGGAGTGTCACCGCAAGGGCCAACCGGTTCTTGTCGGCACCGTTTCAATCGAGAAATCGGAGGAGCTTTCTTCGCTCCTCAAAGACAAGGCGTTCTGGCGCGATGTCGCAAAGACGCTGAAATCGCGCGCCGACGAACTCAAGGACAAAGAGGCCGACCTTAAAAAGAGCCTTGTCGAACGCGCGGCCTATGTCGAAGAAATCGCGATCCGGAAAACGCCGATCCCGCACAGCGTATTGAACGCGCGCTTTCACGAACAGGAAGCCGATATCGTCGCCGACGCCGGCAAGCCGGGCGCCGTGACGATCGCCACC
>JAGRDS010000005.1:89618-125704 GCA_020446945.1 Parvularculaceae bacterium
CGCGGCACCGACATCCAGCTTGGCGGAAGCGTAGACAAACAGATTCTCGACAGCCTCGAAGAGGGCGACGAGGAAGAGACAATCAAGAACAAGCGCGCCGCGATCGAGGCGCGCGTCGCCGAAGACAAGAAAAAAGCGCTCGAAGCGGGCGGGCTATACGTTCTCGGCACCGAGCGTCACGAAAGCCGGCGCATCGACAACCAGCTTCGCGGACGTTCGGGCCGTCAGGGCGATCCCGGCGCGACGAAATTCTATCTCTCGCTCGAAGACGACCTGATGCGCATTTTCGGCGACGGCATGGAGAAGATGCTGAAACGTTTCGGCATCAAGCCGGATGAATCGATCGAACACCCATGGTTCACCAAGGCGGTCGAGACGGCGCAAAAGAAAGTCGAACAGCGCAACTACGACATTCGCAAAAACCTTTTGAAGTTCGATGACGTCATCAACGACCAGCGCAAGGCGATCTACGACCAGCGCAAGGAATTCATGGCCGCATCGGAAGTCGACGACATCGTCGCCGACATGCGCGATCAGCTTGTAAACGATCTCGTCGCCGAACACATTCCGCCGAAATCCTACGCCGAACAATGGGACGTCGAGGGGCTGTCGAAGAAGCTCGAAGACATTTTCGGCCGCTCGTTCCCGGTCGCGGACTGGGCCCGCGAAGAAGGCGTCGCCGATAATGAGATCGCAGAGAAGCTGACCGCGGCCGTCACCGACCACGCCGCCAAACGCGCCGCCGAAATCGGTCCCGACGTCATGCGCCGGATCGAAAAGTCGATCCTTCTGCATGTTCTCGACGGCAATTGGCGCGAACATCTCCAGATGCTCGATCATTTGCGGTCCGTCGTCTGGATGCGCGGTCATGCGCAACGCGATCCGATCAATGAATTCAAGACCGAAGCTTTCGCGCTGTTTGAATCGCTCCTTGACGGGCTGCGCCGCGATGTGACGCGCATGCTGATGCGCATCCAGATCCAGCGCCCGGAAGACGCCGCCCCGCAGCCGCAGACGCCGCGCCGCATGGTCGAAAGCCACGCAAATCCCCAGACCGGCGAGAACGAAGTTGCGCTGGCGGAAGCGGCGGCGCGCCAGCGCGGCAAGCGCGGCGCCTCGGCCGGCATCGGCACGATGACCGGTTTTGCGCGTGCGCAGGGCGTCGACGTCACGAAGCCGGAAACATGGGGAACGGTTCCGCGCAACGCGCCCTGCCCCTGCGGTTCGGGCCTTAAATACAAAGCCTGCCACGGCAAGATCTGACGCGGATTGCCCCCGGCCGCGCGGCGCAGCAAAATCGCGGCCCAGGAGGTCGCGCCATGCGAAAGCTGACCGTCGCCGTCCTTTTTTTCGCCGCCGCATGCGTCCTCGCCGCCTGCGGGAAGATGACCGGCTCCTCGCGCGCGCGACCGGGAGACGGCGCCGTTATCTTTCAGGCGACGATCATCACGATGGACCCCGCGCGTCCGAGCGCCGGCGCCGTCGCGGTGAAGGACGGGAAAATACTCGCCGTCGGCGATGTGAACGACCTTGTAGAGGCGTATTCAGGCGCAAGGGTCGATGAAATATTCCTGCGAAAAACGATCCTGCCGGGGTTCATCGATCCTCATATCCACATGACGCTGTCATCCTTGATGTATGCGACAGCGATGGCGCCGCCCTGGCCGGTCGCCGGCGCGAACGCGGCGATAGAGGGGTATCCCGACCGCGCATCGTTTTTGCAACGCCTTATCGAACTCGATGCGCGGGCGCCGCTCGGCGAAAGCGGCGCGGCGCCGCTTGTCGTTTACGGCTTTCACAATCTCGTCCACGGCGAACTGACGCGCGCTGATCTCGACGCCGTGACGACCGCGCGCCCCTTGATCGTCTGGCATTATTCCGGCCATGATTTTTACCTCAATTCAAAAGCGATCGAATGGGCGAACATCACCGGCGATCTGCACGCGAAATTTGAAGGCGTCGACATAGATGAAAACGGCGAGCCGACGGGGCGCGTTTTCGAGGATGCCGCGCCCTATCTTATGCAAACGCTCGGCCCTATTCTTCTTGATCCGGCGCGCGTTTCCGAAGGGCTTGTCCGCTTGTCGCAATTGTTGCGTTCGGGCGGCGTTACAACCGTCGCCGATCTCGGTTATGGTTTGTTCGGGCTTGCGTTTGAGAACGCGAACATTTCCCGCGACTGGGTGTCGCCCGATCATTCCGGCTACAGACTATATCTGGTTCCCGAAAGCCGCGCATTCGAAAGCGCGTTCGGCGCCGATCGCGTTCAGGCGATTCTCGACATGGCGTCGGGGAAGATCTCCGCGCCGGCGCCGGTTCTGAAACAGGTGAAGTTCTTCACCGACGGCGCCTTTTATTCACAGACGATGCGCCTTTCCGATCCCGGCTATCTTGAAGGCGGCGCGAAGGGAACGAAGGGCCTGTGGGTTTTAAAGCCCGGCGAGATCGCCGAAACGATCAGACCTTACTGGGATGGCGGGCTTGGCGTTCATATTCACTCGAACGGCGATGAGGCGCAGGACGCAACGCTCGATGCGCTTGAAACGCTGCGCGCCCGCGCGCAATCCACGCAGAAATCCATCAACTCTCGCTCCGCGGATGCGCGCTTCGTTATCGAACATGCGGGGCTATTTTCGCCGGATCAGGTTGAACGCGCCGGCGCGCTCGATGCGACGATATCCGCGGCGAGCCACTATGTTTTCTATCTCGGCGAAGCTTTTCAGGGCGCTCTTGGCGAAACGCGGGGCCGGTGGATCACGCCGCTCGCGTCGCTATCGGCGGCGGGGATGCGCGTCGCGTTGCATTCCGACGCTCCGCTCGCCCCGCCTTCGCCCTTGCGCGCGGCGAGCGCGCATTTGACGCGCGCAACGCGCGAGGGCGGCGTTTTGACGCCGTCCGAACGCCTTTCGCCGGCCGAAGCGCTCGAAGCGATTACGATCGACGCGGCCTACGCGCTCGGCCTTGAAAACGAAATCGGCTCTATCGCGCCCGGCAAACGCGCCGACTTCACAATACTGAATTCCAACCCGCTGGCGACCGCCGGCGAAAACTGGGGCGCAATCGGCGTCTGGGGCGTCGTTCTGGGCGGCGAAAAGCGGCCATTGGCGCAATGAGTTTGCACGTAAGTCTTCCCGCGCCGGCGGTGCGCGGGCGGGCCGTTCAAAAGGCGCCCGCGCAGGTTGAACGTCCGCCTACGGAATACCTGATTGCGGTAATGAAAATTGAACGATCCTGCTACGAAATTCTCGGCGGCGATTCGCGTTAACCACGATTTTTCATTAACCATATAGCGCGTTGTTTTCGGCGGGATAAAAAAACTTATCCCCCTACTTGTCCCCCGGGTTATCCCCCTACTTATCCCCCACCTTATCCCCCTGTTTATCCAACACCCTTTCCGGCGCGGTTATCATCCTGGTCGCCGGATCGAAAAGGCCGGCGCCGCCAGCGCCGCCCTGACCGGTCTCGCCGGAATTCACCCCGCGCCCCGGCCGGGGAAACGACGCTGGCGCGCATGACGAAACAGAGTATGTAGAAGCGCCGAAAGGACCATCCATGCCGCTTATTCAGCTTATCGTTCTGGCGATTGTGCAGGGCGTTACGGAATTCCTGCCGATTTCTTCTTCGGCGCATCTGATACTCGCCCCGCTTGTCGCTGACGGTTGGGCCGATCAGGGACCGCTGATCGACGTCGCCGCGCATATCGGCACGCTTTTCGCCGTCCTTCTTTATTTCAGGCGCGAGACCGCGATGCTCTGGCGCGGCGGCGTGGATTTCGCGCGCGCCCGCGTCTCCGCCGACCGGCGCTTGTTCATCCTGCTCGCTTCGGCGACCGTTCCGATTGTTCTCGTTGCGGCGGTTATCGTTTTGTCGGGGCTCGAAAGCGTAATGCGCTCGCCCTATGTCATCGCAACGACGAGCATCGTGTTCGGTCTCGTTCTCTGGCACGCTGACCGCAGGCCGCAGGAAAAAACCGGCGTCACGATGATCGGCTGGCGCGAGGCGATGATGATAGGGCTCGCGCAATCGCTCGCCGTCATTCCGGGCACGAGCCGGTCGGGAATCACGATGACGGCGGCGCGCTATCTCGGCTGGTCGCGCCCTGAGGCGGCGCGGTTCTCGCTCCTTCTCGCCATTCCGGCGATTTCAGCGTTCGGCGCCTTTGCAACGCTGAGCCTTATAAAAGACGGCGCGGGCGCAACACAGGAAGCGGCGCTGATCATCGGGGGGCTGTCTTTTCTCACCGCCTATCTGACGCTCGCGGTTTTCATGCGCGCGATCAAATCGATGAGCTTTACGCCGTTTGTCATTTACCGCGTGCTGCTCGGCGTCGCCCTGTTCGCCTTCGCCTCGCGCCTCGCCTGACAGGATGAATGACAGACATGAATTTCAGCAGGGCGCGCCGGCGCAGGCTTCGCATCAGGAAAGACAGCGGGAAATGAACGATCGACATGCGCCGAGCGCGGACGGCGTCAGACAGGCGGCGGAGATTTTGAACGGGGCGGCCATCGCGACGCCGCTACTTGAAAATGAATGGCTGAACGCGCGCGCCGGCGGGCGCATATTGATGAAAGCCGAAACGCTACAGCATGGCGGCTCATTCAAGTTTCGCGGCGCGATGACGCGCCTGTCGCGCCTGCCGGAGGCTGAACGCGCGCGCGGGATTATCGCCTGGTCGTCCGGCAATCACGCGCAGGGCGTCGCGCGCGCTGCAAAACTGTTCGGCGCGCGCGCCGTCATCGTCATGCCCGAAGACGCGCCCGCGTTCAAAGTCGCGCAGGTGAGAGCCTATGGCGGCGAGATCGTTTTCTATGACCGTTATCGCGACGATCGCGAAGAAATCGCGCGGCGCATCGCGGCCGAGGACGCAATGGCGATCGCGCCGTCTTACGATCACCCGGATATTATCGAAGGCCAGGGAACGCTGGCGCTCGAAACCGTGAACGAGGCGGCCGCGCGCGGACTTTCGCTCGACGCCTTTATCGTCTGTTGCGGCGGCGGCGGCCTCACCTCCGGCTGCGCGACCATTCTCGAAGCGATCTCGCCGGCGACTGAAATCTTCATCGCCGAACCCGAAGGCTATGACGAGACCTGGGCGTCGATCAGGGCCGGCCGGATCGTAAAGGCGGACATCTCCAAAAAGACGATCTGCGACGCGCTGGCGACGCCGGCGCCCGGCGCGATCACGTTCGAGATCATGCGCCGCCTCGTTAAGGGCGGATTTACGCTGTCCGACGCCGAAGTCGAAGAGGCGCTCGCCTGGGCGTTCAAATATCTCAAACTCGTTCTCGAACCTGGCGGCGCGATCGCGCTCGCGGCCGTTTACCACCGGAAAATCAGGGCGCAAGGGCGCACCATCGCACTCACCCTGTCGGGCGGAAACGTCGATCCGGGGCTTTTCGCCGACATTCTGGCCCGCCATGGTTGAGCTTCGCCGGAAAATAGCCGTCATTCCTTCATTGAAATGTTATAAAGTAGCCCTACGTGGTTAATCGGGCCGGCAGGCTTCGGACGGCGTTTTCACCGTTTGATAGCCAATCTGTGGCCTGATGACGCCTGGCGGGGACTTGCCCCAGGGTGAACGGAGGCGTTGGCCTATGGCCAATGAAAACGAAACGAACAGATTTGCGGATCGCTCCAGGCGCGAGGCGCCGTCGACGCGCGAACTGGCCGAACTCGGCGGCAAGAAGCTCGTCTATGTGCGCACTGTACTCGCCTGCGAAGTCCTCGACGATCTCGTTGATGACGATACCGGCGCGGTGATCGATATTCCCGGCGACACGACGCTCTATTCAGTCCATTCCGGCGACGGGCAGCGCATCGCGCTTGTCGGCGATCGCGCGCTCGCATTCGCCGCCGCGCGCCAGCACGAGATGAATCCGGTCAGCGTACACTGAGCGAATTTCCGAACGGCGCAAACGCTCGCGATTGTAAACTACAGAATTAAAAGCCTCAGGCGGCCGCGTTCGATTGCGCCGTATCGGCGGCGATTGCAAACAGCGCCTCGGTCGTCTCGGCGCCGCGCAACGCCTCGCGCACGCGCTCATCGCGCAGCAGGCGCGATACTTTGGCGAGCGCCTTGAGATGCGCGGCCGTCGCGTCTGCAGGCGCCAGCAGCACGAAAATGATATCGACGGGCTGATCGTCCACCGATTCAAAATCGACCGGCTGATGGAGCTTTGCGAGGAGACCGACGATTTCGCCGACCCCGTCGATCTTGCCGTGCGGAATGGCGACGCCGCGCCCGACGCCCGTCGAACCCAGTTGCTCGCGATCCATCAAAGCCTGGCGGATCTGTGCGGCCGGCGTCCCCGTCAGTTGGGACGCCTTGTCCGAAAGCAACGCCAGCGCCTCGCGCTTGCAGCTTGCGTGAAGGTTAAGGACGACGCCTTCTGGGGAAAGGAACTCTGAAAGGCCCATAAATCCTGCGGTCAATCGCTACGCCCGCCCCCTTGCAAGAAACGGGTCGGGCCGGGCGCGGAACCGAAGCGCTCCACAATGCCGGGGGGGGCGATAGCCCCTCTCAGGCCGAAGATCAAGGCGCCGGATCGATCCAGCCGATATGGCCGTCATGGCGGCGATAGACGACGTTCAGGCGTCCGTGAGCGGCGTTCTTGAATATGACGGCCGGGCTTTCGGCGAGATCGAGCTGCATCACGGCCGCGCCGACAGTCATTTCCCGCAAGGCGGTCTGTTTTTCCGCCACTACAACCGGGGTCGGGTCGCCTTCCTCGCCGTCGCCTTCCCCCTCCTCAGGCAGCGGAGCGAGGGTGTAATAGGCTGCGGGTTCGGCCGGCATCGGTCCCTTGCCGTCGGCGTGGTGGTTCTTGAGCCTGCGTTTATACCGGCGAACACGCTTTTCGAGCTTTTCAAGCGCGGCGTCGAAGGCGCCGTAGGCATCGCCCCCTTCTGCGCGCGCGGCGAGAAACACGCCCGAATCAAGATGCGCCGTCATCTCGCATTCAACGCTGCGCCGTTCGCGGTTGAAGGTGACAAAAGCCTCGGCGCCGCGGCCGAAATATTTTTTTACGCCCTCGGTAAGTTGGTCGGTCACATGCGACTGAAGCGCATCGCCTAACTCGATATTCTTTCCGCTGACCTGGACGTTCATGTGGGCCTCCGTAGGAAATCCAGCCGCCGAAGCGGACCGGCCAATTGATCTTATATCGGGTCTCGGCGGAGGAAATCAAAGCCCTGACAGGCCGCAAAACCGCTCGCCGGAAACCAGCCGCAAGCGCGCTATATCGCCTGGCGCAGATGAGCGCGCCGACGCTGAACGGAGGACATAATATTCATTGTCTCCCGATATTTGGCGACCGTCCGGCGCGCAATATCCACACCCTCGCCGCGAAGTATTTCGACAATCCGGTCATCCGAAAGGATGTCGTCAACAGTTTCATTTTCTATAAGTTCTTTTATCCGGAAACGAACCGCTTCCGCCGAATGCGCCTCGCCGCCTTCGCTGGAGGCGATCGATGCAGTGAAAAAATATTTCAGTTCGAATATGCCGCGCGGCGTCGCGATATATTTATTCGCTGTCACGCGCGAAACAGTCGATTCGTGCATCGAGATCGCATCAGCGACCGCGCGCAAATTCAACGGCCTTAGATGCTTGACGCCGTAAATGAGAAAAGCGTCCTGCTGGCGGACGATTTCGCTCGCCACTTTCAATATCGTCCGGGCGCGCTGGTCGAGACTCTTCACCAGCCAGTTCGCATTGGCGAATTGCTCGCTGACAAACAGCGTGTCTTCTTCGCGGCATTTCGCTTTGGAAACGGAAGTATAGTAAACCCGGTTGACAAGAACCTTGGGCAAGGTCTCGGAATTGAGCTCGATTTTCCAGCCGCCGTCGGCCGCTTTTTTCACAACGACATCAGGCGTGACGATCTGGACAGGGTCGGAACCGAAAGCGTAACCCGGCTTGGGATTTAGCGCCCGCACTTCCGCGATCATGTCGCGAATGTCTTCTTCATCCGCGCCGGTCGCGCGAATGAGGCCCTTAAGATCGCCCTTGGCCAACAGCTCTAGATTGTCGATGAACGATTTCATCGCCGGGTCCAGGCGGTCGCAATCTCTCAATTGAATGGACAGGCATTCCTTGAGATCGCGGGCGCCGACGCCGGACGGATCGAATGTCTGAATGAGCTTCAGCGTCCGTTCGACATCCTTCGCATCGGCCCCCAGCCTGTCGGCGACGGTATCGACCCCGTCGCGCAAATAGCCGGCTTCATCGATAAGATCGATCAGATAGGCGCCGATAAATACGCTCTGGTCGTCCCGCGTCGCCACATGAAGCTGTTCGGTCAAATGCTCCCAAAGTGAAATTTCACGGCTGAGCGTTTCGCCGAATGCGCGATCGTCAGGAAACGACGCGCCGCCGCCCGAACCGACATTGGCCCATTCGCTGGCGCGGTATTCGCAATCGCCCTCGCCGGCCGCGCTTTCCTCCTGCGGCGCATCGAGCGCATCGCTGGCCCTGGAACTGGCGGTTTCACTTTCAAGATCGAGCGCGGCGCCGGATTGATCGCCCTGCGATGTTTCCGGCGCGTCTGGCGCATCCTCGCCGTGACGTTCGCCCGCGTCGGCGCCGTCCTGCTCGCCGGCGCGTTCGAGAAAAGGGTTTTCCTCAAGCTGCTGCTCGACGAATTCCGCCAGTTCCAGATTGGAAAGCTGCAACAGCTTGATCGCCTGCTGCAATTGCGGCGTCATAACGAGCTGTTGAGACTGTCTGAATTCCAATCTTGGAGCTAACGCCACGCGCCCCTGCCTCTCTCAATCTACATCTGGAATCGATCGCCGAGATAGACGCGGCGAACATCCTTGTCGCCGACGATATCGCCGGGCGCGCCTTCAATAAGAACTTCTCCTTCATGAATGATGTAGGCGCGATCGATAATATCGAGCGTCTCACGCACATTATGGTCCGTGATGAGCATTCCAAGACCGCGGTCTTTCAGATGAAGGACAAGTTCGCGAATGTCTGCGATCGCCAGCGGATCGATACCCGCAAAGGGTTCGTCCAGAAGCATGAACGCCGGGCCGGTCGCCAGTGCGCGCGCAATTTCGACGCGGCGACGCTCCCCGCCCGACAGCGCCAATGCCGGCGCGTTGCGGATATGCGTTATGTTGAATTCGTTCAGCAGGTCGTCAATCAACGCCTGTTGTTTGTCCTTGTTCTTTTCGACAAGCTCGACGACTGCGCGGAGGTTTTGTTCAACCGACAGCCCCCTGAAGATCGACGCTTCCTGGGGCAGATAGCCAAGGCCGAGCCGCGCGCGCTGATACATCGGCAATCGCGTCACATCATGGCCGTCAATCGTAATCGAGCCGAAATCGACCGGGATCAGTCCGGTGATCATATAAAAACAGGTCGTTTTGCCGGCGCCGTTCGGTCCGAGAAGTCCGACGACTTCCCCGCGTTTGACGCTCATCGAAACGCCGCGCACGACCGGGCGGCGCTTGAAGGTCTTACCGAGATTTTCGGCGAAAAGCCCCCCGCCGCCTTCGACGACCGTCGGGCGGGGCTGCGTACGATTCGGCTCATTCAGCCGTTCGTTCTGGGCGCCTGTTTCATCCAGCATATCGTCGTTCATTTAGAGGCGCCTCTCTTTAAGGTTTCGTGAAGTCACGATTGTTCGGCTTTCCCTTTGGCGTAAAATATGCCCCGGATCCGCCGTCCGCTCGGCGCCGTGAACAAAAGCCGTTTTGAGTCAACCCAATAGACGAGTTCGCCCCCGGTCATCACTTGTTCACCTTGTGTCAGGACGACATCGTCTGAGATCGTGATGGTCCGGGCGTCAGCGTCGTAGACGCCGGTTTTTCCGGTGATCGCTTCCTTGCCGTTTGAGTAGCGAACCGACCCGATCGCGCGAATGCGGGTGAACGCGCCTGCGTCGTCGAGATCGGCGACCAGTTTCTCCGCGGTAAGAAGCGCCTCGCCTTGAACGGCGCGCACATTACCCGTCCAGGTGGCGGTATCGTCGACGACCTCCAGGCGATCGCCCGTTATGTCGATCGGGCCGCTGCTGATTTCGGGAGCGAGCTGCGCGGCGCCCGGCGTGCAAATCGCCGCAGTCGCCAAAGCCGCAAAACAAATCTCCCCCGCCCTAATCATTCGCTTCTCCAGTCGCATTGGACGTTTCATCCGGCGCCGCGACGCTGTCCGCCGATGCGCCGGCCGGCTGTTTCGGATAGAGCCGCATGCTGACATCCCCTTCGAAAACCACAATGCCGTTGCGGTTATTCGCACTCATCCGCTCGGCCCGCAATTTCGAACCGCCCGGCCCGTCTCCCTCAACCCCCTTATCGCTGACAAGGGTTTGATCATCAATTGAAACCGTCGCGGTCGGCGTTTTCAATACGAAATTATCGCCGCCGATAACATGATCGAACGTGACGCCGTCTTTTAGAATCAACCGCTTATCCTGCGTATTGAAAACCCCGGCCTGCGCTTCGACGACGGATCGCTTTTGACCGCCGCTCGTAATCGCCCGGGGCTGAAACAGATCGACAATCTCCCGGTTTTCCGGCTTCTGGCTCGCTGAATCGGCGGTGATTTCATAAGGGTTGCCGTCCGCATCGACCCCTGAAAACTGGGGCCTTAAGGACTTCAAATTCTGGGTTGTGGCCTCGATATCGGCGAAATCCTCCAGAAAAGCGTCATCGACGCCAGATGTTCGCGTGTTCAGCAAGAAAGCGACAACCAGCAGAAGGGCGACCAAAGGCAGGGCTATCCGGAGCCGGCGCATCAAATGCGCGCGCGCCGTCGCCGCTTCGCCTGTCGTCCGGCGGCGAATTGTCAGATTGTCGAGCGCGCCCCGGTTTTTGCGTCCGGATGGAGTGTCGGCGGTCGGGGCGGTCGCGTTCATCGAACTTCCAATAAGGGCCGAACGGCCGTCGGCCCCGCCTAAAGGAATATAGTCGGTCCGCCGCCGACTTCACGCAATAGGCGCGGCGTATTTAAGGCGGCCGGGCGCTTTTTCTTCACGAATGGGCGAAAATATCGATATCGGGCCATCCGGCCAGATCGAGAGCGGATCGCGCCGGCAGGAAGTCGAAACACGCCTGCGCGAGGGCCGTGCGGCCTTCACGCGCGAGCATTTCATCAAGCCGCGCCTTGATATCATGCAGATAAAGTACGTCCGAGGCGGCGTAATCGATCTGCGCGTCATTCAAAGACGCCGCCCCCCAGTCCGATGATTGCTGCTGCTTGGAAAGATCGACGCCCAACAACTCCCTGGCGAGATCTTTAAGGCCGTGCCTGTCGGTATAGGTGCGCACCAGGCGCGATGCGAGCTTCGTGCAATAAACCGGGTTCGTATCGACCTTCAGCCAATGCTGGAACGCGGCGACGTCGAAACGGGCGAAATGAAAGATCTTCAGGACTTTTTCGTCCGTCAGGAGCCGCTTGAGGTTCGGCGCGTCATAGGAGGCGGCGTCAAGCTGGACGACGTGGGCGTCGCCGTCGCCGCCGGAAAGCTGTACGACGCAGAGCCGGTCTCGAAACGTGTTGAGCCCCATGGTCTCGCTGTCGACGGCCACTGACGATCCCAAATCGAGGCCGGCCGGCAAGTCGCCTTTGTGAAGATGGTTCGTCATACGGACCTCGTTAAAAGATGCGGATGGGCTGTATCATCGCCTGCGCTTGTTGAAAACCGCAGGACTGAAGCTTCGGGCCCCAAAAGACGCCAACGGCGCGGTGCGGGTTTTTCGTCCCTTCGTTCGCCTTTTGTGCCGGGCCGCATGAGGCGCATCGCGGCGGCCGGTCGCGAAACGGCGAAGCGTTGAACTTTACAAACAGCGAGCAAGGCGGGCAAAACGCCGGCGTAATTCGAAATGAAGCTCGCCCCTGCGGCTCTCACTCCAGAAAGCGTCATGACAAATCAAAAAAACCGATTGGCCTTTTCAAGCCGGGTTATCCACGGCGGGCAGGAACATGATCCGCTAACCGGCGCGGTCATGCAGCCGATTTATCAAACATCGACCTATGCGCAGCAAAGTCCCGGCGTCCATAAGGGTTTTGTTTATGCGCGCGGGCATAATCCGACGCGGTTCGCTTACGAGCGCGCCATCGCCGATCTGGAGAACGGGTTGCGCGGTTTCGCATTCGCCTCCGGCATGGCGGCGATTTCGACGGCGCTCGAACTCTTCCCGGCCGGCAGCCACGTCATCGCCATGGACGATGTGTACGGCGGGACTTTCAGGCTTTTCGAACGTGTCCGCAAATTGTCGGCGGGACTTTCGGTCTCCTATGTCGATCTTGGAAAGCCCGAAAAATTCGCCGAGGCGATAACGCCGGAAACAAAGCTCGTCTGGATCGAAACGCCGACCAATCCAATGCTGAAAATCGTCGATATCGAAGCGATCGCCGCCATCGCGAGAAAAAACAACATCATTGTCGGCTGCGACAACACCTTTGCATCGCCCTATTGCCAGCGACCGCTTGAATACGGCGCCGACATCGTCATGCACTCCGCGACGAAATATATCGCAGGCCATTCAGACGTCGTCGGCGGCGCGCTCGTCGTGAAAAACCAGGATCTCGCCGAAAGGCTCCAGTTCCTCCAGAATTCCGTCGGGTCCATACAGGGGCCGTTCGATTCCTATCTGGCGTTGCGCGGTCTTAAAACGCTCGCCGTCAGACTGGAGCGGCATTGCGCAAACGCCGCCGCGCTCGCCGAATGGCTCGAACGCCACCCCGCCGTCGCGCGCGTTTCCTATCCCGGACTGAAAAGCCACGCCGGACACGAAATCGCCAAACGTCAGATGGACGCATTCGGCGGGATGTTGACGATCTATCTCAAGGGCGGTCTCGAAGCGGCGAAAACAATGCTCGAGCGCGTGGAACTTTTCACCCTGGCGGAATCTCTCGGCGGCGTTGAAAGCCTGATCGAGCATCCGGGCGTCATGACACATGCATCGATACCGCCCGAACGGCGTAAGGAACTCGGCGTCGACGATTCGCTTGTTCGACTTTCCGTCGGCATCGAGAATCTCGAAGATTTGCGCCGCGATCTCGATCAGGCGCTGAAGAATCTCTGAAATGGAAAGCGACGCCGATCAAGGACCGGCGCCGCTCCCTTGCCGCCAGCGGGGGAGATGCCGGCGACGCTTTTTGGCCACCCCTACGCGGCCAGCTCTGATGCGCGCGCAAATCATTCAGCGCGGCGCGAATTTGGACATACGTCAAAATATTTGAGTTCGCATTTTGCGCAATGTTTTTCTGCGAAACCGCGCGTTGCATTAAGACCTTGCCAACTCACGCGATAATTGCATTCCTGAAAGAACGCTTAGAATACGCGAATGACAAAGGGCCGAAAGTAATATGGCGGAAACGGAAAGCGTCACCCTGGCGCAGCATATAGACAACGCTGTCGCACCGGTCAGCCGCGCCGTTAACAGCGTGATTTTCTATTCGATCGACGTTTTCGGCGTCAGTCTTCCGCTCGTTGTCGTTTGGCTGATCACAGCGGCCGTCGTTTTTACGCTTTCGCTTCGCTTCATCAATCTCACCGGATTTGGACATGCGCTGGCGCTCGTGTCCGGGCGCCGAAAACACCACCTGAAGGGGGGAGCCGGCGAGATTTCGCATTTTGAGGCGCTGTCCTCCGCCCTTTCAGGCACGGTCGGATTGGGAAACATCGCATCTGTCCCTGTTGCAATCGCGATCGGCGGACCCGGCGCCGTTTTCTGGATGATTCTTGCAGGGTTCTTCGGCATGTCGTCCAAATTCGCGGAATGCGCACTCGCGGTGAAATACCGCCGCGTGCAGGAAGACGGCCGAACGATCGGCGGCCCGATGTACTACATCGAGGATGTGTTTTCGCGACGGGGCATGAAAAAACTCGGAAAAGTGGCGGCGATTTTTTTCGCCGTAATGGCGATGGGCGGTTCGATTAGCCTGCTCCAGGTAAACCAGAGTTATGCGCAGTTTTCCTCCGTCACCGGCATCTCCGGCGGGAACGCGCCATTGCTTTACGGCGTAATTCTTTGCTCGCTCGTCGCGATCGTCGTTCTCGGCGGCATTCGACGGATCGGATTCGTTTCGAGCATTCTCGTGCCGTCCATGGGCGTTTTGTATCTCGGCGCGGGGATTGTCATCATCATTTTGAATGCGCCGCAGATCCCGTCAGCCTTTGCAACGATTTTTCATAGCGCTTTCGGCCTTGATGCGGCGGGCGGCGGCCTCGCGGGCGCGCTTATCAACGGCATCAAACGGGCCACCTATTCGAACGAGGCCGGTATCGGCTCATCTGCGATCGCTCACGCTTCCGTCAAGACAAGCGAACCGTTGACAGAAGGCTTCGTCGCCTCGCTTGAGCCGTTCGTGGATACGATCGTCGTCTGCACGATCACCGCGCTCGTCGTTATCGTAACCGGCGCGTATGAGCCCTATCTTTTTCATCCGCCCAATCACGGAATTGAAATAACCTCGGCCGCATATGAAAGCGCCTTTTCGTGGTTTCCGATCGTACTGCTCGTCGCATCGGTTTTGTTCGCCTTTACCACGCTCGTTAGCTGGGCGTTCTACGGCGCGCAGGCGGCTGCTTATATTTTCGGCCCGTCGAAAAAAGTCGATGTCGTTTTCAAGATTTCGCTCTGCGCCGTTTTGTCGTTGGGCGCCGCCATTTCACTGTCGTCGATTATCGATTTTATCGACGCCATGCTTTTCGGCATGTGCATCCCGAATATCATCGCGCTGTATCTGCTGTTGCCGGAACTCAAAAAGGATCTTGCGGCCTATAACGCGAAATACCGCAAATAGTTTCAAGCGCGCGGATGGGCGCGGCGATAGGATGAGAGCAATGCGTCTTCATTGACTTTCGTATACCGCTGCGTTGCGGCGATGGATGCGTGTCCCAGAAGCTCCTGGATCGCGCGAATGTCGCCGCCGGCTTGAAGCAGGTGCGTCGCAAATGCGTGACGCAGGGCGTGCGGCGTCGCATTCTCGCCGAGGCCGAGCGCGCGCGCATGGCGTTTCATTTCAATCTGAACGGGGCGCGGGCCAAGCGGCTTGTTTCGAACTGACAAAAACATCGCTTCTTCGCCCGACGATGCGGGCGGTCGCAATTCAAGATAACGTTCAAGCGCCTGCCTGACCGCCGGTAAAAGCGGAGCCAGACGTGACTTTCCGCCTTTCCCCCTGATTTTCACCGCTTCGCCGAAGGGCGCATCGCTCATCTTCAACGACAAAGCTTCCGAAATTCGCAGCCCCGCGCCGTAAAGGAGCGTAAAAATTGCAGCGTCGCGCGCCGAGATCCACGGCTCGCGCCCTGCGCCCGCCGCCGCGATCAGTTCCTGCGCGCCCGCCGCGTCCACGGGGCGCGGCAGCTTCGGTTTGAGTTTCGGACCGCGCATGGCGCCGATAGCGTCATTGGCGAGCGAAAAGCGCTTGCGCAGGTGCCGGTAAAACGTTTTCAGCGCTGAAAGTTCGAGCTTCAGGGACGCCGCCGACAATCCTTCTTCGCGCCGCATGGACAAAAAAGAACGAAAATCCACGACTTCGAGGCGTTCAAGCGCTTTTAAATCCGCGCGCCGGCCAAGGCGGCCGGCCAGAAACTCATCGAAACGTTCAATCGCGGCCTGATAATTCCTGATCGTATAAGCGCTTGAACGCTTTTCCGCGCGCAAATGACGAATGAAATGCGCCGCAAGCTCATCGAAGGAAGGCGAAGACGCCGGATTTTCCATCGCCCAGCATGCGCGCGTCAATGGTTAAAAAAGTATCAAAATATCAGCAAAGCGCTGCAAGTTCGGCGCGCAGATCGGCCAGCCCGGCGCCTGTTTCAGCGGAAGTCGCAATGATCTGCGGATGCGCCGCCGGGCGGCGCGCGACGCCGGCCGCCACCTGGTCCGACACTGCATCGAGTTCGCTCGGCTTAAGCTTGTCCGCCTTGGTGAGAACGATCTGGTAGTTCACCGCCGATTTATCGAGAAGATCCATCACCTCCCGGTCGACATCCTTAAGGCCCCGCCGCGCGTCAACGAGCAGGCAGACGCGGCGGAGCGTCGAACGTCCCTTCAGAAAGTCTCGCGCAAGGCCCGCCCAGCGCCTCGCGTCGCGCCTTGCAGCGCGCGCATACCCAAAGCCCGGCAAATCGACGAGCCTCAGGGCGCCGCCCAGATCGAAATAATTAATCTCCTGCGTGCGGCCCGGCGTCGATGAGGCGCGCGCAAGATTGTTTCTGCCGGTCAGCGCGTTCAAAAGCGTCGATTTTCCGACATTCGACCTTCCGGCAAAAGCGATTTCCGTCGGCCCTTCAGGCGGCAGCGTCGCCATTGAAACGACGCCGAGCATGAAGTCGCACGGGCCGCTGAAAAGCACGCGCCCTTTTTCAATTTCCGCGGATGTGCGATCGGCCACGCTATTTCTTTTCAAGAGCCGGTTTTTTGGCGCGCAGGAATGGAAGCGTATCGCCCCAGGCGACTTCGACCCCGTTGCGTTTCATAATGACATATTGCTGCGCCATCGACAGAACAGAACTCCAGAACCAGTATAAAACGAGTCCGGCCGGGAATGAGGCGAAAAGGAAAACGAAAACGAACGGCAGGAAATTCATGATTTGCTGTTGTGTCGGGTCGGCGGCCGGCGGATTCATTTTTGTCTGCAACCACATCGCCACACCGTAAAGCAGCGGCAATACGCCGATCGCCGGCGCTAAATTGAGAACAGGCGTTGCGGACGGGTCGAACGGCAAAATACCGAACAGGTTCAAGATATTTGTCGGGTCGGGCGCCGACAGATCCTTGATCCAGAGCGCGAAAGGCTGGTGACGCAGCTCAATCGTCACGAAGAGCGTTTTATAGAGCGCGTAGAAAATCGGCATCTGAATGATGATCGGCAAGCATCCGGCGAGAGGGTTGATTTTCTCACGCTGATACAACGCCATCATTTCCTGCTGGAGTTTCGCCTTGTCTTCGCCGTATCGCGTTTTCAGTTCTTCAAGTTTCGGCTGCACCTTTTTCATGGCCGACATCGACTCGAACGCTTTATTGGCGAGCGGGAAGAGAAGCGCCTTGATGCAAAGCGTGAGCAGAAGGATCGCGATGCCCCAATTGTGGATATGATCGCCGAAGAAATCGAGCAGCCAGAACAACGGCCGCGTCAGAAAAAACAGATTGCCCCAATCAACCGCCTTATCGAGATCGAGGATACCGTAACCGCCATCTTCGATTGAAGCTTCGTATCCGCGCAATATGTCGACATCCTTGGCCCCGCCGAACAGGTGCGAAGTCAACTCCACGTGCTGGCCCGGCGCGATCGATTGTTCGGCGAGCGTATAATTCGCCCGGAAGATCGGCGCGGTTTCAGTTCCGACATTTTTGAAAGCGGCCTTGAAAGGTTGGCCTTGCGGCGGGATCGCCGCAGCGAGCCAGTATTTGTTGGTGATTCCGACCCATCCGTCTTCGCCTGACGCCTCATCGGCGCGGGAAACCGCTTTTTTGTATTTTCTTTCGAGCAATTGCTTGCCGACCACTGCGACAGGGCCTTCGTGGAGGATCATGTATCGTCCGGCGCCGTCGGGAATGCCGCGCTGGACGACGAGCCCGTAGGGCGTCACGCGCGCCGGCGCGTCGCCTTCATTGCGCACGCTCTGTTTCACGGTGAACATGAACTTCGCGTCGACCGAGTAGGTTTTTTCAAATACGAGCGAGCCAAATCGCGCCGTGAGCGTTACAGGCGTCGTTTCAGTCAGCTTCGCCCCTGGGGGCGCCGACCAGACAAGAGATTCCGTCAATTTGCCTTCGCCGCCGGTCGTGGCGACAAAGCCTTGCTCGATATAATGGCCGTGCTGCGCCTCCGCCGGCGTCAACAGCCGGATCATGGCGCTTTCCGGATCGAGCGTCTCGCGATAACCCTTCAACAACAGATCGTCGATGCGCCCGCCGGCGAGATTGATAGACCCCTTATAGCTTTCGGTATCAATTGCGACACGCCGCGGCGCTTTGGCGAGCGCTTCATCCACGCTGACGGGCGTTGCGGTGTCGACAGCGCTTATTTCACTGGCGAAATCCGGTTTAGCCGCTTCCTGCGCGGCCTGTTCTATACGTTGGCGCTCCAGCGCCGCCTCGCGCTGCGGCCTCAAAACGAGCGCGTCCCAACCTATCAGGACGGCGGCCGTCA
This sequence comes from Parvularculaceae bacterium, assembly GCA_020446945.1. GTDB lineage: Bacteria > Pseudomonadota > Alphaproteobacteria > Caulobacterales > Parvularculaceae > Amphiplicatus. The sequence continues at coordinate 107,740 of JAGRDS010000005.1, forward strand.
GGACGATGAACAAAAGAGTATTGCGATCCATGGAGGTTTCCTGAGGCCGCTTAAGATTTGCGTTATTTAGGAAGTGCGCTGAGCCTTAAAAGGACGCGCTTCATATCGTCAAGCAGTGACGCGAAATTGCGCGTCGCAGCGGATCGGCGCGCGATCAGGACATAGTCGAACCCCGCTGCGGCGTTTTCCGAGAAAACAGCGCCGACAGCAGCGCGCAGACGCCGTTTTATGCGGTTTCGCACGACCGCATTGCCAATCCTGCGGGTGACCGTGAAGCCGACCCTCGTTTCGCCGCTCTGGTTGGCGCTCTTTGAACGGGTCAGCACGAATGCCGGCGAGTGCGCACGCAATCCGGACTGCGCCGCCAGGAAATCGCGCCGTTTTTTGAGGGACTCGAGGCGGAGGGCGCGCTCGGTGCGCTCACGCTCCGTATTTTCCACAATTCCCGCGGGAACTAGGCCGACAACCGCTTGCGCCCCTTGGCGCGGCGGCGGGCCAGGACCTTACGGCCGTTCTTGGTCGCAAGGCGCGCACGGAAGCCATGACGGCGCTTGCGAACGAGCTTGCTCGGTTGATAGGTCCGTTTCATCGTCTTTCTCGCGGATTCTTGACGCCGGCCTTTCGGCCCGGGCGTGAGGCCGGGCTATTAGACGAGGGGCCCGGGCCCGTCAAGCGCAGGGCGCGAAGAAGCGCCGGCGAGCGGCGCGGTTTATCTCGCCTTTGTGAGCGTGCGGCGCCGAAACGTCAAAAGCCAAAGCGGATCGGCTCTGTTACCCCGCAGCGTTCCGCCCCATGTTCGATCGCGACAGGAAATTGAAACCCATGACCGCACCCGCCCGGCCAAGGCCGGCCCTCGCCCGCTTTTTACCGCTCGCACTCATTCTCGCCGCAGCGGCCGCCATCTTCGCGACCGGCGCGCATCGCTACCTCACTCTGGAGGCGTTGAAAGACCATCGCGCGGGACTGGAGGCGCTTGTCGACAAAAACCTGCCGGTCGCGCTTGCGCTTTTTGCACTCGCGTATATCGCCGTCGCCGCGCTTTCGCTTCCCGGCGCTACAATCATGTCCCTGCTTGGCGGCTTCCTGTTCGGACCTTTGATCGGAACGGCGGCCGTTGTCGTTGCGGCGACCATAGGAGCGACAATCATCTTCATGGCGGCGAAAACCGCGCTCGGCGATTCCCTGAAGCGACGCGCAGGTCCGTTTGCAAGAAAGATGGAGGAAGGTTTCAAAGACAATGCTTTCTCCTACCTGCTCCTGTTGCGGCTTATTCCTTTGTTCCCGTTCTTCATCGTCAATATTGCGCCGTCGTTCTTCAACATTCGAATGCGCACTTTCGCAGCGGCGACGTTCATCGGAATTATTCCGGGCGCGTTTGCATTCGTCAGCGCGGGCGCGGGCCTTGGCGCAGTTCTGGACGCCGGAGAAGACGTTAAACTGACAGGACTGTTAACCCAGCCTGCCGTATTGACGCCGATCATCGCGCTGAGCCTGCTGGCCATGTTGCCGATTGCGGCGAAAAAAATGGGGTGGGTCAAATCATCCGGCGCGGAGCGGAACTCGTGAGCGACAGGATTTCAGCCGACATTTGCATCATCGGCGCTGGTTCAGGCGGGCTTTCCATAGCAGCCGGAGCCGCGCAACTCGGCAGAAAAGTCGTCCTTCTCGAAAAGGGAGAAATGGGCGGCGATTGCCTCAACTTCGGATGCATTCCCTCGAAGGCGCTAATCGCGGCCGCGTCGCGCGCGCATAACATGCGAACAGCCGGCGCGTTCGGCGTTTCGCCGGTCGAACCCGAAATCGATTTCGGCGCAGTCATGGATCACGTTCACTCGGTTATCGCGCAGATCGCGCCGCACGACAGTCAGGAACGGTTCGAAGGACTTGGCGTAATCGTTATCCGCGCAAAGGGAGAATTCGTAAGCCCGCGAACGATAATGGCGGGCGATGCTGTAATCGACGCCAAAAAATTTGTTATCGCCGCCGGATCGTCGCCGGTCATTCCGCCGATCCCCGGCATTGAAGACGTCAGCTATTTCACCAACGAGTCCATATTTGAAAATCGCGCGCGTCCGGAGCATTTGATCGTTCTCGGCGGCGGCCCGATCGGCATTGAGCTCGCGCAAGCGTACATGCGCCTCGGCGCGCGCGTCAGCGTCGTCGAAGCGGATACGATCCTGAATCGCGACGATCCGGACGCCGTCGATGTCGTACGAAAGGCGCTCGATCGCGACGGCGTGAAACTGTACGAAAGAACCAAAGTCGTCAGCGTCTCCAAAAGCGGAAGCTGCGTTCGAATAGAAACCGGCGCCGGCGAGACGATCGAAGGCTCGCACCTCCTCGTCGCTGCGGGCAGGCGCGCAAACCTCGACGGACTCGGACTTGAAAAAGCTGGCGTCGAATTCGACGGGCGGAACCTGAAGCTGAATTCGCGGCTGCAAACGACGAACAAACGCATCTACGCCGTCGGCGATGTCGCCGGCGGAATGCAATTTACGCATGTCGCGGGCGATCACGCCTCGACCGCCGTGCGAAATATCCTGTTCAAGTTTCCGTCCGGACGCCGCGATAATCTGGCGCCGCGCGTCACCTATTGCGATCCGGAACTCGCCAGCGTCGGACCGAGCCCGCGCGAGGCGGCGAAATTTGGAAAGAAAGTCAAAATCGTTCGCTGTGATTTTGCGGACAATGACCGCGCGCGCGCCGAACGCCAAACGGACGGATTCCTGAAAGCCGTAATCGCCGAAAACGGCCGCATTCTCGGGGCGACAATCGTCGGCGAAGGCGCCGGCGAGGAAATCGGCCTGTGGTCCTTTGCGATCGCAAACAACTTGAAGATCAAGGCGATGGCATCGTATATCGCGCCTTATCCAACGCGCGGCGAAATCTCGAAACGCGCCGGCGGGGCATATTTTACGCCGACGCTCTTCTCGGACCGTACGCGCAGATTGGTCGATATTCTTTCGACCTTTGATTAGGGCCGCGATTGAAGAAATGAAGATCAGGGGGGCGATCTACGAGAAATTCCGGCGATCCCTGTCGTCGAAGCTCCTTGCTCTGACTATTTTGTTTGTCTTTATCGCCGAAGTCGTTGTTCTGGTGCCGTCCGTTTCCAAGCAACGCCTCGACTGGCTGAACGCGCGCCTTGAAGCGGCGTATCTTGTCGGTTTGGCTCTCGATTCGCCGAGCGGCGAAATGATCGAGCCTGAGTTCGCTGAGCAACTATTCGGCACGGCCAATATACTCGGCGTCGCACTGGACCGGGATGGCGCGCGTTTGATGGTGATGACGCCGAAACTAACTTCGGATCAGGCGCAGATCGTACGATACGTCAATCTGAAATATGCGACGATTGATCAGAATATCGCCGCCGCGTGGGCGACCATGTTCTCAAGCGGGGAACATTCTGTCCGCGTTGTCGGCAAGACCCGCTATGCGGAAATCGGCGAAGTCGACATGTTCGTATCGCAGACCGCGTTACGGCGCGACCTGCGCATCTATGCGCGCAACGTGCTTTTTCTTTCCCTGATTATTTCAACGCTGACCGCAAGCCTGCTATTCTGGTCGCTCAATCGCATGATTGTGCGCCCGGTCTCGCGCCTGACGAAAAACATGGCGGCGTTCGAAAACGCCCCGGAGGACGAGCTTGCCGTTCTGGCGCCAAGCCGGCGCCTGGACGAAATCGGCGCTGCGGAAAGAAGTCTTTCCTCCCTCGAAAAACGATTGCAATCGCTGCTGACCGAACGCCGCCGCCTCGCCGCGCTGGGATCGGGGATTTCGAAAATCAGCCACGATCTGCGAAACATACTCGCTTCAGCGCAGTTGATGTCCGACCGACTCGCCAAAAGCGAAGATCCGCGCGTCAGGAAATTAAGCCCGCGGCTCATTTCGGCGCTGGATCGCGCCATCGCGCTTTCACGGGATACGCTGAATTACGCGCGTATGGAGCCTGGGGCGCTGAAAATCGAACGGGTCGGCCTGAAAAATCTCATCGACGAAGTTTTTGAAGACACGGCGTCACTCAATATCGAGATGCGCAACAATGTCGAGGACGACGTCGAGGTCGACGCGGACCCCACCCAGCTTTATCGCGCGATCTTCAACATAGTCAGAAACGCCGTCGATGCGCTATCCGCCGCTGACGGCGCTGAAGCCCGCACCGGGCGCATCGACGTTGCGGCTTTTGCGTCGTCGCAAAACTGGGCGATTGCAGTTTCCGATGACGGTCCCGGCATACCCGAAGACGCAAAAGCGCATTTGTTCGAACCTTTCAAGGGCTCCAAAAAGCCCGGCGGCTCGGGATTGGGCGTTGCGATAGCACATGAAATCGCGCGCGCGCATGGCGGCGAGCTGACGCTGGCGAAAAGCGATCAGACCGGCGCCACGTTCAAGATCACGCTGCCGGTCAAACCTCAATAATACCCCGCGCCGCCGCTCGGTTCGCGCGGATCAGGCGCGCCCATCAACACGCCGTCGCGCAGCATGATCGTATTCGTGCGTCCGAGCGGGCGCATCTGAACGCCGCCATCCGGCGAGCGCGCAACATTGAACCCCCGCTCATCCAGAATGCGGATTGTATCAATGGAGATGCCCGGCTCGACGAATACCTTGTCAGGCTGCCATTGGTGATGAATTTTCGGCATGGCGTTCGCCTGCATCGGGTTCATGCCGAATTCCAGAATATTAAGAACGTTTTGAAGAACGACATTGATAATCGTCGAACCGCCGGGCGTTCCGGTGACGAACACCGCCTTACCGTCCTTTGCAACGATCGTCGGCGTCATTGACGACAAGGGCCGCTTGAGCGGCTGAATCTCGTTGGCTTGCGCGCCCAGAAGGCCGTATCCGTTCGGCGCGCCCGGCTTGGCCGAAAAATCATCCATCTCGTTGTTCAGCAAAAAGCCGGCTCCGTCGACTGAATAGGAACTGCCGAACGTGAAATTCAGCGTCGTCGTAACGGCGACGGCGTTTCCATTCTTGTCCATCACGGAATAATGGGTCGTCTGCGGACTTTCGTCGACAGGCCCCAGCCCGGGGCGCACATCTTCCGATCTGGTGGCGCGTTTCGGATTTATTGATTTGCGCAACTTTTCCGCATAAGCCGGATCGACAAGCCGCTTGACCGGAACGTCGAAGAAATCCGGATCGCCGAGATATTCCGAACGGTCCGCATAGGCGCGCCGCATCGCTTCGGTGAGCGCGCCGAGATAGTCGGCGCTATTGTGCCCCATCGACACCAGATCGTAACCTGAAAGCACATTCAACATCTCGATAAGATGCACCCCGCCCGATGACGGAGGCGGCATCGAAATGACTTCATAGCCTCGAAACTCGCCAACGACCGCAGGACGCTCAATCGCCTTGTAGTTTTTCAGATCTTCAAGCGAGATCAGACCGCCGTTGCTTCGCATTTCCGTAACGATAAGATCGGCGACCGGCCCTTCATAAAACCCGGCCGCGCCGCCGGCGGCGATCGCCTTCAGGGTTTTTGCGAGATCTTTCTGAACGAATTTTTCGCCCCGCGCATAAGGTGCGCCATCCTTCAGGAAATAAGCCAGGGTCGAGGGATCGCGTGCAAACCGGTCGGCGTAGTCGCCCATCGCATCAGACAATGCGGCCGTCGTCGAAAATCCCTTTTCCGCGAGACGGATAGCCGGAGCCATCACATCCTTGAGCCGCATCGTTCCGTATTTCTCAAGCGCCGTCGTCATCCCCATGACAGAGCCCGGAACGCCGGCGGACAGATGGCTGAATCTGGCGCGCATATTATCGACTTCGCCCGTTTCATCGAGAAACATGTCCCTCGACGCGCCGGCGGGGGCCATTTCGCGAAAGTCGATCGTAATCGCTTCGGCGCGGTCGGCCAGCTTTATGACCATGAACCCGCCGCCGCCGATATTTCCCGCCTGCGGATGGGTGACGGCGAGCGCAAAACCGGTGGCGACTGCGGCATCGACGACATTGCCGCCTTGCTTGAGAATTTCCGCGCCGACCTCGGCTGCGATTTTATCCTGGGCGACGACCATGCCGTTATCGGCTTCGATCGGATGGAACAGCGAGGGATAAGAGACAAGCGCATTGGCGCCGGCGTCATCGTCATCGGGCTGGGCGGACGCCGCTATCGGCGCCGTCGCAATCAAGAATGCAGCTGTTGCGCGGCGAATGCGTTTTAAATCGAACATAACCCTCTCCAGTCGGCGCCCGGGCGAATGCGCCCGCGTTTTTGCGGCCGATAAGAGTTTGGTCTAGCTTCATCGGCCGCAAATATGAAGATCGGCGAACATGGCGAAATCCGGACCCGGCCCGCGAAATGACATTACAGACGTTCCGGGCGTAAAAATCGGGCAGGCGCACGATGAAAATGTGCGAACCGGGGTGAGCGTCGTCATTCCGGATGCGCCGGCGATCGTCGCCGGAGATATTCGCGGCGGCGGACCGGGTACGCGCGAGACCGATCTTCTCGATCCGTCCAGCCTGGTCGAGCGCGCCGACGCGATCGTCCTGGCCGGCGGATCGTCATACGGTCTCGCGGCCGGCGACGGCGTGACCGCATTTCTGGGCGCGGCGGGAAAAGGGTTTCGCCTGATGGAGACGCCAGGCGTTCCGCCCTCGCCCATCGTACCGGCGGCCATACTTTACGACCTCGCCAATGGCGGCGACAAAAACTGGGGGGCGAACCCGCCCTATGCCTGTCTTGGCCGCGAGGCGGCGGCGGCGGCGGGCGTTTCGATGTCGCAGGGGCGCGCAGGGGCCGGCTTCGGCGCGCGCGCCGGCGCCGAGCAAGGCGGGATCGGTTCGGTTTCGTATGACGCCGGGCGCGGGCTGGTGATCGGCGCCGTCATGGCCGTCAACAGTTTCGGGTCGGTTCGCGCGCCCGGATCACGCGCCTTCTGGGCCGCGCCGTTTGAAATGAACGCCGAATTCGGCGGGCTCGGCGGGCCGCAGTCCGGCGCCGCGGCCGATTTTCCTTCGGATACGAAACTCGCGGGCGTGCGTGCGAACACGACGATCGGCGTTGTCGCCGTCAGCGCCGCACTGACGCAGGCGCAGGCCAAACGCATCGCAATCATGGCCCAGGACGGGATCGCGCGGGCGATCAGGCCGGTTCACGGGCCGACCGACGGCGACGTAATCTTCGTTCTGGCGACCGATGGGCCCAAGCCGGACGGACCGCTCGAACTGACGCGGATCGGAACCATTGCGGCCGATTGCGTCGCGCGGGCGATCGCGCGGGCCGTATTTGAAGCCGACCGGCCGCCAGGCTGAATTCCCTCGCTTGCAATCATCGAGACGATGCGCTTAAAGGCGCCTTCGCATCGTCGATGCGCATGCGCGCCCGTAGCTCAGCTGGATAGAGCACCAGACTACGAATCTGGGGGTCAGAGGTTCGAATCCTTTCGGGCGCGCCATTCCACTTTAAAACATTCCGGATACGCAGGTTGCCTGCGTTCAGAAAATCAATCGCATTCAATGCGTTTGATAAGAAACCGCCGGTCCGGTTTTTGGAAAATTGGGTGCGGGGGCCGGATTTGAACCGACGACCTTCAGGTTATGAGCCTGACGAGCTACCGGGCTGCTCCACCCCGCGCCAACATTTTTCCGGTCGCTTGTCGGGCCGCGAGCGGGCAGACCTGCGCCGGAAAGAAGCGGCGATATAGCGACCCCGCGGCGCCGGCGCAAGCCCTTTGGGCCGCGGGTTTTGAATTCACGCGCCCGCCGCTATGGTGGGATCGGGTTTTCGCCTGAAAGGGATGATTTCATGCGCCGTATTTTTCTAGCCGCATTCACGCTCCTCGCCGCAGCCGCCTGTTCAAAACCGGCGGTGGAAACAATCGGCGAAGCCGAAAAGGCGATACCCGCCGAACCGACCGTCGATGAGTTGCGCCTTTATGTGCTTGATTGCGGGCGCATCGATATTTCCGATCTGTCCGTTTTCGACCGCGGCGGCGCCTATGACGGGCGCAGCGACAATTTCGTCGACTCCTGTTATCTTGTTCGTCATCCCTCAGGCGATCTGATGTGGGATTCGGGTTTGCCAGACGCGCTGAACGCCGCACCTGAAGGCGTCGTCAATCCGCCCTTCACGATCACCGTGCCGAAGACCGTACAGGGGCAGTTGGAACGAATGGGCGTGCCCCCGGACTATGTCGAGTATTTCTCGATTTCGCATTCGCATTTCGATCATGTCGGCAACGCAAATCTATTCAAGAACTCGACATTTATCGTGAACGAGAAAGAACGCGATTACATGTTCCGAGCGGAAGCGCGCGCCGATACGCAGAATTTCGCCAATTATTCCGACCTCGAAGCGGCGAAGAAAATCACCTTCACGGACAGTTACGACGTGTTCGGCGACGGATCGGTCATCATCATATCTATGCCGGGCCACACGCCCGGCCATTCGGTGTTGCTCGTCAATCTTGAACATACAGGACCGGTGCTTCTTTCCGGCGATCTTTATCACCTTGATGAAGCGCGCGAGAAAAGGACTGTTCCCGCGTTCAACACAAACGCCGAAGACACGATAGCGTCCATGGACAAATTCGAGGAACTGGCGAAAGCGAGCGGCGCGCGCGTAATCATCCAGCATGAGGACGCGGACTTCAACAATCTGCCGCGCGCGCCCGCTTATCTTGACTGACGGCGTTCAATCCAGAAACGCGCGCCCCTCACGATCCTCGATTTCGAGTATCCAGAGATCTGAATCGAAGCGCCTTTCCTTTTCCAGATAGGCGTCGATGGCGCATTCGTCTGCGGCGCCGTCGAATGGTTCGCGCCAGATCGCCCGCCCGTCCTCGTCACGCGCTTCGACGTAAACGCGCGCCCTTCCGGCGCCGACATAAACCTTGACGGCGACGGCGCCGGCGTCCGGATCGCCGCGACGGGAAACGACGGCGAATGCGCCGGCGGCGTGGGCCCTGCGCAAAATCGCTGCGGCGCGAATTTCTGATTTAATTCGGGGTTCGCTCAAATCCATCTCCAGCGCGCCGTTTATCGGGCCGACCGGATCGACAGATCAAGCAGCGTCGACGCGGAGCCGCGCCTTGCGAAACGCCATAATCCGATCGTGCTGCGTCATGGCGGCGCCCGTTTCCGGCGCCGCGTCCCCGGTTTCCGGTTCGCTTCGCGCGGCGGCGAGGATCGCGCGAACGGCGCCTTTCGCCGGTTCGTTCGATGCGACGATCGGCAATCTTACGCAAGCGGCCAGCCCCTCGCCGGGCGCAGAGGAAAGATCGACGCGCCCGCCATGAAGTTCGGCGAGGCTGATGGCGAGAGAAAGTCCAAGCCCCGCTCCGCCCTGTCCGCGAACGCCCGACCCGTGCGCGGCGGTGAACCGCGCGCCGATTTTCGACAGCGTTTCCGAACTCATGCCGACGCCGTCATCCTTCACTGTGAAAAGGATCGCGTCATCATCGCGGCGCACAGTCAGGCGAACGTCGCCTTCCGGCGTGAATTTGACCGCATTCGACAAAAGGTTGAGCAGGATCTGACGAACCGCTTTCGGATCGAGCGCGCATTCGGGAAGGTCGGCGGCGATATCGACGGTAAGGGTCAAGCCGGCTTCTTCGGCCTGATGGGTCATGATAGCGGCGCATTCGCGCGCGATGAGCGCAGGATCGACGGCGACGCGCGTCAGCGAATAGCGATCCGCGTCAATCTTTGAAAGATCGAGGACAGTGTTGACGAGATCGAGCAAATGGCGGCCGGCCATGCGGATATGCTCCGCATACTGTGAATAGTTTTCATGGCCTACGGGTCCGAAAGTCTGGCGCTCAATCGTTTCAGCGAACCCGATAACAGCGTTCAGCGGCGTACGCATTTCATGACTGAGATCGGCGAGCGTCGCCGCGCCGTCGGCCGCCTCGGCGCGCACGCGGTCGATTTCCTGAACCAGCCGGCGATTGTCCCTTTTTTCGGCGGTCCGGTCGATGAGAAGAGCGACGGCGCGCCCGTCGGGCCTGCGCTCCAGCAGGATTTCGAAATTGCCGATTATGCCGCCCGGGCGGCGCGCGCGCGCCTCGATACGGCCGATCGCCTTTGAGCGGACCGCTTTTTCCACAGCCGCCCGATCGTCAGGCAGGAAAAGCGCGTCGAGCGTCCCGGCTTTTTCCGCATCTGCGAACATTCGCATGGCGGGCGCGGAAAGAGTGATCAAACGCCCGTCGGGACGAATCAGCGCGACGGACGCCGCGCCGACGCCGCCGAACGCCGCCCCGCCCCCGAGAAAATCGATCAGGCGGCGGCGCAGAACGTCAATACTCGCTGATAGCGACATGGCGGTCCTCAGGGCCGTTCGCAGCGCACATCGTAAGCGCCCGGAAAGGCCGGTTAACGAATCCTGACCATTTGGACGCGACACCGTTAACAAATGCTAAAATCCGCTTTCCGCTGCTTTCAGCGAGGCCAGCACGATTCGCGGAGCCGTGAGCGGCCGATTTTTCAACCATTCGATCATCATTAACGTCTCGAATTTGGCTTGAATGTCGTTAGTATCCCGAAAGCTCGGTTAAGGGGGGCGCGGTTATCCTGAGGCCGCGTCGACCGGAATGCAGGCCGGGAGCGCGATCAATAGGGATAGGCCCCACGGGGCTGAACGGGAGCGGATTATGTTGCGTAGCCTTTCGCCCGCGCACAAACGGGGCGCCTCCACCAATTTCAACCTGAAAGCGAGCCCGCCCGCCCGCCGGATCGGCGGCGCGATGGCGTCGGCGGCTTCAATTCTCGCCTTCGCCGCGACGAGCGGGGTTTCCGCTGAATCTCTGGCGCAGCCGCGCGACGCCGCGCTAGAGCGCGCGGCGGCCGACTATATAAGGTTCCGGGAAGACGTTTCGGCGATCGAAGCAACGCCGTTTAACAGCGCTGAAACGACTCGCGAAGCGCACCGGCGCCTGTCCGCCCACAAGGCCGACAAGCTTTCCGCCGGCTGGGTCGCCTATGCGGCGCTTGTGGCCGCCGATACGCCGGAATTTCGCGATGCGCTGCAAAAAGAAGTTTCAAGCCGAAAAAAAGTGAATGGACTTTCCGGCGCAGATGCGTTTTTCGCGAGGCTCGCCGAAAACCCGGCCTATCCGCGCACGCTTAAAGGCGCAGACAAGGCGATGGCGCGCGTTCTCGAAATGACGACGCATGATGCGGCGCGGTTTTCAGCGCTCGGCGAATCCTTCAAGGAACAGGCCTACGCGATGCAGAAGACATCGTGGGGCAAGGCGAAAATTCCGCCAAGCTCAAAACGCCTTTCAGACGCGGAATCCTTCGCCCGTTCGCGCCCGTCCGCCACGGCGCCGACGCTCGCATCGGTAACGGAAAAAGGCGTAACGGCGCCGGGTCTGTCGAGCGCCGATTCGGAATGGAAGCCCGAATGGGGAAAGGACGCCGGAAAAGGGCGCATGAGCGAGCCGAACGCGCAAGTCATCATGAACCGCGTTCTTAATCTCGCCGCGCGTTACGCGGTAAGCGGCGTCAACGCGAAAACGGTTTCCGTCTATGCGCGGAACGACAAATCGAATTCATGTCTTTCCTTCGCCGCCTTGACATTCAAACAATGCATCGCCGCGACGCGCACGCCCTATGAAGAGGCGTTTTGCATCGGAGAACACGGGCTCAACGATGTCTCGACATGCATTGGCTGGGTCGCCGGCGTTCAATAAAAAAACGCGCAAATACGTATGGATCAAGGCCGCTTGACCAGCGGCCTTTTTCTTTTTGAGCGTCAGCGCTTTGGCGTCCCGCCCCTATCAGGGATCGCCGGTTCGCGTTTCCCCTTTCGTGTATCCGGACCGGCTGCGAGCGAATAATCGCTTGAGGAAAAAATCAATAGTGAGCGAAAACCGGCCTCGCGAACAAACGGACGCCGCACCCGATTTCACCCTCGACAAGCGCAGACGCCTCAACTAGCCTTTTCAATCGGAAGGGCGCCGTTCGCTCAGGGGATTAACGCCGTGTTCGCAGACAGATACCGCGCGCATGTTCGCGCAGCGGCGATTTTTACGGCGTTTGCGCCTGCGCCGGCCTTATGCGCCTCCGCAGGTCCGCTAACAGGCGCGAGCGGCCTCGCCGCCGGATCGGCCATCGTTCTCGCGATATTGGGTGCAGTGACTTTCCTGATTATGACGTCAGCGCGCCTTTCAGGTTCTTCGCTGTTCAACCGGCTGTTTATCGTCGTCGCCACGACATCGGCGTTCTTTTCCGCCATTTCGTCCGCAGTCGGCTTTTCGCTGATCACGTCGCAGGAATCGCCCGACTTTTTCCGCAATTCCATTCTGCCGCCAGCCTTTGGCGTTTTCGTATTTTTCCTGGCGGCCGCAATCTGGATCGGCGGCGCGGAACTTGTTCGTCATCGCGACTGGTTTCGCGGCCTAAACGGCGGCCCGATCGCGACCGTGCTGCATTTTTTCGAACGCTCGATCAAAATTTTCGTCGTCATCCCGATCTTGTCCTTCATCCTTTTTCTCGTCTCAACCTGGACGACGGTCGTCGGGATCGCCGGCGTCGATGCGGTTCGCCATACTTATTCGGGCGAAATAAACCGGCTTCAGTCGGAATGCGCCGGCATCGCCTCATGGCGGCAGAAAGATATCGCCGCCCTTACCGATCTCAGACAATCCGTGCGCGACACGCAGAACGCCGCGAGGCGCGAACGCGAAAGCGGCTTTCAAACCGGCAGCGCCGGACGCGGCGCAGTCGCCGATTATATAGAAGGCGTCGCGCAATGGTACGCATCAGTTGAGAAGAGCGCCTCATCCATCCTGGACGCGGACGATCCGACCGGCCTTTCTCCGTTCACGGCGAATGTTTGCTCCGACCGGATCGAAACCCTGCAAACGATGCTGGCGGGCGACGCCTATGCGAATTACGATCGCTGGTCGGGAGAGTTTGAAAAGGACTTTGACGATTTCGCGGTTATCCTGAACCGCTGGCGCCAGGACAAGCGCATTGAAAATTACCTTCAATCGCAACTGGACGCTTTCGATCGCGCCAACCCGAAACCGGTCGCAGGGATCACCGACGCACAATCGCGCGCCATCAACGCTTTCGCCGATGAGGTGACGGGATCGCTCAAGAAATTCATAAGCGCGCAGCGGCGCAGCAAACCCTCCCCGCCGATTGAATCGGCGGCGGAATTGTCGCCTGAACGCGGACTGGATATCGTTCGCGCGCTTTTTCAGCCCGCCGCCGGCGACGCGCCCGAGGAAGAAAAGCGCATCTCGCGAACCGCCGCCGTAGTCGCAAATGAACGCATAGCCGGCCTTTCGAAGATTACGCCGCGCGATGCGGTATTGAAACACGCGAAAATCTTCTCCGACGTCTGGGCGCTCGGCCTTTCATGGGATTACGCGAGTTACGTATTGATGCTCGCATTCCTGTTTTTTCCTTCGGCCGAACGCGCCGCCGGCGAAAAAGGATGAGGTCAGGCGGCGCCAGCGGCGGCGATAACGATCCGCGGCGCGGCATTTGCTTCGCCGCCCGTATTCGCGATCGATTCCAGGCCACGCTAAGTTCGTAAAACCGAAGATTAAAGGGGGGTGGAGAAAATCGTCCGCACATACTCAGGCCGACACCATCAGACCTCATGATTTTTGAACTTCGAGACGGGTCGGCGCGAGTTGAAAACTGCGCGGAGCGGCCTTGATCTCTCTGTCCTCGCGTTCCGCGCAACGCGGACATCAGGCGAGCAGGCCGTTATTCAGTTGTGTTCTATTGCGTGCGTAATGGCGCGGGAAAGGATTATGTGCGCCTGCGTTCGCCGAGCTCCTCACCGATGGTTCGACGCATTTCCTCGGCCCTTTCCAGCGATGCGGTTCCAAACTTCATCACGATTACCATCGTCGAGGCCCAATACCGCAATTCATTCATAAGCGGCCTGTCATGGGCGATGGCGTCGGCGATCGTCCGCGCTTCAATCTCGCTTATCGGCGATTTGCAATCGACAAAGCGCTGATAGTCGGCGTCGGTTAAATAACAGTGATTCCAGATATAAGACTGCACGTCGAGCGGAATGACGCCTCGAACATGCATGCGATAGGGCGGGCGCTCTGTAATGATCGGGTTAATAGCCGCACGGTAATATTGGGTGAGTGCTTCACGCAATTCCGTATTGGCGATCAGCCGGAGTTCGCCGGCGCTTTTCAATTCTTCATAGGTTGAGTTGGCAGGGTAAAACTCGGCGACCTGACTCGACTGGAAATAAGCGACAACCAGCCGCCATGGCGAAAGTCCCGATGTATCGCCGGCATCCGCATAGGCAAGGCCCTTGACGCCGTAATCATAGACCTCATCCCAGAATTTGAGCTTGTCGCGATAGTTGGCGATGTCAGCATCCATTTCGCCGGCGATCCGTTCCAGGTAAGCATGAGCGCGGACCCGGTCCGCGCGCGCCGCATTCCAGTTACCAAGCTGGATACCGATGAAAACACCAATGACGACGATGCAGAAATCGAGCGCCACCGCGGTCCAGTTCTGGGTTCTTAAATGTTCGATCACTCGGCGCAGCAGCATGGCGTTCCCTGTGGATCAGAAGGAGAATATCACGCAATTCGAATGTCCGCCTACGGCGGTTTCCTAGCGTATTCGCCTTTGCGGGGGTAGCCGCTGGGTTGGAGCAAAAACTTGAAAATGCGCCGGCGCAGCGATCTTTGCGCTTCAGCTCTCGCGAAGCTCATTCAGATCGGCCGTTTCGGGGCGTTCTCCGCCTGGCGCGGCAAACAATGAAAGCCGATTGCAAGGCTCGATTAGCTGGATGCGCGATACGATATCAGGCCGGTTTCGCGCGCCCGAGGCGGCGAAAGTAACGGACCAATTCGCTGCGGCGATCAAACAGAAGGAATTTCAGCAACTTAGATGGTACCGCCTGCTGGTCTCGAACCAGCGACCTCTAGATCCACAATCGGTGTAAGGACGATTTTAAGACATTGATTTTCGATGCTTTTTCTTTTTCGTTTCAATAAGTTAGTCGAGATTTTGATTCTACTGAATTCCACCGAAATTCACGGATTTCCACCGGGAAATGAACCAAAATGAACCAAGTTTTTCGGCCGTCCGCGCAATTTGATGGCTAGAATCTTCGTGGAGATGTCTGACGTACGTAACCGCGGGCGGTATCCGAATGAACCTAAAATGAACCAAGCTCTTTGTTTGTAAGTCGCCGCTTTCACCGGAGGAAACAGGGTATTTTGGCAGGTTTCGACGAAGCAGCGCGTCGCAAGATAAAGAAGGTGAGAAACTTTTGAAAATAGAGGCCATATACGGCCTATTATGTTGACTTTTGATCTAAAATGGGCCATATACGGCCTATGCTGAAAACCTCACAGGAGTTGATGTCTGATCTCGGCGCTGCGATACGCGCTCGCCGGGCCGCACAACACTGGTCGCAGAGCGAGGCGGCCGCGCGCGCCGGCATGGGGCTTCGAACCTGGCGACGCATGGAAGCGACGGGACAAGCCACTATTGAGAACCTCGTCAACGCCGCGGTGGCGCTACGTTGCGAGGAAGGGCTCGCCGATCTGTTTCCCGCGCCAGCTGCGCGCAACATGGACGACCTCCTCGAACAGCAACGCAAAGCGCGCAAAGCCGTTGAGTCAAAGCAGCGCGTGCGTGCGGTGAGGCGCAAGTGAAACTCGCAACGGGAGCGCCGCTCAATTTGATGCTCGCGTTTGACGGCGAGCGCGATCGCTTGCCGGCTGGAAGACTAGCCCTCAACCAGAGCGTTGCACAGCTCGAATGGTCGCCCGAAATCGTCGAGCGCCGCTTGATAGTAGCCGCACTTCACTATCCGCCCGAACCTGGCCTCCATGCGGCGCGCAGCCGCGAGTTTTCCGGACTCCACGGTTTCCTTGCAGATTCACTGCCGGACGGCTGGGGCTATCTGGTCATGCGGAAGCGCCTTGCGAAGCTCGGCGTCGATATCGCGACGCTATCGCCGCTCGAACGCCTGGCGCTTGTCGGCGAAACAGGACGAGGCGCGCTCGTATTCGAGCCTGCGACAACGCCGCATGATGACGCCGGCGCGCTCGATCTCGACGCGCTTGCGGAGGAATCCGCAATAATCTTGTCGGACGGCGCCGGCGCGCTCGCCGATACGCTCGCTGCTCTCGCCGGCGGCTCCGGCGGCGCGCGACCGAAAGTTCATGTCGGGTTTGACGAAGCCGGCGCGGTGTCGATCGGAACCGGCGAAATCGCCGCCGGTCACACAGCGTGGATCGTAAAGTTCGCGGCCAAAGAAGATCCGTCAGACATCGGCCCAATAGAGGAAGCCTACGCCCTGATGGCGGAAGCGGCGGGCATACAGATAAGCGAGCACAAACTCATCCCGTCAAAAAAGGGGCCGGAATATTTCGCGACGCGGCGCTTCGACCGACCAGCGCCGGGCAAGCGGCTGCATATGGTCTCGCTTTCCGGCGCGATCGAATCCCCACCGGACACGCCCTCCAGCTACGACACATTTCTGCGGGCGACGCGCGCCATCACGCGCCGGGCCGATGACGTGGAACAGGCGTTCCGCCGCATGGTTTTCAACGTGCTGGCGCACAATCGCGACGACCATACGCGCCAGCACGCATTTCTCATGGACGCCGAGGGCGATTGGCGCTTATCGCCAGCGTACGACCTGACCTTTTCGCCGGGGCCGGGCGGCGAACATTATCTCGACATCGAAGGCGAAGGCCGGCGGCCGACGCGCGCGCATTTTGATAAGCTCGGCGCTCGACATGGATTTAATACGAAGCGCATCGCCGCAATCATTGACGAAGTGCGAGGAGCCGTGGCGGATTGGCCGAAATTTGCTCAGGCCTCAGGCGCAGGGACCGAGTCGCGAAACCGCGTGCGAGATGCGCACGACCGCGTGTTTCGCGAATTCAATTCCTAACGCAGCGGCGTGCAAAGGCTACTGGTTATTTTGTTCAGCGAAGACGCATTTCGGCCATCCATTGTAACATCGGCCGTCGATCCTCACTCAAAATTCGGTCGCGATTTTTCATAGAGAGGTCGCGGCTGGCACTAGAAAAATGTTGGATGACGCAGACTTGATTAAAGACAGTGTGCAATTATTCTCTCTTGTCAATCAAAATCATTGAGGGGGCGGTGGCTGATACTTCGGAGACCGAAAAAGAGATTTTGGCGCTCTTGAACGCGTGGGCTGCAGGCGATGAGTCAGCGCGAAACAGGCTCGTTGAGATTATCCTTCCCGAGATTAGGCGGATCGCCACCGCGCGTTTGCGGCGCGTTAACAGGGCGGTCTCTCTTCAGACCGGGGATGTCGTCAATGAAGTGATTATCAAACTAATATCTTATGACTCTTCAAAGATCGTCGGTCGCGTGCATCTCCAGGCGCTTGTCGTCAGGATGACTTTCAACTTTCTCGCAGACTACAGCCGGCGAAAGTTCGCGGAGAAGCGTAACGGGCTCGTCATTACCCTGACCGATTCGCATGAAGGAAAGACTGAGAAATCCATAAACTTCACCGTATATGCGAGCGCCCTGATGCGATTGGCGGTGATCGATGAAATGACTTCGAACGTAGTGATGCTAAGGTTCTTCGGGAACATGACGGTGCAGGATGCGGCGCAGGCGCTGGGCATCCCGCTCGCGAAGGTGAATCGATTGAGCGCAAGGGGACTCCAGTGGCTTGCGGACGCTCTGAAACATGACTTCTGACAATTTAGACTGCGAACATCGCGCGCTCGATATCGTTGGCGACGCGCTGGAGTTGCCGATTGAGGATCGGGCGCGTTTTGTTGTCGAAGCAGCTGGCGGCGACAAAATCGTAGAGGAACGCGCTCTCGCAATCCTGGCAGCTGATCCAGACAAGATCTCGGCTCTGACGCCGGGCGTCATGATAGAAGAGCTCCTTGACGATGAGATGCCCGCAAAGATCGGCGAGTTCCTTATTGAACGTGAAGTCGGGCGCGGCGGTATGGGTTCGGTCTTTCTCGGCCGCAAGCCTACTGACGATTTTGAACATCTGGTCGCG
>JAGRDS010000006.1 GCA_020446945.1 Parvularculaceae bacterium
CGAACATGACGTCCGGCCGGCCGGCGTCGTATTCATCGAAAACGAGGGCGACCGGGCGCTGGAACGCCCAGGGCAGTATACCCTCCTTGAACGCTGTCACCTGTTGGCCGTTCTCTACGACGATCGCATCTTTTCCGATTAGGTCGATGCGGCTTACGTGACTGTCGAGATTGATACGTATGCAGGGCCAGTTGAGGCGCGCGGCGACCTGTTCGATATGCGTCGATTTTCCGGTGCCGTGATAGCCTTGCACCATGACGCGGCGGTTGCAGGCGAAGCCGGCGAGTATCGAGCGTGTCGTTTGCGGATCGAAGCGATAAGCCTTATCGACTGCGGGAACATACTCATTTGGTTTTGAAAAAGCCGGAACCGGTGCGCCGAATTCGACGCCGAAGGTTTTCTTCGCATCGACGCTTGCATCGGGCTTTTCCATGAATTTGTCGTCGAGGGCCGCCATAACGCTCATTTCACCGCTTTAATCGCGCCGGACACTTGCCCGAAAGCCCATGAATTTCAAGGGCCGCGATCAGCGCTCCCATGTCGCGTCCGGGCGTTCGCTCTCTTAAATATGTCGTCTGCCGGCTTTCAGTTCCCGATTGAACCGGTCAGCAGAAACCGGCCTTTTTTAGTATCTGGTGTGCTTTGACGACTTCCTGCAACTGGGTTTCTGCGCTTCTGTCGCCGCCATTGGCATCCGGGTGGAACCGGCGCACCATCTCCGCATAGCGGCGCCGAATTTCGGGCGCTGGCGATGAAACGGCGAGATCGAGCGTTTCAAACGCATTTTTCTGGAGTTTTGAAACGGGGCGGCCGTCGCGCAACGCGCCGGCCTCGGCGGAGGTCGATTTCACGGCCTCGCTGAAAAGCCCGAAGGAATCACGCAGATCGGCCGGACCTCTGGCGCGGGAGGCAGTTCGGGCGCGCTCGTTCTTTCCCATTTCCCAGGTCGGCCGGTCGCCGTAAATATTTGAAAGTCGCGCAGCTTCCGCTTCCGATTCAGAAAGGCCCTCGAAAAAGTTCCATTTCGCATTATGGGCGCGCGCGTGTTCCGCGCAGAGCCAGATTTTCGTGTTCGCCTCGCGCGGGCTTTTTGCGGCGCGCACGACGGCCTTTTCCTCGCACCCGTCCAGATCGCATTTGCGCGTGTGATTGCGCGCCCAGGCCGGCGGCTCCTTGCGCGAGCCGGGCGGTTTGACCCGGATATCAAATCCGTGACGGGGGCGATAGGAATAACTCATGGGCCGATTATGGTGCGCGCGCCGGGTTGATACAATCTTGACAGGCGCGTAAAGGCGGGTGAGGGCGTTGAAATTAAACAAAATTGCGAGATTGACCCAATGACGGTCGCGGACCGGATCGACGCCAAATTGAGAGCTGGGCTGGCGCCCGAACGCCTCGAAATCAAGGACGAATCGCACCTCCACGCCGGCCATGCCGGGGCGCGGCCCGACGGCGAATCGCATTTTCGGCTTTTTATTGTGACGTCAAAATTCGATGGTCTCGCGCGCGTCGAGAGGCAAAGGCTCGTCAATAGCCTCCTGCGCGACGAGTTGGCCGAACGCATTCATGCGCTAGCGATGAAAACGCTTACGCCGGCGGAATATGAACGCGAAGCGGCTCAATCGCGATAGGCGATAACGCTTTTGTCGAGGCCGAGGAATTTCTCGCGGGCGATTTCCGCCTCCGGAAAGAGGGCGCGCATCTGTCCCTCGTCAAGCAGGCGCGCGGACTGCACGCGCCGCATGGAAGCGTCGACCGTCTTTTTCGCTTCCGCAAATCCGAGCGACATCCGCTTCACCAGACGATAGCGCATCTGTTCGGGAAGCCAGTGAACGAACAGGCACCGGAAATGGGGTTCATAAGGGAACCAGAAATTCGGCGTCTGTACGTAGTAAACCGGCGCAAGGCGGCGAATATTATCGGCCGTCATCGACATGCGTTCCCAGTCGCCGACATGCTCGATCACGGAATTGGAGTGAACGAAGTCGAAACTCATATCGTCCAGTTCGCCAAGATCCGCAGCGTCGCCGTCGAAATGGCGAAATTTTCCCTGTGCGGTTTCAGCTTCCTTCGGATTGATCAGTGTGATCTCAACCGATCTGGCGGAAACAAAACCCTCGGCGATGTCCCAGTAATATTTCGTGCCGCCGATATCGGCTATCCGGCATACGCCCTTAGCAGCGATGATCCGGTCGATCATGGCGGCGACCCGCTCAAACCGTTTGGCGCGAAATCGGCGGGAAAGCGCTTTGGGGTCGCCATAGGCGCGCGCGATCATGGCCCGCGGATCGACGGCGGCGGCCGAAACCGGATTTGAAACAGATGCGGTCATAGGCGTTTATTAGAGGTTTATTATTAACGCCTGATTTATCGCCCCGGGCCGATTGCGATCCGGCCAGAACAGGCGAAAACTGAGCGTTTACGAGAGGGCGAGGAATTTTATTGTGGATTTGTTTTCGGCGCCGGCGACGCTCGCACTCATTCTGGTTAACACTGCTATCAGCCTTTACGCCTTTTACGGCGACCGGACATTTATCAATCAGTTCGCGTTTCAGGTTCACGCGGTGCGCGATCTCAAGCAGCACTATCGGATTGTTACGTCGAGTTTTGTGCACGCCAATCTCCCGCATCTGATATTGAACCTGATGACCCTGTTTTTTTTCGGGCCGGAGGTCGAGCGTATTCTCGGCAAGCTCGGATTCCTGGTGGTTTATTTTGGCGCGATTATTACAAGCGGCCTGGTCTCAATGCGCGTCAACCGCGACAATCCTAAATATGCATCGGTAGGCGCGTCAGACGCTGTTTCCGGCGTCGTCCTTTCATTTTGCTGTTTTTACCCGTTCGAGAAAATTTATTTTCTTCTTTTGCCGGTCGGAATTCCGGCGATACTTTTCGGGGCGCTCTTCATCCTGCTATCCGCCCAAATGATGGACCGCCAGGACCGCGTCATCGCACATGAAGGCCATCTGGGCGGGGCGCTCGCCGGGCTGGCTCTCACGATATTAATGCGCCCCGAAGTAGTGACGAGGCTGTTTTAACGCGCGCGCTTGGTGCTAGTCTTCGTCCTTCGATTTCTGGGAGGTTCGAATGCGATCGATCTTAATCGTCAGCGTCTTTTGGGCGCTCGCCGCTTGCGCGACGGCTGTCGGAACAGCCTACGGCCCGGCGGATGCGAAAGGCTACGGCTATGAGGAAACGCGCATAGAGACGAACCGGTATCGGATCAGCTTCGCTGGCGACGGCGCAACGCCTATGGCGGTCGTCGAAGATTACGCGCTGTTGCGTGCGGCGGAACTTGCGATCGACAACGGGTTTGACTGGTTCCGAATTATAGGCCGCAGCATGGACGAGCAGGAAAAAGGCGGCGTCGGGCTTGGCGCGGGGGTTGGCGGCGGCGGAAGAAACGTCGGCGTCGGAGTTGGCGGCAATCTCGGCAATATTGGCGCGCGCAAGTTTTACACCGCCCGGCTCGAAGTCCTGTTCGGCTCCGGAGAAAAACCGGCCGATGAAGCCGGCGGCGAGATTTACGACGCCCGGTCCGTCATTGAAACGATACGTGCGCGGATCGACGGCGCTCCTGCCCAATGATCTGGGACGATCTGCGCCGAATCGTAACGGAAGAAAATGCGAACGGGCGATCGTCCGTTATGCTGGACGGCGGGCCGGCGAAACTGCTTAACGTCGATGAGGGCGGTCTCGCCGAAATCTGGTCCGCATCTATCGGCGCAACGCTTCTCGATGGTGTCGATCGGCTGGCGGATGAAGACGTCAGGCTGGAACCCTCGCCGGGGGCGATCAAAATTCGCTGGTTCACGGTTCCGGCGGAAAAAGAATCCGCGAGCGCTTCGGAGCGGGAGGCGGAAGCGGCCTTCGCATTCGCCGCCTGCGCGGCAACGCACGCGCGCGTCGATACTGCGCGCCATGCGATGATGCATGAAACGAAAACGCTTGACGCGATCATTCTTGTCAGGGGTTCCGTCGATCTGCTTCTTGATGATGGCGAGGCGCGATCGTTAAAGCCCGGCGACGTTGTTATACAGCGCTCGACAAATCACGCATGGGTCAATACAGGAAACGAAACGGCGCTGCTTGTCGCAGTGCTTGTTAAATCGCCTGCGGCGCAGGATGGCGACGAAGCTCCGTAGAGAGAGAAAATATCAGCAAATAACGTGCGTTGTCGCGTTTATGCGCGCGCAACCTGCCCGTCGATGCGCGCGGCGCCGGCGGGGAATTCGTCATAGATCTGGAGCAGCGGCCCAAGGACGGCGGGACGGCGGCGCCGGAATTCATCCGGCGCAGATCCGATGCGCTTCGACCTTTGATGAGCGCGGCATTTGCCCTATCGTTCGCTGCGGAACCGTCGGATTTGAAAGTCAACAATGAGTGAAGAAAATCTCGCCGCCGCCTTTAACGAAAATAACGCGCCATTCGCCCGGATGATGGGCGTTAAGGTGACGCTCGCAACGAAAACCCGGTTGGAAGCGGAACTGCTGGTTACGCCCGACCATTGTACGATTCCGGCGACTTTGCATGGCGGCGCCATCATGGCTTTCGCCGACAATCTCGGCGGTTGCGGCGCATTTTTGAATATGCCGAGCGGGATGATGACGACGACGGTCGAGAGCAAGACGAATTTTCTCCGGCCGATCCCAGTCGGCCAGAAAGCATTCGCCGTTACCGAGCCGGTTCACATCGGTCGCTCGCTTCAGGTCTGGAAAACAGAAATAAGCCGCGAGGATGGAAAACTCGCGGCGATCGTAACGCAGACCCAAATGATCAGGCAGGCGCACGAATGACGACGCTCGACCGCGCCCGGCGATATGCGCGCGCGTTCCTCGCGAAGACGAACGATCCGGTTACTGCGCTATACGCTGGTGAGGCGGCCTATCTCGCCGGTGCGCTGGAAGTCGCCGTTGCGATCTGGTCGGTCGGCGACGACCTCGACCCCCAAATGCTGAGGCTCGCTGATGATGAACGCGCCCCGCAGGAAGCGAGGAACGTGTCGAAGGTCGCGAACAAATCGTTCAAGGGTTTTTTCACGCGCCAGCACGCGGACGCGATGGACGCGATGGAGCGTGAAGAAGGCGCTGGCGCTGCACGCATCAGGGCTGCGGTCTGGCCGCTAACGCATGATGGCGGATTTGAATACATCACGCCGATGCAGCGCCCGACTGTTTTTTATGTGCCGGCGTTGCCGGCCGCGCCGGTAGAGGCGAATGCGCGTTTTCCATGGGTCGGCGAGATTGAGGCCGCCTGGGCCGATATTCGTAACGAATTTGAACGCGCAACGGCGGAAAAGTTGCCGATGACGCCCTATGTGCCCGAGCAGATGCAGGGCGATGAATGGCGAAAACTGCGCGGTGCGGAAGACTGGTCCGCCATTCATCTGTTCAAGGAAGCGACGCGCACGCCGCTCGCTGACCGTTTCCCGAAGACGGCGGCTGCGTTATCAAATGTCGATCTCGTAAAGATCGACGGCGTTCCGCTGGAAGCTTTTTTCTCCAGATTAAAGCCCGGCGCCCATATCCCACCGCATTACGGGCTCACAAACTCCCGCATGACCGTACACCTTGCTGTCGATGCGCCGGAAAATTGCGCCATACGGGTCGGCGAGACGGCCTATTCGTGGAGCGACGGCGAGGTTGTCGCGTTCGACGACAGTTTCGAGCATGAGGCCTGGAATCGGTCCGATCGCGATCGCGTCGTGCTGATTTTCGAGGCTCACCACCCCGACCTGACCGAATATGAAAGGAAAGCCGTTGAACGCGCCTACAGCGTAAGGCAAAATTGGTTGAAAGGACGCGGCAGGTTGATCCGCAATTTTGCGGCGGGCCGTTGAGGCGACGTTGAGGCGATGGGCTACAGCGCCAATCTCAGGGAAAGTTATTTTCCGGCCGTCGCAGATGGCGAACTTCGCGCGTTGACGATCGGCGCAATGTTGCGCGAACAGGCGGCGGCTTTCGCATACCAGCCGGCGATGAAAGAACTCGACTATTCCGGTGAAATCGCGCGCACATGGACGTATGCGGAGCTATTGCGCGATTGCGAACGCTTGGCGCGCGCGCTCGCCAGCCGCCACAAACCGGGTGCGCGCGTCGCTGTATACGCCAATAATATTCCCGAATGGGTGTTGATCGAACTTGCCTGCGGTATCGCCGGCGTCACGCTGGTCACGGTAAATCCGGCCTATCAGGCGCGTGAACTGAAATTCGTGCTGGAGCAATCGCACGCCGAGGCGATCTATCTTGTCGAGTCGTTTCGCGGCAATCCGATGGGCGCAATCGCCGACGAAGCGATCGCCGGCAACGAGGCCGTAAAATTTAAAATCTTTCTTACCGATCACGATGCGCTTTTTGCGGGCGAAGATGAGGGCGCGCCGGGTGAAGTCGCGCCCGACAACGTCGCGCAAATACAATATACGTCCGGAACAACGGGCTTTCCGAAGGGCGCATTGCTGCACCACCAAGGACTAATTCAAAATGGTTTGGACGGCATGCGCCGCAATGGGGTCGCCGCTGGCGACGTTTTCGTTCACCACATGCCTATGTTTCACACGACAGGTTGTGCGATCATGACGCTCGGCGGGCTGGCTGTCGGCGGAACGTTCCTGCTTGCTCCAATATTCGATCCTGAAATGATCGTGCGTGTGATGGAACGCGAAAGATCCAGGTTCTGCCTGGGCGTACCGACGATGCTCGTCGCGCTCATTGATGAGGCGCGGCGCAGCGGGCGCGATTTGTCATGCGTCAAGCGAATTATGTCGGGCGGGGCGATGGTGGCGCCCGAGCTTTGCCGAAAGGCGCGCGAAACGTTCGGCGCTGCGATCCAGATCGTCTACGGCCAGACCGAATCCTCGCCTCTCATCACACAGGCCTGGTCCGACGACGCCTTCGATGATCTTACCGGGACCGTCGGCCAGCCGGTTCCCCATGTCGAGGTTTCGATCCGCGATCCGCGGACAAACGCCGTTTTGCCGATAGATTCGCAAGGCGAAATCTGCGCGCGCGGCTATAATATCATGTGCGGCTATAACGACAACGCCGAGGCGACCGCAAAAGCAATCGACGCGGACGGATGGCTCCATACCGGCGATCTTGGAACGATGGATGCGCGCGGATACGTGAAAATTACCGGCCGGGTGAAAGAGATGATCATCCGCGGGGGCGAAAATCTCTTTCCGGCGGAGATTGAAAATGCGCTGCTCGAACATCCGGCGATCGACGAAATCGCGGTGGTTGGCGTGCCGGATGCAAAATGGGGCGAGGAAGTCGCATGTTTTATGCGCGTTGAAGCCTTGGCGCGCCCTGACGCGGCCGAGTTGAAAGCGTTTATTCGCAAACGCCTTTCGCCGCAGAAAACGCCCGCCTACTGGATATTTGTCGACGAATGGCCGCTGACGGGATCGGGAAAAATTCAAAAATTCAAACTCGCCGAGGCTTTTCAGCGCGGTGAGTTCGATCCGTTGAAAGCCTGAGCGAGCGCCTTGAACTGATCCAGCGTCAACTCCTCGGCGCGCTGCGTTTCTTGTACGCCTGCAGCGCTCAGATTGTCGGCGAGATTGTTCCCGAACAGGCCTTTGAGCGATGATCGCAGCATCTTACGGCGCTGGCCGAACGCCGCCTGCGTAACGCGCTCAAGCGCGCTGAAATACGCGATCGGTTCCGCCGTCGGTCTAAATAAAACGACGCTCGATTCGACTTTGGGCGGCGGTGTAAACGCCCGCGCGGACAGGTCGAAGGCGCGCGCCGGCGTACTCGTCGCTTGCGAAATGACTGACAACCGTCCGTAGGGCTTGGTTCCGGGCTTTGCGAGAATTCGGTCGGCTACTTCTTTCTGGAACATCAGCGCCATGGTCGACCAAAGCGATGGTGCGCCGGCGTGATTGGCGCGAAGCCATTTTATCAGCAGTTCTGTTGAAATATTGTAAGGAAGATTGGCGACGATCTTGACCGGTTTGTGCGGCGCGATCGCGGCCTCGTCGATATGCAGCGCATCACCTTCGATCAGGGTCAACCTGTCCGGGTAAGATGTATGCAGCATTTCAAGGGCGGCGATGCAGCGCGTGTCGCGTTCGATCGCGATGACGCTGGCCCCCGCATCCAGAAGGGCGCGCGTCAAACCGCCCGGGCCAGGTCCGATTTCCATCGCCGTATCGCCGTTGGCGATTTCCGCCGCACGCGCGATTTTACGCGTGATATTCAAATCAAGAAGGAAATGCTGGCCGAGCGCTTTTTTTGCGCCGAGATCGAACTGCGCAATCACCTCGCGCAGCGGCGGAGGTTCGCCGCCGCTCATGAGGGGTTGCGGCGCTTTTCGGCCATGAGGGCGGCGAGTTTTATCGCGGCGACAAGACTGTCGGCGCGTGCGATCCCCTTTCCGGCGATATCCAGCGCTGCGCCGTGATCGGGCGATGTGCGAATGAAAGGAAGGCCGAGCGTGACATTGACCGCCTCGTCGAATGCGAGCGTCTTCGCTGGGATAAGCGCCTGGTCGTGCAGCATACATAAAGCAGCGTCATAGGACCGGCGCGAGCGCGCATGAAACATCGTGTCGGCTGCATGCGGGCCCGTTGCGACGAGACCGAGCGCGTTCAGCTTTTCAATCGCCGGCGCAATGATTTCGATTTCCTCCCCACCGAGATGTCCGTTTTCGCCGGCATGCGGATTTAGGCCCGAGATGGCGAGTTTCGGCCTTTCTATGCCGAAATCCGCTTTCAACGCTTCTGCGACGACGAGCGCCTTTTCGACGATCATCTCGACACGGAGTGAGGCCGCCGCTTCACGCACTGACTGGTGGATAGTAATCGGCACAGTCTTGAGGTCGGGCCCCGCGATCATCATTACGGCGGCGCATTTGCGCCTGCTCGCGGTCGCCGTAACGCGCGACAACGATTCAAGGAATTCCGTGTGTCCCGGAAATTTGAAACCGGCGCCCAACAGGCTCGATTTCTGAATGGGATTGGTAACGACGCCCGCTGCGTCTCCCGCCAGCGCCGCCCCGACCGCGCGCTCAATCGATTCGATTACCGCCGGCGCAGATGCGCGATCGGCCCTGCCGGTTTTCGCGAACAAAGAGTTCTGAAGCGGGATGATCGGCAGCGCGGCTTTAAATCCAGCGGCCGCATCGGCCGGCGTCTTGATTTCCACAATTTCAACGCCCGCGCCGGTAAACAGCGCCGGATCGGCGAATACGAAAAACGCCGGACCGCCGGCACTCAGCTCCCGATAAGCCTTTATGGTGATTTCCGGGCCGATCCCGCCCGGCTCGCCCATGGTGAGCGCAAGCGGACGGCCGTGGGCTGCGTCCATGTCGGGCGTCAGCCGTTCGGCGCGCCGGGCGTCGCCAGCAATATATCGACTGTCGATTTGCGCTCGACATCTCTCAGATATTGTTGGGCGATCCGTTCAAGCTGGCGCGAATAAAGGCGATCCTCGACCGCGCTGCGCGAGGGAATGCCGAGACCTTCATCGACTTCGCAGGCGAGGAAAACGTGGAAATAGCCGTCAGCCTCAACCATTTCGCTGAGATTGCCACGCGATAGATTCTCGATTGTAGGTCGGAAACGTTCGTCAGCGGTTCCAAGCGTCACGTTTTCGATAAGCGCGGTCGAAACTTTCTCTCCGAGGTCGAGGCGCAGGGTTCGCCCGCCCGCGCAAGCCTCAGACGTTCTCAGGCGGTCAAGTTCCGTTCTTGCAGCCGCGCGCCCCGTCGACACCGGCGTCGACGCATAAGCGAGTGTCCAGCTTTTCTCGCCCTGCTTCACTGCTTCGCGCTTGTCGCGGACGGCGAGGATCATGAAGGCGCCCTCGGTCGGAATTGGATTGGTGACAGCGCCCGGCGGCAAATCGCGCACCGCCGCATCCAGATCGGGCGGCAATTCTCCCGAACGGACCCAACCCATATCGCCGCCGGCCGCAGCCGTCGTGCAGGCGGAAAATTGCTGCGCGACGACAGCGAACGGAACGCCGCGACGCATCTGTTCAAGGAGTTGTAGCGCGCCGTCGTAATAGGCCTGCGATTGATCGGGGGAGGGAACGGCGATGCAAATCTCCGAAACCAGAATCTGCTCCTGGGTCGCGTCGGCGCGCATGCGCTCGATCGTCGCCTCGACATCATCGTCATTGACCCTGACGCGATTGCCGTAACGTCCCTGAACAAGTCTCGGCCAGACGATCTGCGATGATATCTGGCTTCGAAGCGCGTTGACGGAAATTCCTTCCGCTTCCAGTCGTTTCGAAAAGTCGTCGAGTGACAGGCCGGATTGCGTAGCCATCGCCTGCAATTCCTTGTCGACTTCGCCGTCTTCGGGCTTTACGTCGAATTCGCGCGCCTCGTATAGTTTCAGCCGTTCCTCGACAAGGTCGCGAACAGCGCGAAGCTGCAATTGCGGAATAACCTGCGGATCGATCGCCCCGCCCGAGGACAGGAGCATCATGCGCATGCGCTGCTGCACGTCATAGGTCGTAATGACAGAATCATTAACGACCGCAGCGATTGCGCTGGCCGGTCCGTCATAGGAATCCGGGATCGTCGGCGCATCACCTTGCTGGGCTGCGGCCCCGTTTATGGCGAAGCCGGCTATCGCCGCCAAAGCTATTGATTTAAAACCGCTTTTCAGAGTCTTTTCAGCCGTCACTCGAACTCGCTCCAACGTCGCCAATGGCTTCGCCGTCCAATTTCCGGTCCGGCGCACCGCGCCGGTTGTTGCGCGGAAAATAGACGAAATTGGGGTCTGTGCAACAAGGGAGCCTTTCGCCGTCAATCAACGAGCGAGCGCAGGGTGAAACGGACAAGGAAGGCGTTATCCGGCAGCAGGCCGAGATCCTGAGTGCGATCGCGCCTGTAGGTGAGTTCTATCAATGAACACTCGTCCTGGTAGCCGAGTATAAAATCCTGGCGGATTGTTCCGTCTCTCGGAATTATCTGCCCGAATGTCGATGAAACCGCGTTGGTGTCAAGGACGGCGCCGGCATTTAGATTTTCGCGCCAGCCCGCCCCGACATACCAGTTCTTCGTCAGGCTCAGATTGAGGCGCGCATTGACTTCTTCCCTTCGCCTTGTCGCGCCGGTTGAAAAATCATCGTCCAGCCGGACATAGGTCGCGTTGCCGCGAAATCGCCAGTAATTCAGAAACGCCATCGACTCGGCGCGCTTCAATGATCCGTCCGTATCGGAAATCCGGAAACGGTTTTCAACGCCGATTATGCGCTTGTATCGAATGTTCAATGATCCAACGTAATCGGAACTTTCGTCGCCCAGTCCCGTCGCTGGATCGAACGCATGGGATTGTTGAAGACGAAATTGTTGGCCGATCTCACCTTCGATAGCGATTCCATTGTCGAATTCCGCCGACATTGCAACGCCGACATTCATGCGCTGGCCATCTTCAAAGGCGTCGAACCCGGGTGACTTGTTGTAATCGAACAATCCGGCGTAATCGAATTCAATGCTTTGCGAATCTTCGTTGATGATGTCGGCGCCGTTGCGTCCGGAAGGACTCGCGACAAGCTGTACGCGCGGCTCGATAAACAGCCGGGCGCCGCTCATATGGCGCACGAGCGGGTAGGACCATTCAAGCCCTACCGAAGGGGCGAAGCGTGTATTGTTGCGATTGTCCGCTGATATGCCCTGTAGGTTCTCGGTGCCTTCGTCGAGATCTTCATATCGATACAGATCGCCGCGCAATTCAGCGAAACCCTGAAAACGGTGGCCGCCGGGCGTAATGATTTCGCGTTCCCAGAACGCGCTCGCGGTAAGGCGACGCGAATCGACGCCGCCGGTGCGTTGCAGCGAGGCGAAATTGAGATGTAAGGCCGCCTCGCCGCCGATCGCCGCCGGCGGCGTAATGTATTGTTTGAAATCGATGACGGGCAGCGCGTATGGCGTTAGGCTGGCGACATCTTGCGCCTCGGTTACATTCGGATCCTGGGCGATAAAGGCGAAGCAGTTCGCCGTATTCGTGCTAACGCGCTCGCCTGTCGATAAATCGCAGATCGTCCGCGTGCGAAGCTCCTGGAACGTGTAACTGTCGATTTTCAGTTGAGTATTTTCATCACCCCAGCGTAGATACGTGTTCGTACGCAATCGGTTCGTCTGCGACGTGTCGAGTTCTTTTCTCAGATCGCCGCGGCGGCGAACGTCGTACCGCCGAAGATAGGTGTCATCCGACACGCGCTCCACATCATAGCCGGCGCGCAGGTTGTCGCCGAAATCGCGATGGCCTTTTGCAAAGACGTGCCAGCGCTTTCCCGGAACTCCGATTTCGGTCGGGTCTGGCTTGTAGCCGATATATCCGCCCTGAATGACATGATTTCCGCTGTCGTCGCGCCTGCGATACTCGCCCTGCCAGAGGACGCCGTCATTTGATGTGTATTTCGGATAGAATGTCGCGTCGTGATGGTTGGATAGCGCGAGATAATAGGGAACCTCGATATTAAATCCGAGGCGCGACGATGCGCCGATGAGCGGCGTTAAGAAACCGGACTGTCGTTCGACGGACGGGTCGGGTGCCTGAAGAAACGGCGCATAGAGAATGGGAACGCCCTTCAACTCAAGGAAGGCGTGGTGGAACCGCACGACCTTTCGTTCCTCGTCGCGCGTAACGCGAAGCGCCTTTACGCGCCAAGTCGGCGTTTTCGATTCGCCTTTGCTGTCGCACACGCCGCAAGCCGTATAGACGGCGTTTCTAAGCCGCGTTCGCGCGCCTTGCTCCCTTACAGCCGAGTCGGCGGCGAGGCGCGCATTCTCTTCCAGAAGGGCGCTGAAATTTTCAGCGATCCCGTCGCGCAGGTCGCCGGTCAGTTCGACGCGACCGGCGAATACTGTCTCCTGATTGCGATCGGTGATCGAAACGTTGCCGTCGGCTATCACGATATCGGTCGCTGGATTGTAACTTAACCGATCGGCGCGCAGGTAGCGCTCACTGAAATAGGCGCGGACATTTCCTTCGGCGACGATCGGGTCGTTATCGGAGGCGCGCGTGACGGTTTCGGCCTCAAAAAGGATTTCCTCGTTTTCCTCTCCCGGCCGCGTCGCCGGGCGAGCCGGTTCGTCATCGCGTTCGCCGACGCTGAACGTCTCGTTTTGCGCGTGGACGGCCGTCGCGGTCGCCACGCTCGCGAGCGCAGTCGTTGCGAGCAGGCGCGCAATCAAACGGGACGAGAACACGAAACCTCCGCCGGCGAGGCAAGAAAGAACACGGTGTCCGGCATCGTTAGCTGAGCCGCGGGTCGAGGTCCACGGGGAATGGCGCGCGAAATGCGCGGCGATGGCGCCCTCAGCTTTCTTCGTGGCGCATGAGGACCGCGACCGCGCCGACGACCGCTATGATCGCCGGCGCCCAGGCGGCGGGCGCTTCCGGGATGACGCCCGATTCGCCGAAGGCGGTCGAAATCTCTGAAATGGCGTAGAGGCCGAATCCGACGCCCACCGCCGCCAGTATCAGCCCAAATGAATTACCGGACCTGATCGGCCCCATTGAGAACACGGCGGCTATAAGAACCATCGCGGTGAGTTTGAGCGGCGTCGAACACAGATCGTGAAAACGGATATTATAGCGCGCAGTCGACAAACCCGCCGCTTCCGCCAGCAGAATAAATCGGGGCAGATCCCAGATCGACATCGATTCCGGCGGCGGAACGTTTTCACGGAAATCGGCGAGCGACAGTTCCGTCGGCACCGAATAGGTCGGCGTTCGCGTCGAGAGTTTGTCGCCGGGTCGCTTCATCCTGGCGTCATGCAGTTCGATCGTGCGCCCGGCGAGGATCGCATCTGGCGCATCGATGCGTTCGCCGAATTGTCCATCTAGCCCAAGACGCCAGATCGTCACCTCTTTAAGCGCGCCGCGATCGGCGTTGAAGCTCGCTGCATTTATCAGCAGGACTTCGCCTTTGTCGCGCTGGCGCAACCAGATTCCGTCGCCAAAGACGCGCACGAGGCTGGATGACTGGCCGCGGCTGTTAAGTTTCATTTTCTCGCCGAGCGACATCATATGCGACGAGATGGGATCGATGAACAAGATGAGGGCGAGGCCGCCGATCGCCGCGAGGAACGCAGCAGGACCGATTAATCTCCAGATCGAAAGGCCGGCGGATCGCATGACCGCGAGTTCGGACCGCTTGTTCAATTGATTGAACATCCACATGGACCCGAACAGGAATACGAAAGGAGCCAGCGATTGCGTCATCGCCGGCGTTCGCAGCGCCGTCACTTGCGCAGCGAACGCGAAATCAGCGCTGACTTTCGATGCAAAACGCAGGTTTTCGAGAAGGTCGACGAGCATGACAAGAGCGGCGAGCGCGGCGAATAAAGCGGCGACCGCGAGGCAGGTTCGCGAGACGATATATTTGAACAGAGTGACCGGCGGCATTATACGTTCTTTCCGCCTTCGCGCTTCTTCGCACCCGATATTCGGCGCGGAAACGCCTCAATGATCATAAGCGAGGCGACAATCATCGTGAGCGCCGGGGGAACATAGATCATCGAGTAGAGCTGAAGTTCGGAGGCTTCGCTCTGCACAAGATAGCCTATAACGCGCAGAGCGCCGACGCCCGCGCAGGCGACCGCGATTCTGAGCGCATAGCCGCGCCGGTTATAGGATCCGCCGATGAGCGCAAGCACGGCGATCAGCACATAGGCGAAAGCGTATAGCGGCGCGGCGAGGCGCCCATGACCTTCGCCGATAAGTCGCGAAGCGTTCTGCCGGTCATATGACTTCGTCAGGTCGGGATTGAACAATTCCCCGACATAACGTTCCGTCATTTCGAGTTGCAGATCGTCTGTCGCCGCCTGAAATTGACCGAGATTTACCGCGGTGCGTTCGAAAAATGCGATATCGACCTCACCATTCTTCTTGTTGACGCGCTGCACATTGCCGTCGGAAAGGTAGAGTATGGGACCGATCCCGGTGTCGCGAAGCAGGGCGCGCCGCGCCATATAGGTTTCCGCATCTTCGCCGTCGCGGTAATCGCGAATGAGAAGGCCGGTAAACCGGCCGCCCGGTTGCGCGTCGTCGACATAGACAGTGAAACCGTCCCGTATCGCAATAAATTCGCCGCTCCTGATCACCGCCGAGGCGAAATCGGCGCGGATATTGGCGATCTCCTGTTTCAACTCGCGATAGCTGCGCGGCATCAGGTCGACATTGATCCACAGCGTCAGCAGGGCGCCGAACGCGGCGACCAGAAGTATCGGGCGCGTCACATCGCTGCGTGAAACGCCGGCCGCGAACATGACCGCGATCTCGCTGTCCGAATGTAGCCGGTGAAGCGCATACAAAGTCGCGGCGAAAAGGCCGAAGGGAATGATGACCGCGAGCAGGCTAGGTACGATTAACAGGGATAGCCACCCGAACATGGTCAGCGTCTGGCCATGGTCGACGATGATGTCGAGGCGTTGCAGGCTCTGCGTCATCCACACGATCAGGGTGACGATGCCGGTCGCAAGCAGGAACGGCATCCACATCTGGCGCAATATGTACTGATCGAGACTCTTCAATCCGACAATCCATTCGTCGCCGCGTCGAGCGCCTGACACCGCCTCATAAAAGCTTTCGCCGCCAAGGTCGATGCCTGACCCGCCTGTTGCCTCGCCGCGCCAGCCGGAATAGGACAAGCGCCCACCGGCCCTGCCTGCAGAGCGCTCCAATCCGCCAGCACGGCCGCTCGTCCAATCGAGAGGATTTGAATGAAAATCGGATTTTCCAAAACCGCCTTGCCGCTCGCCGGCGCCGTGATTGCGCCGGTGTTTGAAGATGCAGATCCGACCGCCGCGCACGCCGTGCTCGACGCGGCGACGTCCGGCGCGCTCGCAAAAGCGATCAAGGCGGCGGATTTTTCCGGCAAGAAGGGGCGAGTGCTGGACCTCGTAGGTTTGCAAGGGATGGAATCGGCGCGCATTGTTATAATCGGCGCCGGTAAGCGCGCCGATTTCAGCCTTCTCGATGCGGAAGCATTGGGCGGCGACGCGATCGGGCCGATTCTGAAAACGCGGGCGAAGTCGGCGGTGTTTGCGCTTGACGGCTTTTCGACCGACGCGGTTCCGGCAGGCGACGCCGCGGCGCGCATCGCGCTCGGCGCGCTTTTGAAATCTTATCGCTTCGACAAATACCGCACGAGGCTTGAGCAGGATCAAAAGCCCGCGCTCGAAAAATTAACAATCAATACGCCGACGGCGAATGCGAAAACAAAATTCGCAGAGCTGGAAAAGATCGCCGAAGGCGTCGCTTTCACGCGCGATCTCGTGTCGGAACCGCCGAACGTTCTTTATCCCGAGAGTTTTGCGGCGCGCTGCAAAGAACTTGAGGCGCTCGGTGTGAAAGTGACAGTGCTTGGCGAGAAGGAAATGCAAAAGCTCGGCATGCACATGTTGCTCGGCGTCGGACAGGGCTCGGCCCGCGAGTCAAAGCTTGTCGCAATGGAATGGATGGGCGGCAAGAAGGGCGCGGCCCCGGTCGCCTTCGTCGGAAAGGGCGTTTGTTTCGATACAGGCGGAATTTCGCTGAAACCGGGGCCCGGTATGGACGAAATGAAATGGGATATGGGCGGCGCGGGCGCCGTCGCCGGCGCCATAAAAGCGATCGCGGGGCGCAAGGCGAAAGCCAACGTCGTCGGCGTTATCGGCCTTGTTGAGAATATGCCGGACGGGGCCGCTCAGCGGCCGGGCGATATCGTTAGATCCATGTCGGGTCAAACAGTCGAAATACTTAACACCGATGCAGAAGGGCGCCTCGTGCTGGGCGACGCCGTCTGGTGGACGCAGGAAAAATACAAGCCGAAAACGATGGTCGATCTTGCGACATTGACGGGTGCGATCCTGATCGCGCTCGCGAGTGAATATGCAGGGTTGTTCACGCAGGACGACAAGCTCGCCGACCAGCTCCAGCAAGCGGCCAGGACAAGCGGCGATCCGTTGTGGCGCATGCCGCTTGCGCGCGCGCATTTCGACATGATCAAATCGGACGTCGCGGATATGAAAAATATCGGCCCGCGCGAGGGCGGATCGTCGACGGCGGCGGCTTTCATCGGCAAATTCGTCAAGGACGGCCAGTCATGGGCGCATCTCGACATCGCCGGAACCGCGTGGAACAAGAAAGACAAGCCGACCTGCCCCAAAGGAGGAGCCGGCTTCGGCGTCAGGTTGCTGGACGAGTTCGTTCGGGCCAATTGCGAGTAGAAAAGTTCGCAACACTGAAAGCATCGCAGCGGTACCATTGGTGAAAGTAGTGCGATGACGCAGGTTCTGTTCTATCATCTTGAACGCGCGCGGCTTGAAAGCGTGTTGCCGGGTCTTCTTGAAAAGACGCTTGAGCGCGGATGGAAAGCGGTCGTGCGCTGCGGTTCGCGCGAAACGGTCGAGCGGCTCGATGAGTTGCTGTGGACCTATGACGAGGCGTCGTTTCTGCCGCATGGCGCAACGTCTGAAAGCGCAGGCGACCAACCCGTTTATCTCACTGACGCCGATGAAGCGCCAAATAATGCGGAACTGCTTTTTCTCGTCGATAATGCGACGGCGGATGTCGTCGCGCTTTCGGGTCTTGTGCGCTGCGTGACGATCTTCGACGGTGGCGATGAAAGTGCGGTCGCCAGCGCGCGCGAATTCTGGAGCGCGGTCCGGCAGGCCGGCCACGATGCAACGTACTGGAAACAATCGCCGCAAGGTCGCTGGGAGAAACAGGCTTAGCGGAAGCGCGTTATGGAAACTGAGCGGAGGGCCTATTTCAAGGACTTGCTGACGCGGCGGCGTTCCGAACTGCTGGCGCTTTCCGATGACGCTGCGGACGCGCGAAAGCCGGTTGAATTGGATCAGCAAGCCGTCGGGCGTGTATCGCGACAGGACGCGCTTCAGCAGCAGGCGATGGCCAAGGCGCAGGATGCGCGGCGCGCCTACGAGCTGAAACGCATCGCCGCCGCGCTTGCCCGTATCGCCGATGGCGACTTTGGCTGGTGCGCCGAATGCGGTGAGGCGATCGCCGAAAGGCGACTGGAGATTGATCCGACAGCCGAGAGGTGCGTAAGCTGCGCACACGGCCTCTGACAGGAAGCCGGAACCGATTTAAGCGCGCTTGTTCGCTCTTTCGACGCTCGGCGCCAGATTGTGCTTGCGCACGAGGCCGCGCATTTGATCATAAGTAAGCGACAGAAAATTCGCTGCTTCCTTCTGGTTCCATCCGCATGCGGCAAGCGCATTCTCGGCCGCGCGCTTTTCAAAATCGTTCAGGGATTTTCTCAAGTCGATCCTGCCGTCTTGCTTTTCGCGAGGGCGTTCATCGAGTCGCGGCGGCGCAGTTGTCGCGACGGTTTTTGCAAACGGATCGATCGAGACTTCATCGACTGGCCCGGACGCACCCATCGATATCCATCTATGGAATGACCGCTCAGCCGCATTTTTCAGCTCACGGACGTTCCCCGGCCAGTGATGCGATAGAAAGGCGGCGAGCGCCTTAGGCGTGAAACCGGAAAATTGCACGCCGATCTCACGCGCAATGGCGCCGGCGAAATGTGCGGCGAGCAAGGGGATATCTTCTCGC
This sequence comes from Parvularculaceae bacterium, assembly GCA_020446945.1. Lineage (GTDB taxonomy): Bacteria > Pseudomonadota > Alphaproteobacteria > Caulobacterales > Parvularculaceae > Amphiplicatus. The sequence continues at coordinate 18,527 of JAGRDS010000006.1, forward strand.
CTTTCCCGCAGGGGCGGCGCGGCGATTACGTCGAAAGCGAGCCTGTCGAGTAGGTCGGCGCGAAATGAGTTCGCTTCCGCCATAGCGGGGAGGTCGGCGTTCGCTGCGGCGATGACGCGAACATCGGCGATCAAAGTTTCCGAGCCGCCAACCCTTTCAAATTCGCCATATTCGATGACGCGCAGGAGTTTTTCCTGAATGCGCAAACTCGCCGAGGCGATCTCGTCAAGAAAGAGCGTTCCGCCTTCCGCGCGCTCGAAACGCCCGGAATGTCGGCGCGTCGCGCCGGTGAAGGCGCCCGCTTCATGGCCGAACAACTCACTGTCGAGGAGTTCGTCGGAAAGAGCCGCGCAATTGACTTTGATCAGCGGTCCATCCCAGCGCGGTGAAAGAAAGTGGATGCGCGCGGCGATCAGTTCCTTGCCCGACCCCCGCTCGCCGCAAATAAGGAGCGGCCTGTCGAGCGCGGCCATTGTCGATGCATGAGCGAGAGCATCGAGAAAAGCCGGCGCCTGGCCAATCAGTTCAGGCGGCTGACGGAGGTTTTCCATAGGTGAAATATACCGGAGAATAGAGGTAAAAAAAGCCTGAAATTGGTGAAAATTACCGATTCCCCAGTTTTGAAATTGATCTGGAAAATGGAAAAATAATCGTAATAACAAATACTTAAAAGAAATTCGTGCAGTTGGCACGGTCTTCGCAAAGAGCTGGTTAATCAGAGGTGAATGCGCCTTGTGTTTGGCGCTCGAAGGAGAAGGAAGACCATGAGCTACTACCGATACGGCGAACGTGACGAAGATTGGGAGGCCCGGTTTTCCCGCGCCTGCCGCGCGAGAGAAGGATTCGCCTGGGGCGCATTCCTTATTGGTTTCGTGATCGGCGGCATTATCTTTTGACGGAGGATCGAATGGGCGTTTTTTCAAGACTGTCAGACATCATCAATTCAAACCTGAATTCGATGCTCGACAAGGCGGAGGATCCGGAAAAGATCGTGCGTCTTATAATCCAGGAAATGGAGGATACGCTTGTCGAGGTGCGAAGCCGTGCGGCGCGCGCCATCGCCGACCGCAAGGAAGTCGAACGCAAGAAGGCGGAATTCGAGCGACGGGCGAATGAGTGGGAATCGAAAGCTGAACTCGCAATCGCCAAGGGACGCGAAGATCTCGCGCGCGGAGCCATCGCCGCAAAGCGCAAGGCGCTGGAAATGGTCGAATTGTTCGACAAGGAATTCGACGCGATCGACAATAGTCTCGGCAAGGCTAATGACGATCTCGAAAAGCTTCAGTCCAAGCTGAAGGAGGCCCGCGCCAAACAACGCAGCCTCGAAATTCGCCGCTCGACAGCGGAGGGCGCGGTCCGGATCAACCGCGCGGTATATGACGGGCGGATCGATGAAGCCATGGCGCGTTACGAACGATACGAGCGCCGCATAGACGAGCTTGAAGCGGAAGCGGAAAGCTATGTCCTCGGTCGGCCGAAATCGCTGGAACAGGAATTCCGCGAGCTGGAAACGGAAGACGATGTTAACGCGGAACTCGATGAAATGAAGAAGCGGGTCGCGGCCCGCGCCGGCGGCGCTGCCTAGCGCCGCCGAAATCAAGAGGGCGAAATATGGAAAACCCCTGGCCGTATATCGTTGCGATTGTTGCAATCGTTGTGATTGGTCTGCCGTCAATGGTGATGCACTATTTTACTGAAATGAAGAAGATGAAGGCGCCGACGCCAGACGATGAACGGCTTGTGGAGGATCTCTGGCGCACCGCGCAACGTCTTGAGCGCCGCATTGATGCGCTCGAAACCATCCTCGACAAGGAAGCGCCGAAATGGCGCGAGGATTACAAGGAGCGACCCCATGTCTAGACGGCGCCGCAGGCATCGCGACCATTGGGACATGCGCGGCGACGGCGTACATCCTGAAGTCGAGCGCTTCATCAAGCATGTGAACGGCTATTTCGATGATCTGAAAGGCCATGGCCGATACGCGCACCATGTGGGCGATCCTGGCCCCGGTCCGAATCGTCATCGAATCTATCGAGATGTGCGCGGCGGCAAGATCGCCGGCGTATGTGCGGGGCTTGCCGATTATTTCGGATGGCGAGTCAAATATGTGCGAATTGCGCTCGTCCTTTTGACATTGGTTTCGTTTCCAATTCCGATTTTCCTTTATGGTGCGGCGGCGATTTTCATGCCGCCTGGAGAGACAATCGCCACGCGATACGACAATCCGGATGAGGAACATTTCTGGCGCAATTATTCGATGCGCCCAAAGGTGACCTATTCGCAATTGCGTCACCGGTTCAGAGCGATTGAGGCGCGCATCGCCGATATGGAGAGGGCGGTGACCTCAAACGAGTATGCATTGAGAAAGGAATTCCGCGACCTCGAAAGCGGAGCCTGAAGGATCGCTAAATTACAGGCGTCAGACGGTCCCAAACCGGGCCGGCGGGAGAGTTGCGCCTCAAAAGGGAGAGAAAGATGCGTTACGCCATTAAAGGGGGCTGGTTATTGCTTCTTGCGGCGGCTGGCTTGTTTGCGGCTTCGGTTTCGGGCGGGCCCGCGCCGGTGTCGCTTGCTCACGGGGCGTCCGCCCAGCCCCCGGCATGCTGCCTTTATATAATATTCTGATGGATACGCCCGGTTGCCCGATATCCGCCGAGGCCGCTATGTTCAGGCTAATCCCGGGGCCCCTGACAGCGCGGGCCCCACAGCGAGGACGCAAGGACCATGGCCAGGAAACGCCGAAAGCGGCGCAGCGAGCCGACGGCGAGTGACAGCGGAAAAAGCGCGCAGGCGAAAAACTGCGACACGTCGGCCGACCCCGGTCAGGCGCGCGCTATATCCTCCGGCGGAGATACTCAAAAAAGCGCCGCAGCGCGGAACGCGCAGGCGCGGTTCGCCGCACTAGATCTTGGTACGAACAACTGCCGCCTGTTGATAGCAAGCCCGCGCCCAAGCGGGTTTCGCGTGTTTGATGCGTTTTCACGAATTGTAAGACTTGGAGAAGGCGTCGGCGAATCAGGCGCGTTGTCGGACGCGGCTATGGCGCGCACGATCGAAGCGTTAAAGATATGCGCTGAAAAAATAGATAAGCGCGCCGTCACGCGACAGCGCTGCATCGCGACGCAGGCGTGCCGCGCAGCGTCGAACGGCGCGGAATTTCTTGAGCGCGTGCGCGAGCAAACAGGTCTTCAACTTGAAATCATTACGCCCGCCGAGGAGGCGCGCCTGTCCGTCGCCGGATGCGTGGAACTTTTCGATCGTGAAGCGCGGGCAGGTTTAATATTCGATATCGGCGGCGGCTCGACAGAAATTTCCTGGATCCGTCCGCGAGAAGGTGGGAAAAGTGAAAATGGCGCGGCGACAGATATCGCCGCCTGGACCTCATTACCGATCGGCGTCGTCAACCTGTCAGAGCGATTCGGCGGTCGCGAAATGACCGATGCGATCTACAAGAATGTTGTCGAAGCCGTTCGAAAGGAGATCGCGGCGTTCGGCGATCCTGCGGGCATGAAAGGCGTATTCCGGGATGGCGGCGCGCACCTTCTCGGCACGTCGGGCACGGTGACGTCGATCGCCGGCGTGCATCTGAGGCTGCCGCGCTACCGGCGCGAAGCGGTCGACGGCATTTGGCTTAATGACGGGGACGTACGATCCGTCACCGATCGCTTGCGCGCGATGACTTATGAGGAGCGCGCGGACGAGCCGTGTATCGGCCTGGAGCGCGCAGACCTCGTCGTTTGCGGGTGCGCAATTCTTGACGCGCTATTGCTCGAATGGCCGTCAAACCGCGTAAGGGTCGCCGATCGCGGTCTGCGCGAAGGAATTCTTGTTGGACTATCGCGCGCACATCGGCGCGAGCGCGAGAAAAACCGGCGTCGTCGCCGCCGGCGCCGCTAGGCGGCGGTTGCCGGCGGAATACGCAGGACCTGACCAGGATAGATCTTGTCCGGATCTTTGAGCATCGGCTTGTTGGCTTCGAATATGGCCGGATATTTCATCGCATCGCCATAATGCGCCTTGGCGATTTTCGACAGCGTGTCACCCGACTTCACGGTGTAAAAGACCGCCGGTTCTGCGGTGTCCGATACATCGATGCGGCTTTCGACTTTGGAAACGCCAGGGGTATTGCCCGCGGCGATGATCGCCTTTTCAGCTTCGGCGCGCGACTTGGCGTTGCCCGTCAATATAACCTTGTCTCCGTCATGTTCGACCTTCAGGTCATCGACTTGCGTTTTGTTGCCGGCGATCCGGTCTTTAATTCCCCCGGCGAGATCGCCGATTGATCCACGCAACGATTCGCCGGCGTCGCGCGCAAACTCGAAAATATTCATTCTGCACTCCTTTTTTTGAGACTTTAGTATCCGGTGGGCGAACGCGCGCAATCGGCGAAAAGTTCCGCCGCCCGACGCGATCCTCCGGACCGGCCGAACCGAACGGCGCCGCTCACGGGCGCCGCCGCTCGATTAAAATGGTCGTATCAGGCGCCGCGTTTGCGCACCGCCGCGATGATGAAAAGTAGCACCGCCCCGCCGATCAGCGCCGCGATAAGGCCGCCGACCATTCCGGCACTCGCGCCAATGCCGATAAGGCCGAGAACGAAATAGCCGATGCCGCCGCCGAGGATGCCGACAACAGAATTCCAAAGCGTGCCGAGACTTTTATCCTTCATAAGATAGCCGGCGATGTTGCCGCCGAGCGCGCCGATAGCAAGACCAATGATGAGACCGATCATGGAGCCCTCCTTGAGGTTAATCGCTTGGTGTCCACTATACGCGCTAAGAGTGTGATCGGCGTCGCGGAGGCGTTCAAGTCAAATGACCGATTAAGTTCCCAAAGCTGTGAAAAGCATTATAAATGCATCATTACAATGGTTTAGCGCAGTTTTTGCATCTTGGTCCTGAGGCGGAGATATTCCCGGTGGGCTGCGAACCGCATGGAGTTCTCGCTTGAGGGGCGCGCGTCTCGATCGCCCTTTGCGACTCGAAATCGGCTCTGCTATAGCGCGCCATGGAGCGGCGCAAATCGGCATCGACGGGCGGGACAAAGCCCGAAAAACAGGATCCCGCAAATCAGGCGAAGACGGCGCTTGGGGCGGTTCCGGAAAAGCGCGGCCTCAAATCCCTTCCGGCCAAGGACAAGGATGGTTCCGCAGTTGGTCAGCGCGACATGCGCGTCAACGTGAAAACGGCGAAAAAGCGCAAACTCTCATCGACCCTCTGGCTCGACCGGCAATTGAACGACCCTTACGTCGCGCGCGCGAAGGCGGAGGGATATCGCAGCCGCGCCGCCTATAAGCTGAAAGAGATCAACGAAAAATTCCATTTGATCCGCAAAGGCTCGCGCGTTGTCGATCTCGGCTGCGCGCCCGGCGGATGGTTGCAGGCCGCCGTCCAGGCCGGCGCGGCCAAAGTCGTCGGCATCGATTATCTGGAATTGGCGAACGTTTCCGGCGCGCAGCATCTGCAACTCGATTTCCTTGATGCGAGTGCGCCGGAAAAGCTGAAAACGATGCTTGGCGGCGAGGCCGATGTCGTGCTTTCCGATATGGCGGCGCCGACGACGGGTCACAAGAACACCGATCATATCCGTATCATTGCGCTCGCCGAAGCCGCTCTCGATTTCGCCGAAGACGTGCTTGCGCCAGGCGGGGCGTTTGTCTCCAAGGTATTTCAGGGCGGCGCCGAAGGCGAATTGCTGGCGCGCCTCAAATCAGAATTCGCTGTTGTAAAACACGCCAAGCCGAAATCCTCTCGGGCGGATTCGGCGGAGATGTATGTTGTCGCGACAGGGTTCAAAGGCGGGGCTGACAAATGAAAACAATTCCCTTGATATCGGCGATCTTGTTTTGCGTCGCCTGCGCGAGCCCGGCGTCCGATGGCGCGGTGAAAACCTATTCGTCGCTTGCTGCGCCGACGCCGGACAACGTCTCGCTGGTAATCAAGGGCGACAGAAATGGGCAGAAGGTATCCGTAAAGGTTGGAACGACGATCGCCGTTGAACTCGTCGGCGCGCCGACCGCCGGTTACATGTGGACGCTTGCCGAAACGCCGGGCGTTCTTGAGGTCGCCGGAGAATATGGCGGGCCGACATCGTCGGCGCAGCTTGAACGAGGTTTCGCCGGCGGCAGTCATTGGGAAGCGTTTTTGTTTAACGTTATGAGTGCGGGCGAGGGCGAATTGCGCCTTGAACAGCGCCGCCCGTGGGAAAGTGATGAGCCGCCCGCAGAAAGGTTTTCCGTTAATGTGCTTGCGGAGGAATAGGCGCTGGAAAAATGACTATGATTGAAGCGCGTTGTCATTGCGGAAAATTGAGCCTTCGGGCGACGATGCCGCCTGAATGGGTCGGATATCGTGCGATTGCTCGATTTGCCGGCGTACCGGCGGGCTTTGGACTTATTACTCGCCCGCCGATGCGGAACGCAAAAACGCGTCGGCGCTGTCGGCGAAATATTTGTGGGGCGACAAGACGCTTAGCCTTCATTTTTGCGGCGAATGCAGCCGCGTTACGCATTGGACGGCTGTCGATCCTGGCTATGAGCGCATGGGTGTCAATGTGCGGATGATGCCGGATGTGGAACTGGATGAAATTGAAGTGCGCCGGATCGACGGCGCATCGTATTGAGGCGAGTGGAGACAAATAATGCAAATCCGTGAAGCGCTGACATTCGATGATGTATTGCTTGAGCCGGCCGCTTCTGAAGTGATGCCGAGCCAGGTTTCGACGAAGGCGCGGCTGACGAAGGAAATTACGCTCAATATCCCGATACTATCTTCGGCTATGGATACGGTGACGGAAGCGGAAATGGCGATCGCGATGGCGCAGAACGGCGGCGTTGGCGTTCTGCACCGCAACCTTTCGGTCGAAGAGCAGGCCGAGCAAGTCCGGCGCGTCAAGCGATTTGAAAGCGGCATGGTCATTAACCCGCTAACACTTTCACCGGATGCGACGCTGGATGAAGCCTGGCGGATCATGGACGAACGAAAAATTTCGGGTTTTCCGGTTGTTGAAAAAAGCGGCAAACTCGTCGGAATTTTGACAAACCGCGATATGCGTTTCGCTTCGAACGGCAAGCAGCGCGTATCCGAATTGATGACGAAAAACGATCTCGTCACCGTGCCGCCTCACGCGGGCCGCGATGAGATCACCAAACTGCTTCATCAACACCGGATCGAGCGTTTGATCGTCGTTGACGGCGAATACAGGTGTATCGGCCTCATCACCGTCAAGGATATCGAGAAAGCGCAGAAATATCCGAACGCGGCGAAGGATACGGAAGGGCGCCTGCGCGTCGCCGCCGCCTCGACTGTCGGCGACAAAGGATTTGAACGCGCCGAAGCGCTGCTCGACGCCGGCTGCGACGTCGTCGTTATCGACACAGCGCACGGCCACTCGATGCAGGTGCTGGAGCAGGTATCGCGTATCAAGAAAGCGTCGAATGCGGCGCAGGTGATCGCAGGCAATATTGCGACCTATGACGGCGCGAAAGCGCTCATCGATGCGGGGGCGGATGCGATAAAAGTCGGCATCGGCCCCGGGTCAATCTGCACGACACGCATTGTCGCCGGCGTCGGCGTTCCGCAATTGACCGCAGTTATGGACGCAGCGCGCGCCGCCGAGGGCTCAGACGCGGCGATTATCGCCGACGGCGGCATAAAATATTCCGGCGACATCGCCAAGGCGCTCGCCGCCGGCGCCGACTGTGTAATGGTCGGCTCCCTGCTTGCGGGAACCGACGAGGCGCCTGGCGAAACCTTCATGTATCAGGGCCGTCCGTACAAGTCCTACCGCGGCATGGGTTCGCTCGGCGCCATGGCGCGTGGGTCCGCCGACCGATATTTTCAGGCCGATGTCACGGAGCAGATGAAACTCGTTCCTGAGGGGATAGAGGGGCAAACGCCCTATAAAGGACCGGCCGGCCCGATCCTGCACCAGCTTGTCGGAGGCGTTCGCGCATCGATGGGCTATGTCGGCGCGCCGACAATAGATGAATTCCAGAAGCGTGCGCGCTTTGTTAAAATCACCAATGCCGGCCTGCGCGAGAGCCACGTTCACGACGTCAAGATCACGCGCGAGGCGCCGAATTATCCAACGCCGTCTTGATACGATCAGAAAGCAACCAAGTGCGAGATTCCGGCCGCGTTTCGGCGGCGATCGCCATTCTCGAAGATTTTGATCGGCGCCGAGTGCCGCTGAAAACAGCGATCGCCGATTGGGCCCGGAATGCGCGTTACGCCGGCGCAAAGGATCGCGCGTGGATATCGGGTCTATGCCTTGATGTGATGCGCCGACGCGCTTCGCTCGGCGCTACTATGAGCGATTCAAGTCCGCGTGCAGCGACGCTTGCCGCATTAAGGCTCATGTGGCGCCGATCCGAAGACGAAGTCGAATATCTTGCCTCGGAAGAACCGCACGGTCCGGGCGGGTTGACGGAGGTTGAGCGTGATCGGCTGCGCCTTTGCGCGCCGGCGCCGGCGGAAAACGAACGCAATCTATCCTTATCGGTTCTCGGCGACTTCCCCGAATGGATGGAATCGTCCGTTGAAAGAGTATTCGGAGCGCGCGCGCTGGAAGAGATGCGCGCGCTTTCCTCACGCGCCGATGTCGATTTGCGAATCAATACGTTACAGGCGCCGGTCGAAAAGGCGCTTTCCGCAATTTCGAAAGTTGGCGCGGAGGCGCATCCTTTCGTCAGGTCCGCGGCGCGTATTCCGGCGCCGGATCCGGCGAAGCGCGCACCGGCCGTCACCATAATTCCCGCTTTCAACAAAGGCTGGGTGGAGGTGCAGGATCTGGCAAGCCAGATCTCCGCCTGCGCGTCCGGCGATGTAAAGGGCGCGCAAGTCCTCGACTTTTGTGCAGGCGGCGGCGGCAAAACTCTGGCGCTGGCCGCAATGATGGAAAACATGGGCCAGCTCTACGCCTATGACATTGACGCGCGCAGATTAAAGCCGCTTTACGATCGCGCGCGCCGGGCGGGCGTCAGGAACCTTCAGATCATCAATCCGGCTTCGGACGCTGGAATGCTCGAGGCTCTGGCCGGAAAAATGGATGTCGCATTCGTAGATGCACCCTGCACCGGCTCGGGTACGTGGCGCCGCCATCCGGACGCGAAATGGCGCCTGCGTGAAGATCAGTTGAAAAAGCGCCTGGAAGAACAGGATAATGTTCTCAATGCCGCTGCGCAATTTGTAAAACCCGGCGGACGGCTCGTTTATGCGACCTGCTCATTCCTTATGGAAGAAAACGAGGATCGTCTCTCAGTCTTTCGCACCGCCCACCCGGAATTCGAGCCTGTTCGCGCGCTTGATTCCATCGACCAATCCGGTCTTCTGGCTGGGCCCGGCCGCGACGCGCTCAAAACTTGCGAGACGCAAGACGGCGCCCTGCGTATAACCCCGGCTCGCATCGGCGCGGACGGATTTTATGTATCTGTCATGACAAGAAAGAGATAGAGACGCCTAATGGCATTAGATCCTCACGCCGCCCTTCACGAACGTGTTCTTATTGTCGATTTCGGCAGTCAGGTTACGCAGCTTATCGCCAGACGCCTCCGCGAAGCGGGGGTTTATTGCGAGATTCACCCATTTAATCGCGCCGACGAAAAATTTATCGACGAATACAAGCCGAGGGCGATCATCCTGTCCGGCGGTCCGGCGAGCGTAAAAACGCAGGCGTCGCCGCGCGCCGACGCCGCTGTGTTCGAGGCTGGCGTCCCAATTCTCGGCATTTGTTACGGTGAGCAGACAATTTGCGCGCAACTGGGCGGCGATGTTGAACGATCCGATCATCGCGAGTTCGGCCGCGCCCATGTTGAAGTGAAAAAGGAAAGCGCGCTTTTCGACGGCGTCTGGGAAAAAGGCGGCAAATATCAAGTCTGGATGAGCCATGGCGACCGCGTCAATGCTATTCCGGAAGGGTTTGACGTTATTGCAACATCACAAGGCGCTCCATTCGCAGCGATCCATGATGCGAAGCGCGATATATACGCAGTGCAGTTTCATCCCGAAGTCGCGCACACGCCGGATGGTGCCAAACTCCTCCGGAATTTCGTGCGCAAGATCGCTGGGCTGAACGGCGACTGGTCGATGGCTTCGTTCCGGTCGGAAGCGATCGCGCAGATCAGGAAGCAGGTCGGCGACGCGCGCGTCATCTGCGGGCTCTCTGGCGGTGTTGATTCATCTGTCGCCGCCGTTTTGATTCATGAAGCGATTGGCGAACAATTGACCTGCGTCTTCGTCGATACCGGGCTGATGCGCGCGGGCGAAGGCGAAGAGGTCGTGCGCCTGTTTCGCGACAGCTATAATATTCCGCTTATTCATGTTGAGGCGGCGGATTTGTTCCTCGGCAAGCTCGCTGGCGTCGATGATCCGGAAAAAAAGCGCAAAATTATCGGCGCGACCTTCATCGATGTATTTGAAGCGGAAGCGAAGAAAATAGAGAACGCGGAATATCTAGCGCAGGGTACGCTTTATCCGGACGTTATTGAAAGCGTCTCGTTCGACGGCGGCCCGTCAGTGACGATCAAGTCGCATCACAATGTCGGCGGCCTGCCCGAGCGAATGAATTTGAAACTCGTCGAGCCCTTGCGAGAGCTCTTCAAGGATGAGGTGAGGGTGCTCGGGCGTGAGCTTGGGCTTCCCGATCATTTCGTTGCGCGCCATCCGTTTCCAGGGCCGGGGCTTGCGATTCGCATACCGGGTGAGGTGACGAAGGAAAAAGCGGATATATTGCGCAAGGCCGACGCAATTTATCTCGACGAAATCCGAAAGGCGGGCCTCTATGATGAAATATGGCAGGCTTTCGCCGTGTTGTTGCCTGTTCGCACCGTAGGCGTCATGGGCGACGAACGGACTTATGACCATGTGCTGGCGTTAAGGGCCGTCACGTCAACGGATGGAATGACGGCTGATTATTATCCGTACAGCCACGAATTTCTCGGCCGTTGCGCAACGCGGATCATCAATGAAGTACGCGGCGTCAACCGCGTCGTCTACGATGTCACTTCAAAGCCGCCGGGTACGATCGAGTGGGAATAGATTCTCGCCTTTGCGTGGTGGAAGCAGCGCGTTGAAACGCCTCCCGACTTATTGAGGCGAGCGAGATTTTGTTTGGCGCAGTTGAGGCGCGTTCCAGCTTATTTTAGTGGTTCGGCAGACCTCGGTTGATATTTGGCGGCGCGCCAGCCGGGGACGTGAAACCGAAATCCGCATCCGGCAAATCTGACTATTTCGACCGTAGCTTTATAATGCGCAATATTCTGTGCAAAAACACATATATCACGGTGTATTGAGCACAATATGGCGCAATTGCATAGAGATGTTGACAATCTGTTTATGCGTCGTATTATGAACAATAAAGCCATTATGCAACGATTTTGAGAAAAGTATGTCGCAAAAAATAGACTACGAAATCGCGCCGCCGGAACAGGTGGAGCGTGATCTCGGGCGGCGACTCGAACGGCTTCGCCTGTCCGAAAACATGAACCAGACGAGCCTCGCCAATGGCGCCGGGGTTTCGCGCCGGACGATTACGCGGCTCGAGAATGGCGAGGGTGTTTCTCTCGACACCCTGATCCGGGTCATGAAAGCGCTCGGCGTCGCAGACCGTCTGGAGGGGCTCCTTCCGGACCCGGCCGTGCGACCGATCGAACGAATTCGCCTGAAAGGGCGTGAGCGCAAACGCGCGCGCGAGACAGCGAGAAAACCGGCCGAGGCCTGGCGATGGGGTGAGGGATCGAAAGGGCGATGACCGATGCGCGCGTCATTCTCTGGGGACGCGATATCGGTGCGGTTTCCTGGCTCGCCGATCGGGAAGTCGGCGTTTTTCAGTATGCGCCCGAATTTCTGGGAAGCGGGATCGAGCCTGCGCCGATCCGGATGCCGCTTCGCGCGGCGCCTTATGAATTCCCGGGACTGGCGAAAGAAACGTTCAATGGATTGCCGGGATTGCTGGCGGATTCACTTCCCGACAAATATGGGAATGCATTGATAGACGCGTGGCTCGCGAGGCGAGGGAGAACGCCAGAAAGCTTTAATCCGGTCGAAAGGCTTTGCTACATTGGCGCGCGCGGAATGGGGGCGCTTGAATTTCAGCCCGCGATTCTGGACGCTCATAAAAAAGACGCCGAGCTGGAAGTCGCAGCGTTGGTAGAGCTCGCCAATCGCGTATTTGATGAACGAAATTCTCTGGCGGGAGAGTTTTCCGGGAATGATGACGCGGGCGTTATCGAAGATATCATTCGGGTAGGGACGTCCGCGGGCGGCGCGCGCGCGAAGGCGATATTGGCGTGGAATGAAGAAACAGGCGCGTTTCGTTCCGGGCAGATTTCGCAGGGTTCCGGCTATTCGTACTGGCTGATGAAGTTCGACGGGGTCAGGGGCGACATAAATAGTGAGATTGCAGATCCGCAAGGATATGGATTGATCGAATACGCCTATTCACTCATGGCCGTCGCTGCCGGAATTGAAATGTCCGAGTGCCGGCTGCATCACGAAGGCGGACGGTCGCATTTCATGACGAAACGATTCGACCGGACCGATAAGGGCGAAAAGCTGCATATGCAGTCTCTCGGCGCAATGATGCATTTCGATTTCAATCGACCGGACGCCTATTCCTATGAGCAGGCTTTACAGACGATGTTGAAGGTCGGCATGGCGTTGACAGACCTGGAGCAACAGTTCCGTCGAGCGGCCTTCAACGTCATCGCGCGCAATCACGACGACCACGTAAAAAATATCGCGTTTTTGATGAACAAGTCCGGGGAGTGGCGCCTGTCGCCGGCGTTTGACGTTGCTTATTCCTACAATCCCGCAGGCGCCTGGACCAGCCGGCATCAGATGAGCGTCAATGGGAAGCGGGATAAATTCGACAAGGAAGATTTGCTGGCGCTTGCGCAGGTCGGCGCAATCAAGAAGGCCAAAGCCGGAAAAGTGATTGAGGAAGTCGCCGCGTCGGTAAGTCGCTGGCGAGAGTTTGCGGACCGCGCGCAGATCGATGCTGAAACGGCAGATCGCATTGGAAACGCCCATCGACAGCTCCTCTAGGGATAGCGGCGACGTCGCCGCCGATTTCCTGATCAGCCGAATTCCTGATCAATTGAAGCCGGGATCGTATCGCCACGGCGGCTGAGCCGGCTGGCCCCGAATTCCGGCGCCGTCGGGCGCGAACCGTTGTGTTGCAAGTCCGGTGCATCCCCGCATAGTCTGCCGCCTCAATCATCGCCGCGTCCGGTTTCCGGCGCGTAACGCCTGCTGGAGGGAATTTCATGAAAACGCCAAATCTGCTCATGTCGGTCTGCTCGCTCGCGCTCATCGCGGCCGCGCCGACCGCCGCAATTGCGAAAGATGAGGCGCTCGAAGCGAAATTCGACAAGCTGATCGATCCGGCCGAAATGAACCGCTGGCTCGAAACGATGGCCGCAGAACCCAATCATGTCGGTTCGCCGCACAACAAGGCGAACGCGGAAATGACGCTGAAACAGTTCCAGGACTGGGGATGGGAAGCGAAAATTGAAACTTACAACGTTCTCTACCCGACGCCGCTTGAGGTTTCACTGGATCTTCTCGGCGACAACGGTTTTTCTGCGAACGTGAAGGAGCCGCCGGTTGAGGGGGACGAACCCACAAAGACGGATTCGGCGCTCCCCGCCTATCTTGGCTATCAGGGGGACGGTGACGTTTCCGCGCCGCTCGTTTACGTAAATTACGGCATGCCGGATGACTACGAAACGTTGAAACGCATGGGCGTCGACGTCAAAGGCAAGATTGTCATCGCGCGCTACGGCGCGGGCTGGCGCGGGCTGAAGCCGAAACTTGCTCAGGAGCACGGCGCCGTCGGCTGTATAATCTATTCCGATCCGCATGAGGATGGTTACGCAATCGACGACCCCTACCCAAAAGGCGCGTCGCGCCCGCCGGAGGGTTTGCAGCGCGGTTCCGTAATGGACATGCCGACATATCCCGGCGACCCGTTAACGCCGGGGCGGGGGGCGACGTCCAAGGCGAAGCGGCTTTCGCGCGCGAACGCCAAGACGATTCTCAAAATTCCCGCCCTTCCAATCTCTTATGGCGAGGCGCAAAAGCTTTTCGCCGCTATGGGCGGTCAAGTTGCGCCGAAAAATTTTCAGGGGTCAATTGGTCAGACATATCATCTGGGCGACGACGGGGCTGCGAAAGCCCGCCTCGTCGTTAAATCGGACTGGAGTTTAAAACCGGCCTACAATGTGGTTGCGACTATGCGCGGCGCGCAGTTCCCCGATCAGTGGATACTTCGCGGCAACCATCGCGACGGGTGGGTGATGGGTGCGGGCGATCCATTATCCGGGCACATCGCCATGATGGGCGAGGCAAAAGCTATCGGCGCGCTAGTCAAGGATGGATGGCGACCCAAACGAACGCTTGTCTATCTTTCCTGGGACGCGGAGGAGCCGGGGCTTATCGGCTCGACCGAATACGCCGAGACTTATGAGAATGAGCTGACATCGAAGGCGGTAATGTATGTGAACTCGGACGGAAACGGGCGTGGTTTCGTCAATGCGGCGGGAAGTCACTCGTTGCAACATTTTGTCAACGGCGTCATCGAGGATGTAGACGATCCGCAAACAGACGGATCAGTCGGCGAACGGCTGAGGGCCGCTCTTATGGCGGCGGCGGCGCAGGAAGGGGCCAGCGGGGAGAATAAAAAGCTAGGGGCGATCGCCGCCGATCCAGCGCAGGATTTGCCGATAGACGCCCTGGGATCGGGATCGGACTATACCGCATTTTTGCAACATCTCGGTCTCGCCTCGCTCCATATCGGTTATTCGGGCGAGGGCAATGACGATGGCGTTTATCATTCGCTGTACGACGATTTTGCGCATCACAATAAATTCGTCGATCCGGGTTCTGTTTATGGCGGCGCGCTGGCGCGAACAATCGGGCGCGTTGTAATCCGCGCCGCGGATGCCGACCTGCCTATGGCGCGGTACGGCGATTTTGCGAAAACAGTCGCAGGCTATCTCGACGAGGTGAAAGAGCTCGCTGAAAATCGGCGTTCTCTCGCTGAGGCGCAGGCCGCGGCTATTAAAGCGGGCGCTTTTTCGCGTTCGCATGACCCGCAAAAGAAATATGGTGCGCCGACAGCGCTCAAGCAAACGCCGCATTTCAATTTCGCGCCGCTGGAAGATGCGGTCGAGCGATTGTCGAAAAGCGCGGCCGCTTATGACGCGGCGCTTGCCGAAAAAGGCGCCGGCCTGTCCGCTGCGCAGAAAAACGAACTGTTCACTCTGGCGCGTGAGGCGGAACTTGCCTTAAAGCTAAAGGAAGGCTTGCCAGG
The DNA here is from genome assembly GCA_020446945.1 of Parvularculaceae bacterium. Taxonomy (GTDB): domain Bacteria; phylum Pseudomonadota; class Alphaproteobacteria; order Caulobacterales; family Parvularculaceae; genus Amphiplicatus. The sequence goes on from JAGRDS010000006.1 coordinate 33,839, forward strand.
GCGTCCCTGGTTTCGTCATTCAATATATGCGCCAGGAACGCTCACCGGGTACGGCGTCAAAACCCTGCCCGGCGTAAGGGAGGCGATTGAGCAGGAGCGTTTTGCGGACGTCGACAGATATTCGATGCTTACAGGCGCGGCGCTCCAACGCTATGCGGACAAGCTCGACGCGGCTGTCAAAATCATGAACGAGTAAAAGCTGGCGGCGGCGCGGCGCCGTTCAGCTCGGGAATATATAGGAAGGCGAGGCGGATTTTCCGCTTCGCCTCCCGAATTTTGACCGCTCGGCCGGCCTCGGCTATTTCCCTCCCGCCATGTCGGATTTTTTGTCGCTTTTCGCCACCCGCATCCATCGCGCCGCGTTTTCAAAAACAGGCGCGCTGAACGATGATATCGTCGCCGCAGCGCTGACTTTCGCCGGCGATGACGAGGCCGGGCGCGCGTGGTCCCAACAAAACGCCTATCCGGGTTATACATCCTACGGGTCGATCAACGATTTGCCGGCGCGCGCGCCCTGTTTCGCCGCGCTCAAAAAGCTGATTGAGGCCGAAGCGGCGAAGTTCGCCGAAATCGTCCATTTCGATCTTTCAGGCGGCGGGCCGACGCTCGATAATATGTGGATCAACATACTGGAACCCGGCGGTTTTCATTCCGGGCATATTCATCCGCATGCAATTATATCAGGCGTTTACTATGCGCAAATTCCCGACGGCGCGTCGTCAATCAGATTCGAGGATCCTCGCCTGCCGATGATGATGGCGGCGCCGCAGCGAAACGACGATGCGCCACAGGAGTTGCTAAACTACGTTTATCTCGCGCCGGAGGCGGGCATGATGTTGATGTGGGAAAGCTGGCTGCGCCATGAGGTTGTACGCAATGAGGCCGATGATTTGCGGATATCCGTAAGTTTCAATTTTCGGCGGGAGTAGGCGTAACGACGATCCCGCGCGCGGTGCGCCAGGAATTTACGCATTGTCGCGCACGCCGAATGTCATTTGTCGCGTTCCGATTGCTTCGTCGAATACGCGGAAGCCTTTTTGCCGCAATATCTCCGCGCATTCGATGTTCGTACGTGCGCCGCGCCGTTCTGCGCCCGTATCGAGCGCGACCGCGCGCACCAGGGAAAAAGCGGCGCCGATTCCTTCGAGAACTTCAGGTTCTGCGCCTTCAGCATCGCATTTGACAAGATCTATTCGGGTGAGCCCGTGCGTGCGCGCGAAGCTCTCAATTGTTGTGGCGCGCCGCGATATTTTGGGCCCGTCCGCGAAAACCGAAGAATCGGCGCGCGCCGGCGCCAGGGCGAATTCAATAGCGCCGCCCTCCTTCCAGACAACATCATCGAAGAGATGCGCCCGGGAGAGCGGCCCTGCATTTTTCATTAGACAACTGAACACTTCGGGGTCAGGTTCAAAGCAGAATATTTCGGCGCCGCTCCGCGCGCAGACATGGGCGAATTCGCCAGCGTTGGCTCCAACGTCTATTACGATGCTTTCTGGCCCAAGAATAACGTGCCGTCCGACGCCGTATTCGCATTCAAGGCGGTCCAGCCTCGCCGTCCAGCCCTTGCGGTAAAGTTTCCAGCGCAGCGGCGAGGGGACCGCGATCCGTTCGCCGTCGACGAGGACGAATACGCCATCCGAGCCATGTTCGAGGCGGACATCCGCATTTTCGCCGATGCGCAGCGCCGCAAGCGCGCGCTGGCGTAAAAGCTTCAGTCGCTGAACGGGCGGCAGCTGCAATGGATTCTCCGAATGGGCGGAAATTCGCTATAGTGCGCTCATCGCGTCCTGTCACGCAGCGCCAGGGAGAATGACGATGACCGCAGTTTCGGTTTTTGAAGTTCGCAAAGACGATCTCGCCCGCACACGGATCAGCGAGCGCGCAGCGCCCGCGCCGGCAGACGGTGAAATACTGGTCAAAGTCGACCGCTTTGCGCTCACCGCCAATAACATCACTTACGGCGTCGTCGGCGAGAAGATAGGCTACTGGAATTTTTTCCCCGCCGAGGCGGGGTGGGGCATTATCCCGGCCTGGGGCTTTGCCGATGTCATGCAGTCGAATTGTCCGGAGATCCCAGTTGGAGAAAGGCTTTACGGCTATTTCCCGATGGGAACGCATCTGATTATGAAACCCGTAAACGTCGCGGAAAATCGCTTGATGGACGGTACGGATCATCGCGCCGGCTTGCCGCCGGTGTATAATTCCTATGCGCGCACGAAATCGGAACCGCATTACGATGCAAGCATGGACAATGAGAGGATGCTGCTTTTTCCTCTCTTTGCGACATCGTATTGCCTTTATGACTTTCTGGCCGACAATAACTGGTTCGGCGCTGAGCAGGTGATCGTCGCCAGCGCTTCGTCGAAAACCGCGATCGGGCTAGCCATGGCGCTCGGCGATGATGACGGGTCGCCCGAAATCGTGGCGCTGACCTCGTCTGGAAATCTCGGCGCGGTAAGTAAATTGCGCCTTTATTCAGCCGTCCACGCCTATAATGATATCGCATCCCTCGACGCGGCCCGGCCGAGCGTTATCGTAGATATGTCCGGAAACGGCGCCGTTCTTTCGGAACTGCACAGGCATCTCGGCGAAAATCTGATGTATTGCGCGAATGTCGGCGTCACGCATTATGAAGAAAATGAGATGGGGCCGCATTTCAATCGGGAAAAGAGCGCGATGTTCTTCGCGCCCGGACATATCCAGAAACGAGTGCAGGACTGGGGGGTGGGCGTTTTCGAAAAAAAGGCGTTCACATTCTGGCGCGATGCTTCGCTCAAATGCCGCGACTGGCTGAAATTCGAGACGGCGACAGGTGTCGCTGGTCTTGAGGTTGCCTACCGGAAAATTCTCAAGGGAGAATCCGAGCCTGATCGCGGCGTCATTGTCGAACTCTGATAATTGCGGCTTCGGCGAAAGCGCGGCGCTCAGGCTTTTCGCCTGCCGGACGACGCGCTTTCCGCACAATCCCGACTGACGAACTGAGCGTCAGTCGAATGAAACGGCGTTTCCGCGATAGTCAAAATAATCGGTATGGCGAACAACTTTTCCGTCCTTTACCTTTATGACAGTGACGATCGGCGCGCCGCCCGCAAAGGGCTCACCCTTTTTCGTCTCGCCCTTGTAAGTGAGATCGGCGATGAAAACGACATTGTCCGCGCTCTCATAGCGTCGCTTGACGTCGTAATGAACCGAAAAGCTCTTGTAACCGGCCGCGTAATCGCCGAGGCCCCTTAAAATCGCGTCCTTGCCGTCGAACGTGAATTCTTCAAAACCTGGAATCTGGTCGTTGGATGTCGGGTCCGTAAAAACGGCGTCGTCGGCGTAAAACGGCGCCATTTTGGCGACGTCAAATGTGCTGTATGCGGCTAGATAGTTGCTGGCGGTGTCGACGACGCTGCTCTGCGCATCGTTTTGCGCATGCGCGACGGCGAAGAAAGCGGTTGCAACCGCCATCGTATTAAATATGAGTTTCATATCGGGCGCCCCTTGGCTTCTCATGTCAGACCCTCAAGACGCGCGTCCCCTCAATCTGGCAAGCCGCGTTCGGGGCGGTTGCGCCAGGATGTTCGCCTTCTGCGTCGAAGCGCATTCCCTCAAGCGTTTTTGAGCGCCATCTTGATCGGACCTTCCGCGCGCCCGTTAACGAACTGGTCGACATAAGGGTTGCCGGACGAATTTATCTCGTCCGCTGGTCCGCGCCAGATGATCCGGCCCTTGTGGAGCATGGCGATTTCATCGGCGATTTTTCGCGCCGACACCATGTCATGCGTTATGGAAATGGCGCTCGCGCCGACAGCTTTGACGCGATCGACAATGAGCCGATTGATGACATCGGCCGTAATCGGATCGAGCCCGGTGGTCGGCTCGTCGAAGAAAAGGATTTTCGGTTCGGCTGCGATTGCGCGCGCGAGCGCCACGCGCTTTTGCATGCCGCCCGATAATTCGGCCGGTGAAAGGTTTGCAACTTCCGGCGGGAGGCCGACCTGCGCGAGGCGCTCAAGCGCCGCCGCGCGCGCTGAGGCGCTCGATTTGCGATCGCCGTATATGAGGCGAAAGGCGATATTCTCCCAGACTTTCAAACTGTCGAAAAGCGCCGCACCCTGAAACAGCATACCGATCTGGCGCGTTTTTCGCGTGCGCTCGAAAGGCGGGAGTTTCAAAATGTTGATGCCGTCGATGAGAATTTCTCCGGCGTCGGGCGTGATCAGGCCGAGAATGCATTTCAACAATACGGATTTGCCGGTGCCCGATCCGCCTATAACGACCAGCGAGTTTCCTTTCTGAAGGTCGAAATCGACGCCGCACAATACCTCTTTTTCGCCGAAGGATTTCCTCAGGCCTCGGACGGAAATTTTCGGCGTTTCCTCGCTCATATTAAAAATCCACAAAGAGCGAAGTCATGATGTAATTCGATGCCAGAATTGCAACCGCCGAAGCGACGACCGCTGATCGCGTAGCGCCGCCGACGCCTTGCGCGCCGCCGCGGCTCTTATATCCGTAATAGCAGCCCATGACGGATATCAGGAAACCGAAGACGCCCGCTTTTATCAGTCCAGATGTGACATCTTCCGTTGTCAGGAAGGAATCGATGTTGCGGATATAGGTCGCGCCCTCGAATCCGAGTGCGTAGACCGCAACCGCCCAACCGCCGAGGATGCCGATAAGGTCGGCGACAAGCACGATGAACGGCAACATGATCGTTGTCGCCAGGATGCGGGGTGAGATCAGGAATTTGAACGGATCGACAGCGAGCGTCGACATCGCATCTATCTGATCCGAGACGCGCATGGCGCCGAGTTCCGCAGCCATGCCGGATGACGATCGTCCCGCAACCATGAGAGCGGCGAAGCCGGGGCCTAATTCGCGTACAATTGAAACGGCGAGAATTTGCGGCAGGAATGTTTCGGCGTTAAAGCGCGCCGAACCGTCATAGATGTTGAGGGCGAGCGCGGCGCCGGTGAAAACGGCTGTAAGGCCGACGACGGGAAGGGAATTGAAACCGATCCGTATCGCTGCGCTTATGAACTCACGGGTATAAAACGGACCCGACACCCATGCGAATGCGCCGCGCAATGCGAAAAGCGATATTGCGCCGATTTCCGCGAGTAGCGCGATCGCCGCGCGTCCGAATTGCGCTGCCGGATTCAAGGTTTCCATCCCCTATTCGCCGGCGATTGTCGCATCCGCCGGCGCACCATTCCAGAGGTAGCGGCGCTCGACCCTCAGGCCAAGCGCGGATTGGCGTTTTGCGAGCCCGCCAATGGCGGTCAGCAACTCATAACCAATCGTACCGCAGGCTTTTGCGACGGCGTCGATGGGCATGGCCGGCCCGAAAAACTCGGCCCTGTCGCCGATATCCGGGCGGTTCGGCGCGTCAGTCGCGTCAAGAACGATCAGGTCCATCGACACGCGGCCGGCTATCGGACAGGGTGCGCCGCCCAGAACGGCCGCAGCGCGGTTCGAACCCGCGCGGGGAAAACCGTCGCCATAGCCGAGGGCGACCGTCGCCAGAACGCTTTTTCGGTCAGCGGTGAAGGATGCGCCGTAACCGACTGTTTCACCTGCCTCAATTTCCTGGACCTGAAGCACCGGCGCACTAAGGCGCACAACCGGTTCGATTTGATCGACGGCCGTTTCGTGCGGGCTCACCCCGTATAGGCCGACGCCGAGGCGCGTCATGTCATAAGCGAAAGGCGCGCCAAGCAGCGCGCCGCCCGATGAGGAAAGGCTCAAGCGTGCGGCGGGGAACAGGGCCGCCAGTCTCGCCATTGCGGCGCGCTGGCGCGCATTCATCGGATGCGCAGGATCGGATGCGCAGGCGAGATGGCTCATGACGAGCGAAACATTAAGCCCGTCGGCCGCCGCCGCGTCCTGCGCCTCATTGAGCGGCATGCCGAGGCGGTGCATGCCGGTGTCGATATGGATCGCGGCCGGCGCGCTTTTCATTTCGATCGCCCAAAGGCGCGCCTGATCGATTGTATTGACAACCGGGATGAGACGGAATTCACGAAATGCGTCGAGATCGGTCTCAAACGGTCCGTTGAATATGTAGATGTCCGGGTCGGAGCCGAGCGCTTCTCTCAGCGCCGCGCCTTCGCCGCAATAGGCGACGAAAAACGAGCGGCATTTTCCGTGACGCATCAAGGCGGCGCCGACCGCCGCCGCGCCCAATCCATAGGCGTCGCATTTTACGACGCTCGCAGCTTCGCTCGCAGGCGCCATGTCAGCCAGCCGGCGATAGTTCCGGCACAACGCCGCCAGGTCGATATCGAGATAGGGTTTGAAAGCGCGCATGGCGAAATGATTGCTCAATGATGCGGCAGCTTTAGGGAGTTTTGGCGGAGGGGCAAAGGCGATGCGCGATCAATGCCCCGAAAAACCGTCATAGCGGCGATCGAGATTGGAAAATTTCGTCAGTTTCTCTTCGAACGCCAGTTCAACCTTGCCGATCGGTCCGTGGCGCTGCTTGCCGATAATGACTTCGGCGACACCATGCGCCGCGTCGCAATCGGAGATCCATTTGGCGTGCGCCTCTGAATCCGGGCGCGGCTCGGCGCGTCTTAGATAATACTCTTCGCGATAGACGAACATGACGACGTCGGCGTCCTGTTCGATCGAGCCGGATTCGCGAAGATCGGCGAGTTGCGGGCGCTTGTCGTCGCGCTGCTCCACCTGTCTCGACAATTGCGACAGGGCCACGACAGGGACATTAAGTTCCTTCGCCAACGCCTTGAGACCCATAGAGATTTCGGTGATTTCCTGAACCCGGCCGTCATTGCGTTTGGCGCCGCTGCCGGTCAGCAACTGAAGATAATCGACGATCAGCAGGCCGAGCCCATGCTGGCGCTTGAGCCGCCTTGCCCGCGCGGCGAGCTGCGCGATCGACAGCCCGCCCGTATCGTCGATATAGAGCGGCAGCGATTCCAGTTCGCGGGCGGCGTGATAGATCCGTTCAAACTGTTCGGGATCGATTTCGCCGCGCCGGATTTCATTCGACGGGACGTTCGACACCTCGGCGATGATGCGGGTCGCAAGCTGTTCGGCGGCCATTTCCAGCGAAAACAGGCCGACGACAGCGCCGTCGAGCGTTTTCACAGAGCCGTCCGCCTGACGCTCGGCCTTATAGGCGCGCGCCGCATTGAGGCCGATATTCGTCGCCAGCGCCGTTTTGCCCATAGATGGGCGGCCGGCGAGAATGATGAGATCGGACGGGTGAAGCCCGCCGAGCGTATGATCGAGATCGCGCAAGCCGCTGGAGACGCCGGCGAGGCCGCCATCGCGCTGAACGGCGGCGTCCGCGAGATCGATCGCTTCGGCGATTGCGGTGCGAAAGCTTTTAAAGCCGCCGCCATATTTGCCGGTTTCGGCGAGTTTGTAGAGCGATTGCTCCGCCTCGGCGAGTTGCGCGGCGGGCGCGTCCTCGAATGACGCATCGCGCGCGCGATCGATCATTTCCGACCCGACGGAGATCAGGCCGCGGCGAACGGACATGTCGAATACGACGCGCGCGTAATCCGGCGCGCCGGCGGTCGAAGGAACGTTCGCGGCGAGATTTTCAAGATATCGCCGTCCGCCCGCCTCGATATAGCCGGGCGACGCAGCGAGCGAGGCGTCGATCATCAGGGGCGAGGCGAGGCGCCCCTGATTTATAAGCGCGCCGCAACTATTGTAGATAAGCTGGTGAACGGGATCAAAAAAATGTTCCGTCTTCAGGAATGCGGCGATGCGATAATAAATTTCATTGTCGAACAATATCGCGCCCAGAACCGCCTGTTCCGATTCAAGACTGACGGGCGTGCGTTCGCCGCCGGAATTCGGCGTCGCATTCGGTTCCGCTCTTAATGGATTTGCGCCGTCCGCCATGGACTTTATCAACCACAAAAAAAACCGGCCGTCGAGCGGCCGGTTTTCCTATTCATCCACAGGCGCAACCTGCGTCCTGTTCTTACTCGCTCGCGTCGGCGTCGGTTTGCGCCGCCGCGTTCTCGTCGAAGAATTCGGCGCCGGCGGCTTCATCGGCCGGGGCTTCATCTTCAACGCGCGCAAGAACGTCTTCGCCGCGCGCCTGGCGCTCGGCTTCGTCGGCCGAACGCGCGATGTTGATTTCAATCGTCGCCGTCACTTCCGGATGAAGCACGATGCGGACTTTTGAGATGCCGAGCGTCTTCAGCGGCTTGTCGAGGCGGACCTGCGTGCGATCGATTTTGACGCCTTCGGATTCTGCGGCTTCAGCGATGTCGCGCGTCGAGACCGATCCGTAAAGAAGGCCGGCGTCCGACGCCTGACGAATAACGACGAAGGAGCGCGCGTCGAGTTTCTTCGCTGCGCCTTCCGCTTCCTTGCGGCGCTCAAGGTTGCGCGCTTCAAGATCGGCGCGCTGGGCGTCGAAAATCTTCCTGTTTTCGTCATTGGCGCGCAGCGCCTTGTTGCGGGGCAACAGGAAATTGCGTGCAAAGCCGGGACGGACTTTTACGACGTCGCCCATCTGGCCAAGGTTTTCAACTCGTTCGAGAAGGATGACTTCCATGGCGCCTACTCCGATGCATAGGGAAGCAGCGCAAGGAAGCGCGCACGCTTGATCGCGCGGGCGAGCTCTCGCTGCTTTTTTGCCGACACCGCAGAAATGCGGGAGGGAACGATCTTGCCGCGTTCGGAAACGTAACGCTGCAAAAGCTTGGGATCCTTGTAGTCGATTTTCGGCGCGTTTTCACCCGAGAACGGGCACGTCTTGCGACGACGCATAAATGGTTTCGCCATTTTCAGTGCTCCTTTCAGCCTCTGCGGCCGCGATCGCCGTCGCGGTCCTTGCCGTCGCGATCGCGGCGGGAAAGAACGGGCGAGGGTGTTTCGTCATGTTCCTCAACGCGGATCGTCAGGCTGCGAAGAATGTCGTCATTGAGTTTTTCCTGGCGCTCCAGTTCCTGGATGACAGGCGCGGCCGCGTCGATGTTGAAAAGGCTGTAATGGCCCTTGCGGTTCTTCTTGATCTTGTACTGAAGCGAGCGAAGGCCCCAATATTCGGACTTCGTGATTTTGCCGCCATTGTCGGCGACGAGTTTTTGAAGGGTTTCGGTCAACCCTTCGACCTGCGCGGGGGAAATATCCTGACGCGCGATAAAGATATGCTCGTAAAGAGGCATCAAGCCAGCTCCGTATTGGCGATGGAGACATCCCGTTTGCGCAGCTGGATGCGCCGGACGCCTTCGGCCCGAAGCCCGGCGGGACCATCCCGCATACCGCCAGAAGGTCGCTGACGGCGGCTCCGGCCATCGCTCGGAAGCGCGCGAGGTAGCCGAAGAGCCGGGCCGATGCAAGCCGTCGTCCGGGAAATCGGCGCGCCGGCGCTTTTCGAGGACGAAGAATGGGGCTAGACGCCCGCAATCGTGTTGACGCTTACGCCAGTCTTCCGGATGCTCGGCGGCCTGCTGATCGCCTTTTCGGCTTTCATGCTGGTCCCGCTCCTTGTCGCGCCGTCCCCTTTCCACCAGCCGGGCGGGGCGTTCGTATTGGGGGCGCTGGCGTCGGCCTTTGCGGGTCTCGCCCTGATCGCGCTCAGCCCGGCGAGCGGCGCGTTCGAGATGACGCGCCGGCAAGGCTTTCTCGTAACCGCGCTCGCCTGGACGATCCTGCCGGCTTTCGGGGCCCTGCCGCTGCTCGGCGTCGAGCTTTCCGCGGCCGACGCCTATTTCGAGGCGGTCTCGGCGATGACGACGACGGGTTCGACGGTGATGACGGGGCTCGACTTCGCGCCGCCGTCGATCCTTCTGTGGAGATCCCTGATGCAGGCGATCGGCGGCGTCGGCGTTATCGTCCTCGGCATTATCATGATGCCTTTCCTGCGCGTCGGCGGCATGCAGCTTTTCCACACCGAAAGTTCGGACACGTCGGAAAAGATCGTCGCCAAGGCGTTTGATCTCGCCGCATGGATTTTCGGCCTTTTCGTTTTGCTGACGCTCGCGTGCGCCGGCGCCTATCATGTTTTCGGCATGCACTGGTTCGACGCCGTCAATCACGCGCTGACGACGGTATCGACCGGCGGATTTTCCACCCATGACAGCTCGTTCGGATATTTCGAGGACGCGCGCCTGACCTGGGTCGCGACTGTTTTCATGCTCGCCGGCGCGTTGCCGTTCGTCGCCTATATCCGGCTGGCGCGCGGGCGAACCTTCGAGTTTGTCGGCGATATCCAGATGCGTGCGCTGTTGATTTTTCTCGTCGCGATCAGCCTGCTCGTCACGGTGACGCGCGTCATCCGTTCCGATACGCCGGTTTTCGAAGCCTTGACGACATCGGCGTTTCATATCGTATCGGTTGTAACGACGACCGGTTACGCATCGGAAGACTATCAGCTCTGGGGCCCGTTCGCCGTCGGCCTTTTCTTTATACTGACTTTCGTCGGCGGCTGTTCGGGTTCGACGGCCGGCGGGGTGAAGATATACCGCTTCCAGATACTCGGACGCCTCGCCGCCGCGCATCTTACGCGCATCGTGTCGCCGAGCCGCATTCATCCTGTGCTCTATCATGAGCGCAAGGTCGAGGATAATGTCGCGTATTCCATCCTGTCCTTCCTTGTCGCGCTTTTGATTTCGCTGCTGGCGTCGACCTTCCTTCTCGCCTGGCTCGGCGTCGATCTCATCACCGCGCTCACCGCGACATCGACCGCGCTCGCCAATGTCGGTCCGGGCCTTGGCGCGACGGTGGGGCCGGTTGGAAATTTCGCCAGCCTGCCGGATGCCGCCAAGTGGATATTGTCGTTCATGATGATCCTTGGGCGGCTGGAGTTTTTCACCATCCTCGTGCTTTTGACGCCGGCGTTCTGGCGCGCGTGAACGGCGGCGAATTGCCAGCCCATCCCTGCTGAGCTAGGGGAGGCGCGAGAAATCAAACGGGAGCGGCGCAGATGGCGCGATGCTTTGTATTTCCCGGCCAGGGCAGCCAGACAGTCGGCATGGGCTGCGCGCTCGCCGACGCCTTTCCTGCGGCGCGGGAGGTTTTTGAAGAGGTCGACGATGCGATCGGCCGGCGTCTTTCGAATGTGATGTGGGAAGGCCCGGCAGAAGAGCTTAATCTCACCGCCAATACCCAGCCCGCGCTGATGGCGCATTCCGTGGCGATGATCCGCGTGCTTGAAAAGGAATGCGGTCTCGACATCGCCGATGCGAAATTCGTCGCCGGTCATTCGCTCGGAGAATATTCGGCGCTTTGTGCGGCCCGCGCGATTACGCTCGCCGACGCCGCACGGCTTTTGCGCATACGCGGCGAGGCGATGCAGGCGGCGGTTCCCGTCGGCGAGGGGGCGATGGCGGCGCTGATCGGCATCGACATCGCGGGAGCGGAAAAAGCGATCGCGGAAACGAGCGAAAATCCGGGCGTGTGCGAAATCGCCAATGACAATGCGCCGGGACAGGTTGTGATTTCGGGCGCGCGCGCGCGTGTTGAGGTGGTCGCGGAAGCGGCGAAAAAACATGGCGCGAAAATGGCGAAGATGCTTGCGGTCTCCGCGCCGTTCCATTCCTCGCTGATGGCGCCGGCGGCGGACAGGATGGCCGAGGCGCTCGCAAAGGCGAACGTGAAGGCGCCGGTGACGCCGCTCGTGGCCAATGTGACGGCGCGCGAGACGGCGAGCCCGGATGAAATCCGCGATCTCCTGGTCAGGCAGGTGACGGGGCGCGTTCGCTGGACGCAAAGCGTCGGCTACATGGTCGAAAACGGCGCCGACAAGTTCATTGAAATCGGATCGGGCAAAGTGCTGGCCGGTCTTGTAAAGCGTATCGCGAAGGACGCCGCCATCATGAGCGCGGGAGAACCTGGCGATATCGACGCATTCGTAAAGTTCTGACAATTCTTTATCGGGGATCTGCAATGTTCGACCTTTCAGGAAAATGCGCGCTTGTGACGGGCGCGACCGGCGGCATCGGCGGCGCGGTGGCGCGCGCTTTTCACGCGCAGGGCGCGAGCGTTACGCTCTCCGGAACGCGGGCCGAAAAACTTGAATCGCTCGCACACGAATTGAAGGAGCGCGTCCACGTCGCGCCGTGCAATCTCTCCGATCTTGAAGCGGTCGATGCGCTCGCCAAAACGGCGAATGAACAGATGGGCGCCCTTCACATCGTCGTGTCGAATGCGGGCGTCACGCGCGACACGCTGATGATGATGATGAAGCCGGAAATGTGGGATGAGGTTCTTCGAATCAATCTGACGGCCTATTTCCGTCTCGCCAAGGCGTCGCTGCGCACGATGACGAAGCAGCGCTTCGGGCGAATCATCGGCGTGACCTCCGTTGTCGGCGTTACGGGCAACGCCGGCCAGGCCAATTACGCCGCCTCCAAGGCGGGCATGATCGGCATGACGAAAAGCCTCGCGCAGGAGGTCGCCTCGCGTAACGTTACGGTGAACTGCATCGCGCCGGGCTTTATCGCGACCGCCATGACGGACGCGCTCAACGACGCGCAGAAGGCGGCGATTCTCGGGAAAATTCCGGCCGGCGCCATGGGAAAAGCCGACGATATCGCGTCTGCGGCCGTTTACCTTGCGAGCGAGGAGGCCGGTTACATGACGGGCCAGACGCTGCATGTGAACGGCGGGATGGCGATGATTTGACGGCCCGGGCGGATCGTCCGATTTTGCCGGTTGCGGGCGGGCGGCGCGGGTTGCGTTCGTTTGGCGTTGCAACAAATCGAAATTTGCCGTAATCGCCCCCGGGAATCTCAGCTGCGCTGGACTGGTTTTCGGGGGCCGGCTTTGTTCTAGTCTAACCGTGCGCCCAATCCTCAGCAGCTGGCGCAACTTCGAGAAGGAGCCTTTCGAATGTCTGATCTTGCTGAACGCGTGAAGAAAATCGTGGTCGAGCATCTTGATGTCGACCCGGCCAAAGTCGAGCCGAAAGCGAGCTTCATCGACGATCTCGGCGCGGACAGTCTCGACATCGTCGAGCTGGTCATGGCGTTCGAAGAAGAGTTCGATGTCGAAATTCCCGATGACGCCGCCGAGACCATCCAGACGGTCGGCGACGCCATCAAATTCATCACCGAACAAAAAGGCTGAAGCGCGCGGCGCGCGCTCGGCGGTTTTCGCTTTGCAGCGAATCAAATTGCGGCGAAACGTTAAATCCAGGGAAGGGGCGTCGGCTTTATGAGGCGCGTCGTTGTCACCGGGATTGGCATGGTTTCGCCGCTCGCCGCGAATGTCGAGGCGACATGGCGGCGCCTTCTCGCATGCGATTCCGGCGCCGGCCGGATTGAAAAATTCGACACGACGGATCTCGCCTGCAAGATCGGAGCCGAAGTTCCGCGTACGAACGGTTATGGCGGCGGCGCGGCGGCCGGGGCCGACGCATTCAACGCAGATGATTATCTGTCGCCCAAGGAGCAGCGGCGCGTTGAAGACTTCATCGTCTTCGGCATCGCAGCCGCCGATATGGCGATCGCCGACGCCGGCCTTGAATTCCGGACAGAGGATGAAAAGGAACGCGCCGGCGTCCTGATCGGATCGGGCATCGGCGGGCTCGACGGCATCGCCAAGCAAACGCTTGTGCTGCACGAACAGGGGGCGCGGCGCGTCTCGCCTTTCTTCATCACATCGAGCCTTATCAATCTTGTTTCCGGACAGGTTTCGATCCGGCACGGGCTGAAGGGACCGAACCATTCGGTTGTCACGGCGTGCGCGACCGGCGCGCATGCGATCGGCGATGCGGCGCGTCTGATCGCGCTTGGCGACGCCGATATCATGGTCGCAGGCGGCGCGGAATCGGCGATCTGCCCGATCGGTTATGCGGGATTTTGCGCGACCAAGGCGCTGACCACGCATTTCAACGACAATCCGGCCGCCGCTTCGCGCCCCTATGATCGCGACCGCGACGGTTTCCTGATGGGCGAGGGCGCGGGCGTCGTCATTCTTGAAGATCTCGAAACGGCGAAGGCGCGCGGCGCGAAAATCTACGCCGAGATTATCGGTTACGGCCTTTCGGGCGATGCGCATCATATCACCGCGCCTGCCGATGACGGCTCGGGCGGTTTTCGCGCGATGAAAATGGCGCTTGCGCGCGCCGGCGTCGAGGCGAGCGACATCGATTATGTGAATGCCCACGGAACATCGACGCCGCTCGGCGACGAGATCGAACTGAAAGCCGTCGAACGGTTGTTCGCCGGCGCAGGCGCGGGCGATCTCGTCATGTCGTCGACGAAATCCTCGATCGGTCATCTTCTCGGCGCGGCCGGCGCGGTCGAGGCGATTTTCTCCATCCTCGCGATTCGCGACGGCGTTTGTCCGCCGACGCTCAATCTCGACAATCCGACGGTTGAGACCGCGATCAATCTCGCCGCGAACGCGCCGGTCGAAAAGACCGTCAATATCGCCCTTTCCAACTCCTTCGGCTTCGGCGGAACGAACGCAAGTCTGGTCGTGCGCCGCTTTGACGGCTAAGCTTTTTCCGGCTGGATCTGGGAGATTGGAATGCGGGCGGGCGAACGGGGCGGCGCGGTGAAATCCTTTCTTGTTTTCCTTTTCGGACTTTTTGCGCTCGTCCTGGTCGCCGCCGGGACGGGCGGCTATTTCGCCTGGCGTGAGATGTCGCGGCCCGGACCGCTTGCGGAGGACGCCGTCATTCTTTTCGAACCGGGCGCCAGCGTCGTGTCCATGGCCGACCGGCTCGAAGATGCCGGGGCGATTCGCTATCCGGAGCTTTTCCGGGCGACGGTGCGCCTGCGCGGCGAGGACGGGGCGCTCAAAGCCGGCGAATACCGCATCCCGGCGCGCGCTTCGGTCAATGAGATCATCGACCTTCTCGTCGAAGGAAAAAGCATCCTTCATTACCTGACCGCGCCGGAAGGTCGAACGACGCAGCAGATCCTGAAGATCATCGCGGAAAACGGCGCGCTTGTCGGCGAGCTGACTTTGACGCCGGGCGAGGGCGAACTTCTTCCCGAAACTTACGCATTCACGCGCGGGCGAAGCCGCGACGAACTCGTGCGCGACATGATGAAGGCGCAGGACGCCGTTATTGAAAGCCTTTGGCGCAGCCGCGCAATGGACCTGCCGTTTTCGACGCCTGAAGAAGCGATCATCCTCGCCTCGATCGTTGAAAAGGAAACCGGCGTCGCTGCGGAACGTGCGCTGATCGCCGCGGTTTTCGTCAATCGCCTCAGGAAAAACATGCGCCTGCAATCCGACCCGACGGTGATTTACGGTCTCACCGCCGGCGAACCGCTCGGCCGGGGCTTGCGCGTCAGCGAGCTGGAGCGCGCAACGCCCTACAACACCTATGTCATTCCGGGCCTGCCGCCGACGCCGATCGCCAATCCCGGACGAGCGGCGATCGAGGCGGTGCTGAACCCGGCCGATTCCGATGCGCTTTATTTCGTCGCCGACGGCGCCGGCGGGCATGTTTTCGCAAAGTCGCTCGCCGAACATAACCGCAATGTCGCCGAATGGCGCCGCATAGAACGCGCGCGGCGCGAGGAAGGGTGAGGCGATGGCGCTGTCCTCCATGACGGGTTTTGCGCGCGCTGAAGGCGCGCTTGAGGAAACGCGCTGGGTCTGGGAGATCAAGAGCGTCAATGGGCGCGGGCTCGAACCGCGTTTCCGCCTGCCGCCCGGATATGATTTCCTCGAACTCGACCTGCGCAAGGCGCTGTCGCAAAAATTCTCGCGCGGATCGTTCAATGCGTTCCTGTCGCTGAAGGGCGCCGCCGTCGACGGCGCATTCATCGTCAATCGCGCCGCGCTGTCGAGCGCCGTCAAACTGGTCGATGAAATCCGCCTGTCCGTCGATTGCGACAAGCCGCGCCCGGAAGGATTGCTCGCCCTGCGCGGCGTCATCGAACCCGAATCGGCGCTTGACGATGAAGACGCCCGCGCCGCGCTCGCCGCCGCGTTGAAAAAAAGCTTTGCAGAGGCGTTGGCGCTGCTTGAGCGCGCGCGATTGAACGAAGGCGCGGCCATCGGCGCGCTGATCCGCGCGCAACTCGATGCGATTTCGGACCTGACGGCGCGTGCGCGCGCCAGCGCGGACGCTGCGCCCGATGCGATCCGCGCGCGTATCGCCCAGCAGCTCGCCGACCTCCTGAACGGCGCGGTCGATGAAACGCGCATTGCCGAGGAAGCGGCGATGCTGGCGCTGCGCGCCGACATTCGCGAGGAGCTTGACCGGCTCGCCGCCCATGTCGAGGCCGGGCGCGCACTCATCGAAAAAGGCGGCGTAATCGGCCGCAAACTCGACTTCCTGACCCAGGAATTTAACCGCGAGGCGAATACGCTGTGTTCCAAAGCGCAGGACATGGCGCTCAAACGCATCGGCCTTGAACTGAAAAGCGGCATCGACCAGATGCGCGAACAGGTCCAGAATCTGGAATAGGCATGAAAGTCGACGCGACAAAAGTTGACCGGCGCGGTTTGATGTTTGTCTTGTCCAGCCCATCGGGCGCAGGCAAGACGACGCTCGCCGACCGGCTGTTGAAGGGCGATCCGAAAATCAACCTTTCGATTTCGGCGACGACGCGCCCGGCGCGCCCCGGCGAAAAGGACGGCGAGGATTATTATTTCGTCACCGAGGAAAAGTTCCGCGCCATGCGCGACAAAAGCGAATTTCTCGAATGGGCGAATGTCTTCGGCAATTACTACGGCACGCCGCGCGCGCAGGTTTTCGATCAGCTCAAGATCGGCAATGACGTTTTGTTCGACATCGACTGGCAGGGCGCGCAGCAGCTTGATGCGGTCGCCGGCGGCGATGTCGTAAAGGTTTTTATTTTGCCGCCCTCGCGCGCCGAGCTTGAGCGGCGCCTGCGTGCGCGCAATCAGGATCCCGAAGACGTCGTATTGAAGCGCATGGCGAAAGCCGACGCCGAAATTTCTCACTGGGCGGAGTATGATTACGTCATCATCAATTACGATCTTGACGAATCCGCACAGATGTTGCGCGCGATCCTGCTCGCCGAACGTCTGCGTCGCCGGCGTCAGACCGGCCTTTCGGCGATCGTCACCGACATGTTGAATGAAGGCTGACGTTCCGCGCATGTGCGTCGGCGTAAATTTCCCCGCTCGCGGATAATGTTCTTGCGCTTGGCGCCCGACGGCCGGCGGCGCCGAAAATCCGCTGCAAGGCGCGTTGCGCGGCGCGCGAATGCGCGTTGAAGCGGTTTGGAAAATTGTCACGCGCATCCTCCTTTCGTTCGTCGCTATTGCGCCCTTAGGTTCATTCCGGCGCGCCGCGCCATACGGCGAACGGAAATGACCCGCGGCGCGAAAGACATAATAAGGCGCCGGAGAAGGTGTTGGATAAGTAGGGGGATAACTTTGACGCGCCGTTCAATATCAACGGCTTATATGGTTAATGCGGTGGCGCTTGCGGGCTTTTGCAAAAAATAAATTTCGCCTATCGTCAAAGGAAAAACTGGAGGACGGGGGAGATGGGCTCATTTCTGACAGCTATAGGTTTGGCGTTCGCGATGGCGGCGCAGGGAAGCGCGGTGGATGCCGATAGGCCGGCGTTGCCAAAGTCGCGGCCGTCGCTCAGCTATCCGTCGTCGTGCATGCCCAAAGCAGGCGAAACGCCGACTCCGCAGAAAGTGACGGTCGTTTATAAAGTCAACGAGGACGGCGCCGTTGAAGAGGTGCGCGTGCGGGAGACTACCGACGCCTGTTTCAACGAAGCGGCGATCGCCGCCGTCAGAAGCTGGAAATTCGAGCCGGCGCGGCGCGGAGGATATTATGTCGAGCAGGAAGATCTCGAAACGACGTTCACATTTGTAATCAATGAAGAAGCGAAAACCGTGGATTTCGATGCGCGTCCGATAACCCGTTATCCGCCAAGATACCCTGAGCGGTGCATGGATGACGCCAGAAACAAAGAGACGGTTTATGTCGAGTTCGACGTTACTGAAGAAGGCGATACAGAAAACATAACGATTTTTGATTCGACAAATTCGTGTCTGAACTCCTCCGCCCTGATCGCGGTGAAAAAGTGGAAATACAGACCAAAGCTGGAAGACGGCAAGCCGGTCAAAAGACGTGGCGTTCAGACCCAGATCACCTATGAATTAGCAAGCCGATTCGACCCGCCGCCGAACCGTTTGGTGGTCGGGCGCAAGATGAACAGCATAGCGGCGAGAATTCGCCGCGGCGATGATCCTCATTCAATCCTGGCGGAGCTCGATGAAATAGAACTGAAATACGGCGACGATTTCTCTCGAACGGAATTGCGGGCGTTCCATCAATTGCGCGGTTCGGCGCGGCTGAGCGCGAAAGATTATCGCGGCGCACTCGACGATTTTCGCGCTGCGCAAAGATTGGGCGTCAGCGGCGACGCAGGTGAGGCGATTGCGACGACGATTGAGCAACTCGAAGCCTATATCGCCGCAGAAGACGCCGCCGCCGCAGCCGAAAATGGCGGTGAGGTTTCCGAAACGCAGAATTCGCCGGCGCCGAAGCAGGCGCCGTCGCCGGAAGGCCGTTAGGTTCGGGCCGCTACGCCCCCAGCCGGTCGCGATAACGCCGGCTGCCGGGCGCTTCATCGCCCGATCTAAGGCGTATCGTCACGTCGCCGTCGCCGGCGGGAATGATTTCGGCGATCTGCGATTTGTTGACGAGCCAGGAGCGATGCGCGCGCACGACGGGCGCGCCGGCGCCGGCGAGCTGTTCTTCAAGTGCGGCCATTGTGATGCGCGCCAGATGCGTTTTGCCGCCGGCGACGATTTCGACGTAATTGCCGGCGGCTTTCGCGTATTCGATAGACCCCGCGTCGATAAAGATCGTTCGCCCGCCGCATTTCAGCGTCAGCCGGCTGGTCTCGCTCGCCTCGCGCCGGGCCGCATCGCGCTCGCGCAGCGCGTCGGCGCGGCTGCGCCACAAGGTGAAAAGGCCGGTGAGGATAGCAAATCCGAGCGCGTCCTTGCGAAATTCGTAAACCGCCTCGATCGCGAAAGGCCGGTCAGCGGAAACAAAATGATAGGTCTCGCCGAAAAACGCCGCAAATACCGCCTTGCGGATCGCCACCATGCCGGCGACGTGAACGATGGAATAGGCGAGCGCGCCGGCGGCGTATATCGCCGCGAGACGCGGCCAGCCATCCGCCGTCAGGGGAAAGCGGCGGGTGAACCAGGCCATGGCGAACAGGATCGGCACGTGGATGATGAAGGACGACGCCTCATAGATCCAGAAATAGACAGCGGGCGTATCGACGCCGATGCGATGGTATTCGGTAATGCCGGACAGGGAATTGACGATCGTAAACCCGGCGATAATGCCGATGGCGATTAAAACCGCCTGACGGTCGGTGCGCGCGTCATCGGCGAGCGCTCTTTGAAGCGAAGCGGAAGGGCGTCCGATCATCGCCCGCTATGTCGCTCAAATCGCGCCGTCCCGCAATCGCGCGCACCCCGGTTTTTGTCACGCCGCAGCGTATTTTCGTCCCGCGCGCGTTGTTTTTTATCACGTTTTCCGGGGACGGGCGGCGCCCGGCCCGCCGGCGCGCGCGCCGCGTCTTTACGCTCGCGCCGGCGGCGCAGCGGTCCGACAAACGCCAGGCGAACGCAGCGCGGCCGCCCCGGAACCGGAGGCGGCCAGGCGCAGGAAACAAGATGGCCGAAAGGAAACAAGATGACCGCAGGTAATAACACCTCCGTCCACCCCCGCGATCAACGCCGCTACGATCTCGACTGGCTGCGCGTCATCGCGTTCGGCCTTTTGATTTTTTACCACATCGGAATGTTCTACGTGACATGGGACTGGCATGTGAAAAGTCCCCATGCCGGCCCCGCCGCCGAACTGGCGATGATGTTCGTCAATCCGTGGCGGCTGGCGCTTTTGTTCTTCATATCCGGGATCGTCGTTCGCTACGCCATGGACAAATACGCGGCGGCCGGCTTATCGACGGCGCGTTTTGCGTGGAAACGCTTCTGGCGGCTGTTCATTCCGGTTGTTTTCGGCATGGGCGTCGTCGTCATGCCGCAGGCCTATTTCCAGCTTCGCTACGAAGGCGTCGTCGCGCCCGGCATCCTTGCCTTCTGGCCGCAATATTTCTCTTTCGACGATCATTTCGGGATCATCACGCCGACATGGAACCATCTTTGGTATGTGGTCTACCTGCTCGTTTATACGATGATCGTTTGCGCCTTCGCGCCCGCCTTGCGCGCGCTTGGCGATAAATTGTCGGCTGCGAAAGTTCGCGGCGGGCTTGCGCTTATCGCGCTGACGCCCGTTCCGTTTCTCGTTTACCGTTTCGCCCTCGATCCATATTTCCCTCAAACGCATGGGCTGCTCGATGACTGGGCGAACCACGCGCATCGGATCACGATTTTTCTGCTCGGTTTCGCCGTTGCAAAAAGCGATGGCTTCTGGCGCGCAATTGATCGTGCGGCGCCGGCCGCGCTCGGCTATCTCGTTTTGACGGTTCCGCTTTTCGCAATGGCGTGGTCCGGCGACAATTGGGAAAGGGTCGAGGCGATCGGCATGGCCGATCTGTTGCGCGGTATGCGGATCGTATACGCCTGGGCCGCCATTGTCGCGCTTTGCGCCATGGCGCGCCGTTACCTGAACCGCGACAGCAAAACGCTCCGCTATCTGACGGGCGCCGTATTCTGCTATTACATTCTGCACCAGACGATAATTGTCGCCGTCGGTTACGGTCTTGCAAAACTCGCCCTGCCGGCTGCGCTGGAATTCTCCATTCTGACGCTGGCGACCGTCGGCGGCTGCGTCATCGGTTATGAGGCGTTTCGCCGCGCGCCGTATTTGCGTTTCGCGCTGGGGATAGACGTCGCGCGTGCGAATTCGGACCGGCGCGCCGGCGCATTCAAACCGGCGACGCCGGCGGCGGCCTGAATCTGGGCGCAGCAGGGCGCCTTCGCCGCCGCCGCCAAACATGATAGCGACATCCGGATGTGGAGTAACGGAAGGCGCAGCGGCGGAAGGCGTAATGGCGGAAGGTGCGGCGGCTGAATTCGGCGGCGATGCGATCGGCGCGCTGTCCGCGCTTGCGACAGCGGGCGCGGCCGGGTTCCTTATCGGCTTTGAGCGCGAGTGGACGCATCGCATGGAGGGGCGGCGCGAATCCTTCGCCGGCGCGCGCACCTTTGCGCTCG
This sequence comes from Parvularculaceae bacterium, assembly GCA_020446945.1. Taxonomy (GTDB): domain Bacteria; phylum Pseudomonadota; class Alphaproteobacteria; order Caulobacterales; family Parvularculaceae; genus Amphiplicatus. Next base: position 54,913 of record JAGRDS010000006.1, read on the forward strand.
TCGCCTTCACCGGCGCGCTCGCCGGCCTTCTGGGCGAGGCGCTGCTTGTCATCGCAGCGTTTTCATTGATCGGCGTATTGACGATCATCGCCTACCGGATTTCCGCACGCGAGCCGGACGGCGGACGCGGCGGCACGACCGAGGTCGCGTTGATGGCGGCTTTTCTTCTTGGGCTCGCCGCCGCGAAAGACCTTTCGATCGTTACCGTTCTCGGCGCTGTCGGCGTTACGGTTCTGCTCAGCCTCAAATCGGAAATAGAAGCGATCGCGAGCGCGATGGATGAGAAAGAAATCCACGCGGCGCTGCGCTTTCTCGTCATTTCGGTGATGGTGCTGCCCTTGCTGCCGAATGAGGGCTACGGGCCCTATGACGCGCTTAATCCGCGCGACATCTGGCAGATGGTCGTCTTTATCTCCGGCCTTTCGTTTGTCGGTTATTGGCTGACGAAATGGCTCGGCGCTGAAAAGGGCGTCATGCTTACAGGGCTTGTCGGCGGCATGGCCTCGTCCACGGCGACGACATTGTCGCTGGCGCAGCGTGCGCGCGACACGCGGGGCGAGCCTGGCGCCTATGCGGCGGGGATCGTCGCGGCCAATTGCGTGATGCTGGCGCGCATCGCCATTTTGTTCGCCGTCATCGCGCCGGGCGCGTTTTATGCGGCGCTGCCTGCGCTCGGCGCCGGCGCAAGCGTCGGCTTTATCGCCGCTTTTCTTTTCTGGCGCGGCGTCAAACATAATGATGCGGCCGGCGCGCTCGAACTCGGCAATCCATTCGAACTCAAACCCGCGCTGATATTCGGCGCCGTTCTCGCCGCCATCTCGCTCGCCGCCGCATTCGGCGCGGACCGGTTCGGCGAGGCGGGACTTTACGCGGTCGCGCTGGTGTCGGGCCTCGCCGATGTCGATGCGATTACGCTCGCCGCGGCGGGCGAAGCGCGCGCCGGCGCGATTTCGCCCGATCTGGCGGCGCGCGCGGCACTGATCGCCGCCGGGTCGAACATCGTCGTCAAGGGCGTGATGAGCTATTCGGCGGGCGGCGCGAAAATCGGCGCGCGTGTCGCTGGCGCCTTCGCACTTATGGGCGCGGCGATGTTTCTCGCCAGCCTGTAATCGGCGATGTCAGATCTGTTCCGGCGCGAGATAGCGCCCGAAAAAGCGCGCGATGCGGCGGCGAATGCGGAAGATGAGCCGTTTGCGCTCGTGCGAGCGGTTTTTCACGGGAAACGGTTCGTCCGGCGGCGTGCGGCCCAGAAAATCGCACAGCGCTTTCCAGCCGTCGCCTTTTTCAAGATCCATGATGAGCAGGTCGTGCGGTCGATCTGCGAAATGGGCGCGCACGGCGCGCTCATGCGCGGCGTAGATTTCAAGATAACGCGCTTTGGCCTGTGCGGGCGCGGCGGCGTCGCGCCCATAGATGAACGATTGCATCTCGTCGCCATTGGCGCCGAAATGTTTCTCAATCGAGGCGAACCAATGTTCGTAATCGCGCAGTGTAAGGATGAATTTCGACCCCGGATAGGCGGCGTCAAGCTCGCGGTAGAAAACCGGCCAGGGCATGTCCTGTGCGGCGTCGAAATCGCGCATCGTCTCGATGCAAAGCGCCGCGCCCTGCGACGCGAGCCGGTCGGCGCTCCAGTCGCGTCCGACCACGGCGGCCGTCTTGTATCCAAGCCGCGTCAACGCCGCATAAAGCGACGTCGTCCCCGTCTTCTGGAATCCGATGCAAAAGACCTTGCCAGCGCTCATGCGGACGAGACTAAGCGCGATCGTTTGCGCCAAAGTTAAGAAGGAGTGAAAAATTCACCCGCCGAAGAGCGGCAGCTTTTCAACCGCGAATGCGCCTTCGATATCGAGCAGCCTGCGCTTCGCGCCGGCGCCGCCGGGCGCTGAAAAACCGCCCATCCGTCCGCCCGCGCCCGTAACGCGGTGGCAGGGGATAATGATCGGGAACGGGTTCGCGCCCATCGCCGCGCCGACGGCGCGCGAAAGGTTCTTATCGCCCAGCGCTTCGGCGATCGCGCCATAGGTCGTCGTCTCCCCGAATGGAACGCGCAGGAGTATGTCGTAAATGCGGTTCGCGAGCGGTTCGATATCGTCGCGGTCGAGCGGCGCGCCGTCAAAGGCGACAGGCGCGCCCGAACAAAGCCGGCGGATCCTGTCGATCGCCGCCGCGACGAAGGCCGGCGGCTCGCCCGGCATGGCGTTCCTGTCGCGCCGGGCGATCGCCGCGCGCATCGCTGCGTCGTTTTCGGCCGGCAGCAGGACGCCGGACAACCGTTCGCCGCGCCAGAGCAGGGCGCAGCGGCCGATGTCGGTGTCGAATATGCAATAGCAAGGGTCGGACACGCAGCGAATTTACGCCGCCCGCGCCTCGCGCGCCACCCGGTTTTTGCGCCCTAGAAGGGGAACAGGATATCGTAAAGCTGCTGGCCGTACCGCGCCTGCTGGACATCGGTGAGCTGTCCGCGCCCGCCATAGGAGATGCGAGCTTCGGCGATCTGCGTGTGATCGATGCGGTTGGCGTTCGAAATGTCTTCCGGGCGGATGACGCCGGTGACCGTCAGTTCGCGAACCTCGTTATTGACGCGCACCTCCTGCTTGCCCGCGACGACAAGATTGCCGTTCGGCAAAACGTCGGTGACGACGGCGGCGATGACCAGCTCGACATCTTCTCGCCTGTCGACGGCGCCTTCGCCGCGCACGGTCGAGCCGGAGGACAGATCGACAAGTTTCGCCGGATTGGCGCCGTCGGGAAGTATGTCCGTCAGGGTCTGCTCCAGTCCGCCGAAAGCCGGAATCTGCGCCGACTCGCCATTGTCGCGCGTGCGCTCGGTCGAATTATTGAGGCGCGCGCGATCATTGATGTCGATGACGACGGTGACGATATCGCCGAGGCGGCGCGCGCGCTGGTCCTTGAAGAAAGTGCGCGAGCCTGCGCGCCAGAGAGAATTCGCATTCGCCGCTTCGGCATCAGGCGCGGGCATAGGCATCGCGATGGTTCGCCCGCCGTAAAGCGAGGCCGGGTTTTCAGTCGGCGAAAGGTCCGGCGCCTTGCCGATATTCTTGATGCGGCCCGCCGCAGCGCAGCCATTGGCGCCGGCGAGCAGGAGGAACAACAGGGCGATGCGCATGTATCTCATAATATCAATCCAGTGATGCGACGTTAGAGCCGGCGCGGAAAACCGCTTTCGCAGCGCCGCGCGCTACGATGACCGCCTTGAATTCGCGATTGCTGTTGACGTTCCTGAACGCGATGACATCGCCTTCGCCGCCCGAAGCGAGCGCGATCGCGGCCTGCGTCAATCGAATGCCGGGTGCATCGAGAACGATTGTCGCCGTATCGCCGCGCTTGATAAGTGTGGGCGAGGCGATATCGAGTTTTCTCAACGGCGTTTTCGCGGCGAGCGGACGGCGCGCGATCTTCCCGATAATCCGCTCGGCGTCGTCGATATAAAGGTCGGCGCGCGGATCAGATACTTCTATCCAGTCAATATCGTTCTCGCCGATGATTTCATTTCGCTCCAGCGCCCGCGCAAGAACGGGAAGTGTTGCGACGGCGATCGCCTCGCCGGCGATCAGCACGCTCGCGCCGTCTATCTGCGTGCGGATCAGATATCGCCCGCTGGCGCGATTATAGCTCACGCTGTCGAAGGCGAGCGGCGTCGCCGGATCGACGGCGATCGTCGCGTCGGGCGCTGCAAGCGTGACGCGGATCGTTTCCGGCGCGCCGGCGGCGACGAGCGCGGCGCGGATTTCCGCCTTGCGATCGGCGAGGCGCGATGAGGAAAACTCCTCGGCGCCGGCGGGGGAAATCGCGATCTGCAACAGCCACATCGCCATGGCCGCGTAGGTGAGAATGCCGGGAATGCGGAGCGGTTTCATTTATCGTTTCCTATCGGCGGAGATTGGCGTTGATCGAAAGCATCTCGTCCGACGTTTCGATAACGCGCGCGTTCATTTCGTACGCGCGCTGCGCGGCGATCAGCGTCGTGATTTCCTGAACGGGATCGACATTGGCGTTTTCAAGATAACCTTGCAGAACCGAGCCGAATCCCGGATCGCCCGGATTGCCGATAACGGGTTCGCCGGAGGCGGAAGTTTCCAGGAGCAGATTGTCGCCGATCGCCTCCAGCCCGCTTTCGTTGAAGAACACCGCAAGATCGAGCCGGCCGATCTCGCGCAGTTTCTGGTCGCCCGCGACGCGCGCCTCGACGACGCCGTCTTTCGATATCGTCACATCAACGACATCCTCGGGCAGCGTCACGCCCGGCAGCACTTCATACCCGTCTTCGGTGACGAGACGTCCGTCCGATGAGATCGCGAAATTGCCGGCGCGCGTATACGCCTCGCGCCCGTCCGGCAGGTCGACGCGGAAATATCCCTTGCCGGAAATCGCGATATCGAAATCGTTCCCGGTTGAGGTCACCGCGCCCTGTTCCGCGATGCGGTAAACGGAGCCGGTCTTGACGCCGGCGCCGATCTGAATGCCGTTCGGCACGGTCGTTCCAGAGGCCGAGGAAAGCGCGCCGGCGCGCTCAATCGTCTGATAGAGCAGATCCTGAAACTCCGCGCGCTGGCGTTTGTAGCCGACCGTATTGAGGTTCGCGATATTGTTCGAAATCACCTCGACATTGCGCTGCTGCGCGAGCATGCCGGTTGCGGCGATGGAAAGGGATTGCATTTCAAGTCTCCGCCTTAATTCGTTTCGCTGAGCGTTTGAACCGCCTGGCGTTCAAGCTCGCTCGCTGTTTCCGTCAGTCGCGCCGCCTGTTCATAGGCGCGCATGATCTCGATCATGTCGGTCATCGCGGCGACCGGGTTGACATTCGACGTTTCGATGAATCCCTGGCGAACGCGCGGGGATGATACGGGCGCCGCCTCGCCGGATGCGACGGCGAACATATTGTCGCCCGTCTTGCGCAACTGGCGCAGGTCGTCGAAGCGGAAAACGCCAAGCTGCGCGATCGGCGTCGCATTCTGCTGCAATTCGCCGTCGGGCGTCGCAAGCACGGGGCCGGCTTCGGGATCGACGAGGATCGGCGCGCCGCCGGCATCCAGCACCTGCGCGCCGTCGCGCGTTACAAGTTCGCCATAGGCGTTGACGCTGAAGCGACCGTCGCGCGTGTAGCGCAGGCCCGCCGCGGTTTCAACGGCGAAAAAGCCGGCGCCGTCGATTGCGAAATCGAGGTCGCGATAGCTCTGTTCAAGACCGCCGCCTGAAAAATCCGTATATGTGTCCGGGTCAATGACAAGCGAAACAGTCGGATCGGCGCTCGCCGCCGCATCGACGCGCGCGATATATTCGCGGAATGCGATATGATCGGCCTTGAACCCGGATGTCGTCTGGTTGGCGACATTGTTCGCGGTCGTATCAAGCGCGCGCGCGAGTACGATCTGCTTGGAGAGGCCGGCGACGATCGCGGTATCCATCTCTTAATCTTCCGTTAACGGACGGAAAGCGTCCGCATCTTTACTGGCAATCGCCATGCCATCGAAAAGATGAGGAAAAACAACGCGCCGCCGTTCGCCGTGCGATGGGCCGGGAAATATTTGCCGGGCAAGAAGCGCCGCGGAAACGCTCCCTTAACCGTAATTTCCGACAAAAGGCGGCGGAGATAACGAGTGGAAGCGTCAATTTATGGCCGGATTGGCTGAACGGGCGAATGGCGGGCGAACCGCGGGGCGGCGCGTGCGCGTTCGTACGCCCGGCAAGCATATCGTGCTTTTCGCGCTCGCCGTCACCTTCATGTTCGGCCTTTCCACGACTGCGTTGCGATCAAACCGGATTTTTCCGCCCGACTATATCGGCGCGGGCGCAAAAGAAGACGGCGGCGCGCTTTTGACGCCTGAATTTGATTTTCTGACGGATCTTGCGCCCGATGCGACGGGCCGGACGGCGTTTTTGAAAGCGCGGATAAAAATCGTCGCGCGCGACGCCGATGCGCTCGATGAGCTGGCCGGGCGCCGGGCGTTCATACAGGAGCGGATCGGATTTTTCCTGCGCGGCTTGACGCCGGAAGATTTCGAAGGAAGCGACGGCGTCGCACGGATCAAGGCGGAATTGAGAAAGCGCGCCAATATCGCCGCCGAAAGCGACGCCGCGAGCGATGTCGTCATTGAAGACCTCGTCATTCAATAGGAGAGCGGACTTGGCCCCCAAAGTTTTCGAAGGCGACGGCGACGACGTAGTGTGGAAAGAAGATTCCCCGCTCACCGAACTGCTTGGCTTTGATTTCAGCGCCGAGGACGGCCAGGACCGCTCCGGATTGAAGGCGCTGATCAATTCGGCTGTCGTTTCCCATAAGCGGATGCCGATGCTCGATGTCATATTCGATCGCACGGCGCGCCTGATGTCGACGAGCCTGCGTCAACTCACGAATGAAAATATCGAAGTAACGCTGGACAACGTGTCCTCAGTCCGGTTCGGCGAGTTTATCCAGGCGCAATCGGCGGCCGGCGTTATCGGCGTCATTCATTCGAAATCCTTTGACGGTTACGCGCTTCTGGCGGCGGACAGCCCGCTCGTTCACAGTGTTGTCGATCTTCTCCTCGGCGGGCGCCGTTCCTCCGGAACGGGGGTCGAAGGGCGCGCATTGACGGCGATTGAGCTTGGTCTCGCCGAGCGCATGCTGAAGACGCTCATTGACGATTTCGGGGAGGCTTTCGCGCCGGTCGCAGACGCCGCCTTTGCGCTCGACCGGGTCGAGACGACGCCGCGCTTCGCCGCAATCGCGCAGGACGCCAGCGTCTGCACGCTTGCAAAGTTCAAGATCCGCCTGGAAGAGATGACAACGCGCGCGACGATACTTGTTCCGCATGCGATGATCGAACCGGTTCGCGAAAAACTCCTGTGCGATTTTATCGGGGAATCCGGCGCGGCGGATGAAATCTGGAAGCGCCGTCTCGGCGCAGGCGTATCGGCTTCCGGCGTTGAACTCGCCGCCGTTCTCGCCGACCGCAGCATGACGATAGGCGATCTTCGCGCTTTGAAAATCGGCGAAACCCTGAAATTTGCGGCCAATGTCGGCGCGCGGGTCGAGCTTCGCGCGGGCGCGCTGTCCGTTGCGAAAGGGCGCGTCGGCCGAATGGGCGAACTTGTCGCCGTAAAGATCGATGCGGCGCTCGCCAAACCCGAAAGCGAAATGGAACCGGAGGCGGCGGCGTGAATATCGGCGTCATACTGGATATCGTGTTGATCGTTCTGCTTGTCGCGGGCGCGGCGGGCGGATTTTACATCAATGGCAGGCTTCAGCGCCTGACGACGGCGCAGGAAGAGTTGAAAGCGGCGATCGCTCATTTCGACGAGGCGGCCTTGCGCGCGGAAGGCGCAATGAAGCGTCTTGAGGCGGGCGGACTTGCGAAAAGCGCCGAATTGCAGGCGGCGGCGCTCCGCGCTGAAACGCTCGTGACGGAGCTGTCCGTGATGTCGAGCGCCGGCGAGCGCATCGCCGACCGTATCGAAAGCGTGCTTGGCGACGTGCGCAGCCTCGGGCGCACGCGCGCAAGCGAAAAATCGCGGAGAGCGGCATGAGCGCGCCGTTAAACAGGCGCCGCGTTCGCCTTGCGCCCGTTATCATGACGGCGGCGTTCGCGCTCGCCTCGCTCAAGGCGGCGGGACTTTGGATCGGCTTTTCAGCCGCGGAAGCAGAAGATGCGGTCGTCGCGGAGGTTGCGGCCGACGCGGCGGCGCCGGCGCCGCAGATCCCGGCGTCCCTCACCCAGGAGCGGCTTTTGGAGCAACTTGCCGCGCGAAAGGCTGAACTTGACGCGCGCGAGGCGCAGCTCGATACGCGCGAAAGCGTTCTTGAAGCGGCGGAGTTGCGTCTTGAAAGCGCGATAAAGTCCGTACAGGAAGAAAAAGCCGCGATCGCTTCGGCCGAAAATAACCGCGTGCGCGCAAAACAGGGCGAAATCGGCGCGCTCGCAAACGCTTATGAACGCATGAAGCCGCGCGAGGCGGCCCGGATCTTCGAAATTCTCGACGACGATATTCTGATACCGGTCGCCGCCGGCATGCGCATGCAATCGCTTGCCGGCGTGCTGGCGGAAATGGCGCCTGAAAAAGCGCGGGCGCTCACGGTCGCGCTCGCCAATCGCGCCGCGCAAACACCCGCTGCGGAAAATGCGGTGGAAGGCGAGACGCCGTGACAAACGCGAAACCTCACGCCGCCGCAAGGCGCGCCGGCGCAATAATCGCCGGCGCCGCAATGGCCGGCATGGCGCTCGCCGGCGCGGTTGCGGCGAATGACACTTATTCCGCGCCCGATTTCGACCGCGCGTCCTTCATGCGCCAGGCGGCTGAACGCGGCTTCGGCGCAGCCGAAGAAGCGCGCCTGACGCTGGCCGGCGAAGGCGATGCGGACGCCATTATCGATCTCGGGCGCTTTTACATGGCGCACGAATTGTGGATCGAAGCGCTGGCGGCGTTTGACCGTCTTGAAACGGAGGACGCCCCGCGCACGCTGACGCTCAAGGCCGAATGCGCCTACAGGATGGGCCGTTATGCGGCGGTCGCCGACATGCTGGCCGAAAGCGCGCGCGCCGAACCGCTGCGCGCAATGGCGCTGTCGCGTCTTGGCGCTTATCTCGACGCCGCCGCCTTGTTCGCCGAAACGCGCATCGACGATACGCCGCAGAATTTGCGGCGTGATTATCAACTCGCCGCAGCGGAGGCGTTCGCGCAAACGGGCGAGAGCGTCGCGGCGAATGCGGCGCTGGAAGGCGCCGGGGACTTCGCCGGCGGCGATGCGCGGCTCGATTTCCTCGTTGCGAAAATCCGCAAGTCGGAAGGACAGGCCTCGCGCGAGAATGCGGCGCTGCGCCGCGCCGGCGCGGAAGGGACGGGCGAATGGGCGATGCGCGCGCGCCTTGCGATCGCGGCTGCGGCGGGCGATGCGCAGGAAATCGAATTGCTGGCCCTTCAATATCGCGGCGGCGCGTTTGAACGCGAAAAGCGGCTCGCGCTTGGTGAAATCCGGCTCGCGGGCAGGGATTTCGATCGCGGTTTTTCCGCTCTTTCAGGTCTCGTCGACCGTTACCCGCGCTCCGACGCCGCTCTGACGGCGCAGGAAATGATCGCCGCCAACCTTCCACGGCTTTTCGCCGCCGACGCGCAGCTTAATCCGAAAGACGCCGCGCGCCTGTTTTTCGAGAATGTCGATTTCGCGCCGCCGGGCGCGGAAGGCGATGCGCTGATCCGCAACGTTTCGCAGCGCCTCGTAGCGCTCGGCCTTTATCGGCAGGCGGGCGATTTACTGGAACACCAGACATTCAAACGCCTGCGCGGCGCGGAACGCGCGCGCGTCGCCGCCGATCTTGCGCAAACATTGCTTGCGGCGAACGATCCGAAAGGAGCGCTGCACGCCATACGCGCGACGCGGATCGCCGGGCTCGACGAGACGCTCATACAAAAGCGCAGGCGACTCGAAGCGCGCGCGCTCGCGGCGACGGGCGAGACCGAGGCGGCGCTGACGGTCCTGGACGGCGCGGCGGCGCCGGATGATTTTCTCCTGCGCGCGGAAATCAACTGGTCGCGTCGCGCCTGGGGCGAAGCGGCGCGAGACTATGCGAGCTACGCGGGGTCACTTACGTCTTTCGACAGGGCGGGCGATCGCGCCGCCGCCGTGCGGGCTGCGACTGCGTATCTGCTCGCGGGCGATCGCGACGGATACAGATCTTTTGCACGCGATATTTCAAAGCGCCTTGATGGCGCGCCGGAGGCAAGGCTCATCGAAACGATGGGCGATGTCGACCGCGACCGGTTCCTTTCCGGAATCATGGAATCTTATCGCGCGCTTTACGCCGCCGCGCCCGAAATGGGCGGCCGTTAGCCGCGTTCAGGCGGCGCTGATCTTATCCTCTTTTTCGAGTTCTTCATTCGTCTTTTCATCGACGACCTGATTGCGCCCGCGCCGTTTGGCGGCGTAAAGGCACTTGTCGGCGCGCTCGATGAATGAATCGGGCGTATCGCCCCAGCGATAAACCGCAGCGCCCATGGAAAGGGTGATGACGCCGAGGTCTTCGTCCGTACGCCGCTTTTTGAGGCGGCGCGACTCGACGGACGCGCGAATGCGGTTTGCTAGCATGACGGCGTTCGGCAGCGACGTACCGGGCAGGATGACCGCGAATTCCTCGCCGCCATAACGCGCCAGCACGTCCTGGCCCTTGACGTTTGCGTTCATGACTTCCGCGACGAGGCGCAGGACGTGATCGCCGGTCTGATGGCCCCATTTGTCATTGAACTTCTTGAAATGGTCGACATCGGCCATGATGAGGACAAGCGGCTCGCCGCTTTCGTTCGCGACGCGCGCCATGCGTTCGATTTCCGCGTCGAACGTCTTGCGGTTCTTGACGCCGGTGAGCGGGTCCAGCATCGCTTCCTGCTGGATGTTCTCGATATTGCGGCGGAGCGTATCGACTTCGTCTGAGGAATTGGCGAGCTGTTGTTCAAGGCGCTCATTCGCCTCGCGCACCGATTTCGCAACGGACAAGACCCCGTCCATCAACGCGCCGACGGCCGGATTGTCCGCCGCCGAACGCTTCAGCTCCATCGTCAGGAAGCGCAGTTTTTCGCTGTTTCCGGTTACGTTCATGCCCGATGATTCAACAGCGTCGGAGATTTTTCCCATCTCGTCTTCAAAACGCTGGATGAGATCGACGACATCGCGCGACAGGCCCTGACGCACGATATGTATGTCGTAAAGCTTGTCGGCGTCCTCTTGCGTGATGACGCCGTCATCATCGCTCAAACGCTGCGCGTCGCGGGCGAGCGAAGGGCTTTTCCCTTCGATAAGCATCAACCAGAGTTCGAGATTTCGCGGCGAGGCGGCCAGGTGCGCCTGGCGCAGCGCGGCGATCGCGCGTTCCGCGATTTGGTACGACTCTTCAACGGCGTCTATCATCGCACAATCCGACCCCCTCGGCGCTTTCGCCGTCAGGTGCACGCTAGCCCTCGCGCGTAAACGAACGGCTAATTCAGGGGGCGGATCGAAAAATGGTTAGCGAACCATGAATGCCGGAACATCCGCGCCGAAACCTTTTACGGTTTCACGCTCGCCGCCGGCGCGCTCGCGCCCGCGTTTGGGCGCTCGCCCGTTGCGTGCGGATGTTTCTTCAGCAGGCGGCGTATCGGCCCGGCTGGTCTCAGCCGGCGAAGCATCCGCCGGCGCCGCATCGTCGCGCGGCTGGCGCGGCCGGCGTTCGCGGCGTCGCTCACCCCCTCGCGCGCGTTCGCGCCCGCGGTCGGTCCGCCGGACAGGACGTTCGCCGCGCGATTTAAGATCTTCCCGCGCCGTGTCGAAAAAGTCGCCGAGATCAAGCTCGTCGATCGCTTCGGCGCGGATCGTTTCCAGAATCGAGTCGTAATATTTCTGGTCGGCTGACGTCAGCAGCATATAGGCCGCGCCCTGGCGCCCGGCGCGGCCCGTTCGGCCGATGCGGTGGACGTAATCGTCGGAATGGAACGGCGCGTCATAGTTGAAAACGTGGCTGACATCGGGGATGTCGAGCCCGCGCGCGGCGACATCGGACGCGACGATGAACGTCACTTCGCCGGAGCGGAACTTTTCGATGGTTTCGGTTCGAAACGCCTGCGGCAGGTCGCCATGGATCGGGCGCGCATTGAAGCCGTGCTTTTGCAGCGATTTCGCGACGATATCGACGGTCGATTTGCGGTTGCAGAAAATGATGCCGTTGCGCACGTCGTCCTGGCCGAGAAGGTGGCGCAGCGTCATGCGTTTCAGCCGGTCGTCGCCGGAGGGAATGCGAATGATTTTCTGCGTGATCGTCGCCGCGGCTGTCGCCGGGCGCGCGACTTCGATACGTGCAGGATTGTGCAGGAAAGCGTCAGTGATGCGCTGGATTTCCGGCGGCATCGTCGCTGAAAAGAATAGCGTCTGGCGCGTCATCGGCGTCAGTTTGAAAATGCGCTCGATATCCGGGATGAAGCCCANNTCGAGCATGCGGTCGGCTTCGTCGACGACCATGACTTCAATACCGGTCAGCAACAGCTTGCCGCGTTCGAAATGATCGAGCAGGCGGCCCGGCGTCGCGATAAGCACATCGACGCCGCGCGTCAGTTTCGCATCCTGGTCGCCGAAAGAGACGCCGCCGATCAGCAGCGCCATCGATAATTTGTGATGCTTGCCGTATTTTTCAAAATTGTCGGCGACCTGTGCGGCCAGTTCGCGCGTCGGGCAAAGAACGAGCGTGCGCGGCATGCGCGCGCGGGCGCGTCCCTTGGCGAGGCGCTGGATCATCGGCAGCGTGAAAGAGGCGGTTTTGCCGGTGCCTGTCTGTGCGATGCCGAGGACATCGCGCCCTGTGAGGGCTTCTGGAATGGCGGCGGCCTGAATGGGGGTCGGCGTGTCGTAGCCGGCTTCATGCACGGCTTTAAGGATATTCGGCTCCAGGCCGAGATCTTCAAACTTCATGGGTCACTTTCAAAAACCCGGCGATGCTAGCGCGATTGGCGCTCCGGCCGGGGACTACAGCGGGTTCCGGTTCAACGCCCCGCCCGTCCGCTGGAGTTGAGCGATGCGTCATCTTCGATTGTCGCAGGGCGTGTCGGCGGCGTCGTCTTACGCATGGGCCCGACTGGTCCGGGTGCGCCCGGGTCGGGAGGCTGCGCGCGCTGCGCTGCGGCAATTCGGGCCGGCGGATAGGCCCGTTCAGCCGGCGAGTCAATAATTTCAGGGTTAAGGGCGCGTAAATCCGCGCGGGTGTGGCCGAAAATCAGCGCCCGGATGAGCTGAAAGCGGCGAGCCGGCAATCGAGACCCGCGCGCACCGCCGGCCATTCATCCGCCAGCACGGAAAACCACGCCGAATCCCGCAATCGCCCGTCCGGCATCACCACATGGCGGCGGAAGACGCCTTCATGGCGCGCGCCGAGTTTTTCAACCGCGGCCCAGGATCGCCTGTTCAAGGCGTCGAGCTTGAACTCGATACGGTTGAGGCCGAGCGTTTCGAATCCGTGGGCCATCAGGGCGCGCTTGGCGCCCGGATTCACTGCGCTCGCCCAGAAGCGTTTGGGATACCAGGTCCAGCCGATTTCGAGTCTTTTGTTGGGAAGGGCGATGGCGAGATAGCTCGATGAGCCGGCGCAATCGCCGGAGGCTTTGTCGTATATCGCGTGGGTGAGATCGCCGCCGCGCGCCGTCGCATCAAGACGGTCGTCCATCCAGGCGTCGAAATCGGCGCCGTGCTGGTTGACGGAGGCGAAACGCCACAGATCGGGATCATCGCCCGCCGCGCGCAGCGCCTCGCGGTGGCGCTCTTCAATCGGCTCGAGGCGCACGAATTCATTTTCCAGCACTTTCCGCTGCAGGCGCATCGCGTCACCAGATCCGAACGCGATCTTCCGGATCGAGCCAGAGCGCGTTTTCCGGCGTCACGCCGAACGCCTCATACCAGGCGTCCATGTTGCGCACGACGCCGTTGACCCGAAACGCGGCGGGCGCATGCGGGTCGGAGGCGATCTGGTTTTTCAGATGGTCATCGCGCACGGCGCGCTTCCACACCTGCGCCCAGGAAAGGAAAAAGCGCTGATCGCCCGTCAGCGCGTCGATAACCGGCGCCTGATTTTCTCCAAGCGAGAGCCTGTAGGCGCGATAGGCCATGGCGAGGCCGCCGAGATCGCCAATATTCTCGCCCATGGTGAGATCGGGATCGACCGGAAATCCTTCAATCGGTTCGTACCCCGCATATTGCGCGCCGAGCCGGCCGGCGCGTTCCTCAAAGCGATCCGCATCCGCCGCGGTCCACCAGTCGACCAACACGCCGTCGCCGTTCGACTTGCGTCCCTGATCGTCGAAGCCGTGGCCGATCTCATGGCCGATAACCGCGCCGATCGCGCCGTAATTGACGGCCGGATCGGCGTTCGGATCGAAAAACGGCGGCTGTAAAATGGCGGCGGGGAAGACGATTTCGTTGAGTGCGGGGCTGTAGGAGGCGTTCACCGTTTGCGGCGTCATGCGCCATTCGCTTCGATCGACCGGTCCGCCAAGGCGCGAGACTTCGAATTCCCACTGGAATTTCGCGGCGCGCGCTGCGTTGCCGTAGGCGTCGTCGGCGACGATCTGCAACCCGTCATAGCTGCGCCATTTATCCGGATAGCCGATCTTCGTCGTGAGTTTTGAAAGCTTGTCCAGCGCCTTTGCGCGCGTTTCATCGCTCATCCAGTCGATTGTTTCGATTTGCGCGCCAAGCGCGGCGCGAAGATTATCGACGAGACCGGCCATCTGCGTTTTGGAGGAGGCGGGGAAATACCGCTCGACGTAAATTTTTCCGACCGCTTCTCCAAGCGCGTCGTCTACCGCGTCGATTGCGCGCTTCCAGCGTTCTTTCTGTTTCGGCGCGCCGCGCAGTTCGGTGCGGAAAAAAGCAAAATTCGCCGCGTCGAAATTCGACGGCAAAATGTCCGCATTCGAATTAATGAGATGAAAGCGGAAATAGTCGCGCAGCGTTTCAATCGGCGTTGTCGCAACGATGGAGGCGATGTTCCGGATCGCGTCGTCCTCGCGCAGGACCACCTCATGCGCGCCGCCAAGTCCGGCGCGGTCCAGCATATCGCGCCACGGCGCTGCCGGGGCGTACGCGCCAAGCTGTTCAATCGTTTTGAGGTTATAGGTGAGGTCGCGGTTGCGCTGTTTCGACGGTTCCCAGTGAACGCGCGCGATCGCCTGCTCAAGGGCGTAAATCCGGTCGGCGCCGCCTTGCGGATCGTCATGGCCGGCGAGCGACAATATGGCGGCGATATAGGCGCGGTATTTCGCCTGTTTGTCGGCGAACCTGTCTTCCAGATAGTAATCGCGGTTCGGCATGCCGAGCCCGGATTGCGTCAGATAGATCGCATAACGGTCCGGTCTTTTCGCATCGACGCGAATGCGCACGCCGATCGGGCTCGTCGCGCGCCGCGCAGCGTCGAACGAGGCCGCCATAAACTCCTCGGCGGAAGCGAGCGCGTCGATCATCGCCAAATCGCCGGCGAGCGGGGACAGTCCTTTGGCGTTGATGGTCTCGATATCGTTATACGCCGCATAAAAATCACGCGCGCGCTGTTCGTCCGAATTCGCCGGCGCATTCGGCGAGATCCCTTCGATGATTTCCCTGAGGCGGTTTTCGGACCGCTCCGCGAGGACGGTGAACGAGCCGTAGCTGGAATAATCGTCCGGCATCTTGAACGATTCCAGCCACGCGCCGTTGACGTAATCGTAAAAATCATCGCCCGGCGCG
The DNA here is from genome assembly GCA_020446945.1 of Parvularculaceae bacterium. Taxonomy (GTDB): domain Bacteria; phylum Pseudomonadota; class Alphaproteobacteria; order Caulobacterales; family Parvularculaceae; genus Amphiplicatus. Next base: position 70,145 of record JAGRDS010000006.1, read on the forward strand.
ACAGATGCGTCCATCGCCGACAAATCGACGCCGAAATCGCCGAGTTCGGGCGCGTCGGCGCGCATATCCTTTCGCGAGGCCGCCTCCTTTCGATCGGGCGCGGCGACATCGCTTTTTCCGCAGGCGGCGAGCGCGACCAGCGCGAAGGCGGTGAAAAGGGTTCTTTTCATGGCGGACTCCGGCGTTGCGGGCTGGGGCGTTCGCCGGTCTAGTCGCCGCCGCTAATCCAGACAAGGGATTGGCGCTTGTCCTTCAAAGGCGATTCCGCCATTTTCCCGCCGGCTGCGCGAATGAAGGGGCGGTGAGCGAACATGGATCTGAAAACGGTCATCCGAACGATTCCGGACTATCCAAAGCCCGGAATCATGTTTCGCGACGTGACGACGCTGCTTTCCGATGCGCGCGGGTTCCGCCGCGCCATCGACGAACTCGTGCAACCGCTCGCCGGCGCCAAGATCGACAAGGTCGCGGGTATCGAAGCGCGCGGCTTTATTCTCGGCGGCGCGATCGCGCATCAATTGTCGGTTGGTTTCGCGCCGATCCGGAAAAAGGGAAAACTTCCCTTCAAAACGATTTCGGAGACCTATGAGCTGGAATACGGCGTCGACGAGGTCGAGTTGCATGTCGACGCAGTGCGCAAGGGTGACAAAGTCCTGCTTGTCGATGACCTGATCGCGACGGGCGGAACGGCGAGCGCGGCGATCAGGCTGCTTGAACGCGCAGGCGCCGAAATTGTTCTTTGTTCTTTCGTCGTCGACCTGCCGGAACTCGGCGGCGCAGACCGCCTCAGAAAAATGGGCAAGGATGTCGTCGCCCTCGTTTCCTTCGACGGACATTAACGCGCAATGAATGGAGGCGCTGAATGACGCTTTTCCTCCTCGGCCTGGTTGTGTTTTTCGGCTCTCATCTTTTCACCGCTCTGGCGCGCGGACCGCGCGAGGCGCTGGTCGCAAGGCTTGGCGCCGGTCCCTATAAGGGGCTTTATTCGCTCGCCGCGCTTGCGGGCTTCGCACTGATCGTCATTGGATGGCGCGGCGCGGATGCGACAATCGTCTACACGACGCCGGAATGGATGCGCCATGTTACCTATCTGCTGGTGCTGGCGGCGCTCATTTTACTGGCGAGCGCCTATCTGCCGAAAGGAAAGCTCGCCGCCGCTGCGAAGCACCCGATGCTCGCCGGCGTCAAACTCTGGGCGTTCGCTCATCTGCTCGTCAACGGCGAGGTCAGGTCGATCCTGCTGTTCGGATCGTTTCTCGCCTTCGCCGTCGTCGATCGCATCGCCGTCAAGAAGCGCGGCGAACCGACGCCGACGACGGGGCCGGTCTCAAACGATTTTATCGCTGCGATCGCGGGTCTCGGCCTCTGGCTGGCGATATTCTTCGTCCTTCACCCTTATATTGCGGGCGTCGCCTTGCGGCCCTGATAATCCGCAGGCGGAATATTGCGCTCCGGCTGCCGGTGATTAAGCGGGGCGGTGATTAAGCGGGGCGGCGCAAGACCTTCGCGGCGCGATCGGCCGCAAACCGGACGGCGCACCCCTACGGGCCGTCCTTTTCGGGCGCATTTTCCGGCCCGGAGGTTTATTGTGCGGCGCGGCATTTTCGCTATAATGCCGGCGAGCAGCAGGATTGGGATCCTTATGTCGGCGCAAGCTTCGAAAAAAAGGATCAGCACGGCTGATATCGCGGCCCGCAAGGGCGGCGAGCCGATCGTGTGCCTTACCGCCTATGACGCGCCGATGGCGTCGATCCTTGACGATCAATGCGATCTTCTCCTTGTCGGCGACAGTGTCGGCATGGTCGTTCACGGCCTGCCGTCTACGGTCGGCGTCACCATGGAAATGATGATCATGCACGGCCAGGCGGTGATGCGCGGGTCGCAGCGTGCGCTCGTCGTCATCGACATGCCGTTCGGCTCCTATGAATCCTCGCCGCAACTTGCGTTTGAAAACGCCTCGCGCCTGTTGAAGGAAACCGGCGCGCAGGCGGTGAAGCTCGAAAGCGGGCGCTACGCCGCCGACACGATCCGGTTCCTGGTCGAGCGCGGCGTTCCCGTCGTCGGCCATGTCGGACTTCGCCCGCAGGCGATCAATGTCTACGGCGCGTTCAAAGCGCGCGGGCGCACGACATCCGAACGCGCGGAAATTCTCGCCGAAGCCGAAGCGACGGCTGAAGCCGGCGCGTTCGCGCTCGTCGTCGAAGGCGTCGCCGAAGACCTCGCGCGCGAAATAACGGCGCGCGTTCGCGCGCCGACAATCGGCATCGGCGCGTCCCCGGTGTGCGACGGGCAGATATTGGTGACGCCCGACATGCTCGGCCTGTTCGACTGGACGCCGAAATTCGTCAAGCGCTACGCCGGCCTGCGCGCCGCGATCCGCGAGGCGGTCGATCAATATGCGAGCGAAGTGCGCCGGCGCAGTTTTCCCGAGGCGGCCCAGGTTTATCGACTGGATCCGCCGGCGCGCCCCGGCAAATCAGGCGCTTAAGCCCATGCGCGACCCGGCGTCTCGTCGTTGCGCGGGCGCCGAAACGTCGTTAGAACGCGCCCCGTGCCGTAAATTGGCCCTCGTTCGGCGTTAGCCGGGCCGGCCGCAATCGTTCGAAGGGCGAGGCGTGACAAACGACGACACCATGCTGCGCGAGGTCGATCAGGCCCTCGCGGAAGACGAAACCGCCGAGACGATCCAGAAAAACCTTCCCGCCGTCATCGGCGCGGCGCTCATCGTTGTCGCCGGCGTCGGCGGCTGGCAGTTCTGGAACCACCGGCACGACAAGAACGCCGCCGTGCAATCGGCGGCCTATTCGCAGGCGGTGGTCATGTCCGGCACGGATGAGGGGACAGCCGCGCTAGAAGCGATCGCGGCGAAAAAGGGCGGATACGCCGCCATAGCCCGGATGCGTCTTGCGGCGGAAAAGGCGGCCGCCGGCGAGACGGGCGCGGCGATCGACCTTTATCGCAAGGTCTACGAAGAAGGCGGCGCATCGAAGCGTTTGAAAGACGCGGCGCGCCTGCACGCCGCGTATCTGTCGGTCGATGAAGGGCGCGACGCGGTCCTTAAAGATATCGGCGAGCTGGATACGGATGAAACCCAGATCGGATTTTATGCGCGCGAAATCGTTGCGCTCGCCGCATTCAAGGCTGAGGATTATCAGGCCGCAGAGGAAATGTTCCTGAGGGCGGCCGCATCGCCAAACGCACCGGAACCGGTTCGCTCGCGCGCGGGCGAATTCGCCGCGCTCGCCGCGGCGGGCAAGGCGGGCGTTGAATTCCCGACCTTTGAGCGCGATACGAGATCCGACGCCGAGCGTTATCTTGAAGGACTCGAAGAGGCCGGCGGCGATCTTTCCTCCATTCTGGGAACGGACGACGGAGCGGACGCGCATTCCGATGAAAGCGCGGATGACGCCGCCGCGCCTGAAAGCGAACCGGCGGCAGAAGCGCCGGCCGATCCGCAAGCGCAGGAAGGAAATGAGTAAGAGTATGGCGAACCGAACCCGCGCCGCCGCCTTTCGCGTTTTGTTGCTGGCCTTCGCCGTTCTCGGCGCGCCCGCCTGCTCCTCGGGGCCGATCGGCGCGGTCGCCGGCATATTCGGCGGCGGGGACGATGACGAAACCGAAGAAAACGCGCCGAAGGAAGAAGACCGGATTTCTATCCTCGCCGTCGACGAACAGATCGAGGCCGATCCGCGTTACGCCGGCGTCGCGCTTGAATTGCCGCCTTCCTACGTCAACACCTCATGGCCGACGCCGGGCGGGGAGGCCGACCATACGCTGCATCACCTTTCGACCGCCGGCGCGCTTGAAACCGTATGGACGCGCGACATCGGCAAGGCGGAAGATCGCGCGCGCCTGACTTCGCCGCCGATCGTCGTCGACGGCGTTCTTTACGTCATCGACGCGAAAGCGACGGTGACCGCCTATAATGTTGAAACGGGCGAAGTGGTCTGGGAGCGCGAGCTTGCGCCGAAGATCAAGGAAAAATTCCGCGTCCGCGATATTCTCTCGCGCACGAAAGCGGCCCAGGTCGGATTCGGCGGCGGCGTATCTTTCGAAAACGGCCGCCTGTTCGTCACCTCCGGTTTCGGGTTTGCGCTCGCGCTCGATGCGACGAACGGCGAGGAGCTTTGGCGCTATCAGGCGGACGGGCCGGTGCGCACGCCCCCGACGGCCTATCGCGGCGCGCTCTATTTCGTCACCAATGTGAATGAAGTCGTGGCGCTCGATCAGGCGAGCGGCGAAGAACAGTGGACCTTCCAGTCCTATGAGGAAACCGCCCGCATCCTTTCCTCGGCAAGCCCGGCCGCAGCCGGCGATCTTGTCGTCGCCCCGTTTTCTTCCGGCGAAGTGGTCGCCTTTCTCGCCGGCTCGGGGCGCGCGGTCTGGAACGATACGCTGGCGCGAAACACGCAATTGACGGCGCTATCAGCGCTCAACGATATCGCAGGCAGCCCCGTCATCGATCGCGGTCTTGTCTATGCGGTCAGCCATGCCGGGCGCTTCGTCGCTATCGACATCCGCACGGGACGGCGCGTTTGGGAAGCGCCGATCGCGAGCATTCAGATGCCCTGGGTCGCAGGCGATTTCATCTATGTCGTATCGGTCGATGCGGAGCTGGTTTGCCTGTCGCGAAATGACGGCGCGATCGTCTGGGTTTCGCAGCTCAAGCGCTACGACAAACCGAAAAAGCGAAAAGGCCGCGTCGCCTGGGCTGGGCCGGTTCTCGGCGGCGACGCACTCATTCTCGTTTCCACCGACGGCGAAGTCGTGAAAGTCTCCCCGCAAGACGGATCGATCATCGATACGAAGAAGATTTCCGACGGCTCGGTGATTTCGCCGATCATCGCGGATGAGAAAATCTTCATTCTGTCGCAGAAGGGCAAGCTCTACGCGCTGCGTTAAGGGCTGGCGGAGCGCCTATGCATGACGATACGCCGGCGCCCGCGCCGCCCGGAAAAACGCTTGTGAAGATCGCGATCGTCGGCCGGCCGAATGTCGGCAAGTCGACGCTGTTCAATCGCCTTGTCGGAAAACGCCTCGCCATAGTCGACGACACGCCCGGCGTAACGCGCGACCGGCGCGAAGGGCAGGCGCGCCTCGGCGGTTTCGCCTTTATCGCAATCGACACGCCCGGCATCGAGGAGGCGCCCGAAGCCGCCCTGGAAGGGCGTATGCGTCAGCAAACGCAAAGGGCGATCGACGAAGCCGCAGCGACGATTTTTGTCATTGATGCGCGCGTCGGCGTCACCCCGCTCGACCAGCGCTTCGCGCAAATGCTGCGCGAGCGCGGCAAGCCGGTCATTCTCGCCGCCAACAAGGCGGAAAACGCCGCCGCCGCCGAGGCCGGCGTCCTCGACGCCTGGTCGCTGGCGCTTGGCGAGCCGATCGCCGTCGCAGCCGAACACGGCGTCGGTTTCGGCGAATTGCAACAGGCGATCGAGGACATCATCGCGCAGGCCGCCGCCGGCGACGGCGACGCGCCGCAGGAGGAGACGGCCTGGGACGATCCGCTGAAGCCGTTGCGGATCGCAATCGTCGGCCGGCCGAACGCCGGCAAATCGACGCTCGTCAACCGCCTGATCGGCGAGGACCGCATGCTCACCGGCCCGGAGGCCGGGATTACGCGCGATTCAATTTCGATAGAATTCAAATGGCGCGGGGAGGATCGCGACTGGCCGATCAAGGTTTTCGACACCGCAGGCATGCGCAAGAAAGCCAAGGTCCAGTCGAAACTTGAAAAGCTGTCAGTCGCCGACAGCCTGCGCGCGATCCAGTTCGCCGAAGTCGTCGTCCTTTTGCTGGACGCGCAAACGCCGCTCGAAAAGCAGGATCTGCAAATCGCCGATCTCGTTCTTCGCGAAGGCCGCGCGCTTGTTATCGGCGTCAACAAATGGGATCTCATCGACGACAAGAACGCAGCCTCGCGCGCGCTTCGCGAAACCGCCGAACGCAATCTGTCGCAGGCGCCGCGCGCGCCGATCGTTTTTCTCTCGGCCGAAACGGGCAGGGGCGTTGAAAAGCTGATACCCGCGGCGACGCGTATCTATGTCGACTGGAATGCGCGCATAAAAACGCCCGATCTCAATATCTGGCTGAAAGCCGCGCTCGATCGCCATCCGCCGCCCGCTGTCGCCGGACGACGCATCAAATTGCGCTATATCGCGCAAACGAAAACGCGCCCGCCGACCTTTGTCGCGAAATGCACGCGCGCAAGCGACGTGCCGGGAGCTTACCGGCGTTATCTCGTCAACGGCATTCGCGAGTCGTTCGATCTTTGGGGCGTGCCGATCCGTCTGATTCTTGAAAAGCCGGATAATCCGTTCGCCGACGGGTGAGGGATCGCGGGCGCGGGGGTTGTCATCTCATCCTCAGCCTTTATTCCGGATGGCGAAAGCAATTGCGGATGGTGAGATGTTCCAGGACCGGACTGATGCGAACACCGCGGGCGAAGTTTCGACGCTCGTTCAAACGGCGATCGGTCAGTTGACGCCGTTTCTCGTTTCAGCGCTCGGCGCGCTGGCTGTTCTGGTTGTCGGTATGTGGCTCGCCGGCCGGGTCAGGGGATTGTCGAAACGCGCGATGGCGCGATCTGCGCGCATCGACGCGACGCTTGGCGGATTTCTTTCGAGTCTCGTTTATTACGGCCTTGTCGTTCTGGTCTTCATCACGACGCTCGGCGTTTTCGGCATCCCGACGACCAGCTTCGCCGCCGTTATCGGCGCCGCCGGTCTCGCCATCGGTCTCGCGCTTCAAGGAACGCTCGGCAATGTCGCCTCCGGCGCGCTGCTGCTCGGGCTTCGTCCCTTCAATATTGGCGATTTCGTCGAGACCGGCGGTCTTTCGGGCACGGTGAAGTCGATCACGCTTTTCACGACCGAACTTGCAACGCCCGACAACAAGCAGGTGATCATTCCCAACGGCAAGGTCTGGGACCAGCCGATCGTCAATTTCAGCGCCAACAGCACGCGCCGCGTCGATCTTGAATTCGGCGTTTCCTATTCGGCCGATATCGACGCCGCATTCGGCGCGATCCGTTCCGTCATCGACCGGGACGCGCGGGTTTTGAAAGACCCGCAGGCGACGATCGCCGTCGCAAGCCTCGGCGATTCATCGGTGAACATACTCTGCCGCGTGTGGGTCGCAACGGAGGATTATTTCGACGTGACATGGGCGTTGACGAAAGCGGTCAAGGAACGCTTCGACGAGGCGGGCGTCGGCATTCCGTTTCCGACGCGCACGCTCATTATGGAAAAGGCGGAAGGCTGAACGGTCAGCGCTGGCGAACGAACCGTTCCGCAACGCCGTCATAGTCGGGCGAGACGGCCTGGAACACGAGCGGTGCGATTTGCGAAGGATCGGGAAGCGTCGCCGGATCCTCGCCCGGCATCGCTTCGGCGCGCATGCGCGTTCGCATGGCGCCCGGATCGATTATCGCCACCCGGATTTTGCTGCTCCTCGTTTCTTCCGCGTAGGTTTTCGCAAGCATTTCGAGCGCCGCTTTCGACGCGGCATACGCGCCCCAGAACGCGCGCGCCTGTTCGCCGCCGATGCGCGATGTCATGACCGCGATGCGCGCCCTGTCGCTCGCGCGCAATAGCGGATCGAGCGAACGGAGCAATCGCCAGTTCGCTTCGACATTGACGTCGAAAGCGCGCCGCCACGCGGTCGCGGAAATATCGGGAACGGGCGCGAGTTCGCCGAGAGATCCCGCATTCAGCACGAGAATGTCGAGTTTTGAAAACCGCCCGGCGAGCGCCGGCCCAAGCTGGTCTATCGTATCGAATGCGGTGAGGTCGGCGGGAATGAGCGAGGCTTTGCCGCCCGCCGCGGCGATCTCGTCGTCAAGCTCTTCAAGGCCGCCGACGGTGCGCGCGAGCGCCAGCACATGCGCGCCCGCCCCGGCGAGCGCCAGCGCGACCGCGCGCCCGATGCCGCGCGAGGCGCCGGTGACGAGGGCGGTCTGTCCGGAAAGGTCGGGTTGCAGCGTTTGCGTCATCTCAGCCGTTTCAATTTCTCCGGCCCTTGCGGCCTGAACGTCCGGCAGGGGATAAATTCATCTCGCCGGGGTGGCAAGGCGATGGGTGAAGGGGCGATGGGTGAAAAGGCGCCGGGTAGAAAGGCGAAAGGCGCGAGGCCCGGTCAGGACGTGATGATGATTCGCGCCAGGGCGCGCATTTGCGCTTCCGCCGTTTGCAGCGCCGCGTCGTCCTCGCGGCTGATCCCGATAAACAGCTTCATCCCTTCTTCAAGGCTGAAAAGCTGGAGAACGATTTCGCGGACGCGCTGGTCGGACGCATCGGGCCGGGCGGCGCGCACGAGATAATAGATAAAGCGCCCGATCGGCCGGTAAATTTCACGAACCAGCGCGCGCGCGGTCTCATCGCTCGCCGCATAGCCCCAGATCTGGAAGAACAGCGGATGTGTCCGACGCGCATTCGAAACATAAAAGTGCAGCACGTCGAGCAGAATATCTATCGGCGCGTCGCGGCCTTCGTCGAACTGGCGGATATGGGCTTCTACATAGTCGGCCAGCGCTTCTTTCAGCATCGCCTCAAGCAGGGCGCGTTTTGAGTCGAAATAATAATTGACATTGCCGAGGGCGAGCCCGGCTTCGTCCGCGACCTTGCGCATTGAAAGCCCGGCATGGCCCTCGCGCACGAACACCCGGTTCGCCGCGTCGAGAATCTGGGAGAGCGTGCGTGCGCCCTTCGGCGAAAATGCGGCGGCGAGCGCGACTGTCGGCCGTTCGGCGTTCATTTCCGCCAGATGGGCGCGTATCTCCGCCGCTGCGCCCGGCGCCCCCTCTATCCCCCTCATCGGCAACTCCGTTACTTTTTGGCAATTATCTATATGGGCCGGCTTGACCCTGCGCTGAGAGGGCCGTATGGACGCCGCAGATTTTAGGACGAGTGAACTAAAAGTCACGCTCCAAATTTCGACGGCCTCAAAAAATCAGGCGCGTCCAGGGTCCAGAGGTGCGGCTAGTCTCCCCCAAGCTGCATTTCGGGCGGGGCCGCGGCGGTATTCCGCCGCGGCCTTTTTTCGCCGTTTTATCCTGCGCGGCGGATGAGCGTTTCACGCCAGCGCCCAAGGTCGCCGAGCGCGCGCGCCGTCAGGGCGCGTTTTTTCGCCCGGCCTTTCTCTTTTCCCTTGAGGCGGCGTCCTTCGGCGTCCTGCATCGGCTGTTCGATATCGGGAAAGAGCCCGAAATTGACGTTCATCGGCTGAAAACTCTGTTTGGACCCGCCGACATGGCCCGCGGTGATATGATGAAGAAGGGCGCCGAGCGCCGTGGTGCGCGGCGGCGCGTCGCCTTGAACGCCGCCCGCCTCAGCTGCCGCGAACCGCCCGGCGAGCAGGCCGACGGCGGCGCTTTCAAGATACCCTTCAACGCCCGTAATCTGTCCCGCAAAGCGAAGGCGCGGCATCGCCTTCAGGCGCAGCGCGTCGTCGAGCAGTTTCGGCGAATTCAAGAACGTATTGCGATGAATGCCGCCAAGACGCGCGAACTCCGCATTTTCAAGGCCGGGTATCATGCGAAAGATTTCAGCCTGCGCGCCGTATTTCAGCTTCGTCTGGAAGCCGACCATATTCCACAGGCTGGCGAGCGCGTTGTCCTGGCGCAGTTGAACGACGGCGTAGGGCCGGCGACCGGTTCGCGGGTCCGTCAGGCCGACAGGTTTCATTGGGCCGAAACGCAACGTATCGACGCCGCGTTCGGCCATCACTTCGACCGGCAGGCACGCCTCGAAATAGGGCGTTGACTTCTCCCATTCCTTGAACGGCGTTTTTTCGCCGGCGATCAGCGCCGCATGAAACGCCGCATACTGAACTTCATCAAGCGGACAGTTGATATAATCGGCGCCGTCGCCGCCCGGTCCCTTCTTGTCGTAGCGTGATTGCATCCAGGCGATGTCGAAATTGACGGAATCCCTGTGAACGATCGGCGCAATCGCGTCAAAAAAGGCGAGTGCGTCCTCACCGGTCAGCGCGTGAATGGCGTTCGCGAGCGCCGCGCTGGTCAACGGGCCGGTTGCGATGACGACATTGCCCCATTCTTCCGGCGGGAGTCCGGCGATTTCGCCCGGCTCGAATGAAATATTCGGATGCGCGTGCAGCGCTTTCGTCACCGCATCGGAAAAAGCGATGCGATCGACCGCGAGCGCGCCGCCGGCCGGCACCTGGCTTGCGTCAGCCGACTGCATGATGAGAGATCCCATGCGCCGCATTTCCTCATGCAGAAGGCCGACGGCGTTTGTCTCCTTGTCGTCGGAGCGGAAGGAATTTGAACACACGAGCTCCGCGCAGCCCGCCGTTTGATGGGCGTCGGTCATTTTTTCGGGCCGCATCTCATGGATGATGACGCGCCGTCCGGCCTGCGCCGCCTGCCACGCCGCTTCCGAACCGGCGAGCCCGGCGCCGATTATCCGGATTTCCTTTTTTGTCGCTTCGTTCATGGCTTCGCCCGCCGCCTCGTTCATCGTCTCGCGCACCGCTTCGCGCCTTGTCTCGTTCGTCGCCCCGTCTCAATCGGACGCTTGCAAGCCGCCGTCAGCTCTTGATCGGCCTGCGGCGGTATCGCGGCGGATCCATTCACCATAGGGCCCGCAGCGCGGAGATGGATAAGTTTTTTTCAGGCTGCAAAGTCAAGGGTTTGAGCGTTCAAGGCGCGCCGCGGCGCGGCGCCCTGGCTAACCGAAAAAACCCTCCGGACGTGCGGGATAAGCGATCCGGAGGCTCTGTTTTGCTCGGTTCGTCCCGCGCCGGGTTCGTTTCGTCGCGCCTTCCTTGCCTCGCGCTGCGCTGCTGCGTTGCCTTTCGTGCGAAATTCCGCCGATTCGCATTTCGGGCGGCGGACGGGACGTTTGGGCGCGATTGAAACGGAGGGCGACATGTTGAGGCTGGCGATGATCGGGGTCGTTGCAATAATGGCGGCGGCTTGCAGCGGGCGGGACGCCGGAGGGCGCGACGGCGCCGGCGGCGACGAGGCGGGACGAAGCGCGGCGGGGCGAAGCGCGGCGGGGCGGGGCGAGGCGGCGCAGGACGGCGCGCCGCTCGGCCGTTTAAGCGATGCGGCGACGCCGCGCGCCTATCGCATTGATCTGAATATCGACCCGTCGCGCGAGACGTTCGACGGACATGTCTCGATCGACGTCGATCTCGCGGAGCCGGCGCGGCGCATCTGGCTTCACGGCAAAGGTCTCGACGTCAGCGAATTCTACGCTGAAACGCCGGACGGCGCGCGCGTCGATGCGACTTACGCGGAGGTTGACGTCACGGGCGTCGCCAGGCTCGATTTTGAAAGCGCGCTGCCGAAAGGGCGCGTGACGCTGAACGCATCCTATTCCGCGAAATTCAGCTCATCGCCCGCCGGCCTTTATAATGCGCAACAGGGCGATGATCATTATGCGGCGACGCAATTTGAGTCGATTTCGGCGCGCAAGGCGTTTCCCGGATTTGACGAACCGCGTTTCAAAACGCCGTTCGACGTGACGATAACGACAAGGGCCGAAGATGTCGCGATCAGCGCCGCGCCTGAAATGAGCGCGCAGGAAACCGATGGCGGCGTCAGGCATGTTTTTGAAACGACCGCGCCATTGCCGACCTATCTCCTTTCTTTCATCGTCGGTCCATATGACATCGTCGAGTGGACGCCGGTTCCCGCGAGCGCGGTGCGATCGACGCCGTTGCCGCTGCGCGGCGCGGCGCCGAAAGGAAAAGGCGGCGAGCTTGAATACGCGCTGAAGAATGCGGTCGATATGGTCGAAATGTTCGAGGATTATTTCGATAAGCCGTATCCATTCGCAAAACTCGATATTATCGCGCCGCCGGGCTTTTTCGGCGGTGCGATGGAGAACGCCGGCGCCATCACCTATAATGAATACATACTTCTCCTGAACGAGAACTCGTCAGTCGCGCAGCGGCGCCTGCATGAATTCGTTCACGCGCATGAAATCGCGCATCAATGGTTCGGCGATTATGTGACGCCGGCCTGGTGGGACGATATCTGGCTCAACGAATCCTTCGCGTCGTGGATGCACTACAAGATCGCCGCCGAACATTGGCCTGAAGGCGAATTCGACCGCAGCACGTTGATCGCAGGCCAGGGCGCGATGGCGGCGGACAGCCTCGTCAAGGCGCGGCGCATACGCGAACCCGTCGAAACGAACGCCGCAATCAATGACGCATTTGACGGCATCACCTATCAAAAGGGCGGCGCGGTCCTGGCGATGTTCGAATCCTATCTCGGCGAGTCCGCGTTCCGCGCGGGCGTCAGAACGCATATGGAACGTTTTCCGTACGGAACGGCGACATCGGACGATTTCATGCGCTCGCTGGCCGACGGTTCGGGCAGGCCCGAAGTCATCCCGGCTTTCCGGTCCTTCATAGATCAGCCGGGCCTGCCGCTGTTGAGCGTCAGGCTAGATTGCGAAGGCGATCCAAAGCTTGAAATTTCCCAGAAACGATATGCGCCTCTCGGTTCGGAGATCGACACGGACAAGACATGGAAAGTGCCGATGTGCGCAGCGACGGGCGATGCGAACGGGCGGAAAAGCGTTTGCGGGCTTGTCGACAGGAAAACCGTCGTAATTCCCATCGGGGCGGCCGCAGACGGGTCGGTTTCATGTCCCGCCTATGTCGTGCCGAACGGCGACGGGTCCGGTTATTTCCGCTTCACGCTTGACGAGGCGGGGTGGGCGGCGCTCGCGCGGGCCGCCGCCGGACTGACCGCAGCGCAGGGCGTTTCCTACGCCGACAGTCTCGACGCCGCCTTCCGCGCCGACGCCTTGAGCGCGAGCGCCTATCTCGACGGTGTTGCGGCGCTTTCGCGGCATGCAGCCTGGGATGTCGTCAGCGCCGTCATGGACGATTATGAAACGCTGATCGATATTGCGCCCGATGATGAAGCGCGCGCGCCGGTAAAAGCTTACGCGCGCAAACTTTTCCGCCCGCTTTATGACGATCTCGGCGAGGGAACCGATTCAAGGACCGTCTTGTTGCGGTCGGCGATAACGCGCTTCATGGCGATTGTCGCGCTCGATCCTGACGTGCGCGCCGATCTGCTCGGCGATGCGCGCCGCTATATCGGACTGGATGCGGCGCCGGATAAGAACGCCCTCGCGCCTGACTTCGTCGAAACCGGTTTGAGCGTCGGGGTGCAGGAAGACGGCGCGCCATTTTTCGACAGGCTGCTTGAACTTGTCGCGGCCTCGGACGACGCGAATTTTCGCGCCAACGGCATCGGCGCGCTGGCGCGTACGGAAGACCCGGAACTCGCCGCGCGCCTTCTGGAGGCGTTGTCGGATGAGGCGTATTCGAAAAACGAATTCGACAGCGGCTTTTACCGGCTTCTCGCCCGCAAAAAGACGCAGGATCTGGCTTGGGCGTGGACTCAGCGGAATTTTGATCGGCTGACGGCGCGAACCGACGGTTTCGCCGCGAGCTACGCCGGCGTCGGCGCCTCTTTCTGTTCGGCGCAAAAAGCCGGCGAATATGAAAACTTCGTCCGCGACCATGCGGACGCGCTGCCGGGTTATGAACGAACACTGGCGAATACGCTTGAGTCGATCGGACTATGCGTCGCGTTGAGCGAAGCAAGGGGCCGCGAATTTGCGGACGCGGCGGCGGCGCGGCTTTAGCGCCGCGTTCCGCCGCATTTTGCGAAAACCGCCGGCCGTTCGCCCCTTTGCCGCGCGCAGCCGGCGGGCGGCGGCGGGCGTTCAGTCAAACTCCGCCTCGCGTGCGTTCACGCGGCCTTGACGACGGCGACAAGGTTGTCCCCGACCTTCACGCGCGCGCATTCGCTGGCGAATCCAAGGCCGGCCTTGGTCATCGGGTACAGCCGCGCGCCCTGCAGGGCGAAAGTCAGATCGATGACGGCTTTGTCGCCCCATTCGGCGCGCGCCTCCTCGCGGACGGCGTCGGCGTTCTCGCGCCGCGCGAGACGGTCGGCGAAAATATAGCCGATCGCCGTTTCGCGGTTCATCGCCGAAACATCGCGGCGCAGGACCGCGTCGATCTCATTGTCGTCAATTCCTGCTTCACGCGCCATATCGACGAATATCTGCACGCACGGACCGCAATCTTCGGTCATGGCTCCGACGATCCGCGCAGCGGCGAGCGCGCCTTTCGGCGCCGCCTCGCCATGGCTCGACAATTTGGCGGCGGAAATGAATTTGAAGAACGCCGACGGCGAAACTTCAAGAAGATGACGCATATAGCCGACATCATAATCATAGCGCGCGCCGAAACGATCAATCAGGCGGCGCGCGATCCATTTGCGCATTATTTTTCTCCTTTGGACGGAAACGCCGCCCACAACGAGACAATAGCCGGAATGACAACCATCGCCCATTCAAATCCTGCGTGATGGGAATGCCCGCCGAACAGGCCGATGACGTGAATGATCGCATGAGCTGCGAAAAACGCCGCGCCTGCGACCGCCGCCGGCCAGTATTCAGGCCGAATGGCGCGTGCGAGAAGCGACAGGCCGGCGACGACGTAGGCCGCGCCGATATCGGCGACGAAATGCGGGTTGAATGGTCCGGTGTCGGCGACGCTCGGCGTCGTATCGTACCAGTAACGCCCGGCGGCCAGCATTATTGCGCCGTTAATTGCGGTTCCCCCTCCGATGATCCCTGACAGCGTGCGTTTGAGCATATCGCGCCTCCCTTGCATCGCGAATATATCGGCGCGGCGCGCTTTGCGCCGGTCCGGCATTTTTTTCCAGGGCGCGAAAACAGTCAATGCGCCCGCGCGGCGAGGGCGCGCCGACCGGATTCGGATTCTCCGCTGACGGAACATACGCAATCCTTTCTATCCAGCATTCGGCTCCCGACATGCTGGGTGACACTGACGACATCATCGTTATCGAGGGCTTCAAGGTTAAGTGAAGGCGATCGGGTTGCGTCGCGTAGCCCCGTTTTGCGTATCGCTGAGTAAAGTTGCGTAGAGTAGAGTAGAGTGGAGTAGGGGGCCGCATTCACACTGCGGCCCCCTTTCTTTTAGGGGCGGAACGCGCGCCGCTATCTCGCCGTGCGCGAATTGCGGGCGGCCGAATTTCCGCCTGCGTTGCGCGCCGCCGCCTTGCCGCCTCGGCGTTATCGGATAACATGGCCCTCGGGGCGCCGCGCAAACCGGGCGGCGAAGAGGGGTGTTATGGGGTTGAATATATTTTCGGTCGTCGGGGAATCGCTGAATTTCTCGGCCCGCCGCTTTGAGACGGTCTTTCGCGTCACGTTGCTGCCGCTGGCGCTTTTTCTTATTCTCAATATGGTCGCGACATTCGGCTATCTCTCAATAGCCAATGAGCGCATCATAACGTTCAAGGATGTCGCTGATTCAAATCTCGGCTGGGCGCGTGTCAGCCAGATGGCCGCCGTCGCGGCGCAAGCTGCGATCAATGAAAAATCGGCCGCCGGATGGACGATCTACGGCGCCTCGAGCTTGATAGGCGCGATACTTTTCGCGTCCTTCATGGCGGCGTTGGTGCGCTATGCAGGGCTTGGCGAAAAACCCGCGCCGGGAATTATTCGCGCGCCCTTCGGCGCCGATCAGTTGCGCTTTCTCCTCACCGGCGCGCTCAGTTCGGTCGTTTTTATTATCGTCGCCTATGCGCCCATTTTCATTGCGACGACGTCTATCGTTGCATTTGTCTCGAATGCGATGACGACGCCGTTTGCGAGTTTTCCCGACGCGCAAAGCCTGCACACGATTGAAATCGTTTCCGGCGCCGACAGATTCGGCGTCAGGTGGCTGCATCATTATCAGGTCTGGGGCGCCTCGGCGCTCGCCGCCGCGCTTGTCCTCGTCGCAATCTTCGCGATTCATTTTCGAAGGCCCGCGAAAGGCGGGCGCGGATTTTTGTCGCGGCTCGCCGGCGTCATCGTCGGGGTCGCGGCCTATTTCGCGATTATCTTGTTTCTGTACGCGCTGTTGTCGCAATATTTCGCGTCCGCCGAACTGTCGGCGAATACGAAGCCGGCGCTGGCGCGAATGGACGCCGACGCTGCGGCGGCGACGGCGTTCGGCGCTGCGGCTTTTGCGATCGCCGCCTATTTCGGCCTGCGTCTTTTTCCCTATGCCGGCATAGCGACATGCCGGCGGTCCATGTCTTTGAAAGGCGTCGGGCGCCTGACGCGCGGCTTCAACATTTTCCGCCTTGCAGGCGTGTTCCTGCTTCTCGGCGTCATTCTTGTCGGCGCGCAGATATTGCTGCAAATCTGCGCCATTTTCGTTCTAACCATTCTCGGTTCCCTCGCGTCGGCTGTCAGAAGTCTTGTGAACATCTCGGGCGACGAGACGTCCGGCGCGTGGGTCTATCCGTTTTTCGGCTGGCTCTGGGCGATGTTCGGGATAATCGCGACGATGCTCTGGACGGCGTTCACCTATGGCGTACATGCCGGCCTGTGGGGCCGGCTTTACCGGGAAAGCCAGCGCGAAGTTTAGCGTAGGGTTTAGCGCTGATTTTAGCGCGGATGTTAGCGCGGGCCGGGCAACACGAGCGCCGTCGCGCCGCCGACGAAGGCGAACACCAATGCGGCGGCGAACATGGCCGCCGTCCCGGTATCGTAGGCCGCAAGATCGCCGCCGACAGTCAAATTCGTCAAAGCAGGCGCGGCGCCTGCTATCGCCGTGACAAGCGATGGAAACTGGGATGCGGCGATGCCGGCGCCGAAAGCGCCTGCGGCGCCGACGACGACAAGACGCAATTTCTCCGCGCCTTTCAGCCTGGCGATGACGCCGCGTGTGAAACCGTCATCGGCGAAACGCGCCTGAAGAGCCGAAAAATCACTCGTCAGAATTTTTTCAATATCCATTTGTTTTCTTCCCTATGCGCAAGCCGCGCCCTTGCCGGCGCCGCCATGTTCCTCATCTGAAGCCATCGCGGCGCGCAGTTTTTCGCGCGCGCGGGCGACAAGCGTTTTTACAGTGCCGAGCGGCGCGCCCATCGCGCTCGCGGCTTCGGCGTGTGACAAGCCGGCCGCATCGCATAAAAGCGCGGCGGCGCGTTCTTCGGCGCTGAGCGAAAGCAGGGCGCGCTGAAGGTCTATTGAAAATTCGCGAGGCGCCTCGGTTCCATCCAGTTCGGCGGCGGCGTTTGTTATTCGCGACTGCGCGGCCGATTTTCGCTGCGCCATCTGCGCTTCGCGAATGGCGATGGAAAAGAGCCAGCTTCGGAAGGAAGACCCGCCGCGAAACCCCTCGATCGCGCGAAAGGCTTTCAGGAAAGCCTCCTGGGCGAGATCGTCCGAGAGCGCGGCGTCGCCGGTCATGCGCAGGAGAAATGCGCGCAACGCCGATTGATGGCGCCTGACGAGCGTCTCGAAGGCGGCGCTTGTGCGCGCCGTCTTCGCCAGGGTGACCAGTTCGATATCGCCCAGCTCCACGCGAGCCTCACTGCGCCTGCGCGCGAAGCTTAGACAATCGGCTCGCGCGGGGCAAAGAAGTGAAAGGCGATATAGGCGGCGCCGATAAAGCCGGGAAACGCCGCAAGACCGAGCATGGGGCCGATCGCATCTTCGTCGGGGATAGAATAGCCGAGCGCGATGAAGGCGAGCGCGGTCGCGATCAGGATGATACCCTTGCGCAAATCGACATTCGGACCGACGCGGTCGCGGATGATCGCCTCGACAAGCGCGGCGTCGACCGTTCCGGTTTTTTCGATCGCGACCTTGATCGCGTCATAAACGATCCGCCGCTTTCGATAGCTGAAAAAAAACGCCGAAATGATGATGACCGCAAGGCTCGAGAACACGATAAAGGGGACAAGAATGTCTTCCATGGCTGTTTTCCTTTTTTTTGGCGCGCGAAAGGGACCGTTGCTCGCGCATTCGTCTGCCCTTTGATGCGCCGGGCGGGCCGTTTGGATGTAATGGTCCGAATTTTTGGGGTGAGCCGGGCGCGAAATGCGGCGAACCGAAGCGCTAGCGCCCGAGCGTACCCGAGAGGATGGCGCCGCCGTTCTGGCGGATTTCGACCAGATCTCCGGCCTTGAGACGAATTGCGAGATCGCCGAGGCGCGAATCGAATTTCGCCTTCACCTTTCCCTCATCGCACTCGAGTGGCGCGACGAACTCGCCGCAGGCGAACAAATCCGCCTTCAAACCGGCGACGCCTTTCGCCTCGACTTCGTAATTGGCCGAGCCGGCGGGCGAAAGCGCATAGCGAAATCCGCCCGCGCCTGTGAATCCGGCGACGCCCGCAAGTCGCGCGTCAAGACGCACCGTTTTTCGCGCCAACAGGATTTTCAGCGCTTCGAACACATTCGCCCCCCGGAGCGCGCGCCCCGGAGCGCGCCGTCGGCCGAACCCGGCCGAAAGGTTAATCGTGATATGGTCCTTCGGGCTCGGGAAATGCAAGGCGCTTGCCGAGATAGCCGTCCGCCGCGGCGATAAGCGCGTCCATATGGTCTTCAAAGAAATGGTCCGCGCCGGCGATCACCTCAAACTCGACCTTGCGTCCCTTTTGCGTGCGCGTGCGCTCAACCATGATTTTCGTTTCTTCCGGCGCGCAGACCTTGTCGAGTTCGCCGTGAAGGACGAGGCCCGAAGACGGGCAGGGCGCGAGAAAAGTGAAGTCGAACAAATTTGCCGAGGCCGAGACTGAAACGAAGCCCGCAATTTCGGGCCGGCGCATCAAAAGCTGCATTCCGATCCAGGAGCCGAACGAAAAGCCGCCGACCCAGGCGAAGGGCGCGTTGGGATTTAGCTGCTGAAGGAAGTCGAGCGCCGTCGCCGCGTCCGCAAGCTCGCCCTGTCCCTGGTCATATTCCCCGACAGACCGGCCGACGCCGCGAAAATTGAATCGCAGCACCGAAAAACCGCGGCGCAGGAACATGTTGTAAAGCTCGTAGACGGCGCGGTTGTTCATCGACCCGCCGAAAAGCGGGTGCGGATGAAGGACTAGCGCGACCGGCGGGTTCTCGCCGCGCCCGCGCTGGTAACGGCCCTCGATACGGCCTTCCGGTCCGGCGAAAATCACTTCAGGCATTTTTGCTCCTTTAATCGCGGCGCATTCGCGCCAGAGGGCCGACAGGCTCCATCCGGTCCCGTGCGGGAAAAATCCCGCAAAAATCCGGATTTTCAGCGGACTCGATAGTTGACTGTTTTAGTCGGGTTTCTTATCTGGAGCCCGGCGCAGCGGCCTGAATCGGCGCGGCTTTACCATAGATTGGATGCCGCGCCACAATTTGAAGAGGCCCTGTGACTTCGTTGCAACGATTCCGGGAACGGGCTCATGCGGTTGACCACTAAAGGACGCTACGCCGTGCAGGCGATGGCCGATATCGCGGCGGAAAAAGGCGACGCGCCGGTCGCCTTGCCCGATATCGCGCAGCGCCAGGGCATTTCCGCCGGTTACCTTGAACAATTATTCGCCAAGCTGCGGCGCGCCGGACTCGTGATGAGCGTTCGCGGCGTCGCCGGCGGTTATCGGCTCGCCCGCGCCTCCGGCGCCATCTGCGTTTCGGAAATCGTCGATGCGGTCGATGAGGAAATTCAAACGACCGCATGCGGCGGCTCGCCGATCGGCTGCCAGGGATCGGGCGAGCGCTGCCTGACGCATGATCTCTGGGACGAACTCGGCCGCCAGATCGATCTGTTTCTTTCCGCCGTCACGCTCGAAGACATAATCGAAAAGCGCGTGACCGGCATGGCTGCGGTGAACGCGCCGCAGGAATTTTCATTCAAGCCGGGTGCGATGAAATGAGCAACGCCGCGACGCGCCATTATCTCGATTACAATGCGACGACGCCCGTGCGGGCTGAAGTCGTCGAAGCGGTCGCGCGCGCAATGGCGCTAACCGGCAATTCCTCGTCCGTCCATGCGGAAGGGCGCGCCGCGCGCGCCATCGTCGAGGAAGGGCGCGAAAAACTGCGCGCGCTGGTCAATGCGCCGGTGAACGGCGTCATTCTCACCGGCGGTGGCACGGAGGCCATTCACTACGCGCTGAACGGTACGGTGAAGTCCGGAAGCGTCAAACGCATTTTCGTCAGCGCGATCGAACACGCGGCTGTCCTTTCGAATGCGTCCGAGACAAGCGTTCCCGTGGAAATCATTCCCGCGACGCAGGCGGGCGTTGTCGACACCGACTGGCTGCGCGCGCGCCTTGCAGATTACGACGCCGTGCGCGAAGGCGCCTTTCTCGTTTGCGTCATGCTCGCCAATAACGAGACGGGCATAATCCAGCCGGTCCGCGAGGCAAGCGATATCGCGCATGAAAATGGCGGTCTGTTATTCGCCGACGCGGCGCAGGCGGTCGGAAAAATCCCCGTCAATTTCGTCATGTCGGGCGCCGATCTGATGGCGGTGACCGCGCATAAATTCGGCGGGCCGATCGGCGTCGGCGCGCTGATCGCCGGACCGAACCTTCCGTTGCATCCCGTCATGCGCGGCGGCGGGCATGAGCAGAACCGCCGCGCGGGCACGCACAACGTTCCCGCGATCGCTGGTCTTGGCGTCGCCTGCGAACTGGCGTCGTCCTCGATCGAAAAAGCGCCGCAAATCGCCCGTCTGCGCGACATGATGCAACAGGCCGCGCAAAAGGCCGGCGCGCGCATATGGGGCGGGGACATGCAGCGCCTTCCCGGAACGCTTTCGCTTTCCGCGCCGGGTTTTCCCGCGCAAACGCAATTGATGACGATGGATCTCGCCGGCATTGCAATCTCGTCCGGTTCCGCCTGTTCGTCCGGGAAAACGAAGCCCTCGCACGTACTATCGGCGATGGGCGTTGATGAGGCGCTTGCGGCCTGCGCCATTCGGGTGTCTGTCGGCTGGAATTCGACGGACGAGGATGCGCAGGCCTTTTGCCGCGAATGGCCGGCGGCCTACAGGCGCGTGCTGGAAAGGGCCGCATGATGACCGTCTATGCAATCGTTCAGTTGAAAATTCACGACCGGCCGACTTACGAGCGTTACATGGGCCGTTTCGCGCCTGTGTTCGAGAAATTCAACGGCAAGGTTCTTGTCGCTGACGACGCGCCGAAAGTTCTTGAAGGTGAATGGGACGCGGATCGCGTCGTACTTCTTTCCTTTCCCGACAAGAAATCTTTTTTCGCTTGGGCGGGTTCGCCCGACTATCAGGAAATCGCAAAAGATCGCATCGCCGCAACGCAGTCGGTCGTGTTGCTCGCACAGGGTTTGGAATGACGCACGCCGTAAAAACGCCGATCTGGAAACGCGCCGCAATTCGCGGCGCCGGCGCCGCCGCGCTTTTGTTCGTCTCGCTTGAAGGGCTGATCCTGCTTGGAAAGACGGCAAAGCTCGACACGGGCGAGGCGCTGTTGATCTCGCTCGCATCGGGCGCGGCCTATGCCGGGCTCTGGACGGTGTTCGCCGTAATGGTCGAGCGCATGCTTGCGCGCGTCAACGAAGCTGCAAGAGGCGACGGCGAATGAGCGACGTTTCCACACGTATCGACAAGTCGACAATCGAGACGGCGAAAGCGCTCGAAACCTACAAATACGGCTTTTCGACCAATATCGAGGCGGAAAAGGCGCCCAAGGGCCTTTCGGAAGACACGGTGCGCTTCATTTCGGCGAAAAAGGAGGAGCCGCAATGGATGCTCGACTGGCGCCTGAAAGCGTTTGAACGCTGGAAGACGATGGAGGAGCCGACCTGGGCGATGGTGCATTATCCGCCCATCGACTATCAGGATCATTATTACTATGCGGCGCCGAAAACCGGCGCGAAATACAAATCGCTCGATGACGTGCCGGCGGAAATTCTGGCCGATTTTGAAAAACTCGGCATCTCGCTGAAAGAAACGGAAGTGCTGCTCGGCGTCGAGGGCGCGCCGAAGGTCGCTGTCGATGCGGTGTTCGATTCGGTTTCCGTCGCGACGACGTTTCGCGCAACGCTCGCAAAAGCCGGCGTCATCTTCATGTCGATATCGGAGGCGATCCGCGAGCATCCCGATCTTGTCAGGAAATATCTCGGCACAGTGGTGCCGACATCGGATAATTTCTTCGCCACGCTGAATTCAGCGGTCTTTTCCGACGGCACTTTTGTTTACGTGCCTGAGGGCGTGAAATGCCCGATGGAGCTATCGACCTATTTCCGCATTAATGAGGCGAACACCGGCCAGTTCGAGCGCACGCTCATTATCGCCGCGCGCGGCGCCTACGTTTCCTACCTCGAAGGCTGCACCGCGCC
>JAGRDS010000029.1 GCA_020446945.1 Parvularculaceae bacterium
TCCTTCACGCCGCCGAAGGGCGCGACCTCCGTCGACAAAACGCCCTCGTTGATTGCGACCATTCCGTATTCGAGTTTTTCCATGACGCGGAAAGCGCGCCCGAGATCCCTCGTGAAAAAGTAGGAGGCGAGACCGTATTCGGTATCATTCGCCATCGCGATCGCTTCCTCCTCGGTTTCGAATTTAAAAAGCGGCGCGACGGGGCCGAAAGTCTCGTCCCTGGCGATAAGCATGGCGGGCGTCACATCGCGCAGAACGGTCGGTTCGAAAAACGAAAGGCCTTTCGCATGGCGCTTGCCGCCGGCGATGACGCTTGCGCCCTTCGACGTCGCGTCTTCAATATGACGCTCGACCTTGCTTACAGCGGATTCGTCGATCAACGGGCCCTGTTCCGTCGCGTCGTCGAGGCCGTCGCCGACCTTTAGGTTTTTCGCCGCCTGCGCGAAGCGTTCTGCAAACCGGTCATAGACGCCCGCCTGAACGAGAATGCGATTGGCGCAGACGCAGGTTTGTCCCGAATTCCTGTATTTCGAAATCATCGCACCCTCGACGGCGCGATCAAGGTCGGCGTCGTCAAACACGATGACGGGCGCATTGCCGCCCAGCTCCATCGAAACGCGTTTCATATGGAGCATCGCCTTTGCGGCGAGGCTTTTGCCGATTTCCGTAGAACCGGTGAAGGTTATCTTTCTTACTTTCGGATTTTCGCACATTTCATCGGCGATCGGCGCCGCCGATCCGGTGATGATGTTGATGACCCCTTTGGGAATGCCGACTTCGTCGGCGATGACGCCGTAAGCGGTCGCTGAAAACGGCGTCTGGCTCGCCGGTTTTGCGACGATCGTACATCCCGCTGCGAGCGCGGCGGCGGCCTTGCGCGCGATCATCGCAGTCGGAAAATTCCAGGGTGTGATCGAACCGACGACGCCGACCGGCTCTTTCGTCACGAGAATGCGTTTGTCGCCCCAGGGCGAGGGGATGACGTCGCCGTAAACGCGGCGCGCTTCCTCGCCGAACCAGCGGAAGAAATTCGCAGCGTAAGCGACTTCGCCCATCGCCTCCCTGAGCGACTTGCCCATCTCGATCGTCAGGATACGGCCAAGCTCTTTCTGGTTATCCATCAGCGCCTGGTAGTATTTGCGGCAAAGTTCGCCGCGCTCGATCGCAGGCTTTTCGCGCCAGAGCAAAAACGCCGCATGCGCCGCGTCGATCGCTGCGGCCGTTTCGCTTCGGCCGAGATTGGGAACGGAGCCGATTATCTCTCCGGTCGCCGGATTGTTGACGTCGATCCGCTTGCGACCGCCGATCCATTCGCCGTTGATGTAACAGTCTTCGCGGAAATAGCGGCTTTCAGCCATAGCGGGCTCCTCAGGAACGTGGACCGGATTTTCAAAATTGTGATCACATTAAAGCAGGTTCGTTCATCCGACGCCACTGCCTGGCGGCCTTGTGCCGCACCCGGGCGACGCCGACAATAGGCGCAGGACAGATGAGGACCGAATGACCGTCAAATACGAAATGCAGGGCGAGGCTGTCGCGCTGATCACGCTGGATCGCCCGCAAAGTCTCAACGCATTCAATCGGGAAATGCGCTTTGCGTTCGCTGACGCCTTAAGCCGCGCCAATGTCGAACCGCGCCTTCGCGCGATCGTCGTCACAGGCGCGGGGCGGGGGTTCTGCGCCGGCGCCGACGTGACCGACGTGACCGGCGGGCGCACGGTGGAAGATCAACTGAATGCGGAATACGGCGCTTTCCTGTCGATAATTCAGGGGAGCGACGCGCCGGTGATCGCGGCGATCAACGGGCCTGCGGCGGGCATCGGCATGACGCTGGCGCTCGCCTGCGATCTTCGGGTTATGGCGCAGGACGCCTATCTGATGAGCGCCTTCGCCAATATCGGCCTCGTTCCGGATGGCGGGCTTTCATGGCTGCTGACGCAGGAAATCGGCTATGCGCGCGCGTATCAGCTGGCGATCGAGGCGGAAAAAATTTCCGCCGCGCGTGCGCTCGAACTCGGCCTCGTCAATCGCGTCGTCGCGCGCGAGGATGTCGTTTCGAACGCGCTCGCCTGGGCCCAGTCCATCGCCGAGCGCGCGCCGATTGCGATGAGCCTCACGAAGCGGGCCTTTCGCGCGGCGGCGCAATCGGGCCTCAGAAACGCGATGGCGCTTGAAGCGATGTTGCAGAAGACGGCGCTGGCGACGGAAGATTGCCGTGAAGGCGTCGCCGCCCTGATGGAAAAACGAAAGCCGCAATTCAAGGGCCGATAAGAAATCGCGGCGCCGCCGCCAATGCGGCGAATGCCGCGGCGCAAAGGCCCGGACCGAATGGGACAGGCTGGTCGAGCGCGGCGCGCTTTCCAAAAGTCCGGGCGAGGCCGATTGCAAGAAGCGTTGCAGCCGCACCGACAAAAACTACGAAAGGAAGGATGATCCATCCGCCCCAGGCGCCCGCAGCGGCGAGAAGTTTCGCGTCGCCGAGGCCGAGCCCCTCCTTGCCCCGCAATTTTTCGAACGCGCGTCCGATCGCCCAGAACGTAACAAATCCAGCCGCTGCGCCGATAAGGGCGTCCGCCGGCGCCGCGAACAAAGCGAAAGCGTTGACGACAAGGCCGAGCGTGATCAGCGGAATTGTGATGGCGTCCGGCAGATAGCCCGTTTCGAGATCGATCGCGGCGAGCGCGATGAGCGCCCAGCCGAATATCGCAGCGGCCAGGGCGGCAGGGGTGGGGCCGAACGCCGCAAGAGAGGCGAGCGCGCAAGCAGCGCCGAGCGCCTCGACGACGGGGTAACGAAAACTGATCGGCGCGGCGCATGCGCCGCAGCGCCCGCGCAAGACGATATAGCTTAACAAGGGAATTAGGCCGCCAAAGGGGATCGGCTTTTTACAGGCCGGACAATAGGAACGCGGCCCCGCCAGCGAGCCCCGAGCCTCGCCGGCGACGAGATCCCATAATCTCGGCCCGCGATATATAACGACGTTCAGGAAACTTCCGATGAAAAGACCGACGACAAGCGTAGGAAGCATCAGGGCCGGATTGTGAAGAAATGCAGGGCTCATTTCGGCAATGTTCCGGATTATTAAGCAAAAATAATGCAGTAGCCTCTCTCGCCCTGCTTCGCTAGACTAGGGCCCGACCAAACGCAGCGCAGCGATACTTCGGAATTTGTCACACAAACGTCAGAATACCTGCGCTATCTAGCTCGCCCAGCCGACAAGCCGGGCAGGCGCGCGCATGCGTTTCATCGGTCTGGGGTTTATTGATCGGGCGCAGGCGTTTGGGTGCGCCGTCCGATTGCGGTGAGTGGAAAAGGTTTTGGCGGTATTCAGAATTGATCGATTGCGGCCCGGCGCGCCTTCGGCCGGCGGCATCGGCGCCCGTCTGACGGGGCTTGTCTCCGCGCGCCCCGGCGCGGCTTCGCGCATCGACGCGCGTTACGTGCGCGTCGCCGAATACCTTCTCGCCGCAGCGATCGGCGCCGTGCTTGTCACAACACTGATTACGCTTGGAAGCCCGGTGATGACGCCGAGCGCAGCGCCGCGCCAGAGCGTTGCGACGCCGGGCGCGTCGATCGACGGTCCGGTCAATCCGTTCAGGACGGCCGGCGGACCGGTCGCTTCGTTGCCTGCGGATTTCAACGCCGGTCCCGATATCGCGGAGACGACGCTCAATCTCGTGCTTCACGGCACATGGCTCGACGCAGATGGCGGCGCGGCGATTATCAAAACGTCCGATGAAAAACAGAGCCGTTTCTCACAGGGCGATGTAATTGCGGACGGCGTAACGCTGGAACGGGTCTATGCCGATCGGGTGATTATCAATCGCGGCGGCGTGCGTGAATCCTTGAGACTTATAAACAGGGAGAACCGCGTTGCGTCCGGCGCGCCGGCGGATGCGCAGGCGGGCTCGGGTTCCGATCCTGACGGTCTCGCGCCGATAGCGATCGGCTCTTTGATCGTCGCTGAACCGCGCATTGACGACATCGGCGTGACGCGCCTCGCCCTGATGCCCGCCGGCGACAAGAAAGCCTTTAAAGCGCTTGGCCTGCGAGACGGCGATTTGCTGGTCGCAATTGACAACAGGTCTGTCGCCGAAGATTTCGACGAGGGGATCGGGGCGGTGGCTGCGCTGGCCGGGCGGGCGAGCGTGACGATCAGCGTTGAGCGCGACGGCGCGATCGTGCCGATTGAATTGAAATTGACTGACACGGCGAATGAACGGGCGAGTGATGAATAAAAGAACAGGAATGAAAACGCTCACAGCGTTGCTTTGCACGGCCGGCGCGATGTTCGCAGCCGCCGCCGCGCAGGAAACCTGCGGCGAGGCGCTCAATCTCGAAGAAGCCGATATTCGCTCCGTCGTCGATGAGATCGCAGTGCGCACGGGCAAGAAATTCGTTATCGATCCGCGCGTCAACGGGCGGGTGACAGTGAAATCCGGTCCCAATGGCGGGCTTTGCGCGGATGAAGCATGGGAGCTGTTCCAGGCGGCGCTGCGCGTTAACGGTTTCACCGCAACGCCGATCGGCGCGGATTCCTATCGCGTCATCCCCATCCAGGAAGGTTCTCGCGCCGCAGGGCCGGTCGGCGAGGGCGCACCCGGCGATATCGTCACGCAGATCGTGCGTTTGAACCACGTCGATGCGCGCGAGGCGGCGGCGAACCTCTCCCAGATCATTTCCGAGCGCGGCGTCGTCGCGCCGGTACGCAGCGGCAACTCCGTTATCCTCGTTGATTCTTCCGACAATATGGCGCGACTTCGCGAAGTGCTGGCGCAGCTTGATCGCGACACGACGATCTACAGGACGATAACGCTTGAAAACGCCTCGGCCGCCGAAGTCGCACGCGTCATCACCAATATGGCGCAGGAAATTTCCGAAGAAGGCGCCATATCGGCGTCGAAAATAAGCGTCGTTCCGGTAGCGGCCAGCAACTCGATCCTTATCCGCGCCGAACCGCAAATCCTGTCGCGGCTTTCAAATGTCGTCGCCGAACTTGACAGAATCGGGCGGGCGCAGGCCGATCTGTCCGTCATCGCGTTAAAGCACGCGGATGCGGAGGAGATGGCGGCGCTATTGAAAGAAATTGCAGCTGGTGAAACGGCGGCCGGCGTCGGCGATCAATCGCCGACGAGCGCTGCTGCGCGCGCCAATATCACCTTTCACAAGGCGACGAATTCAGTCATCATTTCAGGCGACGCCGATATTCAACTGACGCTGCGCAAGGTTGTCGAGCAACTCGACGTTCGCCGCGCGCAGGTGCAGATTGAGGCGATCATTGTCGAGGTGTCCGACCGGACGGCCAAAGCGCTCGGCATCGAATACCTGATCGCGCCGATAGACGGGAAGCGCATTCCTTTTACGGCGACGAATTTTTCGTCCACAACGCCGAACATCCTCGCGACCGCGGGCGCCTTGCTGCTCGATCCCGACCTGCTGAAAGGCGGCGGTTCGACAACTTCGCAAACCGACACCTCGCTCAGCAAGACGCTCGCCAACACCGCGATCAACTCGTTAATTGCAACAAATGGATTTATCGGCGGCGCAGGCGGCAAGATCGGTAATGACGCTGTATTCGGCGCCATGCTGACCGCGCTCAAAACCGATACCGATTCTAAAGTCCTGTCGTTTCCCTCAATCGTCACGCTCGACAATCAGGAAGCGAAACTGTCGGTCGGTCAGGAAA
Source organism: Parvularculaceae bacterium (assembly GCA_020446945.1). Classification (GTDB taxonomy): domain Bacteria; phylum Pseudomonadota; class Alphaproteobacteria; order Caulobacterales; family Parvularculaceae; genus Amphiplicatus. The sequence goes on from JAGRDS010000029.1 coordinate 5,687, forward strand.
TTCCGATTACGACCGGCGAGGCGGTCGGGCGCGATCTTGATAATGCGTTCAGGACTGTTTCGCGCGAACAGGTCGGCGTCATTCTGGAAGTGACGCCCCAGATCAATGAGGGGGGAACCGTAACGATGGAAATCCGGCAGGAAACTTCCAGCGTCGCCGGACCCATTATCGCCACCTCGACGGATCTCATCACCAACAAGCGCGAAATCTCGACGACGGCGCTTGTCGATGACGGCGATATTCTCGTGATCGGCGGCCTGGTTAACCAGGATGATCAGTTGACTGAAAACAAGGTGCCGCTTCTCGGCGACATTCCGCTCGCGGGCAATCTGTTCAAGTCGACTTCGAAAACGCGCGACCGGCGGAATTTGATGGTGTTTTTGCGCCCGACGATCATTCATGACCGCGCGAGCGCCAACGCAGCCACCCGGAAGAAATTCAATTACATTCGCGCGCGTGAATTGCTGGCTACAGGAAACAGCAAGTCCGAACTTGACATGCTTATCGAGCAGGTGACGGGCGTTTCGGAAACGGCGCCGTTAACGGATCAATGAACGATACGGTCGAACCGCCCAGAGTAAGGCTGACATACGCCTTCGCGAAAGAGAACGGGCTCGTCGTTCTTGACGCCGCTGCGCGTCCGGCGCGGATCGGCGCGCGCGGAAGCCCGAGCGCTGCGGCGCTGCTGGAAGCGCGCCGTATCGTCAACGCGCCGATCGCTATCGATGAAATGCCCGCCGACGCTTTTGAGCGCCGGCTTTCGGAAATATATTCCGCTGACGGCATTCGCGCCGATGATTTCGAACTCGATCGGGACGAGGAAGATCTCGCCTCGCTCGCCGAGGGGCTGCCAGCGACGGCGGACCTGCTCGACAGCGAAGGCGATGCGCCGGTCATCCGATTGATCAATGCGATCGTCGCCGAGGCCGTAAAACTCAAGGCTTCGGACATCCACATCGAGCCTTATGAAAAATCGCTTTCGATCCGTTTGCGGATCGACGGCGTGCTGCGCGAGATATTGTCGTTGCCGGCGCGCATGACCCCCGTTCTGACGAGCCGGGTCAAGGTTATGGCGCGCCTCGACATTGCAGAAAAACGGCTGCCGCAGGACGGGCGCATTTCACTCGCGCTCGGCGGCAAGCAGATAGACGTGCGGGTTTCGACGCTGCCGGCGCGTTTCGGCGAACGTGTCGTGATGCGTATTCTCGACAAGGAGGAGGCGAGCTTCGATCTCGATGCGCTCGGCATGCCGGCCGATACGCAGCGGCGCTTCGAGCAGTCCCTTTCGCGCCCGAACGGTATTATTCTCGTCACCGGGCCGACGGGCTCGGGCAAGACGACGACGCTCCACTCGGCGCTGGGCTTCATCAACCGCCCCGATACGAAGATCTGGACCGCCGAGGACCCCGTCGAGATCACGCAGAAGG
>JAGRDS010000007.1 GCA_020446945.1 Parvularculaceae bacterium
CGCCGATCACGGTATGAATCTCGTCTATAAACAGGATTGCGTCGTCATGATCCTCAAGCTCTTTCAGGACAGACTTGATGCGTTCTTCAAAATCGCCGCGATAGCGCGTGCCGGCCAGGAGCGCACCCATATCCAGCGCATATATTGTCGATCCGGCGAGAATTTCCGGAACTTCTTCGTCAACGATCTTCAACGCGAGGCCTTCCGCGATTGCGGTTTTTCCGACGCCGGGATCACCGACCAGCAGCGGATTATTCTTCCGCCGCCTGCACAGAACCTGAATAGAGCGTTCTATTTCCGCGCCGCGCCCGATGAGGGGATCAATTTTTCCCTTGCGCGCCTTCTCGTTAAGATCGACGCAATAGGCTTTTAGCGCGCTCTCGTTTTTTGCGCCGGCCGGATCGGCGTCTTCATTGGCGCCGCGCGGCGTTTTCGACTGGGCATCGCCGGGGCGCTTGGCCAGTCCGTGAGAAATATAATTGACGGCGTCGAAGCGCGTCATGTCCTGCTGTTGCAGAAAATGCGCGGCGTGCGATTCACGCTCTGCGAACAAAGCGACGAGTACGTTTGCGCCCGTCACTTCTTCGCGGCCCGAAGACTGGACGTGAATGACCGCGCGCTGAATGACCCGTTGGAAGCTGGCGGTCGGCTTGGCCTGATCGTCGCCTTCCGTCTTCAAATTCGAAAGATCGTTTTCGATAAATTCAAACAGGTTGCGGCGCAGAGAATCGAGATCGACCTCGCACGCGCGCATGACGGCCGCCGCGTCCTGATCGGTCGTCAGCGACAGGAGGAGATGTTCCAGCGTCGCCAGTTCGTGCCCTCTTTCGCTCGCAATCGCGATCGCACGGTGCAACGACTCATCGAGATTTCTGCTGAACGACGCCAAACTATTCCCTTTCCATCGTACATTGGAGCGGATGCTGGTTTCGGCGGGACAGCTCCATCACTTGCGCCACCTTCGTTTCGGCGACCTCATAGGTATATACGCCGCATACGCCGACCCCGTTCTGGTGAACCAGAAGCATAATACGAATCGCATCCTCCGGCCCTTTGCCGAAGACAGACTGAAGCAGCCACACGACAAACTCCTGCGGCGTGTAGTCGTCATTGAGGAGCAGGACCTTGTAAAGCGAGGGACGCTTCGTTTTCGGCGCCGTTTTGGAAACGACGCCGACCCCGAACCCAGGCCCCTGATTGTTGTCTTCCTCGTTCGCCATCGGAAACCGCAGATCTCCTCATCGCCCGGCGCGCGAATCCGCCGACCGTCCATTAAGTATGTATCCAATCAGTGTTGAAAAGAAGGAAATAGGAAAATCGCGCGTGAAAAACACCGATCACACGCGGATTTTAACCAAACGCGAATACGCCCGCCGGCCGCTTGGCCGACGGGCGTCTTTATTCAAGATCGCTTCGCCTGGCCCGAAAGGCGGGCCGGCGCGGTTCAGGCGCGGTGCGACTGAACGTATTCGACAAATTCGCCGTAGCGCTTCGTCAGCGGATCGGCCGCATCCTTTGCGACGCCGGTCCAGTGGTCGGCGAGCGATGAAGCGTGGCCGAGGTTCTTTTCGAACGCCGTACGGGCGAATTCACCCTGGATTTCGATCGCTTCCTGAACGCTTTTAGAAGCGAACGCGGCTTTCGCCGTCGCAACGCCTTCTTCGAACTGCTCTTTCACGAAGCTCGCCTGGGCGGTGGCGGCTTTTTCAAAGCCTTTAGCGACGGCGCCGGCCGACGCCATATAGGCCTCTACCGAGCCTTTTTGGAAATCTGCAAAGGAATTCAAGCCTTTAGCAAACTGCTCGTAGAAATCTTTAACGCTTTCCGGGCTGAAAGACATAACGGATTCGAGGGCCTCCGCGGTCGTTTCGGCGGTTTTCTTGGCGGTCATGGACTTTCTCCCTTTCCGGCGGGCGACAAATTCGCCGCCGGATATTGTGCAACGCAACATAAGTGGTGAAATCCTGTTCGTCAAGCATTTTGTTGCGCTGCAACAAAATTGTCATGGGCCGCCCGCAGAACGGGCCCGGCCGGAGCGTCTCAGGGCGGCAGGCGCGATTTTAACTTTAACGACTTCTTTACTCACTTTTACGAATGTCGACCTTCCGCCGCGATAAAACCGGGGGCGGCACACGGCTTGCTGGGAGGACACGAAGCAGGCGTTGATGTGAGGCGGTGCGAGCGGGCGAAAATCTTGGCGGCGGATACCAGATTTCAGTTGCTAAGCGGCCCTTGTTTTACGAGGCTCGGGTGATGGCGGCGGTTTTGCGTAGCGTTTTTCTGGCGGCTCTGGCGTTCACCCTGTCGATCGGGGCGACAAGCGACGCCCAGGCGAAACGGCGTTCGTCCGAGCCTAAATACGCCGCGCTCGTCATTCATGCAGATTCCGGCGATGTCCTGTTCGAGCGTTATGCGGATGCGCGCCGTTATCCCGCCTCCCTGACGAAAATGATGACCCTTTACATGCTGTTTGAGGAAATCGAGGCGGGCCGCCTCAACCTTAACAGCGAACTGAGCGTGTCGGCCCATGCGGCCGGACAGCCGCCGTCAAAGCTCGGCCTTACGGCGGGTTCGAAGATCGATGTTGAAACGGCGATCAAGGCGCTTGTCGTCAAATCGGCCAATGACGTCGCAGCCGTCGTCGCCGAAGGAATATCCGGGTCCGAATGGCAATTCGCCCAGAAGATGACGACGCGCGCGCGCCAGCTCGGCATGCGCTCGACCACTTTCAAAAACGCCTCCGGCCTTCCGAATTCGCGCCAGACGACGACGGCGCGCGACCTCGCAGTTCTCGGCCAGCGCCTGATGCAGGATTTTCCGCAATATTTCGTCTATTTCAACACGACGGAATTCGCGTGGAACGGCCGCACTTATCTGACCCATAACGCGCTCGTCAAAACCTATGAAGGCGCGAACGGCATCAAAACCGGTTATACGCGCCGGTCCGGGTTCAATCTTGTGACTTCGGCCGACCGCAATGGATCGCGGCTTATCGGCGTCGTTCTGGGCGGACGCTCCGTGCGCACGCGCGATGCGCATATGAAAGAAATTCTGACCGAGGCGTTTGCCGCAATCGCGAAAAAGCCGAGCCTGATCGCCGCGCTGCATCGCGAGCCGCCGACCCCGCGCCTCAAGCCGACATTAATCGCGGCGCTCGAACAGCGCAAAGACGTTCCGACGATAGCCGGAAACGACGCGCTCCAGAGCGAACTGAAAGTGGCCGCCGCCTCGTTCGGTCCTGTCGGAGCCTCCAATGTTCCGGCGGCCGACGATCGGCTCGGCGCGCTTATCGCCGCGGCGCGAAGCGACGATTTCAATGAGTTTGAGCGCGTAAAGCTGTCCGCCCTGACGCCGAGCGACAACATGCTTGGCGAAGGCGATTTCGACGAGCTGGCGGGATGGAGCGTCCAGATCGGCGCTTATTCATCAAAATCGCTGGCTCAAAAAGAACTTGAAGCCGCTGCGATCGCCGCCGGCCTCACCGGGCGCGCGCGCGCCGTAACCCCGGCGGCGCAAAACAGCGGCGCACCGATTTTCAGGGCGCGCTTTACGATGCTTTCAGAGACCGAGGCGAGCGCGACCTGCGAAAAGATTCGCGCCGCGAAACTCAATTGTTTCTCAATTCGCGAGCCGGCGGCGCAGTAACCCGCCCTCCCTCCTTTACGGACCGCACCTTGCATGTCACGCCGCGCAGTCGGATGCTGCGTGCGGACATCCCATGGTTAATGCGGTGAAATTGAATAATATCGAGAAAGCGGCCGCCCTTTATCCGGGCGGCGCATGGGCGCGCGCGAACCTCGCTTTTGTCGTCATCGCGATTTCACTCCTCATGATGCTGAATGACGCCTTCGTTTCAATGGCGGCGATCTGGCTTCATTCGTCCGCCTATCATCACGGGTTATTCGCCGCGCCGATCGCCTTCTGGCTCATCTGGCGCCGGCGCGACTGGCGACGCGCCGAACCTCGACGCAACTTGCGCGGCGCGCTGGTCATCGCGGCCGCATTTGCGCTCTTCGTCGCCGGCCGCTTCGCGTCGCTGTCGATCGTGGAGCATTTCGCTTTCGCGCTTGCGATCGCCGGCGCAATCATTTTCGTTTATGGCGGCGCACTGGCTCGCCAATGGGGCTTTGCACTCGCCTTTCTTTTTTTCATGGTCCCGTTCGGCGAGGAGGCGAATCCGGCGTTGCAGAGCGTGACCTCGCACATGGCCGCCGCCATGCTGAATGCGAGCGGAATAGAAACGGCGCGCGACGGCCTGTTGCTGTCGACTTCGAACGGACGGTTTGAAATTGCCGCGTCCTGCTCCGGCCTGCGCTTCCTGCTCGCATCCGCAATGATTTCGATCCTGCTCGCTTCGCTGTCGTTTCAGACCGCCCGCGCCCGCTTCGGATTTATCCTTTCCGCCCTTGTCGCTGCTTTCATTGCTAACTGGCTGCGCGCCTACGTGATCATCGCCGTTACGACATTGAGCGATCGACGGCTTGGCCTTGGCCCTGAACATGTCGGAATCGGCTGGGCGATTTACGCCGTTATGCTTCTCGCGCTCATCGTCTTCGCGCGCCGCCACGCTGACCCGGACGCGGCGCCGCGCGCGGCGAATTCGGTTTAGCGGCAGATGTGCGGCGTCGCCGGAATTTTCGATCTTGAAGGCCGGCGTGAGATAGATCGCGCCGCCCTGAAACGCATGGCGGACGCGATCGCACATCGCGGCCCGGACGCTGAAGGTTTTTTTTCAGCGCCGGGCATCGGCCTCGCTCACAGGCGTCTTGCAATTATCGACCCGGAGGGCGGCGCACAGCCGTTTCACGCCTCACACGGCGAGAACATCATCTCGTTCAACGGCGAGATTTACAATTTCCGCGATCTGCGGCGCACGCTTCCCGGCGTCCGCTGGAAAACGCAATCGGACACGGAAGTCCTGGCTGAAGGCCTTGCCGGTCACGGCGCATCTTTTGTTGAACGGCTACGCGGCATGTTCGCATTCGCGTGGTGGAGCGGACGTGAAGAAAAACTCCGCCTCGTCCGCGACCGGTTCGGCGAAAAGCCGCTCTATTTTGCGACCACCAATGACGGTTTTCTCATTTTCGCGTCGGAAACCGGCGCAATTCGCGCCTCGGGACTGGTCGAAATGCGCCTTTCCGCAGAGGCGATGCGCGCATATTTCCATTTCGGATTTACGCCGGATCCACTTTCGATCCACGAAAATATATTCAAACTGCCGCCGGCGTCGGTTCTCACAGCCGAGCGCGGCTGCGCGCTTCGAACCGAGCAATACTGGCGGCCGCGTTTTGAAATCGATTACGGAAAAACGGAAGAAGTCGCCCGGCGCGAACTTCTCGACCTTCTCGACGACGCCGTCAGCGCGCAAACAATCTGCGACACCTCGCTTGGCGCGTTCCTTTCCGGCGGCGTTGACTCATCCGCCATCGTCGCATCGCTGGCGCGGCGCGGCTCGCCCGTTACAACCTGCACCATCGGCTTTGAAAACAGGTCGTTCGACGAACGGCGTGAAGCGCGCCTTACCGCGTCGCGCTATAATACCGATCACCACGAGGAAGCGGTCGATTTGGATGTCGACAATCTGATCGACCGGGCGGCCGCGGTCTATGGGGAGCCTTTCGCCGATCCTTCCGCGCTGGCGACGCTCAAGGTCTGCGCCGCAGCGCGGCGGCGCGTTAAGGTCGCGCTATCGGGCGACGGCGGAGACGAAATCTTCGCCGGATATCGCCGTTATCCAATCTTTGCGGCCGAGGAGCGCGCGCGCGCGGGAATTCCCCGTTCCGTGCGACGCGCCGTTTTCCGCCCGCTTGGCGCGCTTTATCCAAAACTTGACTGGGCGCCGCGCCCGCTGCGTTTCAAGACCACGTTTCAGGCGCTCGGCGAGGAGCGCGCCGCCGCTTATTCGCGCGCCGTCTCCATGGCGCTCTCCTACAGGGTGGACCGGTTCCTCGCTCCCGAATTTGAATCGCAAACGCGCAGCGCGTTTTGCGCGCGCTTTGCGACTAGCCCGAACGGCGAAGTTCCGGACCATGCGGTGAATTTTGCGCGCAATGCAGATATGCAGATGTGGCTGCCCGGCCGTATGCTGACGAAAATAGACCGCGCGTCGATGGCGCACGGGCTGGAAGTGCGCGCGCCTTTTCTCGATCATCGGCTGGCGGAATGGGCTTTCACTCTGCCGCCGAAATACCTTCTCGGCCCCAATGGCGGCAAACGCATATTGAAAGCCGCGCAGGCGAGCCGGCTGAACGCGGCGATACTCAAATCGAAAAAACGCGGCTTCGCGCCGCCGATCGCCGATTGGCTGCGCCGCACTGATGGCCCGCTCGACAGGCTAAAACGGTCGGACGAATGGCGGTCTTCCGGATTGTTCAATGCGCGGTATGTAGGTTCGATGATCCGGCGCCACCGCGCCGGCGCCGGAGATTATTCGCAGGAATTGTGGACCCTGATCATGTTCGACGCATTCCTTCGTTGCGAACGCGCCTTGCAGAGGTGAGGAAATTCCGCAGTCCCGTGCGTATTCCGGACCGAATTCCCGTCCGCTCAAGCACGATCGTTTCGAGCGTTTCGCCTTCTTCGCCGAGACGGCGCTTGTAATCCGCATCCCCGCCCATAAGATCGTAAGTCTTTAGCCCGCGCGCGCGATAATATTCGGCCGCGAGCGTATGGGCGACAAATCCGGGCGCGAGCTGGTTGTTCGCCTCATAGAAAAAGCCGCTCTGGTAATTATAGGCGCGTTCTCGATCGACGAAATTATAAAGGACGCCGATCGTCTGATCGCCGGCGAGGATGCGCAACAAATCCGTGCAGGATGGGCGCCTCTCGATCAGCCGTCGATGAAACGCCAGAAACTGCGGCGAACCGAATACGCCCTTTTTTCCCCTTCCGCTCCATGTTCGCGCATGGAGCCGCATCAACTCGGTCCAGGCGACGTCGCGCTCCGCCTCGCCTTGCGGAATTTCAAGGCGAAGGTCGCCGCGTTCTTCGTAGCATCGCCTGGCGCGGCGGATCTTGTATCGAAGGGATGACGAATATCCGTTCATGATCTCCGACGAAAGATCGATATAATATGTCGGCTGGCGCAAAAGGGGCCGCGCCGTCAGCCCTGCGCCGGCGCCGGCGGCTTTAACAGCGCTCGCAAGGGCCGGGCGCGCATTTCGGAAAACGAATTCGTTCGTTTTCGGCATCGCTTCGATAAGCGCATTTATCGCTTCAATGCGCGCCTCGTCCGCTGCGCCATTCGCGAGCAAGATGTCGTTATATTCCAAGTAAACGCGGTCGAGTTCGTCATCGCCGGATTCATTTATCCGCGCGGGCGCGCCACGATTCATCGATCCCGCTTGTGCGCCGACAATGGCTGCGCCATATACGCCGCGCAGATCGTCAAAGATGCGAATGTATTTGAACGCGGCGCTGTGCGCCGCAGTTTCCATCAGCGTTTCCACCCAGGGCGGAGACAGAAAAAACAAGGCGTCTGATTTCGAGAAAATGCGCCGCCACTCGTCCTTAAACGCCGCGCGATCTTCGATGTTCTCGACGACCGCGCGCATCAGCGTTCACTCACCGCCTCACGATACAACCGGCCGAAAGCTTCGATCATTCCGCGCCGGTCGAATTCGCCGGCGCGCACCCTATTTCGTTCGCCGAGCGAGCGCCTTTCCTCCTCATTGTCGATCAGGAATTCAAGGCGCTGCGAGAACCCGGTCTCGTCGTCAATGTCGTAGACGGATTTTTCATCGCCAAGAGCGAGCATTAACGCCACATCCCCGACATCGGTTGCGATAACAGGCAAACTCGCCGCCATCGCTTCAATCATGCTGATGGGCGTTTGCTCCGTATCGGAAGTAAGCGCAAAAATATCGAATTGCGCCAACGCTGTTTCCGGCGCGCTCGTCGGCCCCGTCAGGCTGATGCGTTCACGCAAGGGACTTTGCGATATCGCCCCTTCAAGCCGCGCCCTTTCCGGACCGTCGCCGCAAATTACAAGACGCGCATTGCTTTTCGCCGCCGCCTTTTCGAAGCAACGAACAAGGCGAAGGAAATTTTTCTCCGGTCGCAACGCGCCGATCGAACCAACAACGATGCTGCTTCGCCTGTCGCGCGGCGCAACACGAAATCGCTGCAAGTCGATGCCGGGCGTTATGCGAAAAACGCGCGCGGGCGGGATGCGCCAGCTTTCGGTTGCAACTTTCTCCAGCGCATAAGACGGCGTCACGACGCGCGCATTCGCAAGCAGGACGCGGCGCGCGATGACGCGGCGCGTCAACTCGCCGTCGCGCTCATCCGTTCCGAAACCGTCTTCATGGTGAATATGCGCAAGTCCGGCGCCTATCCTGTTGGCGATAACCGCCTCGATAGACCCAAAATTATAGGTGCAGACCAAATCCGCACCGGAACCGGCGATCGCGCTCTTTAGTGCGTTAATGTTGCCGACAGAAAGGAAGCGCGTCTTTTCCAGTTTCAACGTCTCGATCGACGCGCCATTAAGGCCTTCGATCAAAGCGGCCGCGCTGATATCGCCATCCAGGGATACTATTCGGTGACGAAATCGCGGTCCCAGCCCTTCAACGAGCGTCGCGAGACGGCGCTGCTGGCCTCCATACGCGAAAGACGGAAAAAAGTGGATCAACGAAAGAGTGCGATCTTCCAATGGGCCGCTCTCCCGTTAGCCCCGCGATCAGGCGAGGACATCGGTATAAAGTTCTTCAACCGCTGGTTCAGGGCTTTCGAGCGAGAAATCTGCGGCGTCCTTTACGACTGCTTTGATCTGCCTGTCTATTTCCTTGAGATCGGCCTCGGTCGCAAATTCTCCGTCGAAAATCCGCTGCTCGCAACGCTTGATCGGATCGTTATGTTCGCGAACCTTGTCGACTTCCTCGCGCGTTCTGTATTTCGCCGGGTCCGACATGGAATGGCCGCGATACCTGTAAGTCTTCATCTCAAGAATATAGGGCCCGTCGCCGTCGCGCGCGTGATCGATTGCGGTGCGCGCCGCTTCGCGCACTTCGACGACATCCATTCCATCGACTTCCATTCCGGGAATGCCGAAAGCTGCGCCGCGCCGGTAAAGATGCGTTTCGGAATGCGCGCGCGTTACGCTGGTGCCCATCGCGTACTGATTATTCTCAATGATGAAAACGACGGGGAGTTTCCAAAGCTGCGCCATGTTCATCGCTTCGAACACCTGTCCCTGGTTCGACGCGCCGTCGCCGAAATAAGTCAGGCTCACCTGGCCGTTCTTTCGGTATTTGTTGGCGAATCCGAGCCCTGCGCCGAGTGGAATCTGCGCGCCGACAATGCCGTGACCGCCATAGAATTTCGCTTCATTCGAAAACATGTGCATCGAGCCGCCTTTCCCCTTGGAATAGCCGCCCGAACGTCCGGTTAGTTCAGCCATGACGCCTTTGGGGTCCATGCCGCAGGCGAGCATGTGACCGTGATCACGGTATCCGGTTATAGTCTGATCGCCCTCTTTCTTCACGGCCTCGACGCCGACGACAACGGCTTCCTGCCCGATATAAAGGTGGCAAAATCCGCCGATATGCCCCATGCCGTAAAGCTGGCCCGCCCGTTCCTCAAAACGGCGGATTAACAGCATATCCTTGTAATATTTAAGTAATTCCGCCTTTGTCGCACTAAGATTTCCGGCCGGCTTAACGCGCGCGGGCTTGGCGGCGGTTTTGGCTTTTTTCGCGGCCATCGAGGTCTCCGGTCATGAACGACCCCGCTTTTAGGCAATGGCTCGCGCCCTCACAAGTCCCGCTGCCCGCCCGCTTCACTCAATATTTCCTCGAACTGGTCGCGCGGCACGACGACGTCGTTTTCGTCCACATAGCCGAGAACGGTGCGGATTTTTTCGTCGACAAGGTCCGGATCCAGCGATTTCGGATTGAGCTGGCGCGCAACGATTTCGAGCCTGCGGCGCTTGTCGGACAAGGCGCGAACTTCCGCGGCGCGTTCATCGACCTCGGCGCGAAGCACGTCGAGCGTTCGATAGCCGGTCGCGCCGATAATCGCGCTGTATCCGAAATAGAATATTCCGCACATGAACACTGTCGGCGCTGCAACGTCGACTAGTAAACGCATTGGTAAACGCATAACCGCCCCGCAGCGCCCGCCCGCGCCGTCGTCATTTATGCGGCGCGCTGATGCGCGCCGCGCTTGCGACTCACCTGAGTCCAATTGTGGTTAAATTTGCGTTAACAGGCCGGGCGGACGGCGCGATGCGCCGGCGTCAGGATTTCAGCATCGCCTTGCCGGCGTAGCGCGCCGCATCGCCCAGTTCCTGCTCAATGCGCAGGAGCTGGTTGTATTTCGCGGTGCGGTCGGAACGCGCCAGAGAGCCGGTCTTGATCTGACCGCAATTCGTCGCGACCGCGAGATCGGCGATGGTTGAATCTTCTGTTTCGCCGGAACGATGCGACATGACTGCGCTATAGGAGGCGCGATGCGCACGCTCGACCGCGCGCAATGTCTCCGTCAGCGTGCCGATCTGGTTCACTTTGACAAGAATTGAATTCGCGCATCCTTTCGCGATGCCGTCTTTTAACCGCTTGTCATTCGTAACGAAAAGATCGTCGCCGACAAGCTGGCAACGCGCGCCAATTCTATCGGTGAGCGTTTTCCATCCGGCCCAGTCATCCTCCGCCATTCCGTCTTCGATCGAAACGATCGGATAGCGCGAAACGAAATCCTCATAATAGGCGACCATATCATCCGCACCGAGAACTTTCCCTTCTCCTTCAAGATGATACTTGCCGTCACGGAAAAATTCCGTCGAAGCGGAATCGAGTGCGATAAATACATCCTCGCCCGGCTTGCGCCCCGCCGCCTCGATAGCCTTCATGATGAAACCAAGCGCCTCATCGGTTGATTTTAAGTTCGGCGCAAAACCGCCTTCGTCGCCGACATTCGTGTTGTGGCCGGCATTGTTAAGGCCTTTCTTGAGCGCGTGGAAAATTTCCGCGCCCCAGCGCAAAGCATCGGCGAAGGTTTCCGCGCCGAGCGGCATGATCATGAATTCCTGAATATCGATTGGATTGTCGGCGTGCGCGCCGCCGTTCAAGATATTCATCATCGGCGCAGGCAGCGTGCGCGCCGAAACGCCGCCGACGTAACGATAAAGCGGAAGACTGGACGCATCGGCCGCAGCTTTGGCCGCCGCCAGCGAAACGCCGAGAATGGCGTTGGCGCCGAGGCGCGACTTGTTTTCCGCACCGTCGAGCGCGATCAGCGTCGCATCGATTTCGATCTGGTCTTCCGCATCCAGACCGGAAAGCGCGTCGAATATTTCCCCATTGATCGCCGCCACCGCTTTCCTGACGCCTTTTCCGCCATATCGCTCGTCGCCGTCGCGAAGCTCGTGCGCTTCATGCGCGCCCGTCGACGCCCCTGAGGGAACGGAGGCGCGCCCCATCGAGCCGTCTTCAAGAACGACGTCGACCTCGACCGTGGGGTTGCCGCGGCTGTCCAGAATTTCACGGCCGAAAATATCGATAATGGCGGTCATTTCGTCTCCTCGCGCGGGGGGCGGTGTTCACGCGCCTCTATAAAGCGCGCGAGGAGCTATTCAAGGAGTGACGCGAGATACTTTCCTAATCGCGGTCCCGGTCGGGGGTTTGATTATTCCGGCCGCCGGTATTGCGCCGCGCCCCGCGCGGCGGGTGGTCCCGCCTCGGCGCGGAATTATCGTTCGACGGCGGCGGGCTCGCCTCTCGCGTGGGGGGCGCCTGGGGATTTGGCGCCGCAACCGGCGGCGGGCGGCGCGGCGGACGCGACGCGGCCGGCGCTGAAGGACGTTGCACGCGCGAGGGCGCCGGCGCGGCGGGATTGGCGGCGCCTGAATTATTGCGATATCGCCGTTCGAGCCGGCGCGGGCGATCGATCATGCGATCGCCTTCAAACTGGCGGCGCGGGCCGCTTCCCGGCCTGCCGCGTGTCGGACGGTTCGGCTCGGCGTCGTTCGGCGAGCCCTGGCGCGGCGGCGTAACCGGATTGTCATTTCGCGGGTCATGCCGGTCGCGGCCGCCGTGATCGCGGCCCCCATTGTTTCGCCAATCGCGATCGCCGTTCCAATGCCGGCGCTTATTCTTCCGGTATCCATACCGGTCGTAATGATTATAGGTGAAGTAATATCCTGTGTTCGGATACCAGGAGCCGTATCTGCCGTACCAGGGCGAAGGATAGGACGACCCGTAATAATAATTGCCCGAATACGGCGTGTAGGCCTGATCGAAACACCGGTCGATATCCCGGTCGCAATGGCGTTGGCAGGCGACATAGCCGCCTTCATCGGGGATATCCTCGCACAGGCGGTAACAGGAATTCGCTTCGCGTTCACAGGAATTGAACGCTGTATCGTATGGGTAAGTCACGCATGAGGCGAGAAAGAGTCCGCCCAATCCGACACCCGCAAGCCCCACCAGATTTTTCACGACTGATCCTTTTCGCCCCGGCCCAAAATTGACGCGCGCAGCGCGCACGCCAGTCGATTACCAAAAGGTTAGCGGGAATCGGCGCCGAAATGGGGCGAAAAAACGACGCGGGACGCCTAAATTGGGCGAGCGGACCGAGCACCGCAAAGAAAAACGCCGCCCATAGCCGGGCGGCGCAACCAATCGGGCCGGCGAATAGCGGCTATTCGCCTTTCGGCTCCAGCACCTTGCGGCCCTTATACCGGCCGGTCTTCAAGTCGATGTGATGGGGACGGCGAAGTTCGCCCGACTCGCGATCTTCAACATAAGTGGGATTGGCGATCCGGTCATGAGCGCGGCGCATGCCGCGGCGGGAGGGCGAAGTTTTCTTCTTAGGAACGGCCATTTGGAGGAACCCTCGGCATAAGAACGGCGCGGCCCGCCCTTTGGCGGCCGCCTTCGGAAGGGGGCGTTTAGCCGAAGCTTCCGGCCGATGCAAGGCTCCCGCTTATGGTTTCCCGGCGCTTAAACGATCCCCCTAATTCGGCGGTATCGCTTCAATCGGTTGAAACCGGATTACGGTAAGGTAAGGTTGTTGCGTGGGAATGGGGTGTTTGGTGCGTTTACGGGTGATCGTCGCGGCTTCGGCCCTTTTGCTTGGCCTTGCCCCGTCGGACGGCGGGGCGGAAGCCTTTTCGTCCTATTGGTCGACGCTTTCGTCGACCGAGCGCGACTTCGTCGACAATGTCGCGGCCGATATATACGGCGAGGAATATGGCGGGCGCGCGGGCGCCTATGTCCGCCTCAACAGCGCCACCAAGGCCCGTTTTCGCGCCAGAGCTATTGAAGCCCTCGGCGTCGAAAACCGCCCGTCCCGGGTCAATCGCAAAGGCGTCGATATCTAGCGCCTCGCGTTCAGGCGCGGTTCGTTTTACCCGGCGATACGCCCATATATTTGCAGATAATCGACAGCATGACCTCGTCGGCGCCGCCGCCGATAGACGCCAGCCGTCCGTCCCGATAGGCGCGGCTTACCGGCGTTTCCTCCATGAACCCCATGCCGCCCCAATATTGAAGGCAGGAATCGTTCACCTCGCGCAACAAGCGTCCGGCTTTCAGCTTCGCCATTGAAGCCAGCATGGTCGCATCTTCGCCGGCGATCATTTTCTCAACCGCGCTCCACGACAGCGCGCCGAGCGCCTCGATCTCGGTTTTCAGTTCGGCGAGACGGAAATGCACGACCTGATTGTCCAGGATAGATTTGCCGAACGCCTTGCGCTCTCGCGTGTATTCGATCGTCGCGTCTATCGTTTTTTCCATGCCGACAAGGCTCGACAATGCGCCCCATAGCCTTTCTTCCTGAAACTGCAGCATCTGATAGGTGAAGCCCGCGCCTTCCTCGCCGATGCGGTATCGCCGGGGCACGCGCACGTCCTCAAAATAGAACTGAGCCGTATCGCTCGATCGCATGCCGAGCTTTTTCAGTTTGCGCGCGACTTCAACGCCCTTTCTGTGTTTGCCGCCGTCGTCTTTCAGCGGCAGGCAGATCAGCGTTTTGTTCTGGTGCGCCTGACCGTCCGAGGTATTGGCGAGCAGGCACATCCAGTCAGCCTGCGCGCCATTCGTCGTCCACATTTTTCCGCCATTGACGACATAATCGTCGCCATCCTTCTTCGCCGTCGTTTTTATCGACGCGACATCGGAACCTGAACCGACTTCCGACACGCCAAGGCAAGCGACGAAATCGCCGGCGATGGAGGGGCGAAGGAAATCGTTTTTCGCCGCATCGGAACCAAAGCGCGCCAGCGCCGGCGTCGCCATGTCCGTCTGTACGCCGATCGCCATCGGCACCCCGCCGCAATTTACGTGGCCGAGCGTCTCGGCGACGACAGCGGCGTAGGACCAGTCGAGACCGAGGCCGCCATATTCGACGGGCTTGTTGACGCCGAGCAGCCCCAGATCTCCGAGACCTTTGAAGACCTGATGCGCCGGAAAAATCTCCGCCCTCTCCCACTCGTCGACATAAGGATTTATTTCGGCGTCAATAAATTTTTTCAGCGTCGAACGAATTTGTTCGTGTTCCGAGGATAGCTGCATGAGTACCTCTATACTGCGCAGTTTCATTGACAGGCGGTGCGCAAACAGTCGAGGCTTTCAGGCGTATGTCGGGCCCGGAATTCGGTCAAGCGCCGCAAGCAGATGCTGAAGTTTACAGCCGCCAACGCGAAAAAAGCGAGGCGATGCGTTGCCGCGTCTGCGAAGCGGCGGCGGCCTGTCTCGCCGACGCGGGCTATCATGGAACATCAATCGGCAAGATCGCGGCGCGCGCCGGCGTCAGCCAGGGTGCGCTCCAGCATCATTACCCGTCGAAAGAGGATCTTGTCGCAGGCGTATTCGAATTTGTCCTGACGCGGTCGGTCGAATGGTTCGCACGCGCGCGCATTAAACTCGCGCAAAACCCGGATGCGTTCGGCGAAGTCGTTCGCCGCTCATGGCGCGAACAGTTTTGCAGCGATGAATATGCAGCGATCCTGGAAATACTGACTGCGTCGCGAACGGATGATACCTTGCGCGAGCGCACGACGCCGGCGCTGGCGCGCTGGCGCGAACTGATAGATGCGGAGCTGGCCGAATTGCTGCCGTCGACGAGCCAGACGGCCGAAGGCTTGCGCGCGATTTTGACGATTTCACGCGCGATGATGACGGGATTGCTTGTTCATGACAGACTGCTCGGCAATGACGAACATATCGATCTCGTCATCGATAAATGGATCGAACTGGCGCGGCTTTAATACGGACAAAAAAAGCGCCGGAACAATCTCCGGCGCTTTCCTGATTATTTATCGGACCGCAACGCCTAGCAGGCTTGCGAACCGCCCGGACACCTGGCGTCCATGTTCCGCTGCGTCTTGCGAACGTTTTCCTGCGAGTCGATCCGCTTTTGCTCCCACTCGCGCGGCGTCGCGCAGACTTTGCGTCCGAACCGCGAGCCGGTCATTTTTTCGTATTTGCAGATTAACTTCTCTTCGCCTGTTTCGTCGTCGAGAAGGGTCATTTTTCCATGCTCTTCAAGCGAAGCGTCGAGAGAGACCTTCTCTCCGTCTTCCAGCGCCTGCGCCTCGTCCTGCGCTTTAACGAGGGCCAGCCGCTGCTGGTCCGCCTCTTGACGCGCCGCTGTTTGTTCCGCCGTTGCGCAACCTGCAAGCAAAAAGGCGGCTGAAAGCGCCGCCATTACTTCTAGTCTCATGTGACACCATCCAGTTACTTATCTTTTTTAAGACATCCAAGATGATGCCCCTGCATACGGGTATCACTTCAGGCGTTAAAGAACCACCCTGAATTGCAGATGCGCCGCAATTCACGCGCCGCGTCCGCCTCCCGTCTCCTGCGCGCGCGAATGACCCGGAATAATTCTTGCGAAACAAAGACTTCGAAATTCCGCGCCGGTTCGTGAAAAGGAATGCAATCATCCGAACGCCGGATCATTCGACAGCAATCCGCCATGCGACGCGCCTCGCAGTTTTTCCGCCGGGACGAGTTCTCAAAGCGCGTCAGAGTTTGCGCAGCGTCGTCTTCAAAATTTTACCGGACGGATTGCGCGGCAGGGCGTCAAGGAATTCAATTTTTTTCGGCAATTTGAAGCCGGCGATTTTGGGAGCCAGAAATTCAATCGCCTGCTCAGGCGTGAGTTCGGCCCCGGGGCGCTTCACGATAAAGGCGCGCACAAGCTCGCCCCATTTTTCATCCGGCATGCCGACGATCGCCGCTTCCAGAACGGCCGGATGCGCAGCGAGAATATTTTCGATCTCGGCGGGATAAATATTTTCTCCGCCCGAAATGATCATGTCCTTTACGCGGTCGACAACATACAAAAAGCCGTTCTCATCGAATCGCCCCGCATCGCCCGTGCAGTACCACCCATTGCGCAAAACGGCGCGCGTCGCATCGGCCTTGTTCCAGTAACCCTCCATAATGAACGGGGATCTCATGACGATTTCGCCCACCGCCCTTTGAGGCGCTTCATTTCGCGTTTCCGGATCGACGACGCTGACCTCGCATCCGGGGAGCGGCTTGCCGGCGGAAATACGCTGTTTGCAGCCTTTCGCATGATCTTCATGCGAAAGAACGCTTAATCCGCCCGTTGTTTCTGTCATCCCGTAAAACTGCGTGAAACGCGCTTTCGGCATTGCGGCCATGGCCGCATCCAGAAGCGGCTCCGGCATCGGCGCGGCGCCGTAACTTACATTGGCGAAATTTTCGACCGGCGCGCCGGCCGCTTTCGCCGCCTGCAGCACCATCATGATCATCGCCGGCACGAAGAATGAATTGAGCGGCGTTCCTGTTTGCGCTTCCCTGACGATCGCCGCCGGATCGAACTGGCGATGCTGAATCACCGGCATCGAGCGCGCGAAGGCCATGAAACCGAAATTGACGCCGGCTATATGAAAATGCGGCAAGGCGTGCAGCGCTTCCTCATCATCATGCTGCGGCGCCAGAACGCCCGCTTCGATACCGGCCTCGCCCAGTTCCTGGTAACACCGATTGGAAAGCACGACGCCTTTCGGCAGACCGGTCGTACCGCTCGTATAAAGCTGTACGACAATATCATCGCGCGCCGGTGCATAATCCGGCCTTTTCGGATCGTGCGCGTCGATCATTTTCTCGAAACCGTCGACGCCGTCTGATTCGAGGAGCATTAAGGGGAACGCCTGAAGGTCAATCTGCGTGGCGAGCGGGTCTGTGAACGCCTTTTCGCCGACAATCAGCTTCGGCGCGGCGTCTGCAATGATTTGGGCGACTTCCGCCGGCGCGAGCCGCCAGTTTACGGGCGTCATGACGGCGCCGATCTTCGAGCATGCGACGATCGCCGGCCAGAAAACGGAAAAATTGCGCGCAAGCCAGCAAAGCCGGTCGCCGCGCCGAAGGCCGCGCGCCGACAGCGCCTGCGCCGCCTGATCGCTCCATGCGTTCAATTCCTGAAATGTCCATGAGCGGCCTTCAAATCGAAGCGCCGTACGGTCCGGCTGGATTTTCGCCTGTTCTTCGATAACGCCCGACAAAGTCGGCGCGTTGACAATCGCCCGCTTCCAGCTCATCGCGATCCTCCCGTCTGCGTCCTGCATTATGACGCAAGCGGAAGATCCGGCCAAACAGACTTGTCAGGCGTCGAGCGCGTCGACGCCGACTTCGACAAGGGCCTGATCGCGAATGACGATGATGCGATCGAGCTTTCGAGCGAGGCGGCTGTCATGCGTCGCGATAAGCGCGGCCAGGCCCTCCGCCCGTACGATTTCAATCAACGCCTCAAATACTTTGTCGGAGGTTTTTGGATCAAGATTTCCAGTCGGTTCGTCCGCCAGAAGTACTCTTGGATGATTGGCGAGGGCGCGGGCGATCGCCGTTCGCTGCTGTTCGCCGCCTGAAAGCTGCCCCGGCTGGTGATTGACCCGTTCGGCGAGCCCCAGCGCGCCAAGCAGGCGACTGGCTT
Organism: Parvularculaceae bacterium; assembly: GCA_020446945.1. Taxonomy (GTDB): domain Bacteria; phylum Pseudomonadota; class Alphaproteobacteria; order Caulobacterales; family Parvularculaceae; genus Amphiplicatus. The sequence continues at coordinate 17,905 of JAGRDS010000007.1, forward strand.
CGGCCTCCGCCCGTGTTTTGCCGGCCCCGCGAATAAGCTGGGGAAGCGACACATTGCCGAGTGCGGAAAACTCCGGCAGCAGATGGTGAAACTGATAAACAAAACCGAGATAATCCCGGCGCAGGCGCGTCTTGCGCGCATCATCGAGTTTCGACGTGGCGACCCCGCCGATGTAAACCTCACCCTCGCTCGGCGTTTCCAGCAGGCCGGCGATGTGCAGCAAGGACGACTTCCCCGAACCGGAGGGGCCCAGCAACGCGACCGTTTCGCCGCGTTTCAAGGCGAAGTCCGACGGCCGCAGAATGACAAGTTCGCCGTAGCGTCGCCCGACGCCTTGAAGGCGCAACACCGCGCCGTCGCCGCGCGAAGATGCCTCATTCATAACGCAGCGCCTCCACAGGATCGAGACGCGCCGCGCGCCATGCCGGATAAATCGTCGCGACGAAAGACATGAAAAGCGACCACCCTACAATCAATCCGACTTCACGCCACTGCATTTTCGCCGGAATGGCGTTGAAATAATAAACGTCGGCGGGAAACAGATCGGTATTGAACAGCCATGAAAGGAATGTCTCGATCGCGTCGATGTTCCAGACGAACAGCGCGCCCGCGACTGCGCCGGCGATTGTTCCGATGACGCCGATAAGCGAGCCGGAAAGAAAGAATATTCGCATGATCGAGCCTTGCGTCGCGCCCATCGTTCGAAGAACGGCGATATCGCCGGTCTTGTCTTTGACGAGCATGATAAGCCCGGTGATGATGTTGAGCGCGGCGACAGCGACGATGAGCAGAAGTATAAGGCGCATGACGCTTCGTTCGGTTTGCAGCGCGTTGAAATATGACTGGTTTTGCTGCTGCCAGTCGCGAATCGTCATGCCGGGCGCGATTGCGGCGAGCGCCGGCTTGTAGGATTTGACCCGTTCGGGATCGGCGACCTTGATTTCAATCTGCTGAACGCCGTCGCCGAATCCGAAAAAAATCTGCGCCTGTTCAAGCGGCATAAAACCGATAAAGCCGTCATATTCGGAATTACCGACTTCGAATATTGCGCCGACCGTATACGCCTTTTTTTGCAATGTCGGCCCGAACGGCGTATCCGCGCCGCGGCCGCTGATCAGCGTGACCTTGTCGCCGGGACCGACGCCGAGAGACCAGGCGATGCGATTGCCGATCGCAATTTCGTTTCCGCCGTTTTTTCCGACGCCCCAATTGTCGAACGACCCGGCGACGACGTGGCTGCGGCCGGTTTCCGGATCGACGCCGGTGACGTAATTGATCGCCATCAGGTCTTCTTTCCTGAGGGCGCGCATGATTATTCCGGTTTCATTGAAGGCGCTGGCGTAAACGGGCGATTGTATAAGCGGCACCGCAGCGGTAACGCCGGGCGCTGCGCGGAATTTTTCAATCAGGGATTCATAGTCGGTGATAACGCTGTCGCTCTGGACGAATATGTGGCCGTTAACGCCGAGAAGCTGATCCAGAAGCTTGGTTCTGAAACCCTGCATCACCGACATGACGATGATGAGGACGGCGACCGCCAGCAAAATCCCGCCGAAGGCGATGATGGAGATCAGCGACACGCCCTTTCCCGATTTGGTCGCGCCGAGATAGCGGCGCGCGACCATCCACTCGAAAAAGGAGAATGGCGGCGTCGAAGCGGGCGCTTCGGAAACGGCGTTGCTCATAGGAAAGACCGGACTTTCAACATGCGCCTCCTAGCTCAATTCGGCGCGATGGCAAAATAATGACCCGCTCCGGCGGGCGGCGCGTTCTATCGCGCGCCCGGTTAATATGCGGCGCTTTTCAATGAACGCTGGCACCAATCGGGACGGATCCTGCGCCGAACGGACGGTCAGACCTTGAGCGCCGAGGCGACATCGCGCTTCAGCATGTCGATCGCCGCACCGAGCGCGATTTCATCGCGATGCCCGTCTGCGCGCCGCTTGACCTCGACCTTGCCGGCGGCGAGGCCGCGCGGCCCGATAATGAGCTGATGCGGCAGGCCGATCAGGTCCATGCGCGCGAATTTCTCGCCCGGCCGCGCCGGCGTATCGTCGTAAAGAACCTCCACGCCGGCGTCTTCGAGCGCCGCATAGGCCCTGATACTCGCTTCGTCCGCCGCCGCGTCGCCGACCTTCAGGTTTATAAGGCCGACGTGAAACGGCGCGACGGGCGCGGGCCATTTGCATCCGGCGTCATCGTGATAGGCTTCGATGATTGCGCCGACGAGGCGCGAAACGCCGACTCCGTAAGACCCCATTTCGACGGGCCGGTCCTTTCCGTCAGCGCCGGTGACGACCGCTTTCATCGGTTTTGAATATTTATCGCCGAAATAAAAGATGTGGCCGACCTCGATTCCGCGCGCCGAGATGCGGTCGCTTTCAGCGACCGCCTTGTCGAATTCGGCGGCGTCGTGTTTCTCCTCCGTCGCCGCGTAATAGGACGTATAACGATCAATCATTGGCTGGAGGTCGCTGTCGAAATCAGTATCGGCGCCGGGCGCGTCCAGCTCCAGCAATTTGCGGTCGCAAAAAACAGCGCTTTCGCCGGTGTCGGCGAGAATGATGAATTCATGGCTCAAATCGCCGCCGATCGGGCCGGTGTCGGCGCGCATCGGGATCGATGTAAGGCCCATGCGCGCAAAGGTGCGCAAATAGGCGACAAACATCTTGTTGTAGCTGTTTCGCGCGCCGGCCTGATCGGCGTCGAAGGAATATGTGTCCTTCATCAGGAATTCGCGCCCGCGCATCACGCCGAAACGCGGCCGCACCTCATCGCGAAACTTCCACTGGATGTGATAGAGCATTTTCGGAAGGTCTTTGTAGGAACGAACGCCGGCGCGAAAGATTTCCGTTATCATCTCTTCGTTCGTCGGGCCGAACAGCATTTCGCGGTCGGCCCGATCTTTGATCCGGAGCATCTCCTTGCCGTAAGCCTCATAGCGCCCGCTCTCGCGCCAAAGCTCGGCGGACTGGATCGTCGGCATCAGCATTTCAACCGCGCCCGCCCTGTTCTGCTCTTCGCGGACAATCTGTTCGATCTTTTTCAGCACGCGGTATCCGAGCGGCAGCCAGGCGTAGATGCCGGCGCTCTCCTGGCGGACCATCCCGGCGCGAAGCATCAACTGGTGCGAGGCGATCTGCGCCTCGGACGGCGTCTCCTTGAGCAAGGGCAGATAGAAACGGGAAAGACGCATTTAAATGGCTCCGGAAAAGGCGGGAGCCGTCTCTTAGAAAGGACCGATCGGCTTGTCTACGCGCCGGGCCGGCGGGGCCTAACGCCCGCAGACGCCGGCCAAATCCGCGCGGCGATCCCCGCCCTCAATATCGAAACGTGCGAGAATCCGCGCTGAGGCCCAGCCCCGGCGCGGGACCGCGTAATAGACGACGACATCGTCCGAAAACGCGCGATCGGGATTGAGATCGCCGGCGTCGGTATCGAGAAACATGATGAATTTTGGCGCATCCGCCGGCGCCGGACACGGATCAGGACGGATGACGAGCGTTTCGGCCGCCGCGCTGGCTGCGAAAACGGCGAAGGACGCGGCGGCGATGACGAGCTTGCGGGCCATGTTAACCGAGGCCGCTGCAATCTTTACGCCTCGTTAACCAGCCGGGCTGGCGCAATTCGGCGAGCAGGCCGGCCGCCGCCGGCGGATGCGGCCGCTACGCCGGTCGGGGGCAGGGCCACGCGCAAAATCATTGCGACGAACCTGGACCTGCGGGACTAACCGCGACGCTGAAGCGAAACTAGATCGCGCCGCATCGCACGATACCGCAGCGCGCGCCGGCCGTTCCGGCGCGCCGGCCCGTTCGATATGTCCTCGTTGCTGAATTGAAGAAAATGGTGCGGTCGAGAAGACTCGAACTTCCACGGATTGCTCCACAGCGACCTCAACGCTGCGCGTCTACCAATTACGCCACAACCGCACCGGGCCCGAAGGATACCCCCGGGAGCGGTGGGCGCTTCTTAGCCAAAGACTTCGGCGATGTGAAGGGGGATTTTCGGCCC